>CAKUIF010000004.1 GCA_934660915.1 uncultured Olsenella sp. | reverse complement strand
GCCGGAGGAGTTCCGGCTCCGGTCCATGGCCGCCTAGGTCCTTATTTATCGAGTCCAAGTTTTGGGACGCAGTTCACTCGTAGGGGGTCTTTTCGGCCGCGTCGGTCGCCTCGACGACGATGTCTGCGGTGCTCCTGGTGAACGCACGCAGCTCGGAGACGTTCTCCGGGTCCTCGGCTATGGTCTCTGCCACGATGTCCGAAGCGCCGGCGAGGGCCTTCTCGGGCGTGTCGAAGCCGGCCTCCTCGTTGACAAAGGCCGCCGCCTCGTCGAGCGCCGACCCCTTGGCGGACGCCTGCATGATGATCATGTTCGCAAGCGGCTCGAGCCCGGCCTCGCGCGCCTTCTGGGCGCGGGTGAGGCGCTTCTTGCGGAAGGGCTTGTACAGGTCGAGCACGCGCTGCAGCGTCGCCGCCTCCGCGATCTGGGACCTGAGCTCGTCGGTGAGCTTGCCCTGCCCGTCGATGAGGGCGATGACGTCCTGCTTGCGCTCCTCGAGGTTGCGCAGGTAGGAAAGGCGTTCCTCAAGGGCGCGGAGCGCGACGTCGTCCATGCCGCCCGTCGCCTCTTTGCGGTAGCGCGCGATGAAGGGGATGGTGTTCCCCTCGTCTATGAGCTTGACCGCCGCCTCGACGTCGGCCTCCTTCAGCTTGAGCTCATCGGCCAGCTTGGCAATAAGGTCCATTCGACTCCTCGTCCGTACCATTTGCAAAAGGCTCTAAAGAATAGCATTGCCCGGGCGCATCGTCTCGACACGAAAGGGCCCCCGGGCAACTTGCGGTCGCAGTCCTTCTTGCCACAAGTTGCCCGAGGGCCCTCCTTCAGCGCTGTGCGCTACTCGAGCTCGAAGGCTCCGGTGTAGAGCTGGTAGTAGTAGCCCTTCTTTGCGATGAGCTCGTCGTGGCTTCCGCGCTCGATTACCTGGCCGTGGTCGAGGCAGATGATCACGTCGGAGTTGCGGACGGTCGACAGGCGGTGCGCGATGACGAAGGTCGTGCGGCCGGTCATGAGCGCGTCCATGCCGCGCTGGACGATCGCCTCGGTGCGCGTGTCGATGGAGCTCGTGGCCTCGTCGAGGATCATCGCGGGCGGGTCGGCGACGGCCGCACGGGCGATGGAAATGAGCTGACGCTGGCCCTGCGAGAGCTGGGCGCCGTTGCCCGTGAGCATCGTCTCGTAGCCGTCGGGCAAGCGGCGGATGAAGTCGTCGGCGCCCGCGAGCTTGGCCGCGGCGACGCACTCGTCGTCGGTGGCGTCGAGCTTGCCGTAGCGGATGTTGTCCATGACGGTTCCGGTGAACAGGTTCACGTCCTGCAGGACCACGCCGAGCGACCGGCGCAGGTCGGCCTTCTTGATCTTGTTGACGTTGATGCCGTCGTAGCGGATCTTGCCGTCGGCGATGTCGTAGAAGCGGTTGATCAGGTTCGTGATGGTCGTCTTGCCCGCGCCGGTCGCGCCGACGAAGGCGACCTTCTGGCCCGGCTTCGCGTAGACCGAGACGCCCTTGAGGACCTGGTGGTCGGGGGTGTATCCGAAGTCGACGTCGACCATGCGGACGTCTCCGGCGAGCGGGGTGAAGGTTACGCTGCCGTCCTTGTGGGGGTGCTTCCAAGCCCAGTCGGTGGTGCGCTCGTCGCACTCGACGAGCTCGCCTGTCGCGTTGTACTTGGTGTTCACGAGCGTGACGTAGCCCTCGTCGACCTCCGGCTCCTGGTCGATGAGCTCAAAGATGCGCTCTGCGCCGGCGAGGCCCATGACCACGGCGTTGATCTGCATGGAGATCTGGCCGATCTGTCCGCAGAACTGCTTGGTCATGTTGAGGAAGGGAACGACCACGGCGATGGTCAGCGGCAGGCCCGAGATCGAGAGGTTGGGGACCTCAAGGGCAAGAAGGACGCCGCCGGCGAGGGCGACCAGCACGTAGAGGAGGTTGCCCAGGTTCATGATGATGGGCATGAGGATGTTGGCGTACATGTTGGCCTTCTGGGAGACCTCGAAGAGTCGCTCGTTGCGCTCGTCGAAGTCGGCCTCGGCGGCGTGCTCGTGGCAGAAGGCCTTGATGACCTTCTGGCCGCCCATGACCTCCTCGATGTGGCCCTCGACGACGCCGAGCTCCTTCTGCTGCGCGATGAAGTTGCGGGCGGAGCGTCCGCCGAGCAGCTTGGTCATGAGCATCATGCAGGCGACGCCCGCGATGATCACGAGGCACATCCACACCGAGTAGTAGAGCATGATGCAGAAGACCGAGACGATGACGATGACGGTCATGAGCAGGTTGGGCAGCGACTGGCTGATCATCTGGCGCAGCGTGTCGATGTCGTTGGTGTAGTGGCTCATGATGTCGCCGTGCTGGTGCGTGTCGAAGTAGCGGATCGGCAGGTCCTGCATGCGGTTGAACATCTTCTCGCGGAGCTTCTCGAGCGAGCCCTGCGTGATCGTCGCCATGTTGCGGTTCCAGAAGAGCGACGAGGCGACGCCCACGGCGTCGATGACGCCGAGCGTCACGGCGAGCTGCAGGATCTGGGGGCGCGCCGCCTCCCAGTCGCCCGTCTGCCAGGAGGTGCTGATGACCTCAAGGGCGCCCTGGAGGAAGACGGCTCCGATGGAGTTGATGATCGCGCACAAGACGATGCCTGCCACGACGGCGGGAAGAAGCACGGGATAGAACGAGAAGAGCGTCTTGATGAGGCGCAGCGCGATTCCCTTGCGGGCGCCGCCCGCGCGCTTTGCCTGGGCTTCCTGCTTACTCATCGGCCTCGCCTCCTTCCTTGGCCTGGGCATCCGAGGAATCCTCGCTGCCCTCCTTGGTCATCTTGTTCTGAGAGTTGAACGTCTCTCGGTAGATCTCCGACGTCTGCAGCAGCTCCTCGTGGGTGCCGATCTGGGCGATGCGGCCGCCCTCCATGATGATGATGCGGTCGGCCTCCTGGACGGAGCTGATGCGCTGGGCGATGATGAGCTTCGTCGTGTCGGGAAGGTAGCTCGCGAGGCCCTCGCGGATCTTCGCGTCGGTCTTCGTGTCGACGGCAGAGGTCGAGTCGTCGAGGATGAGGACCTTCGGTCGGCGCAGGAGCGCTCGCGCGATGCACAGGCGCTGCTTCTGGCCGCCGGAGACGTTGGTACCGCCCTGCTCGATCCAGGTGTCGTAGCCCTTGGGGAAGGTGTCCACGAACTCGTCGGCGCAGGCGAGGCGCGCAGCCTCGCGGACCTCCTCGTCGGTGGCGTCGGGGTCTCCCCAGCGAAGGTTCTCTGCGATGGTGCCCGAGAACAGGACGTTCTTCTGAAGAACCATGGCGACCTGCTTGCGCAGGGTGTCGAGGTCGTAGTCGCGAACGTCGACGCCGCCGACGCGCACACGCCCCTCGGTCGCGTCGTAGAGTCGGGCGATGAGGTTGACGAGCGTGGACTTCGCCGAGCCGGTGCCGCCGATGATGCCGATCGTCTCGCCGCTCTTGATGTGAAGGTCGATGTCCGAGAGCGCCTGCCGCTCGGCGCGCGCGGAGTACTTGAAGCTCACGCCGTCGAAGTCGATCGAACCGTCGGCGACCTCGCGGATGGGCTCGGCAGGGGCCTTGATGGTGGGGGTTGCCTCGAGCACGTCGTTGATGCGTCGCGCGGACTCGTCGGCCATCGTGACCATGACGAAGATCATGGAGAGCTGCATGAGGCTCATGAGGATCTGGAAGCCGTAGGTGAAGATCGAGGACATCTGGCCGATGTCGAAAGCCTGGCCCTGAGTGGTGATGATGATCTTCGAGCCCAGGTAGATGATGACCACGAAGGCGCCGTTGACGCAGATGTTCATCATCGGGTTGTTGAAGGCGAGGAGCTTCTCGGCACGGGTGAAGTCGGCGCAGACGTCCTGTGCGGCGCGCGCGAACTTGGACTTCTCGTAGTCCTCGCGCACGAAGCTCTTGACCACGCGCATCCCGCTCACGTTCTCCTCGACGGACTCGTTTAAGGCGTCGTACTTGTGGAAGACGCGGGAGAAGATCGGGCGCACGAGGTGGATGATGTAGAAGAGGCCGAAGCCGAGGATGGGGATGATGACGAGGTAGACCGTGGCAACGCTTCCGCCCATGGCGAACGCCATCGTGAAGGCGAAGATGAGCACGAGCGGGGAGCGCACCGCGATGCGGATCATCATCATGAACGCCTGCTGGACGTTTGTGATGTCGGTCGTGAGGCGTGTGACCAGCGAGGAGCTGGAGAAGTCGTCGATGTTCGCGAAGCTGAACGTCTGGATCTTATAGAAGAGGTCGCGGCGCAGGTTCTTCGCGAAGCCGCAGCTCGCGTGGCTGCAGGTGATGCCGGCGGCTGCGCCGAAGAACAGGGATGTGATGGCGAGGAGCACGAGCAGGCCCGAGGTGGGGAGCAGCTCCTCCACGGTGGCGCCGACCTTGATGGTGTCGATGAGGTTCGCGGTGACGAAGGGGATGGTCATCTCGCAGGCGACCTCGCCGAGCACCAGCAGGGGGGTGGCCACGGTGTAGGGCTTGTAGTCCCGAATGCTCTTCATGAGGTTGCGCATGACCGCGCCGTAGTTGACCTTCTCGGCCTTGGCGTTTAGTTCTTTTTGCACGGACATTCCTCCTTTTTCTGCTTCTCTAGTTCTCTCCAGTGGTCAAAGATGACGTCGAGCCGGTTGAGGAAATCGGCCTTCTCCTCCTGAGTAAGAAAGTCGAGGGATTTCTCCTCGAACTCCTTCTCCTCGCGGACCATCTCGGCGGCGGCGACTTTGCCGGCGTCCGTGAGGCTCACTTCCAGCTGGCGCTTGTCGGCCTCGGACCTGCCGCGCTCGATGAGGCCTTCTCGCTCGAGCTTTCCGAGCACCTCGGAAAGAGAAGCCGAGCTCGTGTGCAGGAGCTCAAGCAGTTCTCTTTGCGTCATCTCCCCTTGGAGCAGGAGCGTCTTGAGGACGTGCTGCTTTCCGCCCAAACCTCCCCGCAGCACATAAATGTAGTGTCCGAAGTACCCGAGCAGATGAAGGATCTGCTGCTCAGTTGTCTCGTTCGCACGGCATTTGGCGAGCTGCTTGTCGGATATTCGCATCTTCGAACCTCCTCTCTAAAACGACAGCTACTGTTTAGCTTGAACAGGCTACGACTGCGATGATGAGATTGCAAGGTACCGAAATATAATTTACAAGGTACCTTGCAATCTTCATATCATGGAAACCGATTCTGTCCCTTGCGCCTACGTCACCCCCATAGCTCAGTCTTTTATTTAGTGTTTGAGCCCACGTCGCCCCGTCCTGCAGTTCTTACGATCGTGATTGGGCCCACATCACCCCGGATCGCAGCGCCCGTTACAGCTGCGACCGGGGATGATGTGGGCCCAATATTCTTAAGCGACACTGGGAGCGGGGAATACATGGGCCAGCCAGCGAGCAGTCATGTGTACGGCTTGTGGAATCACTCAAAAGGCTGCTTTGGCATGAACCGGTTCTAATACCAGTGCCCCGGTCCTTCTTACTAGCGCATGTGTATCGGAAGCGGTCGGTTTTGGCAGCATTCCGCCAGCTAGCTGCCAGCATTTCGCACCGTGCCGTTGCGGTTGTGGGGCTTAGCCGGCCGATTTTCGCCTAGCCTTTGCCTATGGATACCTTGATTTCACACACCTCGGCTCTCTGGGCATTGCGCCGAACGCGCGACGGTGCCCTTGGAAGCAGCCTGCGCTATTCCGCGCAACCGGTGCCCGCGAACGCTCCGCGCGCCGGGGACCTTTCTCATGTTTTGCTTCACCTGCCCGGGATTTACACCATGGAAGGGGAACCCGAGTTCATAACCAAAGATCCTTGCGGGTCTCGGCATGGGAACGGGTTCGTTTCACATGTGTTCAGAACCGAGGTGCCGCAAGGCTCCACAATCGATTTCGGCGGGGGAGTGCGCTGTGCATCGCCTGCGCTACTCGCCCTTCTTATGGCTCCTGACCTCTCTCGCCTCGAGCTGACCGTGCTTTTGAGTGAGCTCATGGGGCTTTACTCAATTGTCCCGGAGGCGGATGGCGGCATGATTCAAAGGACCGTGCCGCTGGCGGTGCCGGAGGATTTTGAACGGCTCTTGGCCTATATCGGCTCGGTGAATGGGGTGCCGCTGCTGCGCGAGGCGCTGGGCGACGCTTGCTTGAGATCCGGGTCCCCAAGAGAGACCAAGCTGTCGCTTCGCCTTGGGCTCTCGTGCTCAAAGAAGGGCTACGGGCTGCCCGTGCTTTCCATGAACGATCCGCTTGAGGTTGAGCGCATAGGCTCGCATTTTGATGAGCGTGGTATCCGTAGGCCCGACATCCTCATCAAGGCCCCTGACGGCAGAAGGCGACCCGGGGAGTTCAGCGGTGTGGCGTTTGAGTACAACGGGTCTATCCATAACACGCAGCGCGGACTGGCGCGCGATATTCGACGCAGCAACGAGCTGCGCGCGATCGGTCTTAAGGAATACGAGATCGACGCCGAGCTCTATAGGGACCACGACTATATGGAGGATATCGTGGAGCGTGCACGCCGGGACGCGGGATATCCCCGGAGGCACATATCGGCCGAGTCTGCGTACCGCAGAAGGACTCGACATGAGGATCTGTATTGGGAGCTGGAGCGAATCGACGGCATCCACTGGGGAGATAAACGAAGGAAGTAGGATCTCGCCCACGTTGTCCCGCAGCACAGTGTTTCAAGGCTCGAGCGAGCCCAGCTCTTCCCCTGTCGCAGTGCTTGTGCCGGTCCATGAGCCCATGTTAGCCCCCTAGCTCAGTTCCAAAAATAGCTGCAATAGGGGGCGACTTGGGCTCTTCCTCATCGCTTGGAACTGGGGGAGGGGGAGTTGTGGGCTCCGCCCAAACCGGAAAGGCTGCGAGCAGGGGCGGTGTGGGCTCATCGTTAACGTAAGGCGGCTAATAAATGTGCCATAACAGTCGTCACTTTGTAAGGCTGCAGGTAGATGGGCCTTTATCACGCAGACGTAACGCAAAACCGGCTCATTGTCAGCTGATTGTAAGGGCCAATCAGCCACTTGTAAGCGACGCGAGATGCCGAATTGTAAGGCGCGGCGGCAACCTAGGATGCTCCTTGACACGGCCGGAACACGCCCCGCGGGGCTGCCCGGCAATCCATTGGAAGGAGATCCATGTCCAAGCTCGATAGCCTCTCTCGTCGTCAGTTCCTCGCCGGCTTCGGCGGCGTCGCCGTCGCTGCTGCCGGCCTCGGCCTCGTTGGTTGCGGTGGCTCCTCCGCCTCCGACGCCGCTGCTGATGGCGCTGCTGCAGGCTCTGAGTCCGTCTCTGGCACCGTTAACTGCTCCGGCGCAACCTCGTTCCAGAAGCTCGTCGAGTCCGCTGCGGCCGAGTTCGAGGAGAAGTATCCCGACGTCACCGTTGCCATTACCGGTGGCGGCTCCGGCCAGGGTCTGTCGGACGTCAAGGACGGCAAGGCTCAGATCGGTCGCTCCGACGTCTTCGCGGAGGAGAAGCTCGACGCCGACGCCGCTGCCAAGCTTGAGGACCACACCGTCGCCGTCGTCGGTATGGGCCCGATCGTGAACTCCAGCGTCGACGTGGACGACCTCACCACCGAGCAGCTCAAGGGCATCTTCACCGGCGCCATCACCGACTGGTCCGAGGTCGGCGGCACCGCCGGAAAGATTCAGGTCATCGAGCGCAAGGCCGGCTCCGGCACCCGCGCGACCTTCGAGGCCGCCGTCCTCGCCGGCGAGAAGGCCCCCGACTCCTTCGCCCCGGTTGCCGAGGAGGATTCCTCGGGCACCGTCGTCGAGAAGATCCAGGCCACCGAGGGCGCCATTTCCTACCTCGCCTTCTCTTACTTCGACGACACCAAGTTCAAGGCGCTGAAGGTCGACGGCGTCGAGCCTACCGCCGAGAACGTCTGCTCCGGCAAGTTCAACATCTGGGCCTACGAGCACATGTACACCGCTGCAGACGCCGACGCCGCCACCATGGCCTTCGTCGACTTCATGATGTCCGACGATGTCCAGGGCTCTCTTGTCGAGGAGGAGGGCTTCATCCCCGCTTCCGACATGAAGGTCGCCAAGGACGCCAAGGGCAACGTGACCACCAAGTAGTCCTTCTCTTCCCGTGAGGTGCTTGCCGGGAGCTTACGTTTCCGGCGGCACCTCGTTTTGTGTTCCTCTTCGCGAAAGGTCGCTTAATGGCTAAGCAGATGCTGCCGAAGCGCCGCCTCGAGAACGTGGGCCTGGGTCTCACGGGGGCGTGTGTCGCCCTCGTCGCCCTCATCGTCGTGACCTTGATCGTCATGGTCGCCGGGCAGGGCCTCTCCGCGTTCTTCGTTGACGGAATCGACTTCGGGGCGTTCATCACGGGCACGAGCTGGGTGCCCTCCGACGGAAAGTACGGCGCGCTCCCGCTCATCGTCACGTCCTTCGGCGTCATGGTCCTCTCGACGCTCTTCACGCTGCCCATCGCGCTCGGCAGCGCCATCTTCGTCGTCGAGGTGCGGCCTGCCTTCGGCCGCAAGGTGTTCCAGCCGCTCGTCGAGCTGCTCGTCGGCATCCCCTCGGTCGTCTACGGCCTCATCGGCCTCACCGTGGTCAACTCTGCCATGCGCGCGATCTTCGGCGACGCCGCGGGCACCGGCGCGGGCATCTTGTCCGGTGCCATCGTGCTGGCCGTCATGATCCTCCCGACGGTCACCACGCTGTCGATCGACGCCCTGGCCGCGGTCCCCGACCAGTACCGCGAGGGCTCCTACGCGCTTGGCTGCACCCGATGGCAGACGGTCTGGCACGTCGTGCTTAAGTCCGCCCTCCCTTCGCTCATGACCGCCGTCATCCTCGGCATGACGCGCGCCTTCGGCGAGACGCTGGCCGTCCAGATGGTCATCGGCGGCGTCGAGAAGGTCATGCCCGCCGGCCTACTTTCCCCGGCGGCCACCCTCACGACGGCGCTCACCTCGGGCTTCGCCAACGCGACCACCGGCTCCGTCCAGTATCACGCGCTGTGGGCCTTGGGCCTGCTGCTCATGGGCATGAGCCTGCTGTTCATCCTCGTCATCCACCTCATCGGCAGCAAGGGGGCGAAGAACCGTGGTTAACCCCTCAACCTCCAAAGCGGCATCCGTCGAGGCCGGCGGACTCGGCATCGACCTCGACGAGCACGCCGCCCGCATCGGCCGCCAGGACCGTGTGGCCACCGGCATCCTCACCGTCATCGTCGCGTTCGTCCTGTTCCTGCTCGCGGCGATCGTCGCCTTTATCCTTATCCAGGGTCTTGGCAAGGCGCTCTCGCCGGGCTTCCTCACCACGCCGCCGACCGCAAAGGTCAATCCCGGCATCAGCTCCGAGCTCTTCGATAGCTTCTATATGCTGGTCATCACCTTGCTCATCAGCCTGCCGATCAGCCTGGGCGCCGCGATCTTCCTCGTGGAGTACGCCCCCGATAACTGGGTGACCAAGGCCGCCTCAACCGCCATCGAGACGCTCTCGAGCCTCCCTTCCATCGTCGTCGGCATGTTCGGCTCGCTCTTCTTCGTGGTCACGCTCGGTTGGGGGATCTCGATCATCGCCGGCGCCATGGCGCTCACGATGTTCAACATCCCGATTCTGGTCCGCGTGATCCAACAGGCTCTCGAGGATGTTCCCCGCAGCCAGCGCGACGCCGGCCTGGCAATGGGCCTTACCCGTTGGGAGACGACCCTACATGTGCTGTTGCCCGCGGCAATGCCCGCCATCGTCACGGGCGTTGTGATCTCCGCCGGCCGCGTGTTCGGCGAGGCGGCCGCGCTCATCTTCACGTCCGGCTCCGCCGCCGTGAACATCAACTTCGCGAGCATGAAGCTGGCGAGCCCGCGCAACCCCTGGAACATCTTCCGTCCGGCCGAGACGCTGGCCGTGCACATCTGGAAGCTCAAGATGGAGCCCTCTCCCGGCAACGATGAGATCGTGTGGGGCACCGCCGCGGTCCTCATCATCTGCGTGCTTCTCTTCAACGTGCTCGCGCGCGTCCTCGGTAAGGCCCTGGCAAAGAAGATGACGAGCGAATGAGCGAGGAAATGATCAACGACACCTTCGACGGCACGCCCGTCGCCCCGACCGTCGCGTCGACGCACCTGCTCGAGACCCATGACGTGACCGTCAAGTACAACTACACGAAGGAAGCCCTGCACCGCACGAGCCTCGCCTTCGACGCAGGCACCGTCACCGCGCTCATCGGCCCCTCCGGTTGCGGAAAGTCGACCTTCCTTCGCTCGCTCAACCTGATGAACCGCGAGATTCCCAAGTGCGTCGTCGGCGGTCAGATCGTCTACCACGACCACGACATCAACACCAAGGAAGAGAACCTCTTCGAGCTGCGCAAGTCCATCGGCATGGTGTTCCAGCAGCCGACCCCTTTTCGCAAGTCGATCCGCGAGAACATCCTCTTTGCGCCCAAGCGCCACGGCCGCGTCCAGTCCAAGGACGAGGCTGACGAGCTCGTCGAGACGAGCCTTCGCCAGGCGGCCTTGTGGGACGAGGTCAAAGACAAGCTCGACCGCAGCGCCTACGCGCTCTCCGGCGGCCAGCAGCAGCGCCTGTGCATCGCGCGCACCCTGGCCATGAAGCCCGACGTGGTCCTCTTCGACGAGCCGTGCTCGGCGCTCGATCCCATCAGCACCTTCTCGGTCGAGGAGACGGTCCACGACATCGCCGAGTCCGGGATCTGCGTCGCCATCGTCACGCACAACATGGAGCAGGCGACCCGCGTCTCCGACTACACGGCATTCTTCTATGTGGGCGACATGGTCGAGTACGGCGAGACCCGCCAGATCTTCCGCGCGCCCAAAGATCAGAGACTCGTCGACTACCTCACCGGTAGGTTCGGCTAATGGAGGGGACTATGGAGAAGGAATTCACCCAAGCCGAGCACAGGAGCATCGACGAGACGAACGTCGCCATCGACATCCGCGACTTCGACCTTTGGTACACGGACTTTCAGGCGTTGAAATCGATCGACCTGCAGATCCCGGAGAACCGCTGCTGCGCCTTCATCGGGCCGTCCGGCTGCGGCAAGTCCACGCTGCTGCGCACGTTCAACCGCATGTGCGACTTCGTCGAGGGCGTCCGCACCGAGGGCTCAATCGAGTTCCGCGGTCAGGACATCTTCAAGATGGACGCCAACGCGCTTCGAGTCCACGTCGGCATGGTCTTTCAGCATCCCAACCCGTTTCCCATGAGCATCCGCGACAACATTCTCTACGGCCCCGCGCGCATGAAGAAGCTCAGCCGCTCCGAGGCAGATGAGATCTTGGAGCGCTGCCTTACGCGATCGGCCCTCTGGGACGAGGTCAAGGACAAGCTCGACCAGTCCGGTCTTGGACTGTCCGGCGGCCAGCAGCAGCGTCTGTGCATCGCCCGCGCCCTGGCGACGAACCCCGAGGTGCTTCTTATGGACGAGCCGACCTCGGCGCTCGACCCCATCAGCACCGTTCAAGTCGAGCAGCTCATGAGCGAGCTGTCCGTGGACCACACCGTGGTCGTCGTGACCCACAACATGCAGCAGGCGACGCGCGTGGCGGACAAGACGTGCTTCTTCTACCTCGGCGAGCTCATCGAGGCGGCGCCGACCAAGGAGCTCTTCTCGAACCCCAAGCAGACTCGTACGCAGGAATATCTCTCAGGAAGGTTCAGCTGATATGGTTATGCAGACCCGCACCAAGCTCACCGGCCAGCTCGGCGACATCAAGGACTACATCGTTCGATTCAAGGAGAAGTGCGTCTCCGACGTGCGCGCCTCGGGCCTTGCCGCCACAGGCGACCGCGGCGCTCAGGAGGGCCTTGCCGGCGGCCGCAAGGCGGAGGACCGCCTGCGCCAGGGCATCGAGGAGGCCTGCCTCGACGCGATGCTCCTCCAGCAGCCGCTCATCGGCGACGACCTCCGCTTCGTCTCCGGCGCTTTCCGCATCGTCTCCGACCTCTCGCACATCGACGGCATGACCCGCGACATCGCGTTTCTTGTTGAGGACATCCCGGCGAAGGCCTCCGCGAAGGTCTCCGACGAGTTCCTGTCCATGAGCGAGAAGTGCGCCGTCATGGTCCAGCGCGCATCCGACGCCTTCATCAATTCGGACGTCGAGCTCGCCCAGTCGGTCATCGAGGCCGACGACGCGGTAAACTCTCTGTACTCCGATGCCGAGGAGAAGCTCGTCAAGCTTATCCGCGACGGGAAGTCCTCCGCCAAGTACCTGCCTGAGCTTCTTATGGTTGCCAAGTACTACGAGCGCATCGGCGACCTCTCCAAGCGCGTGGCCGCGTGGGCGATCTTCCGCGTGACCGGCGAGCACAAGGTCGAGGAGAAGCCCAGCCAGGCCGGCGGGCTCGAGCAGTAGGGAAGTACCTGATGGGAGCGTCGAACGTGGTCTACTACGTAGAGGACGACAAGAACATCCGCGAGCTCACGGTCTATGCCCTGGGCCAGGGCGGCATTGAGGCAAAGGGCTGTGCCGACGACGCCGAGTTCAGGCGCGCCTGCGCCGAGCGCAAGCCCGACGCGGTCCTTCTCGACATCATGCTCCCGGACGCGGACGGCCTCGAGATCCTCTCGCGCATCCGAAAGATGCCCGGTCTCTCCAACGTCCCCGTCATGATGCTCACCGCCAAGGACACCGAGCTCGACAAGGTGCGCGCCCTCGACGGCGGGGCGGACGACTACCTCTCCAAACCCTTTGGGATGATGGAGATGGTGAGCCGCACGCGGGCGCTTCTTCGCCGCGCCGGCCGCGACAGCGAGGCCGCCGAGTCCTCCTGCTACTCCGCGGGACCCGTGAGCGTCTGGCCCGAGCGCAGGGAGGCCACGCTCGACGGCGAGGAGCTCTCGCTCACCATGCGCGAGTTCGACCTTCTCTCGTTTCTCATCAAGTCGCCGGGCGTCGTGTTCTCCCGCGAGACCCTGCTCCAGCGCGTCTGGGGCTGGGACTTCGACGGCGGCTCGAGGACGGTCGACGTCCATGTCCAGCAGATCCGCGCCAAGCTCGGCGACGCGAGCGACCTCATCGAGACCGTTCGCGGCGTCGGATACCGCCTGCGCGGCTAAGCAAAGCTTGAGGAGGGTCTTTGACCGGCGATTCATCTACAAATAAGGGCGCTTCTAGGAAGCTTTCGCTCACCAGGCAGATCTTCCTCTCCATCGTCACAGCCTGCGCCGCCGTCGCCATCGTCGTGACGGCGGCGTCGGCCGTCTTGTTCCAGGGCGCGTTCTTTGCCGACGAGCACGAGCAGCTCGCCGGCGAGTGCGCGACGCTCTGCTCCCTGCTTGATCAGACCAACAACGACGAGGAGGTCCTGGCGTCGCTCGAGCTTGGCCAGCTGCGCGCCACCCTTGTGGCTCCCGATGGCAATGTCCTCTACGACTCGAGAGCCGATGCGTCGACCCTTCCCAACCACGCCGACAGGCCCGAGATCGCCCAGGCACTGGCCGACGGCGAGGGCTTCTCGGACCGCAGCTCCGAGACCGTGGGGTATGTGAGCCTCTATAACGCGCGTAGGCTTTCCTCCGGCGACGTGCTCAGAATCTCCGTGGAGCGCGCGAGCGTCGTCGCGTTTCTCTCGAGCGATTTCGCCTTGCTCGTGATCATCGCCGCAGTGGTCGTCGTCGCGGGCTGGCTCGTCTCGCGTCACCTCGCCGTGGGCATCGCGAGGCCGATCCTCGAGATCGACCCCGCCTCCTCCGAGACGAACGCCCCCTATGAGGAGCTTGAGCCCCTGGTGAGCAGGCTCAACGACCAGCACAGCCAGCTCGTGCGCCGCATGAGCGCCATCCAGGACGCCAACGACATGCGCCGCGAGTTCACGAGCAACGTCACCCACGAGCTCAAGACCCCCATCGCGAGCATCTCGGGTGCCGCGGAGCTGATCCGAGACGGGATATGCCGCCCCAACGATGTCCAGGACTTTGCCGGCCGCATCTATAAGGACGCCCAGAGGCTGAGCTCGCTCGTCTCCGACATCCTCATGCTCTCCAAGCTCGACGAGACGGAGCGCGGAGGCGAGCGCGACTCGTTGTTCGGTCCGAGCGAGCGCGTCGACCTTATGGGGGTCGCGCGCGACGTCGCGGCGCGCCTCGAGCGAAAGGCGAGAAAAGCCGAGGTCGCGCTCAAGGTCGAGGGCGTCTGCAGCTATGTCCAGGGCAACGCACGCCTGCTCGACGAGCTCGTGAGCAACCTTGTGGAGAACGCCATCCGCTACAACAAGAAGGGCGGGCGCGTCTTTGTCTGGGTGCTGCCCATCGAGGGTCGCCCGGCGGTCCGCGTGAGCGATACCGGCATCGGCATCCCTGGGGAGGCGCAGTCTAAGGTCTTCGAGCGCTTCTACCGCGTTGACAAGGGCCGTAGCCGCGACATGGGCGGCACGGGGCTGGGGCTCGCCATCGTCAAGCACGCCGCGGCATTCCATGACGCGGAGATCCGCCTCGAGTCCGAGGAGGGCGTGGGCACCACCATCACGGTGCTGTTCTAACTATCGGGTTTCTGGGAAATGCCCGGGGTGACCGCAGGTTTGGCTGCGTCCGTCCCGGGCATTTCTTAGTTTCCTGGATATTTAGGCTGTCATCGAGCTCCCTCTACAGGCGCTTCTCCCAAAGGTTGGTGTATCCGGGCAGCGGAAGGCCCGGGTAGGGGAGCCAGATCGGCTTGTGGCGCGTGAACCCCTCGCGGGTGTAGAGGTTGTTCGCCTCGACGTTGGCGACGCTTGTGTTCAGCCGCACGACGGACGCCCCGATATCGCGGGCCCGCGCCTCCGCGGCGGCAAGAAGCGCGCTCGCGACGTGGCGCCCGTGCGCCGCCGGGTCGACCGCAAGCAGGTGGAAGCATGCGACGGAGTCCTCCGCCAGCGGCTCCCAGTCGGCGCCGCCGGTCCCGCGGCCGTGCCCTGGCTCCCAGCCGTCGCCCATGTCCGCGTCATGGTCGACCGATACGGCGCCGAGGACCTCGCTCGTCGCCGCGTCGAAGGCCACGAGGGTCTTGCCCGCGCTCGCGAGCTCGGCGGCGAGGCCCTCGGGCGGCCAGATTCCCTGGACCCACCCGCTGGTGCCGGGATCGGCGTCGACGCGCCGGTAAAGCTCATCGAGGTCTTCAGACCATGAGCCGTCGACGGGGACGACGAGCACGTCGTTCGGTGGGGCGACCTCGCGCACGGGCCTGCGGACGTCGTTTTGGCAGATGGTCTCAAGAAGCACCTCGACAACGGTGCCCGGGCAGATTTTCGGCAGGGTGTGCTCCGCGCCCGGGACGATGTACTCGCCGGCCCCCGGGATGGCATCGACGATCCGGCGCGTCTCCTCGGGCAGCACGACGTCGAACTCCCCGGCCATGACGGTGACGGGGCAGGAGATCTTGGCGAGCGATGAGGCCTCGATCTGAGGTTGGTCGACCATGAGGGCAAGGAGCTCGGCTATGCGTCCGGCCTCAACGGGGGAGGGCACGGCGTTGCTCTCCTCGTCGAGCTCGCCTTCCCAGCCCTCGGCTGCCCATGCGGCGTTGGCCGCGGCGGCCTCGGCCATCCACTGCGTGTCCTCCGCAGGCAGGCCGGCGGGCGTGAGGTTTGCGCCGAGCGCGGTGAGCGAGAGCACGTGGGCGCCCCAGTCTCGGGCAAGCAGAAGCCCCAGGATGCCGCCGTCCGAGAAGCCAAGCACATGGCACTCCCAAACGCCCAGCCGGCTCATGACCTCGATGGCGTCGCTCGCCATGAGCTCGTAGGTGAGCGACGCCGCGCCGCGGGTGGACTCGCCCTGGCTGCGGGAGTCGACGGCCACGACCGCGCGGCCGCACTCCACGACGGCGTCGATCACGGGGCCGAAGATCCCGTGCTCCTCCCCGTTGCCGTGCAGCATGAGCACGGGCGGGACGCTCGGATCGATCCCGAACGGGGTGCCGGGGGCGTCTTTTGCCCCGTGGGGCGCGTAGATGAAGGCGGCTATCGACGCCCCGTCGGAGGTGGGCACATCGACGCGCGCGGCGAGGTTGGACTTTGGCCGCTCGTAGGGTCGCGGCACGTGCACAGGCGGCGGAGTAACGCTCATGTTCTCCCTTTGGGACAAAAGGGACGGGGGATTTTGTCCCATTTCCGCATCCGCGGAACGCCCGGACAATATCCCCCGTCCCTTACAGATCGGTGTTATTTCTTGAGCTGCGAGGGGTGCTTCTCAAAGAAGTCGAAACGAGGCGGCAGGGGCACGATGGCGTGGCCCGAGGGCTTCTCGCCGCGCAGCGCCGCGAGCTCGGCGGGGCCGTCGAAGGCGTGCTCCCAGGTGAAGAACTCCTCCGCGCCAAAGCCCATGTGCTCGCAGATCTTCTCGCAGCCGCCCGGCACGGCGGGGTGCATGAGCAGCGTCACTGTGCGAAGCGCGCGGAAGGCGTCGGCGAGCGCCTGCTCGTAGGCGGCGTCGTCGCCCTTGGCGGCCTTGGAGGCCTCGTCCCAGCGCTTGTTCTCGGCTCGGCAGAGCTCCTCGGCGATGCCGAGCGCGCCGTGCGCATCGAAGGCGTGCGCGGCGGCCTCGAAGTCGAGCGTCGCCTTTCGGCAGGCCTCGACGACCTCCGCGTGAGGCTCAGCCTCGGGAAGGTGGGCGTCGCAGACGTTCGCGGCGCCGTAGAAGCAGCTGCGCGCGAGGCGGTTGAAGATGTTGGTGAGAAACGCGGACTCCTTCAGCGCGGGGTCGACGATGCGCGGGTCGTCCTTGACGAGGACGTCCTCCCCGGTCTTCTTGTCCTTGTGCGAGACGGACGTGTCGAAGGGCTTCGGGTTGAACGAGACGGCCTTCTGGTCGAGTCCGAGCGAGAGCCAGTGGGCGCGAAGCTGCTCGGGGGTATAGACGTCGAGCAGCTCTGCCGCCATGGGCGGCTTGATGGCGCCCGAGGAGCTGGCCTTCTTGTTCATAAAGAGGATGTGGTAGTTGGCGATGGGCGTGTCCTGGAAAAGGCCCCAGTCGAGCGCCTTCCACATTGCCGGCTGCGCCACGCAGTAGAAGTAGATGTTGTCCTGGCCGATGAACTGGTAGACGCGCGCGTCGTCGCCGCACCACCAATCGCGCCAGTCGTCGGACGAGTAGCGCCCGCCGCCCGCCTGGGCGTCGAGGTCGAGAACGGTCTGCGTGAAGCTGATCGGTGCCCAGAGACTCTCGGGCCAGACCCACACGGTGAGGCCGGCTGCGCCCTCGAGCTCGGGCGCGGGGACGCCCCAGTCGATGTTTCCGGTGATGCGCAGGGGCAGCAGGCACTTGCCGGTGCGGAAGCGCACGCCGGCCTCCTCGAGGACCTCGCGCGCCTCGTCGCGAGCCTCCCAGTCGGCGAAGGTCACCGAGAAGGACTGGGCGTTGCCCTGGGGCTCCGCCACGGTGTGGGCCGGGAGCTTTCCGGCAACGGCGTCGAAGGCCTCGCGGAACTTGTTCTGGATATACATGACCGGGTCGACGAGCGACTCGCGGACGGTCTTGGTCACGATGGCGCGGACCTGGGGGTCTGCGTCCCACTCGTCCATGAGGGCGTCGAGCTCAGGGCGAAACGCGGGCAGGTCGAAATACCAGTTGTCAACCGGGCGCAGCTCAGGCGTGGTGCCGGTGAGCTGGGACACAGGGGCGATGAGCTCCTCGGGGTCGAACTGGTGGCCGAGGTCGCACTCGTCGGCGTACGCCTTCTCGGACTTGCATCCGCGAACCGGGCAGCGCCCGATGACCTGGCGTCCGTTGAGGAACTGGCCAGCCTCGACGTCGTAGAACTGGCGCGTGGTGCGGCGCTTCAGGTAGCCGCGCTCGTAGAGGCGGCGGAGCAGCTCGGCCGTGAACCTGTGGTGGTGGGAACGGGCGGGCTCAAGGCCGGAGCCCTCGAAGATGTCGAGGCTGATCTCGTAGGCGTCGAGGGCGGCCTTCTGGGCGTCGTGGTTGGCGCGGACGTAGTCGGTGATAGTGCCCTCGTAGCCCTCGTTCTCGACCTTCTTGCGGTAGCCCTCCATGATGGGGGAGCCGTAGCAGTCGGTGCCGGAGACGAAGATCACGTTCTTCTCGCCGATGCGGTCGCGGAGGAACCGGGCAAAGAAGTCGGCGGGGACGAAGACGCCGCCGATGTGGCCGAAGTGGAGGTTCTTGTTGCCGTAGGGCATGCCGCCCGTGATGACGGCGCGTTTGGGGAAGGTGGGACGGTTTTCGGGCATCGCGTTGCTCCTTTGCGTTGCTCCCGGATTGTTCAACCTGCTTAGTATCCCACATTGGGCGACGGCTGGTGTAGGGTGGAGGACATGAGAGAGATCGCAGACATAGATGTGCTCGCCGACGAGGTCCTTCGACAAAGGATGGTCGTGCTCTCGCTCGGCATGCTCGCGGCGGGCCTTGCCGTCTCCGTGCTCGTCTTGGTCGGAGAGAAGGGCGCGGAGCTCGGTCTTTCCTGGCTCGCGGCGCTGGTCGCAGGCTCGCTCGTGGCGCTTCCTGTGCACGAGCTCGTGCATGCGGCGGCCTTCAAGCTGCTTGTTCCCGGCGTCCGCGTCGGCTTCGGCTTCAAGGACGCGTTTCTTTACACGACCATCAACGGCGCCGTCGTTCCGCGATCCGCCGAGCTCGCGGCGCTTCTTGTCCCGGCCGTCGTCGTGACGGCGACGCTTGTCGCCGCCTCGCTTGCGTGCTCGTGCCCGGCGCTCGCGGTCCTGCTCGCTGCGACCCACCTATCGGGGTGCGTCGGGGACCTGCTCATGGCCCATACCATCCTGCGGGAGCCTGCCTGCACCCATGTTCGGGACACGGAATTCGGAATCACGCTGCTCGAAGAGGGCTAAGCCCCCGAGGAGCCACATTTTTAAGGAGAAGTGCATGGATAGCTCGAGGCCCCTTCCCGCCAACGACGTCATCCGACAGCTCTTTGAGCGCAAGTCGGTTCGGGCTTTTACCGACGAGCCGGTGACGCGTGAGGAGGAGCTGCAGATCCTCGAGGCGGCGATTCAGGCCCCGACCGCGGGAAACGAGCAGCTCTACTCCATCGTCGTCGTGCGCGACCAGACAAAGAAAGAAGCGCTGGCGGCGTCATGCGACAACCAGCCCTTTATCGCCAAGGCGTCGCTCGTCCTCGCGTTTTGCGCCGATGTCCGTCGCTGGTACCGTGGCTTTTGCCTTGCCGGGGCGAGTCCCCGCGAGCCGGGCGTGGGCGATTTCCTCCTCGCCGTCGAGGACACGATGATCGCCGCCCAGAACTCGGTCGTCGCGGCCCAAAGCCTTGGTATCGGTTCTTGCTATATCGGCGACATCCTCGAGCACTGCGAGGAGCAGGCAAGGATCCTTTCCTGCCCGCGTTGGGTCGTCCCGGTCAGCGTGGTCGTCTACGGGCGCCCCGCCGCGGGTCAGGTCCGGCGCGCAAAGCCGCTGCGCTGGCCCGTCGAGTCCGTCGTCTTCGAGGACGCCTACGATGAGCCGGTAGACTCCCGGCTCGTTGAGCTGCTTGAGGCCAAGCAAGCCGACCTCGCGGCGTTCTGCGCGCGTAAGTGGAATTCCGCCTTCTCGCGCGAGATGACCTCCTCGGCGGCGCGCATCCTCAAAGGATTCGCGAGCGAGGCCTAGCCGACGGCGACGTTTCGTCCGGGTGCGGCTTGCAAAGCGTTTACCTGCATCGCGTATACTACGTTTCATTTAATGACCTTCGAAGCATTCATCTGGAAAGGAGCCTCATGACATCTCCTGTGACTCACAGCCGCGGCGGCTCGCGCGGGCGTGGCAACGGCGGGCCTGGGAAGATCATCCTTCTTGTCTTTCTGCTCTTCTTCGTTCTGCCTTCTTTCATTGAGATTCTTATTGATTCGATTGTCGATGTCGGTTACGGATTCCCCGGTTTCTTAGAGATAGGAGCCCCCGTTATGGTCTTTGTTATCCTGCTTGTCCTCGTCATCTTCGTCGTCGCCCAGGGCGGCTACGTCGTGCGCCAGCAGCATGTCGCCATCATCGAGCGTCTCGGCAGGTTCTCCGGCATCATGGGCGCAGGTTTCCACGTGAAGGTCCCCTTCATCGACGTCGCCCACGACGTCGACCTCATGACCGAGGACCAGCACATGACCTTCGACGCCAAGACCTCCGACAACGTGACCATCGAGCTCGACGTCTCGATCCAGTACCACGTCGACTCGACCAACATGCAGGCGGGCTCCGAGTCCGGCGTGTGGAAGAGCTTCTACACCCTGACCGACCCCGTCGCGCAGATGAAGGACTACCTTGCGGACGCCCTGCGCTCCCAGATTCCGAACCGCACGCTCGACGAGGTCTTCTCCGAGAAGGACGCCATCGCCAACTCCATCGACGAGATCGTGGCGAAGAAGATGCTCGGCTACGGCTACGTCCTCGTGACCACGCTCATCACCTCCATCCGCCTCCCGCGCGAGGTCCAGGAGTCGATGAACCGCATCGTCGCCTCAAAGAACAACCTCGCGTCGGCCCAGAACGACGCGAACGCCGCCCGCGCGAAGACCGTCATCGCCGCGCAGGCCAAGGCCGAGGCCATGGCCGCCGAGGGCAAGGGCATCGCCGACCAGCGCATCGCTATCGCCCGCGGCATCAAGGAGTCCATCGACACCATCAAGGGCTCCGAGCTCTCTAGCCAGGAGGCCAACCGCCTGTTCGAGTACACCCAGTGGGTGAGCATGATGGAGGCCTTCGCCGCCAAGGGCTCCTCCTCGGTGGTGCTCCCCGGCGACTTCGACCGCGCCGCGAGCTTCTACGAGCAGCAGATCGCAGCAGGCGTGACGCCGAACCCCATGGGCGGCGAGAAATAAGCCTTGAGCTTCGAGGTATTTAAGTTTTCCAAAAACGAGGGCGAGGGCCTTGTGCCCCTCGCCCTCCATGCGTGCTGCGGGCCTTGTTCTCTTGATCCGCTCCGGCTTCTACGCGAGCAGGGCTACTCGCCGACGATTCTATGGACGAATCCCAATATTCAACCCGTGACCGAGCATGAGCTCAGGCAACGAACGCTTCTGGCGTGGGCTCGCGACGTCGCGCACGTCGACGTCGTCATTGCCGGAGACGACCGCGATCGCTGGGAGCGGATGGCGGCGCCCCATGGTTTCGATCGTCGCGCAAGGTGCCGGGCGTGCTATGCGCTGCGACTCGACGAGGCTTGCCGCGTCGCCGCCGAGCGCGGGTTCAAGTGCGTGTCGACGACGCTCGCGGTCTCCCCGTACCAGCTCTTTGACGACTGCGGGGAATTGCTTCGCGCCTTTGCGTCCAAGCACGGGCTTGAGCCCATCTGGCAGGATTTCCGCCCCTTCTATCCCGAGGCAACCCAAGAGTCGCGTGAGCTTGGGATGTACCGGCAGAACTACTGCGGGTGCCGTTTTAGCGCCGCTGAGGCCGCAATTGAGCGGCATGAAGCTCGTGACGAGCGAAAACGCAGGAAAGCTGCCGCTCGCCGCGGCGAATAGGCTGCTGGCCGAAGGTTTTTCAATTAATATCCAATCCCCATGGTACGTTGCGATTTCCGGCGAACCGCGCACAAGCGCTCGGAGCCGACTAACAAGGAGGAACCATGGGCATGTTCGACGGCAAGGTCGTTATCGTCACCGGCGGTGGCAAGGCGACCCTTAAAGACGGCAGCGCCGGCTCCATCGGTTACGGTATCGACATCGCGTTCGCAAAGGAGGGCGCGAACCTCGTCATCACCGGTCGCAATGTCTCGAAGCTCGATGCTGCTAAGGAGAGCCTGGAGGCCGAGTACGGCATCAAGGTGCTGCCTGTTCAGGCGGACGTCTCTGCCGGCCGGGACAACGAGGCGGTAGTCCAGAACGTTATCGACCAGGCAATCGCTGAGTTTGGCCGCATCGACGACGTGGTCAACAACGCACAGGCGTCTGCCTCGGGCGTGACCATCGCAGACCACACGATGGATCAGTTCGACCTGGCCATCTATTCCGGTCTCTACGCCACCTTCCTGTATATGCAGAAGGCCTACCCGCACCTCAAGGAGACCAAGGGCTCTGTGGTCAACTTCGCCTCCGGCGCCGGCCTGTTCGGCAACTACGGCCAGTGCAGCTACGCTGCGGCCAAGGAAGGCATCCGCGGCCTTACGCGCGTCGCAGCCAACGAGTGGGGCAAGGATGGCGTGAACGTCAACATCGTGTGCCCGCTCGCCTGGACCGCTCAGCTCGAGAATTTCGAGGCTGCGTACCCCGACGCCTTCAAGGCTAACGTCCACATGCCGCCGGCGGGTCACTACGGTGATGTCGAGACCGAGATCGGCCGCGTTGTGGTCCAGCTCTGCGGGCCCGACTTCAAGTACATGAACGGCGAGACCATCACCCTCGAAGGAGGCATGGGCCAGAGGCCGTAGCCTTTAAGTCCCACGCTGCCATGCGTTTATTTAGGAAGGGGTCCCGGGCAACGCCCGGGACCCCTTCCTTATGAAATTACCCTAAATACAGCTTGGAACGGCACCCATCAATTGCTTTCGCACGCAAATGCCCTTAGTGGGTGAACAAATCACGGTCTCAACAGGTATCCGCCACCTACTCATTTGCATAACCGCAGGTAGACGACTTAGATGAATAACCGGTACTCCGCTGAACGCCGTTTTGTTCACCCACTAAGCCAGTTTGTTTGGTTTGGAGCGGCTGGGGCTCGGTAATCGCTGCGCTACGAGGCGTTGAGCGGCTGGACGACCATACCGACGAGGCTCGGGCCTGCGTGGACGACCAGGTCGGGCGTGAGCTCGGTCTTTACGATCTCGATGCAGTTCGGTATCAGCTCCCGAATCTTTTGCATGAGTTCCTCGACGCGCGGCTCCGCCTTCGTGCAGCACACGGCGCAGATAACGCGTCCGAAGCGCTCGGCGTGGCCGCGGATAAGCGAGAGCTCCGACGCAAGCGCCTTCTCCCAGCCGCGGCATTTTTTGACCGTTACGTATTTCCCCTCGTCGTCACAGGTAAATACCGGCTTGAGGTTGAGGATGCTGCCCAAACGGTAGGTTGCCTCGTTGATACGGCCGCCGTGGTGCAGGTAGGAGAGCTCCCGTACCGTAAAGTACCCATAGGTATCTTTGGAAAGGGCCTCGAGCCTATCGCCGAGCTCCTCGTAGGGGACGCCTTCCTCAACCATGCGGACTGCGCCCATGACGACCAGGCCCGCCGCGATGCCGACGCTCTTTGTGTCGACGATCGTCACCGGGAAATCGGGCATTTGGCTGGCGACGAGGTGGGCGGTGTGGTTGGTTGCAGAGAGGCCCGAGCTGATGGTCACAAAGACGGCTGCCTCATAGCCGTCGGCTCGTACAGCTTCAAGAGTTGAACGGATATCGCTTGGGGAGGGGAGGCTCGTGGTCGGGATTTCCTCCGCGAAGCGGTCGACTACTTCGCTCGAGGTAATTTCGAATCCTGAGCGGAAGCTGTCGCCGTTTGAGTAATTAATGGCGAGTGCAACCGTCCTCACATCGTTAGCCGCGGCGAAGTCAGCCGGGGTGTCGGTCCCTGTATCCGTGATGACGGCGATTTTCTGCTCGTTCATGGGCTGCTCCCTGTTCTGCGCGATGCTTGTGTCCGAGGCTTTTCGCGAGGCAGGAGGGTGCTTCGCGTCGGTTAACTTACTAGTTGAGATTAGTATATAAAGTAATTTTGAATCGCTGTAAACAGGGAATCGGTGGCTGTAAACGAGGCATCGGTGCGGCGAAATCGCATACGATTATGCGTTGTTGCCATGACCGTGTATGCACTGGGTAAAACTACTTACATAGGAAACGACTGTGCCACGCCAGCCATCAAGGAGCGGACACCACACATGAGCCAGATTCTTCTCTTTACCGGACTCGTCATTGTTCTGTGCCTAGTCTTAAAGCCGCTGGGAACCAAGCTCCCCGCGCCAACCTTGCTGATATTCATCGCCCTCGGCATGCTGCTTGGGGTCGACGGCCCCGCGCATATCGACTTCAGCGACTACGCGCTCACCGAAAGCGTCTGCAGTACGGCCCTTCTGTTCATCATGTTTTATGGCGGCTTCAACACCAACATCGAGCGAGCCCGGCCGGTGGCGGTGCCTGCGGTACTCCTTTCCACGGTCGGCGTGGTCATGACCGCCGGAGTTACCGGCATCTTTGCGCACTTTGCTCTGGGCATGGACTGGGTCGGCGGCCTGCTTCTTGGATCCGTCGTGGCATCCACGGACGCGGCGAGCGTCTTCAGTGTGCTTCGTGAGCACAGCCTCTCGCTGCGCGACGGCACAGACTCCCTTCTCGAGGTCGAGTCGGGCTCCAACGACCCCGTTGCCTACATGCTCACGGCGGTGCTCTCTACCTTTGCCGCCGGGGGAAGCGTCAATATCCCGGTGCTGCTGGCGAAGCAGATCGTCCTCGGCGTAGGCCTTGGCTTGGCCATCGGCTGGCTTGCCGCTCGGCTCGCGGAGCGCGCCCGCGCCGCAGCGGATGGCGCCCAGACCATTTTCTTGTTCGCCGTGGCCATAATCGCCTACGCCCTGCCCAGCTGCCTGGGCGGCAACGGGTTTCTTGCCGTTTACCTTGCGGGAATCGTGCTGGGCGCAAGCGAGATACCTTGCAAGGTCGAGATGGCCCATTTCTTCGACACGCTCACCGAGATGGCCGAGATGACGATCTTCTTTTTGCTCGGCCTGCTGGTGACGCCTGCGCGGCTGCCGCAGATGCTCCTGCCCGGGCTTGCCGTCATGGCGTTCATGCTTTTGATCAGCCGCCCCATTGCCGTGGGCCTTCTCCTGGCGCCTTTCAAGACGAGCGCTCGCCAGGTCGCGCTCGTGAGCTGGGCGGGCCTTCGCGGCGCGGCGTCCGTCGTTTTCAGCCTCTATACCGTGGTCGCGGGTGTGCCGGGCGGACACGACCTGTTTGACCTTGTGTTCGTTATCGCTGTGTCGAGCATCGTCCTGCAGGGGTCGTTGCTGCCGTCGGTTGCGCGCGCTCTCGACATGATCGATGCCGCCGGCGACGTTCGCCGCACCTTCAACGACTACCGCGACCAGGAGGGCATGTCGTTCGTCAAGCTCAAGGTGGGCACCGGGCATCCGTTCGCCGGGCGGTCGCTTTCGGACATCGGCGGGGCCACCGACATGCTCGTAGTCCTCGTGCTGCGAGACGGAGCCCACCCCGTGCTTCCCAACGGAGACACCGTGATTGAGGAGGGCGACCTTCTGGTCATGGCCGCGCCCACATTTGAGGAGCGCGCCGAGGTTACGCTGCGCGAGGTCACCGTAAGGCCGAATGGGCAGCTCGCGGGGCAGCGCCTTTGCGACGTCCCCCAGGGGAGACACCCGTTCATCGTCGTTATGCTTAGGCGCGGTGACGAGGTCATCATCCCCGACGGCGATACGCGGGTCCTCGTTGGCGACGAGGCCGTGATCGCAAGCCTCGCCTCGTAGGCGGTTTTCCGGCGACGGGGCTTTGGCGGGGCGGACACGACGCCTCCGTGCGTGTCTCCGCGCCCGCCCGTTTGGTCTAGACTGTTCCCCGGCTACTTACGAGGAAAGGCTATAAGCTATGCGCACCGACGATTTCGATTACCCCCTTCCAGACGAGCTCATCGCCCAGGCTCCCGCGGAGCCGCGCGACTCCTGCCGTCTGCTTATCCTCGACCGCGAGGACGGCCACGTCGAGCATAAGGTGTTTTCCGACATCATCGACTATCTCGAGCCGGGAGACCTGGTCGTCGCGAACAAGACGCGCGTCCTTCCTGCCCGCCTCGTCGGCAAGAAGCGCGGGACCGGCGGCGTCTGCGAGACGCTGCTTCTTCGCCGCCGTGAGGACGTAGACCCGCTCGGGCACGTGTGGGAGTGCCTCGTCAACCCCGGAAAGCGCCTTAAGCAGCCCGGGATCGTGATCGAGTACCGCGCGGGCGGCCTCCACGCGCCCGATTCCGCCCCCGTCGTCCTCACGGGCACGATCGTCGACTTCGTCGAGAGCTCTAAGGGCGGCCGCCTTGTCCGTTTCGATGCGCAGGGCATCGACCCGGCCACCGGCGCTCCCCGCACGCTCGACGAGGCGATCCACGCCGCGGGGCACGTGCCGCTCCCTCCTTACATCACCAAGTACGAAGGCGATCCCGAGAAGTACCAGACCGTCTACGCCATGCACGAGGAGCACTCCGCCGCGGCGCCTACCGCCGGCCTGCACTTCACGCCCGAGCTCATCGAGCGCATCGAGGCAAAGGGCGTCAAGTGGGCCTGCGTCGAGCTCGAGGTGGGCATCGACACCTTCAGGCTCGTGACCGAGGACGACCCGACCCAACACGTCATGCACACCGAGCGTTACCACGTCTCGCAGGAGGTGGTCGACGCGGTCCACGCCACGAAGGCCGCCGGCCATCGCGTGATTGCCGTCGGGACGACTTCTGTTCGCTCGCTCGAGAGCGCTTGGCAGGCCGGGGCCTCGGCTGACCCCTGCGGCGTGAGCGCCCTGCGCTTTTCCGAGGAGCCCGGCGACATCGTGGTCCGAGAGAACGCCACGACCAACCTCTACCTCATGCCCGGCTCGCAGTTCCATGTGGTGGACGCCATGATCACGAACTTCCATGTGCCGCGCAGCACCCTCATGATGCTCGTCTCCGCCTTCTCGACGCGCGAGCAGATCATGGACGCCTATCAAGCGGCCATTGACGAGAAGTACCGGTTCTTGAGCTTCGGCGACGCCATGTTCATCCACTAGTCTCCCCGGCGGAAAGAAGGGCGTTGGGCAGACCGCTCGATTAGGCCTAGCGCAGGCAGAGCATCGCGACGGCTGCGATTATCGCGACGATGAGCGCCACCGCGCCGATAAGGGCAAATCGTTGCAGCCTTGTCTGCTTGCGCAGGGCCTTCTCGGTCGTCTCATAGAGCTCCACCTCGGCTGAGGCCTGCTGGAGCTCTATGCGTCGCGCTGCGATCGCGTGCTCTAGGCGCGCGGTTTCCTCGGGGGTCGAGTGGATGAGCTCCGCCTCGTCGATGAGGCCCTGCGCCTCGGCCTGGGCCTCATCTGCTTCCTTGATATCGTCCTCGAGCTCCTCGATCGCCTTCTTCTTTTGGTCGATCCGGCGCTGAAGCTCGGCCTCTTTGCCCTCCGCGTCTTTCATGCGACGGTCGAGGTCGGCTTTCTGCTCGTCATACTTCGATTTGGCGGCGCTCGCCTCGCGCTGCGCCGCCTCGAGGGACTGGTTTTGCGTCCACAGGTGCGTCTGGGCGTTCTCGACGGATGCCTGGCCTTCCCTGGTCGCGCGGTCGACCTCGGCCCTCGCGGCCTCGACCCGCGCGAGCGCGGCCACGTTTTCCGACTGCATCTTCGCGATGGCGGAGGGGGAACCCGGCTGTGCCTGGAGCCTCTTCAGGTCGTCCTGCACCCTGAGCTGGCGCGCCTGCGCGTTGTCGAGCGCGCGGTTTGCGGAGCTCACCGACTGCTCTCTGTGGTCGCTCGCGTCGCGTACCTGGCCTTCCGCCGTCCTCACCGCCCGCTTTGCCTCCGACAGCGAGCGGCTGGCGTCGTCGAGCGCCCCCTTCGCGGTCTCGGCGATCCGCTTGTAGGGACGAAGCTCCGATGCGTTCGCCGCCTTGAGTTCGTCAAGGTCAGCAAGAAGCGCGGTGTGCTCCTCGCCAAGCCCCTCAAAGCGCTGGCGAGCCGAGGCGGCCCGGGCCTTCGCGTCGGCGACGATTCTGCTCTGGCGCTCGACGATCGAGGCATAGGAGGATTCGATTTCCTTGCGGTGGTCGAGGACTTCCTGGTCGCTCTCGAGCGCCTCATCGATTTTCTTCGCCTGGGCGCGCGCATCGGCGCTTTGCCGTGACGCGTTGCGGACGTCGCGCAGGGCGAAGGCCCCGGCCCTGAGCGTGGACGCGGCGCCTTTTGCTGCGCCGAGCGCGGCTCCCGCCGCCTTGGCGGCAATCTCCTGCGCGCGTTCAGACGCATCCTCGTCTGATGCTTCTTCCATATGGGCGGCGTCCTCATCCTCCGCGCCCCCGTCTTGTCCTGCCGTCGCCGGTGCTTCTTCCTGGCCTTGGGCAGGCTCGGCGAAAGCAGGGTCGTCATCCTCGCGGATCTCGTCTGTACCGGCGACGTCGTGCTTGTTTTCTGCGTCCATGCTGCGGCCCCCTCACGTGAATCGCTCGGTTTCGGCGAGCGCTACTTGGTTGTCTCAGGATACCGCCCCGTGACCTTCTCGGAGGCGGGGAC
This sequence comes from uncultured Olsenella sp., assembly GCA_934660915.1. Taxonomy (GTDB): domain Bacteria; phylum Actinomycetota; class Coriobacteriia; order Coriobacteriales; family Atopobiaceae; genus Paratractidigestivibacter. The sequence goes on along the minus strand of CAKUIF010000004.1, from coordinate 193,783 downwards.
ATAGCCCCATGCCTCTATCGGTGAGCCGGTATTTGCCGCGTCTATCGGCCCGTCGAGCATTCTCGGCGATGTCGCCTTTTCTTTTCCTCCATGTTTGCTACTATTACCAACAGGTTGGGGGGACACCTATCCCCTCATCGATACATCGGAAAGGGAGTCCCCATCATGGTTTCCAAGCAGACCAGCATCACCAACGCCACCGGCCTTCACGCTCGTCCCGCGTCGCTCTTCGTGACCGAGGCCAAGAAGTACCAGTCCAACGTCACCATCAAGAACGTCGACAAGGACTCCGCTCCCGTGAACGCCAAGTCCATCATGATGATTCTTGCTGCCGGTCTCGGCACCGGCACCACCGTAGAGGTCGCTTGCGACGGCGAGGACGAGCAGGCCGCCCTCGACGCCCTGATCGCCCTCATCGATTCCCGCTTCGGCGAGTAAATCAGGCGCATACGCTAGAATCGAAGGCTCGGCGCACCTGCGTCGGGCCTTCTTTTTATGAAGAGAAGTATTTCGAGTACAAACCTGAGCGGATCGAGGCTTGAATGTGCGGTTGTGGAGAAGAAAGACTCTGGGGCGCCGGTGAGGCGGTAGGCGAGGACCGTTGGTTCTCGTATGACATCGTTGCGGAGGACCCCACGACGCATGCGCGCGCAGGCGTGCTCCATACGCCTCACGGCGACATCCCCACGCCGATCTTCATGCCGGTGGGAACCAAGTCGACGGTCAAGGGCCTGCTTCCCGAGACCCTTGAGCGCATGGGGACGAAGATCCTGCTCAACAACCTTTACCATCTCTCGCAGCGTCCCGGCGCTGACCTCGTGGAGCGCATGGGCGGCGTCCACAGGTTCATGCGCTGGGGCGGCCCCATCCTCACCGACTCGGGCGGTTTCCAGGTCTTCTCGCACGAGGAGTTCTTCAAGCTGTCGAACAAGGGCGTCAAGTTCCGCGCCGTCGACTACGACGGCCGCTGGCAGGAATGGACGCCCGAGCAGAACATGGAGATAGCCCAGAAGCTCGGCGCCGACATCGTGATGCAGCTCGACCAGTGCGTCGGGTACCCCGCCACGCGCGCCAAGGTCGCCCGATCGGTCGAGCTCTCGAGCATGTGGGCCGACCGCTGCTTTGCGGCGCATACCCGCAAAGACCAGGCGCTTTTTGGCATCGTCCAAGGCGGTATGCACCTTGACCTGCGCGTTCGCAGCATCCAGCACCTTGAGGATGCCGGAGACTTCCCCGGCTACGGCATCGGCGGCTACTCGGTGGGCGAGGACCACGACACGATGTTCGAGAGCCTGGAGCCTCTCTGCGCCGAGCATATGCCCAAGCACAAGCCCCGCTACCTCATGGGCGTCGGCAACCCGACGACGCTCGTGCGCGGCGTTGCCGCCGGCGTCGACATGTTCGACTGCGTGCTCCCCACGCGCACGGCGCGCACCGGCACGGCCTTCTCCAACGAGGGCCGCATCAACCTCAAGAACGCCCGCTTCCGCGAGGACGACCGCCCGCTCGACGAGGCCTGCGGCTGCCCTGCCTGCTCGGGCGGATTCTCCCGCGCCTACATCCATCACCTGGTGAGGCAAAAGGAGATGCTTGGGTCCATCCTCATTTCCGAGCACAACATCTACTACCTGCTCGACCTTATGCGCCGTGCCCGAGAGGCCATCATCGCCGGCACCTACGGCGACTTCGTCTCCTCGTGGATGGACTCTCCGGCGGCGAACGATTGGTAGGGAACCGCCCGCTTTCCCAGTGACCGGAAGAGCCATCCAAAAGCCCCCGTGAACCCTGAATTACCGCAACGTTGCCATTGGGCACGCGGCAAGAAGGGCCTCGCGGGGGCTTTTCCCATTGCTGGTTTATACTCGTTTCGTTCAATCAATGAGGGCCGATGGCCCCGGCAACCGAAGAGGTCCTTCCCATGGCCAAGAAGGTCGAATCCGCCGCGCCCGAAACGGGCGTCGGCCGGTGGCGTGGCGCCATCGATGGAAAGCAGGAGACAGGCTCCAAAAAAACGGCGCGACGCGGCGGCGTGGACAAAAAACAGGCGGCGCTTCTTGTTTTTACGCTCGCGCTTTGCGTCGCGTCCGCGATCGGGTTCACGGCCCTGTCAGAGCGCATCTCACAGGGTTTCGACGTCCAGGGCGGCGTGAACGTGACGCTTGCGGCAACAAAGCCTGACGGGAGCAAGCCCACGACGGAGGATATGTCCTCGACGGCCTCGATCGTCGAATCCCGTGTGGACGCCCTTGGCGTTCCCGGCGTGGTCGTGCGCAAGGAGGCGGATTCGATTGTCCTTCAGGTGCCTGGCTCCGTTGACGCCTCCTCGGTGGTCGAGGACGTGAGCCGGGTCGGCCACCTTGAGCTGGTGAGGATCGACGACATCGGCGACGCGGAGGCGCTCTCCAAGATCATGGCGGGCGGCAGCGGCGTCGAGCTCGAGGTTGGCAGCTATACCGCCTTTCTCGACGGATCTTCCGTGACGAGGGCCGAGGTCGCCCGGGCAAACGGCGCCGACGGCTACGCCGTTGACGTGACCTTCGACTCCGAGGGCGCCCAGAAGTTATCCGACGTCACGGCCGAGCTCGCCGCTTCCTCCGGCCGGATCGCCGTCGTCGTCGACGGCGTCGTCAGGTCGGCCCCTGCGGTCCAGTCTCGCATCGAGGGCGGTGCCGTTTCCATTTTCGGTGGTTTCACCGAGGGTGAGGCGAAGGCGCTCAAGGCCTCGCTCGATTTCGGCTGCCTTCCCGTCGAGCTCACCGAGACAAAGGCCGCCCCAGCTGCGGGTGCATTCGGCGAGGGTGGGCTCTCCCGGGTCATTCTCGCGTTTTTCGCGTCGACCGCCGCCGTGGTCGTCTTTCTTCTTTTCGTGTTCCGCGGATCGGGCATTCTCGCTCCCGTGTCGCTTGCCGTCGAGGGCGTGCTGTACCTCGGCGCCCTCGCGCTTCTCTCCCGCCTCGGGTCCTTTGCGCTTACCGGCGCTTCGCTCGTGGCGACGGCGCTTGCCGCGGCCCTTTCCGTCGGATCCACGGTGCTTCTCCTCGACCGCGTGCGTGAGCAGGCAAAATCCGGCAAGAAGCCTAAGACGGCCTTGTCTCTTGGTCTGTCGCGCGGCGCTAAAGTCGTTGTCGCTGGCGAGGCCGCGATCTTTGCCGCCGCGCTCGTTCTGAGCTTCGTGCTCGGCGGGGCTGCCCGAAGCTTTCTGCTTGCGCTCGCGGCCGGAATGGCGTGCGACGTCGTGGCGGTTGCTTGCTTCAAAGCGCCGGCGCTGAGGCTGCTCTGGGCGGGGCCTGCCCAGAGGCGGCCCGGCTTCTGGGGCGTTCCCTGCGCCGCGGGTGAGGGCATTCGCCACGGCCGCCCCACCGAAGGCGGTGAGTAGGATGGCCGGTCTTTTTGCCGGCGGCCGATGGAGCCTGCTCTCTGCGAACCCCGCCGCCGAACTCGAGCTGCGGCGCAACCTCGGCGTCTCGCCGCTGGTCGCGCGCGTGCTTGCGGCGCGCGGCCTCACGGACGTCGAGCGCGCCCGCGAGTTCCTCGAGCCCTCGCTTGCTCGCGACTGGAACGACCCGCTGTGCATCCCGGGGATGGGGGAGGCCGCCGACAGGGTCGAGCGGGCCCTTGCCGACGGGGAGGTCATCGCCGTTTTCGGCGACTTCGATGTCGACGGCATGACGTCCACGTGCCTGCTCACGCTCGCCCTGCGTCATCTGGGCGCCGAGGCCCATCCCTTTATTCCGCACCGCTTCGGGGAGGGCTACGGCCTGTCCAAGGAGGCTCTCGACCGCGTGCTCGAGTGCTGTTCCCCTTCTTTGGTGGTCACGGTGGACAACGGAATCGCCTCGGGCGCCGAGGTAGACGCCCTTCTTGCCCGAGGAATCGACGTTGTGGTCACCGATCACCATGAGCCCTCCGACCTCGTGCCGCGCGGCGTTCCCGTCACCGACCCCAAGCTCTCGGACGATTGCCCGTCTCGCGACCTCGCCGGTGCCGGCGTGGCCTTGAAGCTCGTGCACGAGCTCGGCCGCCGCCTCGGCGAGCCCGAGCTGTGGCGCTCCTACACCGACATCGCAATGCTCGGCACGCTCTCCGACATGATGCTGCTCCAGGGGGAGAACCGCGCGCTCGTCGCCGACGGCATAGAGCGGATGAAGGCCGCGCCCCGTCCCGGTGTGGCCGCGCTCGCCGATGTCGCGAACATCAGGATCGCGGATATCTCCGCCGATTCCCTGCCCTTCTCGGTGATTCCGCGCCTGAACGCCGCGGGTCGCATGGGCTCGACCGACACGGCGTTCGAGCTGCTCATGGCTGAGGACCCCCGTCGTGCGGCAATGCTCGCCACGCAGCTTGAGGAGACGAACACCGAGCGCAGGGCCATCGAGTCGAGCCTCACCGACGAGGCAATGGCCAAGATCGACGCGCTCGGCTATTCCGGCGGTCACGTTGTCGTGGTCGGAGGGGAGGGCTGGCACGAGGGCGTCAAGGGCATCGTCGCCTCGCGCATCGTCAATCGCTTCCACGTGCCGGCGATCCTCTTCAGCATCACGGACGGCATAGCCAAGGGCTCGGGGCGCTCGGTCGGCTCCGTTGACCTTTTCCATGCCGTCGAGCAGTGCTCCGACTGCCTCATACGCTTCGGCGGCCATGCCGGCGCGGTGGGCGTGACCTGCGAGGCGTCGAGACTCGATGAGTTCCGTGAGCGGCTTGAGGACGTTCTCGCCGGGCTTCCCGCGGACCAGTTCCAAGACACCGATGAAATCACCGCGATGGTCGGCCTCGAGGAGCTCACGGTCGAGTCCGTGGCCGCGCTCGAGGCGCTGCAGCCTTTTGGCCAGGGAAACAAGAAGCCCCTCTTTGCCACTCGGGGCGTGAGCATGCGCAACCGCGCTTGCGTCGGCGCCGACCAGGCACACCTGCGCTTCTTTGCCACCGATGGCGTCGGATGCGTTCCCGCGATCATGTTCCGCGCGCCCGACGCGGCCAGGCTCTGCGAGTGCGACGGCGCCGTGGACCTCGTCTTCGAGGCGGTCAACGAGACCTGGCAGGGCCGGACCAAGGTTAAGCTCATGGTTAAGGACATCCTGGTGCGCGACGCCGGCGAGACGAACTCGTGCCCCGCGGCGGAGGAAGCCTGCTCGCTCGCGGATGAATCGCTTGCCTGCGGCGACCAAACTTTGACCACGGGAGCAGGCGACCCCGTCGCTGAGGTGCCCGGGCTCGAGGGGCTCGACGAAGAAGCCCTGACGGCCGCGCTCTCCCGCAAGATGATCGGCGACCACGACCTGCTTCCTGCGCAGGCTGAGGCGCTGGGCCGCCTAGCGCGAGGAAAGAGCTGCCTCGCCGTCATGGCTACGGGCCGCGGCAAGTCGCTCATCTTCCACCTGCATGCCGCGCGCGTGGCGATTCTTGAGGGCTCCGCCTCGGTATTCGTGTATCCGCTGAGGGCACTCGTCGCCGACCAGGCTTTCCATTTGCAGAAGTCGCTCGGCGCCCTCGGCCTTCGCGCCGCCGTCGTCACGGGGGAGACCGACCAGGCGGGGAGGGACGCGGTCTTTTCCGGCTTGATGGACGCGACGGTCGATGTTGTGCTCACGACCCCTGAGTTTCTTGCCATCCACACGGACAAGTTCGCGGAGTCCGGCCGCGTCTCGTTCCTCGTCGTTGACGAGGCCCATCATGCGGCGGAGGCAAAGTCGGGGCACCGCAGCGCCTACGGTGAGCTGCCCCGCGTGCGCGAGGAGCTCGGGCGCCCAACTTGCCTTGCCGTGACAGCCACCGCTTCTGACGCGGCAGCCGCCGAGATCTGCTCGCTTCTGGGCATCGACTCGGGCGACGTTATCGTCGACGACGCCGACCGCGTGAACCTGCGCATCGTCGACCACAGAAACCTTCACGACCGCGAGAGCGCCCTCGTCAGCCTCGTCTCGGGCGGAAACAAGACCATCGTCTACGTCACTTCTCGCCAGCAATCCATCGAGGTCGTCCGCCTGCTCAGGCACCGGCTCCCGGACCTTGCCGGCAGAATCGCTTTCTACAACGCCGGTTTGCCGCGCGACGTTCGAGGCCGGGTCGAGTCGGCGTTCCGCGCAGGCGACCTTGCATGCATCGTCTCCACGAGCGCGTTCGGGGAGGGCGTTAACCTTCCCGACGTCCGCGACGTCGTCCTCTACACGCTTCCGTTCGGCCGGGTCGAGTTCAACCAGATGAGCGGCCGCGCCGGCCGCGACGGCCTCGCCGCATGCGTGCACCTTCTGTTCGGGGGGCGCGACGTGCGCCTCAACGAGAAGATCCTCGCGGCCGGGGCTCCCGCCCGCGCGGACCTCGTTGCCCTCTGGCGCGCCCTCGTCTCCTTGTCGCGCGCGGCCCACGGCGCCTTCGCGCTCGACGTCGAGCAGCTCGTCGCCATGGCCGCGCAGTGCGACCCTACCCACCCCCTCGACCCCTCGGAGGTCGAGAGCGGCCTTGCGGTCTTCGCCGAGCTCGGGTTTCTTTCCGTCGACGGCTTCGGCGACTCCCGCCGCGTGCGCATGGCGCCGTCGCCTGCGCACATGGACCTTGAGCGGTCGGTTCGCTACCTCGAAGGGTTGCAAGGGCGAGACGAGTTCGTGGACTTCTGCGATTGGGTGTTACATTGTCCCCAGGAAGAGCTTCTCGCCCACGTGACGAGACCCATCGCCCCGAGCTTCGGGGCCGTGGTTGGAAAGGTATGATCATGGAGGACAAGACGTCCGGCGCCCCCGCCGCCCCCGCGCCCAAGCCGACTATCAAGCAACCCCCCGCGGCGGCAAACTTCCGGCTGCTCGAGAGCGCCTGCAAGTCCTATATGGACGCCGACAGCATCGACAAGGTCGCCCGCGCGTATCGCTTCGCCGCCGACTACCACCGCGACCAGCGCAGGCGCTCGGGCGAGCCGTACATCAACCACCCCGTTGAGGTCGCGCTCATCCTCGCCAAGGACCTCCGCATGGACGAGGACACCATCTGCGCCGCCCTGCTCCACGATACCGTCGAGGACACCTCCGCCTCGCTTGACCAGCTCAAGGGCTTATTTGGCGAGACGGTCGCCGACCTTGTCGACGGCGTGACCAAGCTCACGAACGTCAAGGTCGCCTCGATGGACGAGAAGCAGGCCTGGAACCTGCGAAAGATGTTCTTGGCCATGAGCCACGACATCCGCGTCGTCATCATCAAGCTCGCCGACCGCCTGCACAACATGCGCACCCTGGCCGCCTTGCCGCCCGACCGCCGCTTGTTCAAGGCGCGCGAGACCATGGACGTCTACGCGCCCCTCGCAGATCGCCTGGGCATCAGCTCGATCAAGTGGGAGCTCGAGGACCTTGCATTCTTCTGGCTGGAGCCCGAGGAGTACCAGCGCGTCGCCCGCATGGTGCAGGACTCCCGCGCCCAGCGCGAGGACGATGCCGAGGCCGCGATCAAGACCCTTGACGACGAGCTCAAGCGCGTGGGCCTCAAGGACTATCAGATCACGGGCCGCCCCAAGCACCTCTGGTCCATCTACCTCAAGATGACCCGCAAGGGCCGGGACTTCTCCGAGATCTACGACCTCATCGCGCTGCGCGTTATCACGCAGACGGTGGGGGACTGCTACTCCGCCCTGGGCGCCGTCCACACGCTCTGGCACCCGCTTCCCGGCCGTTTCAAGGACTACATCGCCACGCCGAAGGCCAACCTCTACCAGTCCCTGCACACGACGGTCGTCGGCCCCGACGGTCGCCCCATCGAGATCCAGATCCGCACAGTCGAGATGCACGAGGCCTCCGAGTACGGCATCGCCGCCCACTGGCTCTACAAGAAGTCCGGCAACTCGCGCGGAAAGATGAGCGCCGAGGACCGCGCGATCGACTCGACCATCAACTGGATCCGCCGCAGCCTCGACTGGGCCGTCGAGGATGACGTCGACGACGCCCACGAGTTCCTCGACAGCCTGCGCGTGGACCTCTTTGAGCACGAGATCTTCGTGTTCACGCCAAAGGGCGAGGTGCTGAGCCTGCGCCGCGATTCCACCCCGCTTGATTTCGCCTACGCCGTCCACACCGAGGTCGGAAACCACTGCGTCGGAGCCAAAGTCAACGGCTCGGTCGTTCCGCTCACCTACAAGCTGAATATGGGCGACCGTGTCGAGATCCTGACCAACAAGAACGCCAAGCCGAGCCACGACTGGATGAACATCGTGGTCACGCCCTCGGCCCGCGCGAAGATCCGCAAGTACTTCTCGAGCGAGTCGAAGAGCGACGACGCTGAGCAGGGACGCGGCGAGCTCGCCCGTGAGCTTCGCCGCCGCGGATACGGCATCGGGGCCAAGCGCACCGTGAAGGCTATCGAGCGCTCGTGCGAGGGGCTGAACTTCAAGGACGCCGACGACCTCTTCGCCGCCGTCCACAACGGCAAGATCACGGCGAACCTCGCCGCGAACCGCATCGAGGAGATCCTTAACGAGGGGTCTCCCGAGCAGCTTGAGGCGGCGGCCAAGGAGGCCGAGGCCAAGGCGGCGCGCGCCAAGGCCCTCGCGACCGACAAGCCCATCATGAAGTCCTACGCCATCTCACAGGCGTCCAAGGGCAAGAAGCGCCACGTCAACTGCGGCGTCGTGGTCAAGGGCGACGCCGACCTGCTCGTGCACCTCGCCCACTGCTGCAACCCCGTTGCCGGCGACGACATCGTCGGCTTCATCACCCGCGGCCGCGGCGTCTCGGTGCACCGCTCCAACTGCCCCAACGTCGCCGATCTCATGGCCCATCCCGAGCGCATGATCGACGTCGCCTGGGACACCTCGGGCGCTACTGAGTTCAGGGTCGAGATCGTCGTAGAGGCGACCGACCGCATGGGCTTGCTCAAGGACGCCACCATCGCCATCGGCGACGCGGGCGGAAACATCCTCTCGTGCGCCACGCAGACCTCCAACCAGGGTATCGCGCGCCTGCGCTTCCTCGTGTCCATCTCGGACGCGAGCCTGCTCGACTCTCTGCTGGCCACCGTCAGCCGTGTCCCGTCGGTCTACGACGCGAGGCGTCTCATGCCGGGCGAGGGCGCCCAGCAGCTCAAACGTCGCGGATAGGAGCCTCTATGACTACCAAGAAGGACGAGATCCGCTGCTTTGTGGTGGGCCCGATACAGACCAACTGCTACGCGTATATCAGCGAAGGCGCCTGTATGGTCGTCGACCCCGGCGATTCCGGCGCCGCCATCGCCGAGCTGCTTGCGGATGTCCGTGTCGACTATATCGTCGCCACGCACGGCCACGGCGACCATGTGGGCGGCGTGGCCGGGCTCAAGCGCGCCTGCGGGGCGCCGTATCTGATCCATCCCGCCGACGCCGAGCTCGCGACGAACGCCGGCGAGGTCTCCGAGATCGGCATCGCCTACGACGACAACGCACCGTTGCCGGACCGTGAGCTTGCCGACGGCGATATCCTGCACCTGGGTACGGCTGAGTTCGAGGTCATCGAGGCTCCGGGCCATACGCCGGGCGGCGTTGTCCTTCTTGGCAAAGGAAGCGCCGAGGGAGTCGCCTTCGTCGGAGACACGCTGTTCCCCGGAAGCCATGGGCGAACCGACCTTGCCGGGGGAGACGAGGGCCAGATTCTGGCGTCTCTCCACAAGCTTGCCGACCGTATCCATCCGAGCACCCGGCTGCTCTGCGGACACGGCCCGTCCACGACCATGAGCGCCGAGCTTTCGCGCAACCCCTTCCTCAGGTAGCCCCACGCAAGGGCTCGAGGCAAGAAAAAAGGCCCCGAAAGGGGCCTTGTTGTTGTATGGTGCCCGAGGTGGGACTTGAACCCACACGAGTTTCCCCAGCGGTTTTTGAGACCGCCGCGTCTGCCATTCCGCCACTCGGGCGCACGCGATGTGCCGAATAAGTGTAGCAGATACCTTTGCCGCTGGCGGGGTATAGAACAAATGATGTGGCGCGGCTAATTCCGGCCCGCCGAGGCGAAAGGAAAAGACATGGATGCCAAACTCTCCGAGCTTCTTAACCACCAGATCAACGAGGAGCTCTATTCCGCGTATCTCTATCTGACCTTCGCGGACTACTACGAGGACCGCGGCCTCAAGGGATTCGCCAACTGGTACATGGTCCAGGTGCAGGAGGAGGTCGCCCACGCAAAGATCCTGCGCCGTTACCTTCTTGACAACGACGTCTCGGTAAAGATGCTCGCCATCGCAGAGCCCGACAAGACCTTCTCGAGCGACCTCGAGCCCCTCGAGGCGGGCCTTGAGCACGAGAAGCACATCACCGAGTGCATCAACCGCTGCTACGCCGCCGCAAACGACGTGCACGACTTCCGCGCCATGCAGATGCTCGACTGGTTCGTGAAGGAACAGGGCGAGGAGGAGGCCAACGCCTCCGACATGATCAAGAACATGGACCTGTTCGGCAGCGACCCGAAGGGTCTCTACGCCCTCGACCGCGAGTACCAGACCCGCGTGTTCGTTGCCCCGACGATGCCCATGTAGCGACGGCAACGGTTTAATCGCCGGTATTCTGGAGCAATTGTGGATGAGGCTTGCCGCGGGGTCCCACTTGCTCTAGTATTCTCTTTTGGAAAAGCGGGGCTGAGCTTGAGCCCCCACCTACACGGCGCCTTTACGGCAGCTGTCTGGTCAGACAACAACACACGTTGATTCCGCTCATGGGCGGAGTATTGTCTCCCGGATGCTGCTATGGCTCCTGGAGATTTTTAATGGCGGCCCACAAGGGGCTTCCACGAAGGGAAGGTGTGTACGATAGCCAGAAACGACGGTCCTCGCATCAACGGGGAGATTACTTCTCGGACGTGCCGACTCATCGGCGTCGACGGTTCTCAGCTCGGTCTCTTTGGCGTTCGCGACGCCCTGCGCATCGCCAACGACCAGGGTCTCGATCTCGTGGAGATCGCGCCTAACGCCGAGCCCCCGGTCTGCAAGGTGCTCGACTACCGCAAGTACAAGTACGAGCAGGACCGTAAGGCCAAGGCGGCTCGCAAGAACCAGGCGAAGGTCGAGATCAAGGAGATGAAGTTCCGTCCCAAGATCGACGTCGGTGACTACGAGACCAAGAAGGCCCACGTGGTGCGCTTCCTGAAGAAGGGCGCCCGTGTCAAGATCACCATCATGTTCCGCGGGCGCGAGATGGCCCACCCGGAGCAGGGTCGGATTGTGCTCGATCGCCTCGCAGAGGACCTCAAGGACGTTGCGACGGTCGAGTCGAAGCCTCAGATGGAAGGCCGCAACATGCACATGCTCATCGTCCCCATCAAGGGCGCCTTTGATGAGAAGGCCTCTGACGATGACAAGAGCCAGAAGGAGAACTAGCATGCCCAAGATGAAGACGCACAAGGGTACCGCCAAGCGCTTCCGCAAGACCGGTACCGGCAAGATCATGCGCGCCAAGGCTTTCAAGAGCCACATCCTCACCAAGAAGTCCCCGAAGCGCATCCGCGGCTTCCGTCAGGAGACCGAGCTCGCCCCGAGCGATGTCAAGACCGTCTCCCAGCGCATGGGCAAGTAACAGCGCTTACGCGCACCTCTTAGATCTAATTACCAAGGAGTTGATTTGAATGGCACGTGTTAAGCGCGCAGTGAATTCCAAGAAGAAGCGCCGCACTCTCCAGGAGCGCACCAAGGGTTATTACGGCACCTCCTCCCGTACCCTCCGCGGCATGATGGAGCAGGACCGTCACTCCGGCCTGTACCAGTACCGTGACCGTCGCGCCAAGAAGCGCGAGTTCCGTTCTCTGTGGATCCAGCGCATCAACGCCGCTGCCCGCCAGAACGACCTTTCCTACAGCACCCTCATGCACGGCCTCAAGCTGGCTGGCATCGAGCTCGACCGCAAGGTCCTCGCTGAGATCGCCTACTCCGACGCCGACACCTTCGCCGACATCGCTGCCCAGGCCAAGAAGGCTCTCGCTGACGCCGAGTAAGCTCTTGCACGCGACTCGATAGAGTTTTACTTAGCAAATTAATTCCCCCGAACGGTCTAAGTGCCGCTCGGGGGAATTTTTATACCGTTGGCGGACAAGTATCGCCAAGGTGAATAGGTTCAAATCGTGTGGGGATACTAGCAACAACAAAGAAACGTCGCTACCGTCAAAGCGACCGACCAAGGAGGCGAGTCCAGTGAACACAGAAGATGCTTCATCGTTTGGGCCCGCCGATGTGACTGAGGTCAACTAACCCGGGCGAGCGCACTCGCCACCCTCCTTCGACGACATCTCGGACACAGGCCAATGAGGAAACGTCAGCGGGCCCGAACGATCAACTCAACGTCTTGATCCTTCGATAAGAGAAAGCCGGCGATACCAAAGTACAAAGAAGCGCGGGGAGCCATACGACGGCTCCCCGCTTTTTTGTGTACGACTCGATTTGAGCCCGTACCAAACATTTCCGTTTTCGAAACGCGGCGATTCTTCGTCGTCGCCTGCTTTTGCCTGTGTTAGTCTACGCTCACTGAGCAAATGCGTGGACAGGGTAAGTACGCGCCGCATCCGTGTCACAGCAAGCGGGGAGTTTTGAGAACCCGCGGCGGACGGCGAAGAAAGCGCCCTCGAGCAGCTCGCGTGAACGCTTAAGCAAGGCCGGACACCACCGGCTCCTTGCAAAGGCAAGTACCCCGGGCCGGAGCCTTCCGTTAATGGGCATCGAGCGGTAGCTGTATCTATCCGTCTCGCATTTCTCATCATTGATTCGAGGAAGCGAGAGGGGATTTGCAAAAGATGCAGCTCAGAAGCGATGCCATAAAGAAAGGCCTGGCCCGCGCGCCTCACCGTAGCCTTCTTAAAGCAGACGGACTCACTGATGAAGAGATGGACCGCCCGCTCGTAGCGGTCTTCAATTCCCGCAACGACATCATCCCTGGCCACAACAACCTCGACAAGATCGCCGAGGCCGTCAAGGCCGGAATCTATATGGCAGGCGGAGTCCCCATCGAGATCTCTACCATCGGTGTTTGCGACGGCATCGCCATGAACCATGACGGCATGCACTACAGCCTCGTGTCGCGCGAGACCATCGCCGACAGCTTCGAGATTGCCATGCATGGGCACCAGTTCGACGCCGCGGTCTGCATTCCCAACTGCGACAAGATCGTCCCCGGCATGATCTTGGGGGCCCTTCGCGTCAACGTTCCCACCGTCTTCGTCTCCGGCGGCCCCATGCTCCCGGGTCATCAGCGCGGCCGCAACGACGGTCCCACCACCGATCTCAACTCCCTCTTTGACGGCGTCGGCAAGGTCCAGGCAGGGACCATGAGCGAGGACGACCTGACTTACCTCGAGAACTCCGCCTGCCCCACCTGCGGCTCCTGCTCCGGAATGTTCACCGCCAACTCCATGAACTGCCTGTGCGAGGCCTTGGGCATCGCGCTTCCCGGCAACGGGACCATTCCCGCCGTCTATTCGGAGCGCCTGCGCCTGGCCAAGCACGCCGGTATGAAGGTCATGGAGCTGCTGGAGAAGGGCGTCTGCATCAAGGACATCATCACTCCCGCCGCCATCCACAACGCCATGGAGTGCGACATGGCTTTCGGCGGCTCCACGAACACGGTGCTCCACCTCACCGCGATCGCCATGGAGGCGGGGTGCCCCATCACCATGGACGACTGGGACGCGGCTTCCGCCCGCACGCCTCACCTGGTCAAGCTCCAGCCTTCCGGCCCGCGCCCGCTCATCGACCTGTACGCCGTCGGCGGCGTGCCCGTGGTCATGCACGAGCTGGCGGAGCTTGGTCTTCTTGACACCAGCGCTCTGACCTGCATGGGATTGATCCCCGAGTACCTCGAGCGCTGCGGGCGCCCCGCGGACGGCGAGGTCGTCAGGACCCACGACAACCCCTTCTCGAAGGTCGGCGCCCTGCGCGTGCTCCACGGCAACATCGCCCCCGACGGAGGCATCGTCAAGAAGGCTGCCGTCGACCCCTCGATGATGACCCACACGGGCCCCGCCCGCTGCTTCGACTCCGAGGAGGAGGCGTGCGACGCGATCTTCGGGGGAAAGATCAACCCCGGCGACGTCGTTGTCATCCGCTACGAGGGCCCCGCGGGCGGCCCGGGCATGCGCGAGATGCTCACCCCGACCTCCGCGATTTGCGGCATGGGACTCTCCACGAGCGTCGCGCTCATCACAGACGGCCGCTTCTCGGGCGCGTCGAAGGGCGGCTGCATCGGCCACGTGAGCCCCGAGGCGGCCGCTGGCGGACCCATCGCGCTTATTCGTGAAGGCGACATGATCACCGTGGACATCGAGGGTGGACGTCTTGACGTCGACGTCTCGGACGAGGAGCTCGAGGCGCGCCGCGCGTCGTTCGTCGCGCCCGCGCCCAAGCACGACCACGGTGTCCTGGCAAAGTACGCGAAGCTCGTTTCCAGTGCAGACAAGGGGGCGTATATCGGATGACGACGCTCGAGGAGAAACTCGCGATGCGCAAGCTCGCGATAGAGGGACGGCCGTTCGGCCCGGGTAGCCAGACCGAGCACGAGGGAAAGACGATGACCGGCGCTCAGGCCATCATCGCCAGCCTCGAGGCCGAGGGCGTCGACACGCTCTTCGGCTACCCCGGCGGCCAGGCCATCAAGATCTACGACGCGCTCTACGACAGCAAGAAGATCCACCATGTCCTGGCTCGCCACGAGCAGGGCGCGACCCACATGGCCGACGGCTATGCCCGCGCCACCGGCAAGGTCGGCGTCGTGCTCGTCACCTCCGGCCCCGGCGCCACGAACACCGTCACCGGCATCGCGACCGCCTTCATGGACTCCGTGCCCATGGTCGTCATCACGGGTCAGGTCACGCGCGGCGTCATCGGCACCGACTCTTTCCAGGAATCCGACATCGTCGGCATCACCATGCCTGTGGTCAAGCACAGCTTCCTGCTCCAGTCCACCGATGACCTCACCCGCACTTTCCGCGAGGCTTTCTACATCGCCTCGACCGGCCGCCCCGGCCCCGTCCTCATCGACATCCCGAGTGACCTCTCCGGCGCCGAGATGGTGTTCCACTACCCGGACAAGATCAGCCTTCCGAGCTATAAGCCTACCTATCGCGGCAACGCGCGCCAGGTCAAGGCTGCCGCCGAGCTCATCTGTGTGGCAAAGAAGCCCCTTATCTACGCCGGCGGCGGCATCGTGACCTCCCACGCTTGCCAGGAGCTCACCTCCATCGCCGAGCGGATGCAGATCCCTGTGGTGACCACGCTTATGGGCAAGGGCGCGATGCGCTGCTCGAACCCCCTGAACCTTGGCCCCGTCGGCATGCACGGCTCCAAGTACGCGAACATGGCCGTGACCGAGTGCGACCTTCTCATCGCCGTCGGCGCCAGGTTCTCCGACCGCGTCACCGGCAAGGTCTCGGAGTTCGCCCCCCACGCCAAGGTCATCCACATCGACATCGACCCCGCCGAGATCGGTAAGATCATCAACCCCGACGTGCCCATCGTCGGAGACGCGAAGGTGGTCCTCGAGGCGCTCGACTCCCGCCTTGCCAAGGCCGACGCCAAGCCCAACGATGAGCAGTGGGTCAAGGACGTCTTCTCGTGGCGCGACCGCTGGCCGTTCTACACAAGCGACTTCGCGGATTATCCCGACGCCATCGCCCCTGAGGTCGTCCTCCACAAGCTCTCCGAGAAGCTCGACCCCGAGGCCTCCATCGTCACGACCGAGGTCGGACAGCACCAGATGTGGGCGCACCAGAACATCCACCGCGAGCACGCGCGCACGTTCATCTCTTCCGGCGGCCTGGGCACCATGGGCTTCGGTTTCCCCGCTGCCATCGGCGCGAAGATCGGCTGCCCCGAGGACGAGGTCGTCTGCATCGCCGGCGACGGCTCCTTCCAGATGAACTCGCAGGAGATGGCCACCGCCGCCATCAACGGCGTTCCGGTTAAGGTTTTGATCGTCGACAACCGAGCGCTCGGCATGGTTCACCAGTGGCAAAGCCTCTTTTACAACAAGCGCTATTCCTTCACCGAGCTCGCCGACAACCCCGATTTCGTCAAGCTCGCCGACGCCTACGGCTGGCAAGCGCGCCGCATCACCAAGCCCGAGGAGGTCGATGAGGCGCTTGACGAGATGCTCTCCGCCGAAGGTCCGTATCTCCTCGACGTTATGATCCCGCGCGACCAGACCGTCTACCCGATGGTCGCCCCGGGAGCCCCTATCGACGACATCATCGGCGCCCTCGACGTGACGCTTGGCGGAGTCCGCGTCTCCGAGAAGGGGTTCGGAAAGCTTCACCACAAGGGAGGCCACGCCGCCGACTTCGAGGACGAGGACGAGAAGGGAGGGGAGTAGCATGTCAGACGCCGCCAGCAAGCACATTCTTTCCGTTACGGTCGAGAACAAGCCCGGCGTGCTCTCGCGCGTGACCGGCATGATTTCTCGCCGCGGCTTCAACATCGAGTCACTTACGGTTGCTCCGACCGAGGACGAGGGGCTCTCGCGTATGACGATCATCGTCGAGGCCGACGAGCTCGGATTCGAGCAGATCACCAAGCAGCTCCACAAGCTCGTTTCCGTCTTCCGGATCAGCGACCTCACCGAGGAGGACGCAGTCGAGCGCGAGCTCGTGCTCTTCAAGGTCCAGGCCGCGCCCGACCGCCGTCACGAGATCATCGAGATTGCCAACGTTTTCCGCGCCAAGGTCGTCGACGTCGGCAAGAACACCCTGACCGTCGAGGCCACCGGCAACGAATCCAAACTTGATGCCATGGAGAACCTCTTCCGCGGCTACGGCATCCGCCAGCTCACCCGAACGGGCAAGATCGCCATCGGTCGTGGGCACGACGCTTAGCGGTTAGGGGAGAAGCCCCTTAGCCAATAATTAGTTTCACCTGCCCTATGGGCAGCTGGGATATTCAGCAAGCGCACACAGCAACGAAAGGAAGCGCATAGCATGGCTGTTACCATCTACTACGAGAACGATTGCAAGCCTGAGGTCATTCAGAACAAGAAGATCGCCATCATCGGCTACGGCTCCCAGGGCCACGCCCACGCCCTGAACCTCATGGACTCCGGCTGCGACGTGCGCGTCGGCCTGCGTGAGGGCAGCGCCTCCGCCGAGAAGGCCCGTGAGGCCGGCCTCAAGGTCGTCGACATGGACACCGCGGCCGAGGAAGCCGACGTCATCATGATCCTGACTCCCGACGAGACCCAGCCCAAGGTCTACGAGGAGCACGTCAAGGATCACCTGAAGGCCGGCGACACCCTCGCCTTCGCCCACGGCTTCAACATCCACTACGGCTACATCAAGGCCCCCGAGGACGTCAACGTCATCATGTGCGCCCCCAAGGGCCCCGGCCACATCGTCCGTCGTCAGTACACCGAGGGCTCCGGCGTGCCCGACCTCGCCTGCGTTGCTCAGGACGCCACCGGCGACGCTTGGGACATCGCCCTGGCTTATTGCTGGGGTGTTGGCGGCGCCCGCTCCGGCATCATCAAGGCGACCTTCGCCCAGGAGACCGAGGAGGACCTCTTCGGCGAGCAGGCCGTTCTGTGCGGCGGCCTCGTCGAGCTCGTCAAGGCGGGCTTCGAGACCCTGACCGAGGCGGGCTACCCCGAGGAGCTCGCCTACTTCGAGTGCTACCACGAGATGAAGATGATCGTCGACCTCATGTACGAGAGCGGCATCCACTTCATGAACTACTCCATCTCCAACACCGCCGAGTACGGCGAGTACTACGCCGGCCCGAAGGTCATCAACGAGCAGTCCCGCGAGGCCATGAAGGAGATTCTGCGTCGCATCCAGAACGGCGAGTTCGCCCAGGAGTTCGTCGACGACTGCAACAACGACCACAAGTGGCTCTTCGAGCAGCGTGAGGCCATCAATACGCACCCGATCGAGGTCACCGGCGAGAAGATCCGTTCCATGTTCAGCTGGATCAAGAAGTAGTCAGCGCTTTAGCGCGCCTGTTTGCCCGGGCCCTTCTTCCCATGTGGGGAGAAGAGCCCGGGCTTTGTTACACTCACGTAAGGTAAATGCCCGCAAAAAGGAGGAGGACAGGGCGCGTGAATAGCGGATTGATTGCGCTCGTCATCCCTTCGTACAACCCGGACGCGCGCCTCATTGAGCTGCTTCAGTCCTTGTTTGCCCGCTGGGACGGCCCCGTCATCGTCGTCGACGACGGCAGCGGCCCCGAAAGCACGCGTTTCTTCTCGCTTTGCCGGGACCTCGGGGCGACCGTGGTCGCGCACGAGCAGAACCGCGGCAAGGGGGAGGCCCTGAAGACCGGTTTCGCCTTTGCCGCGTCCTTGACGCCGAGGCCTGTGGGGGTCGTCTGTGCAGATGACGACTGCCGCCACCTGCCCAAGGATGTCCTTGCGGTTGGGCGCGCTCTTGTCGCAGAGCCCTCGTCTCTTGTGCTCGGTTGCCGCGACTTCAGCGCACCCGAGATTCCGCCTCTTACGCACTTCGCCAACCTTTGCACCAGGCTTGCGGTGCATCTTTTCTGCGGTGTGCAGGTGTCCGATACGCAAAGCGGGCTTCGCGGGCTGCCCATGGACTTCGCCGTTCACATGTGCGACGAGGAAGCCGCGGGCTTCGAGTTCGAGGCTGCCATGCTCGCCGAGGCGGAACGGTCGGGAATTCCGTTCTCCGAGGTCGGGATCGCCTATGTTAACGACCCGGGTGCGCCTCTCTCGGAGTTCCGACCCGTCGTCGACACGGTTCGCATCCTCGCGGTCATGGTCGAGCTCTTCGCCAAGTACGCGCTCTCCTCGGTGTTCTGCTACGCTCTCGATTTCGTGTTGTTCGCCCTTCTTATGCGTCTTCTGGGCGCATCCCTTGGCGTTGCCGCGATCACCGCCTCCACGGTGATCGCGCGCATCATCTCGGCCGGCACGAATTTCGCCGTCAATCGACGCAAGGTTTTTGGCGCGGGTGTCTCGGCTCGGCGCATTGCTCGCTATGTTGTTCTTTCCGCGGGGATCATGGTCGCGAGCGCGGTGGCCGTCGGCTGGCTTGCCCCCACGACGGGCGTCTCCGCCGTTGTCGTTAAGCCCCTGGTCGACTTCGCGCTCTTCTTCGTGAACTACAAGGCCCAACAGCTTTGGGTCTTCGCCTAGCCTACGCCCTTCTTTCTGTATTTCCACAGCCGTGAAGCCTTCACGGCTGCTCTTTGCCCTCCGGCGGCGCATCCCCGCAAGCCGTGAAGCCTTCATTACTTGTGAAGCCTTCACGATGGTGGTTGAAGAATGTATATATGCTGGTATTTGAGTTGTCGAGCAACGGAGAGAAGTTGTGAAGCCTTCACAACTTTCGGATGCCCTTTGAATGGTTAGGGTCGTGGGCGAAGTTGTGGAAAAGATCTGTCAAGCTTATAGCTTGCAGGTTGCTTTCAAGTCGTTAACCTGCGTCTTTTAGCATTCGAGCAGCGTTTTGACAGCTAAGCGCACAAATTCGGTAAGAAGGCACGGCGATACTCATCCCCAGCTATTTATGGGGAGGTGGCGTAATGACTGACACAATGGTGATTTGCGGTCTTTCCGCGTTGGATTATTGGCGAAAGGCCGCGGGAGCGGAGTTCGATGCCTCGTATGAGCGGCTTTGGGAGGGCATGAGGGTTGCCCGTCCTTGTGACACCGTTTACTCGCGCGCCGCGGACCTGCTCGTGTCGCTCGGGCTACCTGCTCCCTTGCATTTGCTTGCCGACTCGCCGGGTAACCGCAGGACTTCTTTATTTGCGGTTTTCCACACGTATCGGGAGCCCCCTCTTGACCACGACCTCATCGAGCTAAGCCCCCACGTGATCGTCTGTTCTCCCATGCTTGCTATTGCCCAGGCAGCATCGACTGTATCCCCCGCTGAGCTCGACTTGTTGTATCTGGAGTTTTGCGGAACGTATCTTCTTTCCCCCGCAAGCCCGACGGGTTTTGTCGGTGTAAAGCCTTATCTGACGAAGGAATCCTTGTTTGAGGCGTTTCAAGATGGGTCGGGGTATCCAGCGTGCAAGAAGAACAAAAGGCTTTCGGTGCTCGAGTGCGCTGCTCCGAATTCCAACTCTCCGGCCGAGTCTGCCTGCCACGCTATGCTCAGCCTTCCTCGTGCCTACGGCGGCCTTGGCGTCCCCGGGATAGAGTTGAACAAGACGCTGCTGCTTGGCCCCGAAAGCGCGGCGATTCTTGGCACAGACAGAATCAGGCCTGATTTCTATATCGAGGATGCTGCGACTGCCGGGGAGTATAAGAGCAAGGCGTTTCATTCGAGTGACGACTGGGCAAATGACAGCAGGCGTCTTGACGCCCTCGAGTCGATGGGTCTGCACACATTTACGCTTGATGCGGTCAGGGCTAAGAACTTAAGGGATCTTACTGGATTGGCCCATACTCTTTGCGATCGAATGGACCTTCGGTATCCGAAGCCACGCAAATCCGAGATAGAGAAGCGCGTGTCTCTTCACAAGTCGCTCTTTTACGGCTAGGCCTTTCGTAGTCGACGCTCGCCTTGATCGTCGTGAAGCCTTCATAAGCCATGAAGCCTTCACGGCCGTATTCTCAGTTCAGATAACCGCAGCTAGGAGCTTTGTTTCGTAACTGATAAAGTTGTGAAGCCTTCACGGCGTGGCTGGGCTGGGGTTTGGGGCCACGGCGTACAATTATCCGCACCGTATTTCGTCAGTTAGGGGAATGCCTTGTGCGAGATCGCTTCCGCAGCGCCGCTCTTTACCATTCATGACGCAGAGGTCGTCCGCGGTTCGCGCACGATTCTGAGCGTCGATGACTTTGAGCTGCGCGAGGGCGAGCACGTTGCTCTTCTTGGCCCCAACGGGGCGGGGAAGTCCACCTTCATCCAATTACTGACGCGTGAGGTCTTTCCTGTGTGGCGAGAGGAGCCCCCGGTGAGGTTCCGCGGTGCCGCGAGGCCCCTGCTCAGCGATATCCGCTCCACGCTCGGCGTCGTGAGCTCCACTATGCACGAGCAGGTCCGTGTTCACCTCCCGGCACTCGACATCGTCGTCGGAGGCATCTTCGGCACGCTCGGGCTTCCTATGCGCGAGAAGGTCACCGACGAGCACCGCGCTTGCGCCATGGACGCCTTGGAGCGCCTCGGCATCGCGGGGCTTGCGGCCCAGGACATCATGACCATGTCCACGGGACAGGCCCGACGCGTCCTCGTGGCGCGTGAGCTCGTCCGCGACCCTCAGGTGCTGATTTTCGACGAGCCGTGCACCGGGCTCGATCCCGAGGGCATGTACCACGTGCGCGACACGATGCGCACGCTTGCCGCCGAGGGACGCTCCGTGATCCTCGTCACCCACTATCCGGAGGACATCATTCCTGCCATCGGGCGCGTGCTGCTCATCAAGGACGCGCGCATCTTTGCCGACGGAGCAAAAGAGGACATGCTTCGCGACGAAGTCCTCTCGGACCTCTTTGATGTCCCGCTTGCCGTGACCGAGGACTCCGGTTGGTATTCCCTACGCGGGCGTTACTGATCGGGTGTGATTGGCAAGAAGGGCGACGCCTCGGGCCTGTGGGCGCCACCGGGTCGGGAACTGAAAACCGAACAAGATTCTCGTTGACATTGAACCCGAGCTTTGGCACAATAACCTTCGCGCGATAGCGCCTGGGGATGTAGCTCAGCTGGGAGAGCGCTGCCTTCGCAAGGCAGAGGCCGAGGGTTCGAATCCCTTCATCTCCACCAGGAATTAACAGGCCCGGACGTCCTTGGCGTCCGGGCTTTTTGTATTCGAAGCGACGATTGGAGCCGCCATGACCGAGATGCTCACCCTTGAGGCGTTTGAGGAGGCTTCCGAGAAGGTCAAGGAGGTCACGCTCGAGACCAAGCTCGTCGAGAGCCCCTATCTCAGCGCCTCTACCGGCAACCGCGTTTGGCTCAAGCCCGAGAACATGCAGCGCACCGGGGCCTATAAGCTTCGCGGCGCTTATTACAAGATCTCCAAGCTCAGCCAAGAGGAGCTTGACCGAGGCGTGATCACCGCGAGCGCCGGAAACCATGCCCAGGGCGTCGCCTATGCCGCCACGCATGCGGGTGCCCGCTCGATCGTCGTCATGCCCACCACCACGCCCCTGATCAAAGTTGAGCGCACCAAGGGCTACGGTGCCGAGGTCATCCTTCACGGCGACGTCTTTGACGATGCCAAGAACAAGGCCGTTGAGCTTGCCGAGGAGCAGGGCCTCACCTATATCCCGCCGTTCAACGACAAGACCGTCGCCACCGGACAGGGCACCATCGGCATGGAGATCGTCCAGGAACTCCCGCTCGTCGACACGATTCTTGTTCCGGTCGGAGGCGGCGGCCTTTCTTGCGGCGTGGCTACCTTCGCCAAGCTCTACAACCCCAAGATCCGCGTCATAGGCGTGGAGCCTTCCGGCGCGCCGTCTCTGACGGCGGCGCTCGAGGCGGGGCATGCCGTGAAGATTCCCTCCGCCAACACCATCGCCGATGGCACCGCCGTGCTCGAGGTCGGCGACAAGGTGTTCCCGTACCTCAAGGAGAACCTCGACGACGTCATGACCATCGACGACGACGAGCTCGTCGTGTCGTTCCTCGACATGGTCGAGAACCACAAGATGATCGTCGAGAACTCAGGCCTTCTCTCTGTGGCCGCCGCCAAGCACCTGCCCGCCGAGGGCAAGCGCGTGGCCTGCGTCCTCTCCGGCGGAAACATGGACGTGATCACGATGAGCTCCGTCGTTCAGCACGGCCTTATCCAGCGCGGCCGCATCTTTACCGTCAGCGTGCTTTTGCCTGATCGCCCGGGCATGCTCGTGCGCGTCGCCTCCGTGGTCGCCGAGCAGAACGGCAACGTCGTCAAGCTTGAGCACAACCAGTTCGTGAGCACGAACCGCAACGCCGCCGTCGAGCTGCGCGTGACCATCGAGGCCTACGGCGCCGAGCACCGTGCCCAGATCGTCGACGCCATCGCAGCCGCCGGCTTCAAGCCGACCCTCGTGCAGACGAGCCTGTAGGCACCGATCGCCCGCCACTGCTGCAGGGCTGACTTGGCAAGAAGAGCTCATGCCGGCTTCAGACCAGCTGCTTTGGCGGGCGATTAATTTAGCGGGTTGCGTCGCTGCGGCTCATGCCGAGAAACAAAAAGCCGCCCCCTGCACCGAATAATGAACCCACCTTCAAAAGGTGGGTGCCCGCATCGCGCGTTCCGGCTTTCCCAGCAACGGGGAATACCCGTACTGAACACGAGATTTAGGACTCCCAAGTAACGCTTGTCGGTTCACCCAGTTTACGGCGCAGGGGGACGACATCTCAAATATATTCGATGCTCGGATCAGGTAAAGACTTGACTTTAGAGACCATTCCGTTGTGTGGAGTGCCTGCGACCGCTCAGTGCCGCCGCGCGCTCAAGCAATCGCCTTACGGTAAGCTATCGTTTATGTGTCTCTACTATGGATGCTGCCTCATGAGAGAGCGGTCTTATCAGTATTTGGAGGGGGAGGGCAATTGAGCGGACGTGTTCCCGAATGGATTCCGTTTGCGTCCCTCTTTGCGGCTGCCCTTCTTACCGCTCTCGCCGCGACCCCTCTTGCCCGCAAAATCGCAATAAAGCTTGGCGCCATCGATAAGCCCACTGGACGCAGGGTCAACAAGGTGCCTGTGCCGCGCATGGGCGGAATCGCTATTTTTGCCGGCATCGCCGCGGCCTTCATCGTCCAGTACATCGGAACCATGCACTTCGGCTGGCCGGTGGTTCTTGTGCCGTCGCCGAGGATGCGCGTGGATTACTGGATGCTTGTACTGGCTTTTTGCGTGATCTTCCTCACGGGCCTCCTTGACGACAAATACTCGCTCAAGCCGAAGCAGAAGCTTGCTGGACAGCTGGCGGCAGCGATTATCGCCGTCGCGGGAGGACTCGTTATCGGAGACATCTCCAACCCGTTCGGCGTCGGCTTCATTTCGCTCGGGTGGCTTGCGTATCCCGTCACGGTGGTGTATCTCGTCGCTTACGTGAACATCATCAACCTTATCGACGGACTCGACGGCCTCGCCGCCGGCATCTCGGCGATTGCGAGCTTCACGATGTTCGTTCTTTCGGTGATGGCCGGGCGCCTCGATGCCGCCGCGCTCTCAATCGCCGTCACCGGCTCGGCGCTTGGCTTTTTGCGCTTCAATTTTCATCCGGCATCCATTTTTATGGGTGATTCGGGTTCCCTTACGCTTGGCTTTGCCCTCGGGTGCGCATCCCTGCTCTCCGTCACCCGCTTCGCGGGACTTACCACGATCATCGTCCCGTTGGTGATCGCGGCCGTCCCCATCCTCGACACTTTCTCGGCCATCATTCGCCGCACGAGGGCTCACGTGAGCATCGGCCAGGCAGATCGCGGGCACATCCACCACCGGCTTATGGACGAGGGCTTCGATCAGCGCCAAGCGGTTTTGGTTATGTACGCGTGGACGCTGCTTCTGTGCCTCGGGTCCATCGTGATGACCCAAGTGGGGACCTTGCCCCGTGTGGGCATCTTCTGTGCTCTCGCTGCCGTGTCGTTCCTGTTTGCCCACAAACTTCACCTGTTCGAGCCCGTCCTTCTTCACCACTACAATCCGCGAACGGGCGAAGACGAGCTCATCACCCCCGCCGACGCCGCTTTCGAGGCTGAGGCCGAGAAGCGGTCCGAGCACCACCGTTGGGGGCGCAGCAAGTAGTGGAAGCTTCCTCTGATTTTCCGTTTGGCAAGAAACCCTACGAGCGCTGCCTGCTGTGCCCGAGGGGCTGCGGGGCGGACCGTGCCCACGGCCGTACCGGTTTTTGCGGCATGTCCTCAGCCCCGCGCGCCGCGCGCTCCGCACTCCATTTCTGGGAAGAGCCGCCAATCTCCGGGGATTCTGGCAGCGGTGCCATTTTCTTCTCGGGTTGCACGCTCCGCTGCGTTTTCTGCCAAAACCACGAGATCTCGACGGGCGGCTTTGGCCTTGAGGTCACGCCTGCCAGGATAGCGCGCATGATGCTTGAGCTCGAGAGCCAGGGCGCCGCGAACATCAACCTTGTGACGGCCCTGCACTTCGCCCCTACGGTCCGCGAGGCTGTGCTTCGCGCACGCGACATGGGCATGAGCCTTCCTGTGGTCTGCAACACCGGCGGATATGAGCTCGTGGACACGATCCGGGCCATGTCCGATGTCGTGGATGTATGGCTTCCCGACTTCAAGTACGCCGACGGCGACCTCGCTCGCAAGCTCTCGGCCGCGGGGGACTATCCTGAGGTGGCCGCCGCCGCCCTCGCCGAGATGGTCTTTTCAGTCGAGTCTGCCGGCGGGCGCCTCGTCGACGAGCAGACCGGACTTATGAGGCGCGGCATCATCGTCCGGCACCTTATGCTTCCCGGGCACCTTGACGACTCGCTTGCCGCCTTGGGAAGAATCTGGGAAGTCGCGGGGAACTCCGTCGACCTCTCGCTCATGAACCAGTACACCCCCAACGACGCCTGCCGGCGGGCGGGCGGCGACCTTGCTCGGGCCATCACCGAGGACGAGTACGAGATCGCCCTGTGCCATGCCGACGACCTTGGATTCGAGCGCATCTGGTGGCAGGAGGGCGGAACGGTCTCAGAGAGCTTCGTGCCCGCTTTCGACGCCACGGGGGTTGCGGGTCCAGAATAGGCGGCTTGTCTGCCTGTGCGCTTGCAAGGGGTATATTCTTACCTCAGCCCAATCATCGAACGAACCCGGAGGAAGAATGGCAGTCAATGAGGGCCTAAGCGAGGAGGAGCGGGCCGAGCTCGAGCAGCTTCGCGCCGAGAAAGCCGCCCGCGAGCAGGCTGAGCGGGACGCGGCGGAGCGCGCCGAGCTCGATCGCCTGCGCGCCGAGAAACAACGCGCGGCCATCGCCGAGAAATCGTCGCGCGAGGAAGCCGCTCGCGCGGCCCAGCTGGCGGCAGACCGCGAGCACGCCCGAAAGCTCATGGAGCCCGACGACGACGATCTCAAGATGGCCCCCGGGCAAAAGATTGTCATCGCCGCCGTCGTCGGCATCGCCCTCGTCTGGCTGCTCATCACCGTCATCGGCTAGGAGATACCTATGTCGCTCACCGATCGCACCAAGCCAACCGACGTCTGCCTCAACACCGACTTGTATGAGCTGACCATGGCTCAGGGTTTCTGGGAGTCCGGGCTCTTTGGTTCCGAGGCCTGCTTCAACGCGTTTTTCCGAGAGAATCCCTTTGGCGGGGGCTACGCTGTTGCCTGCGGAACTGGCCAGATCGCTGAGCTCGTCGAGAATTTCATCTTTACCGACGAGGATATCGACTACCTGTCTTCTCTCACGGCGCCCGGCGGCGGCCCCATGTTCAAACCGGCGTTCCTTGAGTTCTTGCGCGGGCACAAGCTCGATCTCACCATCGACGCCGCGCCGGAGGGCGAGGTCGTGTTTCCCCGAGAGCCGATGGTCCGCGTCATGGGCCCGATCATCGATTGCCAGCTCATCGAGACGGCCCTTCTGAACCTCGTGAACTTCCAGACGCTCGTCGCCACAAAGACCGCCCGCGTGGTCAAGTCCGCCGAGGGCCACCCGGTGTCCGACTTCGGCCTTCGCAGGGCGCAGGGCCCCGACGGCGGCCTCGCCGTGGCCCGCGCGGCCTACATCGCGGGCGCCAGCTCAACCTCCAACGTCCTTGCCGGCAAAATCTACGGCATCCCGGTCTTCGGCACGCACGCGCACTCGTGGGTCATGGCGTTTCCGACCGAGCTCGACGCCTTCCGAGCCTTCGCCAAGTCCAGCCCGAAGAACTGCTGCCTGCTGCTCGACACCTACGATGTCCGGCAGGGGATCAAGAACGCCATCATCTGCGCGAAAGAGATGGAGGAGGCAGGGGAGAGGCTTGCCGCTGTTCGCATCGATTCCGGTGACCTCGCGAAGCTTTCCAAAGAGGCCCGCGCCGCCTTCGACGAGGCCGGGCTGCCCTATGTCAAGATCTCGGTCTCGAACGATCTCGACGAATACACCATCCAGTCCCTCTTTGCGCAGGGCGCGCCCATTGATTCGTTCGGCGTGGGGACCAAGCTTGCCACCTGCGACCCTCAGCCGAGTCTCGGAGGCGTCTACAAGCTCTCCGCCATCCGCGCATCTGCCGATGAGCCGTGGCGCCCGGTCATCAAGCTCTCCGAGCAGGCCTATAAGCGCACGATTCCCGGAATCCAGCGGGTCCTTCGGTTCTATGACGAGACCGAGTGCCCTGTCGGAGACATGATATGCCAGGAGGGCGCAGACCCCAGCTGCGACGAGATGATCGACATTCTGGACTCGTTCCGTTCGTATGACCTTTCTGGCGCCTATCGCGAGCTTCTTGTTCGTGTGGTAGACCATGGCCGCGGCACGGATGCCGGGGCCGTCTCCATCGAACACGCGCGCGAGCGGTGCAAAAGCGCGATCATGCACCTCGACGCCGCCGTCACGCGTTTCCTCAACCCGCAGACCTATCCCGTGGGACTCGAGCTCGGGCTTGCGAGGCTTCGCCAGGAACTCTCCGCCGAGGAGCGTCGGAGCTCCGGCCGCGCCCTTCTTTAGGCGCAAATTCGCAACTGCGCATGTGCCGACGGGGCTATTTGCCTCGCCTGGCGCGCGCCCGCATCAACCGTTTGTTAAAATCACCTGGTATTCCCGTTTGAACATTGTTTGGAGTTGTTATGCCCGAGAAGCTCGAGGAACTTGTCCGCGCCGCGCTCGCCACTGCCCAGTCCGAAGGTGAGCTGCCTGAATTCGATGTCGCTGACATGGGCTTTGAGCGCCCGGCAGACTCCGCGAACGGCGACTGGTCCTCTACCGTTGCCATGCGCTCCGCTCGTTTGGCCCACTGCGCCCCCGCAAAGATCGCCGCCTCTATCGTGGCACACCTCCCCGAGGACCCCGCCGTCGCTAAGGTTGAGGTGGCTGGCCCCGGCTTTATCAATTTCTACCTGAACGCCGCCTCCGCGAACGACATCTTCCGCGTCGTTCGCGAGTTCGGCGACGACTTCGCCCGCTCCGCCATGGGCGCGGGAAAGAAGGTCCAGGTCGAGTTCGTGTCCGCAAATCCCGTGGGTCCGCTGCACATCGGCCACGGCCGTTGGGCCGCCCTCGGCGACTCGCTGTGCAACGTGCTCGAGCGCGCCGGCTACGACGTGGAGCGCGAGTACTACATCAACGACCACGGCTCCCAGATGGATGTCTTCGGCCACTCGATCTCCAAGCGTTACCTGCAGCTGCTCGAGCTCATGGGCCAGGGCAAGTCGTGCGATGAGGCCGTGGCGGTTCTTCTTGCCGACCGAGAGGCCTACGTCGCCGATGAGCAGGACGAGGCCCCCGAGACGCACCCCTTCACCGACGCGTTCAACGAGGCTCTCGGCGGAAACGCATATGCCGGCGACTACATCGTCGACCTTGCTGCCCGTTTTGTGGCTTCCGACGGCGATTCGCTCGCCGGTGCCGATGAGGACGAGCGCTGCGCCTCTTTCCGCGAGCGCGGCTACAAGATGATGCTCGAGTCCATCCGCGAGACCTGCCATGCGGCCCGCTGCGACTTCGACGTGTGGTTCTCCGAGCGCAGCCTTTACGAGAAGGGCCCCGAGGGGACCTCTGCGGTGGACCGCGCCCTCGCCAAGCTTGACGAGCTCGGTTACCTGTTCCGCGACGAGGCCGGCGCGCTGTGGTTCCGCTCCACCGAGTTCGGCGACGACAAAGACCGCGTCCTCATCAAGACGAACGGCGAGTACACCTACTTCGCCTCCGACGTGGCCTATCACTGGGACAAGTTCCAGCGCGTCGACCACGTCATCGATCTGTGGGGCGCCGATCACCACGGCTACATTAAGCGTATCCAGTCCGTCTGCGAGGCGCTCGGCTATCCCGAGCAGTTCGAGGTCGTGCTCGGCCAGCTCGTCAACCTGCTGCGTGACGGCACCCCGGTGCGCATGAGCAAGCGCAAGGGCACCATGGTCGCCTTCGATGAGCTTCTCGAGGAGGTCGGCGCCGACGCGACGCGTTATACGCTCGTGGCAAAGTCCAACAACCAGATGATCGACTTCGACATCGAGGCCGTTAAGCGCCAGGACAACACGAACCCTGTTTATTACGTCCAGTACGCGCACGCTCGCATCTGCTCGATCCTTCGCCGTGCCGCCGGCGTCGACGTTGACGAGGCTGCGGAGCTCGGAATGGACGAGGTCGCTCGCCGCGCTGTGGGCGATACCTACGACCTTGGCCTGCTCACCGATCCGACCGAGGCCGAGCTTGCCCGAAAGATCGCCGAGCTCCCGGGCCTCATCGAGTCCTGCGCCCGCGACCGCGCCCCGTTCAGGCTTACCCACTATGCTGAGGACCTCGCGGCCCACTTCCACTCGTTCTACGCCGCGTGCCAGGTCATCCCGGGTGCTGGTCGCCCGCTCGACGAGGGCCTCTCGCATGCTCGCCTCGCAGCCGTCGACGCCTGCCGTCGCGTGCTCGCCCTCACACTCAACACGATCGGCGTTTCCGCTCCGCAGGCTATGTAGGGCAGTCTTTGGAGTTAAGCCTGTCTTGTCATTGAGGATTTAGTATTTCTACTTAGTTTTTCTTGGGATAAGGAGTTTTGTATTTCGGCGAACGTTTCGTATAATCCGTTGAATGAACAGCACGGTTTTTCCTTATATGCGGTTCATTTTGCATCCGAGCTCAAACACCAGGGGTAAGCATGGATCTTCGCGAGTACATGTCTGTACGCAGGGCATATAACGTCGTCCGTCAGAAGGTCGAGTCAGACGAGAGGCTCACGTTCGAGGAGTTCGCCATCCTCTGTAGGCTCGACGTTGCCAATGCCCCGCTCAAGACCTCCGCGATCGCCGAGTACCAGAGCGCTCTTCGGCCGACCATGACCCACAGGACGAACCACCTCTTTGGCCTCGGGTATATCGAGCGCGGCGAGGGCGATATCGACCGCCGCAACGTTGTTTGCAGCATCTCCGAGGAGGGACGGGCTGCCGTTGAGCGCCTGGCTATGCTTACCCGGGCGCAGATTCCCACCGGCGCGGCTCTTTCGCGCACATCCCCTGAGCGTATCTGCAAGTACGTCGATGCCATGGGCTCTGTTTTCTGTAAAGCTGGCGACCTGGTGCTTCTTGGCATTTATTCCTCGGGAGCCGAGTCGCTGACCATTATGCAGCTCGTCGATATCCTCGGTCTTCTGCAGCCTACCGTCTCGATGAGCGTCTGCTCGCTCGCCGACATGGGGCTTGTTGACCGCAGGCGTGAGGCCGGCCGTCAACACACCACGAGCGTTGCGCTCACCGACGCGGGCCGAGAGCGCGCCGAGGAGATGAAGCAGATTATCGAGTCCGTTGTTGTGCGACGTAAGGTCCGCAAGACCAAGGAATAGCCGCTTCGTTTTATGCTCATGCCCTGTTGGCCGCATTTACATGGCCGGCAGGGCATTTTTGTTTGTATCGATTGCTTAACGGGCTTTTAGCTGCTAGAGTAACCAGCAAGGCAGCCGATTGAAGTCGGGCCCTCAATCACCTTTTACATCTTGGGTCATTAACCAGAAGCTTCTGGATTCTGCCATTTTTATATTCTGAAACGGCAACGCGGCCTGCCGGTATTTCGGCCGTGCATACAGAGAGGTTCTACATGACAGACGAGAAGACCGATTTCGTCGATTCCGACGAGGAGCAGAAGCCGGCACCGAAAAAGCGTGTTCGCAGAGTCGCTGCAAAGAAGCCCGCGGCTGAGGCACCCGAAGCGGGGGCTGCGGACGCCCCGGAGACTCCGGCCGCAAAGAAGCCAAGGCGCAGGGCTGCAAGCTCCTCTCGCGCTGCTGCTGCAGATTCAGGGGATAAGGTTTCCGAGGCCTCCGAGGACGCTGCGGCTGGAACTACCAAGCCCAAGCGCACGGTTTCTCGTGCAAGGAAAGCAAAGAGCGAGGTCGCGCCCGAGACCGCGCTGGCCTCTGACTCCTCCGCATCGGTTTTTGCCGAGAAGGCCAAGCCTGAGGCCGCTGCAAAAGATGAGCCCTCCGTCGATCCTGCCGCTGCGGTCGAGCCCGCGGGACCTGGCGAGGACGCGCCCGCCGCGAAGCCTAAGCGTCGACCCGGTCGCCCCCGCAAGCCCAGGGCTTCCGTTGATGCCGAGCCCGCTGCTGCCCAGGTTTCGGCTGGAGCCGATAAGAAGAGCGACATCAAGGAGCTCAATCAGGTCGCCCAGGACGCGACGCGCGCTTCGTCCGTTCCCGGCGAGCCCCCAATGATGACCGTTGCCCCCGTAAAGACTCCCGAGGACGCTTCAGCCCAGCAGCAGATGGGGGCGCCAGCCGAGCAGCACGTCGCGGGGCCTTCCGGTAAGAGCGAGGATAAGGTGACTGATAAGGCCGCGGATGGCGATCAGCCGCGCCGCGCCCGCCGCACCCGCCGCAAGCCTGATCACGAGAACGATCGCGGCGAGAAGCCCGAGGCTCGTGAGGCCGATAAACCTGCCGAGAACGGTCAGCAGGGCGGCCCCGGCGGCAAGAAGCGCGAGCGTTACTCCGACCATGGGGGAGACGCGCAGGGGAGCGGTCGCAACGGCCGCCGCAACAACCGCAAGAACCGTGGGCGCGACTTCAACTCCGAGCCCTCCCTCACGATGGAGGAGCTCGCGGAGATGAAGGTCGCCGACCTACGCGCAAAGGCTGCCGAGCTTGAGGTCGAATACGTCGGCCTCCGGAAGGCCGAGCTCGTTGAGGCCATCTACGCCGCCGCTGCCCGAGCCGAGGGGTTCCGTCCCGTCGACGGTATTCTCGAGCTTGGCAACGAGGGCTTCGGGTGGCTTCGCACGGGCAACTATATGCCCGGAGACGACGACTGCTTCGTACACCAGCAGATGATCAGGAGCTTGGGTCTGCGTCCCGGCGACCGGGTTGTCGGCACCGTCGGCCCCGGCCGAGGCAACGCCAAATACCCGCCGCTCGTCAAGGTGTCCACGATCAACGGGTTTGCTCCCGAGGGCGCCAAGTCCAGGCCTCGCTTCCGTGACCTTACCCCGGTCTTCCCCAATGAGCCGCTCACCATGGAGAACGGCAAGGACTCCATCACGGGCCGCGCCATCGACCTGGTGAGCCCGATCGGCAAGGGACAGCGCGGCCTTATCGTCAGTCCTCCCAAGGCGGGCAAGACGACCGTCCTCAAGAAAATCTGCCAGTCTATCGCCGCCAACAACCCCGAGGTGCACCTGTTCTGCCTGCTCGTGGACGAGCGCCCCGAGGAGGTTACCGACATGGAGCGCTCCATCAAGGGCGATGTTGTTGCCTCCACCTTCGATATGCCGGCTGACAACCACACCCGAGTTTCCGAGCTCGTGATCGAGCACGCCAAGCGCCTGGTCGAGATGGGCGAGGACGTTGTCGTTGTCCTCGACTCCATCACGAGGCTCGCCCGCGCCTATAACCTCGCGACTCCGGCGAGCGGCCGTATCCTTTCCGGCGGCGTCGACTCCGCGGCGCTCTATCCGCCCAAGAAGTTCCTCGGAGCTGCGCGTAACATCGAGAACGGCGGATCGCTCACCATCATCGCTTCCGCCCTTGTCGATACTGGCTCCAAGATGGACGAGGTCATCTTCGAGGAGTTCAAGGGCACCGGCAACATGGAGCTTAAGCTCGACCGTGATCTTGCCGATCGCCGCATCTTCCCCGCGATCGACCCCGTGTCCTCCGGCACCCGTAACGAGGATCTGCTCATCCCGGCCGAGTACCAACCCTTCGTGTGGGGCATTCGTCGCGTTCTCGCCAACATGAACAATACCGAGCGCGCTGCTAACGCCCTAGTAAAGGGTCTTAAGGGTACTAACGACAATCGCGAGTTCCTTATCAAGAGCGCAAAGAAGGCCCAGCAGACGGACTACATCTCGTAAAGCGGGCTTCAAAATACGCACGAATCGCTGGGCGCGGGTCACCTGGTTTCTCGACTTCATCCGTTGAAAAACTTGGACAATCCGCGTCCAGCCTCTTTTGTTTGTGCGGTATAGTAATTCGGATATTGTACGTTGCAGCGGCACACACACCTAAATCGAGCCAAACCGCGGCAGCAAAGCAGCCTTGGGCGTCATTGCCTGAGGTTGGTAAGCAGCAAGCTATAGCTCAAGGTTGTGCCGACGCTTTTTGCGGAGGTGCTTTCAATCATGGGGACGAGAAGGAATCCTGCCGTCGTCGCAGGCCTTATTGGGGCGAGCGTTATGATGCCGTCGCCCGCGCTCGCCCTCTCGGTTGACGAGGTCGTCCCCGAGATCCTCGGGAGCCCCGCGGCTTGTTTCGGCATCGGCGTCGTAACCGGAGCCGTCGTTTCTGGCGTCGTCTCCGCTATCGTGTGTCATGCTCTCATGTCTCGCAGCGAGCGCGCCTTCGACGCCGCCCCTTCCGGCAAGCATTTCCGTTCCGCCGAGGACGCTGTTTCTGGACGCGCGGTCGCCGAGGCGGAAGAGGCGAATGAGGCCGCCACTCAAGCGCCCGTCCCTGCTCCTTTTGCAAACGTTGTTGAGCCTGATTCCGTTTCCTCGCCTAAGCCGCTCGTTGGGTCCCACGCAACCAACGACTACGAGCAGATCGCTGAGAATTACGTAAGAAAGGCCACGTTCGGCGCGCGTATGGCTACGCGCGCGCAGGGCGTGGCAAAGACGCTCCGTGAGCGCATGGGCGCCGATATGATGGATGGCCTTCCGGTCATCGAGCGGGCCGACGGCTCCGTGGCCGATGTGGGCACGTCCTGGTGGAACACTTCCGTGGGGCTTGCCTCTATAACCAAAATCGATGATTACGTTGAGGGGTCCGACACCGGCGACCTTGCCATTCCCTCCGACTTCACGGCTACGGGGAAGGAGATGCTCGTCTCCGCGGCACAGAAGACCGTTGAAAACACCGCGCCGAGGCCTATGGGGGAGTTTTCCCACGGCTCCATCGCCGACCGGATCGCCTTTGTTGACGAGGGCGTCTACCCCGAGCTGCGCGATGCGGAGGATTCATTCTCTGAGGACGACTGGGCGTCCGCGCTCAAATCGATGGACGATCGCCTCGGCGCGCAAGTCGCGACCTTCGAGCCGCTCGTTCCCGCGCCGTTCGAGGATATCGTCGGTGACGCCGACACCCTCGACGAGCCCGACGGCCTGGAGCAGAGCACCGCCTTTATTCCGTTCAAGCCGTTGGCGGGACATCCTGAGGTGGTCGATACCGAGTCTTACGTCGATTACCTTATCGGCGACGAGTTCGGGCGCAGCGAGTCTAAGGCCACGCGCAACGCGGCCGGGCGTTTTCTCCGCGTTCTCGAAGGCGGCACCTCGACGAGCGCCCTTTCCCGCAGGGGCTCCAGGAACGGTTCCGGCTCCCTCAACCGACCCGATGACTCGGGCTCTTATCGTCCAAAGCATTTCGCGATGCCCATCGCCAAGGAGGCGTAACCGGTGCGCAGGCGCCTTGAGGAACATGGCTTGCGACTCGGCTCCCCGGCTTTTGTGTGGGGAGCCCTTCTTGTTGCGTGGGTCTGCTTCATTTGGGGGCATTCCATGGTTCAGGGCCCCGCCTCTTCTTCGGAGAGCACGTTCGTCTATGAGCTTCTGAAGTCTGCCTTCGACTATATCGGTATTCACGAGCGCGAAGCATGCACCTTTGTCATTCGAAAAACGGCGCATTTTTCCGAATATCTTGTTCTGGGTGTCATCGCCGTCAATTTCATTAAGGCGCTGAAGCGCCAAGTCGACGCGGCGCCCAATCTTCAGACAGTGATACTCGTTGCCTGTGCGCTCGTCCCCATCCTCGATGAAACCTTGCAGTTGTTTGTCCCTGGGCGCTCCGGCTCTCCCCGTGACGTTGCGATCGACGTATGCGGTCTAGCCGTTGGGGCATGTATAGCAACAACTGTTGTCCGATATCGGCGGAAGGCCTAAACAGTTCCGCGAAGCGTTCTTTTATTTCTAAATGATTATTTTATGTTTCGCCGTATTTAACCTACACGTGCTCAACTCGGCCTTCTTTTCGTGCGGGTCTATTCTCCTCTCAAATCACCAAGCGTGATTATCGTATCTTCGCGGGAGGAGACATCATGAACGCATCCGTTTCTCGTCGTCAGTTCCTCGAGCTGTCCGGCATCGTCGCCGCAGGCCTCGGCCTTGCCGGCTGCGGTGGTTCCGGTGGCTCCGGTTCCGGTTCCGGCTCCGCCGACGGTGCCATCAAGGTCGGCATCATGGGCCCGTATTCCGGCTCCGTTGCCCAGTACGGCATCGCCTGCCGCGACGGCGCCCTTCTGTGGTTCAAGCAGCTCAACGCCGATGGCGGCATTAACGGCAAGCAGGTCGAGACCAACGTCCAGGACGAGAAGGGCGACGCCACCGAGGCCGTCACCGTCTACAACAAGCTCGTCGAGGACGGCGTGACCGCCATCGTGGGCGACGTCACCTCCAAGCCGACCATCGCCGTGGCCCAGAAGTCCGTCGAGGACAACATGCCCTGCGTGACCGCTTCCGCCACCACCGCCGATGTTATCTCTTACGGCGACAACTACTTCCGCGCCTGCGTCACCGACCCGTTCCAGGGCAAGGTCATGGGCGACTTCGCCGCCAAGCAGGGCTACAAGACGGTCGCCACCATCTTCGACTCCGGCGACGACTACGCCTCTGGCGTCGCCGACGCGTTCAAGGCCGAGTGCGAGGCCAAGGGCATCACCGTCGCCAAGGAGGCCGGCTACGCTTCCGGCGCCACCGACTTCAACGCCCAGCTTACCGACATCCTCTCCGCGAGCCCCGACGCCATCCTGTGCTCCAACTACTACCAAGATGACGGCATGATCGTCACCCAGGCCCGTCAGCTCGGTTACAAGGGTGTCTTCCTCGGCGCCGACGGCTGGGCCGGCATCGTCGGCGGCGACCAGGACTACGCCTCCACCGCCGACCTCGAGGGCTGCTTCTACTGCTCCTCCTTCGTCGCCTCCAACCCCGACGAGAAGGTCAAGAAGTTCATCGAGGATTACAAGGCCGAGTACAACGAGGCCCCGACGAACTTCAACGCGCTTGCCTACGACGCCGCCGCCATCGTGACCGAGGGCCTGAAGGCCGCCGGGGAGAAGGGCCTCGAGCCCGGCTCCGACGACTACAAGCAGGCGGTCATCGGCGGCATCAAGGCCGCCAAGGTCGAGGGCGTCACCGGCACGATCTCCTACAGCGGCACTGGCGACCCCCAGAAGTCCACCCTCATCATCACCTTCAAGGACGGTGAGGAGACCATCTTCGACACCATCGAGCCCGAGGCTTAATAGCTCCCCGCTTGACCATGCGCCCGCAACCTTGGGCACCGAGAGCGACGACGTGCCTCTCGGTGCCCTTCGCAGTATCCGCAATCGACTCGGAAGGGAAGTGCCGATGACTTTCTTGACCCAGCTGCTCAACGGCCTCAGCCTCGGCAGCATCTACGCGCTCGTGGCGCTCGGGTACACCATGGTGTACGGCATCATCTTGCTTCTGAACTTCGCTCATGGCGACATCATCATGGTGGGCGGCTACATCGCCTGGATCTCCATGGCAAACCTCGGCCTGCCTCCCGTCGCCGCGGCGCTTCTTGCCGTGATCGGCTGCATGGCCCTGGGCGTGCTCATCGACAAGGTCGCCTACGCCCCGCTTCGCGATGCCCCGCGACTCTCGATCCTGATCACCGCCATCGGCGTCTCGTACTTCCTCGAGAACGGCGGGCAGCTCGTGTTCGGCGCGGCCGCGAAGGTCGTTCCTTCATTCGGTGACTTTGGCAGCTTCCAGATCGGTGACGCGAGCCTCTCGGGCCGCGCCATCCTCACCGTCTTCGTGACCGCCGCAGCCACCGCGGTTCTCACCTTCCTTGTCCAGAAGACCAAGCTCGGCAAGGCCATGCGAGCCGTCTCCGAGGATATGGGCGCCGCGCGTCTCATGGGCATCAACGTGAACCACACCATCTCGTTCACCTTCGCCGTCGGCTCCGCGCTCGCCGGCATCGGCGCCGTGCTCTACTGCATGGCATACACGCAGATCACCCCCACGATGGGCATCATGCTCGGCACCAAGGCCTTCGTCGCCGCCGTTCTGGGCGGCATCGGCTCGATTCCCGGCGCCGTCATCGGCGGCCTCATCGTCGGCTTTGCCGAGGTGTTCGTCTCCGCAATCGGCCTTTCCGTTTGGCAGGACGCCGTCGTGTTCCTTTTGCTCATCATCGTTTTGATCGTCAAGCCGACGGGCCTTCTTGGCCGTCCCATGACCGAGAAGGTTTAGGGGGTGCACGTCATGAAGGATTACTACAACAAGGGCGAAGAGCGACCGACGCTCACCACCTCGGTTGTCGCCCCTAGCGGGAAGCGCCGCACCCTCCCGATGCCTGCGCGCTATGCGATCAACGCCCTGCTTGTCCTCGTTTTCCTCGTCATCGGGGAGTCGCTTATCTCCGGGGGAGTCGTTAACCGTTACCAATCCGGCGTTCTCGAGCAGGTCGGCATCTACATCATCATGGCCGTCTCGCTCAACATCGCGACCGGCTACTTGGGTCAGCTGCCGCTCGGCCATGCCGGATTCATGAGCGTCGGCGGTTACTCCTGCGCGCTCTTCATCATCAAACTGATGCCTGTGCTCGGCCTCAACGCCAAGGCGATGGCCACCATGGCAAGCCCTGCGGCCATCCTGCTGTTCGTCGGCGGCGTCGTCTTCGGCGGCATCTGCGCGGCTATCTGCGGCCTGATCATCGGCATCCCCGCCTTGAGGCTCAAGGGCGACTACCTCGCCATCATCACGCTTGGTTTCGCCGAGATCATCCGCGTCGTCATCAACAACATCGACGGCGTGCTCGGTTTCGACTTCACGGGCGGCGCCAAGGGCCTCTCGGGCATCCCGGGCTACACGAACTTCCTCAACGTGTTTCTTACCGTCGCTGTCGTGATTTTCCTGATCCACACGCTCATGAAGTCGCGTCACGGCCGCGCGATCCTGGCCATCCGCGACAACGAGATCGCTGCCGAGGCATCCGGCGTGAGCACCACCTATTACAAGACGCTCGCCTTCGTGGTCTCCGCATTCTTCGCAGGAGTCGGCGGCGCCCTGTATGCCGGTTGCATCGGCGTCATGGACCCCTCGAAGTTCGGTTTCATGAAGTCGGTCGAGATCCTCGTCATGGTCGTTCTCGGCGGCATGGGCTCGATGCTCGGCTCCGTCGTCTCGGCGAGCGTCCTCACGATCCTGCCTGAGGCGCTGCGCGCGTTCTCCGAGTTCCGCATGGTCGCCTACGCCGTCGTCCTTATCCTCGTGATGATCTTCCGCCCGCAGGGCCTCTTTGGCAGCTACGATTTCTCGCTTTCCCGCGTGGTAGAGCGCTGCCTGAACAGGGATTTCCCCTGGAAGAAGAAGTCCGTAGATTCCAGCGAGCACGCCCAGGAGGTGAGCGCCCATGAGTAAGGTTATCCGCGGCGATGTAAAGCTCGTTGAGCCAAAGAGCCCGAACCTCATTCCCGAGCGCGACGCAGATAAGCGCCCGGTGCTCGAGGCGACGAACCTCGGCATCGATTTCGGTGGCCTCACCGCCGTTGACGATTTCAACATCGCCCTTGGCCGTACCGAGATATCCGGCCTCATCGGCCCCAACGGCGCAGGAAAGACGACCGTATTCAATCTTCTTACCAATGTGTACAAGCCTACACGCGGCTCCATCCTTCTTGACGGTATGGCCACTGCAGGCAAGTCCGTGTATGAGGTCAACCGCATGGGCATCGCCCGTACCTTCCAGAACATCCGCCTCTTCTCCAAGATGACGGTTGAGGAGAACGTGCTCGTCGGCTTCGGCAATTCGATGAAATCCAGCCTCGCGACCGACCTTTTGCGTCTTCCGGGCCACTGGAAGCAGGAGGCCGAGTACCACGACAAGGCGCTCGAACTTCTTGATATCTTTGGCATGCGTAAGTTCGCCGACACTCAGGCGGGCAACTTGCCTTATGGCGCCCAGCGCAGGCTCGAGATCCTCCGTGCCCTCGCGACGAACCCCAAGGTCCTGCTCCTCGATGAGCCCGCGGCGGGCATGAACCCCGCCGAGACCGAGGAGCTCATGGAGAACATCCAAAAGATCCGCGACGAGTTCGGCATCGCCATCCTGCTCATCGAGCACGACATGAGCCTCGTTATGGGCGTGTGCGAGGTCGTCGGCGTCCTCGACTACGGCCGTATTATCGCCAAGGGAACGCCCGAGCAGATTCAGAACAACCCCAAGGTCATCGAGGCGTACCTTGGCAAGCAGGGGGTGAACTAGCATGGCAGATACGCTGCTCTCCGTTAACAACCTGCACGTGAGCTATGGCGCCATCAAGGCGGTTCGCGGCATCTCGTTCGAGATCAAGAAGGGCGAGATCGTCACGCTCATCGGCGCGAACGGAGCCGGCAAGTCCACGACGCTCAACACCGTTGCCGGCCTCATCAAGCCCGACGAGGGCTCCGTTGAGTTCAAGGGCGAGTCCATCATCGGCGTGAAGGCGCACAGAATCGTCGAGCGGGGGCTTGCGCTGTGCCCGGAGGGCCGCCGCGTCTTCTCGCAGATGAGCGTTGCCGAGAACCTCGACATGGGCGGCTACACCCGCTCCGACGCCGAGAACCGCGAGACCATCGAGCATGTCTACGAGCGCTTCCCGCGCCTTCGCGAGCGCATGGAGCAGTCGGCGGGCACGCTCTCGGGCGGCGAGCAGCAGATGCTCGCCATGGGTCGCGCGCTTATGAGCAAGCCCGACCTGCTCATGCTCGACGAGCCCTCAATGGGCCTGGCCCCCATCCTCGTCCAGGAGATCTTCGACATCATCAAGGAGCTCAACGCGGCGGGCACGACCATCCTGCTCGTGGAGCAGAACGCGAACATGGCGCTTTCCATCGCGGACCGTGCCTATGTGCTCGAGATCGGCACCATAAAGAAGACCGGAACCGGCGCCGAGCTCCTTGTT
Organism: uncultured Olsenella sp.; assembly: GCA_934660915.1. Classification (GTDB taxonomy): domain Bacteria; phylum Actinomycetota; class Coriobacteriia; order Coriobacteriales; family Atopobiaceae; genus Paratractidigestivibacter. The sequence goes on along the minus strand of CAKUIF010000004.1, from coordinate 153,936 downwards.
GACGATGATGTTCGCAAGGCGTATCTCGGAGGCTGACGCGCGAATCCCTCCACAGCTCTTTGGACTAAAGTAAGAAGCCCGCTCCTTAATGGGGCGGGCTTCTTTGTTCTCTATATAACCTGTGCTTTGATCGGCCTTGCGTTAGTTCAAATCAACGGTGGTGCCGAGTGAGTTTGCCTTGAGCGTGCGCAGCCAGAAATCAGGACGCGCGTCCTCCAGGGCCTTGTGCACGGCCGCCGCGCGCTCATCTCCGTCGGCGACCGCGAGCATGGTGGACCCCGAGCCGCTGATCATGAAGGCGCAGGCCCCGGACTCGAGCGCCACCTGCTTGAGCGGCTCGAAGTCGCGGATGAGCTTGCTGCGATACGGCTCGTGGAGCTTGTCGTGGTTTGCCTTGGAAAGAAGCCCCGCGTCGCCCGTCTCAAGCGCCCGAACCACAGCGACGCATCGACCCATCTGCCAGACCGCGGTCGCCGCGGGCACCTCTTTGGGGAGCACCCTGCGGGCATCGGCTGTGCGCACCTCGTAGGGAGGGGCGATGGCGATGAAGCGAAGGTTCTCGGCGATGTCCATACGCGTCGAGGTCGTTTCGTCGCCCTCGACGAAAGAGCTCACGAGACCTCCCATGATGGCGGGCGCCACGTTGTCGGGGTGCCCCTCGATGCGGGTCGCCATCTCGAGGCACTCCTCGCGGTCGTAGGAGCCGCGGCAGAGGACCTGCGCCGCGGCGACGCCGGCAATGACGCAGGTCGAGCTCGACCCAAGCCCGCCCGAAAGCGGGATGGGGGAGAGGATCGAGATCTTCAGGGGCACGGGATCGCCCTCAAGCTCCGCGCAGCCCTTGAGGTAGCTCTGCCACACGAGGTTGTCCTCGCCGCGGAAACGCTCCTCGCAGCCGTCGATCTCAAGCGCCTCGGAGGGCGACATGAGGAAGGTGGCCGTCAGGTCGAGCGCGATTCCCAGGCAATCGAAGCCGACGCCCACGTTGGCGGACGTGGCGGGGACGCGGACGATGACGACCGGCTTGGTCTGGCCGTCGGCGGCGATCACTTGAACACCCTAGCGCAGGAGGACTCCACGAAATCGCCCATCTTGTCGCGGTCGCAGACGGTCGTGTGGAGGACCTCAGCGTCACGAAGGGCGGAAAGGCGCGCCGGCGGGACGGTCCTGGTCTTTGCGGCGAGGGCATCCATGCACTCGAAGCCGGTCAAGTTGTCGGTGTCCTCCCCAAGCGCCGCAAGGACGTCCGCGCCGAACTTGTACGGGGAAGCGGTGGAGAGGCAGACGCGCGCGGAGCCGTCGCGCTCGACGGAGTCGAGGACGGTTTTTGCGACGGCGGTGTGCGGGTCGATGAGCACGCCGAGACCCTCCCAGGTGGAGCGGATCTCCGCGCGGGTCTGGTCATCGTCGGCTCGGCCGCAGGCAAAGACCTCCTGGATGCGGGCAAGCACTTCTGCCGGGACGGTGTAGGAGCCCTTCTCTGCGAGGTCGGACATGAGGGACGCGACGAGCTCGCAATCTCCCTCGCAGAAGTAATAGAGCATGCGCTCGAGGTTCGAGGAGACGAGGATGTCCATCGAGGGGCTGATCGTCTTGTTGAAGGGGCGCAGGCGGTTATAGGTGCCCGTGGTGAGGAAGTCGGTGAGGACGTCGTTCTCGTTCGAGGCGACGACGAGCTTTTTCACGGGAAGGGCGAGGCGCTTGGCGTAGTAGCCGGCGAGGACGTCGCCGAAGTTGCCGGTGGGGACGCAGAAGGTGACCTCGTCGCCGAGCTCGATCGCACCGGCTCGCACGAGCTGGGCGTAGGAGTCGAAGTAGTAGGTGACCTGGGGCGCGAGGCGACCGACGTTGATGGAGTTCGCGCTCGAGAGCACGGCGCCGCCCTCGGCGAGCCTCTTGGCCAGGGCGGTGTCGGCAAAGATGTGCTTGACCTCGGTCTGGCAGTCGTCGAAGTTGCCGCGCACCGCGCACACCGCGACGTTGTCGCCTGCCTGGGTCGCCATCTGGAGGTGCTGGATGTCGGAGACCTTGCCCTCGGGGTAGAAGACGGTGACGCCGCAGCCCTTGACGCCGGCGAATCCGTCCAAGGCGGCCTTGCCGGTGTCGCCGGAGGTGGCGGTGACGATCATGATCTTCTTGCCCTCGCCCTCGGCACCCTTGCGGGCGACGCCCATGAGCTGGGGCAGCATCTGGAGCGCGACGTCCTTGAAGGCGCTCGTAGGACCGTGGTAGAGCTCGAGCAGCCAGTCGTCGCCGAGCGCAGATACCGGGCAGCACGAGGGGGTGTCCCACTGCTCGCCGTAGGCCGCGTCCACGCACTGCGCGATCTCGGCTTCGGTGTAGTCGGGAAGAAGTGCGCCGAGCACCAGGCGCGCGTTTTCCTGGAAGGTCTGGTTGCAGACCTGGGCGAGGTCGAGCTCTTCCTCGCCGATCCAGTCCGCGACGTAGAGGCCACCGTCAGGGGCGATTCCGCGCAAGATAGCTTGCTTGCTTGTTACGTTATCGGTTTTACCGCGCGTGCTGTGGTAGAACGAATTCACTGTCGGCTCCTTGCGTCCGGTTGTTACCGCGGATACTCCGAGTAATCATACCTGCAGCGCACGAGCCCACGGGCTATGGACACAGATTCGAAAGATTGGACTCGCCGCTCATGAAAATCGCCCTTCTCGGCTACGGCACGGTCGGCCGTGGCGTCGACCAGATCATCCGCGACCGCGTGGGCTCCGTCGAGGTCGCTCGTATTCTGGAGCTTCCCGACCGCCTGAGTGATCACCGCATGACTTCCGATTACAACGAGATCGTGTCGGACCCCGACATCGACCTCGTCGTCGAGTGCATGGGCGGAGTCGAGCCGGCGCACACCTTCATCATGCGCGCACTTGCCTCGGGCAAGCACGTCGTCACCTCCAACAAGGCCGTCGTCGCCGCGCACTTCGCCGAGTTCGCCGAGGCTGCGCTCTATAACCGCGTGAGCCTCTTCATCGAGGCCTCGGTCGGCGGCGGCATCCCTTGGATCGCAGGTATCGAGAAGGTCCGCCGCGTCGACGAGATCTCCTCCTTCAAGGGCATCATGAACGGCACCACCAACTACATCGTCTACCAGATGCTCAAGGACGGAGCCGAGTTCGCCGACGTCCTGGCAGAGGCCCAGGAGCTTGGCTATGCCGAGCGCGACCCCTCGGCCGACATCGACGGCATCGATGTCATGAACAAGACCATCATCACCGCCTCCGCGGCGTTCGACGTGGCCTGCATCCATGACCTGCCCGTCTCCGGCATCCGCAATCTCACCAAGGCCGACCTCGACCTCTTTGGCGAGCGCGGCCTCACGGTCAAGCTGCTCGGCCGCGGCGTCCAGAAGGACGGCGCCTACGCGGTTGCCGTCGAGCCCGTCGCCCTTCCCGTCGACTCGCTCGAGGCCCATGTGCCGTCCAACTTCAACCTCGTGACCCTCGATGGACAGACCGTCGGCGAGCTCAAGTTCTACGGCCAGGGCGCGGGCAGCCTTCCCACCGGCAACGCCATCGTCCAGGACGTCCTCGACTGCGCGGCGGGCCGTCGCCCCGTCTACGACTTCTCCCGCGGGCTCGAATACGCGCCTGAGCTGCTTCGCGGCGACTATGTGCTGTGCGCCTCTGCTCAGCCGGCGGGTTCCGAGGCCTTCGCGCCCGGCGCCTGGCTTCTTCGCGACATCACGGCGGTCGAGGCCCGAGCCGCCCTCGACGCCGCGCTCGAGTCCGACCCCAGCTCTTTCATGGCAGCCCTCGTGTAAGCAGAACGGATACCTTTACAGATGATCAAGATCGCAAAGTTCGGCGGCTCCTCCGTCGCTTCCGCCGAGCAGTTCAAGAAGGTCAAGGGCATCGTCGAGTCCGATCCTGACCGCAAGTTCGTCGTCGTCTCCGCCTCCGGCAAGCGTTTCTCCGGGGACAACAAGATCACGGACCTTCTCTTGCTTGTGAACGCCCACATCCAGTACGGCGTCGACTGCACCTCCCTTCTTGGCGATATCCAGCGTCGTTATCAGGACATTGTCGATGAGCTTGGCCTCAAGTGGCCGCTCGCCGACAAGTTCCAGGCCTTCGCGAACAACATCAAGAAGCACTCGCCCGAGTACGTCGTCTCCCGCGGCGAGTGGTTCACGGCCAACCTCATGGCCGAGTACCTCGGCATGCCCTTCGTCGATGCTGCCGACGTCGTCGTGTTCCATCACGACGGCTCGGTCGACATGGAGCGCACCGCCGCTCGCCTCAAGGACGTTATGGTCCGCAAGGGCTCTTTTGTGCTTCCTGGTTTCTATGGCGCCACGGTCGACGGCCAGATTAAGCTTTTCCAACGCGGCGGCGGCGACATCACCGGCGCCATTCTTGCCCGCTGCGTCGACGCGAACCTCTATGAGAACTGGACCGACGTGTCGGGCTTCCTCTCTGCAGACCCGCGCATCGTCGATCACCCGCGCTCCATCCGCCGCATCACCTTCGACGAGATGCGCGAGCTCTCCTACATGGGCGCCTCGGTTCTTCAGGAGGAGGCTATCTTCCCGGTTCGCGAGGTCAACATCCCCATTCAGATCAAGAACACCAACCGTCCCGCAGATGAGGGCACCATCATCCGCGAGAACGCGGAGGCGGGCGAGGACGAGCACCTGATCACCGGCATCGCCGGCAAGAAGGACTTTATCAGCGTCCACATAAAGAAGGCGCACATGTCCAACGAGGTCGGCCTCGTGCGCAAGACGCTCGCCATCTTCGAGCGCTACGGCGTCTCGGTCGAGCACATCCCCACGGGCGTCGACTCCTTCGGCGTCGTCGTCAACGGCGCCGATGTCCGCGACTCCATCTACTCCATCATCTCGGACATCCGCAAGGAAATCCGCCCCGACGACATCAGCATGGTGGACAAGCTCGCGCTTATCTCAGTCGTCGGCCGCAACATGTCGAAGCGTTCCGGTACCTCCGGCAAGATCTTCGGTGCGCTCGGCGAGGCCGGCATCAACATCCGCATGATCACGCAGAGCTCCCAGGAGATCAGCATCATCATGGGCGTGAACAACGAGGATTTCGATCGCGCCATCAAGGTCATCTACGAGCGCTTTGTTCGCGACGAAGTGATTCAGCTCTCAGAGAAGTAACCCAACGTTTCAATAATCCGAAAGGACAACACCATGGCAGGCAAGGTAGTCGCAATCCTCGGCGCGACGGGCGTCGTCGGAACCCAGATGCTCGAATGTCTCGAGGAGCGTGATTTTCCCGTCGAGAGGCTCGTACCGCTCGCCTCTGCCCGCTCCGTGGGCAAGATCGTGAGATTCCGCGGCGAGGACGTGCCGGTGCAGCTCGCCTGTGCCGACGCCTTCGAGGGTGTGGACATCGTTCTCGGCGCCGCCGGCGACGAGACCGCCAAGGAACTTCTTCCCGAAGCCGCCAAGCGTGGCGCCGTGTGCGTGGACAACTCGCACGCGTTCCGCCTTGACGAGGATGTTCCTCTTGTTGTTCCCGAGATCAACGCGGCAGATATTGCCAACCACCCGCGCAATATCATTGCCAATCCTAACTGCGCCACCATCATCGGCCTCGTGCCGACGTTCCCGCTTCACCAGGCGGCTGGCTTGAAGCGTCTGATCGTTTCGACCTATCAGGCCGCCTCCGGCGCCGGCCTTCCGGGTCTCAAGGAGCTCGAGCGCGAAAGCCGCGTGCTCGCCGAGGGCGGCGAGGTGGGGGAGACCAAGCCCTTCGCGTATCAGCTGGCCTATAACCTTATCCCGCAGATCGGCGGCTTCAAGGACGAGGCGTACACGTCCGAGGAGCTGAAGATGCAGAACGAGGGCCGCAAGATCATGCACCTGCCCGAGGTTCGCGTTAACTGCACCTGCGTCCGCGTGCCCGTCATGCGCTCGCACTCCGAGAGCATCACCGCCGAGTTCGAGCGCCCGATCTCGCCCGACGAGGCTCGCGAGATTCTAGCGTCTGCCCCCGGCGTCAAGGTGGTCGACGACCCCGCGAAGCTTGAGTACCCGATGCCGCTCGACACCTCCGACCAGGACCTGGTGTATGTCGGCCGCATCCGCCGCGACCTCTCTGCGCCCGACGGGGTGAACTCGCTCACCTTCTGGTGCTGCGGCGACCAGATCCGCAAGGGCGCCGCCACGAACGCTGTCCAGATCGCCGAGTACCTGGTTTAGCCGCTTCTTGATGCGAGCGATTGGGGCCCTTTAGGCAATGAACGCCTAAAGGGCCCTTTGCTTCCTAAAGCCGCTGAAGCCATTCCGCCATGAGCGAGCAGAACAGCTCGGGCTGCTCAAACTGGAGATTGTGCCCCGCGATATCGAGGACTGCCATGGTCCCCCGCGTGAGCTTGGGCAGGAGCCTTGCTTGGTCGAGATAGCCCACCATCGAGTCTTGGCGGCCGCAGACCAGCACGGCAGGCTTATCGAAGTTGGGGCCCTCCATGAACTCAGACACCCCCTGCGTAAGCGGGAAGCTATTGTCCACTGCCTCCAGGAACGCGGGGTTCGCGTTGGCGAAGCCGGGCGCCTCCTCGTCGCGGAAGCGCACCCAGGTATCTCGATCTGCCCGCACTGCGTTTTGCAGGAAGCTCTCGCGCTCGGCGTCGGAGAGCGTCGAGAGAAACGCGTTGTCCTCTATGATTGCCCCGCTCTGCTCTGTGCGACGGTTCTCCAGCCTATCGACGGCCAACGGGCAGATGAGCGCGGACCCCATGAGCCTTTCGGGGATGGCAGCCATCATGCCCAATGCGATGTAGCCGCCGTAGGACTGCCCGACGACGGCAAATTCGCCGTCCGGGGCGATTTCGTCCATGACCGTGAGCGATTCCTTGAGGATGGCATCGCTTGAAGCGAGGGAGAGCGGGGCATCGTTTGTGCGCCCGTGGCCGGGCAGGTCGACGTACACGCGGAGCACCTTGTCCTTCATACCGGCCGCTGCGATCGCGGGCTCCATGCAGCCGCGCATGAGTTCGAGTTGGCACCCGAATCCGTGCAGCATGAGCATGGGGATGCCGTTTCTCGGGCCTTCTGTCTCGTAATACATCTCTGCCTCCCGCCTGCCAATTCAGCCTGTCTGATTTGGCAGTCATTTTTGCCTGTCTGGTTCTGCGCGTGTGCGATACTGCACAACAGTCTACTGAGAAAGGAAGGCGCCATGGCTCTTCTCTCCACGTATTATCTCCCCGGCTTGTGCGTCGAGGACCACGCCGTCGATGTCCCGCTCGACTGGAGGGGCACGAGCCCTGCTCTACTTGCCGGGGTCGACGACCCCGAGCCCTCGAGGCTTTGCGCTGCATCCGCCGATCTCAAGCCTGACCCCGCGTTTGCTGGCAAGAAGATCCGCCTCTTTTACCGCACGGTTTGTCTTCCCCAGAACGTCGGCAGGGACCTTCCCGCGATCGTGTACCTGCAGGGCGGCCCCGGCGGCGCGGGCCCTCGTGTGCTCGACGCCCAGACCGACGGGTGGCTCGCCGAGGCTGTCAAGCATTTCCGTGTTGTGCTTCCTGACCAACGCGGTACGGGGCGCTCGTCTGCCGTGGACGGCCATCGCATGGATCAGCTGCGCAAAGAGGCGCTCGCCTGCGGCGCCGACCCTGCCCGACTTCAGGCGAATTACCTCAAGCGTTTCCTTGCCGACTCAATTGTCCGTGATTTCGAGTATCTCCGACTGACCGAATTCGGTGGGGCCCATTGGGTCACACTGGGTCAGAGCTACGGCGGCTTCCTCACGCTGTGCAACCTGAGCACCTTCCCCCATGGCGTCGCCGCCTCGTTTGTGGGCGGTGGCATCCCCCATGTGCCTGCGAGCACGAAAGACGTGTATGCCCACACCTTTCCGCGCATGGTTTCGAAGACGAACGCGTGGTATGAGAAGTACCCGGTGGATAGGGAGCGGGTGGGCCTGCTTGCCGACAGGCTCGCCGCGGGAGACGTCCTTCTTCCCGACGGCAGCCCCTTCTCGGTGCGACGCCTTCAGCTGTGCGGCGGTGGGCTCGGCATGAAGCCCGCGCCCGAGCGGCTCCACAATCTCCTCGACCTTGCGTTCTCCGATGGCGACGGGAGCGCTCAGTCCGCCCTTGCCGCCGCCGGCGGAGTGGCGTCCAAGGTGTATGTGAACAGGGGATTCGCCGAGAGCGTTCAATCACTCACGGGTTCTGCTTCAAACCCGCTGTATTGGACCCTGCAGGAGTTCATCTACGCCGACGGAAACCTCGACGAGCCGATTCGGTGGGCGGCGGCGCATGAGGCTGAATGTCGCCCCGAGTTCTCGGCCGCGGCTCGTCCGCTCATGTTCTATGGCGAGGCGATGTTCCCCTGGATGTTCCAAGAGGACCCCGCCCTCAAGCCTTTTGCGGCAGCGATGGACGTGCTCATGGAGGACACGGAGTTCGGACAACTCTACGACATTGATCAGCTAGCGAGAAACACGGTGCCGCTCCGCTGCGCCGTGTACTTCGACGACCTCTATGTGGATTCCGGGTTGCAGCTCGACACTCTTTCGCGCGTGGGCAACAGCCGCGCCTGGGTTACGAACGAGTTCGAGCACGACGGGCTTCACGGAGACGTCGTGTTCAAGAGGCTGTTCGAGGAGGCTCGCGACCACGGTGATCTTAACAAGCTGTTGTGCTAAGCGTTGCTGCAAGTAGAAGTTGTGCCAACCATTGCTGCAAGTAGTTCTTTTCTAATGCTTTGCATAAGACTTGTGCCAACTTATTCGAAGATGGGACCCTGCCGGACTAATCAGCTCCGACAGGGCCTCGTCATTGCGAATGTTTGGGTAGAGACTTAGAGCTCCTTCGCCACTGCGTAGGCTGCGCCGATGGCATCTCGAATGTTCCCAGGCCTGTCGGCATCACCTATGGTGTGAACCGTGACGCCGGCAGCGTTGAGGTTATCAACCAGCTCGGTGTTCGTGCGGTACCCGAGCGCGAGGACAAGCGTGTCGGCGCCCTCGATCTCGTGAGCCTCGCCGTCCATCTCGTAAGTGATGGTGTCTTCCGTGACCTCGGTGACCCTCGCTCCTGTGAGGGCGTGGACCCCCTTGCCGATCATTCGTGTGATGAGCACCGCGCGGCCGGCGCCCGACTCGTTGGCGGCGAGCACGTCGGTCATCTCTATGAGCGTGATGTCGCGGTTCGCCTTCGCGAGGTCGTTGACCAGCGGGGCAAGGTAATCTGCTGTCTCGCAGCCGACCGAGCCTCCGCCGACGATGACGATCTTCTTTCCAGGGTGCACGCGGCCATAGAGAATATCGTCGGCAGTGCAGACCTGCTTGAATCCCGTCATGCTCGCGGGGACGATGGGGTCCGCGCCGTAGGCTGCCACGACCTCGTAGCCCGCGAAATCGCGCTCGATGTCCTCTGTGGTCAGGCGTCTGCCAAGCTCGACCTCAATGCCTTCCTGCTCGAGGCGGCGGGCCTGGAACTTGATCACGCGACAGAGGTCCTGCTTCGCGATGGGCACGGCGGCGATGCGCATGGTGCCGCCGACCTCGTCCTGGTCGTCGACGAGGACGACGTGGTGTCCGCGCCTGGCGGCCACGAACGCCGCCTGCATGCCGGCGGGTCCGGCACCGATGACGAGGATGTCTTTCTTTGCCTCGGCGGCCTCAACGTCGCCGTCGTCGCCCTCGACATCGGGGTTGACCGTGCACGAGATCGGTTTGCCGAACATGATTCCGTTCAGGCAGCGCAGGCAGCCGATGCAGGGACGGATGTCCTCCGTCTTTCCGGCGGCGGCCTTCTGGGCGAAGTTGGCGTCGCAGACGTTTGCGCGGCCCATCATGCAGGCGTCGGCGAACCCGTCCTCGATGAGCTCCTCGGCGACCCAGGCCTCTGTGATGCGGCCGACCGTCGCCACGGGAATCGAGACATGTTTCTTGATCTCGCGCGAAAGCTCGGCGTGGCTCGCGGGCGAGGTGCCGTTGCCGGGGATCGCGCTGCCGCGTTTGATGGTCGTGCCGCCCGAAACGTGCAGCATGTCCACGCCCGCCTGCTCGAGCTGCTTTGCGACGTAGACCTGGTCGCGGAGGGTGAGGCCGCCCTCGGAGTACTCATCGCCCGAGATTCGCACGTCGATTATGAAGTCTTCGCCGCAGCGCTCACGAACCTCATGGACCACGTCGAGGGTGAGCTTCAGACGACCGTCGATGTCTCCGCCGTACTCATCCGTGCGCTTGTTGTACAGGGGCGAGAGGAAGCCGCCCAGCAGGCCGTGCGCGTGCGCGGCGTGGATCTCGACGCCGTCGGTGCCGGCGCGCTTCAGGCGCTCGGCAGCGTCACCGAACTGGTTGATTATGACTTTAAGCTCCTCGCGTGTGACGGGGCGCGGCGCCTCGCGGGCATAGTAGGGCCCGACGAAAGACGGCGCGATGAGCTTGGGCGTGCCGGGGATCGGGAACGCCATGTAAGCAGGGTGGAAGAGCTGCGGGAGGATCTTCGAACCGTACTCGTGGACGCCCGCGGCGAGCTTCTCCCAGCCGGGGACGAAGGAGTCGTCTGCCATGCACATGTCTCCCGGCAGGTAAACATAGGTCGGCTCGACGGTGACCACCTCGGTCACGATGAGTCCGACGCCGCCCTTCGCGCGGTTCGTGTAGTGCTCGATGAGGGCTTCGGAGACGTGGCCGTGGTCGATTGCGAGGTTCGTGGACACCGGCGGCATCCACAGGCGGTTCTTCACGGTCTGAGTTCCCACCTTGATCGGTGAGAAAAGCATCGGGTATCTCTCGGATTTGGTTGCGACCTCGGTCGCGGCGGCAATGGGCATGGCCCCTCCCTTTCCCCTGAATTTGTGGCCTTGCGGTAAACCAAATAAATAGTTTTCCACTTCGTCGGGTAAGGTTGTCCTTAAAACGACGAGAGGGGCATGAATGGCGAGTGAGCGGTGGACGGAGACCTTGAAGCGCTACGCGGCGCTGCAGAGCACCTACGGGCGTGCACTGCGGCTGGCCCGCGGCGGGTCCGTGCTCGCCGCCTCCGAGACCGAGGGAGGCTTCGGTTCGACCGTTGGGCTTGTCGGCCGCGTGGCCGCCTCCGACGGGGGCTATTATTCCGTCGGCGTCGACCTCGACCTCGATGCGTGCGACGTGCTCGACTACTCCTGCACCTGTCCCGCCTCAACGAACTATGGTGGCATGTGCAAGCACGAGATCGCCCTCGCCTTGTCGTATCTCGGCGTTGACGATGCCGCTCCCGAGCGGCCCCTTGCGATGGGCGGGCCCCAACGCGTGGCCGAGCTCCCCTCGAGCGCCTCTGTCAGCGAGCTTCTTCATGGTGCGAGCGAGCGCAGGCTTCTCGAGGCCACCGCTCGTCGTGAGCGCCGCCGCGCTGATTCCGGGCCGGCCCCGAGGGCAAGTCTCGCCGTGTCCCTCGTCCATCCGTCAAGGGCTTTCGATGCCGATTCGCTTGCGCTCAAGCTGGCGGTTCGCAGGGGCTCTGCGAGCTACATCGTTAAGAACGTCTCGGAAATCGTTCGCGCCTGGCGACGCGGCTCCGAGATTTCCTATGGCAAGAAGCTCGCGTTCGCCCATACCCGAGACGCCTTTGATGAGCGCTCGGCGCAGTTGTTGGATCTCGTCGGCCGCATTGTCGATACCCAGCACGCGCTGTATGTATCTCGCTGGGATTACGTCGGCGGCGGGCGCGGCACGGACATCAAGGAGCTCCCGCTCTCGGACGCGGACGTCTGCGATGTCCTCGATGTCATGCAGGGCCGCGAGGTCACCCTAGACGTCTGCCGTAGATATGCCGATCGCTGGGGCTACCGAACCGGGACCGTCTCGAGTTGCCTGCGCGTGGGGGAGGGCGACCCAAAGATCGCCTGCGCCATAGATCCATCGCCTGCCGGAGGCTACGACATTTCCCTTCCGAACGACCTTCGTTTCTTTGCTTCTGGCAAGAAGTGCTATGTGCTCGACGGCGATGCTCTCCTAAGGACTTCCGAGGCCTTTGCCGTTGAGGCCGCGCCTGTTCTCGGGGCGTTCTACGCTTCTTCCTCGGCGCCCCACGTGAGCGGTGCCGATGCGAGCGAGTTCTGCAGGTCCTTGTTGCCCGTGCTGCGAACGTGGACCGAGCTCGATGTCCCGTCGTCTTTTGAGGGCCTTGAGCCTCCCGAGGCGGTATTCAGTTTCCGCATCGGGATGGAGGGCGGTTCGGTCTCATGCGAGGCAAAGGTCTCCTATGGGGATTGGTCCGTACCGCTCGGTGCCGGCGATTCTGTGCCCGGCCAGCCTGCGCGCGACCTCGCCTCGGAGTACCACGCCATTGACGTCCTCGAGGACTACTTTCCGCTCGTCGGCGGGGCGTACTCCTTCGATGACGCCGACGATGAGCTGCTGTTTCGGCTGCTCACCGATGGGCTCGCGGAGTTGGGAGAGCTCGGCGAGGTCCTTCTTTCCGAGCAATTGCGCGGAATCAAGGTGCGCACCTCCCCGAACCTTTCGGTGAGTGCGAAGGTAAAGAGCGGACTTCTTGATGTTGAGCTGGGGGCAAGCGGGCTCACCCAGCGCGAGTTGATGGATTACCTCGAAGGTTTCAAAAGGAAGCAGCGTTATGTGCGCCTTTCGACCGGCGACATCGTGCGAATCGGGGAGAACCTGCAGACGGCCGCCTCGCTCGCGGATGGTCTCGGCGTCGATATCGACGAGCTTGCCGCGGGCGGCGTCGGGCTCCCGAGCGCCCGCGCCCTTCTTGTGGATGCTTTGCTGCAGAATGCCCAGAGCGTTCGCTTGGTCCGCGACTCCGGGTTCAGGAAGCTTGTTCGCGACTTCGACTCGTATTCCGATGCGGACATCGAGGTGCCTTCTGGCCTTCAAGCGGAGCTGCGGGGGTATCAGGAGGACGGCTTCAGGTGGCTCGGGACCTTGGAGCGCATGGGCTTCGGAGGGGTTCTTGCCGACGACATGGGCTTGGGCAAGACGCTGCAGGTCATTGCCCATGTCCTTGGTCGTAAGGAGGAGGGGGCGACGGGGTGCTCGCTGATTGTGTGCCCAGCCTCGCTCGTGTACAACTGGATGAGCGAGCTCGCGCGATTTGCCCCCGGTCTTCGCTGCGTCGCCGCGGTGGGGACGAAGTCCGCGCGCGCCGCAAGCATCGGGTCGAGCGCAGAGCTTGATGTTCTGGTGACCTCCTACGACCTGCTGCGACGGGATGTCGAGATCTACTCGGGGCAACACTTTGCGCGCGTGGTCCTCGATGAGGCTCAGTACATAAAGAACTCGAGAGCGCAGGTCACAAAGTGCGCGAAGTGCCTGGACGCCGACGCGCGCTTCGCCTTGACGGGAACGCCGATCGAGAATCGCCTGGCGGAGCTCTGGAGCATTTTCGACTTCCTCATGCCTGGCTACCTCGGCTCGCGTGAAGAGTTCGCCAAGCGCTACGAGAGCCCTGTGGAGGCCCGTGAGCACGACGCGTCGACATTGCTCCGCTGCGCGATCGGTCCCTTTGTGCTGCGGCGTCTCAAGTCCGAGGTACTTGCCGACCTTCCCGATAAGACCGAGAGCGTCGTCTACGCGCAGATGGAGTCCAAGCAGAGGAAGCTCTATCTCGCCTCCCAGGATCGGCTCGCGCTCCAAATCCAGCATCAGGAGGACAAGGAGCTCAAGGGAGAGAAGCTCAAGATCCTGGCGGAGCTCACCAAGCTTCGGCAGATTTGCTGCGACCCGAGTCTCTGCTTTGAGGGATATGACGGCTCTTCCGCGAAGCTCGAGACGTGTATGGAGCTTGTCTCGCAGGCAATCGACGGTGGGCACAGGGTGCTTTTGTTCTCACAGTTCACGTCGATGCTCGACATCATCGAGAGGAGATTGTCTTCTGAGGGGTTCTCGACCCTTATGCTCACGGGTTCAACGAGCAAAGAAGCGCGCGAGCGGCTCGTCAGGAGATTTCAGACGGGTGGCGGCGACGTTTTCCTTATCTCGCTTAAAGCCGGCGGCGTCGGACTCAATCTCACGTCCGCGGACGTCGTCATCCACTATGACCCGTGGTGGAACACCGCTGCCCAGGATCAGGCGACCGACCGAGCCCACCGCATTGGCCAACGACATGACGTGAGCGTTTTCAAGCTCATTGTCGAGGGAACCATTGAGGAGAGGATCTTGAAGATGCAGGAGGCGAAGCGTGACCTTGCTGAGAGCGTTCTTGCTGGTGAGGGCGTCAAATCCGCGCTCCTCACGCGTGAAGACATCCTTGCCCTTCTTGGCAGTTCCTAGTGGTCCGAAAACTTTTTTTGGAAATCGGCAAAAAAGTCCTTGCATCGATCCCAAAGAGTTTGCATAATAGACGAGCTGCCTGACGAGGGAAGCAAATGGTGGGTGTAGCTCAGTTGGTAGAGCGACGGACCGTGGCTCCGTAGGTCGAGGGTTCGAGACCCTTCACCCACCCCATTAACAGAATATGGATCGTTAGCTCAGCTGGTAGAGCAGGGGACTCTTAATCCCAAGGTCCAGGGTTCGAACCCCTGACGATCCACCATTCTATGGATCGTTAGCTCAGCTGGTAGAGCAGGGGACTCTTAATCCCAAGGTCCAGGGTTCGAACCCCTGACGATCCACCATTTTGAATCAGACGGACGCCTCGGCGTCCGTTTTTTGTTAGCTGTGGACTGTGTGCGCCGAAGCTAAGTCGGCTGTTTGAAAGCCCGAACGACGGAAGGAGGTACGCCCATGGGTCCTGTTCATGGGCTGACGCTCATCAAAGAGGCCCTGGCGCCGGATTCCCGATTCGAGGAAAAGCCCGTGGATGATCGGCTTCGCTGGCGGGGGAAGATTTTTGAGGCGAGGACGCTCGACGTTGAGCTTCCTGACGGTTCGAGTGGATACCGAGAGGTCGTGCGCCACCATGGCGGAGCCGGCGTCGTTGCGCTCGATGATGACGGGCGCGTTTGTTTGGTTCGACAGTATCGCGTCGCCATCGGTCGTATGACGCTTGAGATCCCGGCCGGTAAGCTTGAGCCGGGGGAGGCTGGAGCCTCCTGCGCCGCCCGAGAGCTTGTTGAGGAGACAGGGCTTATTGCTGGTCGCCTTGAGCCGCTGGTGTGCGTTCTCGGCTCCCCTGGGTTTACGGATGAACACACCGAGGTCTATTTGGCGCGCGATTTAGATCAAGGCGATGCGTCTCCCGACGAGGGCGAGTTCGTCGAATGTGTTTGGGTTCCTTTGGGTGACGCAGTGGAGGCGGCTCTTCGGGGGCTGATCCAAGACGGAAAGACGGTGTCGGGCGTGCTCGCCGCGAATGCCCTTCTCGCTTCGGGTCGATAGATGCTAAAATGACTACCGTTTGCGCCGTTAGCCCAGTTGGATAGAGCAACGGACTTCTAATCCGAAGGTCGGGGGTTCGAATCCCTCACGGCGCACCAGAGTATTTTAAAGGTCAAAGCCCTTAAAAGCTTTGACCTTTTTTTCTTCTCTCGACCGCCCGTTGATTTCCGTGGGGCATAAATTGAGACAAGCAACAATGCAGGATCGCTCATGGTCTTCTTTGTCGATTCCCGAGCTAAATTTCGATATCCATATCGTGTATGCTTGCGCTTCATGGCCTAAATCAGTCCGTTCGCCGAATGGACGTTGCACATTTGAACTTGAATTCTGAAAAAGTATCCGGCTTGTGTCCATTTTGTTGTGACAAGAGCCCCGGCTTTGCGGCATACTGGAATCTGTCGCATCCTGTCGGAAGGAGTACGCGTGATTTACACGATGACGTTGAACCCTGCTCTCGATTACGTCATGCACCCGCTGACGCTCGATATGGGCTACACCAACAGGTCCTCGAGCGAGGAGCTGCATTGCGGTGGTAACGGTATCAACATTTCCACCCTGCTCAAGGAGGTCGGCACCCCCAGCATCGCGATGGGCATCGCTGCCGGCTTCACTGGGGATTACCTGCTCAAGAGGCTCCAGGAGAAGGGCATCTCCTCGAACTTTGTCTGCCTTGACAACGGCTTTACCCGTATCAACGTCAAGCTCAACGGCATCGTCATGACGATGTGCAACGGCATGGGCCCGAAGATCTCCGAGAAGAAGGTCGACGAGCTTCTCGATCGCATGGACATCATCGGCGCGGGCGATACGCTCGTGCTCACCGGCTCCATCCCGAGCTCGCTGCCGTCCGATATCTACGATCAGATCATGAAGCGCTTCGCCGGCCGCGGCATCCAGTTCGTCGTCGACGCACCCGGTCAGCTGCTCATGGATTCGCTTCCGGCTCACCCGTTCCTCATCAAGCCGAACAACCATGAGGTCGGTCGCATCTACGGCGTCAACATCGAGAGCCCTGAGGAGTGCATGCCCTACGCGCACAAGCTCCAGGAGGAGGGCGCCCGCAACGTCATCATCTCGTGTGGCGGCCACGGCTCCCTGCTTCTTGACGAGAACGGCGCTGAGCACATCGTGCCGACGGCCCGTATCCGTCTCGTTAACGCCACCGGTGCCGGCGACTCTATGGTCGGTGGCTTCCTGTCGATGGTCACGCGCGGCGCCGACTACGACACGGCCCTTGTGTTCGCCTCGGCCTGCGGCACCGCCACGGCGGCTTCCAAGGGCATTGCTCACCGCAACAAGATCGATCGCGTTGTCACTGCGCTCTACAAAAAGATGGGGCGCGCGATTCCTGGCATCATCGCCAACGACATGCAGGTCGCTAAGGACGCCGCCGCAGCTCGCGAGGTTGACAACAAGCAGCAGGAGGCCGCTCATCAGTTCGAGGCCGCCAAGGGTATTGCCAGCGGCAACTAAGGCTCCAATGCGCTGGGGTGCATGGCCCCGGCGTGGGCAATAAGGGAAGTGGCCGCGTCTGCGGCCGGAATGTAGGGGGACCAAATGTACGAGGGAGTTAACGCATCTGACGGCATCGGCATCGGCGTTGCGCGCGTCGCCGTCGAGCCCGACCTGAGCTTCACGCCTCACGCGCCCGAGGACGCCAAGGCTGAGGAAGAGCGCTATCAGGCCGCCGTCGCCAAGTTCATCGACCAGACCAACGCCCAGATCGAGCGCATGACCGCCACCGTCGGCCCCGAGGCCGCGGCCATCATGGGTGCCCACATCGAGTTTGCCGAAGATGAGGGCATCAAGGACATGGTCAACGGCTCGATCGAGAGCGGCATGTGCGCCGAGCAGGCCGTCTCTGAGGCCTACGACATGTACTACAACATGTTTGCCAACATGGAGGACGAGCTGTTCCGTGAGCGCGCCGCCGACGTCGCCGACGTCAAGACCGGCCTGCTCGCCGACCTCCTTGGCCAGGAGCTCGTCGACCTCTCCACCCTCCCGGAGAACTCCATCGTCGTCGTGCGCGAGCTCACTCCGTCCATGACCGCGGACATCGATAAGGACAACGTCGCCGCGATCATCACCGAGACCGGCGGCCGCACCTCCCACTCCGCCATCATCGCCCGCGCCCTCGAGATCCCGGCCGTTCTTTCGGTCGCCGACGCCACGACGAACATCAAGACCGGCGACATGGTCGTCGTCGACGGCACCAACGGCAAGGTCATCGCCCAGCCGTCCGACCACGACCTCGAGCACTACCGCGCCAAGGCCAAGCAGTACGCCGAGGAGAAGGTGGCCCTGGAGGCTTATCGCGGCAAGGAGACCGTGACCGCCGACGGCGACAAGAAGCTTCTCGTCGCCAACATCGGCAACCCTGACGACGCCAACGTAGCCGCCGAGCACGACTGCGAGGGCGTGGGCCTGTTCCGCTCCGAGTTCCTCTTCATGGACTCCAAGGAGCTCCCGACCGAGGACGAGCAGTTCGCCGCGTACCAGAAGGTCGCGCTGCGCATGAAGGACCAGCCGGTCATCATCCGCACCCTTGACGTGGGCGGCGACAAGGAGATCCCGTATCTCCACCTCGTGAAGGAAGAAAACCCCTTCATGGGCTACCGCGCCGTTCGTTACTGCCTGAACAATCCGGACCAGTACAAGGTCCAGCTCACGGCTCTTCTGCGCGCCTCCGCTTTCGGCGACATCAAGATCATGGTCCCGCTCGTGACCAATCTCGACGAGATCCGTCAGGTTAAGGCTCTCGTGAAGGAGTGCATGGCTGACCTTGACGCTCGTGGCGTCTCCTATAACAAGGACATCGAGGTCGGCACCATGATCGAGACGCCGGCTGCGTCCCTGATCGCCGACGACCTTGCCGCTGAGTGCGACTTCTTCTCCATCGGCACCAACGACCTCATCGGCTACACCATGTGCGCCGACCGCGGCAACGACAAGGTCGCCTACCTCTACGAGGTTTACCAGCCTGCCGTCCTGCGCTCCCTTAAGCGCATCATCGAGGAGGGCAACAAGGCCGGCATCATGGTCGGTATGTGCGGCGAGGCTGCGGCCGATCCGCTGCTCATCCCGGTCCTGCTTTCCTTCGGCCTGGGCGAGTTCTCCGTGTCTGCGCCGTCCATCCTGCGCACTCGTCGCATCATCTCCGAGTGGACCAAGGCTGAGGCCGACGCCCTCGTCGAGAAGGTCATGAAGCTCAAGACCGCGACCGAGGTCAAGGCTATGCTTCAGGCTGCTGCCAAGTAAGCTGCTCGACGTACGCCTATCTACGTTGGGGTTTTAACGCGAATTGCCTCCCGCTTCTCGAGAACCGAGATGTGGGAGGCTTTCTTTCATTGCTGCGGTTCGACGTTTTTTGCTGCGCCGGTAACTTTGCTAAGTGGGTGAACAAAATGAGGCTCTATCAGGTATAACGAGGCTTAGTCATGTAAAACCTCAGGTAAACGCCTCGGGATTTCTTTGATATTTGACTAATTGCCGTTTTGTTCACCCACTTAGGCATTAATAGCCCAGGATCAATCCAACGGTCCTCCGTTTTTACTGAAATCGAGGGAAGATCACGTCGATGGCCGCAGGGACGACGTCCACGATGAAGTCGGTGCCACGGAGCATCTCACCGTCAACTTGACACGGGGGCTCGGTCTCAAAATGGAGCTCCGCATGGCGCAGGCGTCTTGTGCGGACGACTTTCGAGAGGGTGTGCTTTCCCATTCGCGCCAGGCTCAGAAGCGTCATGAGCTTCGGCAGCTGCGGGAGCTTAACGTTGTAGCACGTATCCAAATAACCGTCGGATGGATTGGCCTCGGGGCAAATTCTGAAGCCTCCTCCGTAGGTTGGGCCCACCTGGATTGCGAAGATGATGCTGCAAAGATCGACGGGGTCTTCCTCATCGAATGCAGCGGAGACCTCAAAGCCTTCCTTTGCTTCCGACAGTATCTTGATTGCCGAACGGATGAAGAGCTCCTCGCCTTCCTGCGAGGTTCCCTCAGCTCGCTTAATCGTAGTGTCGTTGGCGATCGCCGCGTCGAGTCCAAACGAGAGGGTCTCCATAAAGTAAACGCCATTCACAAGCCCAAGATCGCAAGGTCGAGCAACGCCACGCACAAGCTGTGCAAGCGTTCCCTGTACATCGTTTTTCTTCATGCCCAGAGTGCGCGCGTAGTCGTTGCCCGATCCCATGGGGATAATTCCAAGCTGAGGCCGACTATCCCCGTGAATGGCCATGAGCCCGTTTACGACCTCATGGATGATTCCGTCTCCGCCGAGCGCAAGAACGGTATCGTAGCCGGAAGCGGTGGCGGCCATGTCTATGGCGTCTTCGGGCGCTTTTGTACGGATTACCTCGAAGCCCTTCGTCGCCGAAGAGAAGCTTTTGAGGAAGTCCTCGGCAAAGCGTGCGCCTTTCTCACCGGCCCCGCTGTGCGCTGCAGGGTTTGCGATGACGAGCGTCTTTCCAAGAGGGGAGTGGGGCATGATCAAGCCTTTCTCCGGAATCGGTCGATTTCTAGCTATGGGCATTCTACGCGTAAGACTTGCCCAAAGGCCAATTCTCGCGTATAGTAAACCCTCGGTTCCGGGGCGTGGCGCAGTTTGGTAGCGCATCTGCTTTGGGAGCAGAGGGTCGCTGGTTCGAATCCAGTCGCCCCGACCAACATATGCGGGTGTGGTTCAACGGTAGAACCTCAGCCTTCCAAGCTGATGACGCGGGTTCGACTCCCGTCACCCGCTCCAAACAAAACAGCAGGTCAGAGATGGTATAGTCTCTGGCCTGCTTTGTTTTGGCCAAGCAGTATTTTGCTTTTTCAGAAGCGGCAGCCCACGAGCCGCCTGGGAAACCTGTTGCGGAGAGTTTCTGCGAGATTGCTACGCCGAACCGTCTGTGAACAGGCCATATGTACGCTATGTTTCGGTGTGCGACCGAAAAAGTTACAGCTCGCATGCCGTGGTTTTACTTGAATCGCAACGCTCGTATTGTATCGACTTGGAATTTACGGCGCTCAGAACCGAGCGCCGAAATACGACGATAGGAGAGAGCATGTCGTACTGCGACAACGTCCTGGCCACGCTCGAGGAGCGTTATCCCGAGCAGAAGGAGTTCCTCCAGGCCGCAACCGAGATCCTCGGCACCCTGCAGCCCGCCCTCGATGCGCACCCCGAGTACGAGGAGGCCGCTATTCTCGAGCGCCTCGTCGAGCCCGAGCGCGTCATCATCTTCCGTGTGCCCTGGGTCGACGACTCCGGCAAGGTTCAGGTCAACCGCGGCTACCGCGTCGAGTTCAACTCCGCCATCGGCCCTTACAAGGGCGGCCTGCGTTTCAACCCGACCGTTACCCTTGGCATGCTTAAGTTCCTCGGTCTCGAGCAGATCCTGAAGAACTCCCTCACCACGCTTCCCATGGGTGGCGGCAAGGGCGGCTCCGACTTCGACCCCAAGGGCAAGTCCAACAACGAGATCATGCACTTCTGCCAGTCCTTCATGACCGAGCTGTACCGCCACATCGGCCCCAACACCGACGTTCCCGCTGGCGACCTTGGCGTCGGCGGCCGTGAGGTCGCTTATCTGTTCGGTCAGTACAAGCGTCTGCGCAACGAGTGGACCGGCGTGCTCACCGGCAAGGGCCTCTCGTTCGGCGGCTCGCTTGCCCGCACCGAGGCCACCGGCTACGGCCTTGTCTATTTCGTCGACGAGTACCTCAAGAGCAACGGCGACTCCTTCGAGGGCAAGAACGTCGTCGTCCACGGCTCCGGCAACGTTGCCATCTACGCCATCCAGAAGGTTTCCCAGCTCGGCGGCAAGGTCCTGGCCTGCTCCGACACCAAGGGCTGGGTCGAGGATCCCGACGGCGTCGACTACAAGGTGCTTGAGCACATCTACAACATGAAGCGCTCCGGCCACGACAAGGGCGTCTCGCTCGCGATGTACGTCGACGAGCGTCCGAACGCCACTTGGCACGCCGAGGACGGCCGCGGCTGCTGGAAGGTCCCCTGCGACATCGCGCTTCCCTGCGCCCGTGAGAACACCCTGCTCCTTGAGGACGCCAAGGCCCTCGTGGCCAACGGCGTCAAGGTCGTGGGCGAGGGCGCCAACATGCCCACCTCTATCGAGGCGACCGAGTACTTCCAGGCAAACGGCGTGGCCTTCATGCCCGGCAAGGCCGCTAATGCCGGCGGCGTGCTCGTCTCCGGCCTCGAGATGAGCCAGAACGCCGAGCACCTTTCCTGGACCTTTGAGGAGGTCGACGGCAAGCTCGAGCAGCTTATGCGCGGCATGTTCCACAACGTCGACGACACGGCGAAGAAGTACGGCCACGCCGGCAACTTCGTCATGGGCGCCAACATCGCCGGCTTCGAGAAGGTCGCCGATGCCATGCTCGCTCAGGGCGTCTGCTAAACAACCCTTTTCTTGATTTTTATGGCGCCGTCCGGTTTACCGGGCGGCGCTTTTCTTTTGCGACGACATCTGCGTGTCCTTACATTCTGTTAGGTAAACAAACATAATTGCAGCATCTACCTGCGGTTTCTTGTGTGTAAAGTCGGGACTTCACCGTCATTTTGCGCCACTCGGCGACTATACTGACAGCCAGACCTTTAAGACGGTACGAGAGACCGAAAAGGCGTCCACAACGTATTCGCGCGTGCCTTCTCGGAGTCATGCCCTTTGGGCTTAGCTCCTTTTTTTATGGCTCGCGCGGGCCCAATGGGCGCGAACGGAAAGGACGGTGTTGCGTTGAACCTCTTGGTTGACGGCGGCAAGCATCCCAAGGCGCTTCTTGCGCTCGAGGACGGTAGTTATTTCTTTGGGCGCTCCGCGGGCGCAGAAGGCGAGACATTCGGCGAGGTGGTGTTCAACACCTCGATGATCGGGTATCAGGAAATCGCCTCCGACCCCTCATATGCCGGTCAGATCGTCACCCTGACCTATCCCCAGATCGGCAACTACGGCATCAACGAGAAGGACATGCAGGCCTCGGATCTCCACCTCGCCGGCCTTATTGTCCACGACATGTGCTATGAGCCGAGCAACTGGCAGTCCGTCATCTCCTTCCCCGACTTCCTGGCGGAGCGCGGCGTCGTCGCCATCGAGGATGTCGACACGCGTGCCTTGACTTTGCGCATCCGCGAGGGCGGCGCCTGCAAGGCCGCCATCTCGACCACCGACCTCGACCCCGAGAGCCTGGTCGCCCGCGTTCGCGCTTCCGAGCCCATTTCCGAGCACAACTACGTCGCCGATGTCTCCTGCGACGACTCCTACGTGGTCCCCGCCGCTGGCGAGTGCCGGCACAAGGTGGTCGCCTACGACTGCGGCGAGAAACGCGGCATCGCCAAGCGCCTGGCCGCCGTGGGCTGCGAGGTCACCGTCGTGCCATGGGATACCCCTGCGGATAAGGCGCTTGCCATGGGCCCCGACGGCATCTTTTTCTCCAACGGCCCCGGAGACCCCGAGAGCGTTCCTCCGGTGGTCGACGCCGTCCGAGCCTGCCTCGGCAAGCTCCCGGTCTTCGGCATCTGCCTTGGCAACCAAGTCATCTCGATGGCCGCGGGCGCCGAAATCGAGAAGCTCCCGTATGGCCACCACGGCGGCAACGAGCCGGTCATGAACCTGCTCACCGGCAAGGTCGAGATCACGGCCCAGAACCACAACTACGGACCGGTCTTCTCCACCTTCGGCCCCCTCATCCCCGAGCTTTCCGGCGGCGTGTCCGAGCACCCGAGCGACCTTCGCTTCTGGTCCGAGCGCCGCATTGCCCCCGTTGTCCAGACCAAGGAGTACGGTCGCGTTCGCCTGACCCACGTCAACCTCAACGACGGTACCCCTGAGGGCATCCAGTTCCTCGACATCCCGGCCTTCTCCATGCAGTACCACCCTGAGGCGAAGCCCGGCCCCAACGACTCCACCTACGCCTTCGCGGCGTTCGCTCGCCTCATGGACGGCGAGCCCGATTACCTTGCCATCGACGTCCGCGAGGGGAGGCGCTTCTAATGCCCAAGCGCACCGACATCAAGAAGATCCTCATCATCGGCTCCGGCCCCATTGTCATCGGCCAGGCCTGTGAGTTCGACTATTCCGGCACCCAGGCCTGCAAGGCCCTGCGCCAGGAGGGCTACGAGGTCGTTCTCGTCAACTCCAACCCGGCCACCATCATGACCGACCCGGAGACCGCCGACCGCACCTATATCGAGCCGATCACCGCCAACTCCGTCGCCAAGGTCATCGAGAAGGAGCGCCCCGACGCGCTTCTTCCCAACATGGGCGGCCAGACGGGCCTGAACTGCGCCGTCGCCCTTGCCCACGCCGGTGTGCTCGAGAAGTACGGCGTCGAGGTCATCGGCTGCGACATCGACTCGATCGAGACCGGCGAGGACCGAGAGCTGTTCGCCGCGGCCATGAAGGACATCGGCCTCGACGTCGCAAAGTCGGGCATCGCCCACACCATCGAGGAGTGCGAGGCCTGCGTCGACGACCTCGGCGGCTACCCCGTCGTGATTCGTCCGTCCTTCACGCTCGGCGGCGCCGGCGGAGGCATCGCCTACGACCACGACGACCTGCTGCGTATTTGCGAGCAGGGCCTCGCCCTCTCTCCCGAGACCGAGGTCCTCGTCGAGCAGTCCATCGAGGGTTGGAAAGAGATCGAGATGGAGGTAATGCGCGACGTCGCCGGCAACGGCGTCATCGTCTGCTCCATCGAGAACCTCGACCCCATGGGCGTCCACACCGGCGACTCGATCACCGTCGCCCCGTGCCAGACCTTAAACGACTACGAGCTCCAGCGCCTGCGCGACTACTCCATCGCGATCCTCGAGCGCGTGGGCGTCGCCTGCGGCGGCTCCAACGTCCAGTTCGCCGTGAACCCTGAGGACGGCCGCGTCATCGTCATCGAGATGAACCCGCGCGTCTCCCGCTCCTCCGCCCTCGCCTCCAAGGCCACCGGATTCCCCATCGCAAAGATGGCGGCCCTTCTTTCCGTCGGCTACACCCTCGACGAGATCCAGAACGATATCACGCACTCCACCCCGGCGTGCTTTGAGCCTTCCATCGACTACTGCGTGGTCAAGGTCCCGCGCTTCGCCTTCGAGAAGTTCAAGGGCGCGTCCGACCGCCTGTCCACGCGCATGAAGGCCGTGGGCGAGGTCATGGCCATCGGCTCCACCTTTGAGGAGGCCATGCAGAAGGCCATGAGGTCGCTTGAGCAGGGCCATGCCGGCCTCGGCGCCGACGGCAACGACGACTTCGACGAGGAGAACTTCTCCGAGAAGGTCTCCGGGCCCACTCCTGAGCGCATTCTCTACGTCGCCGAGGCGCTCCGCCGCGGGTGGACCGTCGAGGAGCTCTTTGCCGCGACCAAGATCGACCAGTGGTTCCTCCACCGCATCGCCGACATCGTGACCGCCGAGAAGCGCATCCGCGAGCTCGGCCTGTCCGGCCTTGACGCCGATCACATGCTCGCTGCCAAGCAGATGGGCTTCTCCGATGTCCAGCTCGCGCACCTCACCGGGCAGCGCGAGGACACGGTGCGCGCCGTCCGCGAGGTCCTCGGCGTTCGTCCCCTGGTAAAGACCGTCGACACCTGCGCCGGCGAGTTCGCGAGCCGCACTTCTTACCACTACTTCACCTATGAGCGCGGCAGCGCATCCGAGTTCCACGAGGCAAAGAAGCCCCGCGCGATCATCCTGTCGGCCGGCCCCAACCGCATCGGCCAGGGCATCGAGTTCGACTACTGCTGCTGCCACGCGGCGTACGCGCTCGAGGCCAAGGGCTACGAGACCGTCATGGTCAACTGCAACCCCGAGACCGTCTCGACCGACTACGACACCTCCGACCGTCTTTACTTCGAGCCGCTCACTTTTGAGGATGTTATGAACATCATCGAGGTCGAGCGTCCCGAGGGCGTCATCGTCACCCTCGGCGGCCAGACCCCGATCAACCTCGCCAAGCGCCTGAAGGCCGCCGGTGTGCCCATCATGGGCACGCAGCCCGAGGCAATCGACCTGGCGGAGGACCGCGACCGCTTCGCGGCGCTGCTCGACAAGCTCGAGATCGCCTACCCGCCCTCGTCCACGGCCGAGACCGTCGACGAGGCCAAGTCGGTCGCGCGTCGCGTCGGCTACCCCTTGCTGGTTCGCCCTAGCTACGTTCTCGGCGGACGCGGCATGGGAATCGTCTACGACGACGCCGACCTGGTCAAGTACATGGCCGAGGCGACCAAGGTCAGCCCCGACCACCCCGTCTACCTCGATGCCTTCCTTGAGGACGCCATCGAACTCGACGTCGACGCGCTCTGCGACGGCGACGAGTGCTACGTCGGCGCCGTGCTCGAGCACATCGAGGAGTGCGGCATCCACTCCGGCGACTCCGCCTGCTGCTTCCCGCCCTTCTCGCTCTCCGACTCGATCGTCGCGAAGATTCGCGAGACCACCCGCAGGCTCGCCCTCTCCTGCCACATCCGCGGCCTGCTCAACGTCCAGTACGCCGTCCGCGACGAGCAGGTCTTCGTCATCGAGCTGAACCCGCGCGCGAGCCGTACCGTCCCGTTCTCGTCTAAGGCCACCGGCGTCTCGCTTGCCAAGTACGCCGTGCGCATCATGAGCGGAGAGAAGATCGTCGACCTCGGCCTGCCCGCCGAGGACGCCGACCGCGGCTACTACGCCGTCAAGGAGGCCGTCATGCCCTGGAGCCGCTTCCCCGGCGCCGACGTGACCCTCGGGCCCGAGATGAAGTCCACGGGCGAGGTCATGGGCCTCGACGTCACCTTCCCGAAGGCCTACGCCAAGACCCGAGAGGCCATCGACTACGATGTGCCCCAGTCCGGCACCGTCTTCCTCTCGGTGTGCGACCGCGACAAGCGCTCCGTCGCCCCCGTCGCGCTCTCGCTGCTGCACCTGGGCTACAAGCTCGTCGCCACGGGCGGCACCGCGAAGACCCTGAAGGCCGCCGGCATTCCCTGCGAGGTCGTCAAGCGCATCTCCGAGGGTAGCCCCAACGTCGCCGACATGCTCGCCGAGGGAAAGATCAGCTTCATGATCAACACTCCCCACGGCCACAGCTCGCGCGGCGACGGCGCGATCCTGCGCTCGGAGGCCGTGAGCCGCGGCATCGACATGGCAACCACCATGTCCGGCGCCGTCGCGCTCGTCCAGGCGATCAGCGCCCTTCGCGAGGGCCCGCTCGACGTCTACGCCCTTCAGGACCTGCCGCAGGCGCGCTAGCCGCATCGCCCGCTTTGGGCTCCGGGCAATGTTCGGACCCAGGCCTTGGTTTGCAAAGAAGCCCGCTGCTCCAGGCATGAAGTCTGGAGCAGCGGGCCTCTTCATGCTCTCGTCCTTGGCCGCCGGACGGCGATTGCCCTTGAACCGGCTGTGCAATTCCCATGTCATTTGGGCTTTTCTTTGTTTTTTGGTACTATAGGACGGCTGTTTGACCAATGCGGGCGTGGCGGAACTGGTAGACGCGCTGGATTTAGGTTCCAGTGGGGGAGACTCCGTGAAGGTTCGAGTCCTTTCGCCCGCACCATCGCAGCAACATAGGAACAAGCTGGCGGGGCTGGCCCGCCGGAGCACGAGACACTGGAGGAACGTTGAACATCACCGTTACCGAGCCGCAGCGCGAGGAGAACACGCTGACCGCCGAGGTCACCGTCGCCGCTTCCGACGTCAATGCCGCTATCAAGAAGACCTACAAGGACATCGCCCAGCAGTACCGCTTCCAGGGCTTCCGTCGCGGCAAGGCCCCGCGTCCCGTCGTCGACGCCATGCTGGGCAAGGAGAGCGTCTTCGCTCAGGCAACCAACGACCTCCTGAACAACCTCGAGCCCGCCGTGCTCGAGGAGATGGACGTCACCCCCGTCGGCCGCCTCTCCTTCGGTGAGGAGCCCGAGCTGCTCGTCGAGGGCGCCGAGTACAAGGTCAACGTCAAGGTCGACGTTCGCCCGCAGGTCGAGCTCGAGAGCTATGACGCCCCCGAGGTCAACATGCCCCCCGAGGAGGCCACCGACGCCGAGATCGACTGGCAGATCAACCAGCTCCTCTCTTACCAGACCTCCTACGAGGACACTGAGGACGACCGCGAGGTCGCCGAGGGCGACATCGTCAACGTGACCATCGAGGATGTCCAGGGCGCCTCTCACCTCGCCGGCGAGAACCGCACCGTCTTCCTCAACGGCCAGCAGCTCCCCGCCGAGCTCCAGGCCGGCATCGTCGGCATGAAGAAGGGCGAGACCAAGGACGTCGAGTGGACCCACAGCCACGAGCACGACGGCGAGACGCTTTCCCACGACTTCAAGGTCAAGGTCACCCTCAACGCCATCAAGGTCGCCGTTGTCCCCGAGCTCTCCGACGAGCTCGTCAAGAAGTCCTTCGGCTATGACGACGTCGACGCCTTCAAGGCTGCCGTCAAGGAGGAGATCGAGGCCGACAAGAAGCACACCCTCCCCGAGCTCAAGGAGGACCGCGTCGTCGAGGCCATTGGCAAGCAGGTCAAGCTCGACGAGGTTCCCGAGAACTACAAGAACGAGATCTTCAACGAGCTCGCCCAGGAGTTCCTCGGTCAGCTCCAGCGCCAGAACATCAGCCTCGACATGTTCCTGCGCGCCCGCGGCGTGAAGTCCGAGGACTTCATCGCCGACCTCCACGCTCAGGCCGACGAGCGCGCTCGTCAGTCCCTCGCCCTCGATGCTGTCGCCGAGAAGCTCGGCCTTGAGGCCTCCGACGAGGACGTCGACAACGAGTTCGCCCGCGCCGGCATCGAGGACGTCAAGTCCACCGTTGCCCAGTGGAAGAAGGACGGCCGCCTGCCCGCCATCCGCGATTCCATCAAGCGCACCAAGGCCCTCGACTGGCTGGTCGAGAACGCCAAGGTGACCGTCAAGGACGAGGTCGCCGAGCGAGCCGCCGAGGCCGAGGCCGCCGACGCCGAGTAGCCAACCTACTCGTCTTGCAGCAACTTCTTGCCCCGAGCGAGCAGCTTGCCCGCTCGGGGCTTCGTGTACATTCTCAAAGGAGAACATATGCACAACCCCACCAATATTCCCCTGATTCCCTACGTCGTCGAGCAGACGCCGCGCGGAGAGCGCAGCTTCGACATCTACTCCCGCCTGCTCAACGACCGAATCGTGTTCCTCGGCGAGGAGGTAACCCGCGATTCCGCCAACCTTGTCATCGCGCAGCTCCTCTTCCTCGAGAGCCAGGATCCCGATAAGGACATCTCTCTTTACATCAACTCTCCGGGAGGCGACGTCTACGCCGGTCTCGGTATCATCGACACGATGAACTTCATCAAGCCCGACGTCTCCACCATCTGCGTGGGCATGGCCGCATCCATGGGCGCCGCGATTCTTGCCTGCGGCGCCAAGGGCAAGCGCCTCTCGCTACCCAACTCGATGGTGCTCATCCACCAGCCGAGCTCGGGCGTCTCGGGTCAGCAGACCGACATCCAGATCGTTGCCGACGAGACCCGCTGGATTCGCGAGAAGCTCAACCAGATGCTTGCTGACGCCACCGGTCAGCCGATCGAGCGCATCAACGCCGACACTGAGCGCGATAACTACATGCGAGCCGCCGAGGCCTGCGAGTACGGCCTTGTCGACAAGGTCATCGCTTCCCGCAACGATCCGTCCACCCAGGAGTAGCAGATGCCCTCGAACAACGACGGTTACAACAACGGCTACGGGTTTCCCGGCGGTTTCGGCATGTCCGGCTTCGGAGGCCCCGATGACGAGATGCGCTGCTCCTTCTGCCACAAGACCCGCTCCCAGGTGAACAAGCTCATCGCCGGCCAGAACGGCGTGTGCATCTGCGACGAGTGCGTCCAGGCTTGCCTCGACATGATCGGCGAGGACGCCCCCGCCGGCGACGAGGGCTTCGAGGGGGCCGCCGGCCTGCCGATGAGCGAAGTGCCGACCCCTCACGAGATCTATGACGAGCTGTCCCAGTACGTAATGGGCCAGGAGAGCGCCAAGCGCGCGATGTCGGTCGCCGTCTACAACCACTATCGACGTATCCTCTCGGGTAACTCCGAGGTCGACGATTCCGGCGAGGACGTTGAGATCGCAAAGAGCAACATCCTGCTTCTGGGCCCCACCGGCACCGGCAAGACCCTTCTTGCCCAGACCCTCGCCCGCTTCCTTGAGGTCCCCTTCGCCATTGCCGACGCCACCTCGCTCACCGAGTCCGGCTATGTCGGCGAGGACGTGGAGAACATCCTTTTGAAGCTGATCACCGCTGCCGACGGCGACGTCGAGCGCGCACAGGTCGGCATCGTCTACATCGACGAGATCGACAAGATCGCCTGCAAGGCCGAGAACCTTTCCATCACCCGAGACGTCTCGGGTGAGGGCGTTCAGCAGTCCCTGCTCAAGATCCTCGAGGGTACGATCGCCAGCGTTCCTCCCCAGGGCGGCCGCAAGCACCCCCAGCAGGAGCTCATCAAAATCGACACCACGAACATCCTGTTCATCTGTGGTGGCGCTTTTGTCGGCTTGGACAAGATCGTCGCCGACCGAATCGGCAAGAAGGGCATTGGCTTCAACTCCGACGTGGCAAAGAGGGTCGACGAGCACGACGTCGACCTCATGAGCGACGTCATGCCCCAGGATCTCCACAAGTTCGGAATGATCCCTGAGTTCGTCGGGCGCCTCCCCGTGATCACCACGACGAAGGAGCTCACCGAGGACGATCTCGTGAAGATTCTGGTAGAGCCCAAGAACGCGCTGGTCAAGCAGTATAAGCGCATCTTTGAGATCGAAGGCGTCGACCTTGAGTTCGACGAGGATGCTCTCCGAGAGATCGCCAAGCAGGCCTTGGCGCGAAAGACCGGCGCGCGTGGTCTTCGCGCCATCTGCGAGTCGACGCTCCAGGACACGATGTTCGACGTCCCCTCCGACCTCGACGTTTCCCGCGTCGTCGTGACCAAGGATTCCGTTGGCGGTGCCCAGCAGCCCACGATCATCCGAAAGAAGCACTAATCTTCTTTTTGAGGATTTGGTTTCCGCGACTTCTTGAAGGTCTAATACTACGGCGGCCCCGTTTCCGATTTGGGAACGGGACCGCTCTCGTAATTCGTTGGCCGTCGAGGATTATAGGTTGCTGCCGCCCAGCGCGTTGTAGGTCTTGATGATCGCTTCTCTACGTTTTGAGCCGCCGGGGCAGGTCTTGTCGAAGGCTGGCATAATGCCCTTGTAAAGGGCGATGACCTGCAGCCGCTTCGCGAGCCCTTTGACCGTGGCGCGCGAGTCCTCGAGCTGAGCTCGAATCTCCTCGAGGTAGGGCGAGCGCTGGGCATAGCGCCAGAACAGGTCGGCGCCGTCGGCATCGGGATAGAGCCAAGGTCGATTGTCGGGGCCCGCGAAGTGAACGATCCTCGCGTCCCTTCTTGCCTCGTCGTACTCCTCGCGAACGTCGGGGGCGGCGTTGGAAACGATGTGCGTCCGGCGCAGATGCTGCCAATCCATGAGGTAGTTCCACTTCATGGGAATGCGCACGTATTTGCCGTTTACCACCTTGTTCAGGACGTCTTGGTCGAGCCAACGCCACATGCGCTCAGTGCTTATGGCCAAGAACTCCTGCGCGGTGACGGTGCGCCTGAGCTCGGCGAGGTTCATGAGGAGCACTCCTGCTTGGAAATAATCGTGGGGATCGTCCATTCCGAGCTCGTCGCGAAGGTAGGGCCCCACGGTCGCGTCGTAACCGTCGATTTGGCCGAGCGTGTCTGCGTCGCGGGTGGCGCCGAGCTTATAACCCTCCACGTCATAGTCGTAGAGCTCGGCGATATCCGAGTCGACGATGAGGTCCGAGTCAAGGTAGATCGCCTTGTCGACGTTGGGGAGAAGCTGGGGCGCGAGGAGGCGGTAGTACGTCTCGGGGCGAAAGTGCCCGTGGTGGGGGAGTTTGATGTCTCCGAGGGCGGCGTCGACGTCAAGAAAGCCGATGCCTACATTGGCGCCCTTGGTTTGGCGCGTGAGGGTGACCATGCTGGTGGGCGAGAGGTCCCTCGTGAGCACGATGATGTCGTACCGACGGTCCTTGCTTGCGTTGTCAACGATGGACTGAATGGCGACCGAGAGGTACGGCACGAAATTCTCGCTGCAGGCGAATACGATTACGACGTCGTTCAACGGCAGGTCAAGGCCTGTGGACGACGTGGACAGCATTGTTCTGGATAAGGGCGAGCTCTGGTATTCCTCCGCCTTGTGAAGCGGTATTCTCAGATGCTTGATCAAGATCTAGACCCTTTGTTCCGATGGCGTATGAATTCGACTTATTAAACTGTACCATTCGCCCGCGGTGGCTCGCCTTGCGTTTCGGTCACCTTCCTCAAGAGCGCAAGCCTAGAAGAGACACGCCCTGGCCGGCTCCCAATCCTCTTTCAGCGACTTGAGTATTCCCGCGGCGCTCAAAAGCGATTCCGCGATATCGGCAACCGTCGAGCCGTCTTGCTCTGCTTCGGGCAGGTCGGTCTCAAGCAATAGCCTGCCCGAGGGGATTTGGCGAGCGTATTCGCGGCCCCTTCGCGTGCCGAGCATCCGCTCTCCGACTGAGAACCAGCACCCGGCTTCCCTTGCGCGCGCCAGCTCCTTAGAGGTTCCCGAGAACCAATGGAACACGCATCGGCAGCTGTCTATGGTCCCGGTCCTTTCCAAGACATCCATGACGGCTCCGGCAGATCTCACGGAGTGTATCGAGAGCGTCTTTCCCCCTTCTGAGCAAGCTTCGCACGCTTCCTCAAAGACGCGCAGCTGCTCCTTCTTGCTGTGGGCGTGTTTTGCTCCGAAATCGAGGCCAACCTCTCCGACCCACGGAGAGCCGCTGATGGCATCGGCCACATCGGCGGCGTCGGTTGAGTCGTCCACGAGCCATGGGTGAATGCCGGCCGCAACGCGCACATTAGGACATTTGGAAAGAAGCGCGCTCGCGTCCCTATACTCCTTTGGAGTAACCGTGCAGCAGAGCGCGGCGATGCCGAGCTTTTGCGCCTGCGCAGCGGCTTGCTCAGGGTTCTCGAACCAGCTGAGGTGCACATGGGCGTCAAAGAGGCTTAAGTTCCCCATGTCTTCAGAAACACTTCCTTCCACGTGCTATTCTTTAGGTTTGTTATACCTGCTTTTGATGTCGTTTGCCCACGAGGCGCAACGCAAGGAGATACACAGTGGAAGAGATGCCCAAGACCTACGACCCTCAATCCAAGGAGCCTGAGCTTATCCAGAAATGGATCGACGCCGGTTGCTATCAGCGCAACAAGGGCGTCGGCGACTGCACTGTCGTCATTCCGCCGCCCAACGTCACGGGCATCCTGCATATGGGCCACGCAATGGACGATTCCATCCAGGATACGTTTGTTCGTTATAACCGCATGCGCGGCCGCTCGACTCGCTGGATCCTCGGAACCGACCACGCCGGCATCGCCACGCAGACCAAGGTGGACAAGAAGCTCAAGAGCGAGGGCATCTCTCGCTTGGAGATCGGCCGCGAGAAGTTCCTCGACGCCTGCTGGGACTGGACCCACGAGTACGGCGGCAC
This sequence comes from uncultured Olsenella sp., assembly GCA_934660915.1. GTDB lineage: Bacteria > Actinomycetota > Coriobacteriia > Coriobacteriales > Atopobiaceae > Paratractidigestivibacter. Next base: position 121,153 of record CAKUIF010000004.1, on the reverse strand, counting down.
CATCGTCAGCCAGATCAAGCGCATGGGCTGCTCCGTCGACTTCTCTGACGAGAAGTTCACGATGAGCCCCGAGTTCAATCGCGCCGTCCGACGCGTTTTCTGCGATTGGTACCACGACGGCCTGATCTATCGCGGCAAGCGCATCGTCAACTGGTGCCCCAACTGCTGCACCGCCATCTCCGACGACGAGGCCGAATACCACGACGAGAAGGGCCACCTGTGGTTCCTTCGCTACCCGCTTGTCGAGCCCGTCGACGGTGTTGAGTACGTTACTGTCGCGACGACGCGCCCCGAGACCATGCTCGGCGACACCGGCATCGCCGTGAGCCCCTCGGACCCCGAGAAGGCCAAGCTCGTGGGCGCCAAGGTCATGCTGCCCATCGTCAACCGCGAGATTCCGATCTTCTCCGATTGGCACGTCGACGCCAACTTCGGCACCGGTTTCGTCAAGGTCACGCCTGCGCACGACCCCAACGACTACGCCATGGGCCAGACCCACGACCTTCCCCAGATCAACATTTTCGACGAGCACGCGGTCGTCGTCGACGGCTACGGCGAGTTCTCCGGCATGAACCGCGACGAGGCCCGCGATGCCATCGTCGCCTGGTTTGAGGAGCACGGGCTTCTTGACCACATCGAGGATCTCGACCACTCCGTTATGCACTGCTACCGCTGCGACTCCGCCCTCGAGCCTTGGCTTTCCGAGCAGTGGTTCGTCGCTGTCGACAAGCTCAAGGAGCGCGCTACCCAGGTCGTGCGCGACGGCGAGATCAAGTTCCACCCCGCCCGCTGGACCGACACTTACCTCACTTGGATGGACAACCTCAAAGACTGGTGCATCTCTCGCCAGCTCTGGTGGGGTCATCGTATCCCCGTGTTCTACTGCGAGGACTGCGGCTGGGAGGACGCCCTCATGGAGGACACCGACGTGTGCCCGAAGTGCGGCGGCCACCACATCCACCAGGACGAGGACGTGCTCGACACCTGGTTCTCGAGCCAGCTGTGGACCTTCGCCACGCAGGGTTGGCCCGACGACACCTCAGAGCTCGCCGAGCACCATCCTACGAAGGTCCTCGTCACCGCGCGCGACATCATCGCCCTGTGGGTCGCCCGCATGATCATGAGCTCTCTGTACTGCACGGATGAGATTCCGTTCCACGACGTCTACATCTACGCCACCATCTTGGCCAAGGACGGCAGCCGAATGTCCAAGTCCAAGGGCAACGGCGTAGACCCCATGGCGCTCATGGACAAGTACGGCGCCGACGCCATGCGCTACAACCTGCTCACGCTCATCACTAACAACCAGGACGTCAAGTTCGACGCCAACATCGACAAGAAGACCAAGGAGCTCATCGATAGCCCCCGCACCGAGCAGGCGCGCGGCTTCGTCACCAAGATCTGGAACGCGAGCCGATTCGTTCAGATGAACCTCGACGGCTATATTCCCGGCGCGCCCAAGGCCGAGACGGCCGAGGATGCTTGGATGCTCTCGCGCCTTGCCCATGCCGTTGCCGAGGCTACCGAGCAGCTCGAGACCTATAACTTCGGCGACTATGCCCGCAACATCCAGAGCTTCTTCTGGGGAGACGTCTGCGACTGGTACATTGAGCTGTGCAAGGGCCGCCTGCTTGACGGTTCCGCCGACGAGAAGCTCCAGGTGCAGCGCAACCTCGTCTACGTTCTCGACGTGTCGATGCGCCTGCTCCACCCGGTTATGCCCTTCGTCACCGAGAGCGTTTGGGACGTGCTTCCCGCTTCCGGCCTTGATGCCCACGATGCCCAGTTCCTCATGGTCGCCAAGTGGCCCGAGCCCGAGGAGCTGTCCTGCTTCGTCAACCAAAAGGCGGAGAACGATTTTGAGCTCGCCAAGCGCGTTATCTCGAGCGTCCGCTCCACGCGCGCCCGTTATCGTCTGTCTCCAAAGGCCGAGCTCGCGGTTTCCGTCCGCGCTTCCGAGACCGATTCGGCGATTCTCGAGTCTCAGGTCGGCTTCATCCGTTCCGTCGGCCGCGTGAGCGATTTCGTTGCCGGCGTCGATGCCGCCAAGCCTGCGGGCGCCGTCTCGGTCGCCGACGGCTCGCTTGAGATCTTCGTCGATCTTGGCGGGCTCGTCGACCTCGCCGCCGAGGCCTCCCGCCTCAAGAAGGAGCTCGAGAAGGCCCAGAAGGAGCTCTCCGGCGTCGAGCGCACCCTGTCTAACGAGGGCTTTGTCGCCAAGGCTGCTCCCGCCGTCATCGAGAAGAAGCGTGCCCAGGCGGCCGAGCTCACCGCCACCATCGATCAGCTCAAGTCCCAGATCGCCGACTTCCAGTAGTCGCTACGCTTGCGTTGAGGGGCTCCCGCGAGGATTCCATCGGTGCTCAGGCTGTCCTCTTCGCACGAAGGCCCCATTAAGGGGCCTTCTGCTTATGTGGAGCCTCTCCTGAAGGAACCTCGCGAGAGCCCTCTCCTTCGTAATCCGATGCATTGCAGCAGATAGCTTCGTCTTGGTCGCGGCGTCATCGAGGCGGCCGGGCCCAATGAACTCGAGGCCGGTTATTGGATAGGAGTCCAGCATGGAATATCGAAATGAGTCGGTGCTCAAAGATGGCGAGAAGTGCTCGATTAGGAACCTCGAGGCCGATGACGCCTACGAAGACTTCGTTTTGTTCCAAACGACTCACGGCGAGACGGACTTCTTGACGTCGTATCCCGACGAGAACACCTATGACGAAGAGAGGCAAAGGGCACGGTTGGAACGCGCCGTCGCCTCTGAGCGCGATGTGGAGCTCGGGGCGTTCGTCAAGGGTCGGCTCTTGGGCACGGTAAGCGTCGAAGCCGTCGGGTCTCGGCAGAAGGTCCGCCATCGCTGCGAAATCGGCATCTCGGTCCTTCGCGAGGCCTGGGGCAGGGGAATAGGCCGGATGCTCATGGACTCCGCCCTTGAGTGCGCGCGGCAGATGGGGTTTATTCAGGTCGAGCTTGAGGTGGTTGGGGACAACGAGCGCGCCATCGGTCTGTATCGCAGCCTCGGGTTCATCGAGTTCGGGCGAAACCCGCTCGCTTTCAAGTCCCGCACCGGCGCATGGCAGGAGCTCGTCTCCATGAGACTTATGCTCTAGTCAGGGAATCGCTCGTCGCGCGGACCCCTTCAGCCGTTTCGTTTATTCCCACCCGAGAATGCCGCGGATCACGCGGCCGGCGATCATCTGCCCCATAATTGGCGGGATATAGCTCATGGTCCCGAGAAGCGAGCCTGACTCTCTCCACTGCTCATCCGAAATCGCCTCCATTTTTACCGGCTGCTCGTCGGAGTAGAGCACCTCGAGCCCATGAATGCCGCGCTTCTTGCATTCCTTGCGCATGACGCGCGCGAGCGGGCAGTTGACGGTCTTCTCGATGGGGGAGAAGCGAAAGCGCGTCGGGTCGAGCTTGTTGCCGCCGCCCATGGCGCTGATCTCGGGAATCCCGAGCTCCTGGCACCACGACGCGAGCTGTAGTTTTTGAGCAACGGTGTCGATCGCGTCGACCACGTAGTCAGGCCGGGGGAGCTCGCCGAGCTGCTCTCCCACACGGTCCTTTTCAAGGAAGGCCTGGACCGAGACCACGTTTGCTTCCGGGTTGATGTCCAGGACCATCTTTTGCATGACGTCTGACTTTGGTCTTCCGATTGTGCTCGTGTATGCGATGGCCTGGCGGTTGACGTTTGATGGAGCCACCACGTCCCGGTCCAGCAGAACGAGGTTGCCCACACCGCCTCGAGCCAAGGCCTCGGCGCAGTTCGAGCCCACGCCTCCTAGCCCAATGACCATGACGGTCGCGCGTTCTAGGCGTTCGAGCCCTTCTTGTCCAAGGATGAGCCTTAGGCGGTCTTTGGTCGTCTCGGTTTTCATTATTTCCTCGCATGGGTATTCGTACCTATTGCCGAGTTTGAAGTATACCTTCGGTTCGATTGCTTCGATTAAGTGTACTAACCGATTCAAGGGGGATTTTGGCACGTCACATGCGCATAATGGTTAAACGGTCAGTTCGTCCCGAGTATCGGTAACCTTTGGCCCTCGGTGCGGCCAAGAAGCGAAAGGAAACGTTGAGGATGGCAAAGTCAGATATCGAGATCGCGCAGGAAGCGAAGATGCTCCCCATTGCCGACGTTGCAAAGAAGGCCGGCCTTGAGCCTGAGCAGCTCGAGCTCTACGGAAACCACAAGGCCAAGGTGGATATCCACGCGTTTTCGGACGCCCCGATGAAGGGCAAGCTCATCCTCGTCACGGCCATCAATCCCACTCCGGCGGGCGAGGGAAAGACGACCACGTCCGTGGGCCTGCAGGACGCCCTGTGCGCCATGGGCAAGAACTCCCTGCTTTGCCTGCGCGAGCCGTCCCTCGGTCCGGTCTTCGGCGTCAAGGGCGGAGCGGCGGGCGGCGGCTACGCCCAGGTTGTCCCCATGGAGGACATCAACCTGCACTTTACCGGCGACTTCCACGCCATCGGAGCCGCCAATAACCTCTGCGCCGCAATGCTCGACAATCACATCAAGCAGGGCAACGCGCTTGGGATCGACCCGCGCAGGATTGTCTGGAAGCGCTGCGTCGACATGAACGACCGCCAGCTCAGAAACGTCGTCGACGGCCTCGGCGGCATTGCCGACGGAATGCCGCGCCAGGACGGCTTCGACATCACCGTCGCCTCTGAGGTCATGGCCGTGTTCTGCCTCGCCACCGACCTCATGGACTTGAAGGCCAGACTTGGACGCATGGTGATCGCCTACACCTACGATCGCCGCCCCGTCACGGTCCACGACATCAAGGCCGAGGGCGCAATGACAGCGCTGCTCAAGGATGCCATCAAGCCGAACCTTGTTCAGACCCTCGAGAACAACCCCGCTTTCGTCCACGGAGGCCCCTTCGCCAACATCGCCCACGGCTGCAACTCCGTCGAAGCCACAACCACGGCGCTCAAGCTCGCCGACTATGTGGTCACCGAAGCCGGGTTCGGCGCCGACCTCGGCGCCGAGAAGTTCCTCGACATCAAGAGCCGCTACGCCGGCTTGCACCCCGATGCCGTCGTCCTCGTCGCGACGGTTCGCGCCCTCAAGTACAACGGGGGCGTGCCGAAGACCGAGCTCACGGATGAGAACCTCGACGCTGTCCGCGCAGGCCTTCCCAACCTCCTCCGCCACGTCTCCAACATCAAGGACGTGTTCGGCCTCCCCGTGGTCGTCGCTATCAACGCCTTCCCGACCGACACTGCCGCCGAGCTCAAGCTCGTTGAGGATGAGTGCAACAAGCTCGGCGTAAACGTCGCGCTTTCCGAGGTCTGGGCCAAGGGCGGCGAGGGCGGCCGTGCGCTCGCCGAGGAGGTCGTGCGCCTTTGCGACCAGCCCAACGATTTCCGCTTCGCCTACGATGTCGAGGACCCCATTGAGGAGAAGATCTCTGCCATCGCGACGAAGATCTACCACGCCGACGGTGTCGAGTACACCACGTCCGCGAAAAAACAGCTCAAGCAGCTTGAGGAACAGGGCTTCGGCGGCCTACCTATCTGCATGGCGAAGACCCAGTACTCCTTCAGCGACGACCAGACCAAGCTCGGCGCCCCTGAGGGCTTCACCATCACGGTCCGCAACCTCAAGGTCTCCGCGGGCGCGGGCTTCATCGTCGCTCTTACCGGCGACATCATGACCATGCCCGGGCTGCCTAAGGTCCCCGCCGCCGAGAAGATCGACGTCACGGCCGACGGCCGCATCATTGGCTTGTTCTAGGAGTCGCATGGGTCAAAGTTTGCTGAGCCTTAGCTGCACAGGGTTTCTCGATGCCCTTGGCTCCAAAAGCCCCGTGCCCGGCGGCGGGGGAGTATCGGCTCTTGTCGGAGCCCTCGCCGCTTCGTTGGGCCACATGGTCTGCGAGTACACCATCGGAAAGAAGCGCTACGCCGAGCACGAAGATGACGTGAGGACCGCCATGGCCTCTCTATCTCGACTTGTGCACGAGCTCCAGGTGTTGGTAGACGAGGACGCCCGTGCCTACTCGCTCGTCTCGGCGGCATATGCCTTGCGTAAGGACGATCCGGCAAGGGTCGGTGCCATTGAGCACGCCCTCCAAGAGGCGGCTGTTCCGCCACTGCGAACTATGGTTGCCTGCTCGCGGGTTCTCGACGCTCTCGAGGTACTGTCCCTCAAGGGCTCCGTGCTCCTTCAGGCGGATGTTTACTGCGGCTGCGAGCTCGCCATGTCTGCGCTTCGCTGCGCCCGTGTCAATGTTCTTGTCAACACCTCGTCTATGTCAGTTGGCTCGCGGGCCTCTGAGCTCGAGGAACAGTCTGCCGAGCTTGTCAAGCGCGCCGAGTCGGTAAGCGAGCGAGTGCTCGCTCGTGTTTTGAAAATTATAAAGAAGGAGGCCTAGTTTTGGCAGAGCTGCTCCTGGGCTTGCCCGTGGCTCAATCGATTAATAAAGAACTTCTTGGTCGCGTCGCCTCCCTCAGGGAGGCCAGCGTTGCCCCCAAACTCGCAATCGTGCGCGTGGGGGCCCGCGAGGACGACCTTTCCTACGAGCGCGGCGCACTGAAGCGCTGCGATGCGCTGGGCATCGATGCCGAGGTCCTTCATTTTGAAGAGACCGAGATCGATACCCAGGCACTCATCTCCCAAATTAATGAGCTGAACGCGCGCCAGGACGTCCATGGCGTATTGATGTTCAGGCCTTTGCCGGCCTTTATCGACCAAGCTGCCGTTTGCGAGGCGCTCGATCCTGCCAAGGACGTCGACTGCCTGACGAGCGCATCCCTGTTCGGCGTGCTTGCCGGAATGCCCCGCGGCTTTGCCCCCTGCACCGCCGAGGCGGTTCTCGAGCTGCTTGATTTCTATGGCATTGCCCTCGATGGCTCCGAGGTCGCCGTGGTCGGGCGCTCGCTCGTTATCGGCAAGCCGGTTGCCGCGCTTCTCTGCACGAGAAACGCAACCGTGACTATGTGCCATACCCACACGAGGGACCTTGCTTCCGTGTGCCGGCGTGCCGACGTGATCGTTGCCGCTGCCGGTCACCCGAGGACTTTTGGCCTGGACTGTGCCCGCGATGGCCAGGCGGTCATAGACGTCGGCATTAACTGGGATGACGAGAACCAGCGCCTGGTCGGCGACGTTGATTTCGACGCTGTCGAGCCCATCGTTTCCAAGATCACGCCGGTCCCCCGAGGGGTTGGATCCGTTACCACCGCCGTCCTCGCAAAGCACGTTGTCGAGGCGGCTGAAAGGACCTTAGCATGAGCATCGATAAGCCCAGGATCGAGGCGGCCGTACGGGAGCTGCTGATCGGAATCGGCGAGGACCCCGACCGCGAGGGCTTGCAAGGTACCCCCGATCGCGTGGCCCGCGCTTGCGAGGAGATTTTCGGCGGCCTTTCCGACGACCCGGGATCATATCTGCGCAAACAGTTCCATGAGGACGGAAACGAGGAGATGGTCGTTGTCCGCGACATCCCGTTCTCGTCGATGTGCGAGCATCACCTGCTGCCTTTCGTGGGCCGTGCGCACGTGTGCTATATCCCTCGCGACGGCCGCGTGACGGGTCTTTCCAAGATCTCGCGTTGCGTCAACGGTTTTGCTCGCCGGCCGCAGCTCCAGGAGCGCCTCACGGCTCAGATAGCCGACGCGCTTGTTCGCGAGCTCGATCCGCTCGGCGTCCTCGTCGTGCTTGAGGCGGAGCACACCTGCATGACCATGCGCGGTGTTCGTGCCGCCGGTGCCATCACTGCCACCTCGGCAGTTCGCGGAGCCTTGAGGGATAGCAAGACGCGCCAGGAGGCCATGCGCCTCATCGGAAAGTAGGCGCGTCGTCCCTGCTTGTATCGGCGTCTTTCCCCTTAAAAGATCGATTGAATTGACGATCTGGCCGCGGGTCGTCGGAGAGGTTTGTGCATGTACCAGGTTCCGTTTGAGTTCCCTCTGCTTTCATACGACGAGGCCTCCGCCATGGCCCACGACTGCGGGTTTTTTGGCAACACCGACGACCCCCTGCTCGAAACCGTCGTGGAGATGCTCGACGAGCTCGGTCGACCCGACTCGGCTTTCGACGTCATCCAGATAGCGGGCACCAACGGCAAGACCTCCACTTCGCGCTTCACCGCGGCCATTCTTTCCGGCCAGGGAAAGAAGTGCGCGCTCTACACGTCCCCCGAGCTCGTGGAGATGCGCGAGCGCATGGAGGTCTCGGGAAAGCCTGTCGAGCGCGAGGCGTTTGCTCGCGGCATCTCCGTGGCCGCCGAGTCTGGCCGTCGAGTGAACGCTCGTCGATCCGCTGCCGGCCAAAAGCCCTATAGGGTGACCGAGTTCGACCTTCTTACCGTGGCGGCGCTCGTTGTGTTTGCCGAGGCTGGCGTCGACGTGGCTGTGCTCGAGGTAGGTCTCGGAGGTCGCTGGGACGCGACGACCGCGACGCATCCCGTTGTCACGTGCGTCACCGGAATCGGGCTTGACCACTGCCATATCTTGGGGGATACGCTCGAAGAGATCGCCGGCGAGAAGGCTGCCGTTATCAAGGCGGGCCAGCGCTGCGTGCTCGGGGTCGGGACCGCGACGCCCTGCTCCGTCGAGGACGTGATTCTGGCCCGGTGCCGCGAGGTCGGCGTCGATCCGGTGCTTCTTCGCCCTGCGGTCGCTTCCGACGCTGCTGGAGAGATGTTCCCCGGCGAGGTCCGTGCGCACGAGGACCTTCCTTCGGCGACTTACGCCATTACCAAGCATCCGGTTCGCCTGGGCGGCCCGCTCGAGCTCGATGTGCGTACACCCCGCGCGACGTATGCCGAGCTCGCCGCCTTGAAACCCTCTTACCAGGCCGCCAACATCGCGTGCGCCGTTTGCGTAGCCGAGGAGTACTTGGGCCGCGCGCTCGAGTCCGACGCGCTCTTCACCTCCGTTGTCCGGTGCCCCACGCCCGGCCGCTTCCAGCTGCTCCGCCCCGAACCGCCGCTTCTCATCGACGCCTGCCATAACCCGCAGAGCGTCGAGGCGTTCCTCACGGCCGTGCGCGCCGTCGTGCCCGCAGCAGAAGCGCGCCCGACGCTTCTTTGCGCCGTTCTGAAGGACAAGGACGTCCAGGGCATCGTGGACCTCCTGGCTGCCGACTTCGCTCGCGTCGCGGTGACGCAGACGTCCTCGCCCCGCGCGCTTTGCGCCCACGAGCTCTCCGAGCTTTTCTGTGCCGCGGGTTGCGAGGTCGTGGGGGAGTACCCGACGGTCGCCGACGCTTTGTCCGCCCTTTGTGGAGAATCGTGCGTTGCCTGCGGCTCCATCACGCTTGCCGGCGAGGTCGCCGCTGCATTTGCCTAGCCTCTGCTACAATCTACCCGTCTGTGCGCTGGCGTCTGCCTCGCGCTGATTGAATGTGAACTCCTAGAAGGGTCAACGAATATGCAGGAACTTATCGACCAGATTCTTACTCCTGAGGTCCGCATGGTCCTCTACCTGATGGTCGTGTGCGTCGTCATGCTCTACATCCTCTCGATTGTTTACGTTATTCGAGATGCCCAGCGCCGTGGCGCCGAGCCTTGGTGGATGTGGGCCGTCATCTCCGTCATCCCCATCGTCGGCCTTCTTGCCTATGTGATTTTGCGCCCGAGCTCCTACCTCATCGACCGTGAGGAGCAGGACCTCGACATCGCTCTTCGCGAGCACCAGCTCTCTCATTACGGCATTTGCCCGAAGTGCGGCTCTCCGATCGACCGCGACTTCGTCGTCTGCCCCATCTGCAACACTCAGGTGCGCAACGTTTGCCCGACCTGCCACCGCCCGCTCAATGCCGACTGGAAGGTGTGCCCGTACTGCCGCACCCGCATTCAGTAGGCGACGTTTGAATTGTGTTTCGTCTGCCCCTCGTTTTTACGAGGGGCTTTTTCATACTGTTCGTTTGTGGTAAACCATTAACAGTGCAATCGCTCGGAAGGTTTTCCCAAATGCTACGAATGCGCGCGCTCCGCGCTCTAACCCAGACTATGTAGGCGTCTGCCCCTTCAAAGCGGCTCTGTGCCGCGTGGCAGGCGCCGATTGATGCTCGCGGCCGTATGCGGCGCGGGCTCTTTTTGTTTTCATAGTTGCTATCTGAGCGCTCAATAAAGCGCAGGAAGAGGTTTCCCATGAAGATCTTGAACAATGACGGTTCCGTCGTCGAGTGCCCGGCCGATGAGGTCACCCACGTAGTCCGCCACTCCGCCGCCCACGTCATGGCCCAGGCCATCAAGCGCCTGTATCCCGAGGCCGACTTCGCCTACGGCCCCGCAACCGACAACGGCTTCTACTATGACGTGGACCTCGGTGACAAGAAGATCGGCGAGGACGACCTGCCCGCCATCGAGGCCGAGATGAAGAAGATCGCCAAGGAGAACCTTAAGTTCACTGTCTTCGAGCTCCCGCGCGCCGAGGCCGTCAAGCTCATGGAGGAGCGCGGCGAGAAGTACAAGGTCGAGCACATCGGCGACCTCGCCGAGGACGCCCGCATCACGTTCTATCAGCAGGGCGACTACATCGACATGTGCGTCGGCCCCCACGTGTGCTACACCAAGGCGCTCAAGGCCTTCAAGCTCACCGGTGTCTCCGGTGCGTATTGGAAGAACGACAAGAACAACAAGATGCTTACCCGCATCAACGGCGTTGCCTTCGCCACCAAGGAGGAGCTCGACGAGCACCTGCGCATGATCGAGGAGGCTAAGAAGCGCGATCACCGCAAGATCGGCGCCGAGATGGATCTCTTTATGATGCGCGACGAGGCTCCCGGTTTCCCGTTCTTCCTCCCGAACGGCATGATCCTCAAGAACACGCTGCTCGACTACTGGCGCGAGATTCATCACAAGGCCGGCTACGTAGAGATTTCCACCCCGCTCATCATGAACAAGCAGCTGTGGAAGACCTCCGGCCACTGGGACCACTATAAAGACAACATGTACTCCACGATGATCGACGACGAGGAGTACTGCATCAAGCCGATGAACTGCCCGGGCGGGGTTCTCGTTTACGCCGCTAAGCCGCACTCTTACCGCGACCTGCCCATCCGCGCCGGCGAGATCGGCCTCGTTCACCGTCACGAGCTCCGCGGCGCCCTCCACGGCCTGTTCCGCGTCCGCTGCTTCAACCAGGACGACGCCCACCTCTTTGTCCGCCCCGACCAGCTCACCGATGAGATCATCGGCGTCGTGAACCTCATCGACTCCGTTTACCAGAAGTTTGGCTTCAAGTACCATGTCGAGCTCTCCACGCGCCCCGACGACTCCATGGGCTCCGACGAGGATTGGGCCCGCGCGGAGGAGGGCCTCAAGTGCGCCCTTCAGAAGCTCAACATGGAGTACGAGATCAACGAGGGCGACGGCGCCTTCTACGGCCCCAAGATCGACTTCCACCTCGAGGATTCCCTCGGCCGCACCTGGCAGTGCGGTACCGTCCAGCTTGATTTCCAGATGCCTCTCAACTTCAACCTTGAGTACACCGACGCCGACGGCTCCAAGAAGCGCCCGATCATGCTTCACCGCGTCTGCTTCGGCTCCGTCGAGCGCTTCATCGGCATCCTGATCGAGCACTTCGCCGGTAAGTTCCCGACTTGGCTCGCCCCGGTGCAGGTCAAGGCACTTCCTGTTTCCGAGAAGAGCCGCGACTACGCCCACGAGGTCTGCGCCAAGCTCGAGGAGGCCGGGGTCCGCGTGGTCTGCGACGACCGCGATGAGAAGATCGGCTACAAGATCCGCGAGGCCCGCTCCGTCGACCGCGTCCCGTACATGCTCATCATCGGCGAGAAGGAGGTCGAGGCCGGCAACATCTCCGTCCGCGACCGCTCCAACGAGACCGTGCAGAAGGACGTCGACGAGTTCATCGCTGAGGTCGTCGCCGAGATCGCCGAGCGTCGCTAGGTGGCAGCAGAGCTCTTAAAGCCTGTTGACGAGAAGGGCCCCGACCTCGGGGCCCTTCTTTGCATGCAGGGGACCATGCCTGAAGGGGAGTGGCGCGTGCGCTCTGACGCCGCCCAAGTTGTGGCCAACTACCTCCGGTGCCATCCCGCCGTCGCCGAGGTTCGCTATCCCGGCTTGACCTCAGACCCTGTTTATCGCGAGGCCTCGAGCACGCTTCGGGGCGGTTTCGGCCCTTTGGTGTGGGTTAGGTTTCTGTCCGGCTCAGGGTACTTCTTGTTTGATGCCAGCGATGCGCCGTCCACCGAACAGGTAATGGCGCTTGAACGCTTGCTTAGAAGCAATTAGCCCAGTTAATCGGCTCGCTTTGTGCTCTAGCACCAAATCTTGGTTTTGGCCGTTCGCGAGTCGACTACTCCCGCTCGTCGAACGTATACTTGATATTGGCGAATTTGGGATGTTCGCCGATCTGCCCGTCCTATCACCTTCTGTCGACCGCCGGCGCCGACCTGCGGCCAAGGAAAATTGGAGGAAGCATGGCAAAGAAGACCGAGACCATCATCGACAGCGTCGAGGCGCTGCAGGAGCGCTTGAAGCAGATGCGCGCCGCGCAGGCCGAGTTCGCGACGTTCACCCAGGAGCAGGTGGACAAGATCTTCTATGAGGCCGCCATGGCCGCGAACAAGCAGCGTATCCCCCTGGCCAAGATGGCCGTGGAGGAGACCGGCATGGGTGTCATCGAGGACAAGGTCATCAAGAACCACTATGCCTCTGAGTACATCTACAACAAGTACAAGGACATGAAGACCTGTGGCGTCGTCGAGGACGACGCGGCGTTCGGCTACAAGAAGGTCGCCGAGCCCATGGGCATCGTGGCCGCCGTCATCCCGACCACCAACCCCACCTCCACCGCGATTTTCAAGTGCCTCATCGCGCTCAAGACGCGCAACGCAATCCTGATCTCGCCGCACCCCCGCGCTAAGGCCTGCACCGCCGAGGCCGCCCGCATCGTGCGCGAGGCCGCCGAGGCCGCCGGTGCCCCCAAGGGCATCATCGACTGGATCTCCGTCCCGTCCCTTGAGCTCACCAACGAGCTCATGCGCGACGCCGACATCATCCTGGCCACCGGTGGCCCGGGCATGGTCAACGCCGCCTACTCTTCCGGCACCCCGGCCCTGGGCGTCGGCCCCGGCAACACCCCGGTCATCATTGACTCGACTGCCGACATCAAGCTCGCCGTCAACTCGATCATCCACTCGAAGACCTTCGACAACGGTATGATCTGCGCCTCCGAGCAGTCCGTGACCGTTCTCGCCGACGTCTACGACGCCGTCAAGGCCGAGTTCAAGGCCCGTGGTTGCTATTTCCTCAAGGGCGCCGAGCTCGATAAGGTGCGCGCGACCGTCATCATCAACGGTTCCGTCAACGCCAAGATCGTCGGCCAGTCCGCCTACAAGATTGCCCAGATCGCCGGCGTCGAGGTTCCTAAGTCGACCAAGGTCCTGATCGGCGAGGCCACCTCCGTCGAGCCCTCCGAGGCCATGGCCCACGAGAAGCTTTCCCCGGTTCTCGGCATGTACAAGGCCAAGACCTTTGACGAGGCCCTCGCCAAGGCAGAGCGCCTGGTTGCCGACGGCGGCTACGGCCACACCTCCTCCCTCTTCGTCAACGTCAACGAGAAGGAGAAGATCCAGAAGCACTACGAGGCCATGAAGACCTGCCGTGTGCTTATCAACACCCCGTCCTCCCAGGGCGGCATCGGCGACCTCTATAACTTCAAGATGGCGCCGTCCCTCACCCTCGGCTGCGGCTCCTGGGGCGGCAACTCCGTCTCGGGCAACGTCGGCCCGCAGCACCTCCTCAACTACAAGTCCGTCGCGGAGAGGCGTGAGAACATGCTCTGGTTCCGTACCCCGGAGAAGATCTTCTTCAAGAAGGGCTGCATGCCCGTGGCTCTTCAGGAGCTCGGCGAGGTCTACGGCAAGAAGCGCGCCTTCATCGTCACCGACTCCTTCCTCTACACTTCCGGCTTCACCAAGAAGATCGAGAAGTCCCTTGACGAGCAGGGCATCGTTCACACTTCCTTCTGGTCCATCTCGCCCGACCCGAAGCTTCAGGACTGCCTGAAGGGCCTCGAGCAGCTTCGTGCCTTTGACCCCGACTGCATCATCGCCATCGGCGGCGGCTCCGCTATGGACGCCGGCAAGATCATGTGGACCATGTTCGAGCACCCGGAGGAGAAGTTCGAGGACATGGCCATGGACTTCATGGACATCCGCAAGCGCGTCTACAAGTACCCGAAGAGCGGCACCAAGGCCTTCTTCGTCGCCATCCCGACTTCCTCCGGCACCGGCTCCGAGGTCACCCCGTTCTCCATCATCACCGATGCCGAGACCGGCACCAAGTGGCCGCTGGCCGACTATGAGCTCATGCCGAACATGGCCATCGTCGATACCGACAACATGATGACCCAGCCCAAGGGCCTCACCTCTGCCTCCGGCGTCGACGTGCTTACCCACGCCCTCGAGGCCTATGTCTCGGTCATGGCCTCCGACTACACCGACGGCCTCGCCCTGCGCGCCATGAAGCTCGTCTTCGAGTACCTGCCGCGCGCCTACGACAACCCCAACGACGTCGAGGCCCGCGACCACATGGCCAACGCCTCCTGCATGGCCGGCATCGCCTTCGCCAACGCCTTCCTGGGCGTCAACCACTCCATGGCCCACAAGCTCGGCGCCTATCACCACATCCCGCACGGCTGGGCCAACGCCGTCATCCTCACCCGCGTCATGCGCTACAACGCGGCTGAGCGCCCGACCAAGATGGGCACCTTCCCGCAGTACGACCACCCGAAGACCCTCCAGCGCTACGCCGAGGCCGCCCGCTTCTGCGGCGTCACCGGCAAGGACGACGCCGAGGTCTTCGAGAAGTTCCTCGCAAAGATCGAGGAGCTCAAGGCTCACGTCGGTGTCAAGCCGACCATCAAGGACTTCGGCGTCGACGAGCAGTACTTCCTCGACACGCTCGACGAGATGTCTGAGAACGCCTTCAACGACCAGTGCACCGGCGCCAACCCGCGCTACCCGCTGATCTCCGAGATAAAGGAACTCTATCTCGACGCGTACTACAACCGCGAGCCCAGCTCCTACGAGGACTAGTACCGTTCAGGCCCCGGAGCGCTACGCTCGGTAGGCTCCGGGGCTTCTTTCCAGCACTGCGCTCTTAGAATTGCTTTATTGGCATGGCACTCACGCAAGGAGGCAGTTAGTAATGGAACTCTCCGACAAGAAGATTGTGCTCGTTGAGCGCAACGAGAAGGTCGTCTACCAGGACGGCAACCGCGTGGTGAAGGCTTTCAAGTCTTCCAAGCCCGCTTCCGACGTCTTCAACGAGGCGGTTAATGTCGCGCGCGTCGTCGAGGCTGGCGTCCGTGCGCCCAAGGTCCTCGAGGTCTCGCAGACCGCCGACGGCAGCTGGGCGCTTTCCACCGAGTACATCCCAGGCACGACGCTTCGCAAAAAGATGGACGAGGCCAAGGACGACGCCGAGATGCGCGCCCTTCTCGAGAAGTTCGTCGACCTGCAGGTCGAGGTTCAGAACACCACCGCTCCCGGTCTTCTCAACTCGCAGCGCGCCAAGTTCAAGCAGATGGTCGACAAGGACAAAGAGATAGACCCCACGTCCCGCTATGAGCTTGGGATGCGCGCCGATCGGATGACCGGCCACAAGTTCATCTGCCACGGCGATTTCAACCCGTCCAACGTCATCCTCGGCGATGACGGCCAGACCTACGTCTGCGACTGGGCTCACGTCACCCGCGGCCTTCCCGAGGCAGACGCCGCGATGACCTACATCCTCTTCAAGATGTACCACGCTGACCAGGCTGAGCTGTACCTCGACCTTTACTCCGAGAAGGCGGATATGCCCAAGCAGAAGATTATGTATTGGGTTCCCGTCGTCGCCGCTGCCGAGCTTGCTCGCGGCCGCAAGGACTCTGAGGAGATGCTCAAGAGCTTCGTTGAGGCAACCAACGACTACGAGTAACGTTTCTCATTAAGCGGTACCATGGGACGGGTCGGGCGTATGCCTGGCCCGTCCTTTTTATGTGTATTGGAGTGCCAATGCTGCGTCGCCTCTCGGGTTTGCTCTGTTTGTGCCTTGCCGCCGTCATCGGCGTCTTTATATGTGGCTGCGAGTCCGAGGCTTCAAAGGTCACCCGGGCTCTTGAGCCGCATCTGGAGGCGTATGTTGCCCGGGCTGAAGACAAGACGGACTCATCCGAGACGCCTGCGCCTGATTATGGCGATGCCGAGACCGAGGGAATTCTTTCGGCATACGGCGTCGATGTGGATGAGCTTCATAGGCTGTGCTTCGCACGGTTCAGCTATGGAATCGGGGATGTGCGCGTAAATGATGACGGGAAGACCGCCGACGTGAGCATTTCCATCTCGAATGTGAGTCTTGCTGCTGCGGCTGACGCTGCGGCAGCCGACTACAAGACGTTTGCAACCAGCGAAGAGGCTCAGGCGGCCTATGCAAAGAACGGCCGTGTCGCTCTTCTGGACAGATTGTTCGATTATCTGTTTCAGCATTTGCGCGAAGACGACCTGGTGACGAATAGCGCCGTCGTCACGCTCACAAAAGGCGACGACGGCGCTTGGGTATTTGATCCCGCGGGCAATGAGGCTTACTTCAACGCCTTGTACGGCGGCTCCAACGTGATTGGCGGGCTTGCGGAAAGCATGGGGGAGTAGGCAAGTCCCTTTGCGGATTTAAGCTCTCCGGTAGGTGACGAACTCGAACGGTATACCGGATTTCGTCACACCTCCATCCTCGATATCGGCCACTTCCCAGGAGGGCTCCTCGTCAAGGTTTGGGAAGAACGTGTCCGCATCACACAGGCAGTGGTTCTTTGTCACGATGGCCTCCGCGCAGCGGGGGAGAAGTGCCGAGTAGATCTGCCCTCCTCCGATGACCCATACTTCGTCGCTGTCGGCGAGCTTAACTGCCTCATCGATGGATCGAGCCATCTCGACGCCCTCGGGTGCGTAGCTCTTATCCCTCGATACCACGATATTCCTCCTGTCCGCCAGGGGCTTCGCGTCGGGGAAGCTCTCGAGGGTTTTTCGCCCCATGAGCACCGTGTGGCCCTTGGTGTGCCGAACGAAGGATCTCATGTCCTCGCGGTTGTGAACGAGCATATCCCCGGCTTTGCCAATGCCCCAGTCGTCGCATACGGCCACGATCGCGCGGAAATTCGGAAGAATCGAGCTCATGTTCATGTGGTCGCTCTCCTTTAGACGGCTATGGGGATGTTCTTGACCTGGGGACCGTGCTCATAGCCCTCAACAATGAGGTCGGCTGTCGTGAAGGCATAGAAATCCTTTACGTCAGGATTGAGGCTTACCTTCGGGGCGGCGTGATGCGGCCTCGAGATGAGCTCACGGACGATGTCGACGTGGCGGTCGTAGATGTGCGCATCGGCGATCATGTGCACGAGTTCTCCGGGAATCATGTTGTTGACCTGGGCGACCATCATAAGAAGGATGGCGTACTGGCAGACATTCCAGTTGTTGGCCGCCAATACGTCTTGGCTCCGCTGATTCAGAAGCATATTGAGCGTCGGTCGGTCTTCGTCAGGTTCCTGGGTCACGTTATAGGTGACGGAGTAGGCGCACGGGTACAGGTTCATTTCCGAGAGGTCGGAGAACACATAGGTGTTCGTCATGATCCTTCGGGAATACGGAGTTTCGCGGAGGTCTAGAAGAACCTTGTCCATCTGGTCGAGGTCGCCCTGGGGATAATGAGACTTCACGCCGATTTGATAGCCGTAGGCCTTGCCGATGGAGCCGTTCTCATCCGCCCATTCATCCCAAATATGGGAATTGAGGTCATGGATATTGTTGGACTTTCGCTGGTAGATCCATAGAACCTCGTCCATCGCCGACTTTAAAGCGGTCCGACGCAGGGTGAGGGCAGGGAACTCCTCGCGAAGGTCGTAGCGGTTGCAGACGCCGAATTTTTTGATGGTATATGCGGGCGTCCCGTCCTCCCAGCGCGGGCGGACCTTCTGTCCCTCGGTCGTCGTGCCGTTGTTGATGATGTCCGCGCACATGGCGCAGAAGATATCGTCGGCCTTGCTCACTTGGCTTCCTCCTTTTGCGGGGCTTCTTAGCTTTTATAGGTGCTCTGACTCGAAGAACATATCCCAGAACATCCCGAGCTTGGTCGCGGCTTCTTTGTCTGCCGGGAGCCAGTCGACGGAGGTGATGTCGTTTTTAGTGATCCATCTTAGCTCGGCATGCTCTTTGGGGCTGAGCGTGCTCTCGGGCGCCAGCGTGCAGACGAAGGTCTCCATGGAAAGATGGAAATCGGGATAGTCCGCCTCTATCGTGTCGAAGGGGAGCACGAGCTGAAGCCCGCAGCCAAGCTCCTCCTGTATCTCTCGCCTTAGCGCATCCTCAGCATTCTCGCCGTCTTCGATCTTTCCGCCGGGGAATTCCCACGCGGGGCCCGCGTCCACGTCGCTTCTCTTTGCGGCGAGAATCTGCTTTTGGTCGTTCTGGATGATGGCTGCCGCCACGTGCACGGTGTTCACTGACTGTCCCTTTCCTGGAATCTCACGATGGCATATACAGCATCGTTCCCATCGGTGAGCGAGACGGTTTTTCCGTTCTCGCACTCGTGTATTGAGGGCACGATGACGTCTCCGAGGTAGGCCATATCCCGGTACTGAACGCTTAGCGTGTCAAGAGGCGCCTTGATTCCCGCCTCCGCGAGGGCGTCAAAGGCCATGAGGACATATTGGGCGTTGTTTACGTGCTTATTGGTATCGAGGTACTGCTCCCCAACGATGATCGGGTGAGTGGGCATTCCCTCGCCTTCGGCTTTGAGCTTGCGTTCCATCTTCGGCATAGGGATTCGCGGGATATTCTCGAGGTATACCTTTTGCGACTCGGGAATCCTGATGATTCTGTTGTCCTTGAAGCTGTAGAGAAGCCATTGCGACTCGGCCCTCACACAAGAGCGCCCTTCTTGGTCGAACAGCTCGTAGTTCCTCATCGCGTGAAGGCTCTTCATCTCATACGACCACGTCTTCACTTCGATGTTCTCGCCGAATTCAGGCAGCCTGTCGATTTCGATTCGCCATGCGGCAAGAATCCAGCCTAGCCCTTCTTTGCCTAAGCCTCGAAGGCCTTCGGCAACCTCTTCGCTGTGAAATGTCGAGCAGTCCTGCAGGTAATTGATCATTCCCACGAGCGAAAGGCGCCCGTTCTCGTCGCATTCGCTGTAGCGGACGCGTCCTTTGAGTGAATACATTCCAGGGTCCTCCTTGGGTTAACCTTCGTTATTATCCCAGCGGAAGCCAAAGACTTGCCATAGAATCGGGCACAAGCAAAAAAGAAACCCTAACTTGTCCGGAGGGTGTCATGGAGACCATTCGCTTTGCAACCATCGGCACGAGCGGTATCTGCGAGCAGTTTGTCAATGCTCTTAAAGATATCCCCGGCACCGCGCTCGTTGGCTGTTACTCCCGCTCGCTAGACAAGGCGCGCGACTTCTCCGTTGCCCATGGCGCCTCGCTTGCCTTCGACGATCTGTCCGCCCTCGCATCGAGCGACCAAATCGACGCCGTGTACATTTCGAGCCCCAATGCGCTGCACGCTCCTCAGGCTATCGAGCTTTTGCGCGCGGGCAAGCATGTGCTCGTCGAGAAGTCCTTCGCCTCGAACGCCCATGAAGCCGAGGACGTGTTCTCCGCCGCCGACGCCTCGGGCGTCGTAGCAATGGAGGCGATGCGCAACCTGCATGTGAACACATTTGGGCGTATTGAGCATGAGGTTGAGCAAATCGGACAGGTCAGGCTCGCCAATTTCTCGTTCTCCAAGGTGACCTCGCGCGTCGCCAAGCTGAGGTCGGGGGAGAGGATCAATATCTTCGACCCCGCGATGTCTGCGGGTGCGCTCATGGATATCGGCGTTTACTGCGTCGCTCCTGCCATCGCCCTTTTTGGCGAGCCTGAGCGTGTCTGCGCCGCCGGCGTCACGGCGGAAGTCCCCGGCTGCGTAGAGGAGGATCCTTGCCGAACCATCGATCTCTCCGGGGTCATCGCGCTCGGTTACCCTGATAAGGCGGTGAGCCTTACCTTCGGAAAGATTTCCGACGACAAGATCGCCTGCCAAGTTCAGGGTGAGAACGCGACGCTCGTCTGGGATCAGGTGTCTTGTCCCGAGAACCTGCGCGTATACGACCACGAGGATAAGGGCATGCTGTTCCGTTTGGAGACCGGGGAGGGTCACCCTATTGACGTGACGCCGCCTGAGCGTGATATGGCCTGCGAAATCCAGGCGTTTGCCGACGGCGTTCGTGGCGAGCGCGATCTGACGCGCTTCCGCGACATCACCCTCGGGACGCTTCGCGTTATGGATGAGGCTCGCCGTCAGATGGGAGTTGTCTTCCCGGCAGATTTGTCTTCCTGATGTTCTTTGAAAGCGGCGCCTGAATAAGCCTTGTCGATAGGGGGACTTATTCGGGCGCCGTATTATATTGAAGCTCCCTCGTAGATGCGTTACCGCCTGCTGGGATAGGCAACGTCCTCCGTGCCTCCGAAGCCGTTTGAGTTTTCGCTTTTGCTGCCATAGGAACTCATCGCGTCAACGACCACGCGCACGGCACTCGGCATCACTCGTGCTTCGTATCGAGTGACCATGGCGTTCTCGGTCTCTCCGTCAACCTCGAGCGGGACCGGCCTGCTGGTCTCGACGACGATGTGCTTGCCGCTGAACGTCCTGATGTGGGGCCGGCCTATCTTGCTGCCCCCACGGTCCACAAGACCAAAGAAGAGCGGGCGGATGAGCTGCGCCGCGTTTGAGATTTCGACGACGATGACGTCAAGAAGCCCATCGTCCATGCGGCAGTTGGGCACGATCTGGATCTCGTTTTGGATCGTGGCGTTGTTGGCAACGAGGCACGTGATGCCGCGACACTTGTGCGCGGTTCCGTCAACGGTAACGGTGAAGTCAATGACCTCAGGCTTTGGATTCTCCACTGCTGCGGCGTAGTAGGCTGCCGAGCCCATAAGCTCCTTGTTGGGGAGCGCCGCCTGCATAAGCTGGGCATCGTAGCCCGTGCCGCTCATAAGCGCGAAGCCTCGCTCTTGCAGCTCGCCATTGGCGCCCGCCCAGGATATAAGCCCGAGATCCACATCTGCTGTTTTGCCGATGCGACATGCGCGCGCGAGCGACTGAGGCTCCGGCGTGTTTCCCAGGTTTGCGTTGAAGAGGTTCGCGGTGCCCGAGGGAAACACGCAGACGGGAATACTGCTTCCCGCGAGTGCGGTGAGGACAGAAGAGGCGGTGCCGTCGCCGCCGGAGACCACCACGACGTCGAATCCCTCTGCGTCTTCTACGGCTTCGGCGGCGTCAACCCCGGCGGGTAGCAGCCTAAAGACGCACTCGTCGCCCTCGCGTATGATGGCACGCTGGAACTGGTAGATAGCATCTGAGCCGAAGCCCGACTTCGGGTTATGAACAATGAGGGTTCGCACGTCTTCCTCCTCGGCGGCGGGGCATTTGTCTGTATGATGTTTACCCGAGAGCGCGTCTGCGCTCTTTTGAATGGTACTCAAATATCTATAAGAATCGAGCCTGCGTGTATCTTTCCACCCAAGATGAGCTCGAGGCCTTCTGCGAGAGCGCCTCAAAATGCCGTGTCATCGCCGTCGACACCGAGTTTCTCCGCGAGAAGACCTATTATCCCCGCCTCTGCCTTATTCAGGTCAATGCGGGCGGAAACATCGTCGCCATCGACCCTATAACCATCAAGGATCTCTCTCCGCTTGCGTCTATCTTCGAGAATCCTGACGTCGTCAAGGTCTTTCACGCCTGTTCCCAGGATTTGGAAGTCATTTACGACGGGATGGGATGCATTTGCCGCAACGTCTTCGACACGCAAATCGCCGCCGCTTTCTTGGGGCTTCGACAGCAGATCGGCTATGGCCCTCTCGTTGATTCCTTCTGCGGCGTCCAGCTCGCGAAGGCTGAGGCCCTGACCGATTGGTCGCAGCGCCCCCTTGATCCCGAGCAGCTTGTCTACGCCGAAGACGATGTCCGATACCTGCTCGATATCTACGAGACCATGGTCAAACGGCTCATCGAATCCAATCGTCTTTCCTGGGTCATGCCCGAGATGGAGGAGGTTTCCGACCCCTCACGTATCCGTAAGGATTTTCGGGACTCATACCTGCGCCTAAAGCGCGCTAGCACGCTCACGAGGCGTCAGCTCGCTATAGCGCAGGAAGTTTGCTCCTGGCGAGAAGAGACCGCCGCCGGGCGAGACATTCCCCGAAAATGGCTCATGTCCGATGAGGTCATCGTTGAGATCTGCCACAGGACGCCCACCTCTCTTCCTCGTCTTCGCCGTATTCGAGGTCTCGAGAAGCTGTCGGAACAAGACGCGCGTGGCGTCGTGTCGGCGGTCCAGCGGGGAATCGATCGTCCTTCTTCCGATTGTCCCGCCGCCATCAAGCGCCTCAAGCCCTCGCCTGACAAGGACGGCGCCCTCGACCTCATGAGCGCGGTGGTGCGCGTTGTCGCCGACAAAACAGGCATCGCTCCTCAGATCATTGCAAATAAGGACGACCTCAATGACCTTCTTTGCGGCTCGAAGACAGGAAAACTGTGTTGTGGCTGGAGGCATGAGGTGGCTGGAAAGCAGCTCGAGCTGCTCTTGGCCGGCGAGCTTGGGCTCACCATCAAGGAAGGAAGGATTGAGATCCTCTAGCCGTGAAGGCGCGCGGCTCCTTGAATTGTTGTCCCATCCTCGTCCTAGAATGACCCGACTCCGTTGAGGGGTATATAAGACCAACACAGCGATTCGATTGGAGCCTCATATGCCTTACAGTTACTACAGCTACGGCTACGGTGCGGGGCTGAACACATCATACATACTCCTCGTCATCGTCTCCCTCATTCTCGGCCTTGCCACTCAGAGCTATATCAAGACAACGTACCGCAAATGGTCCGGCGTTCGGGCATCGCTACCCGGCTCGGGCGCCGAGGTCGCCCGCAGGATGCTTGACGAGGGCGGAGCCTCGAATATCGGTATCGATCGCATCGCAGGCGAGCTTACCGACAACTTCAATCCATCCGACGGCCGACTTCACCTTTCCTCGGCAAACTTCTCAGGGGCTTCCGTTGCCTCCGTTGCCGTTGCATGCCATGAGGCCGGCCATGCCGTCCAGGCGCAGAAGGGTTTCTCGATGTATCGGCTGCGTCGTGCCCTTGCGCCGGTCGTCAGCTTTGCTTCAAACGCCTGGATGGCTGTTCTCATGATCGGCGTCTTCATGAACGCCATGGGCCTTGTTAAGGTCGCCATCTTCCTGTTTGCCGCGACCGTCGTGTTCTCCCTGGTCACGCTGCCGGTTGAGATTGACGCGTCCCGTCGCGCTGTGGAGTACCTCGGAAAGTACGGGTCCGGGCTCGACCAGAAGGGCGCCCGACAGGTTCTCACCGCGGCTGCTCTCACCTACGTGGCGGCTGCGCTTGTCTCCATCCTTCAGCTTGTGTACCTGCTCGGCCAGTATGGCGACAGGGATCGGGGGTAGCGCCGTGGCGGCAACGGGACAAGACTCCCTTTCCGTATCGGAAGCGGTGGGGCTCGCAAAGGGCAACGTATCTGCCTGGCCGTCTCTTTCGGTCACGGGCGAGGTGTCCGGATTCCGGGGGCCTAACGCCCGCAGCGGACATTGCTATTTCGAGGTCAAGGACGACGGCGCTTCGATGAGCGTCATCGCTTGGCGAGGCGTATACGCCCACGCCGGCTTTGAGCTCAAGGACGGTCTGCAGATCCAGCTCACCGGCAAGTTCGATATCTACAAGGCTTCCGGTCGCCTCTCGTTTGTCGCCAACAGTATGTCCGTTGCCGGCGAGGGAGTCTTGAGGCAGCAGGTTGCCGAGCTTGCTCGCAAGCTTGAGCGAGAAGGCCTTATGGACCCTTCGCGTAAACGCCGCATCCCCGCGTTCTGCACAAGGATTTGCGTCTGCACTTCGCTTTCCGGCTCGGTGATCGAGGACGTCAAGCGCACGCTCGCGCGAAGGAACCCCCTGGTCCTCATTGATGTCGTCGGTTGCAGTGTGCAGGGCGCGGGGGCCCCTGCGACCATTGTCCGCGCCCTTCAGGTTGCCGCCGCCTCCTGCCCTGACGCTGTGCTCCTCGTTCGTGGCGGAGGCTCGTTCGAGGACCTCATGTGTTTCAACGACGAATCGGTCGCTCGCGCCGTTGCCGAGTGCCCCGTTCCCGTTGTTACCGGTATTGGGCACGAGCCGGACACTTCAATCGCCGATATGGTCGCCGATCGCAGGTGCTCGACTCCCACGGCGGCGGCGGAGTCGGTTGCCCCGGCTATAGACGACGTAGAGCGGCAAATGATCCAGCGCCAGGTTCGACTCGGGAACTCTATGCGCTCCATGCTCGAGCGCGAGTTCGCAGGCGTTGAGTCTACGGGCAAGCTCGCAGCCTCCGCTATGACTGCAAGGCTTAAGCGTGAGGGGGCCTTCCTCGATGCGCTCGGCTCGAGGCCTTGTCTTACCGATCCGGCTGCAGGCATTCATGCTCGCCAGTCTGAGCTCGAGCAGACTTCCGAAAGGCTTCACGGCGCGCTTCCCCGGTTGCTTCGCCATAGCCGCGAGGTGCTCGATCGCGATTCACAGCGCCTAGCGGGTATAGCACCGAGGCTGCTTAGGGTTCCAGATTCCGAGGTGAGCAGACTGGCTGCGACGCTTGACGCGCTCTCTCCTTTGAAGGTGCTCGGCCGCGGTTACTCTATCGCTCGCGACGAAGACGGCCATGTGCTCAAGGATGCGTCCTCCCTCAGCGTGGGAGATTCGCTCAGCGTTCAACTGGGGCAAGGCCGCATCGATGCGAAGGTCACATCAGTAGACCAGGGATAAAATCGTAACTATGCGTGCTCGCACGTAGAAAGGAGGCCGTAATGGCCGAAAAGAATATCGATGAGATGAGCTTTAAGGAAGCATCGATCGAGCTTGAGCAGATTGTTCGTTCGCTTGAGGCTGGCGATCTTGAGCTTGAGGAGTCGCTCGAGCGCTACGGCAGGGGAGTTGAGCTTCTGCGCAGCCTTCGTTCCCGCCTGAACGACGCCGAGCAGAAAGTGCGCGTGCTTCTTGACGCAACCAGCGAGAGCGCTCCCGTGACCGACACCGTCTCGGCGCCCTCCACCGCGTTCATCAACGAGTAAACGGCCCGCCTACAACCATAAGGAGAAAACCATGTCCGACTGCATTTTCTGCAAGATCGCGAACGGCGAGATTCCGAGCGACTTTCTCTTTGAGGACGACAATGTCGTCGCGTTCAGGGATCTGAACCCGCAGGCCCCGGTTCACGTGCTCGTTGTGCCCAAGGAGCACTATGCAAACTTCGTCGACGGCGTTCCTGCCAAAACGCTCAAGTCGATGTCCGATGCTGCCGAGGCGGTTGCGGAAAAGACGGGCATCTCCCAGACGGGCTTTCGCTGCATTATGAACACCGGCGCCGATGCCGGTCAGACCGTCATGCACCTTCACATGCACGTTCTCGGCGGCGTGAAGCTCGGTGAAGGCCTTCTTCCGGAGGGGGAATAGACGATGGAGTCGCGTATTGCCGATTGCGCCGCTCTGCACAACAAGGGCTATAACTGCGCCCAGGCGGTAGCCTGTGCCTATGCCGACCTGGTCGGAGCCGATAAGCGGACGCTGTTCGCCGCTACCGAGGGCCTGGGCCTCGGTATGGGCGGCATGGAGGGCACCTGCGGAGCGCTGAGCGGCGCCTGCGTCATCTGCGGCCTTGCCAAATCCGGCGCCGACCTTGAGCACCCCACGACGAAGAAAGACACGTACAAGATCTCTCGCGAGGTCGTTGCGCGCTTCTCCGAGGCGTCGGGGGCCACGCGTTGCCGGGACCTTAAGGGAGTCGACACCGGCGAGGTTTTGTGCAGCTGTCCCAAATGCATCGAGAACGCTGCCCGCATCCTTGAAGAGGTCGTGTTCACTGATTAAAGACTCGTTTAGCCATTTTGTTTAGCTTGTTTGGGTCTATCATACAAAGGCTTGACCTAATTCAAAAATGCGGGCTTAGGTCGCCCGCGCGAGAGGAGATCAATGAACGTCCTGGTCATCAATGCCGGCAGCTCTTCGCTGAAGTACCAGCTGCTCGACGTCGACACCCGTGAGGTCTACGCTAAGGGCAACTGCGAGCGCATCGGCATCGAGGGTTCCTTCATCGGCCACGAGGAGATGGGCGGCGAGAAGCAGAAGCTCGAGGTCGAGCTTCCTGACCACAAAACTGCCGTCAAGCACGTCTTCGAGATTCTGAAGGCCGTGGATAAGCCCATCAACGGCATTGGTCACCGCGTTGTTCAGGGCGGCTGGTACTTCCCCGAGTCCGCCGTCGTCGACGACGAGGTCCTCGCCAAGGTCCGCGAGGTCGCTCCGCTCGCCCCGCTTCACAACTACGCCGAGGCTGACGTCGTCGAGATTTGCCGCGACATGTTCCCCGAGATCGGCAACGTCATCGTCCCCGACACCGCTTTCCACTACAACATGCCCGAGCACGCATGGCGCTATGCCCTGCCGCGCGATGTGGTCGAGAAGCTTCACGTCCGCAAGTACGGCGCTCACGGCACCTCCCACCGTTTCATCTGGCGCGCCACCAATGAGTTCCTCGGCGGCGACGTTCACAAACTCGTGAGCCTTCACCTCGGCTCCGGCGCTTCTCTGTGCGCCATCGAAGACGGCAAGTGCATGGACACCACCATGGGCCTGACCCCGCTCGACGGCCTCATCATGGGCACCCGCTGCGGCACTCTCGACCCGGCCACCGTGTTCTTCCTTTCTCGTGAGGGCGGCTACTCGATCGACGAGATCGACACCATGATGAATAAGCAGTCCGGCATGCTCGCGGTCTCCGGCGTCTCCTCCGACTCCCGCGACATCGAGGCCGGCGCCGAGAACGGAGACGAGAACTGCAAGATGGCTCTCGAGATGTTCTATTACCGCACCGCCCAGCTGACCTCCGAGATGGTCTGCTCCATGGAGGGTGTTGACACCATGGTCTTCACCGCCGGCATCGGCGAGAACTCCGCCGAGATGCGCCAGGGCGTTGCCGATCGCCTTGCCTGGCTCGGCGTTCAGATCGATCCCGAGCTCAACGCCATTCGTTCCGGCGAGCCGCGCGTCATCTCCACGCCCGATTCCAAGATCCGTGTTCTCTTGGTTCCCACCAACGAGGAGTACATGATCGCCCTCGACGTCGCTGATCTTCTCGGCTAGTTTTTCTTTCTCGATAGAGCGAATGCGCCTCGTCGCCAGAATGCGGCGGGGCGCATTTTTTGTTACGACTGGTAAACACCCCTCGGAGGTAGGAATTAAAGTTGCCCTTGCGTGGGTATAGTGAACTCAATGCCTCGGCGCTGCCAAGGTTTTTTGAGTTAATCACCAAGGGAGGAATTCAATGAAGAAGCTTATGCTCGACCGTCGCCAGGCCATCAGCCTCGGCTTCACCGCTGCGGCCACTCTCGGTCTTACTGCCTGCTCCGACGGTCCTTCCGAGCCCGCGAGCGATTCCAAGGGCGATACCGCCACCGCCGCCAACACCGACATCGATAAGGACGCATTCGACAAGCTCGTGGCCACCATCGATCAGGCCGATGACGCCACTATCGAGGCAAACGCCTGGGCCAAGGCCATCAAGGATGCGGGCACGTTCCGTCTTGGCGCCACGCGCACCTCGGTGCTCTTCTCTCAGCTCGACGAGACCACGGGCAAGGTATACGGTTTCGACGCGGCCATCTACCTTTCGCTCATTCGCTACATTCTCGGCGACGAGAACAAGTACGACTATACCCAGATGACCTCCGATACCCGCGAGTCCGTTCTTCAGAACGATAACGTGGACGCCGTCTTCGCCACTTACACCATCAACGACAAGCGCAAGGCCCTGATCTCTTTTGCCGGCCCGTACTTCGTGGCTCACCAGGGTGTTCTTGTTGCCGCCGACAACACGGATATCAACTCCGTTGATGATCTCAAGGGCAAGAAGGTCGCCGTCCAGTCCGGCTCCACCGGTCCCCAGATCGTCGAGGAGTATGCTCCCGAGGCCGAGGTCCAGGAGTTCTCCAAGGACGACGAGTGCCGCGCCGCTCTCGAGCAGGGTCGTGTTGACGCCTACGTCGTCGACAACACGCTGCACATGGGCAACATCGTAAAGAACCCCGGCAAGTATCGCCTTGCCGTCGATTCTTTCGGCCCTGAGGACAAGTACGGCATCGGTCTTAAGCTCGGCTCCGACGGCGTCGACTTCGTCAACGACTTCCTGAAGAAGTTCGAGGACGACGGCAAGTGGGCTGAGTTCTACAAGATCTGCATTGCCGATCGCACCGGCGCCACCGCCGAGACCGGGGCTCCCGCCCTCGGCGCCTAATCCCGGCAGGCGGGACATACACAATTGCATGTCTTGCTAGCTTGGTTGCTTAAACGGGGCCTTCCGTACCTTTTTGCGGAAGGCCCTCATGTTTACAAGGAGGAACGATGGGGCTCTCTGAGCTTCTTTCCACATACGGGCCCAACTATCTCACGGCCCTGCTTACGACGTGGCGTATCACCGCCATCTCGTTTGCGCTCGTTATGGTGTTTTCGGTTTTGATAACCGTTCTGCGCGTTTGCCCGTTCAAGCCTCTTCGCCTGTTCGGCGACTTCTACGTCCAGGTGTTTCGAAACATTCCCGGCGCCGTGCTTCTTCTTATCGTGGTGTACGCGCTTCCGCACCTCAAGCTTGTTCTTGATTACGAGCCCAGCGTCGTGCTTTGCACGGTCCTTCTTGGCTCCGCGTTCGGTTCCGAGAACTTCATGTCCGGCATCAATACGATCGGAGTTGGGCAGATCGAGGCGGCCCGGTCCATCGGCCTTTCGTTTACGAAAATCCTTCGCCATATCGTTATTCCGCAGGCGCTTCGCTCGGCGGTTCTTCCTATGACGAACCTCTTTATTGCCGTCATGCTCACCACCGCCCTCGGCTCTCAGGTGCCGATGTCCCCGCAGGAGCTCACCGGGCTCGTTTCCTACATCAATACGCGTGAGTCCGCCGGCGTCGTCACCTTTGCTGTCTCTGCCTGCGGCTACATCGCTACCGCGCTTGTCGCCGGCTTCGTTGGCAACAAGATTGACCAGAAGGTCAGGGTGATGCGCTAATGGCAAACGCTCAGTCTGTTTCCTCCATGCGAGATGCGCTTTATGAGGCGCCTGGCCCAAAGACCCGAGTAAAGATGTTTGTAGGAACAATCGTCTCGCTCGCGGCGATCGCTGCTCTTATTGCCTTCGTGGTTTATAGGTTTTGGGTCACAGGACAGCTGTCTTCCAGGTATTGGGAGCTGTTTAGTTGGCGCACTACCTGGATTTACCTGGGAAAGGGCCTGCTCGGCACCTTCCAGGTCGCGCTTACTGCGGCGGTCATCTCGCTCGTGCTGGGCATGCTGCTCATGCTGGGCAGGATCAGCCACATCCGCCTGCTTTCCGTGGCCTGCGGCGTCATCACGAACTTCTTCCGCGGCGTTCCAAGCTTGCTGTTCATCTACGGCTTCTTTTTTATCGTTCCGAGCCTCGGTCTCAAGATGGACTCGTTCTGGATGCTCACCATCCCGATTTCGCTCGCGGCTTCCGGCGTCCTCGCGGAGGTCTTTCGCGCTGGCGTGAACGCGGTCCCGCGCGGCCAGACCGAGGCGGGCCTCTCCATCGGATTGTCTCGTTGGAAGGTCAAGTCGAAGATCGTGCTTCCCCAGGCCATCCGCTTTGTCATTCCGTCCCTGATCAGCCAACTTGTCGTCGTTGTCAAGGACACTGCCCTTGCCTATGTTGTCACGTTCCCAGATCTTATGCAGAATGCCCAGGTGCTTCGAACCAACTACGATGCGCTCGTGTCGACGTACCTCGTCGTTGCCGTGATTTACATTCTCATCAACTATCTGATCAACAAGGCATCCGTGTACGCGTCGCACCGCATGGGTGTCAAGATCATTCGCTAAGCTTCCCGCTTGGATAGGAGAGACATGACCCAGAAAGAAAAGGTCGAAGCGCCCATCATCGAGCTCCGTCACGTGGATAAGCACTATGGCGATCTTCACGTGCTCAATGACATCAACCTCGTGGTAGACCGTGGCGAGGTTGTCGTCGTTATTGGGCCTTCCGGATCCGGCAAATCCACTATGTGTCGCACGATCAATCGTCTCGAGACCATTGACTCTGGCGAGATTCTCATCGAAGGCGAGCCTCTGCCGCAGGAGGGCAAGAAGCTCACCAAGGTTAGAGCAGAGCTTGGAATGGTTTTCCAGAGCTTCAACCTTTTTGCCCACATGAGCGTTCTTGAGAACGTCACCCTTGGCCCCATTCAGGCTCTTGGTATGAAGAAGGACGAGGCGGAGAAAGTCGCCATGGACCTGCTCGCGCGCGTGGGCGTGGCCGAACAGGCGCACAAGGTTCCCGCTCAGCTCTCTGGCGGTCAGCAGCAGCGCGTTGCGATCGCCCGTTCCCTGGCCATGCACCCCAAGGCCATGCTCTTTGATGAGCCTACGAGCGCGCTCGACCCGGAGATGATCAACGAGGTGCTCGATGTTATGGTCAAGCTTGCTCGCGAGGGCATGACCATGATCGTGGTTACGCATGAGATGAATTTCGCCCGTCGCGTCGCCGATCGAATTATCTTCATGGCCGACGGTCAAATCGTCGAGACGGGTTTGCCCCAGGAGTTCTTCGATCACCCGAAGACCGAGCGTGCAAAGGACTTCCTAAACAGCATTAAGGGGCACTAGACAATGAGGACTTGCGTTTCTTGCGATACCTGCGAGCCCGACTGCCCTGCGCACAGCGAGAAGCCCTCGGCGCGCCCCCTCATCTTTGTCGCTCCTCGATTCGAGCCTGGCAAGATGTATGGGGAGGAGCAGCTTTCCGAGAACGAGGCGACAGCCAAGTGCTATGTCGACGCCCTTTTCGAGGCAGGCGGCTTGCCCGTCATGATGAACCTTACCGAGGATGAGGCCTTGATCCGCGAGTATGTCGATCGGGCGGATGGTATCTGCCTGCCTGGCGGACCTGATGTGTCCCCGAAGCTGTGGGGTGATGACGGCGACCACCCTGGCTGCACATTCTGCCCCGAGCGCGACGCCTTCGAAATGGTGCTTCTGAAGGCTGCGATAGAGGCCGATAAGCCCTTGTTTACCGTTTGTCGAGGGACGCAGGCGCTGAACGTCGCCCTTGGGGGAACGCTCTCCATGGACGTCCCCAGCGTGCCGCGAATCCCCGGGTCTCACGAGTGGAACCACGTCAACCTCATGAAAACGAGGAGTCACGACGTGATTATCGAGGAGGGTTCCCTTCTGTATCGAGCTTGCGGGGAAGAAGAACGATATTCCGTGAACTCCGCCCACCATTGCTGCGTCGATCGGCTTGGCCAGGGCCTTGTGCTCTCGGCGCGTTCGGACGACGGGATTCCCGAGTGCATCGAGATGCCCGGCAAGCGATTCGTCCTCGGCGTCCAATGGCATCCGGAGTACACGTGGTATTCCAGCGATCCCGATTTCAACATCTGGAAGTCGTTCGTCGAGGCGTGTCGACACTAGTCGCACTTCAAAGGCGGATACCGATTTTGAGGTGTCCGTCTTTCTTCTTTTTAATTGATCATCACCTTCTGTTCAAATTAGCTGCTTCGGAACGCCTTGATTCAGACAGACAAATACGACTGCCAAATCAGACAGGCTGAATTTGCAGGTTAGGAAAGAAGGCGACGAAGGGCGAATAGGGCACTGTCTATATCTATCTCGGTGTTCGACCAGCCCATGCTGAACCGGATAGTGCCGGTGGGAAACGTCCCGAGCGTTTTGTGCGCCGAGGGTGCGCAGTGCAAGCCGACGCGAACTTGGATTCCGAACTCGGCATCGAGCGCGTGGGCCACCTGCGCCAGCTCATGACGCGGGGTTTGGATGCTCACGACGCCGGTCCTTCCCGTTAGGCCCTTCTTTCCGACAATGCGCACGAGCCCCGCCTCTTCGAGCGGCGCCATGCCTTCCATGAGGCGACCTGCCAGCGCAAGCTCATGCTCCCTGATGGCGCCAATCCCATTGTTGTTGATCCACTCGATTCCCGCCCCGAGTCCCACGATTCCGGGGAGATTGGGGGTGCCTGCCTCGAGCTTGTCGGGCATGAACGAGGGCATGAACTCAAGGTCGCTGGAGCTTCCTGTGCCACCGGCGACTAGCGTGGACACTTCTTTGGAGAAATCTCCCGTGAACATAATGCCGCCGATGCCTTGGGGCCCGAGCAGGCCCTTGTGGCCGGTGAAGCACACGGCGTCGATGCCCCATGCACGGGCATCGATGGGCAGTACTCCTGCGCTCTGGGCAGCGTCGATGGCAAATCGGACACCGTGCGCGCGGCAAACCTTCGCGATCTCGCGGATCGGCGTGGCCGTTCCGCACACGTTGCTCGCATGCGTGGTCAAAACGAGTTTTGTTCGAGGGGTAATGAGACGTTCGATATCGCTTGGATCAAGATCGCCTTGCGGCGAGCATGCTGCTCTTGAAAACGTGATGCCTTTAGCGGTCAGTTGCGTAAGCGGCCTCATCACCGCGTTGTGCTCCATGCTCGTGACAACCACATGGTCGCCCGGTTCGAGAAAACCCTTGAGCAGCAGGTTTATCGACTCGGTTACGTTGCGGGTAAATACAACTTGCGCAGGGTCTTCTCCCCCCATAAGCCCGCAAATGAGCTCCCGCGTCTCGAATACGGCATCCTCAACACCGTACGCGCTCGAGTAATCGCCCCTTCCTATATTTGTCCCGGCCTCGGTCATGTATGAATAGACCGCTTTGGCCACAATCGGAGGTTTTGGGAAGGTTGTGCTCGCGTTGTCTAGGTAAATTCGCTCGCCCATTAAAAATCTCCGTTGACGGAATGGTTATTTACGGAAAACTATAACGACTTATAATCTGTTTGCGAACCAAACAGGCTGTTTGGTTCGCAAACGGTCGATTCGTGATCGAAGAAAGAAGGGATACCTCATTATGGACTTGAAGAAGGAGAAGACAGCGATCATCGCTGGAGGCGCCGTCATCGGAGTCATCGCCTCGATGCTCGTGTTCTTCGGCAATCCCGCCAACATGGGCTTCTGCATCGCCTGCTTTATCCGCGATACCGCTGGCGGCCTCGGGCTTCACCGAGCGGAGGCGGTTCAGTATATCCGCCCGGAGCTTGTCGGCCTTGTGCTCGGAAGCTTCCTGCTCGCCTTCGCAAAGAAGGAGTTCTCTCCCCGCGGCGGCTCTGCGCCAGTCACTCGCTTTGTGCTTGGGTTCTGCGTCATGATCGGCGCCCTCATGTTCCTTGGATGTCCCTTCCGCATGATCTTGCGCATCGCGGGCGGCGACCTCAACGCAATCGTCGGCCTTGCCGGCTTTGTGTGCGGCATCCTTATCGGCACCTATTTTCTGAACAAGGGCTTCTCGCTTCAGAGGACGTATCGCCTTCCGGCTTCCGAGGGCGTCATTTGGCCGATTGTCCAGCTGGGGCTCATCGCCCTTCTGGTCGCGGCGCCCGCGTTTATCTTTTTCTCGCCTGAAGGCGCAGGCCCCGGCGCTAAGCACGCTGCGATAGCCATTTCTCTCGCTGCCGGCCTCATTGTTGGCGCGATCGCTCAGCAGACCCGTCTTTGCATGGTCGGCGGTATCCGTGATTTCGTTTTGTTCCGCGAGAACAAGCTGCTTCTTGGTTTTGTCGCCATTCTCGTCGCTGCGCTCGTCACTAACCTCGTGCTCACCTATGGCATGGGCGGCTCCTACTTCAAGCTTGGTTTTGCCGAGCAGCCGATTGCCCACACCGACGGCCTGTGGAACTTCCTCGGCACGCTTGTTATGGGTTTTGGCTGTGTGCTCCTCGGCGGCTGCCCGCTCAGGCAGATGATCCTTTCGGGCGAGGGTAATGCCGACTCCGGCATCGCAATTCTTGGCCTTGCTGCCGGCGCCGCGTTCGCCCACAACTTCGGTCTGGCTTCCAGCGGCAAGGGCGCCACGCTCAACGGCCAGATTGCCGTTATCGTCTGCTTTGCCGTCGTGCTTGCCATCGCCTGCGCGAACACCTTCGGAAAGAAGAAGGCCTAAGGTACCTTAGGCCATTTTGAGAGGAGTACCAATGCAGATAGTCGACGCCCGCGGCCTTTCGTGCCCGGAGCCTGTTGTAATGACCCGCAACGCCATGGTCTCTAAGGAGACTGCCTACCAGGTGCTTGTTGACGCCGTTGCCGCAAAAGAGAACGTGAGTCGCTATGCCATGAGCCAAGGGTACGCGGTCAGCGTGTCCGAGAACAATGGTGAGTTTACGCTCGACATCACGAAATAGTCGCTTTCTCCGCCGGAACCGTTCCGGCGGAGTTTGCGTTTGCTGGAGGAATTGATGACCTACATCGCGGCCTTCTTCTCTCATTTTGGCGCCACCCGATTTAGGAGGCTTTGCCAAGAGAAGCACGTGAGCGTCGAGCTTATGCCGGTGCCACGGGCTATTTCTAGCAGCTGCGGCACGTGCGCGAGGTTCACTGATTTCCCGTTGGGAGACGGGAAAACGTGGCCTCAGGAGGTCGAGTTCGTTGTAAAGGTCTCCGAAGACCCTATAAAAGGGGCTTACACCGAGATTTATCGTGCGCCTGGCGCCTAAGGCCGAAGGGCTCGTCGGCTCTGCTCCCCGCAGGTCTGCAACTTGATTGATCCCCGCATCAGAATGGAGAGGATTCACATGTACGAGAACGGCGCCCTGCTTCCGCGCACCTTTGAGGAGTTCAACGAGCAGCGCAAGGCGAGCTTCATCCACGTAAAGGACTTCAAGCAGGCGGGCAACCGGCTGGTGGGCTTTCTGTGCAGCTATACCCCGCTTGAGATCATCGACGCCGCCGGCGCCTCCAGCGTCGCACTTTGCGGCACTTCCGACGAGGTCATTCCTGAGGCCGAGAAGGTGCTTCCCGCAAACCTCTGCCCGCTGATTAAGTCGACCTACGGCTTCGCGTACTCCGAGAAGTGTCCATTCACGTATTTCAGCGACATGATCGTTGGCGAGACCACCTGCGACGGAAAGAAAAAGATGTACGAGCTTCTCTCCGAGCTCAAAGAGACCCATATTTTGCATCTTCCCCAGGGGCGTGACCGCGCTTACGAGAGCGACGGCTGGTACGAGGAGTGCAGGCTTCTCCTTGAGCGCTTGGAGAAGCTCTACGGCATCACCATCACCAATGAGGACCTGCGCGACGCCGCAGCCCGACGTAATCGACTGCGCGAGGCCCAGCTGAGCATGTTCGAGCTGCAGGCCCTCGAGCCTCCTGCGATGACCGGCGTCGAGCTCATGAGCACAATGTTCGCCGGCACCTTCAGCTTCGACATCGTTTCCTACACAAAGAAGATCGAGGAAACGGTAGCCGCTCGCAAGTCCGCGTATGAGGCTGGCGAGCGCCCGGTCCCCGCCGACGCCAAGCGCATCCTCATCACCGGCTGCCCCGTCGGCGGCGTGATCAACAAGATCGGCC
Source organism: uncultured Olsenella sp. (assembly GCA_934660915.1). GTDB lineage: Bacteria > Actinomycetota > Coriobacteriia > Coriobacteriales > Atopobiaceae > Paratractidigestivibacter. The sequence goes on along the minus strand of CAKUIF010000004.1, from coordinate 85,691 downwards.
GCACGATCGAGACGAACGGCGGCGTCATCGTCTGTATGGACGACTGCTCCGGCGAGCGTACCGCCCGCATGATGGTCGACGAGAACGCGCCCGACATCCTCCGCGCTATCTCGGACCGCTACCTCGACATCAACTGCTCTGTGATGACCCCCAACGACGGGCGTATGGAGAACACGCTCGCGATGTGCGAGAAGTACCATGTGGATGGCGTCGTCGAGAATGTCCTCACCGCTTGCCACACGTTCAACATCGAGAGCGCCCGTATGCAGAAGGCCGTTGAGGGGGCGGGCATTCCGTACCTGAAGATCGAGACCGATTACTCGGCCGGCGACCAGGGCCAGATCGACACCCGAATCGCGGCGTTCATCGAGACTCTGTAGGGGGGCTTGCGGTGGTCGGTATCGGAATCGACATTGGCTCCACAGCGACGAAGCTTGCCGTTCTCGACGAGGGCGGGGATGTCGCTTATGTGGATGTCATGCCAACCGGCTTCTCGAGCGTTGAGGCTGCGGCTAGGGCCAAAGACGCGCTTCTTGCCAAGGGGTTTGACATCGGTGCCGCCGATGTGCGCGTCGTCGCCACCGGCTACGGCAGAGTCTCGGTTCCATACGCCCACAAGGTGGTTACCGAGATTACCTGCCATGGCCTCGGCGCGGCGAGGCTCTTTGGCCCCGACGGCGTTGTCATCGATGTCGGTGGCCAGGACACTAAGGTCATCCGTTTGAAGAGGGGCCGTGTGGTCAAGTTCATCATGAACGACAAGTGCGCTGCGGGCACCGGCCGTTTTCTCGAGGTTATGTCCGACAAGCTTGGTGTTTCCCAGCTTGAGCTTTCTCGACTCGCCTCGGATGGCGAGGGACTGGGCATTAAGATATCAAGTATGTGCACTGTCTTTGCGGAGTCTGAGGTCATCAGCCTTGTTGGCAGGGGAGAGCCGCGCGAAGGTATAGCCTACGGCGTCCTTGAGTCAGTCGCCTCAAGAGTGGCCTCGCTTGCCGGCGGTTTCTCCGACGAGGGGCCTTTCTTTCTCACGGGCGGGCTCTGTGACAATGGCTATTTCACCGACTTGATCGGTAAGCTGATCGGCTCCCCAGTTTCTTCTTGCCCAAACGCTCGTTTCGCGGGGGCTCTTGGGTCCGCTGAGCGAGCGCTCGCGCTTTAGCGTTTCGGGCGTTATACGATTGAGGCATTGGAATGGAGAAGCTTATGGATATGACAGGCGTTAAACTAACCGAGCTCGTCGAGGCGGCGGGCTGTGCCGCCAAACTTGCGCCCGGTTATCTCTCGCAGGTGCTCGCCGAGCTTCCGAGGCTCGAGGATGACAAGCTGCTCGTTGGGTTCGATGCGTCCGACGACGCCTACGTTTACGACTTAGGCGACGGCCGAGGGCTCGTGGGCACCACCGACTTCTTTCCGCCGATGGTAGACGATCCGTTTTTATTTGGGCAGGTCGCGGCAGCAAATGCCCTTTCGGACGTATGGGCCATGGGGGGAACCCCGGTCCTTGCGCTCAATCTCCTGTGTTTCCCCAATTGCCTGGGGCTTGAGGTCGCCGGTCAGATTCTGGCCGGTGGCGCCGACAAGTGCCGCGAGGCGGGCGTTATCGTGGCCGGCGGGCATTCAATCAACGACCATGAGCCGAAGTTCGGGCTCGCGGTCTCTGGTTTTGTCAACCTTGACCGCCTGCTCGCGAACCGTAGCGCCCGCGAGGGGGACGTCCTTGTGCTTACCAAGGCGCTCGGCACGGGGATTCTGACCTCTGCGCATAAGGGTGGCATCCTCGACGATGAGGGCGTTAAGGTCGCTACAGACTCAATGATTACGCTGAATAAGCTGCCGATCGAGCTCGCTTGCGGCCTTGAGCTGCATGCTTGCACGGATGTCACGGGTTTCTCGCTCATGGGCCACGGCTGCGAGATGGCCGAGGCGAGTGGCCTGACGGCGCTCATCAATGCTTCCGACGTTCCGGTTATGGCACGTGCCCGAGAGATGGCGCGCATGGGGCTCATTCCCGCCGGCGCTTATCGCAACCGGGATTTCTTCGGGCCGCGTGTGAGCATCTCCGACGATGTGCCGCTCGATCTTTCGGACGTACTGTTCGACCCGCAAACCTCCGGCGGGTTGCTACTTGCCATGCCCGAGGGCGACGCAGATGAGCTTGTCTCACGCCTGCGTGATGCCGGCCAGCCCGCCTCGGTCGTCGGGTCTATGGTCGCGCACGAGGGATGTTCTGTTCGCGTCTGTTGATGTTCAGCTATTCTCGTTATCGTTGCTTCTAGAGACAAGGATTTTGATATGGCAAACGAAGTGCAGGTCAACGCTTTGGGCGATGCGTGCCCCATCCCTGTGGTAAAGACCATCAAGGCCCTGGCCTCTCTTGGTGGCGCGGGGACCGTCGAGACCCTCGTCGACAATCAGGTGGCCGTCGAGAACCTCAAGCGCCTCGCTGCAGACAAGGGCTGCGGGGTCGCCGTCACGCAGGCGGCCGAGAAGGAGTGGCACGTTGTGTTCACTGCGCCCGAAGGCGTTGAGGTCGCTGCGGAGGATGCCGACGACGCCCAGTGCTATATCCCCGCAAAGAAGAACCTCGTTGTTCAGGTCTCCTCTGACGCCATGGGCAATGGCTCTGACGAGCTCGGCCGTAACCTCATGAAGGCCTTCATCTACGCGCTCACTCAGCAAGACGAGCTTCCCGCCACTATGCTGTTCTACAACGGGGGCGCCCACTTGACCTGCGAGGGGTCTCCCGCGCTCGATGACCTTAAGTCGCTTGCCTCTCAGGGTGTTGAGATTCTTACTTGCGGCACTTGCCTCAACCACTTCGGCATCGCCGATACCCTTGCGGTGGGCGAGGTCACGAACATGTACGTGATCTGCCAGAAGCTTGAGCAGGCATCCCACATCGTCCGTCCCTAGGCTGCTTCATGCGCGTTAAAGTCGATTCTCTGGTCATCACGTTTCCGACCACGGCTGCCGCCATGGCGTGCGAGGACCTCTGTGCAAAGAAGGACCTTCCCGGCCGAATGATTCCCGTGCCCGGCCAGATCTCTGCTGGCTGCGGCCTTGCTTGGAAGGTGTCGCCTGCCGATAAGCCCGCCTTTGAGCTTGAGCTCGCCGCGGCCGGGATTGCCTGGAGCGGCATGGACATCGTCGGACTCTGGGAGCTCGCATGACGTACGGCGAGCTGATTTATCTCGACAACGCTGCGACGAGCCTTTGGCGACCTCAAGAGGTGGTCGATGCCGTCTGTCGCGCCCTCACTTCGATGGGAAACGCGGGGAGGGGAGCAACGGCTGAGTCGCTCGATGCCGCGCGCACTGTCTCCTCCTGCCGCGAGGCTGTGGCGAGCCTTTTTGGTTGTGCGAGCGCAGATCATGTTTGCTTCACGGCCAACTCGACCGAGGCCCTCAATATCGCGATTCAAGGTTTGGTCGGCAAGAAAGACCGGGTCGTCACCACCGTTCTTGAGCACAACTCCGTGCTTCGCCCTCTTTCCCGCATGGCAGATGAGCGCAACGCCCATGTTTTCTACGCCGGCTGCGACAAGAAGGGCGTTCTTGATTACGATGAGCTCACTCGACTCGTTGTTCCCGGTACTAGGGCGGTCTTCTGCACGCACGCCTCCAACGTCACGGGCAATGTCTGTGATCTGAGCCGCGTTTCCCGCGTCGCGCACGACGCCGGCGCGCTTCTTGTTGTCGATGCCTCGCAAACTGCCGGGCATCACGACATCGATATGCGGGAAATGGGCATTGATGTCCTCTGCTTTACCGGTCACAAGGGCCTTATGGGGCCGCAGGGCACCGGCGGCATCTGCGTGGCTGATGGAGTGGAAGTCTTGCCCCTGCTTGAGGGCGGAACCGGAGTCCACTCGTTCGACCGGAGGCAGCCTCTTGATTGGCCCACGAGGCTTGAGGCGGGCACGCTCAACGTCCATGGGCTCGCCGGGCTTCTTGCCGCGGTTCATTTCCTCGAGGCCAACGGCGGCCCGTCTGTGGCCTGCAGTCGCGAGGGGGCGCTTGCGAAGCACTTCCTTGGAGGGTTGCGTGACATTCCCGGCGTCGTTGCCTATGGCGATTTTGATCAGCCGGATCGTTGCGCCATCGTCTCGCTCAACGTTGAGGGGATGGGGTCTGCCGACGTTTCCGATATCCTCATGAACGAGTTCGGTATCGCCACGCGTTCGGGCGCCCATTGCGCGCCGCTCATGCACCGCGCGCTTGGAACTGAGGAGCAGGGTGTCGTCCGATTCAGCTTCGGTTGGAATAACACCGACAGTGATGTAAATTTTGCTCTAGACGCGGTGCGCGCTATTGCCTGCTGATGGAGTTGTACAATAATAATAAGTTATCTAACAAATTACGGGCGCTTTCCTTAAATGCGCCCGTAATTGTATGTAAATACAGTTAGTTTGCGTCACTTGCGGCGTAATTGGGGCCGCTGACGGGAGCGGGTTATTTGCCGCTCTTTTTCTCACGATACACTAACACCTAACTATTCGTTTGGTTTTGCAAACTAATAGTAAGAAGTAGGACGTAGACAAGTAGGTTGGGGCTTACTTGTCTGCGATGTTGCAAGGAGAGGAGACTGTATGGCAAGGCTTCACGTTATGGAGCGCAGCCACGCCCAGGCGATAATGGACGACCTGCACGACGCCCTGGGTCGTCGACTGGCGGTGAGCTCGCTTGCTCCGTGCCCTGTCGAGTTCACGGCGGCTCTTGTGCGCATGTGCTCGACGCAAAGCTGCGGCAAGTGCACCCCGTGCCGCGTCGGCCTGCGAGCGCTCGACGACCTTCTGCAGGATGTGCTCGAGGGGGACGCGACCGACGAGACGCTCGAGCTCATCGAGCGGACCGCCGAGACGATCTACTACTCGAGCGATTGCGCCATCGGCTATGAGGCGGGCGAGATGGCCCTTATGGCCATCCGCGGGTTCCGCGACGACTTCGAGCACCATATCCGGTATCACAGCTGTGGATTCGAGGGTGCCGAGCAGGTTCCGTGCGTCTCTGGTTGCCCCGCTCACGTTGATATCCCGGGCTACATCTCTCTTGTCGAGGCCGGCCGAAACACCGACGCCGTGAAGCTCATTCGCAAGGATAACCCGCTGCCCTGCGTTTGCGGCCTCGTGTGCGAGCACCCCTGCGAGATGCACTGCCGCCGCGGCATGGTCGATGACCCGATGAACATCCTCGCCCTCAAGCGCTATGCGACCGAGCACATGGAGTCCGATTACCGCCCGTGGATCGCTCCCGCCACAAAGAAGAAGATCGCCGTTGTGGGCGGCGGCCCCGCCGGCCTTTCGTGCGCGTATTACCTCGCCATCATGGGCCATGAGGTCACCATTTTCGAGCAGCGTAAACACCTCGGCGGCATGCTCCGCTACGGTATTCCCAGTTATCGCCTTCCCCGTGAGCGCCTTCAGTCCGAGATCGACTGGATCTTGGAGTGCGGCATCGACGTCGAGCTCGAGCACTCGGTCGACGCCTCCGAGCTCGAGCGTCTCCGCGCCGACTTTGATTCCGTTTATCTTGCCATCGGCGCGCACACCGACAAGAAGCTCGGGCTTCCCAACGAAGACGCCCCGGGCGTCGAGTCCGCGGTGAAGATGCTCCGCGCAATCGGTGACGAGGAGATGCCTGACCTCACGGGCCAGCGCATCGTGGTCGTCGGCGGCGGCAACGTCGCCATGGATGTCGCCCGCTCCGCCGTTCGCCTCGGCGCCTCCAAGGTGTCCATCGTCTATCGCCGCCGCATCTGCGATATGACGGCCCAGGATGCCGAGATCGCAGGTGCCCAGGCCGAGGGCTGCGAGATCCTCGAGCTCACGGCTCCCGTTGCCGTCGAGGTCGACGAGTCCGGGCGCGCCTGCGGCTTGCGCGTCCAGCCCCAGATCATCGGCGAGCCCCGCCGAGGCCGCCCCGCCCCGCGCGCCTCGGAGGAGCCGGAACGCGTGGTGGAGTGCGAGCGCGTCTACGTCGCCATCGGCCAGGACATCGTCTCAGAGCCTTTCGAGTCCATGGGAATCGCCTGCAAGTGGGGCCGCATCGTCACCGAGCCGGACGGCTCCGTTCCGGGCTTCGAGGGGCTATACTGCGGCGGCGACTGCCAGACGGGCCCCGCCACCGTAATCCGCGCCATCAACGCCGGTAAGGTCGCGGCAGCCAACATCGACCATTACCTTGGCTTCGACCACAAGGTCGGCATCGATACCGAGCTGCCCGCACTTAAGCTCAAGGGTCTCCACAAGTGCGGTCGTTGCGAGCTCAAAGAGCGCGAAGCAGGCGAGCGCACTGGGGATTGGGAGCTTGTCGAGCAGGGCCTCTCGTCCGAAGAGGCTCGCCAGGAGGCCTCGCGCTGCCTGCGTTGCGACCACTTCGGATTCGGCTCGTTCCGCGGAGGGAGGATTGACCAATGGTAAAGATCACGATCGACGATAAGGTCGTTGAGGTTCCTGCCGACTCGACGATCCTGGAGGCGGCCGCATCCGTCGGGATCAACATCCCCACGTTGTGTTATCTCAAGGACTTAAATGAAGTCGGCGGCTGCCGCGTGTGCGTCGTTGAGGTCGAGGGCGCCGAACAGCTCGTCGCTGCTTGCAACAACAACGTTATTGACGGCATGGTCGTCCACACCAACAGCCCCAAGGTCCGCGCCGCCCGAAAGACCAACGTGCAGCTGCTGCTTTCTCAGCACGATTCCTCCTGCACGAGCTGCGTGCGCTCCGGAAACTGCACGCTCCAGACCGTAGCTAACGACCTTGGCATTTACCGCCTGCCTTACAAGAAGCACGTCGAGCACAACTCTTGGGACCGTTCTTTCCCGCTCATTCGCGACAACGAGAAGTGCATTCGCTGTCTTCGCTGCATCCAGATTTGCGAGAAGGTCCAGGGCCTTGGCGTTTGGGACCTCACGAACCGCGCCTCCCACGCTTCTGTTGACGTCCGTGGCCGCAAGCCTATCACCGAGGTCGATTGCGCCGCCTGCGGGCAGTGCATCACTCATTGCCCTGTCGGCGCCCTTCGCGAGCGCGATGACACCGACCGCGTGTTCGACGCGATCGCCGACCCGAACAAGGTCGTCATGTTCCAGATCGCGCCCGCCGTGCGCACTTCTTGGGGCGAGAAGCTCGGCCTGTCTCATGAAGAGGCGACCGTCGAGCGCCTGTGCTCCGTTTTGCACGCAATGGGTGTCGACTACGTGTTCGATACCGACTTCTCGGCAGACCTCACCATCATGGAGGAGGGCACTGAGCTGCTTCACCGCATTGCCGAGCATGATGCCGGTGGCGATGACGCTCCCGAGCTGCCGCTCATGACGTCTTGCTGCCCCGGCTGGGTCCGCTTTGTGAAGGCCCGCTACCCGCAGTTCGTGCCTCAGGTCTCGACTTCCAAGTCGCCGCAGCAGATGTTCGGGGCCATGGCCAAGACCCACTACGCCGAGGTCCTCGGCATCGACCCCAAGTATGTTTTCTGCGTCTCAGTGATGCCGTGCGTCGCAAAGAAGGCCGAGGCTGCGCTTCCCACCATGGTGGGGGAGAGCGGGGACCCCGATGTCGACGTCGCGCTTACGGTCCGTGAGGTCGTTCGCATGATCAGGGCCTCCCACATCGACCCGGTCAACTACGACGACCGCGAGCTCGACCGTCCGCTCGGTTTCGGCACGGGTGCCGGCGTCATATTCGGCACTACCGGCGGCGTCATGGAGGCAGCGCTTCGCTCCGCCTACTTCCTGGTAACGGGCAGCAATCCTGCCCCCAACGCCTTCAAAGAGGTCCGTGGCCGCGAGGGCTGGCGAGAGGCGACCTTCGACCTCAACGGTCGAGAGCTCCGCGTCGCCATCGTTCACGGGCTCGCAAACGCAGGGGCGCTTCTCGATGCGCTTGACCGTGGACTCACCTACTATGACTTCGTTGAGGTCATGGCATGCCCCGGCGGTTGCGTTGGCGGCGGCGGGCAGCCCATTCACGACGGCCGTGAGCTTGCGCGCGAAAGGGCGACGGTCCTCCGCACGCTCGACAAGGGCGCGCAGATCCGATTCAGCCACGAGAATCCCGACGTAGCGGCCTGTTACCGCGACTTCCTCGGCGAGCCCTTGTCCGAGCTTTCCGAGAGGCTTCTCCACACTGACCACGCGGCTTGGGACATGCCGTAAGTCAACTTGGACACCCTCCCTCGCATCTCCGGAATTTCCGGCTCTGCGGGGGAGGGTGTCCTTATTTCTATCGTTTTCTTTGCTTAGAACGGCGTGATTGTGAAGGCGAGCTCGGTTTCACAGCCGGCCGCGAGCTCGATGGTGTCGCGCTTGTCCTCGAATTTCCCGGACTCGTCGTAGGCGTCGGCGCAACCGTGCCAAGGTTCGATCGCCACGAACGGCGCATCGGCGCTCGCGGTCCACACGCCAAGGTAATCGAATCCGGGGAACTCCAGCTCAACGCCGTGACCGCTCTTCTTTCCAACGAGCGATACGCGATAATTGGGGACGTCGCAGAACACGAGCGTGAGCAGCTGCTCGATCTGCGTATGGCTCAGGTCCATCTCGCGCGCGTCCTCAAAGAGTGTGGTCATCTTCGAGAAGTCATGAAGCCCCGACTCGTCGATCTTCGGTACCTTCGCGCACCATGGTTCCGCAAAGACGAGCTTGTAATCATCGAACGACTCGTTGCCTGCGCCGGGGACGGGGACGTTGAAGGCGGGGTGCCCTCCAAGGGTAAACGGCAACTCGACTTCTCCGGTATTCGTCACGCGGAAGGTCTGGGTGAGCGAGGTCCCGTCCACCTCATATTCCATGTTGAGCTTGAAATCAAATGGGTAGGCTTCCTTGGTCTTCTCGTTCGAAGTCAGCTCGAACACGACCTTCTTGCCGTCGTTGGACACGACCTTGTGGTCGTAGAGCCTTGCGATGCCGTGGCGCTTGAGGTGAACCGGCCCTTGCGCGCTCATCGAGGCGTCGTCCTTAAGGCACCCGACGCAGGGGAAGAGAACCGGTGCCCTACGGGGCCAGAAATCGGGGTCTCCTTGCCACAGATACTCGGCATCCGCGACTTTCAGGCTCATGAGCTGAGCGCCGGCTGGGTCGATGCTGGCTGAGAGCTCTCCGCACGAAATCGTTTCCAAAGCCATAACAAAACCACCCTTCTCGGATTAATGGCTGCCACCTATAGAACTTTACAGTCTGGAAATCACAAAACAGGGGAGAATCCCCATTGTGCGCGTTGGCGGGCGATCGCTGACGCACGAACGGCTCATAAACCGGCCCTTTGGCCGCAATAAGGAGGCATGCATGATCATCGAGGAGCTCGCGCATTACGGGATCGCACATACCGACGACATGACCTGGATCGACTGCTCTCCCGCCGTCCTCATCGAGAAGGCGGTCGATCGCGGCGAGGGCACGCTTGCCTCCACCGGTGCCCTGTGCGTCGAGACCGGTCAGTACACTGGTCGCTCCCCTCACGACAGGTTCATCGTCGACACGCCTGAGGTGCATGACGATATCGCCTGGGGCGAGGTAAACGTTCCCATGTCGGAGCAGGACTATGCCCGCATCAAGGCGGAGGTTATCGCGCATTTCTCTGAGCGTCGTCTTTTCGTCGTCCATGGCATCGCAGGTGCAGATCGCCGCTACGCCCGCAAGTTCTGCGTCATCACCGAGCTCGCGAGCCAGGCGCTCTTTGCCCATCAGATGCTTGTGCGCCCCACGGAGGAGGAGCTTGCCAAGTTCGGGCTTGCCGACTTCGTCGTCATGGCTGCGCCGAGGCTTAAGCTCGACCCCGAGCGTCACCACACGAACTCCGAGGCAGCGGTTCTCATTAACTTTAGCGAGAAGGTCATCCTCGTCGTGGGAACGCAGTATTCCGGCGAGATAAAGAAGGCCATCTTCTCGGCAATGAACTACTTGCTGCCCGTTGAGGACGGCGTGCTTCCCATGCACTGCTCCTGCAACATGAACCCTGTGTCTCACGGCACCTGCGTGTTCTTCGGCCTCTCGGGCACGGGCAAGACCACGCTCTCGGCGGCGGAAAATCGCAAGCTCATCGGCGACGACGAGCACGGCTGGGCTGAGGACTCCGTCTTCAACATCGAGGGCGGATGCTATGCCAAGACCATCAACATCACCGAGGAGACCGAGCCGCAGATTTGGCACGCGATTAAGTTCGGCTCCCTTTGCGAGAATGTTGTTGTCGACCCGAAGTCCCGTAAGGCGGACTACTTCGACACGAGCCTGACCGAGAACGGCCGTGTAGCCTACCCGGTCGAGTTTATCGACAACGCCGTGAAGAAGGGCAAGGCCAAGCGTATCCCCGACGTCGTCATCTTCCTCACGGCCGACGCCTTCGGCGTGCTGCCCCCGATCTCCAAGCTCGACACGAATGCGGCCATGTATCACTTCATGACCGGCTTCACCTCCAAGGTCGCCGGCACCGAGCGCGGGGTCAAGGAGCCGCAGCCCACGTTCTCGAGCCTTTTCGGCGAACCGTTCATGCCGCTTGACCCTATGGTCTACGGCAAGATGCTCGGCGAGAAGATCGAGCGCGGCGGCACGCGCGTGTACTTGATCAACACCGGTTGGACCGGCGGATCTTACGGTTCCGGCTCGCGCATCAAGCTCAAGTACACTCGCAAGATGGTTGAGGCTGCTCAGTCCGGCATCATTGACGACTGCGAGTTTGTCCACGACGAGCGCTTCAACCTCGATATCCCCACGAGCTGCCCTGGCGTACCTGATGAGCTTCTCGATCCTCGTGCCACCTGGGCCGATAAGGACGCTTACGACGCCTGCGCCGAGAAGCTCGCCTGCATGTTTGTGGAAAACGCGGAGCGGCGCCTGCACTCCATGTCCGACGAGGTCCGCGCGGCTGGCCCCCACCCGCTTGCTTAGAACGGTTTTCCGTTCATATAGCAGCGACTTGAACGCTTGAATGAGGCCCCCTGTATGGAGAGTGCAGGGGGCCTCTCGCAAAGCGTTTAGGTCGGGTCCGAATGGTCTTGGTTCTTGAGGCGGTTTTACATGAAAATTAGAACTGACTTCGTTACTAACTCGAGTAGCAGCAGCTTCGCCGTGGTAAGCATCAATAGCCCATTGCTCGCGGATATGCTCAAGAACTACAAGGCGTGCCAAGAGGGGCGCGGCGTTGATGCCAATATTCCTTTTAGCATCGAGGGGAACATCGCCACTTCGAAATGGCTTGACCCCGAACTGAGCGCCGAGGCTTTCGAGGACATGCCCGGCTCGATCGACGAGGTGGTTCCCTGCCTGGTAAGCGGGATGTGCAATAGCTTCAATGGGTCATGGGGCCAAAACAACCTCGCCGCCCTTGCGCGCGTTCTTGTCGCCCATAAGGATGAGATAGCGGAGTCTATCGAGTCTGTTTCCTGGAATAATCTTCAGAATGGCTGGGGAGGGGACTCTGAGGAGCGTTTGCACAAACAGTTTTATACCAATGAGGAACTCGACACGGTTTACCAGGTTATAGCCGACGAAAAAGGCTGCCGTAAGTCCGAGGTCACAGACGACGACTTTTTCGAGTACGCGGCCGCGATGTGCAGCCACAGGCTCCGCGCCTTTACGTTCGATGCACAATCGGGTAAGTCAAACCTCAGCAACGATTTCTGGCTCGACGAGGATTGCTATCCCGACATCCTGCTGTAGGGGCACTCGAGAGGTGCGAGCCTATTTCACCCTGCATTGCAGTGCTGTTTTGACGCGGTGAGCCCACATCGCCCCCTTACGTAGTCTCTAATTCAGCTGCGACGGGGGAGTGACATAGGCTTTTGGGTTGATATAAACCCTGCAAGCTGGGGGGGTTGTAGGCTCCTAGCGGCTTGGTCACGCTATGGTGGCGCCCGATTTAGGCTCTTTGCCTTTTGCGCAAATAAGGCCCCGCCGCGGTTAGCGCGGCGGGGCCTGCAAGGGGGTTTGAGTATATAATTTACTCAGCCATCTGCGCCTGGACGGCGGTGATGGCGACGACGCCCACGATGTCGTCGGCGGAGCAGCCACGGGACAGGTCGTTCACCGGCTTGGCGATGCCCTGGAGAACCGGGCCGTAGGCCTCGGCGCCGCCAAAGCGCTGGACGAGCTTGTAGCCGATGTTGCCGGCCTCGAGATCCGGGAAGACGAGGATGTTTGCGTTGCCGGCAACGGTGGAGTTCGGGGCCTTGAGATCGGCGACGCTCTGGACGAGAGCCGCGTCGAGCTGGAGGTCTCCGTCGAGAGCGAGCTCGGGGTTCTTCTCGTTGGCCAGCTTCACGGCCTCCTGGACCTTGGTGGGAACGTCGCCCTTGGCGGAGCCCATCGTGGAGAAGGACAGCATGGCGACCTTGGGGTCGACGCCGGGCATGAAGGCCTTCCAGCTCTCGGCGGAGGCCAGGGCGATCTCGGAGAGCTCGTCGGCGTTGGGGTTGATGTTCAGGCCGCAGTCGGCGAAGAGCAGGGTGCCGTCGGCGCCGAACTCAGGGGACTTGGTGCACATGATGAAGAACGCGGAGACGAGCTTGGTGCCCGGGGCGGTCTTCAGGATCTGCAGGGCCGGACGCAGAGTGTTGGCGGTGGAGTGGCACGCGCCAGAGACCAGGCCGTCGGCGTCGCCCATCTTTACCATCATCGTGCCGAAGTAGGTGGCGTCGTTCATCTGCTCGAGGGCCTCGGGAAGGGTGACACCCTTCTTTGCGCGGAGCTCGGCGAACTTCTCGGCGTATGCCTGCTTGCGCTCAGCGGTGCGGGGGTCGATGACGGTGACGCCGGGGACGTCGATGGTCGAGGGATCGCCAAGGATGACGAGGTTGGCAAGATCCTCCTCGACGATCTTCTTTGCGGCCTCGATGGTACGAGGATCCTCGCCCTCGGGCAGGACGATGGTCTTCTTGTTGGACTTGGCGGCCGCCTTCATGCGGTCAAGGAACTCGCTCATGACGTTCTCCTCCACAAAATCTGCTTTGCCGGAATCGCTTTGCCCCGTATTTCGCGGTCATCCGGCCGCTCGTCGGGGCTAGCCTGAACATTATAGGTTCTTGGTGCTAGAATCTATCGGACATTACGGCAAGAGGTGAACGTTTTTCTTGTCGCTGGCTAATCCGCCAGGACTGTACCCTTCCTGAGAGGAACCTTATGAACATCCAGAGCGGTCTCGGCGCGGGCTTCAACGCGGAATCCTATGACGCCCTCGTTGTCGGCTGCGGGTATGCGGGCAGCGTTTGCGCGCGCCGCCTTGCAGAGGCCTGTGGCATGAAGGTCGCCATCCTTGAGCGCCGCGACCACATCGCGGGCAACGCCTACGACTACGAGGACGAGGCGGGCATCCTGATCCACAAGTACGGCCCGCACATCTATCACACCACCAACGAACGCGTGAACCAGTTCCTCTCGCGTTTCACCGATTGGACCGATTACCAGCACAAGGTGCTCGCCAACATCCACGGCACCCTGATGCCGGTTCCCTTCAACCACGCGTCTCTTAAGCTTGCCTTTGGCGAAGAGAAGGGCGAGCGACTTTACCAGAAGCTCGTGGCCACTTTCGGCGAGAACAAAAAGGTTCCCATCATGGAGCTTCGCGAGAAGAACGATCCCGAGCTCGTTGAGGTCGCCGACTACGTTTTCGAGAACGTCTTCCTCCACTACACCATGAAGCAGTGGGGCCAGACTCCCGACCAGATCGACCCCTCCATCACCGGCCGCGTTCCCGTATTCGTCGGCGACGATGACCGCTACTTCCCCGGCGCCCCCTTCCAGGGCATGCCTGGCGAGGGCTACACCAAGCTCTTCGAGCACATGCTCGACCACGACCTGATCAACGTCTTCGTCAACGTCGACGCCCGCGATATCCTGAAGGTCACCTCCGGCGCGGTCCTTGTCAACGAGAAGCCTTACTCTGGTGAAGTCATCTACACCGGCCCGCTCGACGAACTCTTCGGCCTTGACCTCGGTGCGCTTCCGTACCGCACGCTCGACATGGTTTTCGAGACCCTCGACGTCGATAAGTTCCAGCCCGTCGGCACCGTAAACTACACCACGAGCGAGGACTTCACGCGCATCACCGAGTTCAAGAACATGACGGGTCAGGTCGTTCCCGGAAAGACCACCATCATGAAGGAATACTCTAAGGCCTATACCCCCGGTTCCGGGGAGACCCCGTACTACGCGATTCTCGAGGATGAGAACACCGAGCTGTACAAGAAGTACCGCGAGCGCGTTTCCGGTGCGCTCAATTTCCACTGCGTCGGCCGACTCGCCGAGTACCGTTACTACGACATGGACGGCGTCGTCGCGTCGGCCCTCGACCTCTCCGACGAGCTTATCGCCCAGAGGAACTAGTTTTTTGCATCGAATTCCAGGGGCGGGCCCGCTGCGACCCGCCCCTTATTCGTGATTAAGGACGTGAACCATGGCATCCGCAAAGAAGACCATCTCGTTCGGCATTCCCTGCTATAACTCGGCCGAATACATGGACAAGTGCATCCTCTCGATTCTCGAGGGCTCTGATTACGCCGACGACGTTCAGATCGTCATCGTCGACGACGGCAGCGCAAAGGACAGCACTCCGGCAAAGGCCGATGAATGGCAGGAGCGCTATCCCGGCCTTATCAAGGCCGTTCACCAGGAGAACGGCGGGCACGGCCTTGCCGTCATGAAGGCCGTCGAGTACGCCGACGGCGCCTATTTCAAGAACATCGATTCTGATGACTGGGCGGATGCCGACGCGCTCAAAGCACTTTTGGCTCAGCTTCGTCGCTTTATCGACATGGACGAGAAGGTCGACCTCGTCATCACCAACTATGTCTACGAGCACGTCGAGGACAACACGCGCAACGTCGTCGACTACCGTCGCGTGCTCCCCGTGGGCAAGGTTTTTACCTGGGGGCAGATCGGCCATTTCAAGATGAGCCAGTACCTGCTTATGCACGCGCTGACCTACCGCACCGAAACCCTGCGCGCGGCCAAGCTCCAGATGCCCGCTCACACCTTCTACGTAGACAACATCTACGCCTACGTGCCCTTCCCGCTTTGCCACAGCCTCTACTACCTCGACGTTGACCTGTATCGTTATTACATCGGCCGCGAAGACCAGTCGGTTAACGAGAAGGTGCTCACCAGCCGCGTCGACCACTATTGGCGTGTTGCTCGCGTGATGATGCAGGCCTATCACGTATACGACGACATCGACTGTGCGCAGCTCAGAAGCTACATGATGAATTACTTCACCATCATCATGGCAATCTGCTCGGTTTTCTCCAAGCTCTCGGACCGCTCCGACGCTATGGACGAGCTCGAGGCGCTCTGGAACGAGTTGAAGGCCTACGATGCGCGTATGTACCGTCGCGCCAAGCATGGCGTGGTCGGAATCGCCACCAATCTTCCCGGCAAGGTCGGCGAGAAGATCACCATCGGCGGGTACCACGTGGCGCAAAAAGTGGTGAAGTTCAACTAGGTCGCACTAAGGCCCTAAGACGGCGCCCGCCAGCTTGCCTTGGACTCCGCAGTCCTTTTCGCACGGACGCGACGTTAAGTCGCGTCCGGCTCATGCGGAAGTCGTCCAAAGCAAGCTGGCGGGCGCCGTCTTAGGGCGAGCATCCCCGTTGAGCCTTCTGTATCAATTTCCTTCTTTATGTTATTCACCGCTTTTTGATGGCCGTATGATGCTGTTGGTCGTTGCAAATGAAGAGTGGGGGAATGTGCGGTATGGCGGTGGGACTTGAGGGGTGCGTGTATGACGGCGAGGGTGAGTTCAGGCTTGCCGATTACGCGACCTCCGCGCGGGTCGATAAGGCGGAGCGCAGTAAGTACGAGGATCTTTGCGCAAAGAACACGATGAGGATGGCCGAGCTTCAGGACAAGCTGTACGCCGAGGCGTGCGAGGGTGTCCTCATTTTGTTCCAGGCCATGGATGCTGCCGGCAAGGACTCGGCCATCAAGCATGTCATGAGCGGAATCAATCCCCAGGGTTGCCTAGTGCACAGCTTCAAGAGGCCCAGCCAGGAAGAGCTCGGGCACAGCTTCCTTTGGCGCGCGTTCCAGCACATGCCGCCGCGCGGCTACATAGGCGTCTTCAACCGCTCGTACTACGAGGACGTCCTCGTCGTGCGCGTGCACGAGATGCAGAAGGGATATGCCATGCCGTCCCGTTGCGTTGACATGGGGACGGAGGAATTCTTCGAGAGGCGCTACCGGCAGATCTCGGGCTTCGAGGAGCACCTATGGGAGGAAGGCTACCGTGTCATCAAGCTATTCCTCAACGAAAGCAAGGAGGAGCAGGCGAAGCGTTTCCTTGCCCGCATCGATGACGAGAACAAGAACTGGAAGTTCTCGGAGGCCGACATGCGCGAGCGCGCCTTATGGGACGAGTATCAGAAGGCCTATGAGCTTGCCATCCGAAAAACGGCGAGCAGGCACGCTCCTTGGCACGTGATACCCGCGGACCAGAAATGGTACGCGCGTTATCTGATCTCCGAGGCCATCGTCGGCGTGCTTGAGGACATCGACCCGCAATACCCGGATATGCCCGATGACCAGAAGGACCGCCTCGCTTCTTGCAGGGAACAACTTGTTCAGGGTGTGTAGAAGTCGGCTTTATGTTTTCCTTGGGTGCTCCCGTCCGATGATGTGGTAATCTACCTGAGGTTTGTAGGTACCCCGAACTTGGTCGCGCGATCCCACCGACGCCGAACCCAGACCGGGGCGAATCCAAAGAAAGGTGGATCAATATGATCACCAAGGAGCAGAAGGCCGAGCTCGTCAAGCAGTACGGCAAGTCCGAGACCGACACCGGTTCCGCCGAGGTCCAGGTCGCCATCCTCACCGCCCGCATCAAGGAGCTCACCGAGCACATGAAGTCCCACAAGAAGGACTTCCACACCCGTCGCGGCCTTCTCATGCTCGTCGGTAAGCGTCGTCGTCTCCTGAGCTACATCAAGAAGAACGACATCGAGAACTACCGTAACCTCATCAAGAGCCTCGGTATCCGCGACAACATTCAGTAAGTCGCATAGACTCACCAAAACGGGGGCGCCTGCGGGCGCCCCTTGTCGTGTATCCCGGGAAGAGCCCGGGCTGCACAGCGGGGAAGGGCCCCGCGAGATGGCCCGCCTGCAAAGGGGCAGGCGGAGATAAGGGAAACAAGAATGGCTAAAGTAACCCATGAGTTCGACCTCTACGGCAAGCACTACGCCCTTGAGACCGGCGAGCTGGCCAAGCAGGCCACCGGCGCCGTCCTCGTCAAGAGCGGCGAGTCGACGGTCCTTCTCACCGCCGTCGTCAGCAAGGAGCGCAAGGACTACGACTTCTTCCCGCTGACGGTCGACTTCATCGAGAAGATGTACGCCGTGGGCCGCATCCCCGGCGGTTACCTCAAGCGTGAGGCTCGCCCTTCCGAGAAGGCGACCCTCACCGCGCGCATGATCGACCGCCCGCTGCGCCCGTCCTTCCCGGCCGGCTTCCGCAACGAGGTGCAGGTCGTCGCCACGACGCTCGTCGCCGACCAGGTCAACCCGGTCGACACCATCTGCATCATGGCTGCCAGCGCCGCGCTGACCGTCGGCGGCGTGCCCTTCGAGGGCCCGCTCGCCTGCGTGCGCATCGGCCGCGACCGTGACACCGGCGAGTTCATCGTCAACCCGACCTACGAGGAGCGCGACAACTCCGACCTCGATCTCGAGCTCGGCGGCTCCGCCGACTTCATCAGCATGCTCGAGGCCGGCGCCGACGAGATCTCCGAGGAGGACATGCTCGCCGCCATGGCCTTCGGCCAGGAGGCCATCGCCGCCTTCTGCGAGGAGCAGAAGAAGTTCTTCGCAAAGGTCGAGGAGGCCAACGGCCCGATCCAGATGCGCGAGTACATCCTCGACGAGCCCATCGCCGAGGTCCACGACCGCATTTTCGCCCACTACGGCGAGATGGAGGCTGCCCTCAAGGACGCCGACAAGCTCTCCCGTATCTGCAAGGTCGAGGCCCTGAAGGAGGCCATCCGCGCCGAGTTCACCGAGGAGGAGCAGGCCCAGTGGAGCCGCGCCATCCCCGTCGAGCTCAAGGCCCTCGAGAAGCACGCCATGCGCCTCATGGTCGTCCAAACCGGCGAGCGCGTCGACGGCCGTGCTGCCGACGAGATTCGCCCGCTCATGGTCAAGCCCGATTACCTTCCCCGCGTCCACGGCTCGGGTCTCTTCCAGCGTGGCCAGACCCAGGTGCTCTCCATCTGCACCCTCGGCATGCTCAACGAGTGGCAGCGCCTCGATACCATCGAGCCCGTCGATGGCAAGCGCTACATCCACCACTACAACTTCCCGCCGTTCTGCACCGGTGAGACCGGCCGCATGGGCTCCCCGAAGCGCCGCGAGATTGGCCACGGCAACCTCGCCGAGCGTGCCCTTCTCCCCGTGATTCCCTCCGAGGAGGACTTCCCCTACACGATCCGCGTCGTCTCCGAGGTCATGGAGTCCAACGGCTCTTCCTCGATGGCTTCCACCTGCGGCTCCACGCTCGCTCTCATGGATGCCGGCGTGCCGCTGAAGCGCCCCGTCTCCGGCGTTGCCATGGGCCTCATTCAGGAGGAGGGCAAGACCGTCGTCCTTACCGACATCCAGGGCCTCGAGGACTTCCTCGGCGACATGGACTTCAAGGTGACGGGCACCACCAAGGGCATCACCGCCATGCAGATGGACAACAAGGCCACCGGCCTCACGCCCGAGATCCTGCGCTCCGCGCTTATGCAGGCTCACGAGGGCCGCATGTTCATCCTCGATGCCATGCTCGACGCTATTCCCGCGCCCCGCGAGTCCACTAAGGATTGCGCGCCGCAGATCATCAGCCTCCAGATTCCGACCGACAAGATCCGTGAGGTCATCGGCTCCGGTGGCAAGGTCATTCGCGGCATTCAGGAGGACACCGGCGCCACGATCGACATCCAGGAGGACGGCACCGTCTTCATCGCCGGCACGAACGGCGCGGGCGATGCCGCCGCCGAGCGCATCAAGGCCATCGTCAAGGTTCCCGAGGTGGGCGAGGAGTACACCGGCCGCGTCGTCGGCATCCAGCCCTTCGGCGCCTTCGTTGAGCTGCTGCCCGGCAAGGACGGCCTGCTCCACATCTCCCGCGTTGCCCAGGGCCGCGTCGACAAGGTCGAGGATGTCCTCAACATCGGCGACGAGGTCAAGGTCCGTGTCCTTGAGGTCGACGAGAAGGGCAAGATCAGCCTCGATCGCATCGACAAGCCCGAGGGTCCCGCCGGCTCTGGCAAGGCCTCCGAGGGCGAAGGCCACGGACGTCGCCACTCCGACGGCGAGCGTCGTCCCCGTCGCCGTCCCGGCGACAACGGCGGCGAGAAGCGCCAGCCTCGTCGTCACCACGACGCGTAAGCATCAATCCTTGCGTTTCGACTAATTGATTGGAGGCCTCGCTGCAGTTCTGGCGAGGCCTCCTTGTTTTAGAAATCACTTTTAGTGAATTTGGAAATGGGTAGATGCATGTCAGAATCAAGAATTCATTGGGTTGATACGGCAAAAGGAATTGCAATCTTTATGGTTATCCTTGGCCACACTCAATGTGCGCCCATGTTCTTACGAGCTATAGCCGTTTCTTGCCAGATTCCTTTGTTTTTCTTCCTCTCGGGCTACACTTTCCGACCAAAGTCTTTTCGTTTGCTGCTCAGTTCTTCGGCTCGTCAACTGCTCGTGCCTTGGATATTGATTTCGCTATATTCACTGTTGATTAATAATCCAATTTCATGCTTGCAGGATTTATTGTCGGGCCTGTGTTTCAATCTTAGATGGCAAGTTGACTCAAGTTTGCCTGCCGTCGGACCTGCCTGGTTTCTCTTCGCTCTTTGTGCTGCTCGGTTTATTGTTAATGGGCTAGTAAGATTAAGTCAACGATTATGCTCTCCCGCGATTCTGTGGTTTTCTGTTCCTTGTTTCGCCGCCGTTGCCGTCTTGCTTGCCATTTCTTTTGATCGTTTAGTGCCGTTTGACATCTCTCAGGTTCTTACTGCAGTTTCTTATTTGATTCTTGGACATCTACTTCGGCTGAGCGATGTCTTAGATTCTAAGCTCAGGCATATGCGTTCAGCGGTAGTCCCATTCTGCGTAATATGGGGCTTATGCATCTTGGCGTCTACCATTGATGTTGGCAGCAATCTATATTCAGGTTTCCCTGCTGTAGCGCAAATTGGGTCTCTAGTAGGTATTGCTGTATTAATTAGAGCGAGCGTTTTAATTGATGGTCATCTTTCGTCTGCTTCTAGCTGTCTGGCTTGGGTTGGAGTCAATTCGCTTGGCATATATATTGTTCATTGTCTCGACATGGCCTTACCTTGGGATGACATACTGACCGGATCGCTGAAATCAGCCGTGATCGTAGGATTGCTAATCTTTATTGCTCGCGCTGGCTTCGATATTGCCGTTTATAGATCTATCGCTTCCAAATGAAAAGTTACGTTCAGCCCCGCGACAGTTTGCCGCGGGGCTTCTTTTTGTATGTATGTATAACTGAAGGTCGGTTCTTGGTTACAATAAATTGAATTGCGCTTTCGGCGCACGGCTTTGATTGTTCGGTTGGCGGTAGCGCCAGCCGTCGAATATGTATCTGTCAACTCCATCGAGAGGATTTGTGCCACTAATGCCAAAGAAAGAAATTGCCCTGAAGGTCATTCCGCTGGGTGGCCTTGATGGTATCGGCAAGAACATGACCGCCTTCGAGTACGGGGACGACATGGTCCTCATCGACGCTGGACTCATGTTCCCCGATGACAACATGCCCGGAATCGACCTTATCCTGCCGGATTACACCTATGTTCTCGAGAACGAGCACAAGCTTCGCGGCATTGTGATCACCCACGGCCACGAAGACCACACCGGAGCCCTGCCTTACCTGCTCATGGACCTGACAAAGAAGGTCCCCATCTATTCGAGCAAGCTCACCCTCGGCATGATCGAGGGCAAGCTCGCCGAGTACAAGATCAAAAGTCCGAAATTCCGTGAGGTCCAGGACGGCTCGAACGTCAATCTCGGTGCGCTCAACCTCTCGTTCTTCTCGATGACTCACTCCATCCCCGGCGCGCTCGGCGTTTATATTCAGACGCCTGCCGGCACGGTCATGCACACGGGCGACTTCAAGCTCGACAACACTCCCATCGACGGCCGTAGGCCCAACTACCAGGCCATCAATAAGTTCGGCGGCAATGGTGTCGACCTTCTTCTTTCCGACTCCACGAACGCCACCAGGCCTGGATACACGCCCTCTGAGGCCGCCGTGGGACCCAACCTGCGTCACATTATCAAGAATGCCCAGGGGCGCGTCTTCGTCGCGTGCTTCTCTTCGCACATTCACAGGCTTCAGCAGGTGTGCGATGCTGCAACCTCGACAGGCCGCAAGGTCGTCGTTACGGGTCGCTCCATGGTTACCAACACGAAGGTCGCCCGCCAGCTTGGATACCTCAAAATCGCCGAGGACGACATCATCGACGCTTTCGAGATTGACAAGCTCGACAACGACCAGGTTGTCGTGCTCTGCACGGGCTCTCAGGGTGAGCCGCTCTCCGCTCTTGCTCGCATGGCGAACGGCGAGCACAAGTCGCTCTCCATCAACGCGAGCGACACCGTGATCATTTCCGCAACACCCATTCCCGGCAACGAGAAGAGCGTCCAGGCGATCATCAACTCGCTCTCTAAGATCGGCTGCGCCATTTACGACAAGAACAAGACGCTTGTGCATGTCTCGGGCCACGGGTCCCAGGAGGAGCTCAAGCTTATGCTCTCCATGGCCAAGCCCCGTTATTTCATGCCCGTTCACGGCGAGGCCCAGCACCTTCGCGCCCATGCCCAGCTCGCGGTCGACCTTGGCATTGACGAGAAGAACATCTTTATCCTCGACAACGGCGACTCGCTCGAGATGGTCAACCACAGGGTCCGTCAGGGCCACGCCGTTGAGTCGGGCGTCGTTTACGTTGACGGCGGCACGGTGACCGAGGCCGACCCCGTCGTTATTCGCGACCGCCAGAAGCTTGCGCAGGAGGGAGTCGTTACCTGCACCATTGCCCTGACGGGCAAGAAGGGCACCGTTAAGGCCATCGAGGTCAACGCCCGCGGGGTCTCGTTCTCCTCTGACCCCACCGTCGTCGAGGAAGCCCAGCAGATCATTCGTCAGCAGGTGGAGAAGGTCACGAACTCCGACGGCGTCAATATCGACGCGGTTCGTCGCAACGTTCGCAACCAGATCTCCAATCTGCTGTGGACCAAAACTCACTCTCGCCCGATGGTCATCCCGGTCGTCCTGGAGGTCTAGTAGATGCCTTCCAACCGCAGCAAAAACGCAGCAAGGAAGGGTTCTTCGAAAGCTCGTTCCAAAACGGCGTCGCAGCCTCGCGACCTGATGCTTACCGATGCCCAGCGAGACATCGCGGGCGTCGTTCTCGCCGTCGTCGCAGTGGCCATGTTCGTCTCGGTCGTCGCGCCCTCGGGCGCCGTCGTCACGAGCGCGGTGGGCCATGCCCTCACGCTATCGTTCGGCGCCGGCGCGGTTCTCGTGCCCATTGCTCTGTTCCTCTTTGCCACGACGTTCTTCATGGGCGAGGATGGGCCTTTTTCCGGACATGTTGCCGCTGGTCTATCGCTTATTGTTTTTGCTGTTCTCACTATGATCTCGCTTAACCAGCCAGGGGTCGGGGACAACCCGGAGCTTGCCCTTTCCGTTGACCTTGTTTCCGGCGCCGGGGGTTTTGTCGGCGGCTTCGTGGCCTTTTGGCTAACCAAGCTCGTCGGCGTGATCGTGGGCAACGTTCTGCTTGTTGGCGTGATTGCCAGCGGAATTGTGGTCTGTGGCTTCTCGATTTCGGGAGCGGTCTCACGAGTGGGGGAGCGCGTTGACTCTATTCGCGAAGATGCTGCCGCCAAGCGCGAGGAACGCCTGGCAGAGCGCGCGGAGATGAAGTCCTCGGCGAACGCCCAGCAGCGAGTTCGTATAGCCTCTTCGTCCGATAAGCCCCTTCAACAGTCTCTCTTCGACGAGACCGGGGAAGGAGAAACGAGATTTCTGGGGGATCGCAAGACGAGCGTCCTCAAGCGTGTTCGCGGCGCAAAGGCTGAAGGTGGCGCAGAGGGCGTCGCCAAGAGCTCAATGGCGGACGATTTCAAGGAGCTTGATGATTTTGCCGAGGTCGAGCAGGCAGCCAACAACCTGCTCGAGCCTCGAGCCTCCCGTAAGCAAAAAACGGCAAATCGCAAGGGGACCAAGCGTTCCACTGCTGACGATGCAGCTCCTGAGCCCGTAACCGAAAAGCTTCGCAAGGACGTTCCGGATTTCTTGGCGAATGCAAAGACCTCTGCTTCTCAAGCTCCCAGCGTTCCTGCTCCTCCGGCTGAGATCAAACGGCCGGGCGATGGAAACGAATCGTATGAGTTGCCGCCCTTATCTATCCTCAAGGAAAACACGGGTTTTTCGGGCAGCTACGCCAATGACTCAGAGCTTGGCGCCACGGCACAGAAGCTCCAGGGCACGCTTGAAGAGTTCGGCCTTACTTCCCGCGTTGAGGGATGGATTGCCGGCCCTTCCGTCACCACATTCAAGATTTCTATGGGTGAAGGCGAGCGAGTTAATAAAATAGTCAATCTTGAGGATGACATAGCGCTGTCCCTTGCCGCAAAATCCGTTCGCATCTTTGCCCCGATCCCCGGCACCTCCTTGGTTGGCATCGAGATTCCCAACGACAAGCCTCAGCCCGTTTATCTCTCCGACGTTCTCCCGTACGCCAAGGGAGGTCCCCTCGAGTGTGCCTTCGGACGCGACTCCGAGGGCAAGCCGATCGTGGTAGACCTCGCGGGCCTGCCCCATCTTCTGGTGGCCGGCACCACCGGCTCGGGTAAATCCGTGCTGCTCAACGCCATTGTTATGAGCATGCTGATGCGCGCGACCCCCGAGCAAGTCCGCCTTATCATGGTTGACCCGAAACGCGTCGAGTTTACCGGCTACGCTGGCCTGCCGCATCTCTATGTGCCCGTTGTCACCGAGCCGCGCCAAGCGGCAAGCGCCCTCCAGTGGGGCGTGACCGAGATGGAGCGTCGGCTCAAGGTCTTCGAGCACTATAAGGTTCGCGATATCAAGACGTTCAACGGCAATATCGACGGCGATAAGTACGCCGATATGGAAAACCCGCCCAAGCACATGCCGTACTTCGTCATCGTCATCGACGAGCTCGCCGACCTCATGATGGTCGCCGGAAAGGACGTCGAGAGCTCTATTGTGCGAATCGCCCAGCTTGGACGTGCCGCCGGTATCCACCTCATCGTCGCGACGCAGAGGCCTTCCGCGGACGTCGTCACCGGCTTGATCCGCGCAAACATCGACAACCGCGTCGCCCTTTCGGTCGACAATTCGCTCAACTCGCGAATCATCCTCGACCAGAAGGGCGCCGAACAGCTTCTTGGCAAGGGTGACATGCTCGTCAAGCTTCGTGGCAAGAAGCCCAACCGAGCGCAAGGTTGCTGGGTCTCCGATTCCGAGATAGAGCAGACCGTTAAGTTCATCAAGGAGCAGGTCACGGCAGACTACCACGAGGATATTCTTACCGCAGTTGTACCTAACGCCCCCGGGACGCCAGCCGGACCCGATGCCGCCAAGGACGACGACCCTCTGATCTGGGAGGCGGCTCGCATCGTCGTGGATTCTCAGCTTGGTTCCACCTCTAGCCTTCAGCGCGCCCTCTCGGTTGGGTATGCTAGAGCAGGCAGAATTATGGACATGCTCGAGGCCAAGGGCGTGGTCGGTCCCGCAAACGGGTCCAAGCCTCGCGAGGTCCTTCTCGATAAGGACGGTCTCGAGGATCTGAAGATGGCAGATTCGGTTTACAGGGAGGTTTAGCAGACGATGTCGCGCCCTCGCTTCAGCGAGATGCTCAGCTCGCGTCGCCGTCAGCTCGGTCTAAGTATCGAGCAGGCCTCTCGCATCCTTCGCCTTCGCGAGGATGTCCTTATTGCTTTTGAGGAGGGCGATTTCGACCGTATGCCCCAGAGCGGGTATGCGCAGGGAATGCTCTCTTCGTATGCTCGCTATCTCGGCCTTAACCCTCGTCAGGTCTCCGATTTATTCCAGGAGGAGCTGTACGCGTACGTGAACGGCTCTACCTCCCACGAGCTGAGACGACGTACGCGCGATATGCAGGCGGGCAGAGGCGTCAGGGGCTACGACGTCGTCAATGAGGCCGGATCTCGACCCAAGGCGTACATCGAGTACCACGGCCTTCTTCCGACCGCCGGCGGACCCGCGGGTGATCTCGGCGCCTTTGCGACAACGACTCCCGCACGCCCCCGTCGGTCCGTGCCTCTTGCCGGAAGCGGCCCTTCCGCCGCTGAGGCATACAGCACGAGAAACTACGAGTCCGACTTGTATGGACAGCGACGTCATCGACCCTACAACGGATCAGGTCAAGCTACGTCTCGCGAGCGCTCCGGCGCTTCGCGCGGCGAGAGGCAGCGCCGACGCAACACCAAGCGCAGGCGTTACGAAGAGGATCCCTCGATGAGAGGGGTCTCTGGCGAGGCCTACCCTGTGCGCGGCGGTGCTTCGCGCGGCGATGGATATATTCGCGATGAGGTGAGTACACGCGCTGTTCGCCCGCGAGAGTATTCCGACGATATGCGCTACGACGAGGCGGCCAGTCCTTATGAGCGGGCATCGACCATTAACGGAAGGCGTTCCTCGCGAAATATTGCCAGGGTCGAGCGGCCAAACGTGCGCAGGCGCTCTGGCTCCGACTTCGCTCCTTCAGGGCGTCGTGGGACTTCTTCCCAAAACCCGAGGAATCGCGGTAATTCGAAGGGTATTCTTGCCGACCCTCAGCAGAAGCTGTTCATCGGCATTGTCCTTCTTTCCGTAGTTCTTACTGCCATCATCGTTTTCTCCGTCACATCCTGCGTTAATAACGGTGGGGGCAAGGGCGAGCCCAAGCAGTCCTCGACGACGACCGCTCAGACGACACAGACAAACGACTCTGGTTCTGGGACGTCCCCAACGTCCACCTCATCAAACGGTACGGCGACCCAACAGACTTCCCAAACGACCGGATCGAGCGATTCTCAGCAAACGACCGAGGGCCAGACAGCAACAGCCTACGTTCCCACGGTAGTTAAGGTGAGCGTCTCCGCAGGCTCCTACACTTGGCTCGAGGTTACGTGCGACGGAAAGAGCGACGTCGCGGAATCGGTTACGGGGCCTTGGGAGAAGGAATATACCGTTACCGACACTTTGAGCGTCCAAGCCGGCACTCCGTCTGCGGTTACCGTTACCAATAACGGCCAAGCCGTGCAGTTCACCTCAAAGGCGTCCGGTCTCGGCTCGTTGTCGGTCAAGGGGACCAAGCCCCCCGAGACTACGGACTCCAAGGACGGGGATAAGGCTCAGTCTGCAGATACGGACGCACAGTCGGCCGAAGGCGGAACCGGCACCAGCGAATAATCGCGCTCTGAGTCTTTGGGGCGCCAGGAAACCAGGAGAGGAAGCTATGGCAAAGGAATGCAGCTTCGATGTTGTTTCGACCGTCGATATGCAGGAGGTAGACAACGCATATCAGCAGGCGGCGCGCGAGCTCACTCAACGTTACGACCTCAAGGGCACGGGCGCTTCGCTCGAGCTTTCCAAAAAGGATGGGTCTTTCAAGCTTGAGGCACCTTCAGAGTTCGTCGCCGGGCAGGTTCGCGACGTGCTTGGCGGCAAGCTCACCAAGAGGGGCATTGACCTCTCAGCAGTCCGCTGGGATAAGGTCGAGGCTGCGAGCGGCATGACCGTACGCCAATCCGGAAAGATCATCCAGGGCATCGATCAAGATACCGCAAAGAAGATTTCCAAGGATATTCGAGACCTCAAGCTTAAGTGTAAGCCGACGGTTGAGGGCGATAAGCTGCGCGTTTCCTCTGCATCCAGGGACGTGCTTCAAGAGGTTATCGCATTTTTGAAGCAGCAGGATTATGGCCAGCCGCTTCAGTTCAACAACTATCGTTAGGATTCACCCGATGACTGAAAACTCATCGTTCGGTCGCATCCTCTTCATCACGCTGGGCTGCGCGAAGAACGAGGTCGATACCGATCGCATGCGCGCCCTTCTTCTTGCCTCTGGTTTTGAGGAGACCTTCGACGTAGAGGACGCGGACGCCGCCATCGTCAACACCTGCTCTTTCCTGGCATCCGCGACTGAGGAGTCCGTCGAGGCAACGCTTGAGCTTGCAGAGAGCCGAGCTGAGGGAGTGCGTTCCTGTCCCATTATCATGTGCGGCTGCGTGCCGTCGCGTTATGGTGACGACCTTCCCGAGCAGCTTCCAGAGGTTGCCGCCTTTGTGAAAGCGGAGGAAGAGGACGGCATTGTTGATGTCGTCGCCGGTGTTCTTGGCGTCTCCGTCGGCGCTCCCGTGTTGGATGCCGGCGCAATGCTGCGAACTGTCCAAGGTGCCTCCGCCTTCGTCAAGATTTCCGAGGGATGCGACCGTTTCTGCGCATTCTGCGCGATTCCCTATATCCGCGGCCGTTACCACAGCCGCCCTGCGGACGAGATCGTTTCCGAGGTTTCCGCACTGATGGAGCGCGGCGTTCGCGAGGTCGTGCTCATCGGTCAGGATACGGGCATCTGGGGATCGGATTTCGATGACGATGAGACCCTAGCCAAGCTTCTCGCGCGTGTTGCTGAGGTGGTGCGCCCATATAACGGCTGGGTTCGCGTTCTGTATTTGCAGCCCGAAGGCATGACCGACGAGCTCATCGCCGCGATTCGGGACACCCCGGAGGTTCTGCCCTATATCGACATCCCCATTCAGCATTGTTCCGCCAGGGTCCTTAAGGCCATGGGGCGCTCTGGCGACCCGCAGCAGCTCCATGAGCTCTTCGCCAAGCTCCGCTCCGAGATTCCCGGCATGGTTCTTCGTACTACCGGCATGGCGGGCTTTCCCGGCGAGACGGATGAGGAAGCCGATGAGCTCTTCGATTTCATTGAGTCGGAGGAGTTCGACTACACTTCCGTGTTCGCCTACTCGCAAGAGGAGGGCACTCGCGCGGCGGCTATGGACGGCCAGGTTGACGAAGAGACGAAGCTCGAGCGCACCCAAAGGCTGATTGACCTTGTTGAAGAGCTCGGATTTTCGGCTACCGCCAAGCATGTCGGCGAGCGCGTCGAGGTCATCGTCGACGGGGTTGAAGAGACCGAGGACGGTGTCGAGCTCATCGGACACGCCTGGTTCCAGGCTCCCGACTGCGACGGCGCCGTGCATATCGCAAGCGGGGAGGCCGCCGTTGGCGATATCGTGACCGTCGACCTTGTCGATTCATTCTGCTACGAAATGGTCGGAGAGATAGTTAAGGAGGTTATGTAGCGTGAGCAAAAGCAAGCCCAAGGACGTCGTTTCCAATCCCGGCCTTTGGACGCCGGCGAATATCGTGACCACCGCGAGAGTCGTCCTCGTTCCACTATGGCTGCTCGTCGCTGAGATGCTTTGCCCGGAGGGGCTCGCAGGCTCTTCTGTAAATCCGGGGATGCTCGCGGTTTTTGCCTTTTACGTTATTCTTTCTCTTACCGATAAGCTTGACGGCTATCTGGCCCGCAGCAGGGGAGAAGTAACCACGTTCGGGAAGTTCTTAGACCCCATTGCCGACAAGCTCGTGGTCATCGTCTCCCTTTGTTTTCTCCTCGAGCATGGCATGACCACTTCATGGGTTCTTCTCGTGGTAATTGCGCGCGAGTTTCTTGTGAGCGGTTTGCGCATGGTTGTGGCGTCCAAAGGCGTAGTCGTCGCGGCAAGCAACCTCGGTAAGTGGAAGACTGCCACCACCATGGTTTCAATCTCGGGGCTGCTTCTTTGCATGGCATTACCTCACGGTACCCCGTTTGTTTGGCTCGTCATCATCTCTCAGCTCTTGCTGCTCGTTGCCGTCGTACTGACGGCTTGGAGCGGGGTCGACTATTTCCTGAAGAGCTGGAAATACCTTGCTGAGGATTGCTAGTCATGTCGCGAGACAAAGCCATCCTCGAACAGGACGGTGAGCTGTTCGACCTTGCCGGCGAAGTTGTTCGGCTTGCCGAGGCCGCCGGCATAACGCTCGGTTGTGCGGAGTCGTGCACGGGTGGGCTCGTTTCCGGTTGCCTCACGGCGATTCAGGGATCCTCCGCCGTTGTTCGCGGCGGTGTGGTGAGCTATGCGATTCCCGTCAAGCACGAGGTCCTTGGCGTTCCCTACGAAGGTGTTCTCTCTGATCCAGGGATAGGGGCGGTTTCCTCGGAGTGCGCAGAGGCGATGGCATGCGGCGCCAGGGATGTTTTGCGCTGCGACGTCGCCGTCTCCACCACCGGAATAGCCGGCCCCGGGGGAGATGAGCCCGGCAAGCCTGTCGGCACTGTTTGGTTCGGCGCTGCATGGCATGGCCAGTCACGCTCTCACGTTCGATGCTTTGACGGCGATCGCGCGGATGTGCGCAGGTTTGCTTGTCGCGAGGCTCTATCGTTTATGCGTGAGGTTATCGTGGAGCTTTCAAGTTAGTTAGATTTCTGCTGATGTCTTCCTGTGGAACCAGCATCTAAAAGACCTGATTTACCTGCATAAAGTAGAATGATGTAGATTTACGATAGCATTCTGCAAGATACCCGGCAGCATACCGCCAGCTTCCCGAAAGAAGCCGGCGGTATTTTTATTCTTGTCCGTTGACCAAGAACGGCTGTTCGATTAGTATCAGGTCTGTCAATCACAAGGGAGTTCACATGGCTAAGGCAAAGGCTACGCTCAGCAAAAGCATTAGGCCCCGCACTGAGGGCGAGGACCGAGAGAAGGTCATTGAGGAAACTACTGCCGAGATCGAAAAACGGTTCGGTAAGGGCTCCATTATGAAGTTCGGCGATGGGGGCCCTGACTATGAGGTTGAGGCTATCCCGACCGGTTCCATCGCTCTTGACAACGCTTTGGGTATTGGCGGCATCCCTCGTGGCCGCATCATCGAGATATATGGCCCTGAGTCCTCCGGCAAGACGACCCTGTCACTCGAGATCCTGGCCGAAGCCCAAGCACTTGGCGGAGTCGTTGCTTTCATCGATGCCGAGCATGCCCTCGACCCCGGCTATGCCGCGCGCATCGGCGTCGACATCGACGAGGTGCTTATTTCACAGCCTGACACAGGCGAGCAGGCGCTCGAGATTTGCGACATGCTTGTACGCTCCGGCGCTATTGATGTTGTCGTCATCGACTCCGTTGCCGCCCTTACGCCGCGCGCGGAAATCGAGGGCGAGATCGGCGACTCGACGGTTGGCCTTCAGGCGCGGCTCATGAGCCAAGCGCTCCGAAAGCTTGCCGGGTCTCTTTCGAAGTCAAATACCACCTGCATCTTCATCAATCAGCTGCGCGAGAAAATCGGCGTTATGTTCGGCAACCCCGAAACTACCCCCGGTGGTCGTGCCCTCAAGTTCTTCTCTTCCGTTCGTCTTGATATCCGTAGGATCGACACTCATAAGGACTCTCACGGCACGCCGATCGGCAACCGTGTCCGCGTTAAGGTTGTAAAGAACAAGGTCGCCCCGCCGTTCAAGCAATGCGAATTCGACATCATGTACGGCGAAGGCATTTCCAAGGAGGGGTCCATCCTCGATATGGGCGTCGACTATAAGATTGTTCAGAAGTCAGGCGCTTGGTTCTCATATGGAGACGAAAGGCTTGGTCAGGGCCGTGAGGCAGCCAAGCAGTTCCTTGCGGAGAACCCTGACCTACGCGATGAGCTTGAGCACAAGATCAGGATTGCTTGCGGCTTGGAACTTGGCGACGAGAGGGTCGGCGAGCCGATCGGCGATATTGATCTCGACGGCGACGTACCGGCGGAGGATTAAGCATGACAACTGCCCGCCATAGTAATGACGGGGTCAATTGGAATGTGGAGCTCCCGGATCGCTCGCATGAGCGGTTTGGGGGCTCTCGTCCAAAGGCCATCGTCCACGTCCTTGGTCCAGAGGGCGAAGAGCAGTGGGCTGTCCCGACTTCAGTTGGAAATTCGATGTCGTTGCTTTGCAAGGACTGCGGTGGCCGCAGCGATTCACGAGCCGAACTTGCCTACGAGGTTAAGCGCGCCTCATTGACGGCTGGGAAAACGCGCATTGAATCCCTTTTGAATAGACGCGACTACTCGACTAAAGAATTGCTGGACAAGCTGAAGGACGACGGTTTTTCTTCAGCCGTATCAGCCCAGCTTGTAGGTGACGCCGTTGCGTCCAACCTCGTAAACGATGCCAGATTTGCAGAGGTATACGCGAGGTCTAAGTGCTATGCCGGTTGGGGCAGGCTGCGAATTGAGCGGGAGCTCTCAAGGAAGGGGATAAATGCCCGGGAACTGCCCGGTTGGCCAGAATCGTATTTTGAAGACGAGGACGAGAGGGCCCGCGCATTTGAGCTTGCATCCCGGCGGCGTCTTACCGGAAAAAACGATTTTCAAAAAATAGTACGTTATCTTTGCGGCAAGGGTTACCCGATGAACATATCGATGGACGTTGCAAAGCAAATACTCAAAGAGACCTAATAGCCCCTGTATTGCCTTACGCGAGTTTGACAATTCACCCATGCACGTCATAGGATAGACATGCCGTTAAAGGGCATTCTTCTCGCTGGTTTTACCAGCTGACCATATTCTGTATCTAGAGTTTGCTACTTCAGGGACATAGCACAGACGAGGATTGACGATTGCACCTCTGATGGCGGAACTTCGGGATTTGCCCGAGGCTCCTTATTAATTGATTATTGAGATTCTGCTATCTGAGGAGTTCGTATGGGTATCGAGATCGTCATTGGCATAGTTTGCCTTGTGGTAGGCGCAGGAATTGCTTACGCGGTGCTTGCCGGACAGTCCAATTCAAGGGTGAAGACAGCTCAGGCGCAGGTTGAGAGCGCTCAGCTCGAGGCTGACCGCATCACTACCGAAGCCGCTCACCAGGCCGAGACCGCAAAGAAGGAAGCTGTTCTTGAGGCCAAGGAGCAGGTCCTTGCCATCAAGCAGGCATCTGAGGCCGAAGAGAAGAAGCGCAAGGGCGAGCTTCAGTCTATGGAGAGCCGTATTATGCAGCGCGAGGAGTCTCTCGATCGTCGCAACGAGGCGCTCGACCGTCGTGACCACCAACTCTCTAGCCTTCAGGGTCAGCTTGACAAGCGCAAGGTCGACCTTGATGCGCTCGAGGCTAAGCACACCTCTGAGCTTGAGCGCATTGCTGGCCTCTCCAGTGAGGAGGCTCACACCGAGCTTCTTGACCGCGTGCGAGCGGAGTCTGTTCGCGAGGAGGCTCAGATTCTCCGCGAGAGCGAGCAGAACATTCGTGCACAGGCCGATAAGACTGCCAGGGAGATCATTTCCACCGCGATCCAGCGCTGCGCCGCCGACCAGGCCGGCGAGATCACGGTGACTTCCGTTCACATCCCCTCCGATGACCTTAAGGGCCGCATCATCGGTCGCGAGGGACGCAATATCCGTACCTTTGAGCAGGTTTCCGGCGTATCTCTCGTCATCGACGACACCCCCGAGACGGTCATTCTCTCGAGCTTCGACCCTGTCCGCCGCGAGACGGCTCGCGTGGCTCTCGAGAACCTCATCGCCGATGGGCGTATTCACCCCGCTCGCATCGAGGAGCTCTACAAGAAGGCTGAGGCCCTCGTCAACGAGCGCGTCCGTGAGGCTGGCGAGCAGGCTGCTTTTGATGCCGGCATCCACGACCTTCACCCTGAGCTTATAAAGACCCTCGGCGCCCTTCGTTACCGCACTTCTTTCGGCCAGAACGTCCTTACCCACTCGATCCAGGTTTCCGCGCTTTGCGGGATTATGGCTTCTGAGCTCGGGCTTGACGAGACTCCTGCTAAGCGCGCAGGCCTTCTCCACGACCTCGGCAAGGCTATCGACCATGAGGTCGAGGGCCCGCACGCGGTTATTGGCGCTGAGCTTGCTCGTCGATACGGCGAGCGCCCTGAGATTGTTCATGCCATTGAGGCCCACCACGCCGACGTCGACCCCGACACCGTTCTTGATGTTCTGGTCCAGGCCGCAGACGCTATTTCCGCCGCTCGTCCGGGCGCACGCAGGGAGTCTGCCGAGAACTACATCAAGCGTCTTGAGAAGCTCGAGGAGATTTCTAACGCGCATGATGGCGTCGAGCGTACTTACGCCATGCAGGCAGGTCGCGAGCTGCACGTCATGGTCGAGCCCGAGAAGATCTCAGACGCCCAGGCCACCGTTCTTGCCCATGATATCGCCAAGCAGATCGAGGACGAGATGGAGTATCCCGGTCAGGTTCGCGTTGTTGTGATTCGCGAGTCCCGAGCTGTCGGCGTGGCTAAGTAGCAACGCATGGGGTCGGCCGATACAGACCTTCTAGGATTTGTCGCCTCAATGGGTGGCGAGCGTAGCCTTCGCGTCGAGGAGAATCTCGGCGAGGGCTACGTTCGCCTTCGTGTTGCCGAGGCCGAGAGGCGCCAGGCGAAACACGATATCCGCTGTATCGAGGATGTCGTCATCGAAATGCTGAGAAACTCGCGCGATGCTGGCGCGAAGCATATTTATGTCGCCACCTCACGTGAGGGCGATCTCCGTACGCTTGTGATACTCGACGATGGCTCGGGAATCCCCGATGATATGCAAACCCGCGTATTTGAGGCCCGCGTCACGTCAAAACTCGAGAGCGTGCATATGGATCGCTGGGGTGTACACGGCAGGGGCATGGCACTCTATTCAGTTAAGGAAAACGCTCTTTCCGCCGAGGTTGTTTCAAGCGGCGTGGGCAAAGGCAGCTCCATTCGAGTAACAACAAGTGCCTCCGCCCTTTCGGAAAGAGCCGACCAGTCCACCTGGCCCTCCACGACCGTTGACGAGAATGGGCAGCTAATTTGCGAGCGTGGGCCGCACAACATCATTCGGACCTGCTGCGAGTTCGCCATCGAGGAACGCGCGGTTTGCGAGGTCTATATTGGATCTCCCGCTGAAATCGCCGCGACGGCTCGCGCCAAGGCGACAAAAACGGTTGAAGCTTCGGATCTCATGTTCCTCGACGACCTATCTGAGCTTCCTGTTCTCGAGAGACTTCGTGTTGCGGCGGACGCCTCCGAACTCAAGCGCGTGAGTGAGAGCCTTGGACTCGATATGAGCGAGAGAACCGCGCACAGAATCGTTTCTGGCCAAGTGAAGCCTCAGCGCAGCGTGATAGCAAGGCTTACACATCGCGCTGGTCCAAAGGCTCCGAAAGACGTGGATATTACGCGCGACCATAGAGGCCTTAGGCTATCCAAAGAAGACTGTGCGGATTTCTCAAGGGTTATGGAACGAGGTTTTGCTGAACTGGCGGAGAAGTACTATCTCCAGCTGACCGACGCCCCTAAAGTTAGGGTTGGAAAAGGCAAAATCACCGTAACCTTTGATTTGGAGCAATCCGACTGATTTTTACGGGGCTCCGCTCTTTCCAAACATGCGTTTTACCAGTAGAATATGCCCAGCTAAACGCAGCCTGATTACATAACAACGATAAAAAACGCACCAGGAGCGCACCACATGGACTACCTGAAGGTTTCCAGCAAGTCATCGCCGGCATCGGTTGCCGGCGCAATCGCCGGTCTCGTAAAGGACGGCGAACCTGTCAATATCCAGTGTGTTGGCGCGGGCGCCGTAAATCAGGCAATTAAGGCTGTCGCCATTGCCAGGGGGTTCCTGATCCCTACGGGACTTGACATATCCTGTGCACCGACTTTCTCAGATATATCCATAGGCGGCGAAAGTAGGACCGCAATTCGCCTTGCCGTTTACGTACATCGCATCCAGGCTCCCGGCGTTTCCGCCGGATCGGCCGCAAACTTCGCTTCCTAGGAACGATTAATGAATTCTCTTGTTGGTAAGACCTATTACGTAAAGACCTTCGGCTGCCAGATGAATCTCCACGATTCCGAGCGCGTTGAGGGTCTTCTCGAGCAGAACGGCTGCATTTGCGTGCCCGAGCCTGAGCAGGCGGATATCGTCGTCTTCATGACGTGCTGTGTCCGAGAGAACGCCGACCAGCGCCTCTATGGACAAGCATCGGCGATGGTAAGCGCTCCGAAGCCCCCGTGTGGAAAGCGCGTCGTTGCCATCGGAGGCTGCATTGCCCAGCGTGATGGCGAGAAGATCCGCGAGCATATTCCTGCCGCAGATGTAGTTTTCGGAACGAGCGCGCTTGCCAGCCTGCCCGGGCTTCTTGAGGAGGCTTTTGCCGATACCGGGAAGAACGTAGAGGTCGATACCCTTGAGGAAGGCCGTGGTTTTTCCTGCGACCTACCCAGCCGCCGCGCGCAGAAGTTCCATGCATGGGTTCCCATCATGACGGGATGCAACAATTTCTGCACATACTGCATCGTTCCGTATGTCCGCGGGCGCGAGAAAAGCCGCACCATTGAGGCAGTAGTGGGGGAGTGCGAGAAGCTTGTGGCCGACGGCGTGCGAGAGATCACGCTTCTTGGGCAGAACGTCAATTCTTACGGTCGAAACATCTACGGTGAGCCTAAGTTTGCCGAGCTGCTTCGCAAAGTCGCTGGCACGGGAATCGAGCGGGTTCGCTTCACCTCATCGAATCCCCACGACCTTACTGACGAAACTATTTCTGCGATGGCGGAGCTTCCTTGTGTCATGCCGCACCTTCACCTTGCCGTACAGAGCGGTTCCACACGCGTTCTCAAGGCAATGAACCGTAAGTACACGCGTGAGCAATATCTCGAGCTTGTCGGGCGCCTGAAGGCTGCTATGCCTGATCTCGCCCTATCCACTGACATCATCGTCGGATTTCCGGGCGAAACTGAAGAGGACTTCGAAGAGACGCTTTCGCTCGTTAAAGAAGCCGCTTTCTCAAGCGCCTATACCTTCATCTATTCACCTCGCCCCGGTACCCCTGCGGCAAAGATCGCCGACGACACTCCGCACGAGGTTATTCAAAACCGTTTCGATCGTCTTGCTGATTTGGTGGCTCAGCAAGCTCACGACGCGAATCAGGGCGACCTAGGCAAAGCTGTCTCGGTTCTCGTCGAGGGCTCCTCCAAGCGTGACGATTCCGTTATGGTTGGCCATAGCGAAAAGATGCGCACTGTGCACTTCTTGCTGCCTGATGGGGCGGATCCTTCGGATTACGTCGGAAAGATCTGCAACGTGAAGGTTGAAGAGGCTCGCACCTGGTATTTGCGCGGCAAGATCGAGGGCGACCCCCGATGACCTTGCCGGGACCCGTAATTGCCCTTGTGGGGCCAACCGCGTCCGGCAAAAGCTCGCTTTCTGAAGCTGTCGCTTCCAGCCTCAATGGTGAGGTCGTTTCGGTTGACTCTATGCAGGTATACCGCGGGATGGACATTGGCACCGCAAAGACTCCTGTGAGCGAGCGAAATGTGCCGCTCAGAATGGTTGATATTTGCGACCCCTGTGATGATTTCTCGGTCCAGCAATTCCAGAGACAATGCAGGGATTGCGTAGATGAGCTTCTCAATTGCGGAAAACCTGCCGTTCTTTGCGGGGGCACCGGATTATATTTGGATTCCGTAATCGATGAAATGAGCTTTCCGTCCGGTGAAAAGGGCGACGAAGCTCGCTCTCGTTATGAATCTATCCTCGATGAACTAGGCGTCGACGCGTTATACGCGCTGTTAAAGGATAAAGATCCCGATAGCGCAGCTCTCATCCACCCCAATAACTCTCGACGAGTGATACGCGCGCTCGAAATGCTTGATGAGGGAAAGAGCTATGCCGAGCACCATGAGGGCTTGCTTAAGAGGGCTCCTCACTATGAAGCGCGCATTTGGGCTATTTCTATGGAGCGAGATCGTCTCTATGCTCGCATAGAGACTCGGGTCGATCAGATGGTCGCCACGGGCTTGGTAGATGAGGTTGCAAGTTTGCGTTCCGCTGGTTTGTCAAAGGATCGCACCGCGGGCCAGGCAATTGGCTACAAAGAAATTCTTGATTACCTTGACGGTCTGATTTCGCTTGATGAAGCCGTCGCTCTCATTAAAACGCGCACGAGGCGTTATGCAAAAAGACAGCTGTCCTGGCTTCGTCGTGACGGCCGCGCAAAGTGGCTCGACTACGATACGATTAGCGAGGCGGAAGCCCTGAGGCTGATTGTGGATGATTACCGTAAGGCCAAGGAGGCATGGTAACGTGGGTCGGTTTGAGCCGTTTGAGACCGCTCCTGTTCCCGAGAGGGCGATTCTTGTCGGTGTTGACCGTGGCGGCTCAAGATGGAGCTGTGACGATTCACTGGCCGAGCTCGGACGTCTTGCGGAGACCGATGGCGCAGTTGTTGTCTTAACAATGAAGCAAAGACTCGATGCGCCAATACCAAAAACTTTTATTGGCAAAGGAAAAGTCGAGGAACTCGTTGGCTATGTAAGGAACCTCGATGCTGACGTTGTAATTTTTGACGACGAGCTTACTCCATCTCAACAGTCAAATCTAGAACGCGCTGTTGGTGAGCCGGTTAAAATCATTGACCGTACGGCCTTAATCCTTGATATCTTTGGTGAGCATGCCAGGACAAAAGAAGGCCGTCTCCAGGTTCAACTTGCTCAACTTCAATATGTACTTCCACGCCTGCGAGGCATGTGGAGCCACTTGGTGGGTGAACAGACACGCGGCGGCATCGGTAGTCGTTTCGGTCAGGGAGAAAGTCAGCTGGAGGTTGATAGGCGACTCATCCGTGATCGCATTTCCACGCTTCGCAAAGAACTTTCAGAGCTTGAGAAACGTCGCGGTGTCCAGAGCAAAGCACGCTGGGATTCCGGCGTTTTTCGCGTTTCTCTCGTCGGCTACACAAATGCCGGCAAGTCGTCGCTGCTTAACAGGCTTACGGGAGCCGGTGTGTATGCCAAAGATGAGCTTTTCGCGACGCTTGACCCGACTACCCGCTCTCTAGTTTTGGAAGAAGGGCGAAAGCTGACCCTTACCGATACGGTTGGGTTCATCCAGAAGCTGCCCACAACACTGGTAGAGTCGTTCAAATCAACACTTGCAGAAGCGCGTGCCGCAGATTTACTCCTTCTAGTGGTTGACGCGTCAGACAAGCGTTGGCGAGACCAGATGGCAGCTGTCGTCGAAATCCTTAGGGATATCGATTCTGATGGGATTAGACGCGTTCTTGTTCTCAATAAAATCGACCTGTTGACCCAAGATGAAAGAATCGCCCTTAAAACGGAGAACCCAAGCGCTGTTTTAGTTTCTGCTGAGGACGGCACAGGCATCAACGGCCTTTTATACCGCATCGGTAAAGAGGCGTCTGAGGGCGACGAGACCATAACCGCCCTGATCCCGTACAGCAAGGGGCTCCTACTGAAGATGTGCCATGAGCGGTGTCAGGTTATTCGAGAGCGCTATGTAGATGGTGGACTGCTGGCAACATTAAAAGCTTCTGAGCGCATGAGAGCGACGCTTGAGCCTTATCGCGTCGACGATGACCTAGAAAGCAACGCCGCTCAGAAGAAGCAATAAAGGTTGATGCGCCACATACACCGCTAATGCGTGCCTGCCAATAAACTCAAGCGACGGGCAGGAGATCTTTTCTATGGGAATTGGGATTCCAACATTTCGGATTATTTGGCCGGCGGCTGAGCCGGCCAAGAACATCAGCGAATAGGGGAGAAGGGGATAGTAATCTCCCGAGGAAAACGTAGGTCCCGGAAATCCCAGCCAAGAAATCCATTCGGTTGAATATAAGCAGCTAGGAAGGCTAACCCTCAATCTTCCGAGTTGCAGATACCCATTTGGAAGTTTCAGCAAAAGTAGGAACAAGCAGAAAAAGGCCATTAGTGAAACGAGGCCTTTTGGTTCAACGCCGAATTTACGGAGGATGGCGTAAAGCATCGTTGATGCTGACATGCAGAAGATGATTCCGAATGAAATAGGTATATCAACTGCTACGAGATAGGTGACCGACCAAATAAGGAAAGCCACGAGCCCGTACTTGACGGCACGTTTAGTGTTGTTATGGGAATACGAGCACATAATTCCGGCAAGAAATAAAAACGTCCAAGAAATGCTTGCACGCCAAACATCCTCAAAGGGCGGCTTGAACCAAGATAGCTCGATACCAGCCAGCTCAACTAAGTCATAACAGTAGTGAAAGCCAATCATCGAGACAACGCAAAGTCCGCGAATGACGTCGTATACGCGGACCCGACGTTGAGGATTGTGACCTCCGCACTGAGAGTTAGCGAACAATTCCTCAATCATGACTATGAAACTGAACGAATCAATGCCGTTACCTTGCCGATGATCGTGGGGTTATCTACATAAATCGGTGCCATGGCATCGTTCTCGGGCTGCAACCTGATCCTGTCTTTTTCACGGTAGAAGGTCTTTACCGTGGCCGAATCATCTATAAGAGCAACAACAATCTCACCATTGTGAGCTTCGCTCTGCTCCTTGACGACAATATAATCTCCGTCGAAGATGCCGGCATTGATCATCGACTCACCGCGAACTCTAAGGATGAAGGAACTCGCGTCGCCAACGATGCTCGTCGGAAGCGAAAGCGCCTCCTCTACATTCTGCTCAGCGAGAATTGGAGTACCGGCGGCAACGCGGCCAACAAGCGGCAGCGTAATGATGTTGTTGTTTGCGTCCAAACTTACCGTGGCAAGCTTATCTGAGGACTCTTCGGACTCTTCAGGCACTACCTCAATAGTTCGGGGTTTCTTTGGGTCGCGCTTGATATACCCAGCGGTTTCAAGGGCCTTAAGGTGCATGTGGACAGTGGAGGGGCTCGCAAGGCCAACAGCAGCGCCAATTTCTCGCACTGAAGGCGGATAGCTGTGTTCTTGCGTGTAGGCACAAATAAACTCGTAAATTGCGAGCTGACGCTTTCCGATCTTTCTATTAGCCATGGATGCCTCCTTTATCCGTGCGACCATGCTACCGCAAACATTTGTTTTCTGCAAACGAGCGTTCGATTGTTGTTGACGCGAACAGATGTCCGTTATAAGATACATACAGATGTACTAGCGAACAAAAGTACGTTCTGTATTTCTGTCCCAACCACTTTGTATAAATGAGGCAATCCACACGAACGGAAAGGTCTCACCATGCAAGCAGCCATCTCTAACGTCGCCCTTTGCTATGCAGCTAATGGCACCAGCGCTCTCAAGGCGGATGCTGCGCCCAATCTTTATCTTATCGAGGGCGGACGGAGGGATACGACGACCCAACCTGTTCGCACGGCACCCATTTCCAATAATTACCCCATTGTCCTGGCTATTGTTTTAACTGCAGTCGTGTTGCTTATCGGTGCAATGAGCATATCTTTGGATAGTGTGCGCGAGGCTTCCTTCTCCGATGCTATTTGCAATGTCGGTACCGTAGCCGTCGACGTCGTTCCCGGAGACACTATTTGGAGTATCGCAGAGGCTCACAAACCCTCCGGAGTGCAGACTTCAGATGTCGTTGACTGGATCCGCAGGGAAAATAACCTCTCGTCTTCAAACTTGAGCATTGGACAGAACCTCGTGGTGCCGAACTGCTCCTCGCTGTGATACCGTATGGGCAGCCTATTCGAGGAGGACAATCGTGCGGTGCCCGAGGTGTGGCTGTGAGGATAGCAAGGTCGTAGATTCCAGGCCGAGCGAGAGCAACGATGCAATTCGCAGAAGACGCGAATGCACCGGATGCGGTTTTAGGTATACAACTTACGAGCGCTGCGAGGAGATGCCCCTCATTGTGGTTAAGCGCGACGGCCGCAAAGAAACCTTTGAGCGCCAGAAGCTCATGCGTGGATTATTCGCTGCAACTGTTAAGCGCAATGTGCCCGCAACGACCCTTACCGAGCTTATCGACGATATCGAGAGCGAGCTCCGCGACGGCAGTGTAACCGAGATTTCCTCGATTGATCTGGGTAGCATGGTCTTAAAGCGTCTCGTAAAGATCGATAAGGTCGCTTACATACGCTTTGCATCCGTATACCGCGAATTCAAAGATGTTGATGAGTTCAGTGAGGAACTGAGGAGTCTCGAGAATGAATAGCGATCGAGTGGATCTTCCCATTAAAAGGCTTGATCCTGACGTGGTGCTCCCAAGCTATGCTTACGAAGGCGACGCTGGTCTTGATCTGAGGGCGAATGTTGATATTGATATTGCGCCTTTTGAAAGGAAACTTGTTCCGACTGGTCTAGCTATCGCTATTCCAGAAGGTTTCGCCGGCTTTGTCCAGCCTAGAAGCGGACTTGCCCTCAAAGCCGGTCTTTCTATGGCCAACACCCCTGGTCTCATTGATTCGCATTACCGCGGCGAGCTCAAGGTTATCGCGGTCAATCTTGATGCTAACGAGTCGATTCATATTTCAAAAGGTGAGAGAATCGCACAGCTGGTAATTCAACGCGTTCCCGTGGTTTCGCTTATAGAGGTTGACGAGCTTGACGAAACAGACCGCGGTGAGGGTGGATTTGGTTCAAGCGGGGTTCATTAGGAGATAAGACAGACTGCTTCGTCAGTCTGTCTTTTTTTAACGAATTCATGTACTTCTAGAATGAGAGGAGGCCACAATGAAGGTTCACGACCTAATTGTTATCGGATCGGGACCGGCCGGAGATACAGCTGCACTGTATGCCCAAAGAGCGGGCATACAGACACTTGTTCTCGAAAAGGCGGCGTTCGGCGGCCAGGTGGCAGTTACCTCGAGAGTCGATAATTATCCCGGTGCCACTGAAGTCGACGGTTATTCGCTAATGGAATCGATGAAGTCGCAGGCGCAGGAATTTGGAGCAATGTATGAGAATCGCGAGGTTCTCGATGTGCGTATTAGCGGGGATCGCAATCACTTTCTATTGATAACGCCAACAGAAGTTATCGCATGCAAGTCTGTTATAGCTTGTTTCGGGTCAAAACCTGCACGTGCCGGCTTTAAGGGTGAGCAGGAATTCACCGGGCGCGGCGTATCGTATTGCGCAACATGCGACGGAATGTTTTATCGCAACAAACAGGTGTTCGTATGTGGGGGAGGGAATTCTGCCGCTCAGGAGGCGCTTCACCTATCTCATATTGCGTCGCAGGTCGTGGTGCTCGTGCGCAAAAACCAAATGCGTGCGGATCGATACCTTGTGGACAAGCTCAAACATGCTGAAAATGTTGAAATTCGATACAACGCGAGCTTAGCAGAAGTATCCGGAACAGAACTCTTAGATTCGCTGACCATTCGGGACAAAATCACAGGTAACCTTACTCAGCTCAACTTCGAAGAAGGTTCTGTTGGCGTGTTTGTATTTGTTGGCAATTATCCTCAAACCGAGCCCGTGAAATCAATTCTGAGCCTCGA
The DNA here is from genome assembly GCA_934660915.1 of uncultured Olsenella sp. Lineage (GTDB taxonomy): Bacteria > Actinomycetota > Coriobacteriia > Coriobacteriales > Atopobiaceae > Paratractidigestivibacter. The sequence goes on along the minus strand of CAKUIF010000004.1, from coordinate 43,420 downwards.
TGATTCAGGTCATATAATCACTGACCAAGATATGAAAACGAGCGTCAACGGGCTATTCGCCGCCGGAGATTGCAGGGCAAAATCACTGCGCCAAATTGTAACTGCAACGTCAGATGGAGCTATAGCTGCTCACACTGCCGCCCAGTATTTGAATGAAATAAAACCGCGATAATATATCTTATGTAAAGTAAGACTGCACAAAAATAGGAGGGGTTGCACACCCCTCCCTTGTTATCTCTGTACCGTTGGCCGCGTCATCAGATCTAGCTTCAGCATAGCATCGGTCTCTGCCTCAGCGTCCATGATCATGAGCAACTCGTCCAGGGCTTCTAGCTTGGTGGACCCTTCGGGTATCAACTCCGCCGATGCTCTCTCAATCAGAATTACACGAGAACCGTCCGGCCAGGACACATCCTGTATGAGCATACCCTCAAGCCTGCTTCCCGCCCCCACGTGAATCTTCTTAACCACTTTTTCGCCCGTGAGGCCGGTAACTACAGGGTTATCGATTGCCACATCAAGCTGTTTGGCCAGCAAGTGCTCATAGAACGGGTCCGTCTTCGTCAAATTCGCAACCATATACGAGAGGATCGAAACAAGAGACACAGAGAGCATCGCATCAAGAGAACCCGTAAGTTCGAACACCATGACGACCCCACAAACCGGAGCCCTCACAACCGAGGCAAAGAGGCCGGCAATTCCCAGCGCAACAAAATTTGGGTAATACGCAAGGTCAAAGCCAAGCGCTTGGTTTGCAAAGAGCGCAAACCCGCTGCCTGTGAGCGCGCCCATCACAACGAGCGGAAATAAGGTTCCACCGGGGGCACCAGAGCCAAAAGAAATGGTGGTGAACAGATATTTACCCACGAGCAGCACGACAACAGAAACCAGCGCCAACCCTTGAGGCTCAACGATCTTTTCGAAAATTGCGTCTCCGCCACACATAAGGTCAGGCCATACGAACGCAACAACGCCAGCGAGCATAAAAGGAACAACAAGCCGCAGGTAAGGTGTAACTTTAGATATCTTATTATATATTGTCTGACAAGAGAACATTCCACGGTTGTGAAGCGCGCCCAAAAAACCGCAAAGAACTCCTAGGGCCACGATAAGCAAATAGTCACCATGAGGAAGGTCACGGACGAAACTGAGCCGCATAACTGGCTCCACACCAAGCACGCCTGAAACAAGGTAGTCTGCCGCAAGAGAGGAGCACATCACCGAAATGATAAGAGACGCCGTGAACTCCTTGTGGATCTCTTCAATAGCAAACAGAACGCCGGTAAGCGGAGCGTGGAAGGCTGCGGACATACCTGCTGCGGCTCCACAAGTCACAAGCAGGCGCTCCTCTCCCCTCTTTCGTCCAATTGCGCGGGACACTGCTTTTCCCGCCATGCCTCCAAGCTGAACACTTGGACCTTCTCGACCCATAGATAAACCAGCAAAAGCGCAAGCCGTTCCTTCGAGGAACTTTGCAAAAATGACGCGATGCCACGGCATATCAAGGTGATCAATGACCTCAGCATCCACTTGCGGAATGCCGGAGCCCACCGTAGCTGGTTCCCAGCGCATGAGGGCACCTACAAACACAAGCAAAACAAGAAGAACGAGGAACCAAAGAGCCATAAGAGGTATGTTTCCGGTAATGGCTCCGGTAATTGCTCTCAGGAGCTTCTCGGCATTTGAGAGGGAGAGTCGATACAACGTCACCACTCCCCCGCCCACAAGGCCCACGAGAACCCCCTCGAAAACAAGGTCGATTTGATATCGTCGTGAAAAACGCCTCGACACCACGGCCGAGGCGTTATTTGAGTTGTTCTTGTCCACTATGGACTCCAAAGAATCAGACAAACGAAACGACTAGTACGAGCCGCCCCCGATAAAAGACCAAATATTCGTGGTGCAAACAGAATAACCCGGCCTAGGTGCATGAACCATGGTGCCACCGCCAAGATAAATACCGACATGGCCATAGTCGGTGAAGATGAGGTCGCCGTAGCTCAACTGGCTAATATCGGTTTTCCAATCACCTGACGCTTGAAGCGATGAAATCATGGCGCCGGTGGTACGACCCCTTGCATAGCCGTAGCTATAGCACACAAGACCCGAGCAATCAAAGGAATTCGGGCCCGTAGCGCCGTAAACGTACGGTTTTCCAATCTGCGCAAGTGCCGTCGAGACACCGCCTCCGCCAATCGACGAAGTGGAGCTGCCCGAATTCGAATTACCGGGAGTTGTATCCAACTTACTCGAAGGGGCGTTGGGCTCAGGGACATTCTCGGCGTCATGGTTGGCCTGGTCCTTGGACTCCTTCTCCGAAGGGGCGTTCTGCTCAGCCTTCTGGGATTCCGAGGCGTGCTCATTGGCATCTTTTGCTGCTTGAACAGCAGTGGTGACCGCGCCGTTGTTCTGCTTGATTGCATCCTCAGCAATCTGCTCTTGAAGAGCGGAATCGAGTGAGTTGAAGTACGACATAGCCTCGCTGACGCGGGAATCATACTCGGATGCCTGGGCCTGAAGCAGCTCGACCTTTGCGGACTGCTGCTCCTGTTTGTCCTCGAGATCAGCTTCCTCTTGTTTGAGCTGCTCCTCGAGCGTCTTAACGGAATCAATTACGTCCGCCCGTTGCTTGGATACCTTGTCCATGTACGTAACGCGGCTCACCAGATCATCGATGCTGGTGGAGCCGAGAATGAAATCAAGTGCAGAAGCAGATCCCTGTTTGTAGTTCGAGCGCATGATTTCTGACAACTCGCTCTTTTTTGCCTCAAGATCTCCATGGGTCTGCTCAACCTCGGTTTGCTTAGCGGAAAGCTCTTGAGAAGTGCTCACAACGTCATCAGTTGCGCCCTGAAGCTGAGACTGGATATCAGAAAGCTGGCCCCCGAGCTCAGCGAGTTTTGCTGCGGCTGAATCAACATCTGCCTGCGTGACAGCAAAAGCGGGCACAGTGCCCAAGCCTAAAGTGAGCGATGACGCTAAGCCAACAGTGGCGATTGACTTAAGAATACGCATAAAAGAAAACATCTCCCTGGAGATGGGTTGTAAAAGAGTAAGTTTCAATTACAAAACGATACTACAAACCCCGCCAAACGGATGCGTTTGACGGGGCGTTTTCATGGATGGCGCAATGGAGTTGGCGTCTGCAAATACTATTTGACCGAAATAAGCGAGAACACGTCGATGTCTGGGAACTCCTTTGCGATGGTATCCCTTGGAGAGAGAAACTCCAGCTCAAGGATAAATCCGAAACCGGACACATCGGCGCCCGCCTTGAGACACAGTTTAGCAGCAGCTTCGATGCTCCCACCCGTGGCAACAAGATCGTCGACAAGAAGAACCTTGTCGTCAGGCGACAAAGCGTCCTTGTGCATCTCTAAAGCATCAGTACCGTATTCAAGGGAATACTCCTGCTTGTTGACGGCGCGCGGGAGCTTCCCGGGTTTGCGAGCGGGCACGAAACCAACGCCAAGCTCGTAAGCAACGGGAGCACCGACCAAAAAACCGCGCGCCTCGGGGCCAACAACCTTCGTTATCCCAGATTCGCGGAAATGGTCAGCGATTTCCTTAACAGCGGACCTGAACGCCTCGGCGTCACCAACGAGGGGCATGATGTCCTTGAAGATAACGCCGGGTTCAGGGTAATCCGGGATATTTACTATTCGACTTTCATAATCGAAACCAGACATGCAAATACCTTCTTTACTGCGCAGGGGATACTCCCCCTATTTGCCCATTCCCTTGAATTCCTCTCGGACACGACGTCCAATAAGCTCGTTTCTTACCGCGTTGGTGAGGCCGAGCATTCTTGAAAAGGCCATCTCGAATTGCTGGCGGCTTTCCTCGGTCCGCTCCACCTCGACGCCCCCGCCCTTCTTTGCAAAGACCATAAGAGCCTGCTCGAAGGTCGAAGACTCGCGATTTGCCGCGATGACGTACTGCCTCAAGTTCTTTGCGCCGAAACCAAAACGCCTCAACTCGTCACAAATGCGAATAAGGGGCAAATCACGCCCATCGACAAGATCACGTCCGTGCGGCGACTTCTTTAGCTGGATGACACCGGCCTCGGAGAGCTCGCGCACAAACGAAACCGTCGTTCCACAGAGTTCCGGGATTCGATCGATTGAATGGAGCCGCTCGGAGACCTCCTCGTCGTCTCGCTGGATCTGAACCGGCTCGACGCTCAAATCTGAAGCAGCGCCGGATAAGGCGGAATCGGTGGGATGATCGAGCTCTTCCTTGATAACCGAGAGCGGCATGAACCGGTTCTTTTGAAGGTACAGGACCGTTTCGAGTCGCCTAATGTCCCTTTGGGAATACAGGCGGTATCCCCCAGGAGTCCTCGACGGGTTGATCAGCCCCTCGTCCTGCAGATACCTGACCTTGGAAACAGTGAGATCTGGATACTGGGACTGCAGGCGCTTAACTACTTTGCCAATGGTCAGGTAGCCGGCGTCAGGCATAACGAGACCTAAATGTCAGTGGCGATGCGGGACTTCCGAGCATTGGTGTGGAACACCATGCGGAACGTACCGATCTGGATGGTTGAGCCGTCCTTGAGGTTCGCCTCATTCACGATGGCGCCGTCGACCCAGGTTCCGTTGAGGCTTCCGAGATCCTTGATGCTGGCGAACCCGCTTGACACATTGGAAAGGTCCAAATTGGCGTGATGACGAGAGACCGTCATATCGTTCAAGAAAACGCTGTTGCTCGGATCGCGCCCAATTGTGATGGTCGCCGCGTTGAGCTCAAACGTCTCGCCGATCTGTGGGCCCTTGACGATAGTCAACGTGGGTTGAATGGGCTTAGAGACGGCCATGATGTCGGGCACGGTGGCGTCGGCAGAAGGCATGCGGAAAATCTGAGTTGCGCCGTTGCCTGCGGGAATGCTTTCGTTATCCATATGCGTTACTCCCCTCGGTGTGGAAACGCAAATAGCGTCGGTCTAATAGAAACAGTTTATACCGCCTAGCGGCAAGCAACGGCGTCCATCTGGACAAGGGCGCCGAACGGCAGCTCTTTGACGCAGGCTACAGAGCGTGCCGGCATGGGAGGAATCAAACGGTCGTAGTACACCGCGTCAAATTCCTCAAGATCGTCAAGGCTTGTAAGGAAGACGGTGACTTTTGCAATGTCGTCAAGGTCAAGGCCGACTTCAGCGAGAACCGCCTCAGTCTGGTCGAGTATCCGTGACGTTTGGGAACTCACATCGGCGCCGATGGTGGTGGCGCCATCGTCGGCAAGGGAAACCTGGCCGGACACGAAGACAAGGCGACCTGCCGTCGTCCCCTTGGAGGCCGCACCAACGGGATCCGGGCAGCCGATGGCATTGACTTGATACTTCATGGCAAATCTCCGAATCTACCCAAAGAGCCTGCACCGAGTTGCCGCAGCATCAAGGCGGGAAAGCGAATTCTCGAGCACGGTGGTCGGGCAGGTAAGGTTGAAACGTTCAAAGCAACAGCCCGCCTCTCCGAACATCTCCCCCTCATCGAGCCAGAGAAGCGCTTCTTTTCTCATAAAATCCTTAAGCTCTGAGGAAGTGAGCCCCCAGGCTCCAAAATCAACCCACGCGAGATAGGTGCCTTGAAGCTCATAAACCGTAAGCTCGGGATGTTTTCTAGACGACCAATCAACGAGCAGCGAGAAGTTCGTCCAGACGACATCGATGAGCTGCGAAAGCCATGCCTCGCAGCGATCGTAGGCGGCCTCGCAGGCGGTGTATGCGAAAGTGTTGAGGTTCGAGAGCATCAATGACTCAAACCCGGCCTTGAACCGAGAGCGAATATCTTCATCAGGGATAAAGATAACGGAGCACTGGACGCCGGCGAGATTGAAGGTCTTTGACGGTGCGGTGCAGATCACCATGCTTCGGAGCTCTTCATCGCTCGCAATACTGCCGAGCGTCACATGGGAATTGCCCGGCATAATGAGGTCGTTGTGAATCTCGTCGGAGAGGATCAAAACGTCATTCTCCATGCATATGTCGATGACTTTTCGAAGCTCGGCGACTGTCCACACACGGCCGACCGGGTTATGCGGGCTGCAAAGCAACAAAAGCTTTGCGTTGGGCTGCGCGGCCTTGCGCGCGAGATCCTCAAAGTCCATCTCATAGCGTCCGTTGACGATTTTGAGCGGATTCTCAACGAGGGTCCTCTTGCTGGATTCTACGGCCATCTTGAACGGATAGTAAACGGGCGTCTGGATAATGACTCCATCGCCAGGAGCCGTGAGCTCCCGTATAGCGTTGAAGACGGCTGGCACCACACCCGGCGTAGTTACGATCCAATCCCGCTCGGGAACCCAGCCGTGGTGGCGAACCTGCCAATCGATTACCGAGCTGTAGAAACGGTCGGTAGGCCTTGTGTAACCGAGCGGACCAGCGTCTACGAGCTCGTGCAGCGCGCGCTTGACCTCAGGCGGGTTGGCAAACTCCATATCAGCAACGGAAAGGGGGACGACATCCGAGGGAATCGACGGGTTCTCTCGGAGCATCTCGTCCCATTTCATAGCGCCAACACCGCGTCTGTTCACGCGGGAGGTGAAGTCGTACTGCATGAATCTCCTTGCACAGAAAATAGCGAGATTGACTAGGACAGGGCACGCGCGCCGACAAAGTCCCGCGTGCCCCTCAGAAGCCCCCAAGACTCAAGCTGGGAAACGGAGGGCGAGACCTTGTCTTTTTCCGTTAGCTGAACGCCCCAAGGAAGCATTTCGGACATGACGCGGCAAACCGCCTCGCATCCAACGGGGGCGACCACGTTGAACGAAAGGAAGCTCCTCCACAATACAACGGCCTGCGCAGGAGGGACAAGCAGCACAAAAACCGGGAATGAAACGCCGGGAATGGCAGCCCTCGCGGCGACAACAGAGATTTTATCGAGATAAACGTTCTTGACCTGACCCTGACTGGGAAGATCACGAGGATGCGAGACGTAATCGGTCAAAACTGCCATGGCGGCGTTTCCGGCCATTAAAAGAGGCGTGAGCATGTCGGTGGCGTCTTCAATCTTCGTGCCGGCATAGGGAGCAAACCCGTTCTGCTCAATTTGCGAAAGAAACCCGAGCCAAGCCACAACGACATCGCCGCGACCGCTGGGGTCGACGAGGACGTATTCATTGGCGCCGGTGCGGATAACAAGAGGCACAGAGGTGAGGGCCCCTTCAGCTGTAAGAGCGCACTGCCAGGCGCACTCCCCGACTGAGATCTTAGGTCCGCAAAAAGCCGCCTCAATCAAATCAGAAACATGGGGCCCGCTCACCAGCACATAGGAAGACCCCGAGAGGTCATGGAGGTACGCGTACCCGGAATCGACCGAGCCGCCCTTCTCGCTAGGGTACGAGACGACACGGATATCAGACCCGTCATCAGAAGAAGAAAAGCTGGCGCCGAGAAGCGCGTGTTCTCCATAAAGCACGCCCATGCGGGCAACGTTATTTGCCTGGTTGCTCATGCAAGAAACCCCTATTCATGCTCACTTACATCGGCGAGACCGCACTTCTTGTAGCGAATGCCTTGTACGGTATAAATCGCCGCCGTGATGAGGGAGCAAACGACTCCGATATAAACAAGAAAGACACCGAGGCAAGCCGACTGGGTGTTAAGTCCGGGAAGCCAAGACGCGGCAACGACTCCGAGCCCGGCGATATCGGGCACGCCAAGAAGACATAGCGAGAAACCCGTCATAAGTAGTGCAGTAGTCACTTTGCCGATGAACACAACGTCGAGCGGCCGAGTGCGGTACCTCGTGAGAATGGCACCGCCAATAGCAAGGTATACGTCCCTACCGATAACAACGATGGGAACCCAAATGGGAAGCTCTCCCACGACAAGGAGGCCGAGAACGCCGGTGAAGAGCAGGATTCGGTCCATTATCGGATCCATAATCTTGCCGAACCAACTCACGGTCTGGGTACGCCGAGCAATCTGGCCATCGAGGAAGTCGGTGACAGCCGCGGTTGCGTAGCAAATGAGCGCAACGTAACGATTCACGCGCCCGCAGAACAAAACAAGGAATACGACCGTAAGAATGAGACGGCAGAACGTGATGATGTTGGCTGGCGTGAGAATCTGCGTGGAGGGGTTGTTCGCGCTTCCCACAGGGTCAGTTGAGATGCCCAGAGCCTGATGCTCTGCAGCATCAGCGTCGGCGATTTTCTTGATTCTATCTTTGAGCTGGTCAAACCTATTGGACACTTTGTGCCTCTCGATACTGTCTAGTACTTTTAACTCTTAGATGTTACCCGAGTTCCGTTTTGATATGCGCCCATGTGGAGCAACGATGGTGGCGACCACGGCTAGAAATCAGCCGAGAAGGCCGTGTTCTCCAGCAGCCTGGCAAGAACCCGAATTCCCTGGGCGTAGGCGCGCTTCGAAATCCTCTCGTTTACCCCATGGACGCCGCGCGACTCTTCCTCGGGGGCGGGGCGGAACGGGCAGACGCGAAGAATCGAGCCGCAAATCCCCTCGTAGCGAACCGAATCCGTGCCTCCGCAGACAAAGGACGGAACCCATACCACGTTCGGGTGGTAATGCTCAAGGGCCTCTTTGAGCTGGAGATACCCTGCGCCATCGACAGAGTCGATGCGGCCGGCAGGAGTCTCGTGGGCAATACGCGCATCGACGCCCGTTCCAGCCACAAGCTCTTTGACGTGGACGAGCACTTCTTGCCCCGTTACGCCGGGAAGCAAGCGAAAATTAATAGTCGCATGTACATCTCCGGGCATGACGTTGGCCGCAGCAGAGCCGCCCTCGAGGCAGTCGACAGCGACCGTGGTACAGACGAAGGGGTAAAGCTCGCGAATCTTGGAGGCCTCACACGCGATCTTCTCTGCGTTTCCGTATACATCGCCAACGAGATCCGAAAACGGAGCCTCGGTAATGTGCGGCGACAGGGCCTCGAATGTGCCAGCAACGATGCTCCCGAGCTCCGAGGCGGGTTTATTCTCAGCGATGCGCGCCACAGCGCGGCAGACCCTCTCGAGAGAAGTCCCCCCGAAGGGATTTGACGAATGCCCTCCCTCGCCGTGAGCATAAAGCTCTATGTCGAGATAGCCCTTCTGAGAGACGCAGATGTCCGACACTACCGTTCCAGGGGCGCCGTAGGCCGATCCATCAAACAGGGTTGTGGTTCCCTCATCCACGAGAAAGGCCGATCGGGCACCGCGTTTTGCGAGCTCAGACGCCACGGCGGCAGCTCCGCGGCTGTGGACCTCCTCGTCCTCCCCAAAAGCTAGATATATGGTGCGCCGAGGCCGTAGCCCCTTTGACAGAAGATGCTCGGTTGCCTCGAGCTCCGCCATGAGCATGTCCTTGATGTCAAGGGCGCCGCGGCCCCAGATCCACTCATCGTCGATATGGCCAGAGAAAGCTCCGTGAACCCACTCGTCCTCGGTTCCGCAAACGATGGGTACGACGTCCTGATGGGCAATGAGCTGGACGGCATCGAGATCGGGTTCGCAACCGGGAATCGTAATGAGAACGGAATGGCCGACGAGCTCGAAGGCTCCCGCCGACATGATGTGAGGGTAGCTCGCTTGCATGAGGTTCTGGAGCTTCTGGAACTCGCCCCAATCGGTATCCTCGGCTGAGGTATAGACAGTTTTGCAGCGGAGCGCCGCCGCAAGGCGCTCGAAGGCCCCTTCGAAGTCGAAGTCAGAGTATTCGTCCTCATGGGCGAAGTAATCGTACGGATTTATGTCTTTAGGCATAACTATTCCTATGGCTCTGGGTTCGATTGTCTAAGTGCAGACCTGGCCTACGCGTGAGATGCTTCGAAACGTCCCATGAAATCGACGAGGGCGTCAACACCATCGGGGGGCATGGCGTTGTAGATGCTCGCTCGCATACCACCCACGAGCCTGTGCCCCTTGAGGTTGACAAGCCCCTCGGCTGAGGCTGCGGCGATGAACTCGGCGTCAAGGTCCTTATTGCCCGTAACGAAGGGAACGTTCATTATCGAGCGGTCGCGCTCGGCGACGATAGACGAGAACAAAGAAGATCCATCGAGGTAATCGTAAAGAACCTTCGCCTTGGCGCGGTTGCGGTCGGCCATGGCCTGAAGGCCGCCGATGCGCTTGATCCATTTGAACACCAGCCCGCAAACATAGATTCCCCAGCAATTGGGAGTGTCGTAGAGAGAGCCTGCATCTGCGTGGGTCTTGAGACGAAGCATGGTGGGAACACCGGGAAGGTCATCGGGAATCAAATCTTCACGAACGATCACGATTTGAACACCAGCCGGGCCAACATTCTTTTGGACCCCGGCGTGAATCAAGCCGTACCGCGAGACGTCGACGGGTTCGGAGAGAAACATCGAGGACTGATCGGCGACGAGCACATGGCCGCGGGTATCGAGGAGCTCAGGATAGCGGGTACCCGTGATGGTTTCGTTTTGGCAAATATAAACAAAGCTGGCGTCATCGCGGATGTCGAGATCGGAGACATCGGGAACGTAAGAGAAGTTCTTGTCCTCGGAGGAGGCGAGCAGTTTCGCATCCCCAAGGATCTGCGCCTGCTGGAACGCCTTCTTTGACCAGTTTCCGGAAACGACATAGTCGGCCTTGCCATTGATGGCGAGGTTCATGAAGACGGTGGAGAACAAAAGCGAGTCGCCGCCTTGCAAGAAAAGCACCTTGTAGTTGTCGGGGATGCCCATGAGGGAACGGAGATCTGCCTCGGCTTCATCGAGGACGTCTTGAAAGGCGGCGGACCTGTGGCTCATCTCCATGACCGACATGCCCGTGCCGTTGAAATCCATCATGGATGCGGCGCACTCGCTCAGGACTTCCTCAGGGAGCACGGCCGGGCCGGCGGAGAAATTGAACACGCGGGACATAAGACCTCCGGTAAACAAACGCAGGCATATTACTCGTCACATTCTACATGCCGGTTATATGGGCTATTGTTTTTTGAAACAGAGGGGAGATACATATGTCCACGTTTCTCAACAACTCGCCCATTTTCGGCCCCGTGCACAGCAGGCGCCTGGGAATATCCCTCGGCGTTAACATGATGCCTGCGTCCGGAAAGATATGCACTTTCGACTGTCTTTATTGCGAAAACGGCCTAAATGCCGAGCGAAGGTGCCCGGACGGCTACAACTCCGCTGCGATCGTAGCCGATGCGCTCGAAAAGAAGCTCTTGGAAATGAGGGACGAGGGTGCACTCCCCGATGTCATCACGTTTGCCGGAAACGGCGAGCCGACCGCGGCGCCAGAATTCCCCGAGGCTATACAGTCGGCAGTGGAGCTGAGAGAACGAATCGCCCCTGATGCAAAGATCGCGGTACTTTCCAACGGAACAAAAGCACATGAGGCCAGGGTTCACGACGCGCTCATGCTCGTGGACGACAATATCCTTAAGCTCGATACCGTCAATGCGGACTACATCCGGCTGCTTGATCGCCCCGTTGGAGCCTATGACGTAGAGAAGCAGATCGAAACCTTCGCCTCGTTCCAAGGCCACGTGATCGTGCAGACGATATTTCTGCGCGGCGAATGGAGCGGGCATGACATGGACAATACCGCCGACCAGTATGTGGAGCCGTGGCTCTCGGCACTCGATCGCATACGTCCCCAAGAGACGACCATATACACCATCGCCCGCGAGACGCCCGTAGCCGGGCTTCAAAAGGCTCCTGCCAACATCCTGGATGGTATCGCCGCGCGCGTGAGGGGGATTGGAATTCCCTGCCAGGTCTCGTATTAGTCTATGCCGGCCTCCCAAACAAACCGCTTCATATCGACCCTGCCATCGGGTAGGAACCCCACGCCTTCGGACTCAAGAAGCGCGCGTTGGGCATCAGGTCCCCCGAAGGCAAAACCAGGCGCCAGGCTTCCGTCTTTGAAAACAACCCGATGGCATGGAACGCCACCGGCCACGCCCGGGCTTGAATGCATGGCGAAGCCAACGTATCTAGCGCGTCTCGGCTCCCCAAGAAGCCTCGCTATTTGGCCGTATGATGCGACTCTGCCAACAGGAATTTGCCTGACTACCGAGTAACAGCGAATGAAGAAAGAATCAGACATAATAACCTTCAGATAACAATACAGGCCAGAAGCATATAACTTCTGACCTGTGAAATTTCTGGTCGGGTGGACTGGATTCGAACCAGCGACCCCTTGACCCCCAGTCAAGTGCGCTACCAAACTGCGCCACCACCCGAAATCTTTGCGCCTGCGCGCGAGAAAATAATATACAGGCATTCGCCCAAGAATGCAAGCGAGAATTTTGAAAGACCGGCCACAGATTAGAAAAACTCTCTTTTGGAAGGGTAATGCGGATTACTCCCTATAATTCAAAACTGGGAAGAGGACAGGTCACAAGGTTCTCGGAGGTAGTTTTATGGCAAGTATTTTCGATCGCATCGCTGATGCATTCAAGTCCGACGATGAGAGCGTCGTCAAAGAAGCCGTCCAGGCAGCTGCGACCGCCGGCAACATCCTTCAGGCAGTCGGCGGAAAGGACAACGTCGAGTCCGCGACCAATTGCGCGACGAGACTCCGCCTTACGCTGAAAGACGTCTCTAAGGTGGACTATGCCGGTTGCATGTCTGCCGGCGCCATCGGCGTCGTTAAGCCCGAGGACGAGGCCAACGGTGTCCACGTGGTCCTCGGCTCCGAGAAGGTCCAGAATATCGCCGACGCCTTCAAGAAGCTTCTCTAAATACCCTCGCGACAATCAACGCCGCCCATCTTCCCTCTGACGATGGGCGGCTTTTTGGGACAAAAGGGACGGGGTATTTTGTCCCAATATGTGGAGCGACTCCACAAGTTGGGACAAAATACCCCGTCCCTTTTGTCCCAGCATCAGATGGATTTGGTTGCGATGAGGTCGGCGCCGGTATTCGCAATGTTTTGGGCAATCACGTCGCCTATACAAACGGGAGCATGGGCGACCACAGACTGAGCGGCCCGCATGACGTCCATGACCTTATCCTTGGGGACATCTTTTGAGGTCTTGACGCTTACCATGCGCTCTTCCGCCCCCACAACTACGGGGACCGTCGTGGTCACGGTGCGCACGGGGTTGCTCACCTCTGAGCGAGCGTAAATCTCACCTCGTTTGCACGAATGCCCATCCACTGAAACTATATCGGCGTCTTCAAGCCCAACACAGATTTGGCAACCTCGAGGACACCGTATGCAGGTAAGGACGACATCTTTATAAGCCATTAGCTGCTCGCCTCCTCGAGGCAAACGACGATGCTCTCCACATTCCCGCAGGCAAGAAGTTCGTCACGCGTGAGAACGACGTCTTCCATCTCCCCGGGGACAAGAATCGGGCGGCGTCTATGCACAAGCCTTGTGCCATCCGCCCAAACGTTAACCCAACGGTCCTCGAATACACCTGCCACGCGAAAACGCACGGTAAGCTTTTCGGGCATGCGTATGGGATTGATGACCTGCGGCACCGTGTACCGAACGCCCCCTTTTGCAAGCACGGGTATATCGCACCCGTTGTTTGAGAGCCCGCCCCCTGCGAACTCAGCGGCATGAGCGCCGGCGACCGCGGCCTCCTGGGTAACAAAGTCCACCAAATCGTGAACGTGAAGGACATTGCCGCATGCGAACACGCCGGGGACGCTCGTCTCGAGCGACTCATTGACGACGGCGCCCTTGGTTACAGGACTGAGCTCTACGCCGGCGCTCCGTGACAGCTCATTCTCGGGAAGAAGCCCCACTGAGAGGAGCAGGGTGTCGCAAGGGTACGCCACCTCGGTTCCGGGGATCGGGCGGCCCTTACCGTCCACCTCAGAGAGCGTAACGGACTCGACTCGCTTCTCGCCCTCGATGCGCGTTACGGTATGACTGAGCAGCAAAGGAATACCGAAATCGTCGAGGCATTGAACGATGTTGCGCTTAAGGCCGCCGGAAAAAGGCATGAGTTCGGCTACGCAGGCTACATGCGCCCCTTCGAGCGTCATGCGCCTCGCCATGATAAGACCGATATCTCCGGAGCCTAGGATCACGACCTCGCGGCCAGGCATGAGCCCGTCGATATTGACAAGTCGCTGAGCTGTTCCCGCGGTGTAGACGCCGGCCGGGCGAAAACCCGGTATACCGAGCGCACCCGCCGGCCGCTCACGGCAACCCATGGCAAGAACCACCGCACCTGCACCGATTGTTTCCAAGCCACATTGCTCGGAAACGCAGGTGACTATCCGGTCCCCGGAGATATCGATGACCATGGTTCCGAGCTTGAACTCGACCCCGGATTCACGCGCAAGCGCCTCATAGCGTGCTGCGTACTCGGGGCCGGTAAGCTCCTCTTTGAAAGTAATAAGCCCGAATCCGTTGTGAATGCACTGGTTTAGAATTCCGCCCAGCGTGTCATCGCGTTCGATGACAAGGACAGAGCCTGCGCCCGCCGTTCGTGCGGACGCGGCGGCAGCGAGTCCGGCAGGCCCTCCGCCGATAACCACAACGTCATATCTTGAATCAATGCTCATCGCCCGTCCTCCTCGTGCGCCGGGCGCGTCCTGCCGAAGCATAGCTCCGATCCGGGGCCCATCTTTGTTACGTCACCCATCTGAAGGCCATCCACCTCACGGGCGATGATTTCCATGACCTTCGGCGAGCAGAAGCCCGACTGGCAGCGCCCCATGCCGGCCTCTGTTCGGCGCTTGACGGCATCAAGGCTGCGCGCGCCTAGCGGAGCTCGGATCGCGTCGACGATCTGTCCTTCAGTGACGTGGCGGCACCTGCAGACGACGCGTCCGTAATCGGGGCGCTTTTCGATAAGGCGGGCCCATTCCTCAGGGCTCAGGTGCTCGACGTCGGGAATGCGGTCGCGGCTTCCCTGCCAGTAGGTCTTGTACTCGGGAAACACGAGAAGCCCACGAACAATATCAGCGACCATAAGACCAACGGCGGGCGCAGCGGATAATCCGGGGGACTCGATCGCGGCGCAATCGACGAACCCCGGCGCTCCAACGACTTCGCCAATTACGAAGTCGTGGCCGGGCTGATGTGCACGAAGTCCGCTAAAAGTCCTGATTGAATGATTGAGGGGGACGTCCTTCATCGTGATCGAGCACTTGCGGCGAACCTCACCGATGCCATCGAAGGTCGTGTCGACGCCTTCTTTGTCCTCGATATCCTCGGCGGTCGGCCCGACCAGGATATTACCTGCAGTCGTAGGGGTAACGAGAACCCCCTTGCCGAGTTTGGTGGGAAGCGAGAAAACCGTGTGGCGCACATAGCCGTCAACAGCGGTATCGAGAACGTAATACTGTCCACGACGAGGAGAAATGACGAGCTGGTCGTCAGGGGCGGCCACAAGATTATGAATCTCGTCGGCGTACACGCCCGCCGCATTCACGACAACCCGGGCGCGAATATCGCACTTATCGGTATGAACCCTCCAACCGCCAGCTTCATGCCGAGAAAGCCCCAGGACCTTCTCGTTGAACCGGAAGTCGACACCGTTGACGTTTGCGTTCTCGGCGAGCGCAACGGTAAGCTGGAAGGGGTTCACGATGCCGGCGGAGGGCGCCCAAAGGGCGGCAACCGCCTCGTCCGAAACGTTCGGCTCCATCTCCAGAAGCTCTTCTCGCTCGACGACGCGCAGTCCCTCGACACCATTGGCGAGGCCCCTGGAAAGAAGGGCCAGCAGCCCCGAACGATCATCCTCGGACGTGCAAACCACAAGCGAGCCGATAGGCTTATAGTCGACGCCGAGCTCCTCGCACAAAGAAGGCATCAGTCGAGAGCCTTGCACATTTAGCCGAGCCATGAGGCTCCCCGTCTGCGCATCGAACCCTGCGTGCACAATCGCCGAGTTCGCCTTGGAGGTCCCGCAGCAAACGTCTTCCTCGCGTTCGATGACGCAAACCGTGGCCTGCAGGCGCGAAAGCTCTCGTGCGATGGAGCACCCGCTTACCCCTGCGCCGATGACGACAACGTCATACCTGATGTCTGGCATTCCTCTCCCCTCTTTGGGATCAGCTGCCAAATATAGTTCCCCACCAGCGGCTTGTTGAACGCCATGGGCCGACGAGCGGTAGCTATTGGTCTGCAATTGGACACAAACAAGGTACCCCGGGAGACAACGGAGTGTACCGATGCGCCCCGGGGTACCCGGACTGATTCAGCATTTTCGAAATTCACAAGACAGAATCTAGAGCTCGAGCCTTTCGGCCAACTCGAGCCACTCCTCCTCAAGCGCGGCCCGATCGGCGAGGCATTCATCTACCTTGGCCTGAGCAGCCATGAGCTCGGCGTAGTTCGACGGGTCGATGCTCGACATCGCCGAGCGAAGGCGGTCAGGCTCGCCTTCGAGCTTCTCGAGCCGCCTGCTGACCGCATCGTAGCGTTTCTTGAGCTCGCGACGCTCAGAGTTGGAGAGCCCCGAGGGCTGGTCCTTCTTGCCAGCTTCCGCGGATGGCTGAGCCGAAGACCCCTTAGACAAGGCGTCGGATTCCTCCACGAGCCGGAGGTAATCATCCACCCCGCCGGGAACATGACGGATGTGGCCGTCAAGAAGGGCGAATTGATCGTCGGTCACGCGCTCCATCAAGTAACGGTCGTGGCTCACCACGAGCAGGGTGCCCGGCCAGGTGTCAAGAAGGTCCTCGAGCACAGCGAGCATATCGGTGTCCAGGTCGTTGCCCGGCTCGTCCAGGACAAGGACATTCGGCTCGTCGAGGATCACGCAGAGCAGCGCGAGGCGTCGCCGCTGCCCTCCCGATAAATCGCGAACGAAACTCTGGAGCTCGCGCTGCTCGAAGCCGAGCTGCTCGCAGAGCTGGGTGGGGCTGAGCATTTTCCCGCCGACCAAATAGCTGTGCTTGTAGCGCGAGAGAATCTCGAGGATTCGCCAGTCCTCTTTGTCCGAGAGCGCGTCGAGATGCTGAGACATCCAGCCGAATTTAACCGATGCGCCGATTCCAACCGTGCCTCGTGTCGGCTGCAGCCGTCCGGTCATGAGTTTGAGCAGCGTCGACTTGCCCGCGCCGTTGGCCCCAAGAATGCCGTAACGGTCTCCGGGCCCAATAAGCCAGTCGACGTCGTCGATCACAGGCGCCGGCTCGCCCGGGTAAGAGAAAGTCGCGCCCTTCATCGCTATGACCTTCTTGCCAAGCCGGCTCACTGCGAGGCGTTTGAGCTCGAGCGGATTTCTGAGCGGGGGGTCGTTCGCGATGAGCTCGCGGGCGGCCTCGATGCGGAACTTCGGCTTGCTTGTGCGCGCCTTCGCACCGTGCGCGAGCCAGTTAAGCTCTTTGCGGAGCGTGTTCTGACGCCGCTCCTCCATGACGGCTGCCTGGCGGTCGCGCTCGCAGCGCTGCTGGATATACGCGGAGTAACCGCCCTCGAACGGGGTGACCTCACGGTCGTGCACCTCCCACATATGCTCACAGACCTCATCGAGGAACCAACGGTCGTGGGTGACGACGAGAAGCGCCCCCTCCCCTGCAGGCCAACGACGTTTCAAGTGGTCGGCAAGCCACTGAATCGCCTGCATGTCGAGATGGTTCGTAGGCTCGTCCATGAGAATGACGTCCCAGGTTCCCACAAGAAGCCTCGCGAGGTCGCAGCGGCGACGCTGGCCGCCGGAGAGCTCGCCCACAAGACCTCCCCAATCAAGGTCGCCGATAAGCTCATCGATGATCTGACGGATGCGGGAATCGCTCGCCCAAACGTACTCTGGGATATCTCCGACGACGGCACGGCAAACCGTGTCGTCGTCGCGAAGGTTGTCCGCCTGGCCGAGCCAGCCGACATGGACGCCGCCCCTGTACGTGACCGAGCCCGAATCCGGATCAAGGCGTCGCCCGATGATCTCCAACATTGTCGACTTACCGTCTCCGTTACGGCCCACGACGCCGATCCGCTCACCTTCGTGAACACCTATGGTGAGATCGTCGAGAACTTTTTTGTTCGGCCACTCATGGGCAACGTGCTCGAGACCGATGAGAATCCCCATTACCGCGCCCCCTCCTCGGCAAACCCCCGCAGCATCGCGATCTCTTTCGAGTATCCGATGAGGTCGTTCGGTGTCTCAAGAATCATCGGCAGGCCAATAAGGCGCGTGTTCGTAACGACGGCGGCAAACGCCGCTTTTCCAATCTGTCCCTCGCCTATCTTCTCGTGGCGGTCTTTATGAGACCCGCGCGGATTCTTGGAGTCGTTAAGGTGCAGCGCCCGGAGGCGATCGAGGCCGATTACACGGTCGAACTCGTCGAGAACGCCGTCGAGGTCACAGGCGATATCGTAGCCTGCATCCCACACATGGCAGGTGTCGAGACAAACTCCGAGGCACTCGTCGTGGTCCACACCCTCGATAATGCGAGCGAGCTCCTCAAAGCTCCTGCCCACCTCGGTCCCCTTGCCCGCCATGGTCTCCAGAAGAACCGTGGTGCGCATTCCAGGCTCCATCGTCGCGTTGAGCCCCTCGACAATGAGCTCGACGCCTCGGTCGACGCCCTGCTTCACATGGCTGCCGGGGTGGAAGTTGTAGAAATTGCCAGGGAGACACTCCATGCGCTCGAGGTCGTCAGCCATGGCGCGGCGAGCAAAATCGACCGTCTCGGCCTTTGCGGAGCAGAGATTCATGGTGTAAGGCGCATGGGCGACGAGCTTCCCGAAGCAATTCGTCTCCATTAGGGAACGCAAGGCGGCGACGTCGTCGGGATCGATGGGCTTGGCGTTGCCGCCTCGCGGGTTTCTCGTAAAGAAAGCGAAGGTCGTGGCGCCTATGGAAAGAGCGGTTTTTCCCATGGCTTCAAACCCGTCCGAGGTGGACAGGTGACATCCCGCATACAAGTCGCCCACAGGCTAGCGCCTCCTCAGAAGGTCGCGGACCTTGTCGAGCACCACGTTGGAGACGTCTGCGAGCGGCATAGTCTCGTGCTGCTCAACGCCCTCGGCGCAAACCACGGCGATACGGTTCGTGTCGGAGCCGAAGGTTGAGTCGGCTCGGCTCACGTCGTTGGCGATAATCGCGTCAGCGCCCTTACGGGTCAGCTTAGCCTGCGCGTTGGGGATCAGATCGTTCGTCTCCGCCGCAAAACCGACCACGACACGATCTGCCTTTGAGGCACAGAGCTCCGCCAATATGTCGGCGGTCTCCACGAGCTCGATGGTATCAAGGTGCTCATGGGCTTTTTTGAGTTTATGGTCAGCTGGATGAGCAGGCGTGTAGTCTGCGACGGCGGCAGTGCACACCGCGGCGTCGGCGTTTTCGAAGGCAGAGATCGCGGCATCGCGCATCTGGGCCGCCGAGACGACGTCAATGCGGCGAACCCCTTCGGGGCAAGGCAGCGAGGTGGGTCCCGAGACGAGGGTGACCTCAGCGCCGCGCTTGGCCGCGGCGGCGGCAATAGCATACCCCATCTTGCCCGTGGACGCGTTGGCGATGAAACGAACAGGATCGATGGCCTCATGGGTGGGCCCGGCGGTAACAAGCAGCCTTGTGCAAATAAGGTCCTGCTCAAGAGCATCTTTGGAAAGCCCATCCAGTGCAGCCGCGACTATATCTTCGACGTCGGCGAGCTTGCCCGCCCCTACGTCGCCGCACGCGAGCCTGCCCTCGACGGGCAGCACGAAACGAACCCCACGGGACTCAAGTAGATGAAGATTAGCCTGCGTCGCGGGATTTCTCCACATGTTGGTGTTCATGCCCGGAGCGACAAGCACGGGGCATGAACATGCGAGCAGCGTGGCGCTCAATGCGTCGTCCGCAAGGCCGTTCGCCATCTTGGCCATGACGTTCGCGGTGGCCGGCACGACGAGGGCCAGGTCCGCCCATTCCGCGTAGTCGATATGGGGGATGTCGCTAGCCGGGTTCTCAAACAAGTCGTCGCAAACCGGGTAACGCGTGAGAGCCTCAAAGGTGGCTGCCCCGACGAAGCGTTCGGACGCCGCGGTACAGGCGACGCGAACAACGCACCCGGCCTTCTGAAGGCCGCGCAAGACCTCACAGGCCTTATATGCGGCAATGCCTCCGCATACGGCAAGAAGGACCTTCTTTCCAGCGAACTCGGCCACCGCTACTCGCCGTCCTGGGTCGTGATCAGGATGCGGTGGCAGTACGGGCACTCGCAGATCTCGGAGCCGCGGGCGATGTCGTGGTACTGGCTCGGCTGGAGCTTGACGCGGCAGGTGGTCGGAACGTTTCCGACCAAGGTCTCGACCGCCAGGCCACCGAAGCGCTTACGGGCAGTCTCGTAGCGCGCCATGACGTCGTCGGAAATCTGTGCAGCGACGGCCTCGCGCTCATCCTTCAAGACAAGAATCTGCTCGCGGACGGACGAGGAGTCCTCCTCATACGACTTCTGGACACTCCGCTCCTCGGCGTCGAGGCGCTCCATCATCTTCTGGGCGTTTGCCTCGGCGAGCTGGAGCTTAGAAAGCTGTTCGTTGAGCGGGCCAAGGCGGTACTCGCACTTCTCGGTGACTTTGGCGAGATGGGTGAGGGACTCCTCGACCGTGCGTGCCTCGCGGTGGTTGAGCGGGCCCTCCTCCGCCTCGGCCATGACGCGCTCGCGAACTTGACGGTAGTGGGAGATGTCGGCGTTCACGTCGACGATATCGATCTCGATGTCTTTGCGCTGGCCGGTGATCTTCTTGAGCTCGACGGCGACCTTCTTTTTTGCAAGGGCAATGGTCTTGAGCTTGGCCTGCTGCGGAAGCTTCTGGAGCGTGGAGGCGTGGCGAAGGAGCTCAATGTCGATTTGCTGCAGTCGCAGGAGGGCGGTGGCCTCGGTCATGGTGTCCTCTTTCTCTATGGTTTATCGGCTAGCGAATTGATGAACGTGAGTTGACGATATTCAAAAGCGCATCAGCAAAAGACTCAAGGTCCGATGACTCGACGCGCTCGTCGAAAGAAACGCGAAGGGACCCCAAGGCCTCCTGCCGCGGGATTCCCATGGCGGAGAGCACGTGGGAAGGGTCGAGGGAGCCCGAGGAGCAGGCTGAGCCCGCCGAAACCTCAAACCCGGCCTCGTCAAGGGCGAGCACCAGCGTCTCGGAATCGAGCGAGGGAACAAGAATGCTCACCATGCCGGGGAGCCGGTCCAGCCCTACCTCAACACCGGCGGTAGCCTTGATACCCGTGCCCGGAGCGCACAGGCGCGCGTAGAGCTCGCGAGCACGCCGAGCCGTGACCTCCCTCGAAGCCTCCAGAGAACTCGCGCATTCCTTCGCCGCGGCGGCGAAGGCGAGGGCAGCGCGGACATCCTGGGTGCCGGGCCTGCGGCCGAGCTCTTGACCGCCGCCAAACTGTCGGGGCCGAAGGGGCACGCGTCCTCGCACGGCAAGAAGCCCCACGCCGACAGGTCCACCGATTTTATGGGCGGCGCAGCTCACGGCATCGACGCTCGAGAGGTCAAGCGGAATGCGACCGAAGCCCTGAACCGCATCCGTGTGGAACAGTGCCCCGGACCTGTGCGCAACAGCGGCGAGCTCGGGAATAGGCTGGACAACACCGGTCTCGTTGTTCGCATACATAATGGATACAAGAGCGGTATCCGTGCCGACAAGCGCCTCCAAGGTCTCACAAGAGACCTTTCCGTCGCGCCCCGGACGCGCGAGCACCACCTCAAAGCCGAGTGCCCTAAGAGGGTTCGCGACATCGAGAACGGAGTCGTGCTCGATCGCCGAGACGATCACCTTGGTGCGTTTGCGGTCTCGCTCACGCGTCCCCTCGGACAAGCCAAAGAGGGCGAGGTTGTTGCTCTCGGTCCCGCCGGAAGTGAAAGTCACCTCGGCCGGCCGAAACCTGCCTCCCAGGCATCGGGCAAGGTCGGCGCGCGCCTGATCGAGAGCGCGCGCGGCAAGCCGGCCCATGCCGTGCAGCGAATTAGGGTTTGCCCCGGCATAATCGGCCGACGCATAGCGACGCTCCGCCTCCAGGGAGCATTCCCGGGCGGGGGCGGAAGCGGCGTAGTCGAGATATACGGTTTTAACCGATGACATAAGCCCCTAGGCCTTCTTCGAAAGACCGGACTCGGCGGCGGCGCGAATCTGAGAGATGGCGCCGGCACGGTCCTCCTGGCCAAACACGGCGCTGCCGGCAACCAGCACATTGGCGCCGGACGCGCAAACCTCGGCAGCGGTCTGGGCATTCACTCCGCCGTCGACCTCGATAAGCGGGTTTACGCCGTGGTCGACGCACATGCGACGAAGCCGGCGCAGCTTTGCGGCGGAGGACTCGATGTACTTCTGCCCGCCGAAACCAGGGTTGACCGTCATGATGAGAACCATGTCAACATCCTCGATGATGTCCTCGAGAAGGCAGACGGGGGTAGCGGGGTTGAGCGCGACGCTCGCCATGCGGCCGGAGGCGTGGATGAGCTGAATCAATCGGTGGGCATGATCGGTCGCCTCATAGTGGAAGGTGACGATATCGGCGCCGGCATCGATGAATGCGGGAATCAGCTCATCGGGATTCGTGATCATGAGGTGCACGTCGACGGGAAGCGAAGTGGAGCGTTTGACGGCCTTGAGGATATCGATGCCGAACGAGATATTGGGGACAAAGTGCCCATCCATGACGTCGTAGTGGACGTAATCGGCCGAGGCAATGTCGTCGAGGTCGGCTCCGAGGTGAGCAAAATCGGCGGAAAGCACCGACGGGGCGATCTTAATCTGGTTCTGCATCCTATTCCTTTCCGGTCTTTACGGTCATGCCGTAGAATTCCTCGCGGGGAAGTCTACCAAGAAGAGATTCCTTGGCGGAGTCAATATCGAGTTCGTTCACGAGGACACCATGCACTGCCGCCGTGATGGGTGCCTCGATACCGCGTTCCACGGCAAGCTCATGGATGCTCACAGCTGCGCGCGCACCCTCGACAACCATGTTTGTGCGGGCTTCATACTCAGCGAGCGTCTCTCCACGGGCAAGCGCCTCGCCGAACGTACGGTTACGGGAGTGCTCGGAGGTGCAGGTCGCGACGAGGTCACCCATGCCCGCAAGCCCCATGGGAGTGAGCGGGTCTCCCCCAAGAGCGGATGAGATCCGGGCGACCTCGGCTATTCCGCGAGTCATGAGCGCGGCGAGCGTGTTGTCGCCTGCGCCTAAACCCGCCGCAAGACCGCAGGCGATGGCGACGACGTTCTTTACCGCGCCGCACACCTCGACTCCGACAACGTCACTGGAAACGTAAGACCTGAACGAATACGAGAACACCAGGTCCTGGACGCGCTCGGCAACAGAAGCATCGCTCGAAGCCACGACTGCGGCAGAAACCTGCCCGCGGCTAATCTCTTCGGCATGGTTTGGTCCGGATACCACAGCTATGCGGGAAACGTCCCCGAGCTCATCAGCGGCGATTTCGTGCATGAGCTTATGGGTACCGGGCTCCATGCCCTTAGTGAGGACGACGATAATGGCATCGTTAGGTACGTACGGAGCTATTCTGCGACAAACCCCGCGGAGATGCGCCGAGGGAACGGCGAGGACGACGACGCCCGAACCGCCAAGGGCAAGCGCCGCGTCTGCGGTGGCGGAAACGTTTTCACAAAGCTCGTAATCGGTAAGGCGCTTGGGGTTGCGACGCCTTAGATTGATTTCCTCTGCAACCTGGGCGCTGCGGCACCACAGAACCACCTCGTTGACGTTCGGCGCCAAAAGCCCGGTAAAGGCAGTGCCCCACGATCCCGAGCCTACAACGCACGCCTTCGAAATCGAGCTGTTGTGAGCCTCCAAGACCGTCACTCCCCTACCGAGTCCGCGCCCTCATCGCTTTTGTGGAACGCGAACTTGCGCTCCTCGCCAGCAATGAGCTTTTTGATGTTTGACCTGTGCGCCCACACGACGACAAGGGCCACTACGGCGATGACGCCGACGGACTCAGGGGCAAAACCCCACGCGAAGCACTGAATCGGCAGCGAGATGGCGGCGCAAACCGACCCGAGGCTCACGTACCGAGAAGGAACGGCAAAGAGAATAAACACGACAAGAAGGCCGATCGCGACAGGCCACCACAGCCCAAGCGCCGCGCCGAAGCCGACCGCGATGCCCTTGCCGCCACGGAAATCAAGGTACGGACTGAATACGTGCCCGAAAACGCAGAAAAGGTAGATCACCGACATAGATATCCCCGCGGCAGAGGCAAATCCAAGCTCAGGAGCAAAACCGTGGTGCCCGAACACTATAAACGACAGCATGAAACGCGAAAGCAGCATCCAAAGAAGGCCTTTGCCCAGATCGCACAGCAAGGTGAGTCCGGCGGCGAGCTTTCCCACGCTGCGAGCCACATTGGTCGTGCCGATGTTACCGGACCCCGTCGAGCGAACGTCGACGTGGCCCAGGCAGCGAGCGATGATGAGCCCGAAGGGAATTCCACAGACGGCGTACGCGCCGAGAGCAAAGACGACGGTCCAGGCGATGAGTGCCGGGGTGTTGACCTCAGCCACTAGCGATCGCCCCCATCGGTGGACTTGCGGCGGAACTTAAGGCGAATGGGGGTGCCCGTAAGATCGAAGCGGGCGCGCAGGCGATTTTCGATAAAGCGCTGGAAATTGTCGTCGGCAAGGTCGGGGGCGTTGCAGAAGAAGCTGAACACGGGGGGCTTGGTGCCGGTCTGCGTGGCGTACTTCATCTTGAGGCGACGACCCTTGTCGGATACGGTGTGGCCCGACTCGGCGATCTCGGCAAGAAGTTTATTGAGTTCGACGGTGCGGATCTCCTGTTTGCGGGCATTGGAGGCCTTCACGGCGAGCTCGAGGACCTTGTCGGTAGCGCGACCGGTAAGCGCGCTGATGTTCACAAACGGCACCCACGGGGCGAAGGCAAGGCGCTTGTCGATCGAGGCGACGATCTCGTCGCGCTGACGCTCGGTCTCGACAAGGTCCCATTTGTTGATGAGGAGAATGAGCGCGCAGCCGCGATCGATCGCCATGTTGGCGACCTTCTGGTCCTGCTCGGTCACGCCGACGGTGGCATCGACCACGAGCATGGCGACGTCAGCGCGGTCAATCGCCTGCAAGCCGCGGACCATGCTGTAATACTCTACGTCCTCGTGCACCTGGCTCTTCTTGCGCATGCCGGCGGTATCGACGAGCTTGATCGTCTGACCCTTCCACTCAATAACGGAGTCGATGGCGTCGCGAGTGGTGCCCGCGACGTCAGAGACGATGGAGCGCTTCTTGTTCGCAAGTCGGTTGGCAAGGGAGGACTTTCCGACGTTGGGTCGGCCGACGATGGCAATGGACAGGACGTCGTCGTCCTCTTCGGTCTCCTCGGGCTCGGGGAACGCCTCGACGACCAGGTCGAGGAGGTCACCGGTGCCGTGGCCGTGCGTCGCGCTGATGGGCATGGGCTCGCCGCAGCCAAGGGCATAGAAATCCCAGAGGTTGTCCTGCTCGGTGGAGGGGTTGTCCTTCTTGTTGACGCATAGGAAGACCGGCTTGTCGGTCTTTCGGATAATGCGGGCGACTTCCTCGTCCTCATCGGTGATGCCGGTGGCGCCATCGACGACGAAGACGATGACATCGGCCTCCTGCGTGGCAAGAATGGCCTGCTCGCGAATGCCGGGTGCAAAGACGTCCTTCGACTTGATGGACTCGATGCCACCGGTATCGATGATCACAAAATCGCGGCCGTTCCAGTCGGCCTCGTGGTAGCTGCGGTCGCGCGTGACGCCGCGGGACTCGTGGACAATGGCGTCGCGGGAAAGCGCGATGCGGTTGACGAGCGTGGACTTGCCGACGTTGGGGCGGCCAACAACTGCGACGATGGGCTTGCTCATGAATGCTCCTAGCTGTTAGACATACAGAGAATAGTTTACCATGCGCCCCAGTTGTCCGGCCCGCCCTTGGCCAGCCTCCGTGCTCAAACAGTCCTATTCGCACGAACGCCACATTAAGTGGCGTTCGGCTCATGCGGAACTGCGCTCAGAGGCTGGCCAAGGGCGGCCCGGAGGCGAACAGCAAAAGCAATTAAAACGGAATTAAAGAGTCAATCAAACAATCGAGGAGTTTGCCGGGGCTGGGCTCGGCAATGAGCGGCGTCGCGCCGCGGCGACGAAGCTCCTCGATGATGTTCTCCTGCGTGTCCCCGTCGAGCGTGACGTGATCGAAGTTGAACATGACCTCGGGGAGAACAACGACGGTGGACGCGAGGTCCTTTGGGAGTTGGCCCAGAAGGTCGCAGCTCACGATGAGGCCCGTCACGTTGACGTCGCCACCGTAATACTCGTTTCGGATAGAGCGGGTATAGATGCGGCCCTCGGGAGAGACGAGCGAGCAAAAGACAGAGATGGTCTTCTCGGCAGCCTCGCCGCAAACGAGCATCACCTTTAAGTTTCGTTCGCCAAGGACACTGTTCACCGCGATGCACTCGTCCGCTCGCTCGGAGCGGACAAGCGCCGACTCATCGAGGAAGCTGCGAAGCATCCCGATGCCGTCATAGAACTGCGGGTAGCCGTCATAGGTCTCGGCAGGGGGAACAGGAAGGTCAGCGTCGACGTAGAACTCATCGGATAACTGAAAACGTGTCTCCCCATGGCGCGCCCTCGCACGCTCCTGATACGGCTCGATGAGCTTGACCACGGCGCGGGACGCCTCGACGTCGTCGGAAAAGCTCCTGTCGAAACGCTTCGAATGCTTCGTATACCCCATGGGAACCACGGCGAGGCTCGTGACCTGCGGATGGTTCTCGGCCCAAGTCAGCGTCTTGTGCAGCTCTTCCCCGTCATTGATGCCGGGGCAAAGCACAATCTGCGCATGGACCTCCACGCCGGCCGCACAGAGGCGCTCGAGCACCTCCTTGCCACGAGCGGCATGGGGGCCGATCATATGCCTGCGCACGTCATCTGAAATTGCGTGGATGGAGACGTTCATAGGCTCGAGGCCGTGAGAAATGATACGCTCGATGTCGTCATCGGAAACGTTTGTGAGGGTGACGAAGTTTCCCTGGAGAAATGAGAGTCGGTAGTCGTCGTCGCGAAGGGTAAGCGTCGAGCGCGCATCCTTAGGGAGCATGGCCATGAAGCAGAATACGCACCTATTGACGCAGGTCTGAATTCCGTCGAACAGGACGTCGGTAAACTCGATGCCCCAATCCTCGCCGGGCTCACGCTCAAGTTCGCAGGCGGTCGTCGTGTTGTCGCGAGGATCAAAGACCTCGAGCTCGCACCAGCCTCCGTCGGCTTCCCAGCGCCAATCGATGATGTCGCGAGGAACAACGCCGTTTACGGTAGCAATCCTCATGCCCGGCTCGATGCCGATTTCCCATGCGGGACTCCCCTCGACAACCTTAGCAACCCAGGCACCGTCAGCTTGCGGCCTGGTAGAAGCGTAATCGGCTCGTTTCTGTTCCATGTTCACCTCCCATATTCCTGGTCCAACAAAAGTAAAGAAATAATTCCAAGCAAAGACGCCGGCACGCTCCTAGATAGCCGCCTCGATAGCCCTGCGAACAGCATCGATTTGACTCGCGGGGGTGCTCGCCCCGGCGGTGATGCCAATGAGTCCCGCCCCGACGAGCCAAGAGGGATCGAGCTCGTCGGCGCCCTCAATGTGATATGTGCGGGGGCACAGCTCGGCGGCGATCTCCGCCAATCGCTTGGTATTGGCGGAGATCCTACCGCCGATGACGATCATGACGTCGGCCCGGGCGGCCAGCTCCGCACAAGCGCCCTGATGTCCGCTCGTTGCATCGCAGATGGTGTTGACGACGCGCACCTCCTCAGCCCTATCCAGAAGCGCGGAGACAACGTGTTGGAGATTCGACCTCGACTGCGTCGTCTGAACGACAACGCCGATCTTTTTGCAGAAAGGAAGCTCCTCGGCCTTCGGCACATCGCCCACCACAACGGCGCCCGGCGCATGGGGAAGAGTGGCCTCGACCTCGGGATGACCCGCCTCTCCAACAACGACAACCTGATAGCCCTCCCGATAAAGCCGGGAAGCGGCGAGATGGACCTTCTTCACAAAGGGGCAGGTGGCGTCGAGAACATCATGGCAGAGTTCCCGCGCTCGGCGCTCCTCTTCGGGCGTGACGCCGTGGGTCCGAAGAAGAAGCGTGTCTCCCGCGGACTCCTCGGGGGAAGCGACGACGGTGACGCCCTTGGCGGCAAGGTCGTCGACGACGCGCGGGTTGTGGATCAAGGGGCCAAGGGTGTGAACCGGGACGGTAGACGTCTTGGCGGCGTCCTCGACCATGCGAAGCGCGCGCTCAACGCCGTAGCAGGCCCCCGCTTCGGAAGCGATCTCAATGCGAGCGGCCACGGCTACTCCTTAAGCTCAGGGTAATCCGCGCGGAGCTCGTCGCGCAGGGCGAACACGGCGGCCATACCGCGGCTTTCCATTTCGGCGGCCTGTTCCTTACGCTTTGAGGAGGAGAGGTCGGACCACTCGATAGCCTCCGCGCACCTCATGACAACACGGCTGCGGAACTTGAGGAAGCGCGCACCGACGACGGCCGTCGGCTGAACCGGGGCCTTAGCAAGCTGGGCCATGATGACATAGCCGCTGTGAAGCTCGGCATCCTCATCATGCTTGACTCGAGTGCCCTCGGGGTAGATGAGGAGACATTCTCCTCGCTGCAGCGCGGCGCGTGCGCGCCTGACGGCCTTCATGTCAGCGCTCCCGCGGTTGACGGGAAAACCTCCGACGCGCGAAAAGAGCCAAGTCGCGGGAAGGATCTTGTCGAATTCCTTCTTGTACACGGTGCGAGTGTGGATACCGGCGCGCCACAAAGTGACTATCGTGATCACGGGTTCGAGCATCGACTCGTGGTTTTGGATGATTACGCGACCCCGGGCGTCCTCGGTAAGAAGCTCGGCCCGCTCGACTTTCCACGGCCAGAGCAGCTTGGTGACAACGTACAGAACCGAGATGATGAGGTTCATGAACCAGCGAGCTGTCCAAGGAAAATCAGACATGGCGGAATCGTAGTAGTCCTCGAAGGAGTTGCCGGCGAACGCGCGAAGCCCGCCTTTTGGGGTCTCCTTGCCCTGGTCCTTCTTTTTAGGGGAGTCAGGCACACCGGCGGCGTCTTTGAGCTGGTCGGACATCTAGGCCTCCTTGGCAAGTCGAGCGCGAAGCTCGTCGGAAAGGTCGCAAATGCTCTGAATGACCTGTTCGAACGAAAGGTCGGAAGAGTCGATGACGACGGCGTCGTCGGCCGGACGCAAGGGCGAGGTCTCGCGGTTCGAGTCGTAATCGTCGCGGCGCTTAAGGTCGGCGAGGATCTTTTTCTCGGCCGTAGAGTCCACAGCTGCGGAAGCGTCCTCGGCAAGATTCCCGCCCTGTCTCTGAACGGCACGACGGCGAGCGCGTGCCTCAGGGCTCGCCGTGAGAAATACCTTTACGTCGGCTGCGGGAAACACGACCGTGCCGATATCGCGCCCCTCGGCAACAACGTCAGCCCCCTCCCCGACCTTGCGCTGCAGGGCCACCATGACCTCACGTACCGCAGGGAGGGCAGACACGGGGGAAACGGCAAGCTCGACCTCGGGCGTGCGAATCTCGGAAGTTACGTCTCGGCCGTTGGCAAATACGCTCTGCCCTGACTCGGATGAGACAAATCGGATATCGATATCGCGAGCGACCTTCGCGACGCGCTCGTGGTCCTCGGGGTCAACGCCGGCGCGAAGGCACTCGGCGGCGACGGAGCGGTACATCGCCCCCGTATCGAGGAACGTGAGCGAACATCTTTTGGCGATAGCCCTCGCAACCGAGGATTTACCGGAGCCGGAGGGCCCGTCGATAGCGACGATCATACAAGATCCTTTCAAATGAGCACCTGACAAGGCGCCTGATTCCAGATACGCTCGTGGAACAAACGAGGCTCAAGAGCCGTTCTCCCTGCTCCTGCACAGGGCCTCTATCGACTCGACCTCAGTCGGGTCCAGCAAACGCCAAGACCCTTCGGCAACGTTGCTCAACCTAAGCGGGCCGAAAGCGTCGCGATGAAGGCGCAGGACCTTATGCCCGCAGGCCATGAGCATCTTCTTCACCTGATGCTTTCGGCCTTCGTGGATGGTAAGCCCGACCACGGAGTTTGGGTTTCCCCCACGATCGCAGCCGGCGCCTCGCGGCGCGACGATGCGGTAGAGCGGAGATCGCTCATCGAGCAGCTCTGGCTCAGCCGGGCTCGCAGGGCCATCCTCAAGCATAATGCCCTTGCGCAACCGGTCGAAATCATGCCCATCGGGTATGCCCCGCACAAGGGCGACGTAGTGCTTGTCCACATGGCTCGAGGGGTGCAGAAGATCCTGGCCCACGTTGCCGTTGGTGGTAAAGAGAAGAAGGCCCGTCGTGTCGAAATCGAGCCTCCCGACGGGGTAGAGGCCCGGGTACTCCTTGGTCGGCACGAAGTCCGCGACGGTCGGCCTGCCCTGCGGGTCGCTCATGGTCGTAAGGCACCCCGCCGGCTTATAGAACATGAGGTAGCAGGGTTTTTCCTGGATACGACATTCCATTCCGTCAACCGTGACGACATCGCGCAGCGGATCCACCTTGCTGCCAAGCTCGCTGACGACCTCTCCGTTCACGCGAACACGGCCAGAGGTCATAAGGCGCTCGGACCCGCGGCGGGAAGCGACCCCCGCGCGCGCAAGGAAGCGCTGGAGACGCATCGGATACAGTTCGTCACTCATCGTGAGCAGCCTCCCCGACATTCGGTGCGCCGTCAAGATCCTCGAAGTCGCCGCCCATAAGGTCGCGCTCATCCTCAAGGTCGTCAGCGGCTTCCTCGAGCGTAGAGCCGATCTGCCTGCCCGAGAGGCGCTCTCGAATGAACCGCTTGGATTCCTCGTCGGGAGCGAAATCCTCGAGCGGCGGAAGCTCGCGAAGCGACTTCAGCCCAAAATGCTCGAGGAATAGGCGCGTGGTGCCAAACAAAACGGCCTGCCCACGGTCGGCCTCATGACCCGCTTCGCGCACCAAGCCCTTCTCGCGAAGGGACGCGATGACGCCGTCGGAATTGACGCCTCGAATGGCGCGCACGCCTTCTCGGGTCACAGGCTGGTGATAGGCGATGACGGCGAGCGTCTCGAGCGCCGCCTGGGAAAGCTTGCGCGCATCCCAGGACAAGACATAGTCCCCC
Source organism: uncultured Olsenella sp. (assembly GCA_934660915.1). Lineage (GTDB taxonomy): Bacteria > Actinomycetota > Coriobacteriia > Coriobacteriales > Atopobiaceae > Paratractidigestivibacter. The sequence continues at coordinate 12,417 of CAKUIF010000004.1, read as the reverse complement.
ACCTGGTCGTGGTAGGCAGGGTGGGTATACAACCGCCAGCCCCCCGCGACCTCTCTGAGCTGGAAACCGCGGTTCGCAGACTCGAACTCGGCGGCAAGCTCGGCCAAGGCCTGGGACACCTCGCCGGGCGCGGCGCCCGTCGCGCGGGCGAGCTCGGTGGCGGGCACGGAGTCGTCGGAAACAAGGAGCAGCGCCTCGAGCAGAGGCTTCAGCTCGCCGGATTCAAAGGACTCGAGTTCTTGCATCTCTACTCCTCACCAACGGTTTGTTCATTAGACTCGGAACCATCAGTCGATAAGTCATCCGCCGAGGACGCCTCTATGACGAGGTCTCTCGTCGCCTCGTCGAGATCGGCCAATGCGGTAGCGTCGATTTTATAGGCTTCAGCCCCGGCTATGTGGTCAACGTCGATCTCACCGAAAACCTCGCTTTGGCTCACGCGAACAAGGCCGCGCTTAAAGAGCTCGAGAATGGCGAGGAAATTGGCGACGACGACCTCAGGCGTCGAATCCTCTCCGACGAGCTCGATGAAGGTGACATGATGGCGGCTCCTGACCAAGCGGTCAACCGAGGCGATGGTGAGCGCGACGGGAAGACGCTTAGGGGCGATGTGCTCGCTTTCCAAAAGGAACGTCTCGCGCTTAGAGTCGATGTCTGCGCAGATGACGGCGAGGCTTCGCAGCGTTATGCCCTCGAGGTAATCGGGCATAAGGCCGAGGAACTCAGGGTCTGCGCCCACGGTCCTCGGGTGCATGCGAGACTCCGCCTCGCTTCTTGCCGCCAAGGCGGCCGCCGCGCCGCGGAACTGCTTGTACGCGATGAGCCGTGCGATAAGGACCTCGCGTGCCTCGTCGGGATCCAAGTCCTCAAGATCGTCATCTTCGTCATCGAAATCTTCCGATGACGATCGCACCGGCTCGGCAGGGACAAGCGACGCGGCTTTTATGTCGAGCAGCGTGGAGGCGACGAGGACAAAGTCGCTCGCCACATCGAGGTCGAGGTCGCGCATTCGCTCGACCTCCTCAAGGTATTGGTTGGCGACCTCCGCGATTGCGATGGAGCCGATCGTGACTTTTTGCCTGGTCACGAGTTGGAGCAGCAGGTCAAAAGGCCCGGAAAAAGCCTGGGTCCGCACCTTATACGACACCTACATCACCGCCTGCACCAGAAGGTCGTATAGGTTACCTGCGGTAAAGTCCAGGAAAGCACCGACGGGATCGATGCCGAGGAAGCTCGGGAGAACATAGAGCGCGATGATCAAGACGGGCATGGCGTACGCCTGGACCCGGTAGTACTCCTCGCGAGCCTTGCCATGCAGCAACGGCATAACGATCTTCGAGCCGTCAAGCGGCGGGAACGGGATGAGATTGAAGAAGGCAAGGGTAAGGTTCACATAAATGTAGGTGGTAAGGATGCGCGCAACCCACATAAAGCCGGTAGCCCCTAGAAGCCCGAACACGGCAATGCGGGAGTTCCATGCCATGCCGAACAGGGCCGTGCCAAGAAGCGCCTGGAGAACGTTGGAGGCAGGCCCGGCAATCGCAACGAGCACCTCATCGCGACGCGGGTTCTTCAGCCTTCGGGGGTTATAAGGCACCGGCTTAGCAAAAGCGAACATGGGTCCGCCCATAAGCGCCATGACAAGGGGAAGAGCGAAGGAGCCGAATCCATCAAGGTGAGCCCTCGGGTCGAGGGTCAACCGCCCGGCCTCCTTGGCCGTGGCGTCCCCGCACCTGAGGGCAACCCACCCATGGGCGACTTCATGAATGGCCGCGGAGAACATCACGAGCAGCACGGACATAGCGATGCTCGCGAGCTGCTCGGTGGAAAACGTCTGGAACAATCGGACCCCTCTCTCGCGGCGTCAGCGCAGCGAGGCGACGACCTTGCAGATCGCCCAATCGATAATGAACAAGATTACAGCAAAGAGCGCGAAATCGCCGCGGAAGGCACCCCCAAGCGGGGTCTGAACAACAAGAAGCCCTTCGATACCGGCGGACATAAGCCGAGATAAAGCAGTGTTGAGAGGCAGTATTGCTGCACGCACGGGCCCTGTGGCAAGGACGTCGGCGACGACGAGCGCGGCGACGACCCACCCGAGAAAACGCGCCGCGAAAGCGACGGCGCCCAGCAGGGCCTTCGCCGGGTTGTCGTGGGAGGCGCTAGACATCTGCGGACTCGATCTTCTCGGAAAGCTCCATCCACTCCTCTTCGAGGGCGGGGATCTTTTTCGCAAGAGCGTTGTACTCCCTCATGCACTCGTCGAACTTGGCCGAGTCGTTGTAGAGGGCTTCGTCGGCCATAAGCGCGACGAGCTCGTCATAGCGCTTCTGGGCAGGCTCGAGAGCGGCCTCGACCTCTTTTAAGCGCTTCTTTTCTTTTTTGAGCGCCTGGTTGATGCGCTTTCGCTCTTCCGCCTCGGCACGGCGCTGCTCGCGCGTCTTCACGTTTCGCCCGCCAGCTGCCTCGGCAGGCGCCTCAAAGGCGCGCTTGTCGGATGCGGGAGCCGGCTCGCCAAGGGCGGCCGCCTCGAGCTCTGCCCGCTTGAACAGGTAGTAGTCGTAGTCTCCGTCGTAGACAGTCACCTTGTGGTCGCGAACATCCACCACCTTATTTGCGACGGCGCGCACGAGGTGCTCGTCGTGCGAGATGAGCACGATGGTGCCGGGGAATTTAACGAGAGCCTGCTCCAAGACGTCGACAGAGTCGATGTCGAGGTGGTTAGTGGGCTCGTCGAGCATGAGCAGGGGGTCGGGCGCCACGAGCATCTTTGCGAGAGCCAGACGCGCGCGTTCGCCGCCGGAAAGGACGCCGACGCGCTTCTCGACATCGTCGCCGTGAAAGAGAAAGGCGCCAAGAAGACGACGCTCCTCCGAGCTGGTCCAGCCGCGGGCAACGGTATCCATCTCGCCGAGAACGGTGTTCGCCTCGTTGAGCTCCTCGAGCTGGTGCTGGGCGTAGTAGGCCTGAGTAACGTTTTGGCCGAGCTCGATCTTGCCCGCATCCGGCTTGAGCTTGCCGTTGATGAGCTTCATGAGGGTCGACTTGCCGGCGCCGTTGGGGCCCACGAGGGCAACGTGGTCGCCGCGATAGAGCTTAAGGTCAACGCCCTCGTAGACGCGGTTCTCGCCGAAGGACTTGGCGACCCCACCGAGGCTGATGACCATGTCGCCCGTGCGTGGGGGCTCGGGGAACGAGAAGGACATGTGCTTGTTGCCCTCGGGAAGAATCACGAGCTCACTTTTGATCTGCTCGATCTTCTTCATGCGCTCCTGGGCCTGGGCGGCCTTGGTGGGCTTATAGCGGAATTTGTCGACGAACACCTGCATGTGGGCGATCTCGCGCTCCTGGGCGGCGCGCTTGGCACGCATCTGCTCGAGATTGTCCTCACGCTGGTGCAGGTACTGGGAGTAGTTGCCCGTATAGGTGGTGATGCGGCGATTCTCGACCGCGGCGACATGGCTCACGCACGCGTCCATGAAGGCGCGGTCGTGGCTGACAAGAAGCACCGCGCCGTCGTAGTTCTGGAGAAAGGACTCGAGCCACTTGACGCTCTCGAGGTCAAGGTGGTTGGTGGGCTCGTCGAGCATAAGGAGGTCAGGATGACGAAGCAGAAGCTTTGAGAGGTTGATGCGCATCTGCCAGCCGCCCGAGAAGTCCTCCGCAGGCTTATCGAAGTCCTCTACAGGAAAACCAAGGCCCGCCAGGATCTGCCTCGCCCTCGCCTCGAGCTCGTAGCCGCCGAGCCGCTCGAAGCGATCCTGGGCATGGCCGTACTCCTCGAGGAGTCGATCGAGCTCAGAGCCCGCTGCGGTCGAGATGCGACCCTCAAGCTCCGCGACCTTTCGCTCCCACGTCTTTACCTCATGCGCAGAATCCATAACCTCAGCGAGGGCCGATTTGCCGCCCATGAGCTTGGATTCCTGCTCTAGGTAGCCAACGGTCGTGTCCTTGGCGAAGCTGACGGTTCCCTCGTCGTAGGATTCCTGCCCCATGAATATCTTCAAGAAGGTTGTCTTGCCGGAACCATTGGGGCCTACGAGAGCCCAGCGCTCGCCGGCGTTGAGCTGGAGGGTTGCCCCGGTATACAGAACCCGGCCGCCAAACGACTTGGAAACTTTATCTGCAAGTGCGATCAAATGCGATGCTCCTCAACCACATCGTGAATTCAACCCTTCAATTATATGCCATGAGCGCTGAAGCCCCGTATCGACCATAGGTTCCCCAAAGGTAAAAGGGCTGAACTCGTCACAGGCCATCGCTACAATCGATATCAGCAAACATCAAACAAATTCGGAGTGTCAGGAATGTCGAGCAAACAAAGGAACGACGCGTTCGACGGGCTTCGAGCCATCGCGATCGTCGCCGTTGTCATATACCACGCAAACCAAGCGTGGCTTCCCGGGGGCTTCTTTGGGGTAACGGTCTTCTTCGTCCTCAGCGGCTACCTCACCACGCTCTCGGTTGCAAGACGCCTCTCGAGCAACGATGGATTCTCGTACCCGAGATACCTCGCGGAGCGCATAGGAAGGCTGCTGCCTTCAATGATCCTTGTCGTAGGCACGACGCTCGTGCTGTCGCTCGCGTTCGCGCCCGCCCTTCTTGCCAAGGCAAGAGCGGACGTCGTCCCGTCTCTATTATTTTTCGACAACATCCACTACGTCGTAAACAAGGTCAGTTACTTCGCGGCAGCGGGGCTCCCTTCCCCGTTTACCCACTTCTGGTACCTTGGTCTGCTGATGCAGTTCACGGTAATCTGGCCGATCTTTGTGGCGTCGACGTGGAAGGCCGGCGCGTCACGGAAATCGGTCTGCGTAGCCACCGCCGCCATGGCCACGGCGGCGGCCACGGCGATGGCAGTCCTCTACGACCCGGCAGGGGACACGGCCCGCGTCTACTACGCCCTCGACACCCGAGCGGCAGAGCTGCTCGTCGGATCGCTCATGGCAATAGCGACGCTTGGACAAGGCCTTTCAAAGGCGGTCACGGTCTTGCCGGGGCTAAAACATGATGAGGGCGAGGCCGAACGGATACGTAAGTGCGAGCGAGTCGCTGGGCCCGTTGCGCTCGGCGGATTAGTCCTCATGTTCTTCTTCGCAAACGGGCGCGACGCCTTTGCGTATCGAGGGGGCCTGCTTCTTGCCGCCGTGCTCACGGCGGCATTGCTCGGGGTCCTCTCCGAGCCAGAGCCCAGCCTCATGGCAAGGGTTCTCGGCATGAGGCCCCTTGCGGCCCTCGGAAAAAGGAGCTTCTCTATCTACCTGTGGCATTATCCGCTCCTGCTCATAATGAACCCCGCGACCCGGACCACAGCACTCCCCTGGTGGGGTTGGGCCATCGAGCTCGCCGTCATACTTGTGATATCTGAGGCCTCTTACCGCTTCGTGGAGCAATCGCGAGGAGAGTGCCTCGGCCTTTCCAAACGAACAGCGTTGATTGCAGCCGGCGCGCTCGCCTGCACGGCGCTGCTGGTCGCCGTGCCGCTCGGCACGCCCGCCGACTCGAGGCCACAAGGGGACCAGATGTCGGCCGAGGAGAAGAAGGTCGCCGCAGACGCAGCGGCGGCGGCGCGCGAAGCCGCAAAAAACCAAACATTCGATCTTTCCAAGACGTACTTCGCGCAGACGGAGTTTTCCTCGGCGGTAGACCAGATCAACGCCACGAATTTCACGGTAGACACCGAGACGGGGGCGACCGATGCCAAGGTGATCCTAATCGGAGACTCCGTTCCCGATGACGCGAGCAGCGAGTTCTACGAGATCTTCCCCAACGGGTACATGGACGCGAAGATCGGGCGCCAGCTCACCGCGGGCCCAAGCGCCTACAAGGCCTGCCAAGACTCGGGCCGAGACGGAGACGTCGTCGTCTGGTCGCTGGCGGACAACGGCTGGGTGACCGAAGATCAGGTGAAGGCCCTCATCGATTGCGTCGATGCCGCAAAGAAGGTCTATATCGTCACCTGTCGCTGCCCTGACCCCTGGCAGGACGCAAACAACGATGTGATCAAAGCGGCGGCCGATGGACACGACAACGTGAGCGTCATCGATTGGTTCGCCGAGAGCGCCGGGCACGACGAGTGGTTCTGGAACGACGGCGAGCACGTGCGCCCGGAGGGGGCGCAGGCCTACGTGATGATGCTGAGAAGGGCGATCACGGGGCGGTAACTGATTGCCGGCGAGGCCTGGAAACAGCCTCGCCGGCTTTCTTAAAATATAGAGCTTCTAGCTAATAACGCATAAAAAAGGCCTTCGGTAAACCGAAGGCCTTGTAATTTATGGTGGAGAATAGGGGGTTCGAACCCCTGACCTCGTGACTGCCAGTCACGCGCTCTCCCAACTGAGCTAATTCCCCGAATATATGGTGGGCGATGCTGGATTCGAACCAGCGACCCCTTCCGTGTGAAGGAAGTGCTCTACCCCTGAGCCAATCGCCCTCGCGCAAGAAAATACTTTACCAAAGGAATCGACAAAAGGAAAGAAGAAATTTTGGCAATTTCAAAAAAGTCTCCAAGGACCTTGCGATCAAAGGGCTTTGCGCAGGCAAAGGTCCAGGAGCACCGAGACGACAAGGCATGCGACAATAGGGACAAGAAGCGCAGGAGAAGCTCCCCCGGGCGCGGTGAAGGTGCCGATGAGCATGCAGGCAGGAACAAGCCATGAGGCGGCCATCCTCTTTTTAAGGGTATAGAGGCCGGCGCCCTCATTTACGGCCCTCAGAACGAGGTAGCCATACAGCGCCCCCGCAACACCGCACAGAAGCACAAAGAAGGGGCGCGCATCATCGAACCCGACGGTGACGCCGCAGATCGCGCCCCACACGACAACGACTGCGCCAAGGGCGACCGAAACGATCGATATCTTCTTGAGGCATGGGCTGTTCGCATCCATCAGATTCTCCTTTGGACGAGGTTAATGAAGACCGAGCAAAAGAATAATAAAGCAGGCCAAAGACGATGGACGCCTTTGGCCTGAAGTTGTCATGGTGGGCCCAGCAGGATTCGAACCTGCAACCCAGGGATTATGAGGAACTATTATCGAAACCTTACTGTTCTGTTTAGCTGCGGTTATTCTAATTTTGAATGTCAATAATGGGCCAGTTTGTGCCATCAAAGAGTGCCTCCATGCCGACGTATGACAACGACAACGCGCATTGTCTCGCGCCTTAACTTACCGAGACAGCAAAACGCCGCCCTCCCCTCTCGGGGAAGGCGGCGGGTTCGAGTAAGGTTCGAGCAGGCTCGAGTCAGGTCACAGCTCGGTCACAGTAGTTCCGAGCAGGTTTGAGCAGGTTCGACCTACGCTTTCACGGCGTAGGTCTCGCTGCCGTCGGCCTTGCCCACGGCGATCCAGCGCAGGCGCCCGGACGCGGCGCGGTAGCGGCCCCAGACGTAGCCCCCGGCCACGGTCGAGGTGCCGTCGAGCACGACGGTCTGGCCCTTCCGGTAGGCGGTGAGCACGCACGAGGACGTCGACGCGCCCTCGCGCACGTTGAGCGAGGCGGCGGTCACGCGGTAGGTACCTGCCTCCACCTTGGGCGCCGTGGAGCCGCCCTTGCGCAGCAGCACCGGGGAGCCGCCGACGCCGCAGATGGCGACGTAGCGGGTCTTGCCCGAGTTGGCGGTGTATCTGCCCCACATCCACCCGTCGGCGTGCGCCGCCCAAGCGTCGAGCGTCACGACGTAGCCAGTGGGCAGCGTGCCGGTCACCTCGGCGGAGGTGGAGGGCTTCGCGCGCACGTTCAGGCCCTCGGGGTCCATGACGGTGTACGCGCCGCCGACGCCAGCCGTGGTGGTCTCCGCGCCCTCGGGGACGCCCGTCTGGGGACCGACGTAGCGCAGGACGCAGTCCCAGTCGTCGTCGTAGAGCGCGCGCACGACGGACTCGCCGCCGTCCTGGTCGCCGACCTTGCCGTGGGCGCTGTGGTTCTCGCTGCGCAGGAACTCGCCGAGCTTGCCGTCGCCGAGGGCCAAAGCCGTGTGCTTGCCCTCGTTCAAGAGGATGTCGCCGCGCTCGGGGCTCCTCCACGTGGAGGCCGACAAAGCCTCGAAGTTGCCCGTGGCGCACATCTTCTCGCGCATGTCGCCGGTGTACCAGGCGCCTCCGCAGTCCACGCCGAGCACGCTGAAGCACTCGATGACGGCGGATGAGCAGTCGCGGTCGCCGTAGGCGATCTCGACCTTCCGGCCGTCGCTGAGCGTGATGGTCTCGCTCGCCTTGCCGCCGGTGCCAACGCCCTGCCGGTTCGGCTGCGAGTAGCCGTGGGTAGAGTGGCGGCAAAGGTGCTCCATGACCTCCGCCGCCTCGTTCTGGATCGTCATTATCTGTCACTCCCTCTTGTGAGGACCATTTGCCCGCCCGGGGCCACGGCCCACGTGCGCCCGGTGCCCACCTCAACCACGGTGGAGACGGCAGGCCGGTCGTATACGATGCCCTTGCCGGGACGCCACGCGCGCTTGCACACGGGCTGCGACGCCGCCACGAGGAGCGCGAGCGCGACCGTCACGGCCACGACGAGCGCGGCTGCGAGGCGGCACGCCCGCGCCAGGCGGCGGCGCCTAGTTGGTCTCACCGTTCTTCTTCTGCTCGTGGTCGAAAATCCTCATGAGCGGAGAGTCAGCGAGCTCCGGGTACGCGCCGCAGATGTTCTCGCAGCAGGACGCGACCTCCATGATCACGATGTAGACGCACACGCCGACGGTGGTCACGCCGGAGAAGCCGAGGCCCGTGATATGCGAGCCCGCGACCTCGAGCATGAGCGCGAGGGCGATGAGGCACACGAGCAGGGCCTTGTGGCCGAGGCCCGCGCGCATCTTCGCGCTGGACACGTCGTTCTTGATGACGGCGGCCGCGAAGCCGGTCACGATGTCCATGGCCATGAAGGCGAGGGCCGCGCCGATGGCCCAGGTCTGCGGCTCGGTGAGGTGGATGAAGGGGATGGGGGTCATTGTCTTTCCTTTCGTTTGTTAAGCCGATGGTTGGGCCGTCGCTTGCTAGGCGGCCACGAGCGTCCACGCGCTGTCTGAGCCGAAGCTGCCGGGCTCCAAGGTGTTGGCGTCCATGGTCGACTCGTAGGTCTGGCCGTACTTCTTGACCCGGTCGCCCTTGGCGTAGGCCTTGCCGCTGACCCACTCGGCCACGTCATCGCCGGTGGAGGCGGGCACGACCTTCGACCAGTGCTGCGGGTCCGCAGTCGGGTCGGTGGCCTCGGCGGTGTGGCCGCTGATGGCCTTGTAAAGCGCACCCTGGTAAAGCACGCGGTCGCCCTGGGCGTAGACGTGGCCCTCCTCGTAGCGCGGGAAGAGCGCGGGCACCTTCAGCGCGTCCGTGTCGCCGAGCTTCGACGCCTGGATCTGCGCGAGCATGAGCGCGGCGTCCTGCGCCGTGCCTGCGTCCGGCACGAGCGTCCAGACCTGCCAGATTGCCCCGTCGTGCTGCTCGTAGGCGAGCGAGGCGTGGTAGCCCGCCCCCGGCGTCGGCTCGGCGGCCTCGCGGATGGGCAGGCCGCTGCCGTCGGTGGTCAGGTAGACGGAGCCGCTCACGAATTGTCCGTAGAACATGTGTACTCCTTATCCTTCGATTCTCTCCCAGAGGGCGGCCGTGGCCTCCGGCTCGGTGCCGACCCTCGGCTGGTGCGTCTGCAGGCAGCGGTAGAGCCTGCCTTCCCGCTCGACGCGCTCCCCTGCCGCGTACTCGGCCACGCCGACGTACCAGGCCGGGAAGAGCAGCGGGACGCGCACCGCGTCGGCGTCCGGCAGCTCGCGCGCGGCCATCGCGGCCACGGCGAGCGTGTCCTCCCCGCGCGACCTCGGCTCAACGCTCCAGACCTGCTCGATGCGCTCGCCCCTGTCGACCAGCGTGTAGGTGGCCATGAATCCCTCGGGCACCTCCGGCGGGTCGGTCTCCGCGACGGGCTTGCCGCCGCCGTCCGTGGCGAGCCGGACGGAAGGCCCGACCGAGACTCCCCTCAAAGCCATGCGAGCTCCTTTCTCTCGGGAAAAATCCCAGGCATGGGGGCGGGGGTGCCCTGCGCCTACGTCTGGGATTTCTGTCGAATCGAGGTTGAAAATGCTGTTCCGCGAAGCCGCCGAGAAGTACATGGCCGACAAAGCGAAGCGCCTGCGGGCGTCCACACTTGAGGGCTACCGCAGCGCGCTGGAGCTGCACGTGCTGCCGAGATGGGCCGACGTGGAGCTCGGCGCGATCACGCCCGAGGGCGTGCAGGCGTGGGTCGACGGCTTTGGGCTGGCCGGCGCCGCCGAGAAGGCTTACAAAACACTTCGCCAAGTCATCAGGTGGGCAATCCGGCGCCTGGGCGTAAGGATGTACGACCCGACCGCCGCCGGCGTGGAGCTGCCGCGCAAGGCGGCGCACCGGCCCAGGGTGCTCGACGCTGCCGGCACGGCGGGCTACCTGCGCGCCCTGTGGGGCCACGAGTGCGAGGCGGTCGCCATCTGCTCGGTGACGCTCGGCCTTCGGCGCGGAGAGGCGTGCGGGCTGCGCTGGTCAGACATCGACCTGCGCACGGGCGAGGTGCGCGTCCGGCGCTCGCGGCAGGTGGTCCATGGCCAAGAGGTGGTCGTGTCGCCCAAGACCGAGCGCAGCTCCAGGTCGTGCTGGCTGCCCCGATTCGCGGTGCGCCGCCTGCGCGCCCTGCGCAAGGGCCGCTCGGGCTGGCTCTGCGACCTGACGCCCGACGCCGTGGCGCGGCGCATCCGGTCGGCCTGCAGGCGGGCGGGGGCCGCATGGACGTCGATGACCGAGTGCCGCCACACGTGGGCAACGCTCGCCGTGGAGGCCGGCGTGGGCATCGAGACGGTTGCGCTTATGCTTGGCCACACGGACATCTCGACGGCCTACGAGCATTACATCGTCCCGAGGGCGCGCATGTGCCGCGATGCCCAGAAGCAGGTGGAGCAGCTGATCATGCGGGCGTGATTCCGTATCCCCGATTGAGAAGCAGGCCTTCGACGGGCTCACCGTCGAGGGCGCGGCCCGCGGCGGCAGCGTGACGGTGCACGTCGTTGGAAACAATGCGATGACTACCACTCAAGGCATAAAGGTCGGCTCCGTAAAGGACGCCTACCGACCAAAGGTGCCCGCCCGGGCAATCTTCGGCGTGCAGGACACGTCTTGGGGCATCGTGTCCGTCGACGTCGACGGCATCGTCAAGCTTATCCACCGCTACGGCAAAGACTCGCTGACGTGGGGCCTTGTCGACATCTCGCTGTCGTACACGATCTAGCAGCATTCCGTATCCCGCGAATCATTCAAGGAGTCCGGCGTGACCGCCGAGAGGGTCGGCGACGTGGTCACGATCACGATTTACAACGGCGACCTGTCCATCAGCGACAGCTGGGGAGCGGCAAAGATTTGTAGCCTCCCGTGGAAGCCCGCATACGAGGTCTTCTTCGCGATCACGCTGCAAGATGGGCTGTCCGGAGTAATCGGCAATATCAGGACCAGCGGGAGCCTCTACATCCAGGGCAAGGGCACGCAGTGGCGCAAGGGATGGCTCTTCGGCTCGGTGAGCTACATCTGCGCATAGCATTCCGTATCCCAAACCGCAGCAAAGGCTGACGCCGCAGTGGAAAAGGCGAATCAAGCGGCAAGCTCAACGAACATGGCGAAGCGGCTGGACGATTACATGCACCCGGGAAGTCACACCATCGCCTTCTCGTGGAACGGCGAGAAGCTCCTGGTAGTCGTCGACGGAAACAACGTCCGGTCGTGGTAGGCGCTAGGGCTTCGCGTTCAGCGCGAGCATCCAGTTCACGCGCAGGGCGCCGGAAACGGCCTGCGCGAACCGGACTCGGACTTGCTTCTTCGTGTCGTCCATCTCGGCGTGCATGTGTCCCACCGAATTCGCGGATGGGTCTCCGTTGCTGACAAAGCATGCGAGACGCGCCGAGGGCGCGCCGTCCTTAGCGAAGTCCGCGACTGTGCACCCAAGCTCCGTCGCAGCGTCGGCGTAGCTCATCAGGTCCCAGGAGGCGTTTCCGGCGGGATTGAAGACCGTCGTCCCGACGGCGAGCTTTACCGGGGATACGGAATGCTACGAGCGCGTCACCGGGAAGACGAGCTGTCCGTAGAAATAGACGTAATTATTGCCGCCTCTGTTCGCGTAGACGTCTATCTCCCCGGTTTTAGAAACCATGAGCTGCCCGTAAATGTCGTTCTCGCCCCTGTACCTCAGCGGGGCGATGTATACGGCCTCGCTGGCGGTTGTGTCGGTGGTGGTGTGGCCAAGCGGCTTCAGGCCGTCTGGAAGCTGCCCTATCTTCTGAGTGCTGTTCGCGGCGGGCACCGTCAGGAAGTCGACGGAGACGACGCAGACGCCTCCCGCGACGCAGCATACGAGGTTTCTGCCGAGGCGGGTGAAGCTCGGGGATACGGAATCACGCATAGCATTCCGTATCCC
>CAKUIF010000003.1 GCA_934660915.1 uncultured Olsenella sp. | reverse complement strand
CGATTCGACTTCGCTTGTCTGTCTTCTTCGCCGATCTCTCGATCGCAGTATCCGGTTCTCAAGGTCCCGCGCGCACCACCTGAGCTGCCGTTTCCGGTTCGCCGGGTGCCGGTGCGCGAGGAAGTAATTTACGCTCATTACAGGGTTGTGTCCAGCGTATTACCTGCATTCACAGTTCCTACATATTTCTCTGGTCTCTCAGCCTCTATATTGCCGTTCGCTGGCATCTGCTTACCGTTCCCCGGTTAACGCTTAACAGGAAGCGTCAACCAGCTTAAGGAGCCCCTCCCGCATCGCTTCATGGGCTTCTTGCCCGGCATCGTGGAAGAACTTTGAGGTGAGCAGCCTGTAGCTCGGCTCCCCATAGATATGTTTGCTACGGTTCTCCTCCACGATTTCGGCGGCGACCCGTGCGGCGGATTGCGCGTCGGCGGGCGCGATCCTGTACTGAGGGAACGCCTCGCACTGCGCGAGCACCTCATCGGTCACGTTCGGGACGAGCGAGATCTGCAGGGTGCGGCCATAATCCGCGAAGTCGGACTGCTTGCCGATGCGGGCCTTCTCCCCCGGTTGGACGCCGAGCCTTTCCAGCCATGCGCGCGTATTCGTGTTGTACACATGATCGCAGACGAGGTGACACCAGGCGCCGCGCACAAGATCGGTAACTTCCATCGCCCCGTATCCCGCCGGGTTCGTGCAGTAGAAGTCCCAGAAATCGCCGCATCGTGGCACCGGGATGTGCTCGCGCATGGTCAGGTGGGTGAGCTTATAGTCGATGCGGGTCGTCGCATTCGGAACCATATAGCCAACATAGATGTCAGGGGTAACGTTGCCCATCAGAAACGCATCGACGTCGCGAATCCCAAGGGCATCGGCGCCCTCCTCGGCCAGCAGTCTCTCGACGTGGGCGATATGAATGTTCCAGCTGGGCATGGCGGGTTCCTCTCTATATCTGTTTAGCCAGGCCACATTGTCGCGCAAAAGAAAGGCCAGGCACCCGGTTGGGCACCTGGCCGTAATACGACATGAAAACTAAGTCGGCGCGCTTTAGCCTCGGACCTCGCCGCCGGTGGCGCGCAGGACCTTGTTTACCAGCTTCTCGTGCGCCTTCTCGACCTCCTCGGAGGTGAGGGTACGATCGGCAGCGCGATAGGTCAGCGAGAAGGCCATGGACTTCTTGCCCTCGCCCACGCGGACACGATCTCGATAGACGTCGAAGAGGCGCACGTCGGCCAAGAGCTTGCCGCCAGCGCTCGTGATGCGCTGGACGAGCTGCTCGTAGGTGACAGCCTCGTCGACGACGATGGCGAGGTCGTGCGTGACGCCCGGCAGCGTCGGGACGTCGACGTAGGGAAGCTCCTTCTTTGCGAGGCGAAGCAGGTGCTCGACGGAGAGCTCGAAGGCCACGACGGGCACGTCGACGCCGACCTTCTGGAGGTTGGCGGGGTGAATGTTGCCCACCCAGCCGATGACCTCACCCTGCGAGAGGACCTCGGCGGCGCGGCCGGGCTGCAGCCAGGGGTACTGCTCGGGCTCGGCGACCTTGAAACGGACCTTGGTCAGGCGCAGCGCGTCGAGCAGCGACTCGACGGCGCCCTTGGCGTCGAAGAAGTCGTACTCGCCGAACTTCTGGTTCCACGCGTCGTCGGCGCGCTTGCCGGCCATAACGCCTGCGACGAAGCTCGGCTCATCGGGCTGAGACGTGTTCTCGTGACCGTAGAAGACGCGGCCGATCTCGTAGAGCGCGACGTTGGGCACGCCATGGTCGAGGTTGTAGGCGACCGAGCGCACAAGGCCCGGGAGCATGGACTGGCGCATCTGGGACTGGTCGGCGACGAGCGGGTTGATGATCTTCACCGGGATGCCGCGGCCCTCGTCGGTAATGCCCAGCTTAACGAGGTCGTTGGGGTCGGCGAAGCAGTAGGTGCTCGTCTCGGAGAGGCCACAGGCGCGAAGCGTCTGGCCGATGAGGCGCACGCGGCGCTGCTCGACGGTGAGGCCGCCGGCGTGGTTCTTTGCGGCAGGGAGGGTCGGCGTGATGTCGCCCTCGCCCCACAGGCGGCAGACCTCCTCGATGAGGTCGACCTCGCGGGTGAGGTCGGGACGGTTGGTGGGGGCGGTCACGGTGAGGTGGCCCTCGCCTGCCGGCTCAACCTTGCAGCCCAAGCGCGTGAGGCGGGTCGTCATGAACTCGTCGGGCACGTCGGCGCCGCAGAGCATGCGGGCGCGATCGGGGCGGAAGTCGATGACGGGGGCGGGGACAATCACAGGGTAGACGTCCACGGTGCCCGGGCAGACCTCGGCGCCGCAGCACTGCTCGAACAGGGCAGCGGCGATCTCGGCGACGTTCGCGCAGTTGGCGCCGTCGACCTGGCGCTCATAGCGGATGGAGGCCTCGCTCATGAGGTCGAGGTTGCGGCTCGTGCGGGAGACGTGGCCGGAAGAGAAAGTCGCGGACTCGAGCAGGACGTCGGTGGTGTTCTCGTCGATCTCGGAGTTCATGCCGCCCATGACACCGGCGAGCGCCACGGCGGCCTGGCCGTCGTCGGTGATGACGGCCATGTCGGGGGTAAGGGTGCGCTCGACGCCGTCGAGGGTCTCGAGCTTCTCGCCCTCGTGAGCGGCGCGCACGACGATGTGCCTCTTGCCGTCGCGCTCAGCGAGCTTGCCGAGGTCGAAGGCGTGCAGCGGCTGGCCGGTGAGGTACATGACGTAGTTGGTCACGTCGACGACGTTGTTGATGGGGCGGCTGCCGGCGGCGATCACGCGACGGGCCAGCCACTCCGGGGAGGGGCCGATCTTGACGTTGCGCACCACGCGGGCGGTGTAGCGCTGGCAAAGCTCGGCGTCGTCGATGGCGACGTCAACGAGGTCGTGGGCGTCGGGGCCGCACTCTGCCTGGACGTGGGGCAGCTCGATATGAGTGTCCTCATCGAGCATGGCGGAGACCTCGACGGCCATGCCGCACATGCTGAGGCAATCCGGGCGGTTCGGGGTGATCTCGCAGTCGATCACGGTGTCGGACATGCCGCGGTAGTCGGTGAAGTCCATGCCCACGGGAGCGTCTTCAGGCAGGATGATAATGCCGTCGTGGTCGTTGCCCAGGCCGAGCTCGCGCTCGGAGCAGTTCATGCCCATCGAGGCGACGCCGCGAAGCTTGGACTTCTTGATCTTGAAGTCGCCGGGCAGGACGGCGCCGATCATGGCGGTGACGATGTGGTCGCCCTCGTTGAAGTTCTGGGCGCCGCAGACGATCTGCAGCGGCTCGGGCTTGCCGTCGGCACCGAGGTTCTTCTCGCCCACGTCGACCTGGCAGACGTACATGTGGTCGGAGTCGGGGTGCGGCTGCTTGGAGATGACCTTCGCGGTCACCACGTGGTCGAGGTTGGCGCCGACGCGCTCGACGGCCTCGACCTCGGTGCCCGTGCGGACGAACTCGTCGACGAGCTCGGAGGGGTTCTCCGGCACGTCGACCATGGTCTTGAGCCACTCATATGAGATGCGCATTGGAATGCCTTTCTGTTGCGCGGGAAATGACTAAAACTGCAAGCCAAAACGTAGGCTTTTCCTGGTGTGCCAGATGGGGCGCGACAAGCCCGACGACGCGTGCCCAGCACACGAGGAGGGTAGAAGCCCCCAGATGGCGTACCAGGGAAAGCTAGAACTGTTTTAAGAAACGCATGTCGCCGGTCATGAGCATACGCAGGTCGGGCAGGTCGTAGCGAAGCGCCGCGACGCGCTCGACGCCGATGCCGAAGGCGAATCCCGTGTACTTCTCGGCATCGATGCCGCAGTTGCGGAAGACGTTGGGGTCGACCATGCCGCAGCCCAGGATCTCGAGCCAGCCGGTGTTCTTGCAGAAGCGGCAGCCCTTGCCGTAGCAGACGCCGCACGAGACGTCGACCTCGCAGGAGGGCTCGGTGAACGGGAAGAAGTGCGGGCGGTAGCGGGTGGCGCGGTCCTTGCCGAAGATCTCGCGGGTGAAGTAGTCGAGGGTGCCCTTGAGGTCGCCGAAGGTGATGCCCTCGTCGACGACGAGGCCCTCGACCTGCGTGAACTGCGGCAGGTGGTTGGCGTCAGCGGTATCGGGGCGGAAGACCGTGCCGGGGCAGATCATGTAGATCGGGGGTTCCTTTGCCTCCATGACGTGGGCCTGGACGCCGGAGGTCTGGGTGCGCAGCAGGACGTCGGACTCGCCCTGGACGTGCACCTCCTTGCCCTCGGGGGCGTTGTCGACCACGTAGAAGGTGTCCTTGGCCGAGCGGCTGGGGTGGTCCTCAGGAGCGTTCAGCGCGGTGAAGTTGTAGTAGGTGGTCTCGATGTAGGGACCGTCCTCGACGGTGTAGCCGAGGCCGACGAAGATGTCCTCGATCTCCTCACGGATCTGGGAGATGAGGTGCTGGGTGCCGAGCGAGAGCTGACGGCCGGGCAGCGTGACGTCGGCGACGTCGGCCTCCATCTTCTTTGCCATGAGGGCGCGGCCGAGCTCGACCTTGCGCTCCTTGATGGCCATGTCGACGTTGGCGCGAACGGTGTTGGCGAGCTGGCCCATGGCAGGGCGCTCCTCGGGCGGAACCTTGCCCATGGTGTGCATGATGGCCGTCAGGCTGCCCTTGCGGCCGAGCACACCCACGCGCAGGGCCTCGAGGGCGTCCATGGTCTCGGCCTTGGCCAGCCCCTCCTTGACTTGAGCCTCAATCGACTTGAGGTCTTCGGACATCGACATTGCGTGTTCCCCTTTCCAAACAAAAAACCGTCCTCGGACACATGTCCAAGGACGGCAAGAATTACCGCGGTACCACCTTGATTGACGCTCGTGTTTTCTCTCGCGAGCGCCCACTCGTTTACCCCGTGCCGTGGGGCCGACGGCTTCCCTACTGAACGGGGCCGAGGCGCGCTCGCTCCGTCGTTAAGGTCGCGGCTGGTGGAGTGAACTTCGCGAGTCAGCCTTGGAGGGACCTCTCAGCCGATGGGCCCCATCTCTGTCCGCTGGCGACGCGACGCGCGAACCTCTCCGTCATTGCCTAAGGATAAATGATAGCACACTCCCCCAGCCATTCGCCTCCTCCCTGTGGGCGACCTTGTCGAAGAGAATGGCGTCGCCGTGCTTGGCACCCGCAACCAAGCGATCGAATGCAGGAAAGAAGGGCCGCTCTTCTTTGCAGGTCGGTCCCTCCGGTTCGGTTACATGCTGGCAAGGTTGGCGAGGAAGGCGACGTAGAACTCGATGCCGCGCTTGTACACGTCGACGCCGATGCGCTCGTTGGCGGCGTGCAGCAGTCCGCGCGCCTCGGCGGAGTAGGTGAAGCCGCAGAAGCGGTAGACGCGCTCACAGATGGCGTTGAACTCGTGAGAGTCAGTGCAGGAGTTCTGCACGTACGGGGCAAATCCGGCCTCGGGATAGACGCCGGAGACGCAGCGGTGGATGTAGTCGAAGGCGGCGTCGTCCTCGTAGGGGCTGATGGGCGCCGGCTCCATGTAAGGGATGCTCTCGTCGATCTCGACCGTCACGTGGTCGGGCGTGAGGCCCGAGGCCTGGCACTGCTGGGCAGCGAGCTTGCGTGCACGCTCGACGGCGTCGGCGATGGACTCGAAGGGCGCGACGCGCACGTTGAAGTTGGCGCGCGCGACGGGCGGCAGGACGTTGTGGGCGGGCGAGCCCTCCATCTGGGTGAGGGCGTAAGTCGTGCGCAGCATCGCCGCGGTCTCGGGGCTGGCGGCCATGATCTTGGTTACCGCGGGGCGGGTAAGCCAGAGGTTGCCGAAGACCGCGCGATAGAGGTCGGAGCTGTGGGCTCCGAGCTCGGCCAGCGTCGCCTCGACGACAGGCGTGAGCACGGGCTTGCCAGGGTTCGCCGAGATGTGCTCGCACACGCGGCACAGCAGGCGGCAGGCGTCGTTGGCGGAAGGCGTGGACGCATGGCCGCCGTCGGCGTACGCCGTGACGGTGAGGTCCACGTGGCCCTTCTCGGAAACGCCGACCATGGCCACGGGCACGTCGACGCCCAAAGGCGCGTCGGCCGCCACGGCGCCGCCCTCGTCGAGCACCATATACGGGTGGATGCCGTGGGCGCGGAACCACTCGACGGCGTGCGCGCAAGTGGGCGCCGCGACCTCCTCGCCGTCGCTTGAGAAGAACCAGACGTCGCGCGGGGGCACGTAGCCCTGGCCGACAAGGTGCTCGGCCGCCTCGAAGAACGCAGAGGCGATGCACTTGGTGTCGAGCGTGCCGCGGGCCCAGATCTCGCCGTCGACGATCTCGGCACTGAAGGGATCGTGCTCCCACTCCTGGCCCTCGACGGGGACGACGTCCTGGTGGGCCATCATGACCACGGGATCGAGCGAGGGGTCGGCTCCCGGCCAGCGCAGGAGCATGCCGAAGTCGTCGATGGTCGTGAGCTCGGTCACCTCAAAGAAGCGCGGGAAGAGCCTGCGCAGCGTGGGCACCCAGCGGCGGAAAGGCTCGTCGTCGCGAAGGGACTTATTGTTGCGCGACACCGTGGGGATGCGCAGCAGCTCGCGGAAGCGCTCGACCGCGTCGTCGCCCGCCTTGTAGTCGCCGGCGTCCAGCACAGGTCCCGAAGGGCGGCCCGGCTCCAGGACACCCGTGCCCTTCTTTGCCTCGTTTGCGCTCATGATGTTCCTCTCGACGGAAATGTATGAACTATGAAAGCATAGGCCAACGAGCGGAAACGTGCTTGCACGAGGGATTGAGGAGCAATCAAGATTTATACGATAAGGTCACGCGGGGGAAACAAGCAACGGCGACGGGCAACAGCCGTTCCCGGAATCCGAGACCGCGTTCGCCTTGTTTGTTAACCTCCAGGACGCCCGCGCGCCAACTGGTTCGCTTATAGTAATACCAACTTGTTGCAACCAGCATACATGTGAGGACGGGCGCCATGGGGACCTCTTCGAGGAAGCAGCCGCTGTACGACCAGCTTGTCGACATCCTTCGCGACAAGATCGAGAACGAGATGGAGCCCGGCGACCTCCTCCCCTCCGAACGCGAGCTCTCCGAGCGCTACGGGCTCTCGCGCACGACCGTGCGCCTCGCCCTGAAGGAGCTCGAGACCTTGGGCCTCATCAGCCGCCGCCACGGCAAGGGCACCTACGTGACCGACCTATCCGGCGGGGCGATGGACCTCTCGTCGAACTACAGCTTCACCCAGCAGATGCGCGAGGTCGGGCGCGTGCCCAAGACCGTCGACCTCGACTTCGAGACCCGCGACGCGACCAAGTCCGTCGCCGACCGCATGAACCTGCGCCTGGGCGATAAGGTCATCTACATGCGCCGCCTGCGCCTGGCCGACGGCGTGCCCATGATGCTCGAGCGCACCTACGTGCCGCTTTCGCACTTCCTCGGATTCACAAAGAAGGACCTCGAGGGCAAGTCGCTCTACGCCATCATCGAGAACGACTACCACGAGACGATCCGCGTGGCGGAGGAGGAGTTCTTTGCCACCGTGGCGCGCAAGGACGACGCCGAGGTCCTGGGGATTTCCGAGGGCGCGCCGGTGCTGCAGCTCTCGCGCGTGACCTACAACGACAAGAACGACGTCATCGAGTTCACGCACAGCGTGGCCCGCGCCGACCAGTTCAAGTACAAGATCTCGCACGTCCGCAGCTAGCACAGAGGGCGGCGGGGCGCTCGGCTGAGCTAGAGGCGCCGATCAGCGCGTGAACGGCCAGTCACCTGCGGCGAGGGCCTCGATGGCGGCGGGCACGGCGTCGTCCTCGACGGCGCCGATATGCCAGCGCGCCGCGTCGCGCGCCTCGGGCAGCGCCCCCGCGACGGCGACAGAATGCTCGACCGTGGAGAACATCTCGAGGTCGTTGCCGGCGTCGCCGAAGACGACCGCCTCATCGCGCCCAATCCCAAGCTGCTCGAGGAGCCACGCGAGCGCGGCGCCTTTGTTCCAACCGGCTGGCATGACATTGGAGAACTGCGCCTGAGGGACGTCGAAGTCCAGGCCGTC
Source organism: uncultured Olsenella sp. (assembly GCA_934660915.1). Classification (GTDB taxonomy): domain Bacteria; phylum Actinomycetota; class Coriobacteriia; order Coriobacteriales; family Atopobiaceae; genus Paratractidigestivibacter. The sequence goes on along the minus strand of CAKUIF010000003.1, from coordinate 218,446 downwards.
GACCTCGCGGTTGAGCAGCGCCACGACCTCGCGCGTGCGCTCGAGGTCGCCGCGGATAAAGACGTTCGCCTTCGTGATGCCCGCACTCGGGACGTGGTCGCGCTCGATGCAGGTCTCCCCGTATCGGGGGAAGCACACGAGCAGGTCGTCGCGAGAGCCCTGCACAAGATACGGAATCTCGCCCTCAAAGAGGAGCAGGCCTGCGGAGTCCACGCCCGAGAGAACCTCCATCGCCCGCCGGATGCAGGCGGAGTCGACCTCCTTTTGCAGGGCCTTCTTGCCCTCAAGGTAGATCTGCGAACCGTTGGTGGCGATCGCCGTAGCACAGCAGGAGGCGTCGCCGCCAAAGAACTCGGGAATCCACGGGTAGAAGCGGCCGCTCGCGGGGCCGACGAGGATACCGGCGTCCATGGCGGCGTGGAACGCGTCGACGCAGCGGCTAGTCACGGTCTTCTTGCCATACGGCAGGATGGTGCCGTCGATGTCGGTGAGGATGAGCTTGATGGCCATGGGCTTCTCCCTTGGGGCTAATGCGGCGATGTCCCAGTAAAAACGCCGGCCGCCACAACGGCGACCGGCGCTATCAAATCAATCGACCGAGTGCTTACTCCTCGGAGATGCCCTCGTTGACCAGGGCAGCGAGCTTGGCGGGGTCGTTCTCGGCAAGAAGCTCCTCGCGCTTGTGGGCGTCCATGAGCATGACGGCGATCTTGGACAGCAGGCGAAGGTGCGTGGTGCCGGCCTCGGCGGCGGGGATCAGCAGCGCGATGGCGCACTTGATCGGGGCATCGTCCATGGAAGGCCACTCGACGTCGGCGGCAAACTTGGCCACGAGGATGGTGGCGTCCTTGACCGCGGCGGTCTTGGCGTGAGGGATGGCGAAGCCGCCGGTCATGCCCGTGGTGCCCTCGGCCTCGCGGGCCTTGAACGCCTCGAAGATGGCGTTGGCATCGTCGGCAAAGCCCAGCTCGACGGTCTTCTCGGCGAAGAACGCGAGGACCTCGTCGATGGTAGCGGCCTTGCAGTCAACAAAGACATGAGATTCGGTGACGATATCGCTCATAAGGATGCTCCTGTCCTCGGCTCAAACGACACGCGACGCACTTGACGCCGCTTCAACTCATTTAGTATAGCACGCAAGGCTCGGAATTTCGACGAACGGTAGTTTTTCGACGGTAAACGCCTTCTCTTATTGAAAGAAGGGCGATCTCGGACTCAGCCTACTCTCCCAGCCGCTCTTCCCTCAGGCGGAGCGCCTCGTAGGCACAGCCGTACATGGCGGCCTGGTTGCCGAGCCCGGCAGCTTCGATGCGGACGTCCTTGCAGGTAGAAAGGGCGTGCGCGGCGAAGCGACGGCGAAGCTCAGGGGCGAACGTGGCGAATGCGCCCGCAACGCCGCCGCCGATAAGATACATCGCGGGGTCGACGATGCAGCTGACCTGCGCCATCGCCTGCGCGAGGTACTCGCACATCTGGTCGACGGCGATCTTTGCGCACTCGTCGCCGGCCGCCAGGGCGCGGAAGACGGTGAGGGTGTCGGTCGCGTGCTCGACAGGAGCGGGCGTGACCCCGCGGCGCTCGCACTCCTCGAGATACAGGCGAACGATGCCTGTGGCGCTCGCGTACTGCTCGAGGCAGCCCTTGCGCCCGCAGCCGCAGACGCGGGTCTCGGCGGGGTTGACCGTCACGTGGCCGACCTCACCGCCGGCGCCGAACGCGCCGGCAACGAGCTTGCCGCCCACAACGACGCCCGCGCCCACGCCCGTGCCGAGCGCGATGAGCGCGTAGCTCGAGACGCCGCGCGCGACGCCGGCCCACATCTCGCCCAAGGCGGCGGCGTTGGCGTCGTTGACGAAGGCGACGGTCGCGTTGGGGAACGCCGCGTTGACGGCGTCGACAAGGCCCTCGGGGTCGAGCTTGATATTGGGCAAGAAGCCCACGGTACCGTCATCGGCAACGGGGCCCGGAATGTCGAGGCCGAGCGCGATGACGTCGGCAGGCTCGGCGTCATGGGCAGCAAGAATCTTTGCGAGGCCGTCGGTGACAACGGCGTACGCGTCCGCGTCGATGAGCTCAGGCGTCGGGATCTTGCGCTCCTCGAGGAGTTCACCCGAAGGCGTGAAGAGGCCCGCCTTGATGCTCGTGCCGCCGATGTCGATGCCAAGAACTGCCTGCATAAGGAATCCCTTCTTTCCACGCGGGGCCCGTTCCCCCGATGCCGCTTCAACCTCTTTTCATAACTATATATATGTATGAACGGTCAAGCCGCGGCGAGACACGTTTGGCCGTCTAGGCGACATGTTCGGGTCCGCGGGCGGGAAACGGCGGGGTACACTTGAGCCATGTGCATCCGCGCCGTCCGCCGGCGGCGCTCACCAAGTTTTATAGGAGGAACCATGGCAGTAAACCCTGCAATCGCAGACCTCAACGCCGCCGTCGCGAACCCGCGCGCCGACATCGCAGCGCTCGACGCGCTTGAGCGCAAGCTCTTTGCCATCCGCTACGCCATCGACGAGATCGGCTCCCTCGGCCCCGTGATCGATCCGCCGAGCGCCACCGAGGAGCGCGGCGAGGCGTGCTCCATCCTCGAGGAGGAGCGCATCCACGCGCTCTGCGCCCCCGAGGTCGGCCCTCTGCTCGAGCGCCTCGGCGCCCAGCCGGAGCTTCTTGGCGAGACCAAGATCGCTCAGGTCAACGTTCTTAAACGCGACCGTGCCTCCCTTGTCGACGTTCCCGCCGAGGAGCAGGCGGCGTTCAGCCGCCTTACCGTGGAGGCCAACGACGTCTGGCGTCGCGCCAAGGCCGCAAACGACTGGGCGAGCTTCGAGCCTTACCTCGACCACATCGTCGAGGCGCTGCGCCACATGGCCGAACAGAAGAACGCCGAAGCCGATCCCTACGACGTCTGGCTCGACGAGTACGAGCACGGGACGAGCCGCGCGTTCTACGACCCCTTCTTTGCCCAGGTAAAGGACTGCGTCGTGCCGCTGCTCGCCGACTGCATGGCAAGCCGCCACAAGCCGAGCCACCAGTGCGTCGACGGCAGCTTCGACGAGGCTCGCCAATGGGCGCTCGCCGACGACCTGATGAAACTCGAGGGCGTGGACCCCAACGCCCTGTGGCTCGGCCGCACTGAGCACCCGTTCACGGGAGGCCCCTCCGTGGGCTTCGTGCTCATCGCGAGCCACGTCTACCCGGACAACGTGCTCTCCAACGTGTTCAGCATGCTCCACGAGGGCGGCCACGCGCTCTACGAGCAGAACGTCGACCCCGCCTACCGCCTGACCTCGCTCAAGGGCGGCACTTCCATGGGAATGCACGAGGCCCAGTCGCGCTTCTTCGAGAACATCATCGGCCGCAGCGAGGCCTTCGCGACCCCGTTGCTCCAGACGCTGCGCGGACGGTTCCCCGGGCAGTTCGGCCGCGTGACGCCGCACCAGCTCTATCTTGCGGAGAACTGCGCCGAGCCGTGCCTTATCCGCTGCGACGCAGACGAGCTGACCTACCCGCTGCACATCCTCGTTCGCTACGAGATTGAGCAGCTGCTCTTCTCCGGCGAGGCCAAAGCGGCGGACGTCCCCCGCCTGTGGGCCGAGAAGTGCAAGGGTTACCTAGGCATCGATGTTCCCGACGACGCGCGCGGCGCCCTTCAGGACACCCACTGGTCCGACGGCAGCCTAGGCTACTTCCCCACTTATGCCCTCGGCAGCGCAATCGGCGCCCAGCTCAAGGATGCCATGGCGGCAGGCGGCATGGACTTCGAGGGCGTCTGCGCCTCGGGCGACCTCACTCCCGTCCGCGAGTGGCTCCGCAGCAACATCTGGCGTTGGGGCCGCTCGAAGGACACCGATGAGCTCGTTCGCGCGGCATGCGGCGAGCCCTTTGACGCCAAGCACTACACCGACTACCTCACGCAGAAGTTCAGCGCGATCTACGAGCTGTAAGTTCCCGCCGATCACGCGCACATCTTGCCTCCGGGACACGTTCGAGGCAAGCCCGTGCGCGCATCTGGCGCCCGGGCTACGTGTTTTCAGTCCCAATCGCCAGTATCAAAGGGAAACGCCCAGTTGGCGAACTCGCCAGCTGGGCGTTTCCTTCGTTCGATGCCAAAAACACGTAGCCCGGAGACAAGAAGCGCACAATCAACCTGCCTGCGCGTAGCCCGTAGGCCACAAGAGCGCAGAGGTTCCCGCGCGGAGCTACTTGCAGATCTGGTTTCTCTGCTCGATGAGCATGTCGAGCATGCGCACGCAGTCGCTCATCGTGAGCTCGTCGCCATCCTCCTTAATCAAGGTGTCGAGCTCGAACAAGAAGCCGCCAATCTGCTGCTCAATCTCAAGCGTTCCCTCGAAGGACTCCACGGGGCCACGGCCAAGAAGCTTCTCGATACGCTGGGCATCCTTGGCCCAACGGGTCCCGGCCGCATGTGAGACCAGAGCGGATGCCTGGTTGCGCAGCTTAGGGACGGCGTCCACGCCACGCGACTTGCCGCGGACCCCGGCACGCGCCTCTGGAGTGTTTCCCTCAGCCTCGTTGGCCTGGTACGCGACATAGGAGAGATACACGATGTAGAGTCCCGCCTGAACAAAGAACGCAAAAGTTGCCGAGTCACGCACGAAGTTGATGAACACGGCGGCGGCAAGCAGCTCGGTCACGAAGTAGGTGGTCGTGATGCGTGTGCCGAGGCTGCCGAGAAAACGCGACGTCGTAGGAGCGTCGGCATCGATCCGCGGGAAACAACGCGGCATGACGACCAGGACCAGGAACGCGAAGGCGACGAAGGAGTAGGAGACGGTAGCCGACGTTCCGAGGCCGCTGATGTTAAAGAAGACGAACAAGCCGAAAATCGCTACGACGAAGTACATGCCGACTCCGATGGCTCGCGAGCTATTCGGGGCGGCAGGCTTTGAGGTTTGCGACACGGCTACGCCTTTCTTTTAGGTTAGCGAGACTCCGAAGGGTTGCTTGCGCTGGAGAAGCGCTCGCAGATGCTCGCCTTGCGCAGATACTCCTTGCCGAAGGGATCGGTTGTGGGAACCAGGGCCTCGGGATCCGCGGCAAAGTGGTTGGCGGGCAACTCGCTCAGGAACGGGTCGGTAAGAGTGTACCCTCGACTACAAGACCCCTGATACGAGTTGTTCTTATCGCACTTCTCGAACTTGCTAAAAATGCAGTCAGTGCAGTGATAGGCCATGGTGTTTTTCCTCTCAACCGCGGTTTCGCGATTTTTCGAGGGCATAGTATTCTCCAAAGAAAACCGTTCGCCTAGAAAAATGTGCCGCTCAACAGCGTTTGGAAATCTTGCGTTAACATTTGGGGAAAAAATGTGCATCTCTGGCGGTTACGGGAGGCGCGCATGGAAAACGCTGAAAAACGGGTGGATATAAAGGATGTTTCGTTTACCTCAACTGACGGAACATCAACGATTCACGCACGTATTTGGCGGCCGCTTGGAACGTTTGGCGAGCGACCTCGCGCAATAGTCCAGATTGTCCACGGAATGAGCGAGCACGTGCGTCGCTACGACGAGTTCGCCAGGTACCTTTGCGGTCGCGGATACGCCGTCTGCGGCGACGACCACATAGGCCATGGCGCGTCGGCGGCCCCGGGCAAGCGCGGCTGCATGCCCGCGCGCAACGGCAACGAGGTGCTCATCGACGACGAGCACGCCCTGCGCGCCCTTGTTTCCGCCGAGTTCCCGGCCGATACTCCTTACGTCTTCTTTGGACACTCGATGGGCAGCTTCATCACTCGCTGCTACTTGGGACGTCACGGAGAAGGACTCGCTGCGGCAGTGATCTGCGGCACGGGGACCATACCCGTTGTGGTCTCGCGTGCAGGCCATGCGACCGCGCGTGCACTCGCCGCCGTCCGCGGCGACGATCACCGCTCGAAGTTCCTCGACTCGATGGGGGCCGGTGGCTACGGAAAGGTCGTGCCGGGGCCCACGGGTCTCGAGTGGCTCTCGCATAGCGAGGACAACGTGGCGGCCTACATCGCCGACGAGGAGTGCGGCTTCATGTTCAGCGCAGGCGGGTACGCCTCGCTCACTGCGCTGACCGCCGAGGCGTGCTCGCAGGCGTGCGCGGCATCCGTGCCGCACGATCTGCCCCTTCTTTATATAGCCGGGGACGGGGACCCGGTGGGAGACATGGGCCGCGGCGTGCGTGCGGCGGCGAAGCTCGCGAAGGATGCGGGCTCCGTCGACGTAACCTGCACGATCTACGAGCACATGAGGCACGAGATCTTGAACGAGGAGAAGCGCGCGGACGTCTTTGCCGACGTCGCGGCATGGCTCGACTCAAAGACCGAGGGTTAAGGGAGCAGCAATGGGAGCCACAGGAAACGCCGCCGGCAACGCCGCGAAGTACGTCATCGCGCTCGACCAGGGAACAACGAGCTCGCGCGCGGTGCTCATCGACCGCGCAGGCCGAATGGTCGACTGCGTGCAGCGCCCGTTCCAGCAGATCTTCCCGCAACCGGGCTGGGTCGAGCACAACCCGCAGGAGATCCTCTTCTCGCAGCTCGGGTGCCTGACGGAGCTCATCGCCAGGCACGGGCTGTCGGCGAGCGACATCGACTCCATCGGCATCGACAACCAGCGCGAGACGACCATCGTATGGGACCCTTCGACGGGACAGCCCGTGATGAACGCCATCGTGTGGCAGTGCCGCCGCACCGCCGGGCTCGTGGACGAACTGTGCGGGGATTCGCAGGTGGCCGCCATGGTCCGGGCAAAGACGGGCCTTCTGCCCGACGCGTACTTCTCGGCGAGCAAGATCCGCTGGATCTTGGACAACGTCGCCGGGGCGCGCGAGCGCGCGGAGGGCGGGGAGCTGCTCTTCGGCACGGTCGACACCTGGCTTATCTGGGTGCTCACGGGCGGGCTCGTCCACGCGACGGACCCCACGAACGCGAGCCGCACCATGCTCTACAACATCCACGAGGGGCGATGGGACGAGGAGCTGCTGCGACTCTTTGATATCCCCGCCTCGATGATGCCCGAGGTCCGCCCGAGCTCCGGCTCCTTCGGCGAGACGAGCTACCCGGGCCTTCCCGCGGGAATCCCCATCGCAGGCGTGGCGGGCGACCAGCAGGCGGCGCTCTTCGGCCAGTGCTGCTTCGCGCCCGGGCAGGCAAAGAACACCTACGGGACCGGCTGCTTCATGCTCCTGCACACAGGCCACGAGGCGCGCACGAGCTCACATAACCTGGTGACCACCGTCGCCGCGAGCGCGCCTGAGGCGGCCGCGGCGGGGCTTGAGTACGCGCTCGAGGGGTCCGTCTTTGTGGCGGGTGCCCTTATCCAGTGGCTGCGCGACGAGCTCGGGATCATCGGGTCGGCAGCCGAGACGGAGGCGCTCGCAAAGAGCATTCCCGACACAGGCGGCGTCTACATCGTGCCTGCCTTCACGGGCCTAGGGGCACCGTGGTGGGAGCCCGACGCACGCGGCGCCATATTCGGCCTCACGCGCGGGACGGGACGCGCGCAGATCGCCCGCGCGGCGCTCGAGGCCCTCGCCTACCAGGTGAGCGACCTCGCGACGGCGATGGCCGACGACGCGGGCGGCGCACTCGGCGTGCTCAACGTGGACGGCGGCGCATCCGCGAACAACTTCCTCATGCAGTTCCAGGCCGACCTCCTGGGCTGCGAGCTGAGGCGCCCCCAGAACCTCGAGACGACCTCGCTCGGCGCGGCCTACCTCACGGGCCTGGCTACCGGATTCTGGTCGGGCACCGACGAGCTGCTCGGCCTGCGCGCCGGCGACGACGTCTTTCGCCGCGAGCGCGACGGCGCCTGGGCCGAGGCGCGCCTCGACGGCTGGCACGAGGCGGCAAGAAGGACTATCGGGTAGCAGAGAGCGGGCGAAGGGATTACTCCCCTCGCCCGCTTCGTTAATCGGTGGCGTCGTTTTTACGATGGATATAAATCGAAAAAGCGGACACCACAAGCGTAACCCACGCGCCGGGGGCCGCGGAGACCACCGACGTAGAAAACGAATAGCGAACGGCGCTCCCAATGGCGTTGGAGATCCCGCCGTTGATTCCGGCAACGATCAATAGGAACAAACCGAAAAGGATGATGCCGGCAACGCCCCCGGACCCCGACCCCTTGCGTCCCGTGAAGTCGCGATACGCGTCGAATCCGATCGCAATGGCGACGCAAACCACGGAAACCGCAATGAGGGCCGAGATATTGCTCATTGTCATCACGGCGCTAGAGGAGCTCCCGACATACGACGCGAGATCGCCCAACGCCCCGGTCATATTCGAGAAGCCGGTCATGATGTCGGTAAGCGACGCAGAGGCTCCGAGAATGCTTACGCTGGCCCAAGGCAAAAAGAATACCGAGACGAGAAGCACGATGTCGGTAGCGATACATGCATTCCTAAGCTTATGGACGGGGGGAGGCGGAGGTGGCGTCATGGTTTCGATCATCTGCCGCACACCGCATCGCGTGCAATACCTAGCCTCATCGGGAATCTTCGCCCCGCATTCATGGCAATACTTCACTGGTACCCCCACAAACGAGCTACGCGAGCGCCTTGCCGCAGAACGGGCAGAACTTGGCCCCAGAAGGAACGCTCTTCTTGCAAAAGGCGCATGTCGGAGGCTCGCTGCGCCGCATCTTAGCAACGGGATTGCCGCAGCCCATGCAATACTTGTCCCCGGGATGAATCTCGGCTCCACACTTCGGGCATTTGCCTGGAAGAGGAAGATGATCCTCGGTCGCAGGGCCGCCTTGCGTCTCCCTTTCCACCTGTACCCGCTTTGCCGCCTCTACCTGGGCCTTGAGCGCATCGCGGCCCTTTATGATTGCCGCCTTCTCTGCCTCGGCCTGCGCGACCTTAGCTTGCGCGCTTTTGACCTCGTCCCTAAGACGCTCGATTTTCTTGTCGGCATCCGCCAGGTCGAGCTCGGTCCGAGCCAGCCTGGCCTCCAACACCTTCAGTTCGCTCTCGGTCATTGTTCCTCCTATAACGGTTCCGATTGCCTTGATAAGAACCTCGCTCTGAGCCGTACGCAGAGACACCGGCGCACGGTTAAGACAACGGCAAGGAAGCGCCGGCGCAGCCCTAGGGAATAATCTGCCCGCATGTTATTTCCCCATGCTCAACAACGAAGACCAACAACGTGCGGTTCTCTTGTTTCAACACACGCTCGAAATCGCTGCGGCTAATCGACACGAACTCGCCGGAGCAATAGCCCACGAATTCACAGTCTTTCGCATACCGGAACGTGTAGGTGTCCCTAGGAAGAGTTGCGGTTGGCTCCGCCCGCTCACAGTAAACAAGCGGGCATGTAATCGCCACAATGTCGTCTTCGATGGCTACATCGGTCTCAACGTCAGGATCCAGGTAATAATGCCCCGTCAAATCCGACAGCTTGACTTCAGGCTCGTGATGATTCGACTCGAGCCATGTCGCCCGCTCGAAACTGTAGCCGTAAATACTATCCGGATTCTCGGCAAGAAGCACATCGTACGTTCGCTCGGTCCAGAGCTCCTCATTAGGATCGGCGTCGCCTCCCTCGCAAAAGCGGATGGTCGCCCTCACCCTCATGTGATCACCGTACTTCTCGAAATCAGAGAGCGAGACAGAATGTCTGAATTGTGAGCCCCCGATAGGGAAGCTCCATACGCCGTCCGTCTTGTACGCATCGAGATACGATATGTCCGCCGGAGCGCAAACCCCGTAAAACGAAGACAGTATCTTTTTGACGTCATCATCCGTGGGGTAGCATATGACCCCTTTTTCTTTGTCTTCTTTCAACCCAAGGGCTTCGACAGCATAGTTCGGCAGGTCGCCGACCTCGCCATTGGAGTCGCGATAGCATAGGCAATAGGGACCTGAATATAAAGCCTCCGCGATCATTATTGAGTCCACCTTAGGATCGCCCGCAGACGGAAGGGCGCCCTTCTCGGCAAGCTTCCCGACCGGGTCATGCGACACGATATAGGTGCACACCAGTGCGGAGGCCTTGGCGTACTCGTCCTCGGACGGGGCATACGAGGCGGCGCTCACCTCGACGGAGTCGTCGACCTCGACCCTCTCCAGGGAGCCGCAGCCGCTCAGGTCGATCTTGGCTATCGGGTTGCTCGCGGCGTAGAGACGGCTGAGCGTCTTCGGGACCGAGAGGCTCGTCAGGTTGTTCCCGCGGCAGCACAGGACCTTGATGGCGGGATTCCGGCTCAAGTCGATCCGGTCCAGCCCGTTGTCCTCGCACACCAGCGTCTCGAGATTCTTGAATGATGAGATGAAGCCGACGTCGTCAAGCCCCATGCCCGAGACGCCGCCGTCGGTCACGGAGCCCGAGTCGTCGACCTCGCCGAGCGACGTGACCCTGCCGGCCTCGTCGTCGCTGATCAGCCCGTCCGAGTCGGAGTCCGCCACATCCGACAGGTATGACCGGAGCTCCTCGTTGTCGATGTCGCTCAGCGTTATGGCAACGTCGCGCGCCGAGGGCTTCTGGAACTTTGGGCCGAACAGCTCATCGCCCGCGGTGCGGGCGGCCGCCACGATGAGCACGCAGATGAGCGAGCCCATCAGTAACCTCTGCCCGCCCCGCTTCTCCAGCTTCTTCCCGCAGTTCGTGCAATACGTTGCCTTGTCCGGGCATTTGGCACCGCAGTATTTACAGCGCATCGAAAACCTCCCGTTTTCGCCATCGCGATGAAGGACTATATGGCGGCGAGCAACTCCCTACCACCACACGACGCCTCTGTTTTCCTGCCGCATTCAACACAGAAGCAAGCCTCTTCATGGACTTCGGCCCCGCAGTGCGGACAAAGCATCATCTGCCCCCATCCCGACGGTAAAAACTTCCTGAACGCATGAGGCGATTCTATTTCAGCAGGGGGCGGATTAAATCAATACTGAAATAACTGGTAGGCCGAATGGCATTTTTGGCACGATGCGCCGCTCCTCACGTGCCGCCGAAACAGCACAAAGAAGCAATTCCTATGTCCGCCATGCCGGAAAGTACATCGGAACGACCGTATATGACACCGCAGCCCAAGGTTTCCTGAATGTTACCCCTCCAAAAGCTAAACTTGTTGCTGTTTGTCTGAGTTGCGGGGAGGTATGCCGAGGTGTCATGGGTAGTCGGAATCATCGACGACGTCGTTGATGAGGCGAAGCATCTCGAGCGGATTATCCGCGACTTCGACGCCCCGCAGCTCACCGAAACGATCAAGGTCATTTCCTTTCCGTCCCTCTCGCTTTTTGACGTCTATATTGCCGCCGGACGGCGACTCGACGTGTTGTTCGTGGACGTCAGCTTATCGGAAGCGTCCTTCAAGGGCGTCCGCGACGGCATCGACCTTGTGCAGAGTTATATTCCGCGCAACTCGACCACCCAAGTGGTCTTTATGACCGGATTCGACCAGTTCTACACCCGCGTCTATGAGGCTCACCATGTGAGCTTCGTAAGGAAACCCTTTAATGCCGCCGACGTCAGCCTGGCCCTCTCCCAGGCATTCGAGGCCTCGCTGGCGCGCACAGACGCCCCCTTAGCGATATGCTGCAATCATGACGTGGTCCTCATCCGACCCTCGGAGGTCTCCTTCATCGAAAGTGAGCGCAGATGCGCCTTCATTCACGAGGGCACTCAGGTTCATCGCGTGTATCGAAAACTATCCGAGCTGCTCGACGAGCTCCCGCCACGGTTTGTCCGCTGTCATCAAAGCTTCCTGATCAACCTCGACTTCGTCGAGAAGCTCGGCACCGACAGCCTATTGCTTTCCACAGGAGATAAAATCCCCGTGAGCCGGCGCTGCCGCTCCCAGGTTCGCGATGCGCTCTTTGAGCGAATCGGGTCAACGTTTTGATGGCGAATATGGCTTCGTATTTGCCCGTCACGGCAAGCTTTCTCCCGTACCTCCTTGTGACGTACGCTTTCCTTGAGAGCGCCCTCAGGCCTCGTGGAGGCGCCTGGCTGCGGGCAGCCCAGCTGGCACTCTTCCTCGCGATACTGCTAATGCCTCCCACGGTGCCATGGCATTGGACCCAATTCCTCCTGGTGGCGGCGATCGTGATTGCAGGTTACGAGGACACCCCCTCACGAAAAATTCTCGCCTCCTCCCTTCTGCTGGTGGGTCATTTATTCGGCGAGGTCGTCGCCGTCTTTTTCTGGTTGTTTCTGACCGGCGGCGCCGCAACCGCATCCGTCGAGACGTCTATAGCACTGTACGGGGCGCACCTCCTCTCCTGCCTCATCGGGGCATGCTTCTCTCTGCTCTCGACAAGAATGCTCGCCCAGCAGCTAAGGCACTTGGACGAGCACCTGCACAGCAATGAGCTCTGGTTGTCAGGCGCTGTAGTCATGCAATCGTCGACGTTCCTCTTTCTAAGATCGAGCTACTTTGACTCGTCTCCGCAATCGACGGTTCTTCTTTGGTTTTCGATGCTGGGATACGCCCTGTGCGTCATCGCCGATTCGCTGGCGCTGCACAGCTTTGGCCTATTGCGTAAACGCGAAGAAGACCGCCTGCGCCTCGAACGCGCCCAGCAAAGCATCACGGAGCTTGAAGCCCACTGCACAGAAGAGCTCGCGGCGCTCGGGGAATGCGCGATGCTTCGCCATGACCTTCGAAATCATGAGCAGGTTATGGCAGCGCTCATAAGCCAGGGAAAACTGGAGGAAGCGTCGGTGTACGCCCACGGCCTTGTTGACGAATGGAGCCCGGAGGGCAAGAAGAGATGAATGTGGGCCACGTAGTTTCGCTTCTCGCGTTCGCGACCGCATGCGCGTGCGCGCTTTCGTTAGGGCACCGAGTCGCCCACTTTACGGCGTCGCGCACCCTCGTGACCCTCGTTCTCCCCGCTTCTTTTGTGCTGCTCGGGACGCTCGGGCTTCTTTACATCTTCTTTTCTCAAAGCAAAAGCAGCGAGCCCGCCTTCGTTGGGGCGCTGTGCTCGATTGCCACAGGATCGGTATTCGTCTGGCTCTTCATCACGCGTTCCGTGAGCGACGAGCAGGCGCGCAACACGGACGAGCAGCTGGCCGCCGCATCCGAGCAGCTGGCCGCACAGCAGGAGTATTGCCGCACCCTGGAGCTCTCCAGGAGCTCTGCCGCAAGGCTCAAGTCCGAGAACGCGGCGCGCTTTCAAGAGATCGCCCGTGCGCTCGATAAGGAAAACGCGAGCGTAGCGCTTCGACTACTGAACGGAAACCAAGGGTCGCCTGGACAACAGCCATACGCACCCTGCAAAAACGCCGCCGTCGCCGCTCTTCTGTCGGCGAAGCGAGAAAGATGCCTCAGCCTCGGAGTTGCGTGGTATTGCGACGTCGATGTCCCCGAGTTCGTCGAGCTCTCGCCGCTCACGCTTTGCGAGGTGTTCTCGAACATGCTCGACAACGCAATTCGGGAAGCTGCGGCGAGCGGTGCTACGGACCCGCGCGTAGAGGTGCGCGCCCGCCTTGCTGCCGGTTATCTCGCCGTGAGGGTCAAGAACAACACACCAAAAAGAACTGACGTCAGGTCAAACAAGAAACAACCTGACGCAAAACCAACCCGCGAGATACTCCCCGAGCATGGCTGGGGCAGGCAGATCCTTGCTCGCATCGCCAAGGAGCACGACGGGGAGGTCCGCGTAGACAGAACCAACGAATCTTGGGTCACCGAGGTGTTCCTCTCGCTATCCGAGAAGTAACGAAAGGAACCGCGCCAACGTCCCCTACCCCAAGACCTCGCCGGCGATGCGGGCGGTCTCGGTGGCGTCCTTGGCATAGTAGTCGGCGCCCACCATCTGCGCGTACTCGGGGTTGAGCACCGCGCCGCCCACAATCACCTTGGCCCACGGGCACTCCTTGCGCAGAAGCTCGATGGTCTCGGCCATGGCGGGCACGGTCGTCGTCATGAGGGCCGAGAGGCCCACGAGCCTCACGTGGTCGGCGGCGACGGCATCGACGACCGCCTGGGGGGCAACGTCGCGGCCGAGGTCCACCACGTCGTAGCCATAGTTCTCCAGCAGCATGCGCACGATGTTCTTCCCGATGTCGTGGATGTCGCCATGGACGGTGCAGATGACGATCTTGCCCTTCGAAGGCACGGCGACGTCGCCCTCAGCGGCGACGTTTGCCGCCTTGATGGCCTCGAAGCCTGCCTTGGCCGCCTCCGCCGAAGCCATAAGCTGCGGCAAGAAGAACGTGCCCTTCTCGAAGCGCACGCCCACCTCATCGAGCGCGGGGATGAGCACCTCGTTGATGGCGTAAAGGACGTCGTGGTCTTCGAGCACGCGGCCAACGACCTCGGGCATCGGGCCCTTGCGTCCGGCGAGCACGAGCGCTCGGGCTTCTTCCTCGGGGGTCTTCGCACCGGCAGCGGGCTGCTGAGCGGGGGCCGCGGAGCCCTTCTCGCCAGATGCCGCCGGGGAGGCGAGAGCCGCGCCGGAGGCAGGGAGCTTGTCTGTGCGCTCGGCGTAGTGGGCAACGTAGTGCTGGGCGCTCTCGTCCTCGCCGGACAGCACACGCCACGAGTCGACGACGTCCATCATGCGCTGCACCAGCGGGTTCATGATGGCCATGTCGAGCCCGGCACCGAACGCCGCCGAGAGGAACGTCGCGTTGACGAGCGGGCGGAACGGCAGGCCGAAGCTGATGTTGGAAAGGCCGAGCACCGTGCGCACGCCCGGCAGCTCGCGCTTGACGCCCGAGATGGCGTCCAGGATGGCGCGCGGGGCGCTCTGGTCGGTCGAGGCCGCCATGCAGAGGCAGTCGATAACCACGTCCTGGCGCGGGATGCCAATGGCGTCGGTCGCGGCGACGATCTTTCGCGCGACGGCGATGCGGCCTTCGGCCGTGGGCGGGATGCCCTCCTCGTCGAGCGTAAGCCCGACGATCGCGCAGCCGTAGTGCTTGGCAATGGGCAGTACCGCGTCGAGGATCTCCCGCTTGCCGTTGGTCGAGTTGATGAGGGCCTTGCCGGGATAGGCGCGCACGGCAGCCTCGATGACGGCAGGGTCGGCGGAGTCGATCTGAAGCGGCAGCGTGGTCACGCCCTGGAGCTCGGCGACGAGCTCGACCATCGTGGAGCGCTCGTCGATCTCGGGCAGGCCCGCGTTCACGTCGAGGATCTGGGCGCCGGCCTCGGTCTGCGAGATGGCCTCGCCCATGATGTAGTCGTGGTTGCCGCTGCGCAGGGCCTCCTTCATCTTTTTCTTGCCCGTGGGGTTGATGCGTTCGCCGATGACGCCCACGTGGCCTGCGCGCAGGCTCGTGATCTGCTGGGGGCCCGCGACGCAGAACCAGTCGCGCACGGAGCGCTCCTGCGGCTCGCGCCCGGCAAGAAGCGCCCGCTCCCCCGCCGTGTACTCGGGCGCGGTGCCGCAGCAGCCGCCCACGATGGTCACGCCCGCGTCGAGCATGCGCGCGACGGCGCGGCAGTACTCGGGAGCGTGGACATCGAACACGGTGCGGCCGTCCTCGACGCGCGGAAGGCCGGCGTTGGCCTGGACCATGACGGGGCACTTGGCCCACGGCAGCATGCGCTCGACGAGCGGCACGAGGTCGTCGGGGCCGAGCGAGCAGTTGATGCCCACGGCGTCGGCGCCCATCGAGCTCAAGGTGACGGCCGCGACCTCGGGCGTGGTGCCGAGGAAGGTGCGGCCGTCCTCGGCGAACGTCATCGTGACGAAAACGGGCAGATCCGAGTTCTCGACGACGGCAAGAAGCGCCGCCTTAGCCTCGGCGAGGTCGGCCATGGTCTCGATAATAAAGAGGTCGGCGCCCGCAGCGGTCGCGGCGCGCGCCTGCTCGGCAAAGAGCGCGTACGCCTCGTCGAAGGGAAGGGTCCCCATGGGCTCGAGGAGCTGACCCGTCGGGCCGATGTCGGCGGCGACGTAGCGCGCCCCCGAGGCGCGGGCGCACGAGACCGCGGCGTTGAAGATCTGCTCCACCGTCGCGGCGTCGCCGAGCTTGTCGCGGTTCGCACCGAAGGTGTTCGTGGAAACGACGTCCGCGCCGGCAGCCACGTAGGCGGCGTGCACCTCGGCGATCTCGCCGGGGTTGGTGAGGCACAGAAGCTCCGGCAGCTCGCCGGCGGCAAGGCCGCGCGCCTGCAGCTGCGTGCCCATGGCGCCGTCGAAGACGAGGAAGTTCTTTCCGTCGAGGACACCCTGCAGATAGTCGTCGGCCACGCGCAGGCGCCGCGGCTCCAGGCGGGCCTCGGGCCAGGTGCAGTCGAGCTTCTTTGCGTTTGCCATGCGCTTCTCCCCACGTTGGTTTCTGGTCAACCATGCTAGCAGGTGGCAACGCGGCGCGAATTAAAGCACCGTGACTTTTAAAAAAGAAGACCCGCGTCTCCTTGCATCGCAAAGAGGCGCGGGCCCGGGCTTCAAATGAGACAAGAAGTCCTTTTGTCAGCTAGGCAAGAAGCTCACGAATTGCGGCGACCTGCTCGGGCGTGGCCTGGACGGCCGGCTCGAAGATCTTGGTAGAGATGGGAAGACCCTTGACGTTCACGGCAGCCTTGATGGCCGAGACGAAAAGATCGCACGCGTCGTAGACGGCCATCAGCTTGGAGATGCGCTCGGCGCACTCGACGGCGGTCGCAAGATCGCCGGACTGGTAAGCCTTGTGCATGCGCGAGAAGAGCTCGGGCTCGACATTGGTCAGGCCGCACAGGACGCCATTGCCGCCGCTCACGCGGTTGACCAGGTAATACTCGTCGAAACCGGAGAAAACCGTGAACTCGGGGTTAACGGCTCGCGCGGCGCGGATGACCTTGCGCGTGTGGCTGATGGTGTCGACGGTGTCCTTGATGCCGCAGATGTTCTTGTGCGCCGCGGCAAGGCGTGCGACGAGCTCGGGGTTGAGGTCGGTGCCCGTGCGAGCCGGGAAGTTATAAAGAATCACGGGCAGCTCCGTGGCCTGCGCGATGCCCCCGAAGTACTCCTCGGCGGCGGCGTCGCTCGGCCCGAAGTAGTACGGCGATACGGCGAGGACCGCGTCCGCGCCCGCCTTCTCGGAATAGCGGGTGAGGTCAAGGACATTCGCGTAAGTGGTATCGCCCACGCCGACGAAGACCTTCATGCGACCGGCAACGCGCTTGACGGCAAAGTCGACGACGGCCTTCTTGTCCTCAAGGCTCACGCTGTAGAACTCGCCGATGCTTCCGAACAGAAGCACACCGTCGAGGCCTGCATCCGCCAAGTGGTCCAGGTGCTTGCCCCAGAGGTCGAAGTCGATCTTGCCCTCGTCGTCGGTGATGGTGATGGAGGGGCAGAAGACTCCCTCAAACATAGTTGGCTCTCTTTCTGGGGCAAGCCCCGTGGATCAGAAATAAGTTACTTAATCTTAAGGCCATACGCACGAACAGCATTGTTCATAAAGAAGTTCTCGTCGTCGCCAAATTCGTCGCGCAGGATCTGGAAGTGCTCGTCAAAGCTGGAGTAGAGCTTTACGACCGGCCAGTTAGACGCGTAGAGCAGCTTCTTTGGGTCGAACGTCGCGCGCACGAACTTGAGCAGCTCCGAGACGAACTGCTTGTCTGCGGTGGGATAACCCGAGACCTTCATGTAGAGGTTCGGCAGGCCCGCGAACTTCTTCATGACCGACTTCCACTCGGGCGTCAGCGCCTCGACGTTGCCGAGGTGGTTCAGGATGACGGTCTCCTCGGGCGCCTGGGCAAACGCCTCGTAGGCGTCCTCAAGCTCATTCACGCGATTGCAGGACTCGAAGGGCAGACCCTTCTCGGCCAGCGCATGAAGGCCCTCGATGAAGCTCGGCTCGAGGCAACGGCCCTTAGGCTCGGAATCGATGTGAAGCGGCTCGCGGATGCCGGCGGCAAAAGCGGGGATACGCATCCAAGGCGAGACATCGCTGCGGAGCATGCAGGCGAGCATCTTTGGGTCGGCGGACTTGATGTCGTAAGCGATCTTGTCCTCAGCCTCGTGATCGGCGCAGTCGACCTCGACGTACACGCCGCCGACGAACTCCACGCCCGCCTGGCGCGCATACTCGGCCTCAAGGTCCTTGGTGGTATAGGTGTGCGTGATCGTGCCGTCCGTGCCCTCGAGCCAAGGAAGGCTCTGGGTGTCCAGGTTCCAGACGTGGAAGTGGGAGTCGATTACTTTAAGGGCCATGATGACTACTTCCTTTCCAGGCCGAGCTTGCTGCCGAACAGGCCGTACCAAGCGACGTACAGGAAACCAGGAACCGCCAGGAGCAGGGCAACGTTGATTCCGGCGGCATCGGCGACGGCGCTCATTACGAGCGGAATCAGCGCCGCGCCCACGATCGACATGACAAGCGCAGAGGAACCGGTCTTGACGGCAGAGCCCTGGAACCCCGTGAGCGTGAGCGAGAAGACGACCGGGTAACCGATGGAGACGAACAGGTACGACACGATCATCGCGACGACGGATACCGGACCGAGGCCAAGGAACGCCACGAAGAAGAGCACGGCGGAGGCGGTCATATAGACGCCCAGGAGCTTGCCGGGGTCGACCTTGGCCATGATCGGCGTGGAGACGAAACGACCCACGGTGAACAGCAGCGACAGAATCGAGAGGTACGCCGCGGCGGTACCGGCGGTCATGCCGGGCCACTGCTGCATGGCAAAAGTGGAAAACAGCGACATGCCGGCCACCTGCAGGCCGATGAAGATGAACTCGGCGAGGACGCCTAGGGCAAAGTACGGGCGCTTGAGCATGGATCCGAAGGAAACCTTCTCGGTGGCGCCGCTCGCCGCCTCCTCCTCGTCGCCCGGAGGCGTCGGGAGCTTAACGAACACGAACACGGCGAGCACAATCGCGAGCACGACGGCGATGACGATGTACATGCCACGCATGCTGGAGAGGAACGACAGCTTGGCATTCGCAAAGCCGGGATCGCCGGCGGCGATGGTGGTGCCGAGGAACTGCGAGAGGATGAGCGGCCCCACGATGTTGCCCACACCGTTGAAAGACTGGGCAAGGTTCAGGCGCATGGACTCGTGCTTCTCGTCGCCGAGCTTGGTGATGTAGGGGTTGCAGTTGGTCTCCAGGGTGGAGGCGCCGGCGGCAATCACGAACATGGCGAGCAGGAACATGCCGTACGAGGCAACGTTAGTGGCAGGCACGGTGACGAGCGAGCCGAGCACGAACAGGGCGAGGCCCATGATGACGCCACCCTTGTAGCCAAACTTCTTGGCCACGATGGAGGCCGGGATGGCCATCACGAAGTAGGCGCCGTAGTAGGCGACCTGCAGCAGGCTCGCCTCGGTGCCGGACAGCTCCAGGTAGTTGGCCATGGGACTGTTCAGGGCGTTGACCAGGTTCATGGTCAGGCCCCAGACGAAGAACAGCGATGTCACGAGGACGATGGCGACGGTTGCCGCAGAGCCTTTCGAGCTCGCCTTCTTGGCGGAATCAGACATTTGAAAGCCCTCTTTTCGCACCGCGGCCTAGTCAAGCGCGCGGTCGAGGTTGACGTAGCCGCCGTCGACGTTGCACCACTGGCCGGTGGTGTGGCTGGAGCGGTCGGAGAGCAGGAAGCACGTGGTGTCCGCGATCTCCTCGACGGAGGTCATGCGGTGCTCGAGCGGGATGCGGTCGGTGATGAGGGACAGGCGCTTCTGCTGGGCCTCCTCGTCTCCGAAGGTCTTGATCCAGTTGGCGTACAGCGGCGTCCAGGCCTCGGCGACGACGATGGCGTTGACGCGCACAGAGTCGTGGACGAGGGCGGCGGCCCACTCGCGGGTAAGGCCGAGGATGGCACCCTTGGCGGCGGCATAGGCGGTCGTCTTGCCCTGACCCGTAAGGGCGACCTTGGAGGCGATGTTCACGATAGAGCCCTTGGACTCCTTGAGGTACGGGCAGGTCTCGTGGACGAGCTCGAAGTAGTGGGTCAGGTTGCCGTGCAGGGACTTCTCGAAGTCCTGCCAGCTCGTGGTCTCGAGCTCGAGGTTGTCGTTACGGCCGGCGTTGTTCACGACGCCGTCGATGTGGCCGTACTTCTTGTAAACATCCTCGACGATAGGCTTGATGGCGTCGGTGTCGTTGAGGTCGATGTAGTACATCTCGAACGTCTTGGTGATCTCAGAGATCTCGGCGCGGAACTCGTCCTCGACGCCGTCCTTGCGGTTCAAGACCACGGGAATTGCACCCTCGCGAGCAAGCTGCAGCGCGATGCCCTTGCCAATGCCCTTGAAGCCGCCAGTGACGAAAATAACCTTGCCCTCAAGATGAAGATCCATGATGTGCTCCCTACTCGCGCCCGACGATTGCGGGCAATTACAGATACGGGTCCTCGGGGGAAGACCCGGCAAAGCGCGGCCCCCGCCGCGGTAACACCAAGAAGGAATGGGCGCCGGCGTATCGCAGCCACCGGCACCCTTGTGTGGGGCAGCGCCGCGACGAGGCATGGCAAACGCCGGGCGCCAGGAAAAAACGAAAGACGCCGCTACATGTAGTTGCAGAGGTGCGGCAGCGCCGTCTCGGTGTAGCCGAGCGCCTCCGCACAGGTGGGCTCGCCGTTGCAGACACGGATAATCTGATCTATGAGCTCATCTCGGAGCTCCTCCATCGACTGCGGGCCGTAAATAGTTGCCTGGGCATCGAAATCGATGTTGTCGGCCATGGTGCGGGCCGTGCGGCCGTTGGCAGTCAGGCGCAGCACCGGCGCGATGGCGTTTCCCGTGGGCGTGCCCAGGCCCGTGGAGAAGACCACGAGCTGGCAGCCGCCGGCGATGATGCCGCCGACGCTGGAAGGGTCGTTGCCCGGGGTGTCCATGACAACAAGCCCCTGGTGAGAAGCGATGTGCGCGGCATAGGGGTAAACAGCGTTGATGGTCGAGTGGCCCGCCTTGTGGATGCAGCCCAAAGACTTCTCCTCGAGCGTGGTGAGGCCTCCCGCCATGTTGCCGGGGCTCGGGTTGCCCTCACGCATCTGGGCTCCGAACATCTGCACGTACTTCTCGTAATCGCGCACAATCTTGAGCACCTGCTCGCCCACCTCGGGCGTGGCGGCGCGACGCGCCAGAATATGCTCGCCCCCGAAGAGCTCGGGGGTCTCGCACAGGACCGTGGTGGCGCCCTGGGCAACCATCCAGTCGGAGACCTCGCCGATCAGCGGGTTTGACCCGAGGCCGCTGGAAGTATCGGAGCCGCCGCAGTTCGTTCCGAAGATCAGCTCATCGACACCGCACTCCTCGCGCTCGCAAAGGGAGGCCTCGCGCACGAGCTCGCGGGCGATGCGCGTACCCTCCTCGACCGCGCGGATAGACCCGCCGACCTCTTGGATGATGAGGGTACGCACTTCTTTGTTCGTGCGTTTGGCGATGGCGTCGACCACCAGGTCGTTCTGGCAGCCCTCGCAGCCCAACGAAACAGCGAGAACAGAATGGATATTGGGGTTCGCGGCAAGGCCTGCCAGGGTATCCACCGTCATTTGCTGATCGATGTTGACCTGGCTGCAGCCGTTCTGGTTGTGGAAGGTAACGCAGCCCTCCACGGAGCGGGCAATCCGTTCGGTGGTGTCCGACGCACAGATGCTCGTGGGCAGGACGAGAACGTGGTTGCGGATGCCCACCTGACCGTCCGAGCGGCGGTATCCCATAAAAGTACGGGTGCACTTGGTCGAAACCACCTTCTGCTCGGATGCGGAGGCGACGTCCGCGACCGCAGCGCCCTCAAGATCGTCGGAGCTCTCGCAGTTCTGCGTGTGCACATGCTGACCACGCTTGATGTCGCTTGTCGCCACGCCGATGAACTCGCCGTACTTGACGACATTCTGACCTGCAGAGATATCGACGCGCGCAATTTTGTGGAAGAGGGGGATATCCTCAGTCGCAACGAACGTGGCAAGGCCGCCGTCGCGCGCGGGGTAGCGGACCTCATCGCCGGCCTTAAGCGGATAGATTGCGATGACGACATTATCCTTGTCGTCGATAAGGACCGCGTTTCGGCCTTCCTGCATGCCCTCAGACATCCGATCTCCTTAGTAGACGGCAGGCTCCGCCCCGTCTTGCCTTGGTGCTGTTCGTATATACGAACAGCATTCGGTTTTCTTCTTGTTGAGAGTAGCACTTCTCACCTCGTTTGGCGCGAGTTTGGCGAATGGCTTGTTTTTAACTGTAAACGGCGTTCGTAATCACGAACAAAAAGGCAATTGAGCGTTAAGATGGTTAAAAATGACGAAGGAGTTTGAATGGCAATTTCGGAAGAAACCGCGGGGCACCGCGCGACGCTCAGGGTATTGGCAATTCTCGACGCCCTTGCCGCCAGTCAGAAGGGCCTTACCATGGCCGAGATTTGCCGCGAGCTCGGCGCGCCGAAAAGCAGCCTCTTTCCCATCCTGCACACCATGGCAGACACGGAGTACATCGCCTACGACGAAGACACCATGCGATACTCGATCGGGCTGCGCGCCTATCTGCTGGGCAAGGCTTTCGACCGCGGCGCGATGGGACTGCCGCTCATAGAGGGCGAGATGCGGCGCGTGGTCGAAACCTGCAATGAGACTTGCCAGGCGGGCACGCTCGACCATGGGCGCGTGCTCTATATCGCACGAGTCGACTCCCCGCAGCGCATACGCCTTTCGTCGGAAATCGGCAAGACGCTGCCCGCCCATTGCACCGCCATCGGCAAGGCGATTCTGAGCCAACTGAGCGACGCCGAGGCAATCGACTCGCTTGTTTTGCCGCTCGAACGACCTACCGAGCACGCCGTGAAAACGCCCGAGGAGCTGCTCGGCCAGCTTGCCGAGACGCGAGCGACGGGGTTCGCGCACGACCGCCAGGAGGTGCTCGAAGGAGTCGAATGCCTCGCCGTGCCCATCCACAGGAGCAACGGGCATTGTTTTGGCATGAGCGTCTCGGTGCCCGCATACCGTCTCGACGCCGCCAAGAAAGACCTCATTAAACAGGCACTTTCCGACGCCAAGGACCGCCTCGAGGCTGCTCTTATATAAAGACCTCGCCGGCCCGCTCAGCGCTTCCAGCAGGGTCGGCCCGTGCGCAGGATGCGGCAGAAATCGCGGCAGAGGCAGTCGGCGCAGCTCGCGTGGCTCGACGGCTGCGGCTCGCCAAAGAGGCCGACGACCGCCGTCACCGACTTCGTCGGCGTCATGAGCAGCGACTTCGACAGCGTGATGCCAAGCTTGCGCTGTGCGTCGAGCGTGGCCAGCAGCACCGGCTGCGCAGAGAGCGGCATGTCTCCGTAGCCGGGGCTGAAGCGGAAGTTCGTGTAGAGGCCGCACTCGTGCGCCGCTGCGACGATGCTCGCCTCGCAGGCGTCGGCAGCTCGCTCGACCGCCGTGGTGCCCGCCGCGTCGAAGATTACCTGCGCGACGGGGTCGGTGAGAGAAAGCCGCCTGAGCTCGCGTTCTACGCCCATACCCACCGTGACCGCCATGACGCCCACGGCGACGGCGCCCGCCAGGTGCTTTTGGATCGACTCGCCCTCAAGCTGCAAAGAAGTGCCTGCGAGCTGGACCGCGGGCGCGCCTGCGCCCGTCGGCTCCCGACCGGCGACCTCGAAGACCTCCCACGCCCCCGCCGGCCGCGCGACGTCAAGACAGCGCGCCACGACCTCGTCGATGCGCGCGTCGAGCTCGTCTGTGAGCTCTTGGCCGGCGTAGCCCATATAGCGAAGGACCTCCGCCCGGTCGACGGAGGTCACCTCGTACTTCTCGACGGTAAGCGCCACGCGCTTCTCCCCTACCGGGCCAGGTAGCCGCAGCCCGCGAGCACCTCATAGGCCGCCGCGGCGATAGCGGGTTTGTTCATGCTGTACACGTGCAGGCCGTCCACGCCGTTGGCCGCAAGGTCGCAGAGCTGCTCGCAGGCGTACTCGACGCCGGCGGCAGCCTGGGACTCGGCGTCGTCGCCCGCCTGCACGAGGCGCTTGACGACCTTGGCGGGAATGGATGCGCCGCAGTTGAAGGCCATGCGTTGGATCTGCTTCACGCTGGTAAAGGGCATGATGCCGGCGACGATGGGCAGCTTGATGCGGTGACGCAGGCACTTCTCGCGAAAACGGTAGAAGTCGTCGTTCGAGAAGAAGAGCTGGCTCACGAGGTAGTCGGCGCCCTCCTCCTGCTTGCGGTAGAGCCCCTCGAAGTCGGCGTCCTCGGTCGGCGACTCGACGTGGCCCTCCGGGTAGCACGCCGCGCCGATGGAGATGGCGTCGCCGGCGGTCGCGCGCAGGTGGGCGATGAGGTCGGAGGCGTGCGCGAAGTCGACGACGTCGCGACCGGGGCGGCGGTCGCCGCGCAGGGCGAGGATGTTCTGGACACCGTCGGCGGCAAGCGCCGCCACATAGGCGTCGACGTCCGCGGCGGTCGAGCCCATGCAGGTCAGGTGCGCAAGCGCGGTCGTGTTGAGCTTCTCCTCGATGGAGCCGGCGATGGCGACGGTGTTGTCGGAGTTGCCCGAGCCGCCGGCGGAATAGGTCACGCTGATCCAATCGGGCCTGCAGGTCGCCATGGCGCCAGCGATCTCGAAGGCTTTCTCGAGCGGAAGGTCTCCCTTCGGCGGAAAGATCTCGAACGAGAACGTCTGGTGCGCGGCGAGCTTGTCGCTGATCTTCATGGCTGCATCGCCTTTCTGGCAGAGGTTTTACGTTGATGTATCTTAGCGTGCCCTGAAGGGAGGGCCTACGCGACGCCCATCGCTTTTGCAAAGATGTAATTCATCGCTTCGACGGGCACGCGGGCGTCCGGGCAGCTCACCAGGCCCATAACCCCAGGGCATAGGTTAGAAGCGCCGCCGCAGAGATTGCGGGAGCCATCGGCATCGCGCCGCCGCAGTTGACCGCCACGCTCTGAGCGCCACCGCAAGTTCGCTGGGCGAGGGCACGGCCGGCCAGCGCGAGCAGACACGAGGTCCCGACCACGGCGAGCCCGCCGACCGGGCCCGCCCACAGGCCGAGGGCACCGAGGAGCTTGATGTCGCCCGCCCCCACCCCATCGCATCCATGGATCCTCCGGAAGAGGAACGCAGCTGCAGCCAGCAGCGCGACCACGATGGCCGCACCGGAAATCGACCGTCCAATCGCGGCGGGCAGATCGGGCGCGCTCGCGACGAGCGGCGCCGCGGCGAGTGCGGCTGCCGCGGTGCAGGCGTTGGGTATGGTTCTGCTTGAAAGATCGCTCACCGACGCAAGTCCCAGCGAGACGACCAGGGTGGCGACCCCCGCGGCCAAAAGACACGTTTCCATACGACTCCCTCCCGATCAATGGGTGCCGAGATTGTGGCAAGTCGCGTCAACTTTGTCTTGCATCAAGTTCTGTATTGTCGAAATGTCTTTCTGCTTCTCGTATATATAAGATGCGTTTTCGCAGGCATCAGACGCGAGCCGCGAATCTTCGGTTGCACGGAAAGCATTCCGCCAGCTTCGTAAACGGTAGGCGACAACCCGCAAGCGGCACACCTTAGTCCGCCGCGCCGTCGCCAAAGAGCGCCCTTGACGCGCCGCAAGTAGGCCCACGGTGACTTGTTAACTCTATGGCGATGAGGTTAAGTTAGCCAAGGAATCGCGTCTCGACGCGCTAACCTGCTGTTCGTTTTTATTTCGACCCAAGGGAGGCGACGCACATGACCAACTTATTGCTCAAGATGTTCGTGGGCGATTGCGACCCGTCGTCGCCCGCCTATCGCACCCGCGTTGGCTTCCTCGCGAGCATCACCTGCATCGTATGCAACATCGCGCTCTGCTCCGCCAAGGCGGCCATAGGCCTGATCTCCGGTTCCGTCTCCATCGTCGCCGACGCCGTGAACAACCTCTCCGACGCCTCGAGCAACATCGTGAGCCTCATCGGCTTCAAGCTCGCGAGCAAGCCCGCCGACGAGAGCCACCCCTACGGCCACGGACGCTTCGAGTACCTCGCCGGACTCGCCGTCGCCGTCATCGTCAGCGCGCTTGGCCTCGACCTCGTCAAGGAGTCCGTCGGAAAGATCTTCTCGCCAGAGCCCTCTGAGTTCAGCGCGGCGCTCGTGGCCATCCTCCTGGGGTCGATGGCGGTCAAGTTCTGGATGATGCTCTTCAACCGGTCGCTCGGCCGCCGCATCGACTCCGAGACGCTCATCGCCACCGCAGCCGACTCGCGCAACGACGTCGTGACCACCGGCGTGGTCCTCGCCTGCGCGGCCATCGGCGCCACGACCGGCGTGAGCCTCGACGGCTGGGCCGGCGTCGGCGTCGGCGCGTTCATCACCGCGAGCGGCATCGGCCTCATCCGCGACACGGTGAGCCCGCTGCTCGGCCAGATGCCCAGCCCCGAGCTCATCTCCAAGATCCAGGAGAAGATCCTCTCCTACCCCGGCGTGCTCGGAACCCACGACCTCATGGTCCACGACTACGGCCCCGGCAGGCAGTTCGCGAGCGCCCACGTCGAGATGGCCGGCGAGGCGGACCCCTTCGTCGCGCACGACACGCTCGACAACATCGAGCAGGACTTCAAGCGCAGCATGGGCCTGACCATGACGCTGCACTATGACCCCATCGTCACCGACGACCCCGAGGTGCAAGACATGCGCCACTGGGTCGACCTCCATGTCCGCGAGATCGACCCGAGGCTCTCCATCCACGACCTACGCTGTGTCCCCGGCCCCACCCACACGAACGTCATCTTCGACTGCGTGCGCCCGCACGACCTCGCGATGACGGACGCCGAGCTCAAAGGCCGCATCCAGGCCACCGTGTCCGAGCGCTGGCCGAAGGCCGTCTGCGTGGTCAACATCGACTCGAGCTACGTCTCGTCCGCTCAGTGACGAGAAAATGACGAAAAGGGGTTGTCCCTTTTCGTCATTGCCTGAGCAAGGCCACCGATCCCTCGTAGCTTCAGTCAAGCGCCAGCAGCTGTTCTCCGCTTATAAGAGCAGTGGGCTATAATGCGCTTGTTGTGCAAGTCAACGAATGGAGAGATCATGTCCGAACAAGTGCAGAACCAGGTAACCCCCCCCCGTAGCTAACGCAGGCGCCGCTCAGGCCGCAAACCCCTCTGCCCCCAATGTCAATGTTGTCGTGCAGAATCAGCAGCCGGTAATCCAGGCAACGCTCAAAACAATGGACAAAAACGTGTTTACCTGGGTGTTCTGCTTCCTTCTTGGCGGCTTTGGAGTCGACCGGTTTGTAAGGGGTCAAGTTGGGACGGGCATTGCAAAGCTTCTTCTTGGGTGGGCAACCTTAGGCATCTGGCCGCTGGTTGACTGGATTATCGCCCTCACAAAGGCGTATGGTTCTGCATTTGAGAACGATAAGGACTTCACGTTCGTAAACGGCAAATACGCTCGATAAAATCCCAAATTGACTCAAAGCGAAGGACCCTGCAGCTTGATTAGCTGCAGGGCCCTTCGCTCAGCTTGTGAATGACGAAAAGGGACAGTCCCTTCTCGTCATTTTTATTTGCGGAGAAGCACCGCGCCCTCGTAGGGGCGCAGGTGCACGAGGTCGGGCTCGCCATCGTGCGAGGAGAGCAGGACCTCCCACTCGCCAGACGCGGCGAGCTGCCTCGCCTGCTCGCCGGCGCTCGCCTCCTCGGGCGAGAAGTTCGCGACCACGAGCAGCGACCCCGCCTGCCCGTACTCCTGCGGGCCGTCCGCCGCGGCGTCGCCGTGCTCTCCCACCGACAGCTCGCCGTAGCGCGCGTACTCGAGCACGGGCACCGCCTCTGCGTCCAGGAACCTCACCTTGCCGTGCGCGACCACCGGCATCTCGTGGCGCAGGCGCACGACCTCCTTGTAGAAGCCGAAGACCGAATCGGGGTCGCCGACCTCCGCCGCGGCGCAGATGACGCGCTGGTCGCAGCCCTCAGCGTCACGCGCCGGAGTGCTCCAGGGCTCGCCCGTCGTGAAGCCCGCGTTCGCGCCCGAATTCCACTGCATGGGCGTGCGCGCGTTGTCGCGGGAGCGCTCCGCGATGATGCGCAGCGCCTCGGCGGGCTCCTTGCCCTCCTCCTCGGTGAGGATGCGATAGTAGTTGATGCTCTCCACGTCGCGGTACTCGTCGATCGACGTGAAGTGCGCGTTCGTCATGCCGAGCTCGTTGCCCTGGTAGATGTAGGGGGTCCCGCGCAGCAGGTTCATGAACAGACAGAGCATCTTCGCGGAAGGCGCGCGAAGCTCGCCGTCCGAGCCGAAGCGCGAGACCACGCGCGGCTGGTCGTGGTTGTCCCAGAACAGCGCGTTCCAGCCGCCGCCCGCCTGCATGCCCTCCTGCCAGGTCGAGAGGATCCGGCGAAGCTCGCCGAGGTCGGCGGGCATGAGCTCCCATTTGTTCCCGTTCTTGTAGTCGACCTTGAGGTGGTGGAACGAGAACGCCATGGACAGCTCATGGTCCTCGGGGCGGGTGTAGCCCAGGCACGCGTCGAGGGTGGTCGACGACATCTCGCCCACCGTCATCATCCCGTCGATGCCGGCCTCGCGCACGAGCTCCTGCAGGTACTCGTGCACATGGGGGCCGTCGGTGTAGAAGCGCCGGCCGTCGCCCTCATGGTCGTCCTCGAAGACCTCGGGCTTCGAGATGAGGTTCACGACGTCGAAGCGAAATCCGCTCACGCCCTTCTCTTTCCAGAAGCGCACGATGTCGGCGAGCTCGTGGCGCACCTCGGGGTTGCTCCAGTCGAGGTCGGCCTGTGTCGGGTCAAACAGGTGCAGGCGCCACTTGCCCACCGCGGGCTCCCACAGCCAGGTGGGGCCGCCGAACTTCGAGGTCCAGTTGGTGGGCAGCTTGTCGGGGTCGCCGCCGCGGAAGAAGTAATAGTCCTGGTAGCGCTTCTCGCCGGCGAGGGCACGGCGGTACCACTCGTGGTCGGTCGACGTGTGGTTCAAGACCATGTCGAGCATGATGCCGATGCCGCGGGAGCGGGCCTCGCGGGCGAGCTCCTCGAAGTCGACCATGGTGCCGTAGCGCGGGTCGACGGCGCGGTAGTCGGCGACGTCATAGCCGTTGTCGCGCTGCGGGGAGGGAAAGAAGGGCGTCAGCCAGATATAGTCGACGCCGAGCTCGGCGAGGTAGTCGAGCTTCTGCGTGACGCCGCGGAGGTCTCCCCAGCCGTCGCCGTTCGAGTCCTTGAAGCTCTTCGGGTAGATCTGGTAGACGACCTTGTTCGAGATGTTGAGGGTCTTCATGGTTCCCCCTCGGTTAGGGCCCGCCCGCAGGTCGCGGGCGGGCGACATATTCAGCGAAATAGGTGCCGCGTGCGGTGCGCGCTACTTGCCCTCGGAGGCGAGCTCGGCCGCGATGGCCGCGGCGCCGGCGCGGGCCTCGTCCTCGATGCCCTTCTTCTTTCCGATGACGACGGTCAAGACGAAGGGGACGACGACGGCGATGACCATGCACACAGCGAACATCGCCCAGCTCGCGGGCTGCATCGAGAGGATGCCCGGCAGACCGCCGACGCCCACGGCGTTCGCGGTGCAGCTCGTGGTGACGCTCAGCAGGCCGGCGATGCAGGAGCCGACCATGCCGCAGACGAACGGGAAGGTGTACTTGAGGTTGACGCCGAACATGGCGGGCTCGGTCACGCCGAGGTAGCACGAGATGATC
The DNA here is from genome assembly GCA_934660915.1 of uncultured Olsenella sp. Classification (GTDB taxonomy): domain Bacteria; phylum Actinomycetota; class Coriobacteriia; order Coriobacteriales; family Atopobiaceae; genus Paratractidigestivibacter. The sequence continues at coordinate 188,975 of CAKUIF010000003.1, read as the reverse complement.
GCGGGGATGTTGACCTGCTGGTCGCGGTCGTTGGAGCGCTGCAGGAACGCCATGCCGAGGACGGCGGAGCCCTGCGCGATGTTGGACAGGGCGATCATGGGCCACAGCATGGTACCGCCGAAGTCGGCGATGAGCTGCAGGTCGATGGCGTTGGACATGTGGTGAAGGCCGGTGATCACGAGCGGGGCGTACAGGGCGCCGAAGATCGCGCCGAACAACGCGCGGAAGGGGCCAGTGATGCCCGCGTAGACGATGGCGGAGACGCCGCTGCCGAGCCACCAGCCGATGGGGCCGAGCACGAAGTGGGCCGCCATGACGGCGAGCACCAGGCTGCAGAACGGGACGACGATCATCGAGAGCACCTCAGGGCAGATCTTGCGGAAGAAGCGCTCGAGCAGCCCCAGGGTCACGGCGGCGAGGATGGCCGGGATGACCTGCGCCTGGTAGCCGATCATGTTCACCTTGGCGAAGCCGAAGTCCCACTGCGGGATCTGGGAGGCCGGGGTGCTGGCGACGCTGTAGGCGTTCAGGAGCTGGCCGGAGATGAGGGTGAGGCCGAGGACGATGCCGAGCATCGGCGTGCCGCCCATCTTCTTTGTCACCGACCAGCAGATGCCCACGGGGATGCCGGTGTGGAAGACCGCCTCGCCGATGAGCCACAGGAAGCTGTCGAGGCCCGCCCAGAACTGGCTCGTCTGGACGAGGGCCTGGGTGCCGTCGCCAAAGACATAGACCGAGTCGATGCAGTTGCGGAAGCCGAGGATCAGGCCACCGACGATGATCGCGGGGATGATCGGGGCGAAGACCTCGGCGATGACGGTCATGGCGCGCTGGATGGGGTTCTGGTTCTGCTTGGCGGCGGCCTTGGCGGCGTCCTTCGTCACGCCCTCGATGCCGGAGACCGCGACGAAGTCCTCATAAAAGGCCTTGACGTCGTTGCCGATGATGACCTGGAACTGTCCGCTCTGGGTGAAGCTGCCCTTCGCGCTCGGAAGGTCCTCGATGCCCGCCACGTCGGCCTTCGACTCGTCGTTGAGGACGAACCTCATGCGGGTCATGCAGTGGCTCACCGCTGCGATGTTGCCCTTCCCTCCCACGAGCTCCAGGAGCTTCGCCGCGTCGTCCGAGTATTTGCCCATTGCATCCTCCTTCTTTGCCTTTGATTCTGAGCCAGCCGGCGACCGAGTTCCAGATGGTTCAGGACCACTTATTTGAATAGGCTGCCTCGCAGTATAGGGCGAACTCATTTGCATAAGTTGTTTGAAGGCTGACTTATTTGCATATGTTCCGTGAACGGTCGCGAAACGACAGCGAACGGTAGGACGCAGGCTCGAATCCTCCGTATAATGCGGTTCAGACAAGAGACGACCATCCCGAGGAGCACTGCATGAAAGCCATTTGGCAGGGCATCTACCGAGCCTTGCGAGAAGAGATAGTCGACGGGACCTACCCGTTCCAGACCTTCCTCCCCTCGGAGTCGACGCTGGTCGCCCGCTTCGGGTGCTCGCACAACACGCTGCGCAAGGCGCTCGCTGCGCTCGCCGACGAGGGCCTGCTGCAGCCGATCCAGGGCAAGGGCGTCCGCGTGATCTACCAGCCGCGCGAGCGCGCGCTCTTCGAGGTCGGCGGGATCGAGACCTTCGCCGAGACCATGGCGCGCCTCGGCATCGAGCAGACGACGGTCGTGAAGACCTTCGAGCTCGTGGTCGCCGACGGCAGGCTCGCCCACTTCACGGGCTTCGACGAAGGCGCCGAGCTCCTGCACGTCGAGCGCGTCCGCTCCTTCGGCGGGGAGCCGGTGATCCGCGACGACAGCTATTTCCTCGCGTCGGCGGTCGACGGTCTCACGCCGAAGATCGCGGCCGGCTCCATCTACAGGTACCTCGAGGGCGAGCTCGGGCTCGTCATCGCGCAGAGCATGCGCGAGATCACCGTCGAGCGGGCGACGACGCGCGACTACGAGCTGCTCGAGCTCCCCGAGGGCTGTTACCTGGCCATAATGACCAACCAGGTCTTCCTCGCGGACGGGACGATGTTCGAGCGCACCCAGTCGCGCCACCGGCCGGGCCTCTTTGTCTTCCACGACATCGCCCGACGCAAGCCGTCCCTCTCGGTAAAATGACGAGAAGGGACAGTCCCTTTTTATCATTCAGGAGTTGATATGCCTTCCTCCAGTTATAAGTCAAAGCAGGTCATCGTCATGAGGCGCGACCTCAAGATGCGCAAGGGCAAGATCGCCGCGCAGTCGGGCCACGCGTGCGTAGAGGCCACCCTTATGGCCATCGCGCGCGAGGGCCGCGCGGACCAGATCCGCGCCGAGGACGGGTGGGCCTACCTCGAGCACGCCGAGGACGACCGCTCGCCGCTCACCGACTGGTTCGACGCCGGCGTGGCAAAGATCTGCGTCTACGTCGATGGCGAGGAGGCGCTGCTGGACATTGCCGCTCAGGGCCGCGAGGCGGGATTTGCCGTCGCGCTCATCCGCGACGCGGGCCACACGGAGTTCCACGGCGAGCCGACCTTCACCTGCCTGGCCTTCGAGCCCCTTCCCGCCGAGAAAATCGACCCGATCACGGGAAATCTGCCCCTGTACTAGTCTTCGTAAAGGGCTGTTTGCCCTTCATTATTAAAAAACAACGCGAAGTCGGTATCCTCTTTTGGAAATGCCGAGTAGACAGCGAAATCCAGGGGCTTTTTCGCAGGATTACCCCGCCTAAAACCATCGTCTACTTGCAGTTTCTGAAATAGGATACCGACTTCGCGTTGTTTTTCCTCAAGAACGGTTCACGGGCCCGCTTTTCGTGGGAATCGGCATGTTATCGTCCTGTTAATTCCTACCTAGAAACTAGGTTATTTCATAATTCCCACTTGCACGCTAGGATTATAAGTGCCATCCTACCAAGCATCGAGCAGGCCGCCTCGCGAGGCGGCGACCTCGTAACCAGTCAGCTGAATAGCTAGGAGGCACTACCATGCGTACCGCAAAGCAGATTGAGGCCCTCATCGGCTCCACCCCTCTGGTGGACCTTTCCGACCTCGCCAATGGCAACGCGACCGTCCTCGGCAAGTACGAGGCCACGAACCCCGGCGGGTCCATCAAGGACCGCATCGCCAAGGCGATCGTCGAGGACGCCGAAAAGAAGGGCCTCCTGGCCCCCGGCGGCACCATCATCGAGCCCACCAGCGGAAACACCGGCGTCGGCCTCGCCATGGTCGCGGCCCAGCGCGGCTACAAGCTCATCCTCACCATGCCCGAGACCATGTCCATCGAGCGCCGCAAGCTCGCGGCCGCCTATGGCGCCAAGATTGTCCTTACCCCCGGAGCCGAGGGCATGAAGGGCGCCATCGCCAAGGCGGACGAGCTCCACGACGCCACCCCGGGCTCCATCATCGCCGGGCAGTTCGTCAACCCCGCCAACCCGCAGGCCCACTACGAGACCACCGGTCCCGAGATCTGGGCCGACACCGAGGGCACGGTCGACGCCGTCGTCGCCGGCGTGGGCACCGGCGGCACTATCTCCGGCACCGCCAAGTTCCTCAAGGAGAAGAACCCCGCCGTCTACGCGACCGCGGTCGAGCCCGCCGAGAGCCCCGTCCTCTCCGGCGGCAAGCCCGGCGGCCACAAGATCCAGGGCATCGGCGCCGGCTTCGTGCCCAAAAACTACGACGCCTCGGTAGTCGACGAGGTCCTGCCCGTCGCCTCCGCCGACGCCATCGCCACAAAAAAGCAGCTCTCCGAGAAGCTCGGCCTGCTCGTCGGCATCTCCGCCGGCGCCGCGGTCAACGCCGCCCTGCAGCTTGCCGCCCGTCCCGAGTTCGCCGGCAAGACCATCGTCGCAATCCTCCCCGACACCGGCGAGCGCTACCTCTCGATGGATCTCTAGGCCAGGAGCCGCACCATGTTCGAGACGATCAAAGACGACATCGCGAGCGTGATTGCCCGCGACCCCTCCGTCCATTCCGCCAAGGAAGTGCTGCTCTGGCACACGGGCATGCACGCCGTATGGGCATATCGTCGCCAGCACTGGCTATGGGAGCACGGCATGCGCGGGCTGGCGACTCTGCTCGCGCGCATCTCTCGCCGTCGCTACGGCGTCGAGATCGCGCCCGCCGCGACCATCGGCAAGCGCTTCATGATCGACCACGGCATGGGCATCGTCATCGGCGAGACGGCCATCATCGGCGATGATTGTCTGCTCTACCAGGGCGTGACCCTCGGCATGACGGGCAAGCACGGCGGAAAGCGCCACCCGACCTTGGGCAACAACGTCATGGTGGGCGCCGGCACGATCGTCCTCGGCGACATCCACGTCGGCGACAACGTCAAGGTCGCGGCGGGCTCCGTCGTGGTCCACGATGTGCCCGCCGACACCACCGTTGCCGGCAACCCCGCCCACGTTGTGCGCGAGCGTACCTGCCCCATGCTGCGGCTCATCCCCCTCTCCCGCGACGTCGACGAGAATATCCGCTGGTCCTGCGCCTTGTAACCCCACCGACTCGGCAAGACGCGCAATCCGGGCCTACCCGTTGCAAAGAAACCCGCTCACGAGATCCTCTCCCCTCGCGAGCGGGCTTCTTTGCTATCCATCGAAACAGCCGATCTACTCGCGGCGCTTGCCCGTCAGGTGCTCGACGTCGACGCGCCACACGTCCACGCGCTCCACCGCCTCCGGCTTGAACTCCACAGGAGCGCCGGGCGCCATATGGGCCATGATCGCCTTGAGGCCGCGGATCTTCTGAACGGAATCGGTCACGCGCGAGGCTCGGCCGCTCGCCATAACGCTCTCGTAGGCGTACGAGTACGCACAGGAGTAGTCTCCACCGATAACGCCAGCGGGTACATCGAGCTCGAGCGCGACCTGCGGGTCCGCCGCCCAGGCATCGGTCTTGCGCCCTTCCGCGGCGCAGTGAAGCCAAAACGTCCAGCGAGCGTCGGCACCGTCGTCCGAGGCCTCGACCTCGTAGCCGAAGCTCATCGGCACGATGAATACGCCCTCCGCATCGTGCGAACCGACCCGAATGACTGGGCACTTATCGACAATGCCGCGCAGCCCATCGAGGTCGTCGACCGCGCGCTTGGCCCTTCTCATCTCACGATGCCTGATCATCTAATCAAGCACCTGCTCCATGCCGACCTTGTAGGGGACCATGCCCATCTTTTCGTAGAATGCCCGCGCACCGGGGTTGCAGCTCCACACGTTGAGCGTCACGTTGTGTGCGCCGAGACCGCGAGCAAACTCAACGACATGCTGGTAGAGCGCCGTGGCGACGCCGCGACCGCGCGCCGCCTCGTCGACGCAGATGTCGTCGATGTAGACCGTGATCACCGGCTGCATGTTGTTGGACCCGCGGAAATCCTCGACCACGCAGAACGCGTGGCCGAGCACGTGCCCGTCCTCGACTGCCACGAACACAGGCCTCGAGCCATCGGTAAGAAGCGCGCAGAGCTCTGCGTCGGTATACTTCCTCGACCCCATTACAAAGAGGTCCGGCCGCCCCTCGGCGTGCACCGCGCACACCTGGAGCAGCAGGTCGACGAGGCCGGGCACGTCGGCGGCGCCGGCGCGGCGGATCTGGAACGCGTTCTTTTCTGCCATGCCCTACGCCCTTTCCTGCACGAACGCGACGAACTCGTCGAGCTCGGCCTTAGTCTTGAAGCGGCCCACATACGCCATGTTGCCGAGGTCGTCGGAGAGTCCGTCCGGCATGCGGTCCCAGCTCATGACGGAGCCGGGGAACCTCTGAAGGATCTGCTCGTGCGTGTGCGCGTACGTGTAGATGTCGCGACGGCTCGCGTGCACGCAGTAGTAGTTCTCGCCGCCGGGCACCACATGGCTCTCGTCGAAGCAGACCATATCGGCCCACACCTGATAGACGTCGAGCGAGTGCGCGTAGTTCATCATCTCGGGGGTGTAGCCCCCGGGCGGCCGCGAGTTGACCTCGAGGCCGACGTAATCGCCCGCGACGCCCAAGCCGGGCTTGTCCTCGGTGAGACGGAAGAACTCCATGTGCACGAAGCGGCTCGCGTAGCCGAACGACTTGACGGCGGCGCGGCCCATCCCGCGAAGCTTGGGGTCAACGCCCGGGCACGAGTAGTACGAGATGTCGAGCTGCCGCGCGCAGACCTCGGCCATCGACGGCGGGAACTCCTCCTGGTTCTCGAAGAGCGGCTCGCCATGGAAGTCCACGATCGCATCGTAGGAGCAGATCTGACCACCGACGAACTCCTCGAGCACGTAGGGGATCTCGCCCTTGCGGGCAAATACGCGCTGCAGGTCCTCGTCGTTTCCCACCTTCCAGGCACCGCCGCTGCCCATGCCGACCTCGGGCTTGGCGAAGGCCGGGTAGCCGACCTCGGAGACGAAGGCGCGGGCCTCCTCGAGCGTGGTCAGGCGAATCTGCCGCGCGACGGGGATACCCGCGGCACGGTAGCAGGGTTTCATCGCCGCCTTGCTCGTCCAGTCGACGAGCTTGGCGGGATGGACGCCCGTGGTCACGTTGAAGTCCTCGCGCAGGCGCGCGTCGAGCGGAAGCCAGTACTCGTTGTTCGACTCGATCCAGTCGATCTTTCCGTACTTCCAGCTCAGGTAGGCGATGGCACGGAACACCTGGCCGTAGTCCTCAAGGGACGGCACCCAGTAATACTCGGCGAGCGTCGCCTTGAGCGAGGGGTGGATCTGGTCGTAGGGCGTGTCTCCCACGCCGAAGACCGTCGCGCCGTCGCGGGCAAGCGACTCGCAGAAGTGGCGGTACACCTCGGGAAACTGAGGCGAGATAAAAACAAAGTTCATGCGATAAGTTCCTTAACGCTTGGAGTTCCTCTTTTTAGAGGCGGACGCGCCCTTCTTTGCCGAGACGGACTTCTTTGCGGCAGGGGCGGCCTTCTTTGCCGGGGTCTTCTTTGCCGGGGCGGGCTTCGGTTCGGGCGCGGGCTTCTTGGCAACCGGTTCGGCTACGGGCTCCGTCGCCGTCGCCGGCTCGGCCACAGGTTCGGCAGCAGCCTCCGGCGCCGCTGCGCTCCCCTCGGCGTAGCTGCCGTCCTCCTGCGCCAAGGTCTTCTTCATGTCCTGCAAAACGATGGGCAAGAAGTACCTGATCTGCTTTTTCCACCACGGCCAGTCGTGGTTGACGTCGGTACCCCAGAAATCGCACCACGCGCCGACGCCCAGGCGGCGGAACGCGTCGTCGAGGACGTGCTGGGTGCTCACGCCCTCGTCTTCCCACGCGCCGCGGCCCACGCACAGGACGAGCTGGCGCTTGTTGTAGAGGTCGACGTAGGGGTGATCGGCCGCCATGTTGGGCAGGAAATCGACCGGAGAGCTGGCGTAGAGCGTCTCGTTCATCCAGCCGTCGAAGAAGTACTTGGCGTCGTACACGCCGGACAGCGCGATGCAGCCCTGGAAGAGGTCCGGGCGACGCAGCGCAAAGACGACCGAGTGCGTGGCGCCCATGCTGCAGCCGGCGAGCAGTGGGCGCTCGGGGCTGCCGGAGAGCTCGTGAACGAGCGGGCAGAGCTCATCGGACACGTAGCGGTAGTACGCCTCGACGAGGTCGGCGCGCTCGGTCTTGTCGCGGTCGACGGCCGACCAGGAGTCTCTGTCGACGTTGCTCACGCAGAAAAGCTGAAGCGTTCCGGAACCGATATAGTCCTCGATGGTCTCGATGAGGCCGAAGTCCTCCCAGTTCGTGCAAGGCGAGTCCTGGGTGGGGAAAACAATAACGGGATAGCCGCCCTCTCCGTAAACGACGAGGTCCATGTACCTGTCGAGGTTCTCGCTGTAGCGGCTCACTAGCTCACGCTTCATAGCGGCTCCTTTCGTTGGGGATGTCTTCTCATGGTACCCCGCGCAAGTTTCGGGCGCGTCACACACTCGGCAGGCGGGTATGGTGGAGAGCGGGGCGGAGGCGAGAGCGGGGCGCGGACCGCGTTGGGAAGGCTTCCCGGCAAAACGTAGCGTTCATGAAGGCTGGAATCTCAATCGAAAGCGCTCCCGAAGGCTTCCCTTCATTGGGAAGCCTTCACAACAGCGAGGTCTTCAACACGGGAGCCGAATTGGGTGGGCATGGAGACGGACCAGCCAAACGGAGCACCCGGCCCCCATACCCACTCATCCCAAATACGAACCGTATAACCAGAGTTAGCCAAGGTTTCCAACTGAGGCTCTACCGTTTTTGATGCCACTTATTCGGTCCCAATTCGACCCCACCGCCCCATTCGGGCCTCTCAATACCTTGATCTCCCAGATTCGACCATACCCACCCGTCGTTTCTCGCCAGGACTGTCTGGGCTTTTGTCCCCAATTCAAACGGGTTGGTTTGGTTGATTTCGCCGCAACCCTCCGCTCGATCGTCAAGGCCTTCCTCTACGGCCTCGCAATCGGCCTCGTAGCCATCGCGTTATAGCGCGGCGACAAAAGGTTGTAGAAACTCGAAGTTCCATCGTTCTTTTCTACATATCCCGAGCTTTCAAACGGTATATTCGCCTCAACACAGCGCCGATACGAAATGGAGGCAATGATGGACAACGCCGTATTCCCACCGTATTCCGACGAATCCGAGAAAGCCTTCACAGATACAGGCCTGTCCTCTCGCGAGAAAGACGCTCTCCGTTCCGCCCTATCGGGCATGACCGCCGACGACGCAGCAAGCCTAATGGGAATCAGCCCCTCGACGGTCGGCAACTATCGTGCCCGAGCCTACGAAAAGCTCGGGTTAAGCAATCGGGCAGAGCTGCTTGCCCGCTTCAAACTGTCCGGAGAAGAACGGATAAATGGGCTCGAAATTAACTCAGCTCGAACGGTTTTTCAGAACGCTGGCCTCAACACTACGCAAACCGAGGTTTTATCGCGAATCTCGGCAGGATGTTCAACCGCCGATATCGCAAGCAGTCTGGCTCTTTCCGAGGGAACCGTATGTTCTGCCCGCGCCCGCGGATATCAACTTCTTGGAGTTCATTCAAAAGAAGAGCTCGGGCGATGGCTCGACCGGGTATCGCGCGGAAACTCAGATGGCGGCTTTGATCCAGAAGCAGACTTAAACGTGGAAGCCCCCGCTTCGCAAACCCCAAGGAGGACCCACTCAGCCAGGACCGCTTTCTCGTTTGGAATAGCTTGTTCCCTGGCTATCGCATCCATCCTCGCCGGCTGTCTCTATGCTTCCAAGGCATTGTCCACGTCGCGGGACAAGCATGGAGTTCGTTTCCCGCTCAACGAGAACGGCATGACCTACGGCACGATCAGCCAAGTTGCCCACATCGAGGCGAAGAGCACCGAGGAGCTACTCAGCTACTACCCCGATTTGATAGAAGCCGAGGGAGTCGAGGGCATCAAGGGGTATGTCAAAGCAACTGATCTCATCGGGTCAGACCCAGGCCACGGGCTTATCCCCGTCTACTCCTTAGACGGGAAAACGGTTGTCGACCACATCAACGGAGGACTTCAATGAGAAATCTAACCAGGAAGAGTTTCTTAATTGGAACCGGCAATCTAGGACTGTTGCTCGCCTCCAAGCCAGCAATAGCCGAAGCGCAGCAATATACATCGAGCAATTTCATTTCCTACGTCGAGGACGGCATCACGTATCGCGGCCGAACATCCCTCTCGATCAGCCCCAGCAGTGCATCGGGCTCGTCTTACATCGAATCGAACGACAAGCTTCCCGCCGGTTATATGGGGGCGGATGTCTTCCTTGTACGCGGTTCAAAAGTCGTAGCCCAGAGGACACAGTACAACAACACTTCTAGCTACAATCTCACCGTAATTGCAAGTGCCACAAAAAACGTAGGCTCAAATTACTACACGAGCGGGAACGTTCGCTGTTACGGCCAATACTCAGGTTCTTACGTCATCCATGGCTTGATATCCTGCCCCATCATAACGGCGCGCAGCAGCTCCACGTTCAATTCGATTGAAACTAACGAAAGAGGGTCATCTTTTGGAAGCGTGCTCGCTGACGAAAGCACCTTAGACGAACTTGACTATCTTGAGGTCATTGCCACAAACGGAAAAGAGGGGTACGTTCGCCGCTCGGATTGGTGGACTCCTGCCCCCACCTCCCCGCAAGAAGCCTCAACCGCATTTCTTGTTGAGCGCTCTCGCGACATTCCCGTATTTGACTTCGACGAACAGGAGATAGGCACCTTCGAACTCCATTACGGCGGGACACCCAATTAAACAAAGAACCCCTCTCGTCATTTCATGTATCGGTAAGAGGGGTTCATCGGACTATAGAGACTGCCACACCCCGCGCCCACACGCGCGGCGAATGGTAAGCTAGTGCGGTTCTATGCAACACCTGCCACGCGATTCAACCGAGGGAGCCGCCATGCGCACCGGATTCGACAACGACAAGTACATCGAGCTGCAGGCCGAGCACATCCGCGAACGCGTGGGGCACTTCGGCGGCAAGCTCTACCTCGAGTTCGGCGGCAAGCTCTTCGACGACAACCACGCCTCCCGCGTGCTGCCCGGCTTTGAGCCCGACGTCAAGTTCCGCATGCTCAAGAGCCTCGCGGCCGACGTCGAGGTCATCATCGCTATCAACGCGAATCACATCGAGAAGAACAAGGCCCGCGGCGACCTGGGCATCACCTACGACGAGGACGTCCTGCGCCTCGTCGACCTCTTCCGCTCGAACGGGATGCAGGTCGCGGCCGTCGTTATAACGCAGTACGCGGGCCAGGGCGCCGCCGACGCGTTCCGCCACCGCCTGGCCGACCTCGGCATCGCCTGCAAGCTGCACTACCCCATCGAGGGCTACCCCCACGACGTCGACCTCATCGTCTCTGACGAGGGCTACGGCAAAAACGAGTACGTCGAGACCACCCGCCCGCTCGTCGTGGTGACGGCGCCCGGCCCCGGCTCCGGCAAGCTCGCGACCTGCCTGTCGCAGATCTACCACGAGCACAAGCGCGGCATCGAGGCCGGCTACGCCAAGTTCGAGACCTTCCCCGTGTGGAACCTGCCGCTTTCGCACCCCGTGAACATCGCCTACGAGGCCGCGACCGCCGACCTCGACGACGCTAATATCATCGACTCGTTCCACCTCGACGCCTACGGCAAGACCACCGTCAACTACAACCGCGACGTCGAGGCATTCCCCGTGGTCCGAGCCCTCATGCAGAAGATCCTCGGCGAGAGCCCCTACCAGTCCCCCACCGACATGGGCGTGAACATGGTCGGCTTCGCCATCAGCGACGACGACGCCTGCCGCGAGGCGAGCCGCATGGAGATCGTGCGCCGCTACTTCGCCGCGTGCGAGCAGGTCAAGCGCAGCGGCGTGGGCTCTGAGCAGGTCGACCGCCTGCGCTCCATCATGCAGAAGGCCGGCATCGACAAGAACTACTCCCCCGCCCGATCGGCCGCCCTCACGCGCGAGCAGGTCACCGGCTCGCCCGCCGGCGCCATGATCTTGCCTGACGGCTCCGTAGTCACGGGCAAGACCTCCACGCGCCTCGGCTGCGCGAGCTCGCTGCTCATGAACGCGCTCAAGTCCGTCGCGGGTATCGACATGGACCTCGAGATCATCAGCGACGACGCGATCGAGCCCATCAGCAAGCTCAAGACCCACTACCTCGGCAGCAAGAACCCGCGCTTGCACACCGACGAGACCCTGATGGCGCTCTCCATCACGTCCGCGACGAGCGAGTCCGCGTCCCGCGCGCTCGCCGGTCTTGGCCAGCTGCGCGGTTGCGACGCGTTCTTCTCGGTGATCATCTCATCCACGGACGAGGAGGTGCTGCGTCGCCTGGGTATCAACGTCTGCTGCGAGCCCAAGTTCGAGCGCAACAGCCTGTTCCACAAGTAACGCAGGCGCCGCCGACACCGGCAGCGCGAAATACCGAGCGGACATATCACAAAGAACGGACGAGGCGGCTTCCACACTCAAAATGGAAGCCGCCTCGTCCCGTTTGTCTGGGCAAATCAACGGAGACGTCAAGGAATCGACGATTTTGAGTTTATTTTCCCCGAAATAATTCCTAATCAATTAGTCAACGATGCTCTGACCTCGTATTTTATGTATCTGATATTTTAAATCGAATTCGAAATGCCTCAGAAACCACCAAAAATGCCCTCAGAGACACTCAAAATCGTCAATTCCTTGCAGGCCATCCCCGTCAGAGCAGCCGATTCAGCATTAGAGACCGACTTCACCCCCATCAACCAAGCGCGTTTTCAAATAGTCGATTTTAGGCAGTCGAGGAACGCGCGGGCGGCGGTGGAAAGACGACCTTCGCGATGGACGGCGGCAAGCTCACGGCGGGCCGGCGGGTCGAGCGGCCGCTTCTCGATGTGGTAAGGGCAGCGGGTGAGGATGAGTCCGGGCAGGATGGAGAGCCCGAGGCCGTTCTCGACCATCGACATGATGGCGTAGTCGTCCCAAGTGGCAAGCCGCGAGCGCGGGTTGAGGCCCGCGCGGTCGAACAGGGGGCTCACCTCGTTGTCGCAGCCGCGTTCGAGCAGGATGAAGGGCTCGTCGCACAGGTCCGCGAGCGCGATGCGAGCCTTCTTTGCCAAAGGATGGCCCTCGGGCACCACAGCCAACAGCTCGTCCGTTAGCACCGGCTCGCGAACAAGACCTTCCTTGGGCACCTGCGGCGGATACGGAAGAAAGCCGAAGTCCACAAGACCGTCGGCCACCCACGACTCAATCTCGGAGTAGTCGCCCGTGCGCAGCTCGTACTCGATGCCGGGGTGCTCTTCCTGGAACTTCTCGATAACAGGCGGCAAGATGTGGGTGGCCACCGACGAGAAGGTCCCGATGACAAGCGTGCCCGTCTGGGCGCCCGAGACCTCGGCCACGCGCTCGCGCAGGCGGCGATGATCCTCGCAGATGGCCTCGACGAAGGGCAGGACCTGCTCGCCGTCCGCCGTCAGCCGCGCGCCTCGGCGGCCGCGCTCGAGCAGCTGGACGCCCCACTCGCGCTCGAGGTCGGCGATCATGCGGCTCACGCCCGACTGGCTGTAGTCGAGCTTGCGGGCAGCGGCGCTGATGCTGCCGGCGCGGACGCACTCGACGAGCGCCTGGTATTTCTGGATTGCCGAGTCCACGACGCCCCTTCCGAGCCCGCCAAACCAGACAGGCAAAAAAGACTGCCAAATCAGACAGGCTGAAAAAGCAGATTCCATGCGTAATTGTGCTGGTTTGTATGCTAAACATTCGCTATTACTTTAACAAGCGTCGTGCCATAGTCTAAGCAACCATATAAATCCTTTGCGAGAAACGACGCGTGGCATGGATAAAGCTACAAAGAAGTACCTACTCTCGCTCATTCTCTTTGGCTCGAACGGCATCGTTGCGAGCCTCATCGATCTGCCGAGCGTCTTCATCGTGCTCGCCCGCGTCTCGCTCGGCGCGGCGGCGCTCGCAGCGGCTGTCCTTCTTTCCCGACCCGCGCGCAAGAACCTGCAATCTCTCAAGCACCCCCGCCAGGCCGCCTGTCTCTACATATCCGGCGCGGCGCTCGGCGCGGCATGGCTCTTTCTCTTCGAGTCGTACCGCTACATCGGCGTCGGCGTGGCCTCGCTGCTCTACTACTGCGGCCCCGTAATCGTGATGGCGCTCAGCCCGATGGTCTTCAAGACGCGCCTGACCACCGTCAAAGTGACCGGCTTCGCGGCCGTCGTCCTCGGCGCCTTCCTCGTCGTGGGCCAGGGCCTCGGCGAGGGCATCGCCCCGCTCGGGCTTTTCCTCGGTGGCATGAGCGCCGTCTGCTACGCCGTCATGGTCATCTTTAGCAAGAAGGTCGACAAGATCGTTGGCGTCGAGTCCTCAGCCGTCCAGCTCCTCGGCGGCCTTTCCGCCGTCGTCGTCTACATGGCGGCGAGCGCCTTCGCGGGGACGCTCTCGCTTCCCAGCGCCGCCCAGCTCGCGCACCTCAACGTCGCCGCCGTCGCCTGCATCGGCCTTGCGAACACGGGGTTCTGCTGCTATCTGTACTTCTCTTCGATGGGCGCGCTGCCCGTAACGCGCGTTGCCGTGTGCGGCTACCTTGAGCCGCTCTCCGCCGTCGTGCTCTCGGCGCTGCTGCTCGGCGAGCCGATGACCTTCGCCAACGTGCTCGGCGCCTGCCTCATCCTCGGCGGTGCCATATGGTCCGAGCTCGGCGACAGGTTCCGCGTGCAAGAGGAGGGCCTCGTCACCGCATAGGGACCATACGCCCGGCGCTCATTGCCCCTTCTTCGGCCCGGAAGCACCCCGCTTCCGGGCCTTTTTCTTACCCGAGCGAAACACGGCTGCGCTATCCTGTGGGTCGCAAAGACACGCACGAACGCAACCGCGCAGGAGGACACGTGGCCTACGAACTCATCGCCTTCGACATGGACGGAACGCTGCTCGACTCGCACAAAGAGGTGCTGAGAAGTTCCGTCGACGCCATCAGCGAGGCCGTCGCCGCCGGAAAGCACGTGGCCATCGCGAGCGGCCGCTGCCCCCGCATGGTGACTATGTACCGCGAGTCGATCCCCGGCGCGCACTACGCCATCTGCTGCGCCGGCGCCATCGTCTTCGACCTCGCGACCAACCACGTGCTCTCGGAAGCGGACATCGCCCCCGAGGTCATCGCCCGCGCCATCCGCACCGCCGACGAGGAAGGTGACTACGTTCTCGAGGTCACCACAGGGCTCGGCATCGCCATGGAAAGGCGCGGGATCGAGATGGCGCCTCAGTGCGGCGTCGGCATGTACAAGCAGCTCTACCTCGACACGAGCGACATCGTCGAGGACGCGCACGCGGTCGCGCTCGACCCCACGGCGCGCATCCCCAAACTGAATTTCCACTTCGTCGACGCGGCGGCGCGTGACCGAACCTTCGAGCGCCTCGCCGACGCGGACGTGACCATCACCCGCTGCGAGGTCTCCAGCATCGAGTTCACCTGTCCCGGCGTTGATAAGGGCACAGGCCTGGCCTCGCTCGCAAGCAAACTCGGCCTCGACATCTCCCAGGCGATCGCCGTGGGCGATGCCGACAACGACCTCGCGATGCTTCGTGCGGCGGGGCTCGGCGTGGCAATGGGAAACGCAATCCCGGCCGCCGTCGAGGCGGCGGACGTACAGGTGGCCGACAACGACCACGGCGGCTGCGCCGAGGCCGTCAGGCGCTACCTGCTCGCATAGCTGCGGCGGCATAGAATAGAACTGGTTAATCCACTTGTGGAAAGAAGAAAACTTTGATTACCGAAAACCTCGATCGCAGGAGCTTCCTCGCTGTGCTCGCCGGCGGCGCCACCGCCGCGCTGGCGGGTTGCGGCTCTGCCGCCAAGGACAACTCGAATATCGACGAGTCCGCCAACGAGACCATGCACCTCACCTTCGTCGGTGACGACGCCTTTGCCCCCTACCGCTATCTCGAGACGCAGAAGGATGGAAACCAGAAGGTCGTCGGCCTCGACATCGCCATCGCCGACGAGATGGCGGCGCGCCTGGACTTCACCTACGAGTTCGAGCCCCAGAAGTTCGCGGCGACGCTCGCGAGCGTACAAGGCAGCGAGACCTCCTTCACCATGGCCATGAGCTCAAACCCCGAGCGCGAGGAGTCCTTCGACTTCACACGCGGGTATTACCAGCCCCTCGTCGGCGCCCTCGTGCTCGGCGGAGAGGCTCCGGCAAGCATCGACGACCTGCGCGGCAAGTCCATCGCCTGTACCACGGGCACGGTGCAGAACAAGTTCATCGCAGCAGTTCTGCCTGACGCCGACATCCACACCTACGACGGCGGCAGCCAGTGTCTCCAGGAGGTCCTCGCCGGGCGCGTGGATGTCTATCTTTGCGACGGCGCCGAGGGCCAGTCGATGCGCGACGCGAACGAGGGCCTCGTGCTCGGTCTGCTCGACCGTGCCGAGACCAAGGACTACGTGGGCGTGTATCGCCTGATGGCAGCAAAGGGCGCGGCCTTCGTGCCCCAGCTCGACGCCTGCATCGGCGACATGCTCGAAGACGGCACCATCGACAAGTACATCGAGAAGTACGTTGGCGCCGCCTTCAAGTGGGGCGACGACATCTCCGCCGCCGGCACTTCGACCGTAGCTTCCGAGTAGCGGGTTATCGACCCAGGCGCAGTATGAAATTTGAGCTGCTGGAACCCTATATCCCTATGTTCGTGAGCGGGCTCGCCGTGACCGCGCAGGTCACGGCGGCATCGCTTTTGCTCGCCTTTGCGCTCGGCGCCCTCATCGCCGTAGGCAAGGTGCTGCCGCTCAAGCCGCTGCGCGCCGTGCTCGACTTCTACACCTCGATCTTTCGCGGGGTGCCGCTCATCGTGCTCCTGTTTATCGCCTACTTCGCGACACCGCAGCTCACGGGCTACAAGATAGACATGTTCACCGCAGCCGTGATCACGTTGGGGCTCAACGGGTCGGCGACCGTCTCCGAGACGCTTCGCGGCGGCATAGAGGGCGTGGACGCGGGCCAGTACGACGCCGCGCGATCCGTCGGCCTTTCCTACGCAAAGATGATGCGGCTCGTCGTGATCCCTCAGGCGCTTCGCAGCGTCGCCCCCGCGCTCGTCAACGAGGTCATCACCGTGCTCAAGAGCTCATCGCTCGTATCGACCATCGGCCTCATGGACATGATGTACGCCGCCGAGAGCGCGCAGGCGCTCACCTACCGCGCGTTCGAGCCGTTTATTGTGATCGCCGCCGTGTACTACGTGATCGTGATGGCGCTTGTGGCCGCAAGCCGCAGGCTTGAGCGCCGACTTAGGCAGCAAACAACGGGCTGCTAGGAAAAAAACATCGCGAAGTCGGTATCCCATTTTGAAAAGGTCGAGTATAAACGTCAAATCACCCGCGTTTTAGCAGGTGATTCGACGTTTTGACGCTGTTGTACTCGTGATTCCCGAAATAGGATACCGACTTCGCGATGTTTTTTAGCGCGGCATGCGATCGCGGTTGACCTCGCGGTAAAAAAGCTCGCGAATCTTCTGCGGGTCACGCGACTGGCCGAGTGCCCACATGGTCTTGGCGACGAGCGCCTCGGTTGTCATGTCGTCGCCCTTGAGGATGCCCGGGTTCTCCGCATACGCACGGCCGACCTCGTAAACACCGAGGTCGAGACCCTCTTCCGGCACCTGCGTGGTCACAACGAGCGTGCGACCGGATCCCACCCAGTCGAGGATGGCGTCGTGCATGGTGTCGGGGATGCCGCCGATGCCGAAGGTCTCGAGGATGACGGCGTCGTAGTCACGCTTGAGCAGATCGAAGATACTCGGCTGCAGCTCGGGCGTGAGCTTGAGTACGAGCACCCGCTCGTCAAGCTCGCCGTAGATCGTGGGCGCCGAGCCCTTCTTTTGCCCCGAATCAGCGGGCACGCCCGTCCCCGCCCTCACAACCCGGTCGTTGCGGATGTAAGCGAGCGAGGGATAGTTCATGCTCATGAAGGCGTTGAAGCTCATGGTGCGCTGCTTGTGCGCTCGCGTGCCGGCGATCGCCTTGCCCGAGAACACGACGCTGACGTCGCGGCTCGCGTCGTCGGTCGCGTACAGCACCGACTGGTAGAGGTTCAGCTTAGCGTCGGTGAAGGGACTCGCCATGGGCTGCTGAGAGCCGGTGAGCACGATCGGCTTCTGGCTGTCCTGGATCAAGTAGCTCAGAGCGGCAGCGGTATAGGCCATGGTGTCGGTGCCGTGCAGAACCACGAAACCGTCGTAGCGGTCGTACGCCTCGGCGATCACGTCCTTGATGCAGAGCCAGTCGCGCGGGCGCATGTTCGTCGAGTCGATGTTCATCGGCTGAACGAAGTCCAGCTCGGCGATGGTGTCGAGCAGCGGAACCTTCTCGGCAAGCTCTCGTCCGGAGGCGGTCGGTGTGAGGCCGCCGCCGTCGGAGGTGGAGGCGATTGTGCCGCCGGTCGCGATTATGAGGACGCGCTTCACGTGTTCTTCTCCCGTCTGCAAGGCGTGTCTGCGCCCGCCATTCTACGGCATGTGCCCCGCCCGCGCCCATGCGCGGCCGGGGCACCGTAACCTATATGAAAGGACAGGCGAAAACCTATGCCTCGACGGGCGGCATCGCCTTGTTCACGTTCTCGCGAATGATATCGCAGCTCTTGCGCATAGCCCTGCGCTCGTCATAGCTGAGGTCGATCTCGAGCACATGTTCGATGCCCTGGTCGCCGAGCACGCACGGAACGCCGGCGCAGATCCCGCTCTCGCCGTACTCGCCGTCGAGGTGGACCGAAAGCGGCATGACGACCCGATCGTTGTGCAAGATGGCCGTCACGATGCTGGCGACCACAGAACCGATGCCGAACTCCGTACAGCCCTTGCCCGACACGATGGTGCTGCCGCTCTCGCGGACACGTCTCATCACGTCAGCGATATCGAGGCTGGCCGAGTTCATGTGGGTGAGCGAGAGGTACTCGCGCAAATCGATACCCTGCACCGAGATGTGCGAGGTGGGGATGAACGACGAGTCGCCGTGCTCGCCCATGCAAATGGCCTGGATCTGCTTGGAGTTGACGCCGATGATCTCGGAGAGGGCGCGGCGCAGGCGGGCGGAGTCGAGCAGCGTGCCCGTACCGAAGACTTGACTGCGCGGCAGGCCAAGGTTGCGGTAGAGGTACTCGGTCACGACGTCGCAGGGGTTCGAGACGCTGATCACGATGCCGTGGAAGCCACTGTCGCGCAACGGGCCGACGATGCCCTCGAGGATCTTTATGGTGCCGTCGAGCATCTGCAGGCGGGACTCGCCGGGACGGCGAGAGCGCCCCGCCGTGAGGATGACGAAGTGCGCGTCCTTGCAGTCGCTGTAGTTACCCACGCGGATGACGAAGTTGTCGCCGAGGCCCGAGGCGAGATCGTTGAGGTCGCCCGCCTGCGCGGCGGCGGCCTCAGGGTTGACATCCAAGAATACGATCTCGTTCACCAGGTGCTGGAACATAAGGCACAGCGCCGCGTGGCTGCCCACGCGTCCCGCGCCGATGATTACTGCCTTGCGAGTCTTGATCTTTCCGCTCATATCGCGACCTTTCAAAAGCACTCCGGCGTTTCTTTCGCCGGCCAACAAACAAAAAGCGGGCGACCCGCTAAGGGGCCACCCGCCATCTTAGAATCATGCTTGCCGGTTTAACGCCGTAACGGCCGACGAATCGCTAGTCGCGCGTAAGCTTTCGGTGAAGGCGATGGGGCTTGGCGGCCTCCGCGCCCAGACGACGCTCGCGGTCCTTCTGGTAGTCATCGAAGTTGCCCTCGAACCAGTGCCAGCGGCCGGGGTTCTCGTCGTCGCCCTCCCACGCGAGGATGTGGGTGGCCACGCGGTCGAGGAACCAACGGTCGTGGCTGATGACCACCGAGCAGCCGGGGAAGGCCTCGAGCGCCTCCTCGAGCGACTCCAGGGTCTCGACGTCGAGGTCGTTGGTGGGCTCGTCGAGCAGCAGGAGGTTGCCGCCCTGCTTGAGGGTGAGGGCGAGGTTCAGGCGGTTGCGCTCGCCGCCGGAGAGCACGCCAGCGCGCTTCTGCTGGTCCTTGCCCTTGAATCCGAAAGCGGCGACGTAGGCACGCGAGGGAATCTCCTGCTCGCCGACCATGATGAAGTCATTGCCGCCCGAGACGACCTCCCAGAGGGTCTTGTCGGGGTCGATGCCCGAGCGCATCTGGTCGACATAGGAGAGCTTGACGGACTCGCCGACCTCGAGGGAACCCGAGGTCACGTCCTCATCGCCCACGATGGTCTTGAACAGGGTCGACTTACCCACGCCGTTGGGGCCGATCACGCCGACGATGCCGTTGCGCGGAAGGTTGAAGCTCAGGTCGTCGATGAGCACGCGGTCACCGAAGGACTTGCACAGGTGGTCGGCAACGAGGACCTTGGAACCTAGGCGCGGGCCCACCGGGATCTGGATGTCGGTGAAGTCGACCTTCTTGGACGCGCGGGCCTCGGCCTCCATCTGCTCATAGGCGGCAAGACGCGCCTTGCTCTTTGCCTGACGTGCCTTGGGAGAGCTGCGCACCCAGGCAAGCTCGGCCTTCATCTTCTTTGCGCGGCGAGCGTCCTGCTGGTTTTGGGCCTCGAGGCGCGCGGCCTTCTTCTCGAGGTAGGTGGAGTAGTTGCCCTCGTAGGGGTAGAGCTGCCCGCGGTCGACCTCGCAGATCCACTCCGCGACGTCGTCGAGGAAGTAGCGGTCGTGGGTGACGGCCATGACGGCGCCCTCGTAGCTGTGCAGGAACTGCTCGAGCCAGAGCACCGACTCGGCGTCGAGGTGGTTGGTGGGCTCGTCCAGAAGCAGCAGGTCGGGAGCCTCGAGCAGAAGCTTGCAGAGGGCCACGCGACGGCGCTCGCCGCCGGAGAGATGGGTCACCGGCTCGTCGGGGTCGGGGCACTGCAAGGCATCCATGGCCTGCGAGAGCTGAGAGTCGAGGTCCCAGCCGTTGGCCGCGTCGATCTCGGTCTGGAGACGGCCCATCTCGTCCATGAGGGCGTCGAAGTCGGCGTCGGGGGCGGCCATCTCCTCGCCGATGGCGTTGAAGCGGGCGACCTTGGCGATGACGTCGCCGAAGGCCATCTCAATGTTCTCCTTGACGGTCTTGGTCTCGTCGAGGGGCGGCTCCTGCTGCAGGATGCCCACAGTGTAGCCGGGGGTGAGGCGCGCCTCGCCGTTGGAGACGTCCTCAAGGCCGGCCATGACCTTGAGCAGGGTGGACTTGCCCGCGCCGTTGGGGCCGACGACGCCGATCTTTGCGCCGGGATACACGCCGACGGTGACGTCATCGAGGATCACCTTGTCGTGGACGGCCTTGCGAGCGTTATGGAGCTGGTAGACGAACTCGGCCATGGAACTTCCCTCCTGGTCGGATTTGATTCAACCCTTTTATAGTACCCGAGGCCTATACTTAAAGGCCATCTGCCGAGGAGAGGTCAACATGAACTACGCGGAGATCAAGCATTGCGACATCGCCAACGGCGTCGGCGTTCGCACCACGCTGTTCGTCTCGGGCTGCAGGCTGCACTGCCCCGACTGCTTCAACGAGGTCGCCTGGGACTTCTCCGCGGGCAAGCCCTTCGACGACGCCGTGGCCGACGCGATCATCGAGTCGCTCGAGCCCGGCTACATCTCGGGGCTCTCGGTGCTGGGCGGCGAGCCGATGGAGCCCGAGAACCAGCAGGGCCTCGTCGACTTCCTCGAGCGCGTGCGCGATCGCTTCGAGCGGCGCGGGCCCGGCGCGAAGACCATCTGGATGTACTCCGGCCACACTTGGGAGCAGCTCGCCCCCGGCGGCGCCTGGAACCTCGGCGACGTGACCGACCGCATCCTCGACACCCTCGACGTGCTCGTGGACGGCCCGTTCATCAAGGCGGAGCACGACATCACCCTGCGCTTCCGCGGCTCGAAAAACCAGCGCCTCATCGACGTGCCGGCCACGCTCGAGTCGGGCGCGGGCATCGTCGAGTGGGTGGACGATCCGGTATTCTCCACGCACTCGCTCGAGGATTAGCAACCGCTGAATAACCAATCCAGCTGCATGTTGTTGAAAACCACTCGGTTCTCAACCTGGCTTTTGCAAAAAACCGGCGCGACGTTGTGAAGGGAATGAGAAGTGCCCCTCCGATATAGCCGTCCGCCGCCCAACCTAAGCCGTCCGCGAGCCCAAAAGGGCGATCTTTCGGCATGTCGCCCTTCCCCACCAGCCCAAACGCCCTTCTTTGCAGAATTGCGCAGACACCTGCCAGCTTGGCTCCCCCTACCATCGTCGCACCTTGTTTCAGGCCACGGCGAAGGAGAGCCATGAGTATCTGCTTTGAGCACGAAGACAAGATGTGCGTCCTCATACTCAACGAGCACGACCCGTTGACCAAAGAGGACGGCCAGCTGTTCTACGACACCTTGGACGGGCTTCTTACCTATGCGAACGAGCAACTGCATATCGTCGACCGAAACAAGGTCACGTTACACAGCGACTCGCGCGCCGAACTCGACGACGGCGCACGCGTGAGCGAGCGGCTCTGGCTCAACCGGCACTTGGTGGACGAGTATGTCGAGCGAAACCCCTATGGAGCTCCCGAGCCCCAGCTGGAGGTCGCCGCCCCTTGGCGGCACGCGCTGCGCGACGCCTTCATCGTGGTGAACGCCGATAAGGACCACCTGCTCGTCATGAACGACGACGCCATCTTCAACGTGAACAAGCTCGAGCGCGACGCCGACTGCCATGTGCGGGCGATCCCCTCGCTTGCCCTTCTTACCTTGCTGCCCTTCAAAGGCGCTATCGTCACGGACAGCAAGTTCATCCATCTCGACGACAACATGGACGACGAGCTGATCCCCGACGTCGCGCAGGCAGCTAAGGACCGCACGCGCAGCGGCGTCGTGACGGGCGCGGGGCAGCTCATCGCCTATTCAAAGAAAGCGGGCGACTGGAACCGCGTCCCCGAGTGCTGGCAGCGTGGGATCGACTACGCGCTCGGCCTCCGTCACGTCCCCGGCTACGGCGCAAGCGAGGTGGAGTGATGGGAAACAGGGCCATCATCACCACACCGGAACGCAAACTCGGCGTCTACCTGCACTGGAACGGAAGCCGCGACTTCGTCGAGCCGTTTTGCGCCTACTGCGGCCTCAAACGGTTCCGCCCACCGTCCGCCGACCTCGGCTACGGCACGGCCCGCCTCGTCCAAGTGATCGCGAACTTCTTTGGCGGCGGGCTTTCGGTCGGCGTCGTGCCGTACACCACCGATGCCGATATGGTTTCGGGCCTCGACAACGGCGTCTACGTCATCGACGGCTGGCAGATCACGGAGCGCGTCTTTCCCTATGTCGGCTATGCCGAGAGCGGCGTCGCGGACATGGCGGCGGCGCTGCACGCCATCGACGTGAGGCAGCCGGGAAGCGAGCGGCTCGGCGCCTTCATCGATGCGCCAATCGTTCCCACAGCAGCGCTCGACCAAGGCTTCAAGGTCTGGGTCTTCGACGAGCAGCGGGTAGCCGGCGGCAGGCGCAGGCCCGGATATGTGCCGGCGACGATCTGCAGCATAGGAATCGGCGAGCTGAACGGCGTCGACGTCGACGAGGCGTTCATCGTCGACCTCTACCCAGGCGGCGAGAAGGACATTCGCAATTATCTCTTTGAGGATTCCTATCGGCTCATATCACGCGCTTGATTGGTGTGTATTTGACATCATTTGAACGCAATCATAGAATGGAGCTGCCGTGAGGATCCTCTGGGACAAAGACAAAGCTCGGATAAACGAAGAGAAGCACGGCGTGACGTTCGAGGAAGCGGCGGAGGTTCTCTCGGGCGATTACATCGAATTCGAGAGCAACGCAAACGGCGAGAAGAGATCCCGCGCCGTCACACGGATCAGAGGCGAGTACCTCACCGTTGTCTACGCGAGGCGAGGCGAGGCGAGACAAAGAGGATTATCTCCGCCCGCCACTCCTCGCAAAAAGAAAGGCATCAGTATGAGCGATATGACAATCAAAGAACTTGAAGAGCGTCTCGACCGAGGGGAGGACCTCGACGATTGCACCGATTGGGAAAATCCAACCTGGTGCAGCAACGAGAAGGCGCGCTTCTCCATCAACATCCCCGAGTGGCTGATGTACCACCTCGATGAGGAGGCGGACCGACGCGCGATCTCGCGCTCGGCGATGATCAACACCATCCTCGTCGACTGGGCGGACGCCCACCCACGGCGCCGCCCAGGCTCCGAGGAGGAACCGCCGGCCGCATAATCCCCGTCCAGGGTGCCGCCAGTGGCGCTCTGGTCCTGCTTACAAAGCAATTACAGGCCCGCAAGGGTAAACTCTGCTATAGTCCCATGCGGATTGCTCACGGGGCTTAGCCCACAGCATCGAGGAGGTGCACCATGTCCGACGGATCGAGTCATAGTCAAAGTCACAAACACTTGATTCTGCAGTTTACGGAGGAGGTGCCCGCCCTCGGGATGGCGAGCGCCCGTCGCGCCTAGCCCGCACGGGCGGCGTGTGCGCACATACGTGCCTCCTAGGCCCACCGGCATAGCCGGAGCCCTTACATACATCCCGGGATTGCGAGGTGCGCCATGAAGCTGCGTGACCTCATCGCCCGCATGAGCGCAGGCGACGTCAAGACCCCCAGGACCACAAAGAAGGCCGCCCGCGCCGCAGGCCAGCAGGAATGGCTGCGCCATGTTGCCGCCGCGACGCGCGACGAGCTCTTCGTGGAGCTCGGCAGCCGTGAGGAGGGGCTCGCCTCCGACCAGGTCGAGAGCGCCCGCGAGTTCTACGGCACCAACGCCGTCGCCCAAGCAACAAAAAAGCCGCTGCCCCTGCGCTTCTTGGCGGCGTTCGCCGACCCCTTCACCTACATCCTCATCTTCATCGCCGCGGTCTCGGTCCTCACCGACTGGGTCTTCGCCACGGGCACCGAGCGCGACCTCTCGACGCCGCTGATCATCGGCGCGATGGTCCTCGTATCCGGCGTCCTGCGCTTTGTCCAGGACGAGAAGAGCACCGTTGCCGCCGAGGCCCTGGCCGAGATGGTCGAGTCGACCGCCGAGGTCGAGCGCGACGGCGACGGCGGCAATGAGACCCCCATCGACGAGATCGTCGTCGGCGACGTCATCCACCTCTCTTCCGGCGACATCGTCCCCGCCGACCTTCGCATCTTCGCGGCACGCGACCTCTTTGTGAGCCAGGCTTCGCTCACCGGCGAGTCCGAGCCCATCGAGAAGCGCGCGGAGCTCGACGAGGACGGCGCCGTCATCGGGCGGGCGCTCACCGACCTCGAGGACCTCGCCTTCATGGGCTCCACCGTGATCTCGGGCAACGCTCGCGGCGTCGTCGTGGCCACCGGCGCCCGAACGATGTTCGGCGAGGCCACCGGAACGCTCGTCGGCCGCAAGCGCGAGACCTCCTTCGACACGGGCATCAAGTCCACGAGCCGCCTGCTCATGCGCCTGATGTTCGTCATGTTGCCGTTCGTCTTCGTCATCTCCGGAGTCACCAAGGGCGACTGGGTCGCGGCCCTTCTCTTCTCGCTGTCCGTCGCGGTCGGCCTCACGCCCGAGATGCTGCCCATGCTCGTGACCACGTGCCTCGGCAAGGGCGCGGTCGACCTCAGCCACGACCGCGTGATCGTCAAGCGCCTCGACGCCATCCAGGACCTCGGCGCCGTCGACGTCCTGTGCACTGACAAGACCGGCACCCTCACCGAGGACCGCATCGTCCTTGAGCGCCACCTGGACGTCAACGGCAACGAGGACCCCCGCGTCCTGCGCTACGCCTTCCTCAACAGCTATTTCTCGACCGGCGTCAAGAACCTCGTCGACGCGGCGATCGTCGAGCGCGCGCTCGCCGAGGGAACTGACGAGGTCGGGGCCACGACCAACGGCACCGCCGTCACCGCCGAGGAGCTCGCCGAGCGCTACCACGGCATCGACGAGCTGCCCTTCGACTTCGAGCGCAGGCGCCTTTCGGTCGTCGTGGGCGACAACAAGGGCAACACGCGCATGGTGACCAAGGGCGCCCTCGAGGAGGTCCTCGCCGTGTGCACGAAGGTCGAGGTCGACGGCAAGGTGCTCCCGCTTTCCGACGAGCTTACCGAGAAGGTCATCGCCCGCGGCGCCGACCTCGCCGACGACGGCATGCGCGTGCTCGGCGTCGCCCGAAAGGACGAGCCCGCAGGCACCGGCGTGCTCACCGTAGACGACGAGCGCGATATGGTCCTCATCGGCTACCTCGCCTTCCTCGATCCGCCCAAGCAGAGCTCCGCGGCGGCCGTCCGCGCGCTCACGGCGCACGGCGTGTCCACGAAGGTCCTGACCGGCGACTCGGCGCGCGTCGCCGCACACGTCTGCCGCGCCATCGGCATCCCTGCGGACCGTGTCCTCACGGGCACCGAGGTCGAGGACATGACCGACGAGCAGCTCTCCGTCGCCGTCCTGGAGGCGAGCATCTTCGCCAAGCTCTCCCCCGTCCAGAAGGCCCGCGTCGTGCGCACCCTGCGCAACCTCGGGCACGCCGTGGCGTACATGGGCGACGGGGTGAACGACGCCGCCGCCATGCGCGAGAGCGATTGCGGAATCTCGGTCGACTCCGCCGTCGACGTGGCGCGCGAGGCGGCAGACATCATCCTGCTCGAAAAGGACCTCATGGTGCTCGAGCACGGCATCGAGTGCGGACGGCGCACCTACGCGAACATGATCAAGTACGTGAAGATGACCGTGAGCTCCAACTTCGGAAACATTTTCTCGGTCCTGGTGGCGGCGCTGTTCCTGCCGTTCCTCCCCATGACCGCGGTCCAGTTGCTCCTGCTCAACCTCATCTACGACCTCACGTGCACCGCAGTGCCGTGGGACAACGTCGACGAGGAGGCCATCGCCCGCCCGCGCCGCTGGGACACCGGATCGGTGCGCCGCTTCATGGTCGCATTCGGCCCCTTGAGCTCCGTCTTCGACATCCTCACGTTCGCCGGGCTCTTCTTCTTCGTGTGCCCCGCCGTCGCAGGCGGCGCCTGGGGCACCCTCGACGCGGCCGGCCAGGCGCTGTTCGTCGGCACCTTCCAGGCAGGCTGGTTCATTGAGAGCATGTGGACCCAGACCCTCGTCGTGCACCTCATCCGCACCGAGAAGGTCCCGTTCGTGGGCAGCCGCGCCGCCCTGCCGCTGTGCGTGCTGGGCGCCGCCGGGATCGCCGTCGCGTGCGTCCTGCCCTTCTCGCCCATCGGCGCCGCGCTCGATTTCTGCGCGCTGCCCACCATGTACTGGGGGCTTCTTGCCGCCATGGTCATCGGCTACGTCCTGGTCGTCTGCTTCGCGAAGACCCACTTCCTGCGCCGCAACAACGCCCTTCTTTAGATAAGTCGGAACCGCTCAACCCAAAGCGCCCCCGCAGCTCACACGGCTGCGGGGGCGCTTGGACAAGCACTTGATTAACTCGGCTCTAGCCTACAGCGCGGCGACGACCTTGTTGCCCATCTCGGCGGTGCCGAGGATGTGGTCGGCGGAGGTGTTCTCGTCGGCGATGTCGCGGGTGCGCCAGCCCTCGTTAAGGACGCGCTCCACGGCGGCCTCGACCCAGCCGGCCTCCTCGGTCATGTCGAGCGCGTAGGTGAGCAGCATGCCGGCGGACAGGATCTGCGCGAGCGGGTTGGCGATGCCCTGGCCCGCGATGTCGGGCGCGGAGCCGGCGGACGGCTCGAACAGGCTCACGCCGTCGCCGAGCGAGGCGGAGGCAAGCATGCCGAGCGAGCCCGTGATCTGGGCGGCCTCATCCGAGAGGATGTCGCCGAACATGTTCTCAGTCACGACGACGTCGAAGTCGGCCGGGCGGTTGATGAGCTGCATCGCGGTGTTGTCCACAAGCAGGTCCTCGAGCTCCACGTCCGGATACTCCTCGTCGTGAACGCGGTGGACGATCTCGCGCCACATGCGGGAGGTCTCGAGCACGTTGCGCTTGTCGACGCTCGTCACCTTGTTCTTGCGCTTGCGCGCAGCCTCGAACGCCTGGCGCGCGATGCGCTCGACCTCGTACTCGCGGTACTCCATCATGTCGTAGGCGCGCTGGCCGCGGCCGCCGTTCGCGCCCGCGCCCTCCTCGTCGTAGAAGCGCTCGCGGCGCCCGAAGTAGATGCCGCCCGTGAGCTCGCGGACGAGCACCATGTCGACGCCGCGGATGACCTCCGGGCGCAACGTGGAGGCGCCGGCCAGAGCGTCGTAGATCTTGACGGGGCGCAGGTTGGTGTAGAGGCCCAGCCCCTTGCGGATGCGCAGGAGCCCCTGCTCGGGACGCGGGGCGTCGGGATCGGTGGAGTCCCACTTGGGCCCGCCCACGCTGGCAAGAAGGACCGCGTCGGCGGCCTTCGCCGCCGCAAGGGTCTCGTCGGGCAGCGGGTCGCCGCACGCGTCGATGGCGGCGCCGCCGATGAGGTGGTCCTGGAAGATGAACTCGACGCCGGCTTTCGCGCCCACGGCGGCCAGGACCTTCTTGCCCTCGGTGATGACCTCGGGACCGATGCCGTCGCCCGGCAGGCAGCAGATCTTGTACGTCTTTGCGGCCATAGCTACTCGCCCTTCTTTGCGGCAAGCACGCGCTTGGTGCGCGCCACAAGGCCGCCGTCGTTGATGATCTCCTGGATGAAGGCCGGGAACGGCTGCGCGTGGAAGACGGCGCCGGTGGTCTCGTCCGTGATGGCGCCGGTGTCGGCGTCGACGGAGACGACGTCGCCCTCGGAGATGGCGTCGACCGCCTCGGGGCACTCGAGGATGGGCAGGCCCATGTTGATGGAGTTGCGGTAGAAGATGCGCGCGAAGCTCTTTGCGATGACGCAGCTGACGCCCGCTGCCTTGATGGCAACCGGCGCGTGCTCGCGGCTAGAACCGCAGCCGAAGTTCTCGTCGGCGACGATGATGTCGCCCGGCTTCACGCGACTGGTAAAGGTGGTGTCGAGGTCCTCCAGGCAGTGCTTGGCGAGCTCGGCGGGGTCGGAGGTGTTGAGGTAGCGGGCCGGGATGATGACGTCGGTGTCGATGTCGCGGCCGTAGCGGAAGACGGTTCCCTTGAACTGCATGCGGATTCCTTTCTATTCCCGGTCGGCTAGTCGAGGTCGGAGGGCAGCGCGATGTGGCCGGCGACGGCGGATGCGGCGCAGACGGCAGGCGAGGCCAGGTAGACCTCGGAGGTCGGGTCACCCATGCGGCCGACGAAGTTGCGGTTGGTGGAGCTCACGCACTTCTCGCCCGCGGCGAGGATGCCCATGTAGCCGCCCAGGCACGGGCCGCAGGTGGGCGTCGAGACGACACAGTGTGCGTTGATGAAGACGTCCATGAGGCCCTCGTGCACGCACTGCAGCCACACGCCCTGCGTCGCTGGGATGACGATGCAGCGGACGTTCGGGTCGACGACGCGGCCGCGCAGAACCTCGGCGGCGGCGCGCATGTCCTCGATGCGGCCGTTGGTGCAGGAGCCGATGACGGCCTGGTCGATCTTGACCTCGCGGCTCTCGGCCACGGGATGGGTGTTGCTCGGCAGGTGCGGCCACGAGACGCACGGCACGATGTCGGCCGCGTCGATGTGGATGACCTGCTTATACGCGGCGTCGGCGTCCGGGTGGAACTCGCGGATCGGGCGCTTGGCGCGGCGCTCGACGTAGGCGCGGCACTTCTCGTCGACCTCAAAGAGGCCAGCCTTGCCGCCGGCCTCGATGGCCATGTTCGCGATGGTCAGACGGCCCTCGACGGAAAGCGCCTCGATGGTCGAGCCCGCGAACTCCATGGCGCAGTAGAGCGCGCCGTCGACGCCGATCTTGCCGATGATGTGCAGGATGACGTCCTTGGCCGAGGCCCCCTCGGGCAGCTCGCCATCGATGACGAAGCGGATGGTCTCAGGCACCTTGAACCAGGCGCGGCCGGTGGCCATGCCCACGCCGGCGTCCGTGGAGCCGACGCCCGTGGAGAAGGCGCCGATGCCGCCGTAGGTGCAGGTGTGGGAGTCGGCGCCGATCATGAGATCGCCGGGGACGACGACGCCCTGCTCGGGAAGAAGGGCATGCTCGATGCCCATGCAGCCCTGCTCGAAGTAGTTGGTGATGCCGTGCTCGTGGGCGAAGTCGCGCGTGACCTTGGTCTGCTCGGCGCTCTTGATGTCCTTGTTCGGGCTGTAGTGGTCGGGCACGAGGCAGATGCGGTCGCGATCGAAGACGCCGGCGCCGATCTCGCGCACAGTCTTGATGGCGATGGGGGCCGTGATGTCGTTGGCGAGCACCAGGTCCAGGTCGCACTCGACGAGCTGGCCGGGGACGACCTCCTCAAGCCCGGCGTGGGCTGCCAGGATCTTCTCGGCCATGGTCATGGGACGTGCCATGTAAACTCCTCTCCAAAAAGGGCCGCAATGCTCAAAGCCCCTCGTAAACTCAGTGTTCCAATAATACAAGCCTGGTTTATCGCGACGGGCGCCCGCCTACAATTGGTAACACTCGTCGGCGTAAGCCGAGCACCCGAACCAAGCAGGGAAACCATATGACGCTCCAGCAGCTTCGCTACCTCATCGCGGTCGCCGAGTGCGGCTCGATCAACGCCGCCGCAGGCAACCTCTACACCTCCCAGTCCAACGTCTCGGCCGCCGTGAGCG
The DNA here is from genome assembly GCA_934660915.1 of uncultured Olsenella sp. GTDB lineage: Bacteria > Actinomycetota > Coriobacteriia > Coriobacteriales > Atopobiaceae > Paratractidigestivibacter. Next base: position 158,943 of record CAKUIF010000003.1, on the reverse strand, counting down.
AGCTCGAGCGCGAGCTCGGGATCGAGATCTTCACCCGCAGCAACCGTGGCGTCACGCTCACCAACGACGGCACCGAGCTTCTGGGCTATGCCCGTCAGGTTGTCGAGCAGGCGGACCTTCTTGCCACGCGCTTCAGGGAGAAGGCCGCCCCGGGCGCGCGCCTTGCCGTCTCGACCCAGCACTACGCCTTCAGCCTCGCCGCCTTCGTCAACGTCGTCGAGCACTTCCAGGGAAGCGAGTTCGAGTTCGTCCTGCGCGAGACCACGACGGCGCAGATCATCGAGGACGTGAGCGAATTCCGCAGCGAGGTCGGCATCCTCTACCTCGACGACTTCAACGAGCGCGTCCTGCGCCGGGCGATGGCGGCGGCCCGCGTGGCGTTCACGCCGCTGTTCTCGGCCGACGTCCACGTGTTCGTGGGCACGGGCCACCCGCTCGCCGACAAGCCGTCCGTTCGCCTGGACGACCTCGCCCCCTACGCGCGCTACAGCTTCGAGCAGGGCACCGTCAACTCGTTCCATTACAGCGAGGAGCCGCTGGCCTACATCCCCTGCTCCAAGAACATCCGCTACACGGACCGAGCGACGCTGTCGAACCTGCTGACCAGCTACAACGGCTACACCCTCTCGACGGGCGTGCTCACGAGCGAGATGCAGTCGGGCATCGTGAGCATCCCGCTCGAGGACGCCCCCGTCATGCACGTGGGCTACATCATGCACGAGGAGCGCCGCGCCACCAGGCTCGTGGAGCGCTACATCGCCGAGCTTGAGCGCGTGATCGCCGAGAACCCGAGCGTCGCGCGGGACTAGCCGGGCCAAAAGCGGCAAAGAAGTGCGCGGGCGCGCAGCCGGGGCCTCCTCGCGATCAGGGCGCGAGGAGGCCCTTCTTTGCGCGGCGAAGGCGAGCCCGCCGCGCGCGGGCGCTACTTGCCCTGCTTGGAGCGGGCGGTTTGGATCATGCGGTTGATCGCGTTGACGTAGGCCTTGGCGGAGGAAACGATGATGTCGTTGTCCGCGCCGCGGCCGGTGTAGATCTTGCCGTCCTCGGCCGCGATGCGCACCGTGACCTCGCCGATGGCGTCGATACCGCGGGTGATGGCCTTGACGGAGAACTCGGACAGGTCGCCGTGGACCGCCACGACCTGGTCGACGGCCTTGTACGCCGCGTCGACGGGGCCGGTGCCCGTGGCGCAGACCACGTGCGAGACGCCGAGCTCGTCGGAGATGGTCGCCGTCGCGGTGGGAACGAGCGGGTCGCCGCAGGAGACCTGCAGGGCGTCGAGCGAGTAGATTGCCTGCACCTCGCGCTGGCGCTCCTGGACCATGGACTCGAGGTCCTCGTCGTAGACCTCCTTCTTTTGGTCCGCGATCTCGAGGAAGCGGTTGTACACGTCGTCGAACTCCTCGTCCTTGAACGTGTAGCCCAGCTCGCCGAGGCGGTGGCGCAGCGCGGCGTGGCCGGAACGGGCCGAGAGGATGATCTCGGAGCCGGCGGCGCCCACGTCGGCCGGGTCGATGATCTCGTAGGTGTTGCGGGCCTTGAGCACGCCGTCCTGGTGAATGCCGGAGCTGTGCGCGAAGGCGTTTGCACCCACGATGGCCTTGTTGGCCTGGACGTTCATGCCCGTGATGCGGCTGACCAGGTGAGAAGCGCGCGTGAGCTCGGGGGTCACGACGTCGGTGTGGGCGTCGAGCTCCTCGCCGTGCATCTTGATGGCCATGACGACCTCCTCGAGCGCGGTGTTGCCGGCGCGCTCGCCCAGGCCGTTGATGGTGCACTCGATCTGGCGGGCGCCGTTCTTCACGCCCTCGAGGGCAAGGGCGGTGGCCATGCCCAGGTCGTTGTGGGTGTGGACCGAGATGATGACGTTCTCGATGCCGATGACGTTGTCCGAGAGGCTCTTGATGCGGGCGCCGAAGGCCTCGGGCAGGCTGTAGCCGGTGGTGTCGGGGATGTTGACCACGGTGGCGCCGGCGTCGACGGCCGCCTGGATCACGCGGATGAGGAAATCCTGGTCGGAGCGGCCGGCGTCCTCGGCGTAGAACTCGACGTCCTCGACGTACTTCTTTGCGTAGGACACGCAGTGGCGGGCGCGCTCGATGCACTCCTCCTCGGTGATGTGGAGCTTGTCGCGCAGGTGCGAGGGGGAAACGCCCAGGCCGGCGTGGATGCGCGGGCGCTTGGCGGTCTTCAGGGCCTCGGCGGCGCGGTCGATGTCCTTGTCGACGGCGCGGGTGAGGCCGCAGACGGTGCAGGCGTCGCCGGCGATGCGGCCGATCTCCTGGACGGAACGGAAGTCGCCCGGGGAGCTGATGGGGAAGCCGGCCTCGATGACGTCGACGCCCATGCGAATGAGCTGCTGGGCGACGATGAGCTTCTCCTCGGTGTTCATGGAGGCGCCGGGGGACTGCTCGCCGTCGCGCAGGGTGGTGTCAAAGATGTGGATCTTCCTGGTCATGGTGTGCATCCAATCGTCTAGGGCCCGAAAGCGGGCGTCGTCTGGAAGGAGGTTCCGAGATTTTTTGGCGTAAGGCTGCAAAAAAAGGAAGCCCCGGCCCCGTTGGGGACCGGCGGCTTCAGGTCACGCGCGCAGGTGTCAAGATGCCCTAACGCGCGGACGATAGTAGAAGTAGGTTGAGGTCGGTGGCAAGAAGCTCAGCGCCGCCGAGAAGGACACGCGAAATCTCGCGCTCGCTCACTCGAACGTATGCAGCCTCGTGCCGTGACATACCGGACCTCCCCGATAATCGCGCGCCCCGTGCGGACGCGGTTCCTAGCACTATGCCACAACCCCGCTGCGTGGATGCGAGAATTTAACAAGTGGTTCTTCTTTCTTGGACCAGTGGCGGTTTCGACGCGGTCAATTCGCCACGGCAAAGAAACCGCCCCACTGCCCGGCGGCGCATACTGTAACCGTAGCATCCGCGCCGGAAAGGAACTCCCGTGTACAAGCTCATCGCGTCCGACCTCGACGAGACCCTGCTCGACGACGACCACCACGTGCCCGCGCGCGTCCGTGAGGCCGTGGCAGCCGCACGCGAGCTCGGAGTCCGCTTCGTCCCCGCCACCGGCAGGCCCGCCGGCTCCGTCGGCGTGACCCTGGACGAGCTCGGGCTTACCGGCAGCGCTGACGACTACGTGCTCTCTTTCAACGGCGGCTGCCTCACGCGCAACTCCTCGCCTGCGCCCATCACAAGCTGCTCGCTACCCTGGGAGCGCGCCCGCCAGATCTACGCCGCCGGCGTGCGCTACGGCGTGACCATGCATGTGAACACCCTCGACCCCGTCTACCTCTACAACTACATCCCCGAGGAGCGCGCCTACATCGAGGGCCGCATGAACATCATCGAGACTAACGAGCCCACGCTCGACTTCCTCGCCGGGCAGACCGTCGTCAAGGTCATCTACATGAGCCTTGACATGTCCTACCTGCAGCGCATTGAGCGAGAGATGGCCGAGGCGGGCCTCTCCGACGGGCTCGACGTCTACTACTCCGGCAACCGCTACCTCGAGTTCAACGCGCCGGGCGTGAACAAGGGCACGGGGCTTCTTGCCCTCGCCGAGCGCCTGGGGATCGCGCCCGAGGAGACCATCGCCATCGGCGACAACTCCAACGACGTCAGCATGATTCGCGCCGCGGGGCTCGGCTGCGCCGTGGCCAACGCCACCGACGAGGCCAAGGCCGCCGCCGGCTACGTCTGCGCCGCCGACAACAACGCCGGCGCCGTCGCCGAGGTCATCGAGAAGTTCGTTCTGGGGCGCTAAGCCGCGCGGCTTTCGGGCGGCGGCCGCGCGCTTCTTGCCCCCGCCCTCGCCCGGCAAAAAACTGCGCACATAGTCTTTCTTTTTCAAACCAAAGGCAAGAAAAGCCCAGTTGGTGAGCTCCTCCCGCCTAAAAAGAAACACTAGGTGATCAGTTTTGAGCCGCCGGACGACGCCCAGAAGTGCCGACGGCGTCCTGTCCCGCCCTTATTGCCGCTCGCGCAGATACCCTTCGAGCAAAGGGACGCAGATCCTGACCTTTCCCCAGCCAGAAGACTCAATCACGCCGGCGTCGATGAGGCGTTTACGGTACTTTTGCGCATAGTCAACGGTAACGTCCAGGCGCTCGGCAACCCTTGCGGTCGAGCTTTCCCCCTCATCCAGCGCCATCGCGCAAAGAAAGCGGACGTCCATATCCGAGAGCGCCGCAAGCGTTGTCTCGCAGACGTCGTTCACGAACTCACGTCGAGCCGAGGCGATGGCGGCATCAAACGCCTCTTCAGGCAAAGTGCCCCCTTCGGCCCGCAGCACGATTCCATGGCCGACCAGCTGCATGAGATAGGGCGAGCCCTGAGCGGTCTGCGCGGCTCGCTGCACTTGCGCAGGCGACGCCCCCACCTTCAGCTTCTCAAAGGCACTGGCATAGAACGCTTCCACGTCCATGGTGGGCAGCGGGCCAAGAGCGACCTTTCGCGCACGGTTCAGGAAGGTCAAAACCTTATCGTTCAACGTCGCCGAAACCGCACCCGGCAGCCCTGCCATTACGAGGGCCACGTTCAGCCCCTCGCCGATGAGCTCCTGATAGACGGCAACCAGCTCGCGAACATCTTTCGAGTTTGCCTGGAGCTCATCCACGAGGATCAAAACGCCGTGCCCTTGTTTACTGAGCCTCCTTACCAGCTGTGTCAGCTTGAACTGCGCGGACTTGGTCTCCTCGACCTCTCTGCTGAACTCAAGCCCCACCTCAAAGCCGAAAACGCCTACAGTCCCGCCGGAAACGTGCGGGGCATCCGGCACGAATCTGGCGCCAGCATCCTGGATTTTCTCGACGATCCTGGCGAGCATACCGTCAGAGGCGATAGTCGGGGAAGCAACGACAAACCCTCGCGCGGCTGCACGGTCCGCCAACTCCCAAAGGAGAACCGTCTTGCCGCTTCCGCGCTGTCCCAAAAGAACCGTTGAGCGTTCTTTGCTCCCCGGCATCGACTCAAGTCCTAAGCATAGGTTCTCAAGAACAGACTCTCTGCCGACGAGGTATGTAGGCCTGTTTCCGAACGCCGGCGAGAAGATCGTGTCTTTGCGCATTGGCTCTCCTTTCCTTTTTTTCCTATTTTTTCCTTTTTTCCCTAATTGGTCAAACCGACGCTTGCCTGCGCTTTTTGCAGGAATCCTCTGCTATGGATCTCATTTACAAAAGGGATCGACTCGCAGAAAACAGCTCTCTAGAAACCGTCTCTGTGAGTCGACCCCGTCCAGGCCTGTGCGGGCATCGCCTACCCGAAGAGCTTCCGGCACAGCTCGCTTACATTGTCACGACTGAGTCAAAAAACTTCACCAGTTGGGAGAAACTGCGCACCTAGTCTTTCTTTTTCAAACCAAAGGCGAGAAAAGCCCAGCTGATGAGCTCTTCTTGCCAAATATGAAACACTATGTGCGCAGTTTTGAGCCGCTGGGCAACGCCTACCCGAACAGCTTCCGGTACAGCTCGCCGGCGGACTTCGGCTCGCCCGCATACCTCAGGAGCTTCCCGTCCTTCAGAAACAGCACGGTGTCGCACAGCTCGTCGACGTTTCCCAGGATATGCGACGAGAGGACCACGCAGCCGCCCTCGGCGGCCGCCTTGCGGATAAGCTCGCCCTGCACGGCGACGTTCGTGGGGTCGAGCGCGTTCATCGGCTCGTCCAGCAGGAGGTAGCGAGCGCCTGTGGCGTAGGCGACGGCGAGCGTGAGCTGCTGCTTCATGCCTTGCGAGAAGGACCGCACCCGCTTGTGCCCGAAACCGTCCACCCGGCAATCGGCCGCCACGCGGGCAAGGTCGACATCCGAGGCCCAAAGGTCGCGCGCCATCTTGAGGTGGTCGGCGGCCGTGAGGCCGGGATACAGCAGCGTCCCCTCCCCCGGCGCGTAAAAGACGCGGCGGCGCGCCTCGATGCCCGCGCACTCGCCCGCGTCCACCGAGACCGCACCCTCCACGCGGCCGTTACCCGTGCCCGCCATGGCGCGCAACAGAGTCGACTTGCCGCAACCGTTGGGCGCCACGAGGCCGTAGATGCGCCCGGGCTTGAAGCCGGCACTCACGTGGTCGATCACGAGCTTCTTTCCATAGCAGACGCTCAGGTCGTCAACGCGCAGCATGGCGCACCTCCAAAATCGTTGGCAAGAAGGACCCCATAAGAATCACGAAGGCAGAGGACGCGCAGGCAAGCGCCACCGCAAAGCCTGCGCGCGGGACGGCGGAGCGAACGAGGAATCCCCCGGCGCCGAACGTGAGGAACGGGTAGTCTCCCCCGCCGAGGCCCGCGCCGGACGCAGCGCACAGCAACGCCGTCGGCAGAAACGCCGCCGCCCCGATCGCGAGCGCGGCGGCACCGCAGGCGACGAAGGACGCGGCCACCCGCGTTCGCGCGGGCACCGGCGCCTGCTGCACCAGGCTGCCGTTCGATCGCATCCGGACGAGCGCCACGCAGAGCGCGAGGGCTGGCATCGCCCACGCAATCGCCGGCACGACAGCGGAAACATATCCCAGGTACGTGAGCAGCGGCATCTGGCGCGCGGAACCGTAGAGCACGGGCTCGGGAAGCTCGGACACCGCGTCGAGGAAAGCGGCCTCTCCCCCGACGCGGCCCGCATCCACATCGAGCTCGGAGGCCAGCGGGCTCCCGTCACAGGCGAGGACGCCCAGCTCGTGCTTATAGTCCGCGAGCGCCTTGATGCCGGCGCGGCCCGCGGTGTCGTTGAGATACGTGGAAAGAAGCCCGCGAAGGCGCGAGCATACCTCGCGCTCGGCGCTTCCTTGCTCGTAGCTGCCCTCCGCGACCGAGATCTGCGTCCGTGCGTTCTTGAGGCGCTCGGGCGCGTACGGCTCGAGGTCGGGGCCGAGCCCCAGGAGGTGCGGCCCCGCAAGAACAAGCGCGGCGGCGGCCGCGAGCGCATACGGGAGCGGTCTTGCAAGCAGGGGCTTTGCAAAGCTGGCGATGCAGGCAGCGAAGGAGGCCCGAGCAGGGCGGGGATCCTTTACGGCGGCTCGGTCCCGTCCGCTCGAGGCAAGGCCTTTGGAGCCGCTACCCGGGGCCGAGAGCGCAGGGCGCTTCTTTCCAGCGAGGCCCCACACGACGACCGTGACCGCCAAAAGCGCGATCGCCCACCCGAAGGCAAGGCAGCCGTTCGCGAAGCTAAGCCCCTCAAGGGGCAGAAGGCTCGGGAAATACGTCGTGGACCCTACGGCACCGTGCACGTCCAGGTATGTCGACGGCAAGAAGCGCGCGACGTCGCCGAGCGAGCGGCGCAGCTCAGGCGTAAGCGCGGACCAACCGATAACGAGCACGATCGCGCCCGCAAACCCGCCCGGCACCACGTTGTTGAAGAGGGCGATGCTCGTCTGCGCAAGAAGCGACCACATGAGGATTTGAAGCAACCATAGAACAGCGCCCTCCACCACGGCCACGCCTGCGGAGCTCACCCAATACTCGCTCCCCGACCCCGCGAGCACGGGAAACGATGGGTTGCCGATTCCGTTGGCCACGGCATGGGAAATAACGGAGGGAGCCCAGATCAGCGCGAGGATGACCGCGATTACGGCGGTGCTCGCCAGGCTTCCGAGGAACACGCGGACGGCGTCGCCGCCCCAACTCACCGGCGCCTGCGAGGCGAGCCTCCCCCCGTCGCTGCATCCGGGCCGCCAGCAATGCCAAAGCCAGACAGAACCCCGCCTGGATCACGCCGCCCCAGCGCCTGGCATAGATCCAGTCGCCCTCACTCATAAGCCCCGCGTTCGACAAATTCCAAGTCGCGGGCCATTCAAGGCCCTTGTCCGCATAGGCTAGGTACTCAATCGCGGGCAACTCAGAGGCGCGTTTGTACGCAGCATCGGCGGCCTCGGCCGCCATTGCGTGATAGAGCTCCGCGTGGGGCTTCATGCCCTGCGCGGGATCCTCGAGCTCCCGCGCCTGCAGCTCAAAGAACGCGGCGTAGTCGCCAGCATCCCATGCCTCGATCGACTGGCCATAGAGCCCGGTGGACAACTCGGGATCGGCCTCGATGAGCGCACGGTTGATCTCGATTTCCTGCCCAAGATCCAGGCCAACGCTCCCGTTTGCGAGCGTCGAGAAGTTCACAAGGACCGCGAACGCGACGATCAGTGCCATCGCGAGCAAACTCCTGGAGAGCCACCGAACCGATGTGCTCAGAAACCGCGTGACCATCTTCGCCCCCAATCCGAACAGCACAGCGGAAAGATGCGCTAATTAATGTTTTACTTTACTTAGTTAATTTGTAGAATGACCTTACAAAGCAAACAGTGCGAGCGCTCTGCTTTATGCGGTAAGCGGTTAAACTAAGACATTAAGTTTACTAAGAAACGGCAGGAGCCCCATGGATACCAAGCTCGAAAAGGCACATAGGCGGGCACGCACGTCAAGCCTTGTGGCGGCGCTCCTCATGTTTGCGATCGCAGCGCTCTGTGCGGCGCTGCTTGCCCTCTACCTTTACGCGCAAAGTCGCGTCGGATCGTGCGAGTATCTTCAGCATGGCTGGATCGAGAACAAACTCGCCGCACTGACTTTGCCTGTCCTCGCGTCGCTGCTGTTCGCCAGCTTCTTTTTGCATATTCACAGGTCGGAGAAACCATTTGGATCTTCGCAGTCTTTGAAACTTGGCATAGCCGGAGTCCTTCTTGGCATTAAATACGCACTTGACTGCATACGTCCAGGAATCCCGCCGATCCCCGTGCCCCACATCAACGGAACTCTGTATATCGAGCAACAGGGCACCGCCGACCCCACAGTTCTGGTGCTCATCGCGTTCACAATCGCACTTGCAATCGTCCTGCGCTACGCAAACGCCCTCCAGGAAGACTCGGACTCGATTCTTTAGTACAATCGCGCATTGTTTTACCCATGTCCAAGCAATGGGCTACACAGAAACCGGAGGTGAAGAGGTGCCCATAGTCATGAGGCTCGACCGCATCATGGCCGAGAAGAAGATCTCGTCGACCGAGCTCGCCGAGCGCATCGGCACCTCAACCGTCAACCTCTCGAACATCAAGAACGGAAAGATTCGAGGCGTGCGCTTCTCGACGCTCGAGGCGATGTGCCAAGTCCTCAACTGCAAGCCGGGCGACCTCATCGACTACGTGACGCCCGAGGAGGAGGAAGCCGAGCGGGCCTTGGGCCAGATCCGCGAGCGCAACTACGAATGAAGCCCGGCCAACTAGCCGAGCTTCAGGTCACGCCCAAGGCGGGTGTATTTACTTGAGCACCTCGCGGCCGTGGAGGCGGAACTGCTCGATCATCTCGCCGGTCATGCTCACGCGATCGCCGGTGCGCTCCAGAGGAATCTCGTCGCGGTCGAACCAGCGCGCCTCCTTGAGCTCCTCGTGGTCCACGCGGATGGCGTCGTCGCCGTCCACCTCGGCCCAGAAGCCCACGAGCAGCGTGTCCGAGAAGCTCCACGGCTGGCTCTTGTAGAACCGCAGGTTCTTCACGGTGAGGCCGACCTCCTCCATGACCTCGCGACGCACGGTGTCCTCGAGCGGCTCGCCGATCTCGGTGAAGCCGGCGACGAGCGCCCACAGCGCCGTGGTGCGGCCGTTGTAGCGCGTGAGCACGATGCGCTCGCGCTCCCCGGAGCAGTCGACGATTCCGCAGATGATGCCCGGGCAAATCTTCGGGTAGGTGATCTTCGCGCAGTCGGGGCAGACAACCTCGCGGCTGCGGGGGCCGAGCTCGGTGGGGTGGCCGCAGCGCGAGCAATAGCGGTTGTCGCGGTACCAGCGGTCGAGCTGGCTTCCCGTGACGGCGGCAAAGAGGAGCTCCTCGGGCTCGGCATAGCGCAGCCAGTTGATGGCCTCGTAGGTGAATCCCTCAGGCTCTGCTACTTCGTCGTCAAGAGCTAGGAAGAAGCGCGCGTCGTCTATGGCGAAGGCGTACACGAGGCGCTCGGGCGCCCGCTCGAAGTCGGCCACGCGCGGCAAACAGAACTCGTTGCCCATCGCCCAGGCGTCGGCGGCGTCCTTGCCGTGGGCGACCACGCACACCAGGCAGCCGCGGTCGCGGTAGTGAAGAACGTAGTCGCGGGCGCTCGGCTCGCAAACCACGTACTCGTTGCGGAAGACGTGCTCACCGATCTCTTGGATCATCGTTTTCCAGGTCCCTTCCGAAGCCCTTGAACAGGCAGAACACGGCCCAGCCAAAGAGCACGAACGCGGCGATGGCGGCACCGGCGGCGGCGTGTTTCCCGAGGCTGTCGAAGTGAAGCAGCATGCCATCGCCCACCCCGCCGTTGCCCACGGCGGCATAGATAAAGACGGCGGCGGAAACCACCCAGTACGCACCGGCCAGCTGCTTCACGCGGATGTTCTTGGGGCGAGGAATGACGAGCGCGGCGCCCGTACAGACGACGGCGGCGCACAGCAGCACGAGAAGCGACATTAAGCGTCTGCCTCCTCGGAGATCGCCGCCGAACCCTCAATGGTCTCGCCGTCGGAGAGCCTCGCGCGGAGCCACGCGAGCGCGAGCGCGCCGGCCTCGCTCACCACGACGGCGACGAAGATGCAGGCGAATCCGCAGGCAAGGCGAGCCGTGACGATCTCGCCATAGAAAACGACGCTCGCGATGACGGCAAAGACGCTCTCGAGCGAGAGGATCAGCGACGCGGGCGCGGGGGGCACGTGGGCCTGGCCCAGGTTCTGCACGACCATGCACACGGCGGACGAGAGGATCACGAGGTAGAAGAGCGCGGCCCACAGGCTCGGATTGAGGAAGACGACGAAGTCGACCGCGCCGTCGAACAGAGCTGCGGCGACGAGCGAGACGGCTGAGCTCACGGCGAGCTGCACGACCGTCATGGCCATGACGTCGTGGCCGGACGCAGAGAAGCGCGCGACCGCGACGATGTGGAACGCGAAGAGCACGGCGGACACGAGGGTGAGGAGGTCTCCCCAGCCAAGGCCGATCGAGAGGTCGTCTCCGAGCGAGAGCAGGCCAACGCCGAGGATGCCCAAGGCCGCGGCCACGAGGTTCGTCGCGCCCGGGCGCTTGCGGGCCACGAGCCAGTTGACGAAGGGGACCATCACGCAGTAGGTGGCGGTGAGAAAGGCGTTGCGCCCGGGAGTGGTGTCGGTGAGGCCGATGTTCTGGATCACGAAGGCAGTGCCGGAAAGAAGCCCCAGCACGGCGCCGGCGCGCAGATGGCTCGCGTCCATGTGCGGGCGAACCCGCTTCCAGAACAGCGCGCCCACGATGAGGGCGGCAAAGAAGAACCTGACGAACATGAGCCAGCAGGGAGGCAAAACGTCAAGCGCACCCTTGATGACGACGAACGAGCCGCCCCAGATCGCGGCCGCGCCGGCAAGGGCGAGCTTCCAAACTCCGACTGGTATGTCCTTCTCGTTAATCACGCCAGCGATTATACGGCAGACGGCAAGTTTTTGCCCCTGAACGTCACATTTTGGCGAAATCTGCCGTAAACTAATCGGAGGATTGGCCATCTTCGGCCAGACCGCAAGCTCTGACCGGCCTGAGGGGGCCGGTAGGTTCGCGTGGGCGCATGGGCCCGCGCGGGATTTTACGGAGAGGAGCATTACATGCAGTATTCCGCTGAAGTCGAGAATATGTGCCCTGTTACCAAGGGCGCGTATCACGGCCCCGCACCCATCCCCGAGGAGGGTAAGTGGGTCCAGGCCAAGGAGATCTCCGACATCTCCGGCCTCACGCACGGTGTGGGCTGGTGCGCCCCGCAGCAGGGTGCCTGCAAGCTTACGCTTAACGTCAAGGAGGGCGTCATCGAGGAGGCCCTCGTCGAGACCATCGGCTGCTCGGGCATGACCCACTCCGCCGCCATGGCCGCCGAGATCCTTCCCGGCAAGACCATCCTCGAGGCCCTGAACACCGACCTCGTCTGCGACGCCATCAACGTCGCCATGCGCGAGATCTTCCTCCAGATCGTCTACGGCCGCACCCAGACCGCGTTCTCCGAGGGCGGCCTGCCCGTCGGCGCCTCCCTTGACGACCTCGGCAAGGGCCTGCGCTCCCAGGTCGGCACCATGTTCGGCACCAAGGCCAAGGGCGCCCGCTACCTCGAGCTCGCCCAGGGCTACGTCACCCGCATGGCTCTGAACGACAACAACGAGATCATCGCGTTCGAGTTCTTCAACCTCGGCAAGTTCACCGATGCCCTCAAGGCCGGCAAGGCCCCCGAGGAGGCCATCCAGGGCGCCATGGGCCACTACGGCCAGTGGGACAACGCCGCCAAGTACATCGATCCGCGTACCGACGAGGAGACCCACTCCGTCGCCAGCACGTTCCCCGTTCACGAGTAGAAAGGGAGGGATATAACCATGGCTGTTACTTTCGAAGGCTACGAGCGCCGCGTCGAGAAGATCAACAAGTGCCTCGCCGACAACGGCATCGCCTCCCTCGAGGATGCCCTGAAGCTCTGCACCGACAAGGGCTTCAACCCCCGCGAGATCGTCCACGACACCCAGTCCATCGCGTTCCAGAACGCCGAGTGGGCCTACACCCTCGGCTGCGCGCTCGCCATCAAGCGCGGCGTCAAGACCGCCTCTGAGGCTGCCGCCGTCATCGGCGAGGGCATCCAGGCCTTCACCGTCCCCGGCTCCGTCGCTGAGGACCGCAAGGTCGGCCTCGGCCACGGCAACCTCGGCGCCATGCTGCTCTCCGACGACACCGAGTGCTTCGCCTTCCTCGCCGGCCACGAGTCCTTCGCCGCCGCCGAGGGCGCCATCGGCCTGGCCCTCAACGCCAACAAGGCCCGCCAGAAGCCGCTGCGCGTCATCCTGAACGGCCTCGGCAAGGACGCCGCCCAGATCATCGCCCGCATCAACGGCTTCACCTACGTGAAGACCCAGTTCGACTACTTCACGGGCGAGCTCAAGGTCGTCGAGACTATCCCCTACTCCGATGGTCCCCGCGCCGCCGTCAACTGCTACGGCGCCGATGACGTCCGCGAGGGCGTTGCCATCATGTGGCACGAGAACGTCGACATCTCGATCACCGGCAACTCCACCAACCCGACGCGCTTCCAGCACCCCGTTGCTGGCACCTACAAGAAGGAGCGCCTCGAGGCCGGCAAGAAGTACTTCTCCGTCGCTTCCGGCGGCGGCACCGGCCGTACCCTGCACCCGGACAACATGGGCGCCGGCCCCGCCTCCTACGGCATGACCGACACCATGGGCCGCATGCACTCCGACGCCCAGTTCGCCGGCTCCTCCTCGGTGCCCGCGCACGTCGACATGATGGGCCTCATCGGCATGGGCAACAACCCGATGGTCGGCGCCACCGTCGCCTGCGCCGTTGCCGTTAACGCCGCTCTGAACGCCTAGTCCTTCTTCGCATCCGCGAATTAAGGATTGCGAGGCCGTCGCCCTTACGGGCGGCGGCCTTTTTTCGTGCGGATGGGATCGGGTTATTACTTGCCGGCGTCTGCCAACAAGAAGGTGCGCGTGGCCACGCGGGTGACGAGCGCCGGCGAGTGCGAGACGAGGGCAAGGCCCCAGCCGTCGCGCTCCTGCAAGTCCATGAGCACGTGCCAAAGCTCGGCCTGCGTCACGGCGTCGAGCATGGCGGTGGACTCGTCGGCGATGAGGTAGCGAGGCCGGCACGCGAGCGCGCGGACCATCGCCAGACGCATGAGCTCGCCGCCGGACAGCTCGTTCGGCCGGCGCGTGAGCCACGCTTGACGCGCACGGAAGGCGGACAGGAGCTCATCCAGGAGTTGCTCGTCTGCGCAGGAGACCTCAGAGAGGCTCCTTCCCAAGCGCATCCTGGGGTCGAACGCCTGCTCGGGGTGCTGCCAAAGGAGCTGGACCGGGCTCGCGTTGCCGCGAAGGCGCACCACGGGAACGAGCTGGCCGCCGTCCACGAGGACCTTGCCCGCCGCCGGCGGCAAAAACCCGGAGAGCAACCGGCAGAGCGTCGTCTTTCCGGTGCCGGAAGGGCCCAAGATGGCCACGCGCTCACCGGGATTCACCGTAAGGTCGAGGCCGGAGAACAGCTCCCGCCCGCATGGATAGGCAAAGCTCAGCCCTTGCGCCTGAAGGCTCATTTAACCCCCTCCCCCGCCGCGCCCGCGGCGACGGCGAACTCGTGCCCCGGCATCGCGCGCCAAAGCGCCCTCGAGAACGGGTGGCGCAGCGTGCCTGCCGAAGAGAAGCTCTCGACCCCCGTCTCCTCGACGATGGTGCCGTCGCTAAACACCGCCACGCGGTCCGCCACGCGCAGGGCAAGCTCGATGTCGTGCGTGATCAGGAGCACGCCGCCGCCCGCGTCGGCAAAGCCGCGCAGGTCGTCGAGGGCATGCGCCGCCAGGTCGAGGTCGAGGCCCGGCGTCGGCTCGTCAGCGATGATGAGCCTCGGCTCGTCCATGAGGGCGCACATGAGGAGCACCCGGCGCGCCATGCCCCCGGAGAGCTCATGGGGATACATCCGCTCCACCTGGGGATCTAGCCCATAGGCCAAGAAAAGCTCGCGCTGCCGGGCGGCGCGGCGCTCGGCGTCGGCTCGGCGAGCCTCCCCCGTGGCGCCGCGGGCGGCACCGCGCACCTGCTCACCCACGCGCATGAGCGGGTCGAGGTTGCCCACGCCCTGGGGCACAAGCGAGATCCCGTGGCCCGCGAGCGCGCGCAGCGAGTCGGCGTCCTTCTGGGCACCGTCGAACCAGATGCGGCCGCGGACCTCCATGTTCTGGTCCCAGCGGCCCATGAGCGCGTCGGCGAGCACGGTCTTGCCGGAGCCGCTCGCCCCCACCACGGCCAAGACCTCGCCCACATGCACGCTGAGCGAGAGGTCGTGCAGAACCTCGCTGCGCACGCGCCCAGCGCGCCAGAAAGGAGCATTCGGGTCGTACATGGTAAAGGAGACGCTCAGGCCCTCGACGCTCAGGAGGTGATGGCCGCCCAAGTGGCGCGACGCCGCACCGTGGCTATGGTGATGGTGGGTCTCGCCATCCAGGTGCGGGGCGGCTGAGGCGGTCACGTGCTCGGGATCGCGCGGCATCGGCGCCGCTACATCCCTCGTCAATCTGATTTCCATAGCCACCCCCTACGCCTGCGCCGAGTCGGGCGCGACCAAGTCGCGCAAAGAAGAACCGAGCCTATCGAAGACGAGCACCACGGCCACGAGCGCGAGGCCCGGGAGCACCGCGAGCCACCAGTAGCCCATCGATAGGTACTTCATCGCCTCGGAAAGGATCACCCCGATGGCCGGCTCATCCGCGCCGAGGCCAAAGCCGAGGAAGGTGATCGACGCCTCGTGGAGGATCGCGTGCGGAAAGGCGACGACGAGACCCACGATGAGCTGGGGCAGGATCGCGGGGACCACATGAGCGAGGGCGATTCGCACCCGCGAGGCACCCGCCGCCTGCGCGAGCCGCAGAAAGGGCTGGTTGCGAATCTGGATGGCCTCGGCGCGAAGAACGCGGGCGAGGCTTCCCCAGTGCGTGAGGGCAACCGCCAGCGTCACGCCCCAGAAACCACGGCCGAGGGCGTAGCTCACGAGGATGAGCAGCACCATATGGGGCACGCCCATCACCAGGTCGACGAGCCAGCCCACGACGGCGTCCGCCGCCCGTCCGCCGAGTGCCGAGACGAGCGCGAGCACAAGCGCGATCGCCCCCGAGCAGACCGAAGCGGCAAGGCCCACCCAAACCGAGGTCGAGAGACCCGCGACCGTGCGGGCGAGCATATCGCGCCCCATCCAATCGGTCCCGAACAGATGGGCGAGGCACGGCGCCAGGTTCTTTTGGGCAAAGTCGGTCGATGTGGCCTGCGGGCGCAGGATGCTCCCGCACACGACAACGAGGAGGAGCAGCGCGCAGGCGGCGACCAGGCACGCGGCCGTCCTCCTACGGTTGCCCCCGGGCGCCACCTCGGCAGCATGAAGGAGTAAAGAAGGACGCTGGCCTTCGCAAGATTCCGCGGAAACCGCGGCAGCGCTCATCGAGGCGTCAAACTCACGCATCGCGCGGCCCCCTTCCCTCGCGGATCCTCGGGTCGATGAGGGCATAGAGCACGTCTGCGCACGCGTTGCCCGCAAAGACGACGCAAGCCGAGACGAGCGCGATCGCCACGAGGAGCGGGGCGTCGCCGCCGAGCCCGGCCGTCACGGCCGCCTGGCCGAGCCCCGGGTACGAGAAGACCTGCTCCACGAGCACCGACCCGCCGAAGACCTCGCCCACCGAGGCGCACTCGATGGTGATGGCGGGGAGCACGAGATTGCGCAGGCCATGGCGCAGAAGCACCTGCATGCCCTTCTCGCCGCGGCTTCGCGCGAAGCGCGCGTACTCGCTGCCTAGGACGTCGATCGTCTTTTGGCGCGTGTGGAGCGCGATGCTCGGCGCGTTGGCAATTCCGAGGACGATCGCGGGGAGCACGAGGTGGTGCAGCTTCTGGGCCCAGGAAACCTGCGCGGCGTCCACGCCTATGGGCACCGAGAAGCCCAGGGGGAACCACCCGAGCCACACCGAGAAGACCATGAGCGCCACGAGCCCGAGCCAAAACGACGGCATGGACGAGAGCGCGTAGCACACACAGCAGATCGCCCGGTCGGCACGGCTCCCCCGCCGCGAGCCGGCGAGCACCCCGAGCGCGAGGCCGAGGACACCCGCGAGCAGCCAGGCGGACGCCATGAGGGCCGCCGAGTTCGCGAAGCGCTCGCCCACGACCTCCGCGACCGGGCGCCCGAAGCGCAGGCTCTGCCCGAAGTCCCCGCGAAGCGCCGAGGAGGCCCAGTGCGCATAGCGCTCGGGAAGCGGCGTCGTCGCGCCCCAGTACTCGGCGAGCTGGGCGCGCTGTGCCTCGCTCATCTGCGCGTAGGCGGCCTGGCCGAGGTTGGCTCGCACCGGATCTATCGGCGAGGCGGCCACCAGGGCAAACGTCGCCATGCTCGTGGCAATGAGCAGCAAGACGAGACGCGCCGCCTGGCCCGCCCAGCGCGGCAGGCGTCGGGCGCCCGGGACGGACGGACGCATGTGGGCGAAAGCGCTCACGCTACTCCCAGCTCCAACGGTCGACGTTATTCAGGATCGACCAGCCGTGGCCGTGCGGCTGGAGCTTCTGGCGGGCGACCTTGAGCCCTTCTCGCTTCCAGTACAGGTGGCTCACGTTGGCGAGCCACAGCCAGGTCGCGTCGCCCTGCGGGGCCACGCCCGCCTGCCCGTCCCACTCGGCCTTCTGCCACAGGGGCCAGGAGTCCTCGACAGTGTCGGCGGCCAACGCCTCGTCGAGATACGCGTCCACCTGGTCGTTCTCGTAGCAGGCGTAGTTCATGGTGCCCTTGGAGCTGTTGAGCTCGTAGACGTCGGAAGGCGAGTTCGAGCCCCAGCCCCACATGATGGGGTCGCTGAACTCATGGGGATACAGGTCGTCCCAGCTGCCGCTTCGGGGCGTCACGCGGATGCCCACCTGGCCGAGCTGGTCGGCGAGCGCGTACGCCATGGCCTGGCGGACCGAGTCGCCCGTGGCATAGTAGAGGTCGAAGGCGCAGGCAAGGCCGTCGCGCGCGTAGACCCCGTCGTCACCGAGCTTCCAGCCGGCACCCTCGAGCAGCGCGCGGGCGCGGTCGGGCGCATAGTCGCAGCGCATGTCCTCGCTCGCCCACGGAAGGCCGTCGCCGATGCTGTAGGCCACCGACCCGTGGCCGCCCAGCACGTCGTCGATGATCGCCTGGCGGTCGACTGCGAGGTTCACTGCCTGCCGGACCTCGAGGTTGCAGGTGACGTCGTTGCCGGCGGGATACGTGTTGGGGCCGTCCTCGCGCTCGGTGCCCGAGGGCACGACGGGAAGCTGCACGCCGCGCGAGTCGACGGTGTCGTAGGACTCCAGCGTGTAACCCTCTACCTGCTGGTCGGCAAGGGTCGCCGAGGTGTAGGCCATGTCCACCTGGCCGGACTTCGCCGCCGCGAGGGCCGCGTCCTCCTCCATGAACACGACGACCACGCGCTCGATCTGGGGCTTCTCGCCGTAGTAGGAGGGGCTCGCATCGAGGATGACCTGCTGACCGCGGTCCCACTGGGTGAGCACGTAGCGCCCGGAGCCGATGGGCTTTTGGCCGTAATCGGGGCCGTATGCGTGCTCGGGCACGATGCCCACGACGGCAAGGGTGTACAGAAGCGCGTTGTAGGGCTTGGAGAGCTTGACGACCAGCGTGGCGTCGTCGGGCGCGGAGGCGTCCTCGACCATGGAGAGGTCGGCCTGCGCGTTCTTCGAGCCGCGGATCGTATTCAGCGTGAAGGCGGCGTCGGAGGCGCGCACGGGCTCGCCGTCGGAGAACTTGGCGTCGTCGCGCAACTTGAAGGTCCAGGTGAGCTTATCGTCGGAGCACTCGTAGGACGTCGCGAGGTCGCACTCGAAGCCCATCTCCTCGGTCGTGTAGATGAGGGTGGACTGGATGAGGGGCTCGTGGACGTGCTCGCCGCAGCCCCAGGCCACGCACGGGTCGAAGCCAGCGTCGGGCTCGTTGGTAGTGCTCATGGCGATGGTCACCTGGCGCGAGGGGTCGACCCCCGTGCCGGAGGCGGCGTCGCCGGCGTCGCCCGTGTTCGAGCACGCCGAGAGCGCGAGCGCGCCCGCGATGCCCGTGCCCGCAAGAAACGACCGTCTGGTTAAGGCGAGGCCCTTCTTTGCCATGTGAACGTCCTTTCAGCCATGTGAATCGTTTTTTCGAGTATAAGGAGCTGGCGTGCAGATGATGACGATTTCCGAACAAATAGCACGATGTGTTCGGAAAGACCTATGCTATCCACAAGCGTCAAGACGGTGTTTGAAGGCAGCCCCGAATACCGCCGGACATCGTCGGGCGCAGGGAAGAGCATCAACTAAGGAGATCCATCCATGCAGTTTGACCTCGACAAAGACGTTAAGTACGGCCTCGCGTACTCCGGGGGCGTCGATTCGTGCTACCTCCTCGCAGAGCTTTTGCGCCAAGGCTTCGACGTCAAGGCGTACACCATCCTCGACGACCTCCAGATCACCCGCGACACGGACGACTCCGTGACCATCGCGCAGATGCTCGGCGCGGATCAAGAGATCATCCGCGTGAACCTCTGGGAGGGCCATGAGGAGCTGCGCGCGAACCCCTGGAACCGCTGCTACTACTGCAAGTCCATGGTCTTCGGCACCATCCTCGAGCATCTGAAGAAGGACGGGCGCACAATCCTTCTGGACGGGACGAACGCGAGCGACCGCGAGGACCGTCGCCCGGGCTTTCGCGCCATCCATGAGCTGGGCGTCGTATCGCCGCTGCGCGCCGCCGGCATGACCAAGGACATGGTCCGCGAGGAGTCGGCGAAGCTCGGCCTCCCCACGGCAAACAAGCCCAGCTACGCGTGCTACGGAGCCTACTTCGGCAAGGACGAGGCGATCACGCCCGAGTCGCTCGCCGCCACGGTGAACAAGTTCATGGCCGAGCACCCCGACGCAGCCGACCGCGTGCGCACCGACGGCAACATCGAGCCCTCCCCCGCGGAAGCCGCCGCCCTCGAGCGCGAGAACGCCGTCGCCCGCGCGGCCCGCGAGCGCGAGGCCAAAGAGGCTGTGGAAAGCCATGAGTAGCGCGATGGAATCCAGTCTTGACGACGCCGCGCGCGGGCGCGTGGCCGACATCGGCTACGCGAAGCTCGACCTTTCGCGCGCAGAGCGCCAGGGCGCGGGCGAGGTCGTCTACGGCGAGGGCAAGACAGCGGCGCAGATAGCGGGGATCATCGACGCGCTCGTGGAAGCGGGGCAGCCGCGCGTCCTCGCGACGCGCGTGGACGCGGATAAGGCGCGCATCGTGATCTCCTCCGTGACCTGTAGCGTCGACGTGAAGTACCACGAGGCGGCGCGGGTCCTCGTCGCCGGAGGCATGCCCAAGCCCGACGGCGACGGGGATGTGCTCGTGGCGTGCGCCGGCACGAGCGACCTGCCGGTCGCGGAGGAGGCGGCGCTCACCGCCGAGTTCCTCGGCAACCGCGTGAGGCGCCTTCCCGACGTTGGGGTGGCGGGCCTCCATCGTCTGCTTTCCCATATGGACGAGCTGAACGAGGCGCAGGTCATCGTGGCCGTCGCGGGAATGGAGGGAGCGCTTGCGAGCGTCGTGGGCGGGCTCGTCTCCTGTCCCGTGATCGCCGTGCCCACAAGCGTCGGCTACGGCGCGAGCCTCGGCGGGGTCGCGGCGCTCCTGAGCATGCTGAACTCCTGCGCAAGCGGCGTCTCGGTCGTGAACATAGACAACGGGTTCGGGGCCGGCTACCAGGCCAGCCTCATCAACCACCTGAGCAAAAGAAACGGGGTCGACCATCGATGAGCGAGCTCTATAAAAAGAATGGCTGCGAGGACGGGAGCCGCCGTGCCCTCATCGTGGACGGCTCCTCCGGCATAAGCGGCGACATGACGGTGGCGGCGCTACTGGACCTGGGGGCGAGTGAGGAGCGGCTCCTAGCCGCGCTGGACACCCTGCCTGTCCACGGTTTCAAGGTCCGCGTGAGCCGCGTGGCAAAGAGCGGCCTTGACGCCTGCGACTTCGACGTGCAGCTCGACGGCGAGCACGAGAACCACGACCACGACATGGCACGGCTCTTTGGCGAGGACGGGGAAGAAGGGCACGGGCATTGCCACGACCATGGGCATGAACACGAGCACTGCCACGGGCACGGTCATGAGCACGAGCACGACCACGCACACGGCCACCACCACGCGCACCGCTCGCTTGCGGACATCCACGCCATCATTGAGTCCTCCGGCCTCACGCCGCGAGCCAAGCAAACCGCACTCGCCGTCTTCGGTGAGCTCGCCCGCGCTGAGGCCAAGGCCCACGGCGCGACGCCCGACACGGTGCTGCTCCACGAGGTGGGCGCCGTCGACTCCATCGTCGATATCTGCGCCGTCGCCGTCTGCCTTGACGATCTAGGAATCGACGACATCATCGTGCCGTCCCTGAGCGAGGGCCACGGCACCATTCGCTGCGCGCACGGCATGATGCCCATCCCCGTGCCCGCGGTCGCCAACCTCTGCGCGGCGGCGGGAATCCGCCTCGTGCCCGCCCCCGTCCATGGTGAGCTCGTGACGCCCACGGGCGCCGCCATCGTGGCCGCACTGCGCACCTCCGAGGAGCTTCCGGCATCCTACCGCATCCTCGCCATGGGCTACGGAGCGGGCAAGCGCGCCTATCAGAACACCGCCGGCGTGCTCCGCGTTACCCTTACCCAAATCGAGGGCGCGCGCGATCCCGACAGCAAGCAAGCAGCCGCATCGGAGCGGGCGCTTCTTGGCTCTAAGAGCAGGTCGGTGTCCGAGCGCACACAGGATGCCCACGTTGAGCAGGCCGTCCCCTTCGCCGCGGTGGGCGATGACGACCCCGAGGCGCCCCACGTGGTCGTGAAGCTCGAGAGCGACCTCGACGACTGCACGGGCGAGGCCCTCGGCCGCGCCATCGAGCTCCTCGTGGCCTCGGGCGCCAGGGACGCCCACGCCGTGCCCGTCGTCATGAAGAAGGGCCGCCCCGGCTACCAGCTCGAGGTCATCTGCGACGAGTCGAACGAAGAGCAGCTCAGGGACATCATCTTTGCCACCACCACAACGATTGGGATCCGCTCGGTAAAGATGCGCCGATACCCCCTGCGCCGCAGGCCCGGCGAGGTCATCACCGCATACGGCCCCGTGGCCGTGAAGCGCGTGGTCACGCCGGGCGGCATCGTGCGGACCTATCCCGAGTACGCCTCCGTCGTCGAGGCGTCCGAGCGCACGGGCGCGACGTTCCAGGAGGTTTTCCGCGCCGCCGAGGCCGCGGGCCTGCTCGACGAACCGGGAAAGGTTGCCCCCGAGGGCTCCGGCAACAGCCAGCGCCCCCACAGGCTTCCGGGGCGCCCGAGCAAGCATCTTCCCGAGGCAAGCTCAGATGCCGACAACAGCGCGGCCGACGAGGAAGCCTAGATGGACACGCGCAAGGCGCGCAGCCGCCAGGCGATTGAGGACGCCTTCCTAGGCCTGCTGCTCGAGTGCGACTACACAAAGATCACCGTCGCGGATATTCTTACGCGCTCGGGCGTGGGCAGGGCCACGTTCTATGCCCAGTTCAAGGGCAAAGACGACCTTCTTGCCGTGTTCGTGGGATCTGTTTGCGCGCACGCCCTCACGAAGGACGGCGACCGAGAGAGCGACCCCGCAGTCCAGGTGGAGCACATCCTGCGAAACCTCTGGGAGCGGCGCGACGGCGTGCGCGCGCTCGTCTCAGGCGCGGGGTCGCGCCGCTTCGCCGACTGCCTGCGCCACGCCATCGTGGCGCGGGCGGCCCAGGTCGTGCCCGAGCATTCGAGCGGCCCCGCCGGCCAGATGAACCGCAGTTTCCTTCTGCATCACATCGCGGCGGCCTTCGTCGGCATGGTCCAATGGTGGGCTTGGAACGACTTCAGCGTCGCGCCTTCCGACCTCGCGGCCGACTACCTTCGCGCGATCCTTCCGCTCTTTGCCGAATAGTCCCTTAGAGGATTGTTCTTCTTGCCAAATGGAGTTCCTCGCCGACAGTCCGCCTCCTCGCCAGGGAAGAGGCGTTGTTCCACTTTGGTCCGTGGGACCGGCTATATCTGCTTACTGCGGGCTTGCTTGAGCCAGTTCCTCTTGAAAGAGCCGATACCTCCGAAGAACTTGTTGTACGTCTCTCCGTCCTCCTTGGCCTCGTACTTGACTAGGGCGAGCTCGATGGTGCAGAGGTAATCCGCCACTTGCTCGAGGCGGTAGTCGGTCATCGAGGTTTTGCGTCGACGGACGACCCCTTTTGAGAGGACCCTGCCCACGGAGCGGTCGAGCGCCTGTTTGACGATATCCTGGCCGTTGTCGTAATAGACCTTCACATCGTCGAAGGATTGGAAGAAGTCCAGGTGTTTAATCATGGCGGAGGAGATGTCGCGCCCCATGCGTTCCATTAGCCTTGCCGGGTCTTCGAACTGGCTGCGGCGGTAGACGAAGGTTGTATAGGAGATGGGAAGCTTGCGGACAAACGAGGAGAAGTAGGCGAGCATGGCCTTGCGCTGCTCGATGCCAAGAAACTCATAGTCCTTGTGCCCGTTCATGAGGGGCTCGGAGTGGAACGGGATGTTGGGGAGGTCGGCCCTGGCGAGCTTGGCCTCGTAGCCCGTGACCGCCTCGGCGATGTTGTCTGCCTGGTCGTGAAAGACGAGCGTGAGCAGGTAGTAGCGAGCCTTGCCGCCGCGGTCGCCGCTCTCGTCGACGAAGATGCTGAGTTCCTTGGCCAATGGGGACTCCTAATGGAATGGATAAAAAAATAGCCGGGGGACTCCCCCGGCACTTGGAGGTAGCTTAATAAGCCACCAATAACCTTATAACATGCGCCGATGGCGAATACAAGAGGGGAACGGGTCGTCGGGGTCCTTGGCGAGCCGGTACATGGCGTCGCGGCTGATGCGCAGCATCGCGCACGCCTCGTCGGCGCCGAATATCGCGTTGGTCGATGCTATGAGCCTCACCTGGCTCCTGCTAATGCTCTTGGTCATGGTCGTCCTCGAGCTCCTTTCGTCTCGAGGCTCCCTCGCGTGCGCGGCGGCGGGCGGCTCCCGGGGCGGTCGCCGCCGTCATTTCCTGCCGCTCCTCGACTCGATGTAGGCGTCCACGGACGCCCTCGACACCAGGAGCTTCCTGCCGAGCCTGTACGAGTCAATCTCTCCCGACCAGATGAGGTCGTACGCCTTGCTCCGGCTCGCCCTCATTAAAGCGGCCCGCTTGTTTGGACACGAAATCTTGGGTCGAAAGTGAGCCCGCGTCCTATAACGCCGCCGCTTAGGCGGCGGCCAGCCCCGAATAGTACCACTCGGACGGCGTGTCGTAGCCGAGCGACTGGTGCGGGCGGGCGCCGTTGTACTGCTCGACGTAGCCCGCGACGAGCCCGCGGAGCTCTGCCGGCGTCCCGTACTCGCAGATCCTCACGCACTCGCTCTTGAGGCTGCGGCCCCACCTCTCCACGATCACGCTGTCTGCCCAGCGGGCCCTGCCGTCCATGCTCTGGAGCACGTGGTTGGACGCCAACAGCCCCTCGTAGGCGGCGGAGCCGAGCACCGACCCCTGGTCTGAGTTGAGGATGGAGGGCATCCCGTGCTCCGCGAAGGCGGCCTCCACGCACGCGCACGCGCACGCGCCGGCGGCGCCCATGTCGTCGGCGAGCCGCCAGGCGACAGCGAGGCGGGAGTACCAGTCGATCACGCAGGTCAGGTACATGTGCGTCCTCCCGATCGGGATGTAGGCGATGTCTATGCCCCGCACCTGGTTTGGGAAGCGTATGGGCTTGTTCTTCAGCAGGTAGGGGTGCCTGAGCGCCCTCTTGGCCGGCTTGGACAGGCTCGGCTTCGGGCACGCCGGCCGCACGTTCATCTCCTCCATCAGGCCCGCCACGCAGCGGCGCGACAGGTCGACCTCGCCGCCCGTGCGCCGGCGTAGGGCATCTCCAAGTGCACCTCGTCGGCCACGCGCATGGCGCGCTCGCGCTCGCCGCCCCCCAGGGCGCGCCGGCGCCTCCTGGGCCTGTAGCAGCAGCTCGACCTGGGGATCCCCAGCAGCCGGCGCTGCCTCGCGACCGGGACCCCAGCGTTTCCCGGGCCTACCAGGGACGTCCTCGATGTCGATGCCGTAGCGCTTAAGCAAGCCCCGTTGAAGATAGTCGCGCTCGGCGGCGAGCTCGCCGATCTTGCGATGAAGGCCATCGACCTCCTCCCGGTGCTCCGCTAGCTCCCGCTCGCGCGCCCGCTCGTCCTCCGCGGCGGAGAACACGCACGACAGGTCGGGCTCGGCCTCCGCCTTCCGGTTCCCGACCAGGTTGGGGTTGAGGCCGTGCTCGGCGGCGATCTCGCCGACGGTCTTGGCGCCCTGCGGCGCCTCGGGCACCGGCCTCGCCTTGAACTCCGCGGAGTAGGGCTTGCCCTTGGGCATGTGCAACCTCGCTTTCCGTGCCTTCCCCGGCACATTGCGCGGGTTCACTCCCGAATATCAAAACCGTGTCCAGCTTAGGCGGGCCACATTAGATGGCCGCTTTGAGGTTCGAGTCTGTCTCGAGATAGAGGTGCTTGTAACCCAGACCACAGGCTCTGTTCTCGATGAGGCGGACAAAGCGGGCTCCCAGCCCGTGACCCTTCGCCGCGTCAGCCAGGTAGAGCTACTGAAGCTCGGCCGTGTCCTCGAGTGGCTCGAATTCAGCCAGCCCGCCGCCACCGAGCACGCGCCCTTCGGCGTCCTCGACCACAAAGTACGCGCGGCGCTCTGGCGCCAGCGCATAGTACGAGCTCAGGCACATGATTTTTGGGTCAAAATACGCCGTACCGGGAATGTCGAGCCCAAACGCCCTGAGGTTCTCACGGGCAATGGTGCCTATGCGCTCGTCATCCGCCGCGCTTATCGGCCGCATCGTTATGTTGTCCGTTGCTACTCCCCACTTCAGCCGATTCAGGCTTTCATGATAGCGATGGACGCGCGACGAGAAACACGTACCTCCAGTGGTTCAAGCACGGCGCGCGTGAGGATCTCTGCAAGCAACCACCTGGTACGCTACTGTTGCCAGCGTGGCTTAGCGGACTGGCGAATCCCGCCCCGTGCGCGTCATCATCCAATCAAATACCCTGGCAAACAGCAGCACCGCTAATCACACTGCGTTCTTACGGCGACCTCTGCGATAGAATTAGCGAATTGTGTTTTCACCTCGCAGCTACGGAGACATTAGATGATTACGCTGGACAATCTTCGCGACGCACTTAGGGCTCTGTGCTACGAGCCGTCGGGTGACGGCACCGTTTATCAGAAATCCTGGGAAGAGACCAGCGCGCAAATCACGGTCGATTTTTCCAAGAAACGCATCGGCTACCCGAAAGACCTGGGGTTCAAGGTCAACAAAGACACAACTTGTAACTTCTCCGATAACGAGAACTTCGTTGTACTCGCCTGCGTAACCATGCTCCTCGACAAAGGATATCGCCCCGAGTCACTCGAGGTGGAGCGCGAATGGGCCCTTGGGCACGAACAAAAGAGCGGCCGCGCTGATATCTGCATTAATGACGAGATGGGCGACACGCTCGCAATCGTCGAATGCAAGACCCCTGGAACCGAGTTCAAAAACGAATTCAAGAACATGCAGTCAGACGGAGGGCAACTCCTCTCCTATTGGCAACAAGAGCGCGCGACTCGCTGGTTGGTGCTCTTTGCATGCGATTTCATCAACAACGAAATCGTGCCAGACCAGATTTCAATTAACTGCAGCGATGACGAGAACTTCATCGCGCTCGCCAAACGCGATGGCACCATTGCGCTCTACCGCGACGCCCACACAGTAGAACAGCTCCATCAAGTTTGGACGGAAACGTACAACCAACAAGTCGAGGGAAACATCCTCTTTGGCGATAGGTCGACGGCATACCACCCGATGGTTCCTCCCCTTCTCAAGAAGGACCTTGTCGACTTCAGGGCCGAAGACAGCATCGTCAACCGCTTCGAGGAAATCCTCCGCCACAACAACGTCTCCGATAAAGAGAACGCCTTCAATCGCCTTATCGCGCTCTTTATCGCGAAGCTCCAAGACGAGCTCTCGAAGATGTCAACCCAGGAGGTTGAGTTCCAATACCGCCAAGGACGCGACACCTATGAATCGCTCCAGGACAGGCTCCAGAGACTCCACTCAGACGGCATGAGAAAGCTCATGCGGGAAGAGGTCCTGTACGTTCCCAACGACTACGCCGAAAGCCTCATAAGCAACTATACGGGCCAGCGCCGCAAGCAGCTCATCGAGGAGCTGAACGGCACGCTACGCAAGCTCAAGTTCTACACCAACAATGACTTTGCATTCAAAGATGTCCACAACGAAGAGCTCTTCCTTCAGAACGGCAAAGTCCTCGTAGAGACGGTGCAGCTTCTACAGCCGTATCGCATCGTGGGATCTCGGGACATTCAATTCTTAGGTGACCTCTTCGAACAGCTACTCAATCAGGGATTCAAACAAAACGAAGGTCAATTCTTCACACCTGTGCCCATCACCCGTTTTATTTGGAAGTCGCTCCCCCTCGACAGCATCGTGCAAGACGAGGCTGGTGCCGTCCGTTATCCACGCGTTATCGATTACGCCTGTGGCGCGGGGCACTTTCTCACAGAAGGGTTCGAAGAAATCTCCGACGCCGCATGCCAATATGATCCGACCATAGAGGATGACCTCGGAGACGCCGACTGGGTCAGAAACAATCTCGTCGGCATCGAGAAGGACTATCGACTCGCTCGCGTTTCCAAGGTCTCGTTCTACATGCATGGCGCAGGGCAGGGCAACGTGGTCTTCGGCGACGGACTTGAAAATTATCCCGACAAGGGAATCGACAGCCGGACCGACAGGGGACGCTTCGACATTCTTGTCGCCAATCCCCCGTACTCTGTCGCGGCCTTCAAACCGCATCTCAAGCTTCACAACAACGACCTCAAAGTGCTGGAAACCATCAGCGATAGCGGCTCGGAAATCGAGACCCTCTTTGTCGAGCGTGCGGCACAGCTTGTTCGGCCCGGAGGCTACGCCGCCATCGTCCTCCCCACCTCGATCCTCGACAAGAGCACGAGCTCGAGTTTCATGGCCGCACGCGATGTGCTTTTGAGCTCCTTCGAGATCGTCTCCATCGCCAGGTTTGGATCAGGCACATTCGCGGCCACAGGAACAAACGTCGCAATTATGTTCCTACGTCGCTTTGACGAGATCCCGCCCCGCAATGCGAACGCACTTGATTTCGTTGACGCTGTTTTTGAGCGCAGGAAGCTCGCTGATTGGAAAGACGAAAGCGCTTTCAACGCTTATCTCGGCACAATTAATGTAGACGGAGATACTTACCGGGCTTTTCTCACAGGAGAGGCTGACTGGAACGAATGGGCAAACACTCGCCACTTCAACGTTTATTGCCATCTTTTCGAATCATCGAAGGAGCTCAAGACCCTTCGAAAGAGCAAGACTTGGAAGGCGGCCGACAAGAGCTCACAGCTCAAAGCAGAGAACGAGCTGTTCTATCGCTATGCGCACAAGGAAGAGCGCAAACGCCTGCGCGTTTGGGGTCTCGTCTGCGTCGAACAGACGCTCATCATCAACTCACCTAACACGACCAAGGAAATCGCCTCTTTCCTTGGCTACAAATGGAGCAATCGCAAAGGCAACGAGGGGATACAGCCCATCGATGGTGAGGGTGTGCTCTATTCGGACGACGAATCGGACGACACGAACTCACTAAGCGGCATCATCAGAGCATGGTTCTCCGGCGAGCAGGTTGAGCCCGGCGACCTTGCCCAGTACTACTACTATGCCAAGACCGCCGATTTCATCGACTTTGATGCCGAGAAGTTCGCCGAGACTCTTACGATTCCCCGCTCTTTCTACAAGCCCCGCTCGTTCGCCCAGGGCACCGTAGTCAAGACGCTTGGAGACATCACATCCTACGTTACCAACAGCGTGGCCCAGAGTTCCATCACCACCGACACTTACGTAACAACAGAGAACATGGTCAAGGACCGTGGCGGCATAATCGCCTATAGCGGAGAGCTTCCGGCAAGTGCCGGCACCGCATACAAGAAGGGAGACACGCTCGTCTCCAATATCCGCCCCTATCTGCAGAAGATTTGGCTCGCAGACCGCGATGGGGCGTGCTCCAAGGACGTTTTGGTGTTCCGAAGCATAAATACCGACAGCCTATTGCCCGAGTTCCTCCATCTGCTCCTGTGGCAGAAGGACTTCTTCGACTACGATATGTCCACCTTCACGGGAACCGGCAGGCCTCGCGGAGACAAGGATGAGCTGCTCAAATACCCCATCCCAGTCCCGACGCTCTCCGAGCAAAGAGCCCTCATCGACGATTTCAATCGCTTAACAGATGAAATCAATAGCAAAAGACAGCAAATCGCCGCTCTCAAGGAGAGCGTCAAATCACGGTTTGTCGAGATGTTTGGAACCAAGACGCACGCATCATGGCCAATCGATACAATCGGCAACTACAGCATAGAAATGCACTACGGCACTTCAGCAAAAGCCGGCGCCGACGGCGATTATGTCTACATCCGAATGAACAATATCACCGACGACGGCATCCTTGACCTAACCGATACAAAGCGAATCACCCTAAAGGGCCAAGCTCTCGAAAATGCTACCGTCCGCCATGGCGACATGCTTTTTAATCGAACCAACAGCATTGATAAGGTTGGGAAAACTTGCGTTTTTCATCAGTCAGAGACCGTGGTTATTGCTGGGTACATCGTGTGCGTAAGGTTCGCTGACCACAGCTCTGCCGAATATGTATCTGGTTACCTGAATTCAAAGGAAGGAAAGCGAGTCCTTCGTAATATAGCGAAGGGAAGCGTCCATCAGGCAAACATCAGCGCAGCGGACTTGGCCGCTATTCCCATTGCAATTCCCCCGCTGTCCCTCCAACAGGAGTTCGCCGGCTTCGCTGCCGAGGCAGACAAATCGCAATTTATCATCCACCAAGAGGGAATGCGGCGGAAATCTTTGACCTCGATTGGTGCAGGAGGACCCATGTACAGCATGGAGCAGAAGCGGGTCGCAATCGAGGCGTACATCAGGTTCGGGCACAGCTGCGCGGACACGATAGCGGAGCTGGGCTACCCGTCGGCGACGATGCTCAGGGCGTGGTGGAGGGAGTACGAGAGCACGGGGGCGGTCCCGGAGAGGAAGGCCCGCGCGCCGAGGTTCACCGGGAGCAGATGGCGGCGGCGGTCGCCCACTACCTGGAGCACGGCAGGGGCCTCTCGAGGACCAGGAGGGCCATGGGGTACCCGAAGTCGACCTCGACCCTCGCCAAGTGGGTGTGTTTGATAGCCTTTGCCTTGTCGATTTGAGCGCTCCGTAGTTTCGGGAAAGAGCGCGAAATAGTTTCGGGTCTGAGCGCGGGCGCGCCGACCATCCCGTTCGGCCTACCGTTGTCGTTGCTTCGGTTACGACGAATGGAGGCCAGGAAGGAAATGATCGGCGTGGAGTAGCTGATATTCACGCACATCAAGCCCCTGAACTGCAAATTGAACCGCCTCCCATTTCTTGGACAAAAGAATGGGAGGCGGTTCAAAAGCGATTCGCAGCTTAGATCGTGCGCTGGAAAGCTGGAGAGCGGGTTTATTAGAACATGCCCAGGAAGCCGTGGACAAAGAGCGCGGCGACCGCAGCGCCGACGAAGGGCGCGATGCCGGGAACGAGCAGGCCGTACTTCCAGTTGTTGTCGGCCTTGTGGGCAATGGGAAGCACCTGGTAGGCCATGCGCGGGCCGAGGTCACGAGCCTGGTTCATCGCGAAGCCGGTGATGCCGCCCATGCCCATGCCAACGGCCCAGACAATCAGACCGACGCAGATGGCGAGCATAAGGACGTCCTCGCCGGCGCGGCTGGCGGCCGCCAGAATCGCGGAGATGAACACAAAGGTGCAGATAGCCTCGCAGAAGAAGTTGCGGGCGAGGTTGGTGCCCTCCCTGGTGGGGTTCGTCGAGAAGATGTTGCGCTGCGCGACGGGGTCAACGACGCCCTCGGAGGCCTTGAACTCATCGGCGTACATGAACCAGGCGATGCAGGCACCCGCAAAGCCGCCGAGCATGTCGGCGATCATATAGGGGATGCAGGAACCCCAGGGCACGAGGCCCACGATGCACTGCGCGAGCACCATGGCCGGGTTCATGCAAACTGCCCCGCCGAAGACAAAGAGGCACACGGAGATGCCGAAGGCCCAGGTGGTGATAGCGAACATGTGGCCGGAGCCCTGGTACTTGGTGCCCTTGAGCACGGTATCGCAGTGGACGCCCACGCCGAAGACGATCATGAGGGCGGTCGAGCCGAACTCGGCGAGCATATGGTAAAGAAGGTCAAAGCTAAACACGCGAAAAACTCCTTCGGATTCTTTCCTAACGTATGGGCTAGCGCTGGGCCACGACGACGCCCAGGCCATCGGGAATGACGGCGACCTTGGCATCGGCGCCCTTCATCTGGAAGGCGAGCTCGAGGGCCTCCTCGACGGTGTTGACCGGCGTCATGTGCATGTCGCGCAGCATCTGGTGGTCGCAGAGATCCGTGACCATGATCACGGGGTGGTGCGCCAGGATGCGGGCGAAGATCTGGGAAGTCCACTGGTCGGGCAGTGTCTCGTCCTTCGGGCGCTCGATGCAGGCGCGCTCGAACTCAGCCGGGTCGTTCTCGGCGATGTTCTTGTAGAAGCCCTCGCCGCCGTGGCCGTCGGCGCAGCCGGCGACGTCGATGATCACGCCGCCCTCGGGAAGCGTTGCCTCGGCGGCGCACATGCCCTTGACGGCCTGGTAGATGTTCTGGTCAAGCGGGTAGCCGCCGTTGGTGGTGACGGCGATGTCGCACTCGACAGGCTCGACGCCGGCGAGCTTCTTCACGAAGTCGCAGCCGGCCTCGTGAGCCTTGTGGATGTCGCCGGCGAAGGAGCCGATGACCTCGTGCTTGCCGTTCAAGACCACGTTAAGGACAAAGGCGAGGTGCGCCATCTCGGCGGCGGCGAACATGTCCTCGCTCACGTGGTTGTGGCACAGGTTGCCGGCGCGGGAGTGGGAGTCGTTCACGAACTGGCCGTTGTGGTTGTACATGATCGTCTTGTAGGAGGCGACGCCCGGCAGGACGGACTTGCGGCTGCCGGAGAACCCTGCAAAGAAGTGCGGCTCGATGAAGCCCTCGGCAAGGAGCAGGTCGGCGTTGGCAGCGACCTTGTTGATGATGCACTCGCCTCCGGAAGGCAGGGTGCCGATCTTCACCATCATGCTGTCGTCGGTGGCGACGTGCATGACGATCTCCTCGTTTGCCACGATGTCCTCGCCGTACTTGTTGACGAGCTCCTCGTGTGTGGAGGGGCGGTGCATACCAGTAGCCACGAGGATGCGCACGCGGGCCTCGGGGGCGGCGGCGTGGATGCGACGCAGCAGGATGGGCATCGTCACGCGCGAGGGAACAGGACGCGTGTGGTCCGAGCTGATGATGACGATGTCCTTCTTGCCAGCGCAGAGCTCCTCAAGCTTGGGAGAGCCGTAGGGGTTGTCGAGAGAATCCTCGACGAGCTTCTGCTGGCTCTCGCTTGGCTTGAACTCGTTCTGGTGCCCCTGCATAAGCCCGGCGAAGTTCTTCTCGTCGAGGCTCAGATGCATTGTCTTGTGGTCGTAGGGCAAATCAAACTCATACATGGGTTAGGTCCTTCTTCCTAACTCGTCGCCGCTCCGGTCACGGCGTCTGGGCAACCTTACGCCGCTGATTTACTACCGTCTACCGTCATTCTTCTACCGTTCACGGTTGATATATCAATTGAGCAACTTCTTTTGCGGAGCGTTCGGGGACCTTCCCCGCCGCATTACAGGAAGG
Source organism: uncultured Olsenella sp. (assembly GCA_934660915.1). GTDB lineage: Bacteria > Actinomycetota > Coriobacteriia > Coriobacteriales > Atopobiaceae > Paratractidigestivibacter. The sequence continues at coordinate 126,599 of CAKUIF010000003.1, read as the reverse complement.
TTTTTCTTTCCCATGTGTTCGCCTTGTGACGACCCGCCAAAAGCTCACCCCTCCCCTTAAAAACGGGAAGGCTATCCGCAATATCCGGCATCTAGTACACTTTTTTCCATAGGTTCGGCACCGTGTTCACATCCCTCGTATTCAGGTGGAAAGAGGAACGAATGGGCAGGTCAAGCGGCAGCGGTGGCGGCGGAGGCGGCCACACGGGCGGCTTCAGCGGCGGCGGCCGGGTTTCCGGCGGGTTCAGTGGCGGCGGCGGGCGCTCCGGCGGCCGATCCGGCGGCGGGCCTTCCGTAGGCTTCGGCGGGGGCGGCGGCTATCGAGGCGGCGGGTATCGCGGCCCCTCGGGCGGCTACGGGTACCCCTTCGGCGGGTTCGGCTCGCCCTTCCGCCGCGTCAACGTCGGCCCGGTCATCAACGTGGGCGGCGGCAGGCGTCGCAGCGACGGCAACGGCTGTGGCGGGTGCCTCGGCACGCTCATCGGCCTTCTGCTCTGCGTGCTTTTGATCATGGCGATCTCGGGCGCAATGAACAGCTGCTCAGGTGGCTATAGCACAGGTTTCGGCAGCCCCACCTACACCGTGTCCAGCGTCTCGGGCACCGTGCGCCAAAAGCTCGACGCGGGCGACGTCGTAAAGACCGGCTGGTACACCGACGAGGACGGCGACTGGATCCACGACGCCTCCAGGCTTGAGCGCGGGCTTTCCCACTTCTTTGAGAAGACCGGCGTGCAGCCCTACGTCTACATCCTCAAGAACGGCTCCGTAACCGACGTCGACGCGCTCAACAAGCGCTCCGCCGAGCTCTACGACGAGCTCTTCGAGGACGAGGGCCACTTTCTCCTCGTGTTCTGCGACGACGGCAACGGCGGCTACAACTGCGGGTACACCATCGGCACGAAGGCGCGCGAGGTACTCGACGACGAGGCGATGAGCGTCCTCAAAAGCGCGCTCAACAACGCCTACAACAACGCCGACACCGACGAGGAGGTCTTCTCGGACGCGTTCTACGTCACCGGCGAGGCCATCATGAAGGCGGCCCAGAAGGAGGCCGGCACAAAGAAAGCCGGCGAGATCGGTGCGGCCGTGGCGTGCGTCCTTCTTGCCGGAGGCGTCGCGGTCTTCGCCGTCCGCAGAAAGAAGAAAGCCGACGCGGAGCGCAAGGCGCGCGCCGACGAGATCCTGAACACCCCACTCGAGAAATTCTCCGACGCCGCCGACCCCACAAGCGACGCCAACATCGAGGACCTCGCGTCCAAGTACGAAAAGAAGGACGACCCGAGCAGCGAGTAAACCGCGGCTTCAACCGGCGCCCACCGAGGGCGACGGACCCCATACACGGCATCGCCAGACGAAAGGAACGAACATGAGCATTCTCGATCGCTTCGCCACCATCATTAAGGCAAACATCAACGAGCTTCTGGACAAGGCGGAGGACCCCGCAAAGATGGTCGACCAGTACCTCATCGACCTCGGGGACAGCCTCGCCAAGGTCAAGGAGGAGACCGCCGGGGTGATGGCGGAGGAGAAGCGCTGCCAGCGCCTCGTCGACGACAACGAGGCCGAGGCCAAGCGCATGGAGGACCTCGCAAAGAAGGCGCTCTCCGCCGGCAACGAGGACGACGCACGCGTCTTTCTCGCAAAGAAGCAGCAGCTCGAGGCAAACGGCGAGGAGCTGAAGAAGGCAGCCGACGCCGCCCACGCCAACGCCGACAAGATGCGCCAGATGCACGACAAGCTCGTGAGCGACATCGAGCAGCTCAAGGCACGCCGCGAGTCCATCAAGGCAAAGAGCGCCGTCGCCAAGACCCAGACCATGGTCAACGAGCTCGCCTCCGGCACCGACAAGGCCGCCGGCGCCATCGACGCCTTCAACCGCATGGAGGCAAAGGTCGACAAGCAGCTCGACACCGCCGAGTCCTTGGCCGAGCTCAACGAGAAGCCCGCCGACGACGTCGAGACCCTCGAGGCCAAGTACGCCGGCATCGCCGACTCCGCCGCCGTCGACGAGGAGCTCGCCAAGCTCAAGGCTCAAATGGGCCTCTAGCCCTCAAGCATTAGCGCCAGGTTTCCGGACACGGTATTTCCGCTTGCACGGCTACACTTGATGTGTAACCGACGAAAGGAGATACCGTGTCCGACTTTGTTTTGAGCTGCTGCTCGACCGTCGACCTCGCGGAAAAGACGCTTGAGGCGCGCGACATCAAATACGTCTACTTCAACTACGAGCTCGACGGAAAGCCGTGCAAGGACGACTTCGGACGCACGAACTCCCCCGCCGAGCTCTACGCAAAGATGCTCGCCGGCGCCGACGCGAAGACCTCGCAGGTCTCCACAGGCGACTATGTGGAGCACTTCGAGAAGTTCCTCTCCCAGGGGCTCGACGTCCTGCACGCCACGCTCTCGAGCGGCATCTCGGGCACCTACAACTCCGCCGTCGCCGCAAAGAACCTGCTCGCCGAGAAGTACCCTGAGCGCAAGGTCGTCATTATCGACTCGCTCGCCGCGAGCGCCGGCTACGGCCTGTTTGTCGACCGCCTGGCCGACCTGCGCGACGAGGGCATGGGAATCGACGAGCTCGCCGCCTGGGGCCTGGAGCATCGGCTTGAGGTGCAGCACTGGTTCTTCTCAACGGACCTCACGTTCTTTATCCGCGGCGGGCGCATCTCGAAGGCGGCAGGCGTTGTGGGCGGTCTGCTCAAGATCTGCCCGATGATGGACGTCGAGCCAGACGGCTCGCTCGCCGTCAAGGAGAAGATCCGCACCAAGCAGCGCGCCATCAAGCGCGACCTGCAGCTCATGGAGGAGTTCGCCCAGGACGGCCTCGACTACTCCGGCAAGGTCTTTATCAGCAACTCCGAGTGCGCAGACGACGCCCGTGCCGTCGCCTCCGAGATCGAGGCGACGTTCCAGAAGATCGACGGCCCCGTGCGCATCAGCGACATCGGCGCCACCATCGGCTGCCACACGGGCCCCGGCACCGTCGCGCTCTTTTTCTGGGGCAAGCCGAGGGCATAGAGCGCCCTTATCGCCCGGCGCGCAGTACTTCTTGCCGACAAAGCGTGCAAATAGCGACACAACCGCGCCCTTCGGGGACCGAAACTGTCGCTCAACGCACGCTATTGTTGGCAAGAAGTGCTTTTGCGCCTACAACTCGTAGCCGAAGAACTCGCGGTAGAGCTCGAGCTCGGCCGCAGTGTCCTTGCTGGAGGCGAACTCGACGGCACCTGCGTGCCCCTCGGGCGCGAGCAGCCCGCGGTCGGTCAGGCGCTTGCGGAGCTGGCGGGCGGTTCCCGCCCCGCCGTCGTAGAACTTGACGTCGTCGCCCAGGACCTCGGTGATCTGCCTTCGGACGAACGGGTAATGCGTGCAGCCGAGGACCACGGAGCCCACGGTCCCCGCGAACGACCCCACGTAGCCGCGGATCATCTCGACGAGGTCGGAGGCACCCAGGTTACCGTGCTCGATGCGGCCGGCGAGGCCCGGGCACGGGACCGAGATGACCTCGCAGCCCTTGCCGTAGGTCTCGGCGAGCTCATGGTACTTGTCGAGGCTCAAGGTGATGTCGGTGGCCATGACGAGGATGCGCCCGTGGTCAGGAGCCTCGGTGGCGGGCTTGAGCGCGGGCTCGATGCCGATGATGGGCAGGTCGGGGTATGCGGCGCGCAGGCTCGGACCGGCGGCGGAGGTCGCCGTGTTGCACGCGATCACGATGGCCTTCGCGCCGTCGGCGACGAAGCGGTCGACGATCGCGCGCGAGAGCTCGCACACCTGCTGCTCAGTCTTCTCGCCGTACGGGGCGTTCGCGGAGTCGCCGAAGTAGTGGAAGTCCTCGCCCGGAAGCTCCGCGACGAGCGACTTGAGCACGCTGATGCCGCCCACGCCGGAATCAAAGACGCCGATAAACCCGTTGTTCTTATCGCAATCGCAGCCCATGCCGCGCTCCCCTCTTGTGACTCACCGCCGCACAATGGCATGCGGACCGGTTTTCCAGTTTAACGCGGCCCCATGCGCTAAACGTAGAGGTCCTCCGCGTATACGGTCTTGATGCCTTTTACCCCAAGTTCCCCCGTTGCCGAATCGCTCAAACGGTTCTTGGTAAATAGCCTTCCTGGATGTCCTCGCGTTTTCGCCGAACGGGGCGTCCCTCTCTACAATCCCTAGAGCCACGAGCGACTTCAGATATTTTGCGACGGAATTTGGGTTGACCCCCGAATGCTCGGCAATCCGCTGGGGCGTCGTGTTGCCCGCACCGATAGCGTCGAGGACTGAGTTATAGAGAGCAGGCTCACGGACCTCCTGGCGAAGGAGCATCAACGGCTCCTCAAAGAGAAAGCCACTCCTTTGCAAATAGCGTACTCGTGAGTAGCTTACCCGTGAGTACGTTATTTGCAAAGAAACAAACTGTCTGCTTATCCCCGCTTCGCGCGGAGGGTGTCGAGGCCGTGGTGGATGGTCATCACGGGATGGCGGAGCAACATGCGCGGGCCGGCGTAGCGCATGACGTCCTTGATGGCGGCGCGCTTGGCGGGCGCGTAGCAGTGCACGCGGCACTGGGAGCAGAAGGTCTTTGTTGCCATGAAGGGGCAGCGGCCTATGCGCGTCTCGGCGTAGTCGGTCAGCGCCGCGCAGTCGCGGCAGAGCTCGCCGCGGCGCGTGCCGTGGTTTCCATGGCAGTACGTGGCGATCATCTGTGTGACGACCGCGCGCTCCCGGTCGCGCTTGGCCTCGACGGCCTCGGGAGTGAGTTTCTTGGGCATGGGACCCCTAGTTCACGCGGCCGCTGTCCATCGCGTAGGTCTTGTCGGCGATGGCCATGGTGGATGGGCGGTGACTGATGAGCACGACGGCGCGCTGACCGCGCTGCTCGGTCAAGGTGCGCAGGATTTGCCCCTCGTTGAGCGAGTCGAGGTTGCTCGTGGGCTCGTCGAGCAGAAGCAGCGGCGCGTCGTGGAGGAAGGCACGGGCAAGGCCGAGGCGCTGGCGCTCGCCGCCCGAGAGCGTCTCGCCGAGCTCGCCGACCATCGTGTCGTAGCCGTGCGGCAGGCTCTCGATGAAGTCGTGGACGCTCGCCGCGCGGCACGCCGCCACGAGCTCCTCGTCGGTGGCGTCGGGCTTTGCCACGAGCAGATTGTCGCGAATGCTGTCGTGGAAGAGGTAGGTGTCCTGCTCCACGAACGCCTCGGCGTCGCGCAGCGCGCTCGTCGCCACGCCGCGCACGTCCTCGCCGGAGAGCGTCACACGGCCCTCGTCGACGTCCCAAAAGCGCATGAGCAGACGACACAGCGTGGACTTGCCCGAGCCGGAGCGGCCCTGGATGCCCACGATCTGGCCGGGCTCGACCGTGACGCTCACGTCGTCGAGAATGCGCTCCTCGCCGTAGGAGAAGCCCACGCGCTCGGCGGCCGCGCCGTCAAAGCCCGGGTGAGACCCCTCGCCGTCGGGCACCTCGGCCACCTGAGGCTCCTCGTCCAGGATCGCGATGACGCGACGGCCCGCCGCGAGCGTCCCCTGCAGCGTGGAGCCGAGGTTGGCCAGGGCGACGAAGGGCCCGAAGGAGCTGAACGTGGCCACCGTGGCCAGGACGGCGCCCTCGGCGGTGACGGCGCCTGTGGCGGCAAGGTCGATGCACAGGATCATCTGCAGGCAGCTCAGGACCATGATGAGGCCCGTGGTCGCGGCCTGGCCCTGCGCGGCGCGGTCGCGGAGCACGCGCTGCGCGGCGATCAGCTCGTCGCTGCGCTCGTCGAGCTCGGCCAGGCGACGGCTGCCGGCGCCGTACTGCAGGACCTCGTCCAAGCCGCGCAGCCCCTCGAGGACGAAGCTCGAGAGCGAGCCCGCGAGGTCGCGGCTGCGCTGGCCGCCCTCCCCCGACGAACGCGAGACGAGCACCGGGACGAGCACGCCCACCACGGCATACGACCCGAGCGCGAGGGCCGCCGGCAGCGCGCCGGCAACGGAGTCCAGAAACGCCCCCATGGCGCACGCCATGAGCACGGCGATGCAGATGGGGCTGATGGTGTGGGCGTAGAAGACCTCGAGCAGCTCGACGTCGGCCGTCACGGTCGATACGAGGTCGCCGCGGTCGGCGCCCGCGAGCTTTGCCGGGGTCAGGCGCCGCAGGGCGCTGAACACCAGGTCGCGCACGTGGGCGAGCAGCCTGAACGCGATGTAGTGGTTGCAGCGCTGCTCGATGAAGTGCAGCACGCCGCGGGCGACCGCCATCGCGGCAAGAATGGCCACCACGCCCGCGAGCGGCAACATCGCCGGCGCCGCGCCGCCGACGGCGAGCGCCGCTGCGGCCGCGAGGACGGGGATGCCCGTGGCACAGCAGAACCCCGCGACGCCGCAGGCGACGGCGATGACCATCCAACCCGCGAGCGGCTTGGCGAGCCCCAGCATCCTCCACATAACCCGGGCGTTGCCCATGGGCTTCTTTGCGCTGTTACTCATCGGCGTCCACCCCTTCCACATCGGCGACGGCATCCATGGCGGCACCGCCCGCCGAGAGCCTCTCGAGCTCGGTCTGCGCGTTCCACAGCGCGCCGTAGACCGCGCATCCGGCCAGGAGCTCCTCGTGCGTGCCCGCGCCGGCGAGCACGCCGTGGTCGAGGACGTAGATGCGGCGGGCAGGCACGGCGTTGACCAGGCGGTGCGAGATCACGACGACGGCCTTGTACCGCGCAAGGCCGCAGATGGCGTCCATGATGTCTTGCTCGGACTCGACGTCCACGTTGCTCGTGGCCTCGTCAAAGATGTAGACGGGGCTGTTGTGCAGGATGGCGCGCGCAAGGCTCAGGCGCTGCCGCTGGCCGCCCGAGAGGTTGGCAGCGTTCTCCGCAAGCCTTGTGGCCAGGCCGTCCTGCTCGCGCAGGAAGTCCGCGAGGCGCGCGAGCTCGAGCGCCTGCCACAGCTCCTCGTCGGTCGCGTCGGGCGCCGCCATGCGGAGATTGTCCGCGACGGTGCCGGCAAAGAGGCGCGCCTGCAGCCCGACGACGGTCACGTAGCGGGCGAGCGCGGCGCGGTCGATGTCGCGCACCTGTTTGCCGCCGAGGAAGACATTGCCCTCGTAGCCGTCGTAGCGCCCGGAAAGAAGGGCCGCGACCGTGGACTTGCCGCTGCCCGACTCGCCCACGATGGCGGTGAGCCCCACCGACGGCACGTCGATGTCCACCTTGTCGAGGACGAGGCGCCCTTCTTCGTAGGAAAAGCTCACGCGGCCCATCAAGAAGTGGTCGCCGCGCTCGGGGAGCAGCGGCCGCGGCGCGGGGTCGGGCAGGCCGAACAGGCGGAAGATCTTCTCGCTCGCGGCGATGCCGTTCATTGCCACGTGGAAGTACGAGCCCAGCTGGCGCATGGGAAGAAAGAAGTCCGCCGAGATGAGGATGATGAAGAGGCAGCCGAACAAATCGACCGCGCCGGCCGCCGCGAAGGCGAGCGCCACGGCCATGCCGGCCACGGCGCCGCCGAGCGCGACGATGTCCATGACGATGATGGAGTTGAGCTGCATCGAGAGGACCTTCATCGTGACGACGCGGAACCGCTCGGCCTCGGCGTTCATGGCCTCGTGGCGCGCTGCGTCGGCCTGGTAGATCTTGAGCGTCGTCAGGCCCTGGAGGTTCTCGAGGAAGCTGTCGCCGAGCTCGGCGTACTGGTCCCAGTAGTCGCCGAGGATGCGCTTGGCCACCTTCTGGACGGCGACGATGGTCACGGGGATGAGAGGCACGCACAAAAGCAGCACGACCGCGGCGGGCAGGCACACGGGCGCGACCATAAAGAAGAGCGTGACGGGCGCGAGCACCGCGTAGAAGAGCTGCGGCAGGTACTGCCCGAAGTAGGTCTCCAGCTGCTCGCAGCCCTCGACCGAGAGCTGCACGACCTCGGCCGTCGGCACCGCCTCCACGTAGTCGGGGCCGAGCGCGAGGAGCTTCTCGTAGATGCGGCGGCGCAGGGTCTTCTTCACGCCCTGGGAGGCGATGAAGCTCTCGCGGGCCGAGAGGCGCGCGGAGATGGCCCGCGCCGCGATTCCGCAGGAGAGCACGTTCAGCGCCGACGCGGGGACCGTCCCGCCGACAGCCAGCGCCGCGAGCGCGCGGGCGATGACCCACACCACCGCGGCGTTGCCCAAAAGCCCCACCCACTGCCACACGACCGTGGCCAGCACATGGCGCAGGGCCTCGGGCACCAGCGCCAAGAGCCTTTTATCCATCATGGTTACGCGCTCCGAATCCGCGCGGGGCCGCGACCCCGCGTCATCAGACAGCCTAAGTTAACTTTTCCATCCTACCCCAAGGCGAAATAAAGTTAGACGAGGTATTCGCTCTCAGCCGACAGCGAAGAGCCCCCGACAGCCCCCGCAAGACTCGGGTATACTGCGAGCCTGTATGAACACACCGAGCACAAGGAGCTTTCCATGAGCAACGAGGGCAAGAAGGTCAAGGTCCACTACGTCGGCACCCTGGACGACGGCACGAAGTTCGACTCCAGCCGCGACCGCAACGAGCCGCTTGAGTTCACCTGCATGGCCGGCCAGATGATCCGCGGCTTTGACGCCGCCGTCAAGGACATGGAGGTCGGCCAGGTCGTCGACGTCCACATCCCCGCCGCCGAGGCCTACGGCGAGCGCCGCGACGACCTCATGCAGACCGTCCCCGTGAGCATGCTCCCCGGCGCCGAGAACCTCAGCGCCGGCGACAAGGTCATGCTCGCCTCCCCCAGCGGCCAGCCCTTCCCCGCCACCGTGGCCAAGGTCGAGGACGGCAACATCACCTTCGACATGAACCACGAGATGGCCGGCAAGGACCTCAACTTCAACATCGAGCTGCTCGAGGTCGCCGAGTAGGCGGCCTGCCCGCGCCGTATCTTTCCAACGTGGCAAGAAGCCCCGTTCACGCCTGCCCGGACAACCCGGCGGCAGGAGGCGGACGGGGCTTTTTTGTCGAGGCGGCACCCCAGACGCGGGCGCCTACACCATCTGCTCGGGATGGAAGACGGCGTCGAACTCGTCCGCGGTGAGGAAACCGAGCGCGACGCAGGCCTCGCGCAGGCTCGTGTCCTCGGCAAAGGCCTTCTTTGCCACGCGAGCGGCGTTCTCGTAGCCGATGTGGGGGTTGAGCGCCGTCACGAGCATGAGCGAGTTGTGCAGGTTCGCGTCCATCTTTGCCCGGTTGGCCTCGATGCCCGCGGCGCAGCGCTCGTTGAACGAGCGGATCGCGTCGGCAAGAAGGTCCACGGACTGCAGGAAGTTGTACGCGATCACGGGCATGAAGACGTTCAGCTCGAAGTTGCCCTGTGATGCCGCGAAGCCGATGGCGGCGTCGTTGCCCATGACCTGCACGGCCACCATCGTGACCGCCTCGCACTGGGTGGGGTTGACCTTGCCGGGCATGATGGAGCTGCCGGGCTCGTTGGCGGGGATGGTGATCTCGCCCAAGCCCAGGCGCGGGCCGCTCGCGAGCCAGCGGACGTCGTTGGCGATCTTCATCATGTTCGCGGCGAGCGCCTTGACGGCGCCGTGGGCAAAGACGACCGCGTCCTTGCCGGATAAGGCGCGGAACTTGTTCGGATCGGTCACGAAGGGAAGGCCCGTCTGGTCGGCGATGTGGGCCGCCACGGCAACGTCGAAGCCGACGGGCGCGTTGAGGCCCGTGCCGACCGCCGTGCCACCGAGCGCCAAGCGATAGAGGCCGGGAAGCGACGCCTCGAGCTCCTCCGCGGCGCCCTCCAGAAGCCCACGCCAGCCCGAGATCTCCTGGCTGAAGGCGATGGGCACCGCGTCCTGCAAGTGCGTGCGGCCGCACTTGACCACGCCGGCGTTCTTCTCCTCGAGGCGGGCAAAGGTGGCCTTGAGCTCGGCGATCGCGGGCAGCAGGCGCTCGCGGACCGCCGTGGCGGCGGCCACGTGCATAGCCGTCGGGAAGGTGTCGTTGGAGCTTTGGCTCATGTTCACGGAGTCGTTGGGGTGAAGCGGTCGCTCGAGCTCAACGCCGCGCTCGGCCGCGATCTGGTTGCCGCGGTTGGCGAGCACCTCGTTTATGTTCATGTTCGACTGGGTGCCCGAGCCGGTCTGCCACACCACGAGCGGGAAGTTGCCGTCGAGCTTGCCGGAGAGCACCTCGTCGGCCGCGGCGGCGATGAGCTCGGCCTGCGCGGGCGTCATGCGTCCCAAGTCGCGGTTTGCGAGCGCGGCGGCTTTCTTGAGCTGGGCGAACGCGCGGATGATCTCGGACGGCATCGTCTGTCCGCCTATGGGAAAGTTCTCGTGGCTGCGCTGGGTCTGCGCGCCCCACAGGGCGCTCGCGGGAACGCGCACCTCTCCCATCGAGTCGTGCTCAACGCGGTACTCGGACAAGTCGGCCATCGGCCTCTCCTTAGTCTTTGGGCTCATACGAAAAAACGGCGCCAAACGCCATCTTCTCATGTTTGCACCGAGAATCCTGCGTCTGACGCCAAATGTCAATTGGCTTGGGGCCGCGCTAGTCGGCGGCGCGCATGCGGGCCGAGAAGGTCGATCCGGCCAGGATCGCGCTCGCGACCTCAGCCTGGTCGCGGGCGACAACGCCCAGGTCGGCGCGCACGCCGCGGAAGCGCGGGCTCTTGGAGTACTCGTTGGCCAGGCGCTCGTTGCGATAAGCGTCGCCGAGGGCGCCGAGCTCGCCTTGGATGCTGTTCATGTACTCGCTCGCCGACGCGCGCTCCTCACCGAGGACCGCTCCCAGGGCGCGGGCCACGAAGTGGATCTCCTTCGCGTCGCGTCGCGCCACGTGGATGGACTCGGGATCGCGCAGATCGAGGCCGAACAGCACGCTGTCGAGCGTCTCGAGCTCCTCGTCGAAGTGCTTCTGGAAATCAGCGGCAAAAAGGCCCGCGTCGAGCACGCGGCTCTTCCACTTGATGCTCGGGCACTCGTCGGCGATGTTGTGCAGGCGACGGCGCACGTGGCGCTTGCGCATGAGGGTGAGCACGCTCTCGAGCTCGAGCTGGCGCTCCTTGGCGCAGGCCACGGGCAGCAGGCAGTTCACGCCGAGCTCGCCGGAGTCGACGAGCCCCGCCACGGCGTCGGACAGGATGTCGATCTCGCGCAGCGGCGAGGTCGCGTCAAGAAGGGCGCGCAGGTCGTCGGAGGTGCGGTGACCCTGCTTCTTTGACTGCCAGGGCGCGAGGAACTGGATGAGAGAGCGCAGGCGGCGCAGGCGGATGCGGAACACGCGCAGCGCCTCGATGTCGCTGGGGTCGGCGAGGAAGGCGTCGCAGGCGTCTGCGAGCTCGGCCGCCATCAGCTCGACCTGGTTGTCCACCTCGGCCATCGCGTCCCAAGAAACAGAGTCGGGGCCTGCCACGTACCAGCGCAGCGAGCCCTCGCCCGAGGGGCCGTCGGGCATCGCGATGGAGGCGACGGCGCCCTTGTTGAACTTGATGTCTGAGCCGGTCAGGCGCTTGGTCAGCTGGTCCATGAAGGGGACGTGGCCGACCACGGCGAGGGCCTCGACGTCCTCGTCGACGCCGGTGAGCTCGGACAGGAACGCATCGATGTCCTGCTCGTAGAGGGACTGGTGCACGTCGATGCCGCAGGCGTCGACCGCCTCGGCCACCACGCCCGCGGTCTGCAGCGCGCGAATCGCGGGGCTGCACCAAATGGAGACCTCCGGGTCCTCGCCCAGAAGCTGGAACGTGCGGGGATACGCGACCTCGAGGGCGCGAACACCCGCCGGCGTGAGCTTGCGGTCGATGTCGTCTCCCGTCGAGCTCACGTCCTCGGTCTTTCCGTGACGCACGAGCACCAGTGTCTTTACCATGCCATCCCCCTGTGGTTGGTGTACTAGCGACTCTTTAGGATAGCAATGCGCGGCGCCCACGGGCTTCTTTCCCCCGAGCGACCGGGTGGACGGTACCTACAGTGCCCAACCTGCGGATTATTTGCACAACTCGCTTGCAAGAAGCGCCCGCGCGCCCGCCCGTCCGCCCCCCAGCAAGCCCCCTCCTGTTTGACCCGTTTTTGCCCGGAAAACCACCCCGAAATGGGACAAACAGGAGGGAGCACCCGAGCGCGCGGACGCGAAGGCAACAGCCGCTCGCTACTTGCACAGCTCGCGCTGGACAAGTTCAAGGAAGAGCCGCATCTGCGGGGTCACCACTTTGTTCTTCCGGACGATGGCCTGGTGCCACAGGTCGAGCCGCTCGAGGTCGACGTCCACGTGGGCAAGCCTGCCGGCAGTGACGGCCGCGCGCACGGCACACGACGGCAAGAAGGACACGCCGCCGCAGCCCTCCACGAGCTCGGCGAGAAACGCGGTGTTGCCGCACTCGACGCGCGGCGTCGCCTCGAGGCCGCGCGCCCAGATCCGCTCGTCGAGCCCCGTGCGGTAGCTGACGTCGCGCTCGGTTAGAAAGAGGGGCCGCGAGAGCACCTCCTCAAGCGGGACCTTCGTCCTTCTTGCCAAAGGATCGGTCGCGGCGGCGACAAAGCCGACCTCGGCGGGGACCTCGAAGACCTTGACCCACTCGGGCCGCTCCATGCGCTCGTCGAGCAGGAGCAGCACGTCGATGTCGTTGCGGCGCAGCATCGCGAACTGCTCGTCGGGCATCTGCTGGTGGGTCGAGGCGCACACGCGCGGGTAGGTGCGCGAGAGCTCGGAGAGCACCGGGGCGAGCACGCCCACGAGCAGCGAGTCCGAGACGCCGATCCTCAGCGTGCCGGAGACCTCGCCCGGCTTCTGGGCGATGCGGGAGGCCTCGTCTGCGGCCTGGAGCATCCGGTTGGCCACGGGCAGGAGTCGCTCGCCCTCGGGCGTCAGGCGGACGCTTCGGCTGAGCCGCTCGAACAACACGCAGCCGAGCTCGCGCTCGAGCTGCTTTACCTGCATCGTCACGGCCGACTGGGTGTAGCCGAGCTCCGTCGCCACGCGGGTGAAGCTGCCCACCTCGGCGATGCGGGCGAAGGTTTTGATGTTCCTGAGCTCCATGGGCTTGCGACCAATCAATTTCGCTTATGGGTTTCTTTATATCTATGAATTGTACTTCTGATTGGCGGCGTGGTTTCATCTTTTAGGCAAACACGGACACAGGTAGGGAGACCGGTCGCATGCAGGCAAAGACCAAGGGAATCGTCGCGGGAGTCCTCGGCGCGTTTTTCTGGGGGATCTCAAACGTCCTCGTGGCGTTCATGACGAGCAACTACGCGATTACCCCGACCTGGCTCGGCTGCCTGCGCGTGCTCACCGCCGGCGCGGTCTTCACGGCCGTTTGCGCGGCGTCGGACAAAGAGAGCCTCCTCGCACTGCTGCGGGACCGCCGCGCGCTCGTGGGCACGGTCCTCTACGCGATCTTCGGCATCGCCGCGCTCCAGGTCACCTACGTCGTCGCCATCGACACCACGAGCGCCGCGACCGAGTCGCTCATGGGGCAGCTCAACCTCGTGTACATGATGGCCTTCACCTGCCTGCGCGCCCGTCGCCGCCCCAGGCCCGCCGAGGCCGCGGGGCTTGTGCTCGCGCTCGCCGGCGTCTGGTGCATCGCGACCAAGGGAGACCCCTCCTCACTCGTCGTCGGCATCACGGGCCTCGCCTGGTGCCTGCTCGACAGCGTCCTCGCGTTCCTGCACAACTCGCTGCCGCTCTGCGCGCTCGAGCGCCACGGGTCGCTGCCCGTCAACGCCGTCGGCATGCTCCTGGGCGGCATCATCCTGCTTCCCTTCGCGCGGCCCTGGGCGGCGACGCCCGCGCTCGACGCCGTGGGCTGGGCGGCGTTCGCCGGAACGACGGTCTTCGGCGCGATCCTCGGGTACTTCCTCGTCATGCAGAGCCTCAAGGAGGCCGGTCCTATGGTGGGCAGCCTGCTCATGATCTTCACGCCCGCCACCGCGGTCGCGGCGAGCGCCGTCGTGCTCGGCACTCCAATCACCGCCTTCGACCTCGTCGGCCTCGCGCTCATCCTCGCGATGATGGCCCTGATGGCGCTCTCCAAGCGCGGGGAGGAGACGACGGAGGCCGCGCCGGCGCCTGTGGCGGCACCCGTGACGGCACCCGCGACGGCCCCCGCGACGGCACCCGCCGCGGCATTTGCGGAGAAGTGCGCTTAGGCTGCCGCAACCCCTAGACACAAAAGAAGCTCCCTCCTGTTTGGCCCGTTTTCGCCCCTCAAAGGGGTTGGATATGGGCAAAACAGGAGGGAGCTCGCGTTAGCGACGGGCTGCGGCGCACCTGCGGCCGACGCCGGCTACATCAGCTTGCAGACGTTCTGCGCGAAGGCGACGGGATCGGCGACGGGCAGCCCCTCGGTAAGAAGCGCCTGGTCGTACAGAAGCGAGGTGTAGAGGGCGAGCTTATCGGTGTCGCCCGCCTCCTGAGCGGCCTGGAGCTTGGCAAACACGGGGTGCGCGGCGTTGACCTCGAGCACACGCGTGGCCTTGGGCGCCTGCGCGGCGTCGGGGCCGGCGGCCAGGACCTGCTCCATCTCGAGCGAGACGGGGCCCTCGGCAGACACGCTCGACGGCGCGTCGTCGGCAGACGTGAGGTGCGCGGACACGGTGACCTTGGCCACGGCGTCGCCGAGCGACTCCTTCATCGCGCCAAAGAGGCCCTCGTTGGCCTTCGCCGCCTCGTCGGCGGCCTTCTTCTCCTCCTCGGACGCGAGGTCGAGGCCGCCGCTCGAGACGTTCTTGAGCTCGAGCGCGCGGTCCTCGCGCTCGGCCTCGGCGCCGTCGGCCTGGGCCTTCTCGGCGGCCTCGCGGGCCGCGTCGTCGGCGTAGACCTTGGGCATGTCCTTGGCCGTGAAGTCGCGCATGGCCTGGAAGCAGAACTCGTCGACGTCGTCGGTGCACAGCAGCACGTCGAAGCCCTTGGCGAGCACGGACTTGACCACGGGCATCTTTGCCAGGCGGTCGCGGTCGTCGCCGGCGGCGTAGTAGATGGCCTTCTGGCCCTCGGGCATGGCCTGTGCGTACTCCTGCAGGGTGACGAACTTCTCGTTCTTGGCGCTCCAGAAGAGCAGCAGGCCGGCGAGCTCGTCCTTCTTCATGCCGTAGCTGGAGTAGATGCCGTACTTGAGGCCGCGGCCGAAGTTGCCGAAGAACTTCTCGTACGCCTCGCGGTCGGTGTCGCGCATGGACTCGAGCTCGGAGGTGATCTTCTTCTCGATGCGGCGCTCCATGGCCGTGAGCTGGCGGTTCTGCTGCAGCGTCTCGCGGCTGATGTTCAGCGTGACGTCGGCCGAGTCGACGACGCCGCGCACGAAGTTGTAGTAGTCGGGAAGAAGGTCCGCGCACTTCTCCATGATCAGGACGTTGGAGCTGTAGAGCTCGAGGCCCTTCTCGTAGTCGCGGCTATAGAGGTCGAAGGGGGCCTTGCCGGGGATAAAGAGGAGCGCGTCGTACTCGAGCGTGCCCTCGGCGTGGAGGCTGAAGGTGCGCGCCGGGTCCTCCCAGTCGTGGAAGGTCGACTTGTAGAACTCGTTGTACTCCTCGGGCGTGACGTCGCTTCCGCGCTTCTTCCAGATGGGGGTCATGGAGTTCAAGGTCTCGAGCTCCTCGTAGTCCTCCCACTCCGGCTTGTAGTCGTCGCCGGCGTCGGCGGGCTTCTCCTTCTGGCGGGACTTGGTGACCATCATCTTGACCGGGTAGCGCACGTAGTTGCTGTAGCGCTTGACCAGGTCCTTCAGGGTGTACTCGGAGAGGTACTCGTCGTAGGTGGTCTCGTCGGCGTTGTCCTTGAGGGTGAGGATGACGTCGGAGCCGCAGGTCGCGCGGTACGCCGGGTCGTCGACGGCGACGGGCTCGATGGCATAGCCCTCGATACCGTCGGAGGTCCAGCGCAGGCACTCGTCGGAGCCGAAGGCGCGCGTGACCACACTGACCTCCTTGGCCACCATGAAGGCGGAGTAGAAGCCCACGCCGAAGCGGCCGATGATGTCGACGGCGTCGCCCTGCTTGTCGGCGTTGGCCTCCTTGAACTCCTCGGAGCCGGAGTGGGCGATGGTGCCGAGGTTCTTCTCGAGCTCATCGGCGGTCATGCCGATGCCGTTGTCCGAGACGGTGAGGGTGCGCGCGTCCTTGTCGTAGGCGAGCGTGATGGCGAGGTTCTCCTGGTCGACCTTGGCGGAGGCGTCGGTCAGGCTCTTGAGGTAGAGCTTGTCGATGGCGTCGGAGGCGTTGGAGATAAGCTCGCGCAGGAAGATCTCGCGGTTGGTGTAGATGGAGTTGATCATGAGGTCGAGGAGCTTCTTGCTCTCTGTCTTGAATTTGCGCATGGTTCGCGTCCCTTCGTCGAGCGTGTTCAACAAAGCTCACTCTACCCGACGAAGGTGGCGGATATTCCTGCGCGCTCAGAAAACCTTAGTTCCTCACGCTTAGATTTATGGTTGGAAAGAAGGGCGCCGGAGGAGCGGCGCCGAGTCAGGCACGGGCCACCAGCAGGTAGTTGTCGTCGGCACCCCAGTCGTCGTCGCAGCAGGGCACGAGCTCGACGCGGGCGAACGCGGTCTCAAGGGAGCACTGGAAGTCGCGCAAAAACGACGCATCGCCGCCCGGGGTCACGACGTTTCCCGCCACCGCGCCGCCGGGGGCCAAAAGCCGCGCATACGCTCGCGCGGCCTCGTCGCCGGCAAGGGACGCCACGGGCTCGGCGCCCGAGAACGCGTCGAGCGCGACGAGGTCGTACTTCTTGCCGCGCAGGGCGGCGCCGCGGATGAAGTCGAAGCCGTCGGCGCAGTAGACGCGCGCGGAGGCGTCGTCGGCGAAGAACCAGCGGCGCGCGGCCTCGATCACCTTGGGGTCGATCTCGACGACGTCGATCGACGCCGCGGGGCGCAGCGCGCGCACGAGCTTGGGCACGGCGAAGCCTCCCCCGCCGACCACGAGCACGCGCGGGGACGGCGTGGCCACGCCCTCGAGCACGCGGCCGAACGCGCGATAGTACTCGAACACAGGCTCCATGCGGCGTTTGCCGAGGTAAGTGGCGGACTGGAAGACGCCTCCCGACGACAGGACGCGCACGGGCTCGCCGTCCGGCCCGTCCACGGTGTAGACAAGCGCCGGGCGCAGGCCGCCGCGGGCAATATGCAGGTCGAGCTTTCCGAACATGGCGTGCCCCTTCCCGTTGCGGCCGAAGTCCTCTGCTACGATAGCCTGCGCTATCGAAGGAGGCAATTCCCATGCCGGGTCTCGGAACCATCATCAACGTGTGCTGCATCGTCGCGGGCGGGCTCGTGGGCCTCGTCGGCAAGCGCTTCATCTCGCGGCGACTCCAGGACGCCCTGCTCAAGGCCTGCGGGCTGTCGGTCATCTTCCTCGGCCTGGGCGGCGCGCTCGAGAAGATGCTCACGGTCGCGACGGCGGCGGACGGCACGGCCGTGCTTTCCTCCGGCGGCACCATGATGATCCTCGTGTCGCTCGCGGCGGGCTCGGCCATCGGCGAGGCAATCGACCTGGACGCCCGCTTCGAGGCGCTCGGGAGCTGGCTTCGCGAGAAAACCGGCAGCTCGGGGGACGCTGCGTTCGTCGACGGCTTCGTGACCGCCTCGCTCACCGTGTGCATCGGCGCCATGGCCATCGTCGGCTCAATCCAAGACGGCATCTCCGGCGACTACACGACCCTCGCGCTCAAGGGCGCCATCGACGCCGTGTGCATCTGCGCGATGGCGGCGTCCATGGGAAAGGGCGTCATCTTCTCGGCGCTGCCGGTCGGCGTGTGGCAGGGACTCGTCACCGCGGCATCCACCCTGCTACAGCCCGTGATGACGCAGACGGCGCTCGACAACCTCGGGCTCGTGGGATCGATCCTCATCTTCTGCGTCGGCGTGAACCTGATCTGGCCGCGCACCTTCAAGCCGGCGAACATGCTGCCCGCGGTGTTCATCGCCGCCGCCTGGGCGTTCGTCATGTAGATCGGCGCGCGGAAACCCGTTCCGGGCTACGCAGGGGGACGCCCCCTGCGCGCAAACGCACTCCGGGCTACGTCATTTCCTGTTCAGGACGTCGTTTTGGGGATTCCGATCAGTTGCCAACTGGGGTTTTCCTGGTCGGGCGACCAATGGGTGCGCAAAACACGTGGCCCGGAGCGGGTTTCTGCGCGCCGACCTGGCTCAAACGTAGCCCGGAGCGGGTTTCTGCGCACGCGGATCATCGCGACGGGTAGGCGCGGGCTCCGGCACCGAAGCCGGCGCCGCTGCGATGACGTATGATTCACGAAAACCCGGGCGCCGGCGAAGGAGGTGGCAGTGCCCGACATCGACAAGATCTTGGAGCAGCTGCTCTCCGACCCGCGCCTGCGCGAGGGTCGCGCCTTCGCCTCGTCGAGGACTTACGGCGACGAGCCCATCATCCGCCGCGGCTCGCAGATGCACGGCTTTGTGCCCGAGCCCATCAAGCAGCTCAGGGAGATGCAGGTCACGCCGCAGGGGCGCACCTGGTCCGAGGCGCGGCTCTTCTTCGAGCAGGCCAAGCTCCTGGAGGACTTCGAGGACCACGCCCCCTTCGTCGGGCAGTTCATCTCGTATTACCCGACCTATCGCTCTATGAACGACCGCCAGCTACGCGGCTACTTCACCTGGCGCGGCAACGTGCGGCGCGGCCAGATCGAGGACGTCTCGACGTCGTTCGCCTACGTGTACATCTATGAGCTGCTCATGGGTGTCGGCGCCGAGCCGGGCGCAAAGGCGTTCGAGGCGCTCGAGACGTTCTACCGCGCCTACCGCGCTTTCGACCAGGCGAGCATGGACCGCAACGTCCGCCCCTGGCTCGTGGACTACGTCGTCGACCACGGCCTGGACCCCAAGCTCGCCGAGCCCTACACCGACGCCGCCCACGACAAGGCGATCTCGTTGCTCGAGGGGATCGACCGCGCAGCAGTGCTGAGCGCACCGCCCAAGGGCTCCCGCCGCGCCCCGCTCGACTTCGGAACGCTCGGCGAGGCGGCGGTGAAGCTCGCCGACGCCGTCGACGCGCTCTCAACCTACCGCCTCAAGGACTCGCGCCTCTACAAGGAAAACCCCGACGACCTGGTTGTCGTTCTGCTTGCTGTGTTCATCCGACTCTCGCGGCACTACGCGCGCACGCACAACCAGGGCCTCGTCGAGACGCTCTTTGGCACGCGCTTCCCGCTGCGCCACCTCATGTACGCCTCGGCCATCCACTACGAGCCCGCGCCGCACCCCGACTGCGTCTTTGAGCTCTCGGCGACGCGACGCTACATCTGCAAGAACGGAAGCTGGGCCTGCGACGGCTACCACGACGGCGGCGCGAAGAGCGCCAAGCTCGGCGACCTCGCCCGCGCCGTCGACCGGCAGCTGCGCGCAGCCATCGACTTTCCCGCTCAGCTCAAAGACCACGCCGAGCCCAAGTACCTGGTAAAGATGATCGACGCCGAGGTCGCCGACTACCTCGCCTACAAAGAGGCGCACCGCCCCGTCGTCGTGGACATCGACTTCTCGAAGCTGGCGCAGATCCGCGCGGCGGCGAGCGTCACGCAGGAGGCTCTGCTCGTCGACGAGGAGCGGGAGGACGCGCCGCAGGCCGAGAAGCTAGGGGCATCTGTATTTGCAGAGCCACCCGCGAGCGCGAAGCCCGAACCGGCGACGTCCCCCGCGCCCTCCGGTGACGACCAGCAGGACGCCAGGAACGACGCCTTCGGCCTCACCGAGGACGAGCGCGCGCTCGTGGAGGCGCTTCTTGCCGGAAGGCCAGCGCCCGACGCAAAGACGTCGGCCGACCTTTTGGTCGACGCAATCAACGAGAAGCTCTTTGACCTCGTCGGCGACACCGTGGTCGAGTTCGGCGCGGACGGCGCGCCCGAGCTGATCGAGGACTATGCAGACGATGTGCGCGAAGCGCTCGGGCTCGGCTAAAAAGCGAACGTGTGTTTTACTTGTCCGCCCATCGTGGTAGCATGGGGCAAGAAGAAACGCAGGAAGGATCGCCCATGCCGCAAGACAAGCCCCGTGTGCCCAAACGCATCGCAGCCGTGATCATAAACTCGCTCAAGGGCGGCGTCGTGCCGCGTATCGGCCTGCCCTACATCACCGTTGGCCGTGAGCGCGAGATCGAGGCACTTCTCCACGACCTCGCGCTGGTGGCGGACGGCGGCGCGAGTTTCCGCTTCCTCGTGGGCCGCTACGGCGCGGGCAAGTCCTTCTTGCTCCAAACCATCCGCACGCACGCGATGGGCCGCGACTTCGTGGTCGCCGACGCCGACCTCTCGCCCGAGCGCCGCCTGCAGGGCAACCAAGGCCAGGGGCTCGCCACGTACAAGGAGCTCATCCGCAACCTGAGCACAAAAACCCGCCCCGAGGGCGGCGCCCTGCCGCTCGTGCTCGAGCGCTGGGCCCGCAACCTCGCGGAGGGCGCCAGCGACCCGATGGTCCCGCTCAAGGCCTCGCTCGCCCCCATCCGCGAGCTCGTGCACGGCTTCGACTTCTGCCGCGTGCTCGAGGCCTACTACGCCGCCTACCTCGAGGGCGACGAGGAGCGCCAGACGCTGTGCGCCAAGTGGCTGCGCGGCGAGTACCGCACAAAGACCGAGTCCAAGTCCGAGCTGGGCATCAACGCCTGCATCGGCGACGACGACTGGTATGAGTACCTTAAGCTCTTTGCCCAATTCCTCGTGGGCGCCGGCTACCAGGGCCTCATCGTGCTGGTGGACGAGCTCGTCAACCTCTACAAGATCCCGAACTCGATCACGCGCCAGTACAACTACGAGAAGATCCTCACCATGTACAACGACACCCTCCAGGGCAAGGCGCACCACCTGGGGATCATCATGGGCGGCACGCCGCAGTCCATCGAGGACCGCCGGCGCGGCGTCTTCAGCTACGAGGCGCTGCGAAGCCGCCTCGCGCAGGGTCGCTTCGCCGGGGAGGGCATGACGGACATGCTCGCGCCCGTAATCCACCTCAACCCCCTCACCCACGAGGAGCTGCTCGTCCTCACCGAGAAGCTCGCAGACATCCACGCCGGCTACTTCGGCTACGAGCGCCGCCTGCAGACCTCCGACCTCGCCGACTTCCTCACGGTCGAGTTCGGGCGCGTGGGGGCCGACTCCCACCTCACTCCGCGCGAGGTTATCCGCGACTTCATCGAGCTGCTTGACATCCTGTACCAGAACCCGGAGGCCGACGTGTCGGCGCTGCTGAGGTCCGGAGACTACGCCGTCTCCGGCGCGGATGGCGAGGCCGCGGGCGGCTCAGGCAATGCCACCGACGTCGCGCCGCAATTCGCCGAGTTCACCATCTAGGCCCGGCCATGAGCGTCTTCGACCGCTACGCGCCCTTTATCCAAGACTTCATCTACGACCACGAGTGGGAGAGCCTGCGCGGCATCCAGGTGGCCGCGGGCGAGGCAATCTTCAACACCGAGGACCACGTCCTTCTTACCGCTCAGACCGCGTCGGGAAAAACCGAGGCGGCGTTCTTCCCCATACTCACCGAGTTCTGGGAGGACCCGCCCGCCAGCGTGGGCGCCATCTACATCGGCCCCACGAAGGCGCTGATCAACGACCAGTTCTTCCGCCTCACCGACCTGTGCGAGGAGGCGGACATCCCCGTGTGGCACTGGCACGGCGACGTCTCGGCTTCCCACAAGGCCAAGCTCATGAAGAAGCCCTCGGGCATCCTGCAGCTCACGCCGGAGTCGCTCGAGGCCATCCTCATGCGGCGGCACTCTGCCGTGGCCAAGCTCTTCTGCGATCTGCGCTACGTCGTCATCGACGAGGTCCACTCGCTGCTGCGCGGCGACCGCGGCGGGCAGTGCCTGTGCCTCATCGAGCGGCTCAGCCGCATGGCGGGCGTCGACCCCAGGCGTATCGGGCTCTCGGCGACTATCGGCGACCCGGAGGCCGTGGGCGCGTTTCTTGCCGCCGGCACCGGACGGCGCACCATCGTCCCGCGCGTCGAGGAGCCGCCCCGCACCTGGCGCCTCTCGATGGAGCACTTCTACACCACCGGTCCCCAGGCTCCCGAGTCCCTCGTGCGCTCGCGCGATGGCGCCGAGGTCCAGGTCGTGGCCGTGCAGGAGGAAGGACCCAGGGCTTTGCCCCCGCACCCAGACAGGCCCGGCCCGTGCAAAGCGGACTGTTCGGGCACAGAGATAAGCCCCTGGGCCCCCGATGAGCCGCCGACCGACACCGCGCCCGCCAACGCCGATCCAGGCTGCGCCTACATCTTTAACCACACCCGGGGCAAGAAGTGCCTCATCTTCACTAACTCGCGCGAGGAGGCCGAGGACGTCTGCACGGTGCTGCGCGCCTACTGCGAGCACAACGGCGAGCCCGACCGCTTCCTCATCCACCACGGAAACCTCTCGGCCTCCATCCGCGAGTCTGCCGAGGAGCTCATGCGCGACGAGGCGAGCGACCTTTCCATCGTCGCCACGGCTACGCTTGAGCTCGGCATCGACGTCGGGCGCCTCGAGCGCGCCTTTCAGATCGACGCCCCCTTCACGGTCTCGGGCTTCCTGCAGCGCATGGGCCGCACCGGCCGGCGCGACACGCCGCCCGAGATGTGGTTCGTCATGCGGGAGGACCAGCCCGAGGCGCGCGCCCTCACACCCGAGACCATCCCCTGGAAGCTCCTGCAGGGCATCGCCCTCGTGCAGCTCTATCGCGAGGAGCGCTGGGTCGAGCCGCCGCGCTTGGACCGCCTGCCGTACAGCCTGCTGTGTCACCAGACGCTCGCCATCCTCGCCTCGGAAGGCGAGCTCACGCCCGCGCAGCTCGCCACGCGCGTGCTCACGCTCACCGTGTTCCGCCGCGTAAGCACTGACGACTTCCGTGAGCTCCTGCGCTTCCTTCTTTCCCACGACTACGTCGAGGCTACGGAGGCGGGCGGCCTCATCGTGGGCCTCGCGGGCGAGCGCGTGACCAACAACTACAAGTTCTACGCCGTCTTCCAGGAAAACGTCGAGTACACCGTCCGCTGCGACTCGCAGGAGATCGGCACCCTCGTGGCCCCTCCCCCGCCCGGCGAGAAGGTAGCCATCGCGGGCCACGTGTGGATCGTCGAGGAAGTCGACCACAAGCGCCACCTGCTCTACGTCACGCAGGTCAAGGGGCGTGTGCCGGCGTACTTCGGCGAGTGCCCAGGCGACATCAACACCCGCGTGCTCGAGCGCATGCGCCAGGCCCTGGACGAGCATGTGCCCTATCCCTACCTGCAGGAGAATGCGCGCGCCCGCCTCGCGCAGGCACGGCACGTGGCGGCAAACGGCGGCCTCACCAAGTCCCCACTCGTCAACCTCGGGGGAAACATGTGGTGCTTGCTCCCCTGGCTCGGCAGCTACGCCTTCCTCGCGCTCGAGCGCCTGCTCAAGATCAAGTGCGCCAAGGAGCTCGGGCTCAAGGGCCTCGACTCGTCGCGCCCGTACTACATGACCTTCATCATGTCCCCCGAGATCGACGAGCGCGCCTTCTACACCGTTGTCGCCAACGAGGCCGAGGCGCTCGACGACCCGATGGAGCTCATCTACCCCGGCGAGGTCCCCACGTTCGAGAAGTACGACGAGCTCGTGCCCGAGCTGCTCGTTCGCAAGGGCTTCGCCGAGGGAACCCTCGACGTCGCCGGCATGAAGGCGCGCGTCGCGCAATGGGTGTAGTAGCCTAGGTCCTATGGAACTTACGCCCACAGACATACTTCGCCAAGTATTCGGCTACGAGAGCTTCCGCCCGCACCAGCAGGGCATCGTGGAGGCCGCGCTCGCAGGCAAAGACGTACTCGCCGTCATGCCCACCTCAGCGGGCAAGTCGATCTGCTACCAGGTGCCCGCCATCGCGCTTGCCCAGCGCACGGGCGGTCTCACGGTGGTCGTCTCGCCCCTGATCTCGCTCATGGCAGACCAGGTGGGGGCGCTCCGGCAGTGCGGTGTCGCGGCGAGCTGCCTCAACTCGACGCTTACCGCCGCCATGCAGGCCGACGTCCTGCATGGCGTGGCGTCCGGCGCGCTCACGCTCGTGTACGTCGCGCCCGAGCGCCTGGACGACCCGCGTTTCCTCGAGGTCGCCGCGGCGCGCGGCATCGCCCTTCTTGCCGTCGACGAGGCGCACTGCATCAGCCAGTGGGGCAATGACTTCAGGCCTTCTTACCAGCGGATCATCGAGTTCATCGATGCCATGCCCGCTCGCCCGCCGGTGATGGCGCTCACCGCGACGGCCACGAAGGCCGTGCGCGACGACATCGCGCGCGCCCTCGGCCTGCGCGACCCCCACTCCGTGCTTGCGAGCTTCGATCGGCCTAACCTCAAGTTCCTCGTGGAGCGGCCGGCCAACCGCAAGGCCAAGGATGGCCGCGTGGTCTCGTTCGTGCGCGAGCGCGAGGACCAATCGGGCATCGTCTACTGCTCGAGCCGCAAGGCCGTCGAGGAGCTCTGCGAGCTTCTGTGCGCGCGTGGCATCGCGGCCACGCGCTACCACGCGGGCCTCTCGGCAGCAGAGCGCGACCGCAACCAGGATGACTTCCTCTACGACCGCGCCCGCGTGATGGTCGCCACGAACGCCTTCGGCATGGGCATCGACAAGTCGAACGTCAACTACATCGTCCACTACAACATCCCGAGCTGCCTGGAGAACTACTACCAGGAGGCCGGGCGTGCCGGGCGCGACGGAACGCCGGCCGAGTGCCTTTTGCTCTACTCCCCCGGCGACGTGCACACGCAGGAGTTCCTCATCAAGCAGACCACACGCGAGGACCTGGGCGCAGACGAGCTCTCCTGCCTGCGCGAGCGCGACGAGGAGCGCCTGAAGCAGATGGTCTTCTACGCGACCACCACCGACTGCCTGCGCTCGCATATCCTGCGCTACTTCGGCGAGCCCGCGCCCGCGTACTGCGGAAACTGCACGAACTGCCTCGCCGAGTTCGAGGAGACCGACGCCACGGTGGACGCCCTCAAGGTGGAAAGCTGCGTGGCGAGGCTCGCCCAACGCGGACGCTCCGTCGGGGCCTCGACCATCGTCGACATACTGCGGGGCTCGCGCGCCGAGAAGATCGTGGGCCGCGGCTACGACGGGCTGAGTACCTACGGCATCATGTCCGACGTTCCCGTCCCCCACATCCGCGCCGTCATCGACGAGCTCGTCTACCGTGGGCTTCTTGCCAAGGCGACGGGTGACTACCCGACGCTCTCGCTCACGGCGGCGGGCGCGGATTTCATGCGCTCGCGCCAGGTGGACGGAGGCCCGCTCATGCTCAAGGTGGCCAAGGGCAAGCCCCGAGCCGCAAAGAAGGACGCCCCCGCACGGGCCGCCTCGGTGCCCGAGGTTGTGGACGAGCAGCTCTACCAGCGCCTCGTCAATCTACGCGCCGAGTTCGCGCGCAAGCAGCAGGTGCCGGCCTACTTCATCTTCAGCAACGCCACGCTTGCCGATATGTGCGCCAAGCGGCCCGACTCCCTTGAGGCCCTGCTCGAGGTCTCCGGCGTCGGCCAAAAGAAGGCCGAGGCCTACGGTGAGGCCTTCCTCGCCGTCCTGCAGGCCTAGTCCCCGACACCCCGCCCGGCGGGCCGGGCAAGCTTCCAGACAGGCAAAAAACGCTGCCAAATCAGACAGGCTGAAATAGCAGGCGCTAGCGGGACTTCTTTGCCTTGCGGACGCTGTAGCCGAAGGTGCCCAGGCGGCGGCCGAGCTCGAAGTACTCGCCGTGGCTGTACGCCGTCAGGCCCGCACGGGCAAGGTCCAGCCTGCCGCGCTCATCAAGAAGCCCTTCCTCGACCTGCACCGCCTCGACGCTCGCGAGGAACATGTGGTGGCTCCCGAGCTCCTTGACCTCGGTGACCTTGCACTCGATGTTCACAGGGCTCTCGGCGATCACGGGCGCGTGCTCGAGCGTCGCGGCGGGAGCGGGCGTAAGCCGGCACTCCTTCCACTTGTCCCAGTCGCGACCGGAACGCGCGCCGCACCAGTCGCAGGCGCGCTGGAGGCGCTTGGTGGTGAGGTTGACCACGAACTCGCCCGACTCGCGGATGATGGGGTAGCTCGCGCGCTCGGGGCGCACGCTGATGTAGAGCATCGGCGGGTTCGTGCACACCGTCCCCGTCCAGGCGATGGTGATGATGTCCGTCTTGCCGGCCGCGTCGCCGCAGCTCACCATAACCGCCGGCAGCGGGTAGAGCATGTTTCCGCCGGCCCAGGTCTGCTTAGCCATGTGATTCTCCAAGTTCAACGGTGTAGAGCGCCTTGTACCGGGCGCCGGTCTTCTCGAGGTAGCTGCGGAAGAGCGTGACGCGGGCGGCCTCGCACGGCAGCGGGAACGAAAGCGCGGGAAGCTCGCCTTTGGGCAGGCGAACCCGTCGCGCGAGCGTCACATGCGGCAAGAAGGAATTCGCGTCGTCGAACGCCACGCCGTGCTCGCGCAGGCACCCTCGCAGGCGCTCCGCCAAAGCCATGAGCTCAGGGTCTTTGGCCACAGATACCCACAGCCCCGCGCCGCCCGCGCGCTTGCCGAAGCTGCCGAGGCCGTCAGCGTCGACGGGCACAGGACCTGCCGCCCGGCACGCCTCGTCCATAGCCGCCATAGCCCCGCGCACTTCTTGCTCCCCTATCTCGCCAAGAAACGCCAGCGTAAGGTGATAGTTCTGCGCCGGGATAAACCGCCCGTCGGCAACTCCCTCAAGGCTGCGTGCCATTGCCTGCGCAGCATCGATGAACTCTTCCGGCATCTCCAAAGCAATGAATGCGCGCATGCAGCCCCCCTTGCGCCTGATCTCCGCGCCCGACGACGTTACCGAGTATATACGAACAAGTGTTGCATTCTTTGTGACAACCGCTGCGGCCACGGCCCTTCTTGTCCTATCCGTATTCCAGAATAAGGGAACGCGAGAGAGGAGGCGAGATGGGACCAGACCCCATAGTTCGACGCGACCCGGTGGACACGGGCCGTACATACCTGTGCATCGACCTCAAGAGCTTCTACGCCTCGGTCGAGTGCGTGGACCGCGGGCTCGA
Organism: uncultured Olsenella sp.; assembly: GCA_934660915.1. Taxonomy (GTDB): domain Bacteria; phylum Actinomycetota; class Coriobacteriia; order Coriobacteriales; family Atopobiaceae; genus Paratractidigestivibacter. Next base: position 99,685 of record CAKUIF010000003.1, on the reverse strand, counting down.
CCCCTTCAAGGACAACCTCGTCGTCGCCGATCCGGAGCGCAGCCGGACCACGATCTGCCTCGCCGCGAGCCCCGCCATCAAGGCGCTCGGGGTGCCCTCCCGCTGTCGCGTGTACGAGATTCCCAAGCACATCCACTACACCATGGCGCCGCCACGCATGAAGCGCTACATGGAGGTATCAGCCCAGATCTACGGTATTTACCTGCGGCGCATTAGCGCTCAGGACATCCATGTGTACTCAATCGACGAGTGCTTCATCGACGCGACGCCCTACCTTTCGCTCTACCACACCGATGCGCGCACGCTCGCGCGCCAGCTCATGGCCGACGTCGAGCGCGAGTGCGGGATCTGCGCGACGGCGGGCATCGGCACAAACCTCTTTTTGGCCAAGGTGGCGCTCGACATCACGGCGAAGCACGTGGACGACCACATCGGCTACCTCGACGAGCGCGAGTTCCGCCGAAAGATCTGGCACCACCGGCCCATCACCGACATCTGGGGCATCGGCCCGGGCATCGCGCGCCGGCTCCTCCAGTACAACGTGCAGGACCTTGCCGGAATCACGCAGGTCGACGAGCGCTTTCTGCACAAAGAGTTCGGTGTGAACGCGGAGTACCTCATCGACCACGCCTGGGGCTACGAGTCCTGCACGATGGCCGATATCCACGCGTACCGGCCGCACGGGCATTCCGCGAGCAACGGACAGGTCCTCGCCCGCGACTACAGCTTCTCCGAGGCTCGCACCGTGCTCTCGGAGATGGCCACCTCCTCGGCGCTCGACCTTGTGGAGAAGCACCTGGTCTGCGGGTCGGTCTCGCTCTACGTGGGCTACTCGTGGGACGACGCCGGCGCCCCGGCGGCGGGCGCCGCCCGCAAGCTCGGCGAGCTCACGAACTCGCGCGCAAAGATCCTTACTCGCGTGCTGGAGCTCTACGACGAGGTCAGCGACCCCGAACGGGCCGTGCGCAGGCTCTCGGTCTCGCTCGGAGGCCTCTGCAACGAGGGATTCGCCACGCGCACGCTCTTCGACGACGTCGCCGCAGAGGAAGAAGAGCACAGCCTCTCGGCGGCCACCATCGCCGTGCAAAAGAAATTCGGCAAGAACGCCTTGCTCCGCGGCGTGAGCTTTCGCGAGGAGGCCACCCAGCGAGAAAGGAACCAACAGGTTGGAGGACACCGTGCGGAATAGCCGGCCAAACAGCGCACAAGGAACAACCGACGTCACGCGTCGCCGCCCCGAGGACGAGCCGCTCGGCAGGCCGCGCACTTCTCGCCTCCCGAAGCCGCAAGAAGAGCGCGCCGCGCAGTTCATGCCCTTCGCCGCCCTCACCGGCTTCGAGGACTACCTCGCCCGCGTGGAGCAGGAGGCATCAGGCAAGAAGGCACCCGAGAACATCGCCACGGAAACGACCGCCTTCGCACAACGGGATGGCGGCGGTTTTCTCGATAACCTCGGATAAACGGCTGAGATTTCCAAGGTTATTGGATAACCTTGGAAATCCATCGCGGAAACCCAAGGTTATGTCGGCGGGTGCCAACCCATACAAAGAAAGGGATCGCCTCAAAACGAGACGATCCCTTTTGCGTTAAGCAGATCTGAAATCAGCGATGAACGCCGGCGTCAGCTTAGTAGCGCTTGCCGTAGCCGCCGCGGTCGCCGCCACGACGGTCGTCACGGCCACCGCGGTTGAAACCGCCACGGTCGCCGCCGCGGGAGTCACGGCCACCGAAGCCGCCGCGGTCGTTGCGGTTGAAGCCGCCGCGGTCAAAGCCGCCACGGCCGCCGCGATCGCCGCCACGGTTGAAGCCGCCACGGTCACCGCCACGACGGTCGTCACGGCCGCCGCGGTCGAAGCCGCCGCGGCCGCCACGGTCGCCGCCGCGGTCGAAGCCGCCACGGCCACCGCGGTCGCCGCCGCGGCCGCCGAAGCCGCCACGGTCGCCGCCACGGCCACCGCGGTCAAAGCCGCCACGGCCGCCACGGTCGCCGCCGCGGTCGAAGCCGCCGCGACCACCACGGTCGCCACCGCGGTTGAAGCCGCCGCGGTCGCCGCCGCGGCCGCCGAAGCCACCACGACGGTCGTCGTTGTCGAGGCCCATCTTGGTCAGCGGGTCAATGATCTTGTCGAGCATAGCGAAAATCTCATCGAGCTCCTCGTCAGAGAGGCTGGGGACGAGCTTGACACCCTCGCGGCCCTGGGCAGAGGCGGCCTCGGAAGCACCCTCCTCGGCGCTGACGAGGACGGCGCGCATGTCCTCCTCCTCGGGCATAACGCGGGAGACGAGGCCGTTCTTCTCGGCCTCGGCCATCATGGCGTCGAGCTCACGCAGGCGAATGCCCAGCAGCTCGGCCATCTCCTTCTGCTCCATCTGGGGCTTGAGCTCAAGAAGCTTGACGGCGCGAACCAGATTGGCAACGCGCTCGTTCTTCTCGGACTCCTCGTCGCGGATCATATCCTTGCGGTTGCGCAGCAGGCGCGCGGCGCGCTGGCACTTGTCGAAGAGGGTGTCGTTGTAGTCGATGGACTCGGGCTCGTCGTCCTCGTCCTCGTCGTCATCCTCGTCCTCGTCGATCTCGTCCTCGATGACGTCCTCATCGAGCTCCTCGTCCTCGGCCACCTCGTCGGCCAGGATCTCGTCGTCCTCGGTCATGATCTCGTCGTTCTCGCTGTACTCAGACATGAGTCTCCTTCTTCGCCTTCCGGCGTCAAAATTGCGCCACCACTCTGCGGGCGCTTCACAAGTCATTCAGTGTATGTCCAGCGATTACCTGCGACGATGGACAAATCGTGTGCACACAACAACGGCGCAATTACCCATCCGCACCGCCGCCGGCTCGCGCTCGCTAGTTCTGGTGATAGTGCGCAAAGAAGTCCGCGAGGTCCTCCATCGACTCCTTGAGCACCTCCATGCGCGGCAGAAAGACGATGCGGAAGTGGTCGGGCTCGGCCCAATTGAAGCCGCCGCCGCGCGTGATCAGGATCTTCTTCTCGTGCAGCAGGTCGAGGGCGAACTGCTCGTCGTCGGTGATGTTGAACTTCTTTATATCCATCTTGGGGAAGATGTAGAAACCCGCCTTGGGCTTGACGGCCGTGACGCCATCGATGGCGTTCAAGGCCTCGTAGACGTAGTTGCGCTGCTCATACACGCGGCCGCCGGGACGGATGTACTCGTTGACGGACTGGTATCCGCCGAGCGCCGTCTGCACGATGGACTGCGCCGGCACGTTGGAGCACAGGCGCATGTTGGAGAGCATGTTCACGCCGAGGATGAAGTCGCGCATGCATCGCTGGTTGCCCGACAGCACCATCCAGCCCACGCGATAGCCGCAGACCATGTGCGACTTCGAGAGGCCGGAGAACGTCACGCACGGCAGGTCGGGCGCGAGCGAGGCGATGGAGATGTGCTGGTAGCCGTCCATGATCAGGCGGTCGTAGATCTCGTCGGCGAAGATCATGAGCTGGTGCTTGCGGGCAATCTCGACGATACCCTCGAGGATCTCGCGGGAGTAGACGGCCCCCGTGGGGTTGTTCGGGTTGATGACGACGATGGCCTTGGTGCGCGGGGTGACCTTGCTCTCCATGTCCTCGAGATCGGGGTTCCACTCGTTGGCCTCGTCGCAGACGTAGTGCACGGCGTTGCCGCCGGCAAGCGTGACGCAGGCGGTCCACAGCGGGTAGTCCGGCGACGGCACGAGGACCTCATCGTCGTTGTCGATGAGGGCGTGCATGGAGAGCTGGATGAGCTCCGAGACGCCGTTGCCCGTGTAGATGTGCTTCATGTCCACGCCGGGGATGTTGCGCAGCTGACAGTACTGCATGATGGCCTTGCGCGCCGAAAAGAGGCCGCGCGAGTCGGAGTAGCCCTCGCACTCGGCGAGCTGCTGGCGCATGTCGAAGACGACCTCGTCGGGCGCGCGGAAGCCGAAGGGCGCGGGGTTGCCGATGTTGAGCTTGAGGATGCGCGCGCCGTCGTCCTCCATGCGGGCGGCCTCGTCGACCACCGGGCCGCGGACGTCGTACAGGACGTTGTCGAGCTTGTTGGACTTCTTGAACTCACGCATGGTGGTGCTCCCTTGGGTAGTGGGTTGCGGCTGAGGTTCGGGTGCGGGCTTGGTCTTCGCGGGGTCGGGGTCTGTGCCGGAAAGCCAGGACGACGTGACGCCGAGCAGGTCGGCAAGAAGGACCATCACGTCGCGGCGCGGGACGACCTTGCCGCTCACGTACTGGCTGACCTGCGACTTTCCGAGCTTCGCCCCGCGCTCGGACGCCATGCGCACAAGGTCGGCCTGCTTGAGGCCCGCGCGCTCCATGGCGGTGTTCAGGCGTTTTTGGAAAGTGCTGTGTGGCATCGGTCGGGCTCCAAAGTTCAATTCAGATCATCTTGGTTTCTTGACAAGTTCAATTTGGATTTTGAACTGGTCGCACTATAGCACAACGAAATTGAACTTCTTGGTAAATACGGGGCGCACAACGCAGGTATTTGCCCGAACGTGGAAAGAAGGGCGCCGAGCGCGCGGTCGGTGAGGGCCTGGCAAGGCACCCCCCCAGTTAAAGTTACCCTACTTACAAAGAAGTACCCTAACGCGCCAAAAGCGGGGCGCGGCCAAACGCGACCTGCGGTTTTGTCGATAGTTAAATAGTTAGGCCACTTCCAAAGAAGTACCCCATCGCCCGCCGCGGAGCCGGAAACAGGGCCTGCAGGCCCAGAGCGGGCACCGGGCGCGCGGCCGCGGCTAATCCCGCTGCTCGCGGAGCGTCCGCAGCATGTGGCGCGGCACCGCCCAGCCCGCGCAGCTGCCGATCACGTTGCCGGCAGCGGACTTGGCGGCGTCGGAGCCGTTGCTCGTCGCGTAAGCATGGCCGTGCCCCGCAAAGCGCCCGAGCATCTGGATGTCGTTGCCTCCGTCGCCGTAGACGGCGACCTCGTCCTCGCGAATGCCCAGGTAGCCGGCCAGCCACGCCACGGCCTCGCCTTTATTCACGCCGGCGCGCGTGACCTCGAACATCGAGGGGTCGAAGGGGGCGTTGACGACCTCGTCGTGCTCGGCGATGAACGCGGCGACCTCGGAGGCCTCCCCCATCCCCTGGATATGCGCGTTGACCTTGCAGACCTCGAGCTCGGCGATCTGCGCCGGCTCGCAATCGTAGATGTGCTCCGGCCCGCCCGTCATGCTCATGCCGCGCATGACGACCTTGCGCCAGACGGGCATGTGACCGTACGAGGCGACGTGGCGCTCCTCCGAGCACAGGTGGTAGGTGTGCTCGGCGGTGATGAAGTCGAGCGGCGCCGACGGGAACGCGGACGCGAGCTCGGCGGCGAACCCCGCGGGAAGCGGCGCCGTGCGGGCGATCCGCCCCTCCTCGTCGAGCACGATCGAGCCGTTGGCGCAGACCACGGCGACGTTTCCCTCGAACCCGAGCGCGCGGTTCGACCGCAGCGTCCGTCCCGTGGCTATCGAGAAGTGCGCGCCCGCCGCGCGCAGCCGGCGCAGCGAGGCCAGAATCACGGGGTCGGTTTTGTGCAGCGCGTTGAGCAGCGTCCCGTCCAGATCGGAGGCAAACAGCTTAACCACGCGCATTCCCTTCTTTCCGCAGCCATGCGGCCCCAAGTTCAACGTCTGTCAGTTTAGCCGCCCTTTGCGCTACGATTCATGCCGCATGGCAGCAAACCAAACAGAAACAAGGAAATCGCCGCATGATGAACGTCGTCCTCTATGAGCCCGAGATCCCCGCGAACACAGGCAACATCGGCCGCACCTGCGTGGTCACGGGTTCTGTCCTGCACCTCGTGGGCCCGCTCGGCTTTGCGCTCGACGACCACATGCTGCATCGCGCGGGGCTCGGCTATTGGAGGAGCCTCGATGTGCGCGTCTACGACGGGTGGCAGGAGTTTTTGCAGGCAAACGGCCTTACCGTCGACGACGCGCGCATCCACTACCTTACAAAGAAGGCCCGGCGCACCTACGCCGAGGCCGCATACGACGATGGGGACTACCTCGTCTTTGGCAAGGAGTCCTCGGGCATCCCCGAGGAGGTCCTGGTGTCGGCACCTGAGCGCTGCGAGCGGATCCCCATGCTGCCCGACGCCGTCACGATCAAGGACGCGGACACCTGGGCCGAGCCGGCGGGCAAGCCGAGCGCCCACCCGATCCTTCGCCAGGACATCTGCGGCAACTTCATCGACCCCGACGACTACCGCATCAGCGCGCTCAACCTGAGCAACGCCGCGGCGGTCGTCCTCTACGAGGCGCTGCGCCAGACCGGCTTTTCCGGCATGTAGGCGGTGCCGGGGCGGCGGCCCTTCTTGGCCCGGCCTCGCCTGCCGCTAAAGGTAGCGCCCCGTCACGGAATCCGGGTTTGCCGCGACCTGCTCGGGCGTGCCGCAGGCGACCACGCGGCCGCCCTCCGAGCCGCCGCCCGGCCCCATGTCCACGACGTAGTCCGCATTGGCGATGAGGTCGAGGTCGTGCTCGATGACGACCACCGTCGCGCCGGCCAAGACGAGCCGGTCAAAGACGCCCAGCAGCGTCGCCACGTCGCGCGGGTGCAGGCCGATGGTAGGCTCGTCGAACACGAAGACCGAGTCGGCCTGGGCGCGGCCCATCTCGCTCGCGAGCTTGAGGCGCTGCGCCTCGCCGCCGGAAAGGGCGGGCGTCGCCTCCCCCAAGGTGAGGTAGCCGAGCCCGAGGTCGCAAAGCGTCTGCAGGCGGGAGGCCACACGCTTGATGTCGCGGCAGGCGTCGAGCGCCTCCTCGACGCTCATGGCCATGAGCTGCGGCAACGTGAGGCCCACCGCGGGGCCGTCCGCGCCCTCGGGTGTGCCCTTGGGAGCGCGGTGGATGCCCGACGCCGCCGCGGCGTAGCGGCTCCCGCGGCACTCGGGGCACGTGATGTCCACGTCGGGCAAAAACTGCACGTCGAGGCTGATGGAGCCGATTCCATCGCAGGTCGGGCAGCGTAGGCGCCCCGTGTTGTACGAGAAGTCGCCGGCTTTGTAGCCCGCCGCCTTGGTCTCGGGCAAGCGCGCGTAGGCGCGGCGCAGCTCGTCGTGGACGCCGACGTAGGTGGCCACCGTCGAGCGCGCGTTGGCGCCGATGGGCGTGGCGTCGATGAGGCAGGCGCGCGCGATTCCCTCCGCATCCACGTTGCGCACGTGGGCGGGAAGCGGCTTGCCGGCCGCGGCGGCGTTGACGGCCGGCACGAGCGACTCCAGCACAAGCGTCGTCTTGCCCGAGCCCGAGACGCCCGTGACGGCCACGAGCCGGCCGCGCGGGATCTTTACCTCAAGGGGGCGCACCGTGTGGATGGCATCGGTCTCGATCCAAATAGACCCCAGGTCAAACACCTCGTCTGCCGCGGCGCGCTCCCGGACGCGGACGTTCTTCTTGCCGCTTAGGTACGGCCCGATGAGCGAGACGGGGCTGGCCTCGACCTCGGCGACGGAGCCCTCGCAGACCACCGTGCCGCCGCCCGCGCCCGCCTCGGGCCCCATCTCGATCAGGTGATCGACCTCGGCGAGGATCCGTGTGTCGTGGTCGACCATGACGACGGAGTTGCCGTCGGCCACGAGGTCGCCCATGACGCCCAGAAGGCCATCGACGTTGGCCGGGTGCAGGCCGATGGAGGGCTCGTCGAGCACATAGAGCACGCCGGTGGTCTGGTTGCGCACAGCGCGCGCGAGCTGGACGCGCTGGCGCTCGCCGGTCGACAGCGTGGCGCCCGCGCGGTCGAGGCTCAGGTAGCCCAAGCCCAAATCCATGAGACGGGCAGCGGTTCGCCGGAAAGAATCGCAGATGGACGCCGCCATGGACCGCATCGGGGCAGGCAGCGTCCCCGGCACCTGGGCGACCCAGCCCACAAGCTCGGTGAGCGTCATCGCGTTCGCGTCGGCAAGTCCGATGCCCGCCACACGCGGGGCGCGGACCGCTTCCGAAAGGCGCGTGCCGCCGCAGTCCTCGCACGGCCCCTCTATCAAGAAGCGCGCGACGCGCTTCAGGCCCTTCTCGTCCTTGGCCTTGGAGAGCGCGTTTTCCACCGTGTAGACGGCGTTGAAGTAAGTAAAGTCCAGCTCGGCGAAGTCGTCGCCCTTCTTTGAGCGGTAGAGGATGTGGCGCTTCTCGGCCGGGCCGTGAAAGACGATGTCGCGCTCCTCGGGCGTGAGCTCGCAAAACGGCACGTCGGTGCGCACGCCCATGGCGCCGCAGACCTGCTTCATGAGGTCCCACATGAGGCTTCCCCACGGCAGCACGGCGCCGTCGTCGATCGAGATGGACTCGTCGGGCACGAGCGCCGCCTCGTTCACGCGGCGCACGACGCCGGTCCCGCCGCAGGTCGGACAGGCGCCGGTGCTGTTGAAGGCAAGGCCCTCGGCGTCGGGGCCAAAGAATGCATTGCCGCAAGAAGGGCACGTGATCGGTAGCCCGGCCGCGACGTTCATGGTCGGCTCGGCATAGGCGCCGCAGCGCGGGCAGCGGTGCGACGCCAGGCGCGAGAACATGAGGCGCAGGGAGTTCTCGAGCTCAGACATGGTGCCGAAGGTCGAGCGCACACCCGGCACGGCCGGCCGCTGGTGCAGGGCGAGCGCCGACGGCACGTGGCGCACCTCGTCGACGTCGGCGCTGGCGGCCTGGGTCAGGCGCCGGCGCGTGTAGGTCGACAGCGCCTCGAGGTAGCGGCGCGAGCCCTCGGCGTAGAGCACGCCGAGCGCGAGCGAGCTTTTGCCGGAGCCCGAGACGCCCGCGATGCCCACGAGCTCGTTCAAAGGGACGTCGACGTCGACGCCCCGCAGGTTGTGCACGCGCGCCCCGCGCACCTCGATGTGGTCCGGCGCCGCCCCGCGCTGCTTCATGTGCCTGCCCTTCCAGCCGTTCGATCCATTCGAATGCCCATTCTCCCACCAAAGCCGGCAAGAAGTGCCGGGGCAGGGCGGCTCTCCCAAGCCCACGTGGACACCGCAGACACAAAGACGCCCCGGGCCGGCCGCGCAAACGCGACTTGACCCGGGGCACCCTCCGACGAACCGCGGCGTCGGGCGTTCAGGCAGGAAGCTCCTAGCGAAGTCGCGGCTCGGGAACGTAGAGCTTATCGACCGGCGCGCCCGCGGCGTCGGCGAGGCTGACGTAGCGGATCGCGGGGTCCTCGTAGGTCGACCAATAATAGCGGCCGCTCTTCGCGGCAAAGCAGCTGGTATAGAGCGTGCGCTCGAAGGTACCATCGCCCATGCGCGCGGCGCCCTCGACCATGGCCACACCCTCGAGCGTGCGGAACATGCGGATGACGTTGTCCTTCTCGCTGTCCTTCTCGGGGTAGCTCGCGTTGAGGTAGGCGGCCTTGACGAAGCGGGAGGGAGAGTAGGAGTCGCCCGGAATGCCGCGCATGCCCGCGCCCGCAGCGTAGGGCACAAGTTTGGCGCTGCGCCACTGGGAGGCCTCGGGGAACTCGTTGGTCACCGTGACGTAGCTGCGCAGGTTCTCGAGGTGCCACTCGATGGAAGGCTGGTTGGCGAGCACGTCGACGGGGTCGTCTACCACATGGAGGCCGTCCGCGCGACTCTCGACGACGATGCTGCGGGAAGCGTCGCCGACGATCCAGTGCAAATACGAGACGCCCAGGCCCTCGCCCGCGCTCTCGCCCACGATAACGGTGTTTGCAAGCGCGCCCTCAACCTCGTCGACGCTCGCGAACGTGGCCGCGACCCACAGCGGGAACTCGAAGGCGCAGACGTTCTTCTTTCCGTCGGCCGGCGCGTCGGCGTAGGCGGCGAAACCGGGGAAGTTGAGGCCCGCCACAGCGAGGCCCGCGTCGTTGCCGCAGTCGAAGAACATCGGGTAGTTCTGGAAGTCGACGCACATGCCGATGGCGGCGTGGGCGGCCGGGGCGTCGTCCATGAAGCGGTATGTCACGGGGAACCCCGCGGGCACCACCCGGGGCTTCTGCCCGTAACCGCAGCCCCAGTCGAGGTTGCGGCCCATGAACATGCCGCCGTCGGATGCGTTGAACCTAACCGCAGTGCACATATTGCCTCCCATGCCGTCATTTGCCTTGGTTGTACAAATTCATATGTACCCGCTGCGGACGGCGGCACAAAAAAGACGCAAAGGGGCGGGCCCTTTGCGTCTGTACGTCAGTTGAGATGCGGTTTTGCCGGCTTAGACCAGCTTGCCCTTGCAGTGGTCGATCATGTGCTGGACCATCTGGGCCTCCCAGCCGAAGAACTCCTTCTTGCGGGGGACGAGGGCACCGTCGACGAGCTCGTCGTAGGCGACCTTGATCTTGACAAAGCGGGTCACGCGGCTCTCGCCCTCGTGCGTCATGCAGCTCTCGACGAGCTTCTGGGGGCCGAGGCCCATGAGCATCTTGGGGTTGTAGAGCACGTAGTCGCGCTCGTCGTCGCCCTTGTAGACCACGACGGCGCGGGCGACGCCGACCTGGTTGGCAGCGAGGCACACGGCGTCCTCGAGGGAGTTCATGGTGTCGATGAGGTCCTGGGCGAGCTCGGCGTCCTCAGCGGTCGCGGGCGCGCAGGGCGTGGAAAGAATGGCGTCGTCGCAGACGAGTTCACGGATCATGGGCGGTTCCTTTCGATGGGTCTTCGGCGCCGTCGAGTATATCATTGCTTCTATCTGCAACGTTTTGCGCGAGGGTTCGGCGCGGGCGAGCGCCTGATTTCGCGCCGGGAAGGAGCAAGATGCCCAGGGAGACCAAGGCCGCGAAGTCGGCGCGCGCCGTCGAGGTGTGCCGGCGCCTCGACGCGTTGTACGGGCCCGTCGAGTGCTTCCTCAACCATGAGAGCCCCTTCCACCTGGTCATCGCGGTGCTTCTTTCCGCGCAGACCACCGACGCGCAGGTGAACCGCGTGACGCCCGAGCTCTTCCGCCGCTGGCCCACGCCCGCCGACCTAGCTGCTGCCTCCCCTGCCGAGGTCGCCGAGGTCATCCGCAGCCTCGGTTTCTACAAGACCAAGGCGCGCCACTGCGTCGAGTGCGCGCAGGCGATCGTCTCCGACTTCGGAGGCGAGGTCCCGCACACGATGGGCGAGCTCACGAGCCTGCCGGGCGTGGGGAGAAAGACCGCGAACATCGTGCTCAACGTGAGCTTCGGCATCGTGGAGGGCATCGCGGTGGACACCCATGTGAACCGCATCGCCCATCGGCTCGGGCTCTCGCCGAAGACCCACGCCAAGGAGCCGCTCAAGACCGAGCAGGATCTCCTGGCCATCCTGCCGCGCGAGCTGTGGAAAGACGTGAACCACCAGTGGATCCGCTTCGGGCGCGAGGTTTGCCCGGCGCGCTCGCCCAAGTGCGAGGGCTGCCCCCTGGAGGACATCTGCCCGAGCGCGCATCTGTGCTAAGCTCCTTTGATTTGTAGTCTACCTGCGAGGACACGCCCTTGATCGTTAGCCAATACGTCGTCTGGTTCGTGCTCTTTGGCCTTTTTGGCTGGATATTCGAGTCCGCCTACTGCTCGATCACCGAGAAGCGCTGGTGCAACCGCGGGTTTTTGTTCGGCCCGCTCTGCCCGATCTACGGCGCCGGCGCCGTGGCAGCCATCGCGGTCTTCGGCTCGTCCGCGGTCGAGGCCCTGGCGCCGTCACCCGTCGCCGTCTTCTTTATCTGCGCCGCCGGCGCGTCGGCAATCGAGTGGGTGACGTCGATCGTGCTCGAGCACGCCTTCGGAACCGTGTGGTGGGACTACTCGAACCTGCCGCTCAACCTCAACGGTCGCGTCTGCGTGCCGGCGGCGGCGCTCTTCGGCGCCGCCGGACTGGGCGTCGTCTACATTGCGATCCCGCTGGTCAGGATTGTGTCCGCGACGGTGCCCCCGCTTGCCTTCGAGACGTGCGCGCTCGTATGCACGGCGATGCTCGCCGCCGACACGACGCTGACGGTCTGCACGCTGACCGAGGTCCTCGCTGCCATCGAGCGCGCGGAGGCCGAGCTCAACCAGCGCGTCCAGGCCACGTTCAACGAGGTGCAGGCAACGATCGGCGACGCGCACGCAGCGGTCGTCGAGGGAGCCGACCGCCTGATCGAGACGGGCAGCGAGCGCGCCGAACGGCTGCGCGAGGGCGGCGCCGAGCGCCTAGGCGCCATCGCAGGCCACCTCAACGCCCGCCAACAGCACATCCTGCACAACACCCGCCGCTTTACCAATAAGGGCCGCGGCGTCGCGGCGCGCAGGCTCACCGACGCGCTCGACGCGCTGCTCCAGCGTAAAGGCGGTAAGCGATGAGCCCGGAGGCGCTCGAGCGATTCCACAGGCAGGTGGCCGAGCTGGAGGGCGCGGCCCGCGTCCCCCGGATGCGCGACTCCGTCCAGCACGGGCGCGTGAGCACCTGGGCGCACTGCGTCCGCGTGGCCAAGGCTGCCGTCGGCATGGCCGAGGCCCTTCACCTGCGCGTCAGCGAGCGCGAGCTCGTGCGCGCGGCACTTCTTCACGACTACTTCCTCTACGACTGGCACGAGCCGGGGCACACCGCCCACGCGACGATGCACCCCGTCTTTGCGCTGGAAAAGGCGCGTGAGGACTTCGACCTCTCGCCGCTGGAGGAGAACGCCATAGCCGCCCACATGTGGCCGCTGCCGCCCACGCGCATCCCCGCGAGCGCCGAGGCGTGGCTCATCTGCGCCGCGGACAAGTGGTGCTCGCTGGCAGAAACGCTGTGGATGCGATAGAAGGCGACAGTATGAGCTCTTTGGAAGAAACCTTCGTCATCGGCGGGAATACCGTGACCGTGCGCGCACCCGGTGGCAAGAAGGGCGCGTTGCCCGTGGTGTACCTCAATGTTTTCCAGGGAGACGGCGCAGAGGTGTGGGGGCGCCTGGGCGAGCTTGGCTGCGCACCGCTCGCGTTCGTCGCGGTCGGCGGCATCGCGTGGGAGCGCGACATGACGCCCTGGCCCGCGGAGCCGGCGACCCGCAACGAGCCGCCTTACGAGGGAGGCGCCCCCGCCCACCTGCAAAAGCTCGTGGGCTCGATCGTCCCTGCCGCCGAGGAGCGGCTCTCCGACGGCGGCGTCGCCGTGGCATGGCGCGGCATCGCGGGCTACTCGCTCGCAGGGCTCTTCTCGCTGTGGAGCTTTTGGCAGACGGACGCGTTCGCGCGCGCCGCGAGCGCATCGGGCTCCCTGTGGTACGAAGGCTGGCTCGATTACGCCGCAGGCCACGAGCCCGCGCGGGTGCCCGAGCGGGCGTACCTCTCGCTCGGGAGCAAGGAGCACCGCACGCCGAACCGCCTCATGCGCGAGGTGCGCGACGCCACCGGGGCAACGGAGGTGCTTCTTGCCGAGCGCGGCGCGCAGACGACCTTTGAGCTCAACCCGGGAAACCACTTCGCGCAGACCGATCTGCGCATGGCGCGCGGAATCGCCTGGCTTTGCGAGCGCTGAGGCGCCGCCGACGCCCGGGCCGCAGCAGGTTCGTCTACGCGCCGAAGAACGCGGCGTCGGCCGGGCGCCATGGGCGCAGCAGCGCGGGGTCGTCCTCGACGTGCGCGTGCTCGGGCACCTCGTTCCACTTGACGGTATAGCCGGCGCCGTGGCCGCAGAACACCGAGTCCGGTGTGTTCGGCAGGTCCGCCTCGGGATCGTAGGCGGCATTCTCGATAACGCGCTCGGCGTCGTGGCACGGCTCGTAGCCCGCAAGCTCGAGCGAGAGCCTGCCGAGGCCGCCCGTGTAGGCGGCGACCTCGAGCGCATAGTCCCCCAGCTCGGAGGCGGGCACCGTGCCCGCAAGCAGCGCGCTTTCCCCTGCGACCTCCGGCGCCTCGAAGCGGCCTCCCATGCGCGTCATGTCCGCCATGGCGCGGCCGAGCTTTGACTCGGGAACCTCCAGCTCAAACGCATACCACGGCTCCAGCAGCACGCACTCGCCGCGCGAGCGGGCGCACATGAGCGCCTGACGCACCGCCCGGTACGTCGCCTGCCTGAAGTCGCCGCCCTCGGTGTGCTTCGCGTGCGCGCGGCCCGCGCAGAGCGTGATCCGCACGTCGGTCAGGGGCGCGCCCACAAGGACCCCCAGGTGGTCGCGCTCCATCGCGTTCGTGAGGATGAGACGCTGCCAGTTGCGGTCGAGCTCGTCTTCCGAGCAGCGTGTGCCGAAGACCACGCCGCTGCCGCGCGGGCCCGGCTCCACGAGCAGGTGCGCCTCCGCGTAGTGGCGCAGCGGCTCGAAGTGCCCGATACCCATCGACGCCGCCGAGACCGTCTCTTTGTAGAGGATCCCCGCCGAGCCGAAGTCGACCGCGAGCCCGTGGCGCCTGAGTAGGAGGTCGCGCACGACCTTGAGCTGCACGGCGCCCATGAGCTGCAGGTGAATCTCCTGCAGGCGCTCGCTCCACGTCACGCCGAGCATCGGGTCCTCCCCGGCGAGCTCGCGCAGGGCCAGAAGCACCGTGTGCGCGTCCTGATCGCCCGTGAGCACGCGATATGTGAGTACGGGCGCGAGCGTCGGGCGGCAGGCATCGAGCTCGGCGCCCAGGCCGTCGCCGGGGTACACGCGCGAAAGGCCCGTGACGGCGCAGAGCCTGCCGGCGCAGACCTCCGAGGCGGGCTCGAGGCGCGCGCCGGTCGCGACGCGGACCTGGTCGATCTTCTCTTCCCACGGCTCCCCGCCGCGAACACCGCTCACGAGCTGCTTGGCGCGCAGCACACCGCCCGTGACCTTGAGCCACGCGATGCGCTCGCCCCGCTCGCCATGGCTCACGCGATACACGCGCGCCGCGAACTCCGCGGGCCACGCGCGCTGATCGATGAGGCCGACCAGGCCGTCGAGCAGCTCCGCCACGCCGTCGTTCTTGAGCGCGGAGCCAAAGAAGACCGGGTGCACGCGACGCCCCGCCACGAGCCGCCGCTGCGTCGCGGCCGCAAGCGACCCCGTCTCGAGGTACTCGTCGAGCGCCGCCTCGTCCGTCATCGCCGCGGCCTCGCCGGAGAGCTCGGCGGCCTCCACGCAGCCGTCGGAGAGCCGCGCGCGAAGCTGATGCAGAACCTTGGCGCGCTCCTTTGGGCTTCCGCCCTCGGGCAGGAGGTCCGTCTTGTTCACAAAGACGACCGTGGGGACGCCGCGGCGGGAGAGCAGCCGCCACAAGGTCTCGGTGTGGCCCTGCACCCCGTCATTTGCGCCCACCACGAGCAGGGCATAGTCGAGCGCGGCGAGCGTGCGCTCGGCCTCCGCGCAAAAGTCCACGTGCCCCGGCGCGTCGACGAGCATGAGGCGCGCGCCGTCGTGGACGAGCTCCGCCTGCGAGCTGAAGATGGTGATCCCGCGGTCGCGCTCCATCGCGTCGGTGTCCAGGTGCGAGTCGCCGCGGTCCACGCGCCCGAGCGCGCGGATGCTCCCGGCGTCGTAGAGCATGGCCTCCGCGAGCGTCGTCTTGCCCGCGTCCACGTGCGCAAGTATGCCGATAACCGCCTGCCTCATTCACCTCTCCTTGGGACAAAAGGGACGGGGGATTTTGTCCCAACTTCCCGCCCCGCGCCCTGCCATTTTCCCGCTCCCGCCCGCCGAGCGCCATCCCCGGGTCCTTCTTGCCCTTCTTTCCGTCGAGATCCGCACCTCAGCTGACGTATTGCTTGTTTTGTGAATGGTTGAGTCATCAACGTTAAACGCGCCTACAATACCGGACTGTTGAGTCGTCAACGAGAGGAGACCCTCCCCCATGAACCCGCTTCGCGCACTTTGGTGCCGCGCCTACCAGACCGTCTTCCGCGTCGCCCTGCCCGTCCTTCCCTACACCGAGCCACAGATCCTGGGCTCGGTCGATGACGTGGCCGGCATCTTTGCAAAGAAGGGCATTGCGTCGGCTCTTCTTGTCACCGACCCGGGCATCGCCCGCCTCGGCCTCACGCGCGGGCTCGAGGAGTCCCTCGGCGCCGCCGGCGTCAACGTGGCTGTCTACAGCAAGACCGTCGCCAACCCCACCGTGGACAACGTCGAGGAGGCCGCCGGCCTCTACCGCTTCGCCGGGTGCCAGGCGATCATCGGCTTCGGCGGCGGCTCGGCCATGGACTGTGCCAAGGCGGTGGGCGCCCGCATCGCCCAGCCGAACAAGCCCGTGAACAAGATGCGCGGCCTTTTGCGCGTGCACCGCCGCCTGCCGCTGCTCATCGCCGTCCCGACGACCGCCGGCACGGGCTCCGAGGTCACCCTGGCCGCCGTGATCACCGACTCGGCCACGCACCACAAGTACCCCATCAACGACTTCGTCCTCATCCCGCGCTACGCCGTGCACGACCCGCGCCTCACGATCGGGCTCCCGCCCGCCATCACGGCGCAGACCGGCATGGACGCGCTCACCCACGCCGTCGAGGCCTACATCGGCCGCAGCACGAACGCCTACACCCGCGCCGCCGCCGTCGAGGCCGTGCGCCTGATCCACGACAACCTCTACCAGGCGTATCTCCACGGCGACGACGAGGACGCCCGCCGCAACATGCTCACGGCCGCGTATTCCGCCGGCGTCGCCTTCACCCGCAGCTACGTCGGATACGTCCACGGCATCGCCCACAGCCTGGGCGGCCTCTACGGCACGCCGCACGGCCTGGCGAACGCCGTCATCCTCCCCCACGTCCTGCGCGCCTATGGGCCCGCCGCGCACGCGAAGCTCGCCGAGCTCGCCCGCGTCTGCGGCTTTGAGGGCGCAAGCGACGCCGAGCTCGCCGGCGCCTTCATCGACTGGGTCGACGAGATGAACGCAAAGATGGGCATCCCCGCCCACCTCGACTGCATCCGCGAGGAGGACATCCGCACCATGGCGGCCCACGCCGACGCCGAGTCCAACCCGCTCTACCCGGTCCCCGTGCTCTGGGACGCCGCCGAGCTTGCTTGCCTCTACCGTTTGGTCGCCGGTAGCGCGACAATGGGAGCGCACTTCTCGCCCGCGCTTTCCTAAACCGCTGCCAAGAAGGACCGAGCACGCTGCGCAAACCTGCCCGAGCACATCGGCGCACAGCAGGTCGACCCAAACGAAAGGCCATCATGAACGCAACCGACATCCACGCGGTCGTCGAGCGCCAGCGCGCTTATTTCCGCACGAACGCCACGCTGCCCGTCCCCGCGCGCAAGGCAGCCCTGCGCCGTCTCTACGACGTCGTCTCCGCGCACGAGGACGCCATCACCGATGCGCTCGCCGCTGACCTCGGTAAATGCCACGACGAGGCGTACATGTGCGAGATCGGCCTTTCGCTCGCCGAGATCCGCCACCAGATCGCCCACGTGGGCCGCTGGGCCGGGCGCCACGCGCGCCGCGTCGACCTCGCAAACGCCATCGCCTCCGCCCACGTCGAGCGCGTGCCCTACGGCGTCACGCTCGTCATGGCCCCGTGGAACTACCCGTTCCTGCTTACCTTGGAGCCGCTCGCCGGCGCCATCGCCGCGGGCAACACCGTGGTCATCAAGCCCTCGGCCTACTCGCCCGCCTCCTCCGCCGAGCTCGCGCGCATCTGCGAGGAGGCCTTCGGCCCCGAGCTCGTCGCCGTCGTCCAGGGCGGCCGCGCCGAGAACAACGCGCTTCTGGACGAGGCCTGGGACTACATCTTCTTTACCGGCGGCGTGACCGTGGGCAAGCTCGTCATGAGCCGCGCCTCCGAGCACCTCACCCCCGTCACGCTCGAGCTCGGCGGAAAGAGCCCCTGCATCGTCGACGCCACCGCGAATCTGCGCGTCGCCGCCGAGCGCATCGCCTTCGGCAAGTGGCTCAACTGCGGCCAGACCTGCGTGGCCCCCGACTACCTGCTCGTAGACGAGCGCGTGGCGGACCGCTTGGTCGCCGAGATCCAGCGCGCGATTGGGCGTCAGCTGGGAGACGACCCCCTCTCCAACCCCGAGTACGGAAAGATCGTCAACCGCAAGCACTTTGACCGCATCTGCGGCCTCATCGACCCGGCCAAGGTCGTGCAAGGCGGGCAGGTCGACGAGGGCGCGCTCAAGATCGCGCCGACCATCATGCGCGGCGTGTCCGCCGACGACGCCGTCATGGGCGAGGAGATCTTCGGCCCTGTGCTTCCCGTGATCACCTACCGCGAGCTCGACGAGGCGATCGACTTCGTGCGCTCGCGCCCAACGCCTTTGGCCTGCTACTTCTTTAGCGAGAACCGCGCGGCGCAGCGCCGCGTGACGGCCGAGGTCCCCTTCGGCGGCGGCTGCGTGAACGACTGCATCATGCACCTGGCCACGAGTCATATGGGCTTCGGCGGCATGGGTGCCTCCGGCATGGGCAGCTACCACGGCCGCAAGAGCTTCGAGACCTTCACCCACGAGAAGTCCGTGATCAGCAAGGCGACCTTCTTTGACGCGCCGTTCCGCTACGCGCCGCACGCCGACTGGAAGCGCCCCATCATCAAGCTCTTCGTGCACTGATCAAGGGCGGGCAAACCTGCAGCTCGGTTTGCCCGCCCTTCTTTTTCGACTAGTTGGGAAACGGACGAGTGAAGTCAGTAGGTTCGCTGTTCGCGTAATCTACGTAGCGATTTATGTCATATGGCTTGATTTGCCCACTCGGGGCGTCGCATGACTGGAAATAGACAGTAACCATATCGCCGACGCCAACCTTTTGGCGCACTGCGTCAAATTGGTCCCTGCCACTCAGGCTCAGCGTCAATTCGTCCCCATAGTCGCTTTCATAATCACTTGAGACGTCCAGCTTGCAGGTCAAGTGTCCCTCATCGAAATCTGACACGATTCCCGTAATGCTGCTCATGTAAGCCTCGTTGGTCGCGCCAAATTGACGGGCATGAACGTCAGACGGGGTATTCATCAGATATCCAACCACCAGGTACGCAGCAAAACCGGCCGTCGCCACTGCCGCCGCAACAGCAATAGCGATGCCCCATCTCCTACGAAAAGTAATATTTCTCAATATAACCACCGTCCACTTTAGGCGAGCCGCAATAATTCGTTCCAAAGATCGTTGGTAATCACCAGGCGCTATATAGGATGAAGGTAACGCCGCCCCTGTTGAATAGCCTCGCCGAACAGAAGCTCCTCGACAAAAGGCTCGGGTGGGACCACCGATGGCTCCGCCAAGGAGGCAAGACGCGCCGCACGCCGACTGGAAGCGCCCCATCATCAAGCTCTTCGTGCACTAATTGGGAGCTGTGAGCCCACTTTCCCCGGCCTCGCAGCTTTGGTGGAAATCCGCGCGCCCACATCTCCCCCTCCTCCAGTGTCCGAATGGCAAGAAGAGCCCACGTTACCCCCTCTCCTAGTGCCAGGCAGCACTGCGAGAGGGGGTAACGCGGGCTTTATCCAAATCGAAAACACTGCGCCGTGGGGCAACGTAGGCTCGAGTGAATCCGCCAACACTGCGCCGCGGGGAAACGTGGGCTCACGCCCGCCACGTCGGCAAGAAGCCCTGCGCTTCTTGCCGTTTTGCCGTCGGGACGGCAGCCTTCGGGGTACCATAAAGCCGTTATGGCTTTCAACCCGAAGGAGGGCACATGCCCGCGAACAAACCCGTGAAGATCGTGATGCTCACCGGCTACCTCGGTGCCGGCAAGACCACGCTATTGAACCACATCCTCTCCAACGACGGCGGCATCCGCGCCGCCGTGATCGTCAACGACATCGGCGAGGTCAACGTCGACGCGAGCCTCATCCGCGACGGCGGCCTCACCGAGGCGGAGGACATCATCCCGCTCACCAACGGCTGCATCTGCTGCACCCTGGCCGACGACCTCGCCAACCAGCTCAGCTCCATCGCGGACTCGGGCGACTTCGACTACATCATCATCGAGGCCTCCGGCATCTGCGAGCCCGTGCCCATCGCCTACACCATCAGCGCCTTCTGCGACGAGGAGAAGGTTGGCGGCGAGCCCAAGCTCGCGCTCGACAACATCGTCGCCGTAGTCGACTGCGCCCGCATGTACGACGAGTTCAACGGCGGCCGCGACCTTCTTGCCGACGACATCGACGAGGACGACATCGAGTCCCTGCTCATCCAGCAGATCGAGTTCTGCTCCACCCTCATCCTCAACAAGACCGACACCGTGACGCCCGAGCAGCTCCGCGAGCTCAAGGCCATCGTGCGCAGCCTGCAGAAGGACGCCGTCATCATCGAGGCCGAGCAGGGCGACGTCGACCTGAAGGAGCTTCTGGACACCGACCGCTTCGACTTCATGAAGGCCTACAACTCCGCCGCCTGGATCGAGGCCATGGAGCACCCCGAGGAGCACGACGACCCCGAGGTCCTCGAGTACGACATCCAGACCTTCGTCTACCACCGCCGCCAGCCGTTCGACCACGACGCCTTCCAGCGCTACGTCGAGTACAACTGGCCCGACGAGGTCGTCCGCGCCAAGGGCGTTCTGTGGACCACGCTCAACACCGACATGTGCTACCTCTTTGAGCAGGCCGGCCACCAGATGCGCCTGTCCGAGAACGGCCTGTTCGTCGACTCCGCGCCCGAGGAGGAAAAGAAGCAGATCCTCGCCGAGACGCCCGAGATCCTCGAGACCTGGGACCCCGAGGTCGGCGACCGCGAGACCAAGCTCTGCATCATCGGCCGCCACATGGACCGCGCCTCCATCGAGGCGCAGCTCGACGCGCTCCTGACCACCTGGGAGCGCTAAGCGGCGCGGGGCACACCCCGTCTGCATAAAACATTGCCGTCGTCCGCACCTCGCGGGCGGCGGCTTTCTTTATGCGCGATAATGGGGCAATCGAGCGACGAGAGGGGCGAGAATGACCACAAAGCCGCAGGATAACCGCGTATGTGCGGGCGCCGGGCACGACTGCGCGTTTTCGCGCGCGGGCAGTTCCTGCATGGACCACATCCGCCTCTTTGCCGACCTGCCCGTCGACGCAAAGCGCGAGCTTTTGGCCTGCTCGCGCCACACGGCGCACGCCGAGGGCGACATCGTCGTCCACGAGGGCGACTCGATCGAGTCCATCATCGTCGTCCGCTCCGGCCGCATAAAGACGTTCCGCGTGAGCCCCGACGGCGAGGAATACGTCCTCGACGTCCTCCACGACGGGCAGGCGCTGTGGCATGGCATGTTCACCGCCGACCACGTCTACCGCTACTCGGTCGAGTGTCTCACGCCGGTGCGCCTGTGCCGCATCCACCGCCCCGACTTCGAGGCGCTGCTCTCGAACCACCCCGACGTCGCGCTCGGGCTCATCCGCATGGTGACGACCGAGCTCGACGACGCCGAGGAGCGCATCATGATGCTCTCCATCCGCGACCCCAGGCAGCGGCTCGCCCAATACCTGCTCGTCCGCGACCAGCGCTGCGCCGGGCCCGAGATCCACCTCAAGCTCGAGGACATCGCCGCGAGCGTCGGCCTGCGCCCCGAGACGGTGAGCCGCAACGTGGCGCGGTTCGCCCGCGAGGGCTTGATCGAGCGCCCCGGCCGCGGCCGAATCCTCGTCGTGGACCACGCGGGCCTGCGCGGGGTCGCGCAGCACGGTCGGGCCTGACCTGCGCGGATGCTTTCAGCGGCGGTCGGCAGTCGGTTGAGCGGCAGGTGTCCCGAGGCCCTTCTTTCCACCCGCAAGCTAACCGTTCACCGTCAGAATCATGCCGTTCGCCCCATCCGCTTATGTAAATATCTTTTACTTGATTTCAATCAAGGAACGCTTCACGCACGCCCACTAGATTTGCTTTCGGCCCAAACGGGGCAAGGCAAGGCATCTAAGCTGAGGAGGCGCGCATGCAGGGACGTGTTCACTCGATCGAGTCGTTCGGTTCGGCCGACGGCCCCGGCGTTCGCTTCCTCATCTTCCTCAAGGGCTGCCCGATGCGCTGCGCCTACTGCCACAACCCGGACACCTGGGCGGGCGACGGCGCGGAGCTCAAGAGCGCCGACGAGCTGCTCGACCAGGCCGAGCGTTATCGCAGCTACTGGGGCCCGGAGGGCGGCATCACCGTCTCGGGCGGCGAGGCCTTGGGACAGCTCGACTTCGTGCTCGAGCTCTTCACGAAGGCGCACGCCCGCGGCATCAACACCTGCCTGGACACCTCGCTTGCGCCCTTCACGCGCGAGGAACCGTGGTTTAGCAAGTTCGAGCAGCTCATGGACGTCTGCGACCTCGTGATGGCCGACATCAAGCACATCGACCCCGAGCAGCACCGCGAGCTCACCGGTCGCGACAACGCGAACATCCTCGACTGCCTGCGTTACCTCGCGCAGCGCGAGCAGCCCCTGTGGATTCGCCACGTCCTCGTGCCGGGCATCACCGACGTCGACGAGTACCTGCGCCGCACGCGCGAGTTCATCGCCGAGCTCGGAGGTGCCGTCAAGCGCGTCGAGGTGCTCCCGTACCACACCCTCGGCGTCTTCAAGTGGGAAGAGCTCGGTCTCCCCTACCGACTCGAAGGCGTTGAACCCCCGACCCCAGAGCGCACCGCGCGGGCACAGCAGATTCTGCGCGGCGAGCTGGAGATATAGCTTCACCAAAGGCAACACCGATTCAAAGCAAGGTTATTAATGCGCGATGTCCCCGGCTCAGGGACGCCGCGCCGAGAACAAGGAGGCATGGCAATGCAGCTTTGCGAAGAGTGGAACGGCTTTAAGGGTGGCCACTGGGTGGACGACATCAACGTCCGCGACTTCATCCAGCGCAACTACACCCCCTACGACGGCGACGACTCGTTCCTCGCCGGCCCGACCAACGCCACCAACGAGCTTTGGGGCAAGGTCCAGGAGCTCCAGGCCGAGGAGCGCGCCCACGACGGCGTCCTCGAGTGCGAGACCGAGGTCGTCTCCGGCCTGACCGCCTACGGCCCGGGCTACATCGGCGAGAACACCAAGGACCTCGAGAAGATCGTCGGCTTGCAGACCGACAAGCCCTTGAAGCGCGCCTTCATGCCCTACGGCGGCATCAAGATGGCCCAGCAGGCGGCCGAGAACTACGGCTTCCACGTGAACGACAAGTTCAACCAGATCTTCAACGAGTATCACAAGACCCACAACCAGGCTGTCTTTGATGCTTACACCCCCGAGATGCGCGCTGCCCGCCACTCTCACGTCATCACCGGCCTGCCCGACACCTACGGCCGCGGCCGCATCGTCGGCGACTACCGTCGCGTCGCCCTCTACGGCGTCGACCGCCTCATCGCCGGCAAGAAGGCCGACCAGGCCAACTGCGGCGACGGCACCATGACCGACGACGTCATCCGTCAGCGCGAGGAGATTTCCGACCAGATCCGTGCCCTCCAGGGCATGAAGAAGATGGCCGAGATCTACGGCTACGACATCTCCAAGCCGGCCACCAACGCCCACGAGGCCGTCCAGTGGCTCTACTTCGGCTACCTCGCCGCCATCAAGACCCAGAACGGCGCCGCCATGTCCGTGGGCCGCGTCTCCACCTTCCTGGACATCTACATCCAGCGTGACCTCGAGGCCGGTAAGATCACCGAGTCCGAGGCCCAGGAGCTCATCGACCACCTCGTCCTCAAGCTCCGCATGGTCAAGTTCGCCCGTATTCCTTCTTACCAGGCGCTGTTCTCCGGCGACCCGGTTTGGGCCACCCTTGAGGTCGCCGGCCTCGGCCAGGACGGCCGCAGCCTCGTGACCAAGAACGACTACCGCTTCCTGCACACCCTCGAGAACATGGGTCCCGCTCCCGAGCCGAACCTCACCGTTCTCTACAGCAAGCGCCTGCAGGAGAACTTCCGCAAGTACGCCGCCAAGATCTCCGTCACCACGTCCTCGATCCAGTATGAGAACGACGACGTCATGCGTCCGGTCTGGGGCGACGACTACTCCATCTGCTGCTGCGTCTCCGCTACCGAGACCGGCAAGGAGATGCAGTTCTTCGGTGCCCGCGCCAACCTCGCCAAGTGCCTGAACTACGCCATCAACGGCGGCAAGGACGAGAAGTTCATGGACAAGCAGGGCAACCACATGCAGGTCGGCCCCGAGTACGCCCCCATCACGAGCGAGTACCTCGACTACAACGAGGTCATGCACAAGTTCGACCTCATGATGGACTGGCTGGCTGACCTCTACGTCAACATCCTGAACCTCATCCAGTACATGCACGACAAGTACTACTACGAGGCCGCCGAGATGGCCCTCATCGACACCAACGTGCGCCGCACCTTCGCGACCGGCATCGCCGGCTTCTCTCACGTCGTCGACTCCCTGTGCGCCATCAAGTACGCCAAGGTCAAGACCGTCCGCGACGAGCAGGGCGTTGTCGTCGACTACGAGGTCGAGGGCGACTTCCCCAAGTACGGCAACGACGACGACCGCGCCGACGACGTCGCCGTGTGGCTGCTCAAGACCTTCATGGCCAAGATCGCCAAGCACCACACCTACCGCAACTCCGAGCCGACGACCTCGATTCTCACCATCACCTCGAACGTCGTCTACGGCAAGGCCACCGGCGGCACCCCCGACGGCCGCAAGGCGTTCACCCCGTTTGCCCCGGGCGCTAACCCCGCCTACGGCGCCGAGCAGAACGGCCTGCTTGCCTCGCTGAACTCCGTCGCCAAGCTCCCCTACGAGTACGCCCTCGACGGCATCTCCAACACGCAGACCATCAACCCGTCTGCCCTGGGCAACGACGACGAGCAGCGCACGCAGAACCTCGTCAACGTCCTCGACGGCTACTTCGCCAACGGCGCTCACCACCTGAACGTCAATGTCTTCGGCGTCGAGAAGCTCAAGGACGCCATGGAGCACCCCGAGAAGCCCGAGTACGCCAACTTCACCATCCGCGTCTCCGGCTACGCCGTGAAGTTCATCGACCTCACCCGTGAGCAGCAGCTCGACGTCATCTCCCGTACCTGCCACGAGCGCATGTAGTATTTGCTCGCAAGCATAACGGCATGACTAGGCGCCCGTCGGTTACCCGGCGGGCGCTTTTTCGTTATCCAGCGACGGTTATAGTTAGCTCACGGCAAAAACAGGCACAGATCGGAGTTTTGGGTGGGCAGCAGGAAGCAATCGGCAAAGGCCAAGCAGCGCGCCTCGTTTGAGGCGGGCCTAGCACAGGACACCGGCGCCGCGGCGGCCTTTGCGCGCGAGGACGCCCGAAGGGAAGAGCACGCCCGCTACCGAGCCTGCGACCGAAAGAAGCGCTACGCCACGCGAGCGGAGGCCGAGGACGCGATCCACGCCTGCAGGCGGCACGGCTCGCGCGACCTTAGCTGCTACGAGTGCGAGTTCTGCGGCGGTTGGCACCTCACGCACAGGGCCGCGCGCTAAGAATCTGCCACGTCTGGCGTTTTCCGCAGCTCTCGCGTGCACAAACATCCCTTAGTGGGTGAACAAAACGGGGTTCGTCGAGTATCCGACGAACCCCGCTTTGCAAAATCGCAGGTAGATGAGTTGAGCAATTTGCCGATACCCTAACGAGTCCCGTTTTGTTCACCCACTAAGCGAATAACGCCCCGCCACAGGCCCCGATCGCAGGGCAGGGAGGCTAAAACCCGTCGGGATACGACCGTTTGTAACCCTCATACGCCTGTTTTACGCGCTCCAAGTAGTACTTCGTCTCGGAGAACGGAACATTGTCGGCAACCGACCCGCCGGATTCGAGCCAACCCTGCACCGCCGCGAGACCCGCGTTATAGGCGCAGATGACCTCATCGTCATCGGAGAGCTCCCTTTGAAGCACACCTAGGTATGCGCAGCCGTACTCGATGTTGGTCGCGGGGTCGTCGAGCGCCGCGGGGTCGAAGGCCGAGCCGTCGACCACCCCGAGCTCGGCCAGCTCCTCGGCCGTGGACGGCATAACCTGCATGACGCCGACGGCGCCGGCCCCCGACTGGGCGTCGGCGTTCCAACCCGACTCGCACTTGGCCACCGCCGCCACGAGCATCGGGTCGACGCCATGCCTGGCAGCCGACTCATTGATCGCGTCCGGATACCTAACCGGATAGAAGGTCTGCGCCACAAAGGTTGTCGGAGTGGCCGAGAGCGTCGCGCACGCGATGAAGGCAACCGTGAGCACAAACAGCGGGAGCGCTCGGAACCAGCGGAAAAAGCGGGTCTCGTTCTTGGCCCTAGCCATTGCAGGCACCCCTCCAGCCAGCCGCCTCGTGCGCCGACCACCAGGCATCGACCTGCTCGGCCAGCTCCGACGGCCCGCCCGAGTTGTCAAGCAGCGCCGTCGCGTGCTCACGCAGGTACTCATCGCTCGGCTGAAGCGCTGCGCGCCGGTCGAAGTCGGCAACGTCCATGCCACGCCCGTGCGCACGAACTCGCCGCACCTCAAGCGGGCAATCGACGACGAGCACCTCGTCGGCAAGGTTGAGCATCGACTCGATCCTGTCGAGCAGCGGAACCTCGACCACGCAGACGCGCGGCTTGGTCAGGCAGCAGCCCTCCCCTTCCAGCATGCGTACGAGCATGCGCCGGATATAGGGGAGCTCGATAGCCTCCAGGCGGGCGGTGGAATCGGCATCGGCAAAGGCACGGCGCGCGAGGGCGCCGCGGTCGAGCGCGCCCGTCTGTGCGTCGACGAGGTCTTCGCCGAACTCCTCGACGACCTCGGCAACGCATTCGGAGCCGGGCTCGAGCACAGCACGGGAAACCTGGTCGAGGTCGATGCGCCACGCCCCGCGGCGCTCGAGCGCGCGGGCTACGGAAGATTTGCCCGAGGCGATGCCCCCGGCAAGAAATACGGTATACACGGGATTGCCCCCTCGTGCGGTTGAAGTGTGTTTGGAGCGCAGACCAATCTTCTCACAGTGGGCAGCCCAAAACCGCTAATTTTCGCACGGGAAAAAGTTTTTCAAAAAAAGGGTTGCGCCCGCGCCAGACCTTCGGTATATTATTCCTCGCGCGAAAACGCGCACCCCAAGCTTCGGGCGTTTAGCTCAGGGGGAGAGCGCTTCCCTGACACGGAAGAGGTCACAAGTTCAAATCTTGTAACGCCCACCATAAATTCAAAGGTCAGGACTTCGGTCCTGACCTTTTTTGGTATGAAGGGCACTTCGTCTTGGCCAGCTCCCTAAGCACGACCCACATGTATTACTTCCGCGTCGCGGGCGGCCTCGCCTCCGTAGCGGTTCTTTGCCTTTGTCTGTACTCGACGGGCCGCGCCGATGGCTTCGGCATGGCGGGCAGCGCCGCAGCAGCGGAGGTCGGCACGTTCCTCTGCGACCTCAGCCTGTATGGCGCCATCGCCTGCCTTGCCCTCACCGCCGTCTTCGTCGTCTACGGATCTACCCTCCAACGCCGCCAGGCCGCCCTCAAGAACAAACTCTGGGGCCTCGTCTCTCCCGGCGCCACCCCGCGCGAGTTCCTCGCCGCACGCGACCGCCTCACCGCAAACGGCGACTTCACCGGCGTCTACGTGATCCACAACACCACGCGCGACCTGTACTACGTCGGCCAGAGCGTCCGCGTCGTCGGCCGCGTAACCCAGCACCTCACCGGGCACGGCAACGGCGACGTCTATGCCGACCTCAAGTACGGCGACGCCTTCGAGATCAGCGTCGTCTCCCTGACCCAGAGCGGCTATGAGAGCCTCGACGCCCTCGAGCGAGACGCCATCGACGCGTTCGACGCCTACGGCCGCGGCTACAACCGCACGCGCGGCAACCGCAACTAGCCGAGCCGCCGCAACGTTCGCGACGCCCCCAACCGCACGCTCGCACCGCCCAGCGCCCTTCTTTGGAATCGGTGCCGTCTTGCAAGCAGCGCCCTCGCCCTCCCCTCCACGCGCTAAGATGATTTCGGAAACCACCCACCGAAGCGCCGTGTGCGCTGCACAAGGAGGACGCATGAACGAGCAGCAGCTCAAGCAGGACGTCGACGTCTTTGTCGACGAGGTCTGGGAGGATATCGTCGAGGATATCCGCACCCTTGTGAAGATCGAGTCGGTCGAGGACCTGGAGCACGCGGAGCCCGGCAAGCCCTGGGGCCCGGCATCCAACGAGGCGCTGGTTGCCGCCGAAAAGATCGCCGCCCGCCTCGGCCTTTCCGTCACCGACCTCGACGGCTACATCGGCTACGCCGACCTCGCCGGCGAGTCCGACGGCTACATCGCCACCATTGCCCACACCGACATCGTCCCGCTCGGCCTCGGCTGGACCTTCCCCGCCCTCGACGTCACGCGCAAGGACGGCTACCTCATCGGCCGCGGCGTCCTCGACGACAAGGGCCCCTTCGTCCTCTCGCTCTACGCCGCGCACTTCTTTGCCCGCATGGTCGAGGCCTCCGGCAAGAAGCTCCCCTACACCCTGCGCTGCATCATCGGCAACGCCGAGGAGACGTCCATGGGCGACGTCAAGTACTACCTCAAGCACTGCCCCGAGCCGCTGTTCTGCTTCTCGCCTGACGCCGACTTCCCGCTGATTTGCGGCGAGAAGGGCGTCTATCAGGGCGAGTTCCGCACGGTCGACGCCGTCGCGGGCGGCAAGCTCGTCGAGCTCGACGGCGGCACCGTGGCCAACGCCATCCCCGGCCTCGCCTGCGCCGTCGTGCACGCCGACGCCGCCGCGCTGCCCGCCGCCGAGCACATCGAGGTCGAGCCCGCCGACGACGGCCTTACGCGCGTCAGCGCCCACGGCAAGGGAGGCCACGCCTCGCTGCCCGCCGGCACCGTAAACGCCATCGGCCTGCTCGCCCGCTACCTGCTCGCCAACGACCTCGTCGACGACGCGTCGCGCGCCTTCGTCGAGCTCGAGGTCGCCCTCACCGAGGACACCTGCGGCTCCCACACCGGCATCGCCGCCCACGACGAGAAGTTCGGCCCCCTTACCTGTATCGCGGGCACGGTGCGTACCGTGGACGGCCACTTCGTGCAGACCGTCGACTCCCGCTACCCCACCACGACCACGGGCGAGGCCATCACAGAGCGCATGGGCCAGATCGCCGCGTCCCACGGCTGCGGCTACCGCAAGCTCGAGGACAAGGTCCCCTTCTACATCGACCCCAAGTGCGACGAGATCAGCTGCCTGCTCGACACCTACAGCGAGTACACGGGCAAGAAGGCCGAGGCCTTCTGCATCGGCGGCGGCACCTACGCCCGCAAGTTCCGCCGCGCCTGCGCCTTCGGCCCGCACGAGAACAACGCCGACGAGCCCGAGTGGGTCGGCATGGAGCACGGGCCTGACGAGGGCGTGAGCGAGGCCGACCTCAAGCGCGCGCTCAAGATCTACATCGTGAGCATCGCGCGCCTCATGGAACTTGACCTGGCATAGCCACGAGCGCGGATAGCACGCACGCAAAGGCGGGCAGGGAGACATCCCCTGCCCGCCTTCTTTACAGCTCAAATAGAAGTGCAACGATGAACCCGACCACCATAACAGCAGCGAGCGCCCCGGCGATTGCCCGCCATACCTGCGCCGGAGTGCGCTCGCGAAAGAAGGAGACGTTTTCTCGCAGCCAGCGCTTGTCCATAAGCGCATAAGCGGCAATTACCGCGCTACAAGGAAACAACACTGCGGCCCCAAGCACGTAGCCCGCATACGACCCCTGCAGATGCTCTGGCGGAGGCAAGGCTGCGCTCAACCCGCTGACGATGAGGGCACCGCAAACCAAAAGCACGACCGCGTTTCGAGCGGTTAAAAATCGAGTCGAACGCGACGTCGCGTGTCGAGAAGGACCAGGCTGAGGCGACGCCGTTTTCAATCCAGCAATCGCCTCTGCGATCTCTGAGGCGGCACCGTAACGCTCACCTGGATCGAGCGACACCGCTTTGGCGATGACTTTTCGCCACCCTTCGGGCACTTCGCGGCAGGCAAAACCGTGCTCTCGGTCGCTAGCCTCTGGGTCGCGCCCGGTCAGGCAGAAAAACGCCAGCATGCCGAGGGCGTAGACGTCGCTTCGCACATCGGTCTGCCCGAAGCCGAACTGCTCCGGCGGGGCATAGGGGCGCGTGCCGAAGCGCGTGGTGTCGGCATCGGCCCCCTCGCGCCAGACTCGGGCTATGCCCAAATCAATGAGCACGGGCGTCGCGGGGTCGGCATCGGGGATCATCACATTGCTGGGCGTAAGGTCGCGATGAATGATCACCTCGCCCGTACCCTCGTGAAGCTCACGCACAGCTTCGCAGACAGCGGGCATAAGCCGGTGGGCGAGCAGCGCTCGGTCTTCCGGTCGCGAACGCCCAACAACCTCGCGAAGCGTCGCGCCCTGTATGTACTCCATAACGACCTCAAGTCGGCCGTTCTTCTTTGCACAGCTCACGATTCGGGGAAGCTGCCTGAAGCGAACCCCGGCGCGCTGCGCCTCCGCAAGCTTCTCGTACGCTCCGCCGATGCCAGCATTGGCGGCAAACACCTTGCGCACATAGGGGCCCAGCTCTCCCCCGTCGGTACAGCGCAGGTGCACGAGCTGGGTCTCTTCCATCGGCGACCGCTTAAGCACGCGCTCCACGCGATAAGCGCCCGACGCCGTTGCGACGTCGAGCGCATCGAGCTGAGCTGCCAGCTCATCGTGGAGCGAATTGTCCGGAGACTCTTCCATAGTCCCCATAATAGCCTTAGCAGAGGGTTTCCTCGCCGAAGCGATAGAGCTCCTCGTTGACCTTTTGAAGCGAGCATCCGCGGTCAAGGCAGAAGATGATAATCGCATCGCGGCGGTCTTTGCTGTACAACGAGCTTACGCCGGCGGCTTCGAGCGCGCGGTTCGTCTCGCGGAGGCTGAGCGCCATGGCAAAGGCAATTTGCAGGACCTTGTTGCGGCTCGGGTTGCGCTGACCGGTAAAGATCTGATACCCGAACGTCTCGTTGAGATTCGCCATATGCACGACTTGCGAGCGCTTGAGGCCTTTTTGCTCGAGCAGCTCCTCAAGGTATTCGCCGAGCTTTCGATGGCCAAGCGCGTTTTTCGCGACGAAACCGTCAATCGTCGGCGCGTCGAGCAGCTCGCTCAAAAGCTCCTCCGTCAGCTTCTCCGCCATGCGGCCCCCCGCCTAAAAGCCCGTCACGTCCCCAATCTTGTAGCTTGCGACCTCATCGACAGCCACCGAGCCGAAGGCCTCGAACTTCCAGGTTCCGCCATCGGCGAGGTTATTCGTGTTCGCCAGAGCCGTGCCAATCTGGTTGCCGTCGGCATCAAAGAGGTTATAGCTCACCTGAACGTAGCTGAGGTCTTTGCCGGCCTTGTTAGTGTACACGCCGGAGATCTTGCAGGAGTAGGCGTCGCCGCTAAGCTCTTCGCCGTCAATGGAGTACTTGTCGGCAGGCTCGGCAGAGGTCGTCCCCTCGGCCGCGAGGGCCGCGGCGGACGCTCCATCCGAAGTCTGGACCGTGCCCGAGGCAGCCTCGTCGATGGCGGCGGAGTAGGCAGACTGGGTCGCCAGCACGATGGCGACGGCAGCCACGTTCACAACCGCCGAGGCGATGGCGAGCCCGCGACCGGACTTCTTGCCGCGAAGCGTGCCCACAAGACCCACGACGGCAAACACGACTCCCACGAGGGCAAAGATAAACGATAAGTTATTGATGATGGGCACCCAGGAAGAGATAAGGGCGATGACGCCCAGCACAAGGGCGACGATAGCGGCGACGGAACGAGGGGTTTGCTGTTCGGACATAACGTTTCCTTTCTTGATGGCGTTTCGATAAGCCCATCGTAGGAAACGCTCCCGGCGATTTCATTAGCGCGCAGCTAATAAAGACGCCGTCGCAAACCAGGTGCCCGCCGGCCTACTGCCTTGCAATGAGCCCCTTGTCCACGAGCTCGCGCGGCTGGCGCCAGACCTTCCAGGCAAGCCATGCGCAGCTGCCCGTGTACACGAGGTCGAGCAGCGTGTCGGTGCCGGCGGCAAGAAGCGCACCGCTCGCCACGACGCCCGTCACGATGCGCACGACGTCGAGCGCAAGCGCCCCGGCAGACACGGCGAAGAAGGGCATGATCTTCTCGGGACGGTTCGAGCCCCAGATGCCGAGTGCTCCGACGCCCAGGTGCAGGGCGGCAGCCACGGCGTTCTCGATCAAGTCCTTCTCGAGGTCCGCGACGGAGACCCCCAGGCTCGCGGCGAGGCTTATGTCGCCCATCGAGTAGAAGGCGAGGGCCATCACGGCGGCCATGAGCCCGACGATCGCGCCCTTGACGATCATGACCTCCGAGAGCAGGTGCAGCGTGCGCTGGCGGCCGGTGCGCAGGAAGGTCTCGCCGACGACGCCGCGCTCGTGCTCGTCGGCCACCTTGTCGGCGAGCTGGGAGCACACGAGCACGTAGGTAACGGTGCTCACGAGCACCACGGGGTTGAAGAGGATGAACATGCCCATGCCCCAGCCCCACACGATGGCCACGAGGATCACGAGGCCGACGAAGTAGCATAGGGCGCGGTACGGGCCGACCTTCGACGAGTCGTCGGCCGCGCGCAGGCCGAGGCGCGCCGTGAGGAGCAGCAGCGCGGCGGCGGCCAGGATGATGCCGCCGTACGCAAAGATGGTCCACATGGAGTCCTCGGGGAAGCCCAGCTGGTGGCGATACAGAAACACCAGGATTGCCCCCACGACCATGAGCCCGCCGATAATGGCCATGATGGCCGAGACGACGCGAAGCGTGACCTGCGCGAGCGTGCGCGGGACGGATGGCTTGACGCTCATGGATGCTCCTTCGGACGCGCCGCGAGCGGCGTTTTGGCTATTCGCCAAAAGACTCTAGCTCAAAGTCCGTCTTTGGCGCGAGAAAACCAGCCTGGGCAAGGGCGTCGCCGATCTCGTCGAGGACCTCTTCGGACTCGGCGGTCACGTGGTGGAAGTGGTAGCCGCTCGTGATGAGCATGAGCGGGCTCGACTTTCCCGAATGGATCTGGTCGATGTATGCGCGCACGTCCCGCCTGCTCGCGATGCCGAGCTCGCAGCTGAGCTTTCCGTAGACGCGGTGGTTGACGAGCACGTCGCGCACGTGCCCGCCCAAGTCGACGATCAAGTTGAGCTCGTCTGCGGTCTCCTCGACAGAGTGGTGGCACTTGAACAGGCGCGTCGGCCGGGTTGCCTCGCGCTCGAGCACGTAGCCGCGATTCGTCGAGTTGATGGGCCAACCCTGCGAGCGGAGAAGCGCGATGTCCTGCACGACGACCTGGCGAGAAACGCCGAGCGCCTGAGCGAGGGACGCGCCCGCCATGGGGACGTCGGCCGAGGTCAGGGCCTTGAGGATTTTCTCACGGCGCGCCTCACCGGAGCCGCTCACCCGAGCACCTCGAGGTGCTTGAGCGAAAGGTCCAGGATGCCCGCGGAGTGCGTGAGGGCGCCGCAGCTCACGATGTCGACCCCGAGGTCGGCGTAGCCCGTGACGTTTTCGGCTGTGACGTTTCCGCTCGCCTCGGTCGTCGCGCGGCCGTCGATGATCGAGATCGCCTCGGCCATTGTGGCGTGGTCCATGTTGTCGAGCATGATGATGTCTGCGCCCGCCTCAACGGCCTCGCGCACCATGTCGAGCGTCTCGCACTCGACCTCGACCTTGGCAGTGAAGGGCGCGGTCGCGCGGGCGGCGGCCACGGCGGGCGTGATTCCGCCGGCGGCGTCGATGTGGTTGTCCTTGAGCATCACCGCGTCCGAGAGGCCGTAGCGGTGCAGGTGCCCGCCGCCCATGCGCACAGCCTCGCGCTCAAAGAGACGCAGGCCAGGGGTGGTCTTTCGCGTGCAGACAAGGCGGGTCTTTGCGCCCGCCGCCACGAGCGAGGCGACAATGCGGTGAGTGTAGGTGGCAACGCCGCTCATGCGCTGAAGGTAGTTGAGGGCTACGCGCTCGCCCTCGAGCAGCACGCGGACGTCGCCCTCGACGGTGGCGAGGTGCTGTCCGCTTGTAACCTCATCGCCATCGGCGACGAGTGCGTTCACGGTCACGGCAGGGTCGATGAGGGCAAAGACGCGCGCGAACACGCCAAGACCGGCGATCACGCCGTCCTGCTTGGCGATGAGCTGCACGCGGCCGGGACGGGGCTCGGGCATGACGGACATCGTGCTCACGTCGCCGAACGGCATGTCCTCCTCGAGCGCAGCGCGGATCGCGGCGTCCATCTTTGCCTGAATCATCGGGTCCATCATCGTCTCTCCTCACTGGGACAAAAGGGACGGGGGATTTTGTCCCAAAATCGCGCGAACGTAACTAAGGGCACGCCCTTCTTGCCTGGTCTTCTTTCCTGCTACTCGGCGCCGCAAAGAACCGCGACGTCGGTCACGTCGCGCGAGCCCGCGATGAAGCGGCTCCGGGCGCCCGCGGCGATGGCGAGCTGGGCGGCGGTGTCGGCGGCGAAGCGGTCGCGCATGATCTTGTCGGCGGCGCGCTGGGCGAACACGAGGCCCTCGAGCAGGCTGTTCGACGCCAGGCGGTTGCGGCCGTGCACGCCGTTGCAGCACGTCTCGCCAGCGGCAAAGAGGTGCGGCAGCGTAGTCTCCGAGTCGGAGTTCACGTGGATGCCGCCCATGAAGTAGTGCTGGGCCGGAACGACGGGCACCGGCTCGGTGAAGATGTCGTAGCCCTCCTCGCGGCACTGCTCGCAGATGTGGGTGAAGTGGTTCTGGAGTTCCTCACGCGCCACGTGTTCAAAGCTGAGCCAGACGTGCTCGGAACCCTCGCGGGCCATCTCGCGCAGGATGTTGCCGGAGACCACGTCGCGCGGCTGGAGCTCGTCGCAGAAGCGCTCGCCCGCGCCGTTGAGCAGGATCGCGCCCTCGCCACGCGCGGACTCCGAGATGAGGAAGCTGCGGCCAGGCTTTCGGGTCCACAGCGTCGTGGGGTGGATCTGCACGAAGTCCATGTGCTCAAGGAGCACGCCGTGCTCGGCGGCCACGCGGCAGCCGTCGCCGGTGAGGCAGGGGTAGTTCGTGGAATGCTTGTACAGGCCGCCCACGCCACCCGTCGCGAGCACCGTGGCGTCGGCGTTTATCTGCAGGCGCGCGCCGCCGGCGTCCTCGGCCACGATGCCACGGCACACGCGGCGGCCGTCGGCCTCGAAACCCTCGAGGATATCGGTCATGCAGGTGTTCTCGAGCACGGTCGCGTTCGGAAGCTCGCGCACGCAGGCAAGCAAGTGCGTGGTGATCTCCTCACCCGTGATGTCCTCGTGATAGACGATGCGCGGACGGGAGTGGGCGCCCTCGCGGGTGTAGTCGAGCTCGCCCGTGGCGGTGCGGGCAAAGCGAACGCCGCGCTTGATCAGGTCGTCGATGATAGGGCGGCTCGCGCGGATCATCATGTCGACGGACTCGAGGCGGTTCTCGTAGTGACCGGCGCGAAGCGTGTCCTCAAAGAAGGACTCGTAGTCGTCCGGGTCGTGCAGCACGCAGATGCCGCCCTGGGCGAGCATGGAATCGCACTCGTCGACGGTGGTCTTGGCAAGAAGCACGACGCGCAGGGCGTGCGGTAGGTTGAGAGCGCAGTAGAGGCCCGCCACGCCGCACCCGACGATGACGACGTCCGCGTCGATGGTCTTCGTTCCAGCCATAGTCTTCCTTCCGTTTGACGAGGGGGCAGCCCCCGCGTCTTACTTGGCGTAGTCGAGCATGAGGTCGAGCGCGTGGGCGGAGCCGGCGGCGACCGCATCGTCCGGCAGGCTGACCTCGCCCGTGCCGTCGCGAAGGCAGGCGAGGACCTTCTCGGCGGTCACGCGAGCCATGTTGGGGCAGATGGGCGTCGTGCGCGGGAACCAGAAGCGCTTGCCCGTGCCCGCGGTCTGAGCCTCGAGCTCGCGGATGACGCCGTGGACCGTCGCGATGATGAAGTCGGTGGCGTCGCTCGCCACAGCCTCGGCGATGATCTGGGAGGTGGAGCCGACGAAATCGGCCTCCTTGAGCACCCAGTCGCCGCACTCGGGGTGCGCGAGCACGCGGGCGCCGGGGTGCTCGGCACGGGCAGCCTCAATCTCGGCGAGCTCGATGGCCTCGTGGGTGGGGCAGAAGCCGTCGTTCAGGATGACGTTCTTCTCGGGGACCTGCAGCGCGACGTAGTGGCCGAGGTTCATGTCGGGGATGAACAAGACGTTGTGCTGCGGAAGGGCGCGCACGATCTTGACGGCGTTGGAGGAGGTCACGCACACGTCGGACCAGGCCTTCATCTGGCTCGTCGAGTTGACGTAGCAGGCCACGGCGAGGTCGTCGCCGTACTTGGCGCGCGCGGCGTCGATGGTGGCCTTTTTGACCATGTGGGCCATGGGGCAGTCGGCGGTGGGCTCGGGCATGAGCACGCGCTTATTGGGGCTCAAAAGCTTCGCCGACTCGGCCATGAAGTGCACGCCGGCAAAGACCAACGTCTTGCAGTCGAGCGTGGCCGCCTTCTTTGACAGGAAGAACGAGTCGCCGATGTAGTCGGCCAAATCCTGAGCATCGGGCGTCACATAATAGTGCGCGAGGATCACCGCGTCCTGCTCGCGCTTGAGTCGCTCGACCTCTGCTCGCATCTCGTCAGAAACCATGCCATGCCCCTCCGTCAGACCCGGCCTCCCCGCCGGGTCGAGATACAGTGGTTGACAGTATGGCACTTGACTTTACAGGTGACAAGACAGTAACAAGCCGGCAAAGAGAGGGGACACAAGGCCGATCGCCAGGCTTCAGCCACGCAAAGTCGCGAAAATATACGACTTAACTCAGACCATCCCGGTATTCCACTGAGTTTCATCATGTTTTGGCAGTGAAATTGAGCTTCATACTCACCGAGTCTGAATTAAGTCGTATATTTTCGCGACTTTCATAGCTCGGCTACCGCATATCGGATATTGCCGGCCTCTCAACCGACCGGAAGAAGCCCGCCAGCGAAGCTCGTGCTAGCGTCTTTTCATGGAAACGTGTATTTGCGACATATCGGCTCTGAGGTTTTGGCGCACTCCGCCCATTGTTCGCCTGCTCACGGCGGGCGACGAGGAGATGCTTCGCGGCGCGATGGCGCCAGACGACCTTGTCTCCCTCAGGGCCGAGCTCCTTGAGACGCTGCCTTTGTGCGGCCTGTTTCAGTCGGGACCCCAATGGCGAAAGACCGGAGGCTCCGCCGTCGAGATCAAAAAGGTGTTCCTCGCGTTTGCCGCATGCTTCGATGGTCCCGTCGACGTCCTTGTCCGGGACCGGAAAGACGCCCGGCCCTCAAAGCTGATCCGGCCGCATCTTTGGTCGGGAGACCTTCCCTTCGGCTCATTCGTGCAGGTAACAGACGGCATTAGCGTCGCATCACCGGAGTTGGCCCTGCAGCAGGTGGCCGCGCGAAGCTCATGGATAAAGACGTTGATGATCGCAAGCGAGCTGTGCGGATCGTTCTCGGTTTACAAGACCCCCGCCCCCATCGAGCGACGACTTCAGAAAATACTAGCCAGCAACACCGGTCGCCAGCGCCTGAACGGCTGGTCCCCTTGTTATGAAGGCGCCGCGCTATCGAGCCTTTGGAATCGAGCTCCGCTCACCGACCCCCAAGCCCTTAAGGGGTTTGCCGAAGAGACCACACAGCGTAACGGCCGAGAGAAATTGCGCCTTGCGGCGGAGCTCGTCACGCCCGGTGCCGCTTCCCCGCTTGAAGTCCAGACGGCGTTGCTGCTCGGGCTTCCGCGCCGCCGGGGAGGCAAGGGCCTCGGCGGATTCGAGCACAACGCAAAGGTGACCCTTAGCCCGAATGCCCAGCTCCTCGCTCAAAGAAACCACTGCTACTGCGACTTGTTTTGGGAAGACGCCGACCTCGACGTCGAGTGTCAGAGCAAGATGATCCACGACAACGAGGAAAGCCTCATAAGTGATTTCGACCGGGCCGCGGCGCTCGAACAGATGGGAATTCGCGTTTTGTTCGCCTCGCATGACATGTTAGGGAGCCGAGATAGATTCGACGCCTTTGCCAAGCTTGTGGCGGAAAGGCTTGGGCGTCGGCTCAAGCCGGAAACAGAGAAAGAGCGACGTGCCACCACCCAGCTAAGGGCCGAGCTGCTCATCGACTGGGCGAAGCTTATCTAAAAGTCCGAGAATATACGACTTAATTCGACTTGAATGAGTAGTCCCATCTCAAAGCGCCCGGTTTTCATTGCAAAATGCCGCTTCTAGACAGCGGCTACCCACCGAACTTGAATTAAGTCGTTGATTTTTGGGACTTTACGCCGGCACGCGCCGAAGAGTGCCGTCGGAGAGGACCCAGCGCACGGGGTCGGCAGCGCGGCCGGCATCGTGCTCGTCGTGGGTGACCCAAAACACGGTCTTTCCCACAAGCAGCGGCGCAGCGAAGGCGGCGACTCGATCGGCGCCCTCGGCGTCGAGGCCCCGAAGCGGCTCGTCAAAGAACAGCGCATCGGCATCGGCAAGAAGGGCGCGCAGCAGCGCCACGCGCCGGCGCTGGCCACCGGAGAGCTCGCGGACCGGACGTGCGGCGTCGTCGGCGGCAATACCGACCCCCTCGAGCGCCCGGCGCTCATGCTCGATGAATTCACGCAGGTCAGCGCCATGAAGCTCTGCATGCGGCAGCCGGATATTCAACGTCGCGGTCATGCCGTCGCATAGCCGGTCCTCCTGGAACACCGCGGCGATCCGCGCGGAGGCAGGCCGCGCGACCTCGCCCGCGCAAGCCCGCTCAAGACCCATAAGCAGGCGAAGCAGCGTGGTCTTGCCCTCCCCGGAGGGCCCGAAGATCATGTGCACGCGGCCCGGCTCGAACTCGGCCGAGGCCTCGGTGAGCACCGGCGTGCCCGCGTCGCCGTAGGCAAAGTCGACGCCAAAGAGCGCATAAAACGCATCTCCCGCCATCACGCCCTCGCCTCCCAACACGCCTGCGCCCAGCTGAGCGCGCGGCGAAGCGCGGCCTCGATCGCCACGGAGAGCAACACGATCGCGAGCGTCCAAGCAAACAGGTCCGGCGTATCCAGGTACACCTTGGCCTCATACAGGTTGATACCGATGGAGGGATCCGGCAGGCCGATGACCTCGGCCGCGATGCCCGACTTCCACGAAAGGCCGACGGCAAGCGAAACCCCCGCCCGCAGGTAGGGCGCGACCTCGGAGGCGTAAACCGTCGCCGCGCGGCGCCATCCGCGCACGCCGAACACATCGGCCATCTCGAGCAGCGCGGGGTCGGTCTGGTCGATGCCCTCGAGCACGTTCGTGTACACGATCGGCATCGCCATGAGGAACGAGATGATCACCGAGAGGCGCCTCGACGAAACCCAGATGAGCACTAGAATGACAAAGCTCGCCACAGGCGCAGCCTTCACAGCCCCCACCAGCGGCGCGAGCAGCGTACGCACAGCTCGCCAGCGCCCCGAGGCGGCTGCAAGCGCGACGCCGGCCACGACCGCCAGCACAAACCCCGCCGCGATCCTAGCCAACGACACGCCGACGGCACCCCAGAACTCCCAGGTCCCGACAAGCTCCGCGAACCTTGCCGCAACCTCCGCCGGCCCCACGAGGATGATCCGCGAGCCCACGGCGACGGCAGCCGTCTGCCACACGACGAGCCAAAACGCCACGGCGAGCGCGCGCCCCCCACAAGCGGGAAGCGCGCGCCGCCATTCTTTGCCCGTGTTCCCCTGTCGCAACGCTAGGCGCCGTAGTAGAAATCGTCGCCGGGGAGCTTGCCGCCCACGGCATCGGCGTTCTGGTCGGCAAGCACCTCGAGGTAGCCGCTGAGCTGCGCCTTCATGTCAGCCCCGTCGACAAACGTGATGTTGCACGCGGGCAGGGCCTTCTTTGCCACGGCCTCGGGCACGATATCGTAGCCGCCCACGAACGCCGCCGCCTCGTCGGTGTTCGCGTTGACGAACTCCACCGACTCGCGGTAGTGCCCAAGAAACGCGTCGACCGCCTCGGGGTGCGCATCGGCGAACTCACTGCGCACGGCGGCGACGCCGGTGATGAGCTTGCCGTCGCGCCCTTCGGCCTCGCACGCAGCCGCCCACTCCTGGTTGAGGTCGAGCGCCACGCGGATCTGGTCGTTTTTGGCCTGCGCCGTGGTCACGAAGGGCTGCGGCAGCATCGCGATGGCGGTCGCGTCCTGGGCAAGCGCGGCCACGCACTCGGCGTGCTCGCTCTTCCACTCGATGGTCACGTCGCAGGCGGGGTCGAGGCCGTTCGCGCGCAGGACGTACTCGAGCGCGTACTCGGGCGTCGCGCCCTTGCCCGCCGAGAAGATCGTCTTGCCCCTCAGGTCGGCAACGGTGTTCACCGCATCGCCGAGCTCGCAGATGTAGAGCACGCCCAGCGTGTTCACCGCGATGACGCGCACGGCGCCGGAGGTCTTGTTGTAGAGAACGGAGGCGAGGTTGGCGGGCACAGCAGCGATGTCGACCTCGGACTTCGAGATGAGCGGGGCGACCTCGTCTGCCGAGGCGACGATCTGGAAGCTATAGTCCTCATCCTTGAGGTTGCCGGCGTCCACCTCGCTCATGAACTTGACGAGGCCCATCGCGGTCGGGCCCTTGAGCGCAGCCGCGCGAACAGCGACCGGCTCCGCAGCGGCGTCCTTCTTGCCCTCGTCGCCGGCGTCGGCGGCCTTCTGCGCGCCGCACCCGGCGAGCGCGAGCGCGCCGGCTCCACCGGCGAGAACCTGCAGGAACCTGCTTCTGGTGATCATGGTCTCTCTCCCTTGCCATATAACAAAGACGCGCATCCGCACGGACACGCGTCTCTAAGAATGCCGTCTCGGCGAGACGTATGCAATCAGCGAACTGGCGAGCGGTACCGCCGCGTCCTACCGCAGGGCATCGCCGAGCTTTTCTGCCGCGTCTCCAAGGCCACTCGCAATGCCGCCCAACTTGTCGGCGGCGTCGTCCAAGGCCGACGCGACGTCTTTGGCGGTGTCCTGGAGACCATCAGCGCCGGAAACGACGTCGCGCGCTTTGTCGGAAAGCTCGCCCAGCACTCCGGAGATCCCCCAACCGGAGGAAGAAGCCCCCTCGCCAGAGCCGTTCGCGTCGTCGGCCGACGTCGCGCCGGAGGCGCCCCTGCCCTCAGAGCCCGAGCCGACCGCGCCCGTCACGGCATCGGCCGCGGCACCCGCCGCCTTCTGTGCGGAGCCCACCGCCTCCGAGACGACGATACTGCCCACGACAAGCACCGCAAGGACGACAAGAAGGGCCACCGCGAGCTTCAGGCTCAGGCGGCTCCCCCGGTCGAGGGCCTGGTCATACGCGCCGGCCTCGGGCACGGGCGCCTCCTGTTGCGGCGGCGACGGAACCGGGGCGGGCACCGGCGGCGCGCCCACGCGCGTCTGTTGCCACCCGACGGTGTCTCCGGCAAGGGTCTTCTCGACGTCGAGCGGGGCCGCCTGCTGGGTGACCCACACCTCGTCGTCTATCGGGTCGAAGCCGTCGCCGTACTTCTCACTTTCGTCAAACCGCTGGTCAGCCATCGCGCTCCCTTGCCTAGAGGCCATCCACTGCTCGGTTACCCAACGCGCCCCGCGCGCTTTCGCGCGTCATTGTATCGACGCAGCAACGCCACAACAAGAAAGAAGTGCCGGCGCGCCGTCTCTTTGCCGTCTTTGTGAAGGCGGGCGCGCCGCCGCGAG
Organism: uncultured Olsenella sp.; assembly: GCA_934660915.1. GTDB lineage: Bacteria > Actinomycetota > Coriobacteriia > Coriobacteriales > Atopobiaceae > Paratractidigestivibacter. Next base: position 58,363 of record CAKUIF010000003.1, on the reverse strand, counting down.
CGCCTCGGCCGCGCGGGCATAATCTTCGGGTCTAAATAGTTTCTAGTGTAAGGAGGTTCTAGTGGAAGCTGACTCTGCGGCCGAAGACGCCGACTTCAGCCTGCTCGCGCACGAGCTCTTCGAGCAGTTCGCCCGCCTTGGCCACAGCGTGCGCCCCGACACGCGCAACTTCACCCGCGGCGAGGCGGGCGTCATCCGCACCCTGCACCTCGCCGACGACGCCGGCGAGCACGGCCTCACCCCGACCCAGATCGCCGAGCGCTCGTACCTGAGCTCCGCGCGCACCGCCAACGTCCTGCGCGCGCTCGAGAGCAAAGGATGGATTCGCCGCGAGCACGACACCGCCGACCGCCGCCGCGTGACCGTCACGCTCACCGAAATCGGCGAGGAGGAGCGCGCCCGCCGCCGCGCCCGAATGGACGCTGAGGCCGGTGAGTTTTTGAGGCAGCTCGGCGCCCACGATGCAAGCGAGGCCATCCGGATCCTCAAGCGCTGCAACGAAATCCTGAGTACCCGTACAGAGAGGAGCGGGACCGAGTGAGAATCATCAAGCTCTTCAAGAATCACATCCTGGCACTCGTCACCGCAGTCGCGCTGATCATCATCAGCTGCAACGCCGACCTCACGCTGCCCACCTACATGTCCGAGATCGTGGACGTGGGCATCCAGCAGGGCGGCATCGAGACCCCCGTTCCCAACAACATCCGCCGCCAGTCGCTCGACGACCTCGAGATGTTCATGTCCGACGAGGACATCGCCGTCGTCGAGGCGGCTTTCTCCGAGTCCGACGACAACGGTGTCTGCGCCTACCAAGGCACCGAGGCTGACCGCGCCGCGAACGGCCCCGTCGCCGACGCGATGAGCCTGCCCGAGACCGTCGTCCTCGCCCTTGAGCAGGGCATCGACGCCTCCTCCACGGGCGCGCCCATGCAGGGGACCGTGTCCCTCGATCAGATCCGCCAGGCGTATGAGGCCGGCATGATCGGCCGCGACCAGCTTACCGAGGGCGCTCAGGCCATGGCCGACCAGATGGGCGAGATGGGCGGCTCCATCGTCAAGCAGCGCGCCATCAGCTACGTGCAGCAGGAATACGAGGCCCAGGGCATCAGCCTCACCGATGTGCAGAACTCCTACCTCGCCGGCATGTCGGCAAAGATGTTCGGCCTGTGCGCGATCTCGCTCGTCGCCACGATCCTCACCGGCGCCGTGGCCTCCCACACCGCCTGCACCATCGCCCGCGACCTGCGCCGCAAGACCTTCGACCAGGTCATGCACTTCTCGCCGGCCGAGGTCGGCAAGTTCAGCCAGGCGTCCCTCATCACGCGCTGCACCAACGACATCCAGCAGATCCAGATGGCGACCACGCTCTTTATCCGCATGGTCTTGATGGCGCCGATCATGGGTGCCGTTGCCGTCATGCGCGTGCTCGCCACCCACACCGGCCTCGAGTGGACCATCGGCGTTGCCGTCATCGCAGTCTCCGCCGTCGTCGGCGTGCTCATGGGCCTCACCATGCCCAAGTTCAAGAAAATGCAGAAGTACGTCGACCGCGTGAACCTCGTGGCCCGCGAGATGCTCGACGGCGTCATGCCTATCCGCGCCTTCGGCCGCCAGGACCACGAGCTCGAGCGCTTCGACGACGCGAGCCGCGACCTCATGGACACCCAGCTCTTTACCAACCGCGCCATGAGCTTCATGATGCCGCTCATGATGTTTGTCATGAACTGCGTGACCGTGCTCATCGTGTGGGCCGGCTCCCATGGCGTCTCCGACGGCGTCATGCAGGTCGGCGACATGATGGCATTCATCTCGTACACCATGCAGATCGTCATGGCTTTCATGATCCTCACCATGGTCTCGGTCATGCTGCCGCGCGCCGAGGTCGCCGCCGAGCGCGTCGACGAGGTCCTGAACACCCAGAGCTCCATCAAGGAGCCCGCGCACCCGCAGCTGCCGGCCGCCGACGCGCCGCGCGGACGGCTCGAGTTCCGCAACGTCAGCTTCCAGTACCCCGACGCCCGCGAGGACGTCATCGGCGGCGTCGGCTTCACCGTCGAGGGCGGCCAGATGCTCGGCATCATCGGCTCAACGGGCTCGGGCAAGTCGACGCTCGTCCAGCTCATCCCGCGCCTGTACGACGTCACGGGCGGCAAGGTCCTCCTCGATGGCGTCGACGTGCGCGACCTGCCGCTCTCCGAGCTCCGCCGCCGCGTGGGATACATCCCCCAGCAGGGCATGCTCTTCTCGGGCACCGTGGAGAGCAACCTCAAGTTCGCCGGCGATTTCGTGAGCGACGACGACATGCGCCGTGCCGCCCAGACCGCCCAGGCGACCGACTTCATCGAGGAGCGCGACGGCGGCTTCTCCTCCGAGATCAGCCAGGGCGGCAACAACGTCTCCGGCGGCCAGCGCCAGCGACTCTCCATCGCCCGCGCCCTGGCCAAGCGCCCCGAGGTCATCGTCTTCGACGACTCCTTCAGCGCGCTCGACTACAAGACCGACGCCCGCCTGCGCGAGGCGCTCGCCCAAAACGAGAAGGACGCCGCGCTCGTCGTCGTGGCGCAGCGCATCGCCACCATCATGCGCGCCGACCAGATCATCGTCCTCGACGAGGGCCGCGTGGTGGGCCAAGGCACGCACGAGGAACTGCTTCGCAGCTGCCCGGCATACCTCGAGATCGCCCAGTCGCAGCTCTCGGCAGCCGAGCTCGGGCTCAGCGAGGAGGAGATCGCCGCCGTTAAGGACGGCGCTGACCAGAAAGGAGGTGCCCGCTAATGGCTGACGAGATGAGCAAGACCGCCGCGGCGAAGCGCCGCCCGGCCGGCGGCGGCCACGGACCCGGCCGCATCGTCGAGAAGCCCAAGGACTTCAAGGGCACCATGGTGAAGCTGCTCGGCTACGTGGGCAAGCACAAGATCGCGGTCTTCTTTGCCATTGCCTTCGCCATGTGCTCGGTTATCTTCAACATCATCGGGCCGAAGGTCTTGGGCCAGGTCACGACCAAGCTCTACGAGGGCCTCGTCGCCAAGGTCGCCGGCACGGGCGCCGTCGACTTCGACTGGATCGGCAAGACGCTGCTGTTCCTGCTCGGCCTCTACCTCGCGAGCTCCGCGTGCAACCTCATCCAGGGTTGGCTCATGACAGGCGTCACCCAGAAGATCTGCTATCGCATGCGCAAGGAAATCGCCGAGAAAATCACCGTCGTGCCGATGAGCTACTTCAACGGCCACAGCAAAGGCGACGTGCTCTCGCGCATCACCAACGACGTCGACACGCTCGGTCAGAGCCTCAACCAGTCCGTGACGCAGCTCATCACCTCGATCACGCAGATCGTGGGCGTGCTCGTGATGATGCTTTCCATCAGCCTGCCGCTCACCGGCGTCGTCGTGGTCACGCTGCCCGTCGCCGCCGTGATCATGGGCGTCATGATGCGCTTCTCGCAGCCGTACTTCCGCGAGCAGCAGCAGGTCCTCGGCGCCGTCAACGGCATCATCGAGGAGGACTTCGCCGGGCAGAACGTCATCCAGGTCTTCGACCGCGCCGACGCCGCCGTATCCGAGTTCGACGAGAAGAACGACCGCCTGTTCATCTCGGGCTGGCGCTCGCAGTTCCTCTCTGGCCTGATGATGCCGCTCATGAGCCTCGTGGGCAACGCAGGTTATGTCGCGGTCGTCGTCGTGGGCGCGCAGCTCGCGCTCACCGGCAACGCCACCCCCGGCGACATCCAGAGCTTCATCCAGTACGTGCGCAACTTCACCCAGCCTGTGCAGCAGCTCGCCAACGTGAGCAACACGATGCAGTCCATGGCCGCCGCCACCGAGCGCGTCTTCGAGTTCCTCGCGGCGCCCGAGGAGAAGCAGTCCGCAGACCCGCAGATCCCCGAGGCACGCGACGGACTCGTCGAGTTCGAGCACGTCAAGTTCGGCTACGACCCCGCCAAGCCGATCATCCACGACTTCACCTGCACGGCCGAGCCCGGGCAGACCGTGGCCATCGTCGGCCCCACCGGCGCCGGCAAGACGACCCTCATCAAGCTGCTCCAGCGTTTCTACGACGTCGACGCGGGCAGCCTGCACGTGGACGGCGTCGACGTGCGCGACTGGGACCGCACCGCGCTTCGCGAGGAGTTCGCCATGGTCCTACAGGACACCTGGCTGTTCAACGGCACTATCCGCGAGAACATCCGCTACGGCCGCCCCGACGCCACCGACGCCGAGGTCGAGGCCGCCGCGAAGGCCGCGCGCTGCGACCACTTCATCCACACGCTGGCCGGCGGCTACGACTTCATGATCAACGAGGAGGGCACGAACCTCTCGCAGGGCCAGCGCCAGCTTGTGACCATTGCCCGCGCCGTCCTGGCCGACCGCCCTGCCCTCATCCTGGACGAGGCCACCTCAAACGTCGACACGCGCACCGAGGAGCTCATCCAGCGCGCCATGGACGCTCTCATGCAGGGCCGCACGAGCTTCGTCATCGCGCACCGACTGAGCACGATCCGCAACGCCGACGTTATCCTCGTCCTGCGCGACGGCGACATCGTCGAGAAGGGTACCCACGAGGAGCTTCTTGCCCTCGGCGGCTTCTACGCGGAGCTCTACAACTCCCAGTTCGACGAGGCCGCCTAGCCAAGTTCGCCCGCGCCCCCAAAACAGGCCTAAGTGGGTGAACAAAACACGCCTCCGCAAGGTACAGGAAAAACGCCAGGTCGTCTACCTGGCGTTTTACCGTAAGGGGTTCGCCGGTTACCCGGCGAACCCCTGTTTTGTTCACCCACTAAGGGTTATTTGCGCTCGGACATGGGCACGTAGTCGCCGTTGCCCATGATCGAGTTGTAGGCGGGACGGATAATGCGCCCGGCGCCGTAGAGTTCCTCCATGCGGTGCGCGCACCAACCGGCAAGGCGCGCCATCGCAAAGATGGAGGTGTACATGTCGGCGGGAATGCCGAGCATGGAGTACACGAAACCCGTATAGAGATCGATGTTCGCGCAGATCGGCTTGGTTACGCCGCGGACGTCTCGCATGACCTCCGGACCGAGCTTCTCGATATTCTCGAGAAGAGCGAGCTTGTCGTCGCGGCCCTTCTCGTGGGCGAGCTTGCGCGCGTACTTCTTGATGATGACGGCGCGCGGGTCGGAGAGCGTGTAGACCGCGTGGCCAAGACCGTAGATAAGGCCGCTTCCGTCGAAGCCACGGCCGCTCACGACCTCGGTGAGGTAGGCGGCGACCTGGTCCTCATCGGTCCAGTCCTCGATGTTCTCGGACGCATCCTCGATCATGGCGCCCACCTTGGCGTTTGCGCCGCCGTGCTTGGGCCCCTTGAGCGAGCCGATGGCTGCCGCGTAGGCGGAGTAGGCGTCGGTGCCCGAGGAGGAGAGCACGCGGGTGGTGAAGGTCGAGTTGTTGCCGCCGCCGTGCTCGGCGTGGAGCATGAGCATGACGTCGAGGAGCATAGCCTCGTCATGTGTGAAGCCCTGGTCGCCGCGCAGCACATCGAGCAGGGTCTCGGCCATCGAGAAGCCCTCGCGCGCGGGCGGCACGAGCAGCTTGGTGCCCGTGGCGGAGGCGACGGCCGCCTCATGCGCGACGGCAGCGGTACGCGGCCAGCGGCCGAGGAGCGACAGCGCGACGTCGATCTCGTGGGTCGGCGACGTGTCGTCGGGCGTGGGGTCGAAGGAGTACAGCAGAAGCGTCGCGCGTTGCAGGACGTTCATGATGTTTTGGCTGTACGTGGTGCGCGGGAAGATGTGTAGGAAGCCCTCGGGGAGCTGGCGGCGGCAATCGATGCGCGCCTTGAAGTCGTCCAGCTGCTCGGAGGTGGGCAGCGAGCCCGTCATGAGCAGGTAGGCCGCCTCCTCGTAGCCGAAGCGGTCCTCCTCCTGAGCGTGGTCGATGAGGTCGGCGATGTGGTAGCCGCGGTAGATCAGGTCGCCCTCGTCGGGGACCACGCCGTCGGGCGTCTTGTTGTAGCCGTGGACGTTCGAGATGGTAGTTAGGCCAACGAGCACGCCGGAGCCGTCGGCGTTGCGCAGGCCGCGCTTGACGTCGTACTTGGCATAAAGCTCGGGGGGAACGACGTCAATGCCTTGAAATCCCTCGTACAGGCCGTCGGAGACATCGGGGCGTCCGAGAGCGATCGAGGGCATCGGGTAGGCATCGGCCACGTGCGTCAAAGCCGAGGTCTCGAGAGCGCTCAGGATGGGTCGCGTGCCGCCCTTGCGGTTGCGAATGATAGCCATTGGCAAAACCTCCTTACAAAGAGAAGGCCCGTGCCCGCGCTAATGCAACGCGAGACTCACCGGCCACTCGGCGCGGATGGGCCCAGGTGCGGTCCTAGAGGCGATACATGAAGCGGAAGACCTCTTCGCGCTGCAGCGTGATCTGCACGCCGAGCTTCTCGGACAGGCCGTCGAGCGCGCCCTTGAGCTCGGAGAAGTCGACGGAGTCGCCGAGGTCGACGAGCATGGTCATGGTGAAGGTGCCCTGCAGGATGGTCTGCGAGATGTCGAGGATGTTGGCCTCGCGGTCGGCCAGCTCGCCGGTGACGGAGGCGACGATACCCGGGCGGTCGCTGCCCAGGACGGTGATGATCGCGCGGTTGCTGGAAGCAGCTTCGGTGTTAGGCATGAGCCCTCCTCGAGATAGACGGTTGAGCAGCCATTCTATCCGAGTTGGGCTACGCATGTCCCGGGGCGGAGCAAGAAGCGCGAAAACGTAACGGTTGCGACGACCTCATGAATTTGCTGAAAAGACCGCCTAGTTCTCGCTCGGGTCCCCGGCGAGGCTCGTCTCGAAGAGCGCCGCGACGTCCTCGGGCGTGCAGTCGAGCGCGCAGCTGAGCTCCTGCAGCGAGCGCTCGCGCGCGAGCTTGAGGATACGCCCGTAGGCCACGGGGGCTTTCTTGTTGCGGCCCTCGACCTCGGCGATGCGTGCCGAGAAGGTCTTGGCCACGCGCACGGTGTCGCGGCAGGACCCGTTGCGGATCTCCTGCTTGAAGTGCTGTTCCTCGAGGGAGTTGTTTCGGTCGGCGTAGTCGTCGACGTCCATCTGGGGGTACTGGTCGATGATCTCGCGCGCCTCCTCGGCCGAGAGGATCGGACGCAGGCGGGACTCGTTTGAGACGGGGAAGCTGATGTGCATGGCATGACGCTGGCCCACGGGGAGCAGCTTATAGGTCGCGTCCGGGCCGGCGCTCACGTCCTCAACCCTGCAAACTCCTTGCCCCGGATGAACAATGAACTCGCCGACCTGATACATGCCGTACTCCTTTCGCCAAACGACATTATAGCACGTAAATAGCTATTTTTGCCGTTTGACGATTTTATATTGCATATAGAAGGTTCTACTGGTATGCACCAGATGCACCCCCGCACACGAAAAAACGGCGACCCGGGGTGCAACCCCGAGCCGCCGCTTGGGCAGGCGTCAGGCGGCGGCTAGTCGACGACCGAGATCTTCGTGATTTTCGGTTGGTCGGCCGCGGCGACGGTCCCGTTGGAATCCTGCACCGGCGTGTTCTGCGCGATGGCGTCGACGACCTCGATGCCTGAGGTCACGTTGCCAAAGGCCGCGTACTGGCCGTCGAGCGAGGTGTTCGTCTTGTGCATGATGAAGAACTGCGAGCTTGCCGAGTCATAGGCGGAGGAGCGGGCCATGCTGATGGTGCCGCGCACGTGGCTCAAGGGGTTCTCCACCCCATTGGCCGTAAACTCCCCCTTGATCGTCGCGTCTGAGCCGCCCGTGCCGTCACCGTTGGGGTCTCCGCCCTGGATCATGAAGCCCTCGATGACGCGGTGGAACGTGAGTCCGTCGTAGAAGCCCTCGTTTGCCAGCTTGCAGAAGTTCGCGACGGTGATGGGCGCGACGTTCGCGTTGAGCGCGCACTCGATGGTGCCGTACCCCTCCACCTCGATGGTCACGTGGTGCGTTCCCGTGGCGTACGGGTCGTCGGAGGCGGGCTGGGAAGAAGTGCTCGCGGCACCGGATCCGGAGCCCTCCCCCTTCTGCGCGGCGTCGCCCGAGCAGCCGGCGAGCGCCGCCGCGCCGAGGGCGCCGAGCGAGGCCGCGACGAACTCGCGGCGCGTGAGGTTTTCTATGGTCATGCTCTTCTCCTGTATGGGCCTTGGGGCCAAAGCTAACAGGTCAAGTCTACAGGCCGGCAGCGGCGATGGCGGCCACGGCCTCGCGGATGCGCTCAGGCGGCAGCACGAGCGCCATGCGGACGAACCCCTCGCCCGACGGGCCGAAGCTCGCGCCCGGGGTCACGATCACGCCGGACTTCTCCATAAGCTCGAGCGCGAAGACCATCGAGTCGCGGCGGCCGTGCGGCAGGCGCGCCCAGACGAACATCGAGCCGTGGGCGTTGGGGCGCTCCCAGCCGATGCCCTCGAGGCCGTCGCAGAGCGCGTCGCGGCGCTCCTGGTACATCATGCGCTGCTTCTCGACCTGCTCGCGCGGGCCGGTAAGGGCGGCAATGGCAACGTCCTGCTCGGGATAGAACATGCCGAAGTCCACCTGGCCGCGGAGCTTCTTTGCGGCGGCCACGATGTCAGGGCGGCCGATGAGAAAGCTCAGACGCATGCCCGTGACGTTGAAGCTCTTGGACAGCGAGAGGAACTCGACGCCCACCTCACGGGCACCGGGATATGCCAGGAAGCTGCCGCCGGCAGGGCCGTCGAAGACGATGTCAGAGTACGCGTTGTCGTGGATGACCACGATGTCGTGCTCGCGGGCGAACTCGATGATCTGCGCGTAGACCTCGGGCGTGCCCACCGAGCCCACGGGATTTGCCGGCAGCGAGACGATCATGGCCTTGGCGGCATCGGCGACCGCAGGGTCGATGCCCGCGACGTAAGGCAGGAAGTCGTGCTCGGCGGTCAGCGGGTAATACGCGCATTTGGCTCCCGCGAGCAGCGTCGCGTTCTGGAAGACGGGGTAGCAGGGGTCGGGGACGAGCACGAGGTCGCCGGGATCGACGAGCGCCGAGAGGGGCCACAGCATGCCCTCCTGGGTGCCGCGGCAGCTCATGATCATGTCGCGCCCGATGCCCTCCACGCCGTAGCGGTCCTGGTAGTAGCCGGAGACGGCGTCGAGCAGCTCGTCCCTATCGTGCAGGGAGTACTTCCAGTTGTCGGTGTCCTTGGCCGACTCGACGAGCGCGTCCATGACGTGCGCGGCCGGCTTGAAGTCGGGCGTGCCCACCGAGAGGTCGAACACGCGGCGTCCCTCGGCCTCCAGCGCACGGCGCTTCTCGTTCAAGGCCGCGAACACCTCGGCGCCAAAGAGGTCGAGCCGCTTAGAGAATTCCATCGTGCGCTCCAATCCACGCCTGCCAAATCAGCCTGTCTGATTTGGCAGCTTTTCCAGCCTGTCTGATTTGGCAGTCATTTTGGCCTGTCTGGACGAGATCTCTCCCCCTCAACCCGCTTTATTTAGCAAGAAGGACACGTGTCGGGGGCAGCAGGGGGGCATCCGCGCGACGGGTCGGCTGAATTTGTAGCCCGGGGCCACGGATTCACCGGTCCTCCACCGCTCGTTCGGGTCTGCAAAAATAGTTAGGACCATTTTTGCGAGCGGACAGGCGCGCTGCCTGCGACAACCTCGCCTGTCCCCAACCAATTGATAAAGTCAAGCCCCTTTCTTACAAGATATTGGGCCGAGAAGCCAACAAAAACACAAGGTCTTGTGCCATAGTTGTCCTTGAACAAAAGCACTCGCACGCATCGGCGCGTCGTCGGACGCGCCGGTTTTTTGGGAAAGCTGGGACGACCATGAAGATCATCAAGCGCAACGGCTCAGAGGTCACCTTCGACGTCAACAAGATCGAGAACGCCATCCGCGCCGCCAACCTCGAGGTGCCCGAGGAGGAGCGCCTCTCGGAGCGCAGCATCAAGTTCGCCGCCTTGAACGTCACCGACGAGTGCATGGAGATCGGCCACACCGTCACGGTCGAGGAGGTCCAGGACCTCGTCGAGGATCAGCTCATGGCCCTCGACCACTTCCAGGTCGCGCGCCGCTACATCATCTACCGCTACGTGCAGGCCCAGAAGCGCCAGAAGAACACCACCGACGACAAGATCCTCTCGCTCATCGAGTGCAACAACGAGGAAGTCAAGCAGGAGAACTCCAACAAGAACCCCACCGTCGTCAGCGTCCAGCGCGACTACATGGCCGGCGAGGTCTCCAAGGACCTCACCATGCGCGAGCTTCTTCCCGCCGACATCGTCCAGGCCCACGAGGACGGCATCATCCACTTCCACGATGCCGACTACTTCGCGCAGCACATGCACAACTGCGACCTCATCAACCTCGACGACATGCTGCAGAACGGCACCGTGATCTCGGGCACCCTCATCGAGCGCCCGCACAGCTTCTCGACCGCCTGCAACATCGCCACGCAGATCATCGCCCAGGTGGCCAGCTGCCAGTACGGCGGTCAGTCCATCTCGCTCACCCACCTCGCGCCCTTCGTCGACGTCTCCCGCAAGAAGATCCGCCGCCAGGTCTACGCCGAGATGGAGGCCATCGACGCGCACCCCGGCGACGAGAAGATCAACCAGATCGTCGAGAAGCGCCTGCGCGAGGAGGTCGCCCGCGGCGTCCAGACCATCCAGTACCAGGTCGTCACCCTCATGACCACTAACGGCCAGGCGCCCTTCATCACCGTCTTCATGTACCTCAACGAGGCGCGCAACGAGCAGGAGAAGGCAGACCTCGCCCTGTGCATCGAGGAGATGCTCCGCCAGCGCTACCAGGGCGTCAAGAACGAGGCCGGCGTGTGGATCACCCCCGCCTTCCCCAAGCTCATCTATGTGCTCGAGGAGGACAACGTCGACGAGTCCGGCAAGTACTACTACCTCACCAAGCTCGCCGCCAAGTGCACCGCCAAGCGCATGGTCCCCGACTACATCTCCGAAAAGAAGATGCGCGAGTACAAGCTCTCCCTGGGCGAGACCGAGGGCAACGGCGACGTCTACACCTGCATGGGCTGCCGCAGCTTCCTGACCCCCGACCGCACCGGCAACGGCTACGGCAACGTCGCCAACGCCGGCAACTGGGAGCCGGGCAAGCCCAAGTACTACGGCCGCTTCAACCAGGGCGTCGTCACCATCAACCTGCCCGACGTGGCGCTCTCCGCCGGCCGCGACATGGATAAGTTCTGGGAGATCTTCGAGGAGCGCCTCGAGCTCTGCCACCGCGCCCTTCGCGCCCGCCACGACCGCCTGTGCGGCACGCTCTCCGACGCCGCCCCGATCCTGTGGCAGTACGGCGCGCTGGCCCGCCTGCCCAAGGGAGCCCCGATCGATCCTTTGCTCTACGGCGGCTACTCCACCATCAGCCTCGGCTATGCCGGCCTCTACGAGTGCGTCAAGGCCATGACCGGCCACAGCCACACCGACCGCGAGGCCACGCCCTTCGCGCTCGCCGTCATGCAGAAGATGAACGACAAGTGCACCGAGTGGAAGGAGGCCGAGAACATCGACTACTCCCTCTACGGCACACCGCTGGAGTCCACCACCTACAAGTTCGCCAAGTGCCTCCAGAAGCGCTTCGGCGTGGTGCCCGGCATCACCGACAAGGGCTACATCACCAACAGCTACCACGTCCACGTCAGCGAGAAGATCGACGCCTTCACCAAGCTCAAGTTCGAGAGTGAGTTCCAGCGCCTCTCGCCCGGCGGCGCCATCTCCTACGTCGAGGTCCCCGACATGCAGGACAACCTCGAGGCCGTCCTCGCCGTCATGCGCTACATCTATGACAACATCATGTACGCCGAGCTCAACACAAAGAGCGACTACTGCCAGGTCTGCGGCTACGACGGCGAGATTAAAATCGTCGAGGACGACGGCAAGCTCGTGTGGGAGTGCCCGCACTGCGGCAACCGCGACCAGTCCAAGCTCAACGTCGCGCGCCGCACCTGCGGCTACATCGGCACACAGTTCTGGAACCAGGGCCGCACCGAGGAGATCCGCGATCGCGTCCTGCACCTCTAGTGCACTGACTCGGGTCGCTTTCGCGCAAATATAGGGCCGGCGAGGGGCGCAAACCCTTCGCCGGCCCTTCTTGCCATTTAAGGCGCTCAGAAGCTTGGCTACGCCAAACCCATGAGCATAAAGACCGCGTGGAAGATGAACGCAACGACCCACGCGACCGTGATCTGCAGCGCGAACACCGCCGCCGCGTAGCGCCATCCGAGCTCGGAGCGAACCGTTCCGATGGCAGCCACGCACGGCGGGTACAGAAGCGTGAACACGAGGAAGACGTAGGCGATCGCCGGCGTAAAGAGGCCCGAGAGCGCCTCCACCGTGGTGGAGCCCAGAAGCACCGTCAACGTCGAGATGACGCTCTCCTTTGCAACAAGCCCGCACACCAGCGCGGTCGACGCGCGCCAATCGCCGAAACCGAGCGGCGCGAAAATCGGAGCGATGAGGCCGCCCAGGCTCGCGAGCATGCTCTGGGACTGGTCCGTGACCTCGTTGAAGCGCACGTCGAAGGTCTGCAAGAACCAGATGGCCACCGACGCCGCGAAGATGATGGTGAACGCCTTGGTGATGAAGCCCTTCGCCTTGTCCCACGCGAGCTGCAGGGTCGTCTTTGCGCTGGGCATGCGGTAGTTGGGCAGCTCCATGATGAAGGGCACAGGCTCGCCCTTGAACGAGGTGTGGTTCAAGATCACCGCGACGACCATACCCACCACGATGCCGAGCACATACAGCGAGATCATCGCGAGCGCCGGCGCCTGCGGGAAGAACGCCGCGCAGAGCAGGCCGTACACCGGTAGCTTGGCGGAGCACGACATGAAGGGCGTGAGCATGACCGTCATCTTTCGGTCGTGCTCGGAAGGCAGCGTGCGCGTGGACATGATGGCCGGCACGCTGCAGCCGAAGCCCACGAGCATCGGCACGAAGCTGCGGCCCGAAAGCCCGAAGCGGCGCAATATCTTGTCCATGACGAAGGCCACGCGCGCCATGTACCCCGAGTCCTCGAGGATGGACAGCAGAAGGAACAGCACGACGATGATGGGCAAGAAGGAAATCACGCTGCCCACGCCCGTGAGCACGCCGTCGACCACGAGCGACCGCACGGCGTGGTTTGTCCCGAAGGCGTCGAGGCCCGCCGCCGCCGCGGCGATCACGGCATCGACCGCCTGCTCGAGCACACCCTGGAGGGCCGCCCCCACCACGCCGAACGTGATCCAGAACACGAGCCCCATGATGAGGATGAACATCGGGATGGCCGTCCACTTGCCCGTGAGCACGCGGTCGATGGCGACGGAACGCTTGTGCTCGAGGCTCTCGTGCGGCTTGACCACGCACGAGGCGCAGACATGCTCGATGAATGAGAAGCGCATGTCGGCGAGGGCGGCCATGCGGTCTCTGCCCGACTCCTCCTCCATCTGGCGGATGATGTGCTTGATGCCGTTGTACTCGTTTTCGTCGAGACCGAGCGCCTTGAGGACGAGCTCGTCGCCCTCAACGAGCTTCGTGGCGGCGAAGCGCACGGGAATCGACGCCGCGGCCGCGTGGTCCTCGATCAGGTGCGCGATGCCGTGGATGCAGCGGTGCAGCGCGCCGTGGTCGGGCGCGTCGGGGTCGTCAGAGCAGAAGTCGACGCGACCGGGCCTCTCGCCGTAGCGCGCCACGTGCAGGGCATGCTCCACGAGCTCGCCGATGCCCTCGTTCTTTGCCGCCGAGATAGGCACCACCGGCACGCCGAGCTGGCTCTCGAGCTGGTTGACGTCGATGGTCCCACCGTTGGCGGTAACCTCATCCATCATGTTGAGCGCGATGACCATGGGCCGGTCGAGCTCCATGAGCTGCAGGGTGAGGTAGAGGTTTCTCTCAATGTTCGTTGCGTCGATGATGTCGATGATCGCGTCGGGGCGCGAGTCGAGGATGAACTGCCGGCTCACGATCTCCTCGCCTGTGTACGGCGAGAGCGAGTAGATGCCGGGCAGGTCGGTAACGGTGGCCTCGGGGTGGTTGCGGATCTGGCCGTCCTTGCGGTCGACCGTGACGCCCGGGAAGTTTCCGACGTGCTGGTTCGAGCCGGTCAGGCGATTGAACAGCGTGGTCTTGCCGCAGTTCTGATTGCCGGCGAGCGCAAAGGCGATGGGCTCGCCCTCGGGAATGGCCTTGGCCGCGCGACGGGGGAGGAAGCCCTCGCCGAGGGCGGGGTGAGCCGTGGCGCCGGTCTTTGGGGTGTCGCGCGGGACCGCATCGGTGTTGTGGATGCCCGCGAGCTCGATGCGGCTCGCGTCCGCGCGCCGCAGCGTGAGCTCATAGCCTCGCAGCCGGATCTCCATGGGGTCGCCCATGGGGGCGAGCTTCATCATGGTGACCTCGGTACCAGGCGTAAGCCCCATATCCAGGATGTGCTGGCGCAGCGCAGCGTCGTCCGATTCAACCGACGCGATGATCGCGTCCTTGCCGATCTCAAGCTCATCGAGTCTCATGCTGATTTCCCCTTTCGAAAAAGCATGATACCCCGATGAGCCGTTCAATCCTATGCAAAGAAGGCCACTTCGTTTTCGTGATTTATGCGCATTTAGGGCCTAGCGCCCACCCGCCTTGCGCCAAATCAGATACGAGTAGAGATACATCGCTGCCATGGGAATAAGGGCGATCGCCGCGATGCCTGCGGCAGCGGCCCCATCGGGCAGCGCGAACGCCGTAAAGCCGAAGGCGATGAAGCCTACCCCCATGACGACGAAGCACTTGCCGCCGAAGCGCTGCGTGCGCCGCCAGTTCACAGGATCGGCGAGCGCCCAAGGGGTCTTGACGCCCATCGTGTAGTTCTGGCGCACTCGCGGCAGGTAGTTGCCGATTCCGATGAGCAAAAGCCCGATCGCCGTCGTCACGATGGTCCCCACGGCTCCCACCTGCGGCACGACGCCCCAGACCGTCAGCTCGGAAAGCCAGGTCATCCCGCACATGAACACCGTGAACGCAATAACGAACCCCAGGTAGAACCTACCCGACTTGGCGTACGCCGCACCCTTGGGGTCGATGCGCGGGACCACCCAGAACATCGCGAGCAGCACCAGGGGCAGAAAACCCATCGCCACGACCGTCCAGCTCGGCCCCCAGCCGTTGACCGCCCCGTCGGCGCCCCAATGGACGGGAATCTGCGCAGGCAGGCCCGGCAGCGCGGCAAGGTGCCCGGCGACGTTGGCCACGCACACGAAGGTGAGCGCAGCCCACACGCGTCCCGGAATACCGGAGTTCTTGCTCGTATCGGCGGCGGGCACGATGCCGTCGCCCTTCTTGCCATTGATCATTTATGTTCCTCCGAACTTTGCGAGAAGCCCAAAAACCACCCGATGAGATCCTGCATAACGGTGGTGTTCAGGCTGTAGACGATGTTCTGGCCGCGGCGCTCGTCGCTCACGAGGCCCGCCGACTTGAGCGTGGCGAGGTGGTGGCTGAGCGACGGCTTGCTTATGTCGAAGTGCTCGGCGAGCTCGCCCGCCGTGAGGTCGCCGTCGCGCAAAAGCTCGAGGATGCGCCGCCGCGTCGGGTCGGCGAGCGCCTTGAAGCCCTCCCCCGGCATAGACCCTCCTTCGGTCGTGTTTTGCAGTGCGCGGCTATTCTACTCGTTATTTAGACGTTTGTCTAACTATCTAATTTATAGGTATGGGTACAAAGATAGACGATTCCCCGTCAGCGCCACGAAAGGGGCCCGAGACCCGATGAGACCCGAACGACATAGACACAAGTACCAGCGCAGCCACCGCCTTACCACGCGAGCGCTCACAGGCAGGCTCCGCCACGGGATCGATTTGTTCCGCCAGCATGCCGGCAAGTTCTTCAAGCGGGCGTTCAATGTGCGAGAAGGGCGCGCGCCCTACAGTGTGATCCACCGACGCTTCTTAAACGGCGCCCGCCTCACCGGCACCCACCTGTGCATCCTCATCGTGGCCATGCTCGTCGCGTGCGTCGGCCTCGACACCGACTCGGACATCGCCATCGTCGGCGCCATGCTCATCTGCCCGCTCATGGGGTCGGTCCTGGCCATCGCCTACGGCATCGCCACGCTCGACCGGGGCATCGCGGCCGAGGCCATCGCCGGTCTCGCGCTCCAGATGGCGTTCTGCCTCGCGACGTCGACCATCTACTTCAAGCTCTCCCCCATCGCCTCGACGACCGCGGCGCTCGTGGACAACTCGACGCCCACGGTCTGGGACCTCGCAATCGCGCTGGCAGGCGGCTTTGCGGGCGGCCTCGGGATGTCGCGAGACCAGGAGCCCGCAACGCTCATCTCGGGCGTGGCCGTGGCGACCGCGCTCATGCCGCCCCTGTGCGCCGCGGGCTTTGGCATCGCGGCGGCGGACCTCTCGCTGTTCCTCTCGGCGCTCTATGAGTTCGGCATCAACGTCGTGTTCATCGCGTTGGCCACCGAGGCGGTCCTTCTTGCCCTGCGCGTGCCGCTCTCGAGCGACCTCAACAACGACGGAGTCGTGACGAAGGAGGAAGAAGCGCAGGCAGAGGCCTTGTCGCGCAAGGTCCGCCGCCGCGTCGTCGCGGGGACGCTTGTGTTCGCCATCCCCTGCGTGCTTCTTACCGCGAACTCCATCGGCTCGGCGGAGGCCGGCGTCGAGGACGGCTACGGCGTGTCCGAGACCACCCGCGAGCTCGCCGCGGTGGTGCCGGGCTTTGCGCACTACGCCGTCGACGTGGAGGTTTCCGCGGGCGGCAAGGACGGAGCCGCGACGCGCGAGGTCGTGGCGCGCGTGACCAGCGGCGCCGAACTCGACGAGCGCGACCGCGCAACCGCCGAGAGGCTGATCCGCCTGAACGTCCCCGCCCTCGACCGCGTGGAGTTCCTCGTCTCCCCGTGACGCCGCATGCGCCGGGTTCGGCAGTGGGAACCCCGGCCCAGCCGCTTGGGGTGCTTCCACGGAAGTACCCCAACGACCACTTGACCGGCACTTCTTTCCAGCGACCTGCGGTTTTATCGATAGTTTAAAAAATAGGGTACTTGCAAAGAAGTACCCTAAGCGCCGCAGCCGACCGCTCGACCGGCAACCTACCCGTCCTCGCGAACAAGCTGCTGATAGCCGCTGCCCCACTCGACCATCGAATCAATCACGGGCATGAGGCTCTCCCCCACCTCGGAGAGCGCGTACTCCGTGCGGATGGGCGTCTCGGGGATGACCGTTCGCGTGACGAGGCCCGCCGCCTCCATCTCCTTGAGGTTCGAGGAGAGGACCTTCTGGCTGATGCCGACGATGGAACGCTGGAGCTCGTTGAAGCCGAAGGCACGCTCCTTGAGCTGCTGGATGATGTAGATCTTCCACTTGTTGCCAAACAGCTGGAAGCACGTGGCGACGGGGCACGGGGGCAGCTCTTCCTTGGTCAGCATCGCAATTCCTCTCGACGGGTTCCAACCATTATCGCAGTAAGTGGCCCAATCGCACTTACTTACCTTTTTGTAACCGGCTAATAGAATGGTGCCTTCTTTTGCAAGAAGGGCACTTCTTGGACGATGGTTCCGGGCGAATAATCGCCCGAATACGAGAAAGGAACCATCATGTCCGAGAACCTCGAGAAGGTCGCCGCCTTCGCCGCTTGCGGTACCACCGATCCCGCGCCCGCCTGCGGCTCCGCCGACCCCGCCGCCCCGGCTTGCGGCTCTGCCGATCCGGCGCCCGCCTGCGGCTCCGCCGACCCCGCCGCCCCGGCTTGCGGCTCTGCCGATCCGGCGCCCGCCTGCGGCTCCGCCGACCCCGCGCCGGCCTGCGGCACTGCCGACGCCAAGTAATCAAAGCTGAAGGAGGGCTCGTGATGGACGCGCAAACCTGCCTGCAAAAAATGAAGCTCGCCGGAACGCTGGCCCTGGCCACCGTTGACGCCGACGGCTCTCCGCAGATCCGCTGCGTGAGCGCCGTCCATTACGAGCCCGACGCCATCTATTTCTTCACCGCGCGAGGTAAAGAGATGGTTCGTCAGCTTGAGGCCGACGGCCGCATCCAGACCATGGTCCACACGCGGTTCAACGAGATGATTCGCATGAGCGGCACCGCCACGCCGGCCGCAGAAGACGAGCAGGCAAAGTGGATCGACACGATCTTTGCCGAGCAGCCTTACCTCGCCAATGTCTATCCGGGAAATACGCGCGAGATTGGCATCATCTTCGAAGTTCGAGACATCACGCTCGACTACTTCAACCTGGGTGTGCACCCCATCGAGCGCGCCGTCTTCTCGCTCGGCAAGGCGCAGGTGCAAGCAAGGGGGTACCGCATCGATCCGAACACATGCATCGGGTGCGGTGCATGCCTTGCCCACTGCCCGCAGAAATGCATCGCCGCCGGGGACGCATACCGCATCGAACCAGAGCATTGCCTGCACTGCGGCGCCTGCTTTGAGAACTGTCCCGTCGGCGCCGTCAAGCGTCTCTAGATTCAAGGAGGTTGAGGAGACGATGGACTCCCGCCCCAAGGTCAAGCCCGCGTTCGCATTCCAGTGGCACATCACCGACGAGTGCGACCAGCGCTGCAAGCACTGCTACATCTTTGCCAACGGCGAGTGCGCCGGCTTCAAGCGCATGCCGTGGAATCAGATGATCCAGGCCGTTAACCAGGCAGAAGCTCTGTGCAAGAGACTCAGCCGCCAGCCCTACTTCTACGTCACCGGCGGCGACCCCATCCTGCATCCGGACTTCTGGCGTCTGGCGGAGCTCCTCCACGAGCGCGGCTTCATGTGGTGCGTGATGGGCAATCCCTTCCACCTCGACGACGAGGTCTGTGCGCGTATGAAGGCGCTCGGCTGCCGTAAGTACCAGCTTTCGCTCGACGGCCTGGAGTCCACGCACGACTACTTCCGCAAACCGGGCTCCTTTGCCGAGACCATGCGCGCCATCGAGTGCCTCAAGCGAGCGGGCATCTGGGTGGCGATCATGAACACGGTGTCCAGCATGAACGCCCACGAGCTCCCTCAGCTCATCGACCTCGTCGCGAGCCTTGACGTGGACGTGTTCGCCTTCGGTCGCTACTGCCCCACCTCGGGCCAGAAGCGCGACGAGTTCCACATGGAGCCACTCGAGTACCGCAAAGTCCTTCTTGCCGCCCAGGAGCGCATGGACTACCACCAGTCGCACGGCTGCAAGACGTTTTTCCAGCTCAAGGACCATCTCTGGACGCTCCTTCGCTGGGAGCAGGGCCGCTTCAAGATTCCCGAGGGCGCCAAGCCCGGCGTTATCTATGACGGATGCCACTGCGGCACGGGACACATGACGGTGCTGCCGACGGGAGACGTCTACGCCTGCCGCCGCATGGAGAGCAAGATCGGCAACGTCGCCGAGGACACGCTCGAGCAGCTGTTCTTCTCGTCCGCAATGGAAGAGAAGCGCGAGTTCGACAAGTTCGAGAAGTGCTCGAAGTGCGAGCTGTTCGGCTGGTGCCGCGGCTGCCCCGCCGTGACGTATGGCTACACGGGCAACATGTACGCCGCCGACCCGCAGTGTTGGAAGGAAGTTGACTAGTGGCGAGGGGGGCGCACGTCGCCGATGAACCAATCCGAGCGAAGGCTTTACCTGATCGAGGCGCTTCTTGCCGAGAGGCCCGACGAGGCGGAGATTGCCGTCCCCGCGGACGCCGACGCCCAGCAACGCCTCCTGCGCGCCCTTATGAACGCAAGGCCGCCCGAGCCGTTGGCGCCAGAGGTCCTCGCCGTCCAAGATGACTACCTCAAGCAGCGCCTTATTGAGCGTGGCGGGGCCACAGACGTCGATGCGCTGACCTTCCGCGACCGCATCGCCGTGTGGCGCGGAGACATCACGCTGCTCGCCGCAGACGCCATCGTCAACGCCGCGAACGACCAGATGCTCGGCTGCTTTGTGCCCGGGCACAGCTGCATCGACAACGCAATTCACACGTATGCCGGCATGCAGCTGCGCGGTGCCTGCGCCCAGCTCATGGACGTGCAAGGCCATGCCGAGCCCACGGGCCGCGTGAAGGTCACGCCCGCCTACAACCTCCCCTCGCGCTACGTGTTCCACACCGTGGGACCCATCGTGGCGAGCCACAACCCCGGCCCTCGCGAGGAACTGCTCCTGCGGCGCTGCTACGAGAGCTGCCTCGTTGAGGCGAGCAAGCGCGGCCTCGGCAGCATCGCTTTCTGCTGCATCTCGACCGGCGTCTTCGGCTACCCTCAAAAAGCCGCCGCGAACGTCGCCGTAGACGCTGTTCGCCGATACCTTTTACGCAACGATTCCCGGCTCAAGGTGGTATTCGATGTATTTCTCCCGTCTGACGAGACAATCTACCAAGCTCTTCTTGGCACAGATCGATGAGCTCTCGACGGCGCTCGATGCCGCGGACGCCGTGATCATCGGCGCAGGCGCGGGGCTTTCCACCGCCGCCGGATACACCTATGCGGGAGAGCGATTCGAGCGCCTCTTCGGCGACTTCGCTAAGCGCTACGGCTTCTCGGACATGTACTCGGGCGGCTTCTACCCGTACGAGACGCTCGAGGAGCACTGGGCGTTCTGGAGCCGTTATGTCATGTGCAACCGCTACGAGGCCGTGCCCGGACCCGTCTACGAGCAGCTGCTCTCCCTCGTGCGCGATAAGGACTACTTCGTGCTCACCACGAACGTCGACCATTGCTTCCAGCGCGCGGGATTCGACAAGCAGCGCCTCTTCTATACGCAGGGCGACTACGGTTTGTTCCAGTGCAGCCGTCCATGTTGCCAGAAGACCTGGGACAACGAGGAACAGATTCGCGCCATGGTCGAAGAGCAGCGCGACCTGCGCATTCCCAGCGAACTTGTTCCCCGATGCCACAACTGCGGCGCACCCATGACGATGAACCTGCGCAGCGACGACACGTTCGTCGAGGACGAGGGCTGGCACAGGGCGGCGGCGCGCTACAGCGACTTCCTGCGTCGTCACAAGAAAATGCGCACGCTGCTCCTGGAAATCGGCGTAGGCGGCAATACACCGGGAATCATCAAGTACCCCTTCTGGCAGATGGCCGCGTCGAATCCCCGCGCCACCTACGCGTGCGTCAACCTTGGCGAGGCCGTCGCTCCGATCGAGATCGAGCCCCAGTCGATCCTCATCGACGCGGGCGCCGACGACGTCATCTCGCGGCTGAGCTCACGGAAAGCCGGGAGTGGGAATAATCAGCCGTAGACTTCCGTCCCCACCGACCGAATGGAGCGCCATGAGCACAAACCACGAGCTAGAGCTCTATATGAAGCCAACCTGCCCGTACCGCATCAAGGTCATGAACTTCATGGAGGACAACAGCATCGCCATCCCGCTGCGCGACATCGAAGCCGACGAGGAAGCAGCAAAGACGCTGATCTCCGTCGGCGGTAAGCGCCAGGTCCCCTGCCTCTTCATCGACGGCCAGCCGCTTTACGAGTCCGACGACATCATCGCGTGGCTCAGGGCCAACGAGCTGTAAGAATCGCACCCCGCAAAGCTACTTCGCAGGATTCTCCGCATTGCCGCGCTCGGCCGAGCAGGCCTCCCGCAGACGCCGCAGGAGCTCCTCGCAGGCGCGCGAGCGCAGGCGGTACTTCTTCCAAACGAGGAAAGAAGCGATCTCGAACGGCGGATCTAACGGAACGAATCGCAGGTCGGAACTGTCGTCCACCTGAAACAGGTGGTCGATACCCATAGCGCAGGCCGCGCCCGAGCGCACGAGGTGGGACGCGTTGCCAATGAGGTCGAAACGGCCCACGACGTTGAGCGACTCAGAATCGACGGCGCCGCCCGACCACGCCGCCAAGTCCACGGCCTTGTTCGAGGTGCGCGAGCTCAGCAGCAGCGGCATACGCGCGAGCTCGGCGGGAGTCGCCGCCGCAAGCTCGCCCCAAGGGCCTTGGGACGCAACGCACACGCCCACGCGGTCTGCCTCGGGCATGCGGAGCCACTCGTACTTCTCGAGGTTCACGGGCTCGAGCAGCAAGGCGAAGTCCAGAAGCCCTCGCTCCAGGCGCTCCTCCACCGCGTCGGCGTTGCCTGTATAGAGCTCGATCGTCACGCCGGGGTGATCGCACCGCAGGTCGGCAAAGGCGTCGAGCACAAAGCGCATGGCGCGCGTCTCGCCGGCGCCGATGCGGATATTGCCTTCGATGCCGAGCTCTTGATCGCCCATCTCGGACTCGGTCTGCTCCACGAGCGAGAGAATCTCCTCCGCGCGCTGCCGCAGGCGCATGCCGTCGCTCGTGAGCACGCAGGAGCGGTTGGTGCGCTCAAAGAGCTCAACCCCGAGCTCGCGCTCCAGGTCGGCGATCTGGCGTGAAAGCGTAGGCTGCGTCACGTGCAGCACGTTCGCCGCCTCGGTCATGTTCTCCTCGCGCGCAACCGCGAGGAAGTAGCGCAACGTCCTGAGTTCCATTACAAGCCCGCCGGCCCTTCGCCGCCGGACGCCAAGCTGCGGCGCGCGTACGTAAGGTAGCCGGCAACGCTGTAGTGATCAGCTCCGTCGTTTGCGGGATTCCCCTCTCCGCCCACAACGCCCAGGTAGCCGTCGTCCAGCTTGTTGCCATCCTTATCCACCGCAAGCGCGTACCAGTGGCCGTTCTCGTGCGCGGGCTTGCGCAGCTGGCACGTAAGCGTCAGCTTGGACTCGCCCTCCTTGCAATAAAAGGCGCCTTGGCGCTCAAGCTTCGCCAGCAAACAGCCGTCGAGCCAGAAGCGGATGAACGGCGTCTCGAACGCATCCGTGAGCGAGCTCGCCTCACCGTTGTACACATAACAGAACAGGGCACGGTCACTCGAACAGCTCAACAGATTGACCTCGCTCGCCTTGAGCTTGAACTCAACCACGGCAAACGCGCCGGGGCGGCCGGCGTTCTCGCTCACGTTGGTAACGGCGGTCTTCACCTGGAAATAGAACATCTCGGCTGCCACGTCCGGCTGCTCGAGTCGCTGCTTTAAGTTGAGCGACACCACATCGATGCCCATGTCCGCAGGCGGGCGCAGCGCGTCCAGGCCATTGCGGTACAGCGAGCTCATAAGCTGATACTCGCCGGTATAGCCGTTGTAAAGAAGGTCAAAGAAGTCCTGAGCCACGCGCTTCTCCCTTGGTCCTGAATCGATTGCTTCGAGTCTAACGTTGAGCCGCGGGAATTACCCGCCAGACAACCATCAACTTTGGACGCGCAGGTACGGGGCGACGGCGGCGGCGCACTCCCCCGCCATGACGTTCGCGCGACAGAGCACCTGCTCGCGCAAGTCGTCGTCGAGCAGCACGATCTGCGTGATGAGGGCTTTCACGAGTTCCAGCTCATTGATCGCGGGCTTGTCTTCCCACAAATCCTTAAGTGTATCCGTGGCATCGAACGCGCTTCTGCGCTCGGCGTCAATAAGCGCACGGTCCGGCTTCTCGCTCGCCGCTTGGTCGCGGACGGCGCTGGCACGCGCGATGCGCTCGGCCAGGCTCGCACGGTCACTCGTCTTGTTCGTCGTCTTGTTCATCGTCTCCTCTTCTCTCAGGCAGCCACGCCGGAACCGTCGTCAAACTCCCCATAGCCCGGGTGCCGCTCAAGCTCGTAGGCAGGCTCGCACACGCCGCGCCGGCCGCGCTCGAACAGCCACCACCTTCGCGGCGGGGTCTCAAGCAGCGTCGAGGGCGTCTTGTTGGCACGCAGAGAGAAGTAACGCGCCGTCCGCTCGTCTTGGAACCCCAGCACAAGGTGGCGGTCGCAGTTGCCGATGATCGAGTTCGCCTGGGCCTCGCCATAGCGCGCCTCGAGCTGGCTTACCGTCTGGCAAACGACGGTGCAGCTGATCTCTCGGCTGCGAATAACGGAAAGCACGTCGTCAAAGCCCGGCAGCGTCAGATTGGCAAAATCATCGAGCAAGAAGCGCACAGGAACGGGCAGCCGCCCGCCCTCGCACGAGGCGTCCGCGAAGTCGCACAGGCTCGAGAACGCTTGACGCACAAACAGGCTCGTGAGCGGAGCCAGGCTTCGGTCCATATCGTCCATCGTTACAAACAGCACGCGGCGCTCGCGCCCCAGGTCGCAAAAATCAATCTGCTCCGGCTTTCTAAACGACGCCAGCGCCCCGTCGAACGTGAGCGGCATCAGGTTCGCGGCGATAATGCCCATAATGCTCGAGTGCATCTTCTCGGCCCGGGCCGTGCTTCTTGCCCGCCGAAAGAGCGAGACGACGTAGCTCTCCGGGTCCTGCCTGCGAAGGTCGCAGAACAGCCGCTCGACGTTGCCTTCGCACGCCTGATCGTAGACGCTCACGACCGATGCCATGTTCCACTCGCGGTCGGGCAGCGCCTCAAAGACGTAGGCGATGTAGCTCGCAACGTAGTTGGCCGCCGCGCTCGCCCAAAACGGGTCGTCGCCCATCTCGTCGCGGGGAAAGAGCGAGCTGGCAATGGCGATGATGTCCTGCGCAAGCGGCCGGCCGCGCCGCCAGCGCACATGATGGAGCGGGTCGTAGCCGATCGTTCCCTCCATCGTGGTGAAGTCGAGACAGTCGACTACGTAGCCATAAGCACGAAGGTACGGTGCCATCTCGTGGAAGAGCCGCCCCTTGGAGTCGAGCACAACGTAGGAGCCCTGGCACTGAAGCAGGTTCGGCTTGAGAAAGTTGCGCGTCTTGCCCGAGCCGGAGCAGCCCAAGACAAGCACGTTGTTGTTGAGTCCGGTTGCCCACGAGTCCATGCTCTCGGTTCGCCCGGACGTGAGGATGAGCTCGCCCGCGTAGGCCGCCCGAGGATCCATGCCCTTGTCAGTCATGTCCACTCGCTCTCTGCGCGATGCATTCGCGCTGGTAGATGTAGGTAATGCAAGGTTTTGCCCACGTCAGAGCCTCGTGATGATGCGGTCCGCAAGGCCCGCCTCCACGGCTTCTTTCGCCTCGAAGTAGGTGTCCGATGCCGTGAGCTCAAAGACGCGCTCGAGCGACATGCCGCTGTGGCGTGCGATAATTCCGGCCGTGATGTCGCGGATGCGCATGAGGTCGTCGGCACGAGCCTTTACGGAAAGGGCGCTGCCGCCGGCGCCCTCGCCAATGAGCGGGTCGTGGATCATAATGCGGCTGTGTGGCAGGATCTCCCGCTCGTCTCCCGCAATGAACAGAAGCGCCGCCATGCTCGCGGCCATGCCCAAACAGACGGTGCGGATCGTGCAGCTCACGGCCCGCATGACGTCGTAGAGCGCAAGGCCGCTTTGAACCTCGCCGCCCGGGCTGTTGATGTAGAGCGTCACGGGCGCCTCCGGGTCCTGACGCTGCAGGTAAAGAAGGGCGCGAATGATGACGGCACACGACTCCGTGTTCACGGGAGTCATGAGCTCGAGTTCGCGCCGGCCGAGCATCTCGTCTCTGATGTCCAGGCGATTGAGGCCTTCCGCCGTCTCGCGAATAATCTGAGGTTGATAGGTAATGATGCGCTCGCCCATGTGGAGCTCCTTCCGAGGGTAAGACTCGACAACCGCAAGCACAGCGGCTACCGGCGTGAACCGACAGCAGCCAAGAACGGCAGCCACACACGCCAGAGCTCTTGCTATGAGGTTGTGCTTGGATGAATCCGGCGACAGGCACAAACGCCGCCGGCATCTCCTAAGAGCGTCAAGCGCCCTTTGTGCCAGGAGTCGGGTCTCTCGACCCTCGGGTGTTCCGAACTCTAACACCCAATCCAGACACATGCAAGCACGAAAAAGAAGACAGGGCGAAGACGAGAGGCACTCCCTCGTTTTTGCCATACGTAGCACGAATATCTATCTAGTACATATAGGTATTTAACATCGCCAATACAGCCGCGTATCGTTTTTCTAAACCGAGATACACAACGGAAAGGCGGCTTTATGCGCTACACGACCCTTGGACACTCCGGAATCAAGATTTCCCAGCTCTGCCTCGGCGGCATGAGCTTCGGCGAGGCCAGCCCCGACTTCCACCAGTGGACCATCGGCCCGGACGAGACCCGCGCCGTGATCAAGCGCGCGCTTGACGCCGGCGTCAACTTCATCGACACCGCCAACTGCTACAGCTTCGGCACGAGCGAGGAGTACATCGGCGCCGCCCTGCGCGAGCTGGGCATCGCACGTGAGGACGTCGTCCTTGCCAGTAAGGTCCACTTCAACGAGGGCGGTCTTTCCGCCGCAGCCATCAAGCGCGAGATCGAGGGCTCGCTCAAGCGCCTGGGCACCGACTACCTGGACCTCTACATCATCCACCGCTTCGACTACGACGTGCCCATGGAAGAGACCATGGGGGCCTTGAACGACCTGGTGCGCGAGGGCAAGGTACGCGCTCTGGGCGCCAGCGCAATGTACGCCTATCAGCTCCACAACCTGCAAATCATCGCCCGCGACAACGGCTGGGAGCAGTTCACCAGCATGCAGTGCCACTACAACCTGCTCTACCGCGAGGATGAGCGCGAGATGATTCCCGTGTGCCGCCAGTTCGACATGGCGATCACCCCCTACAGCCCCATGGCCTCAGGCCACCTGTGCCGCCCCACGTGGGAGAGCGCGAGCAAGCGCGGCACCACCGACAAGACCATGGTCAACAAGTACGATCACGACCGCGCCATCGATATGCCCATCGTCGAGCGCGTGGCCAAGGTCGCTGCTGACCACGGTGTGCCGATGTCGCAGGTAGCGCTTGCCTGGCACTGGGCACGCGGCGTCGAGGCGCCCATCGTGGGCTGCTCCAAGCCCGAACGCGTGGATGACGCGGCCGCGGCACTCGACCTCGAGCTCTCCGGTGCTGAGGTCGACTTCCTCGAGGAGCTCTACCAGCCGCATGCGCTCGTCGGGCCAAAGGGCCGCCCGGGCGAGAAGGCCCTTGCCGGCACCACGAAGGTCAAGACGACCCGCTAGGCCGAGCAATGGACGAGAAGACCATCTCCAACCTGCGCGACGCCGGCTGCTGTGACGCGCTTATCGACGAGCTCTCGGAACTGCCCAGCACATGCGCCCGCATCTGTCGCCTCAAGGCCTACCGGCGCAATCTGCTCGACCGCATGCACGCCGAGCAGCGAAAGCTCGAGACCCTCGATTACCTCATCTATACACTGCAGCAGGAATGCCAGACGAAGGAGTAACCATGGCAATCAAACAAACCGCAGGCCACGACGCCCTTGGCGAGTTTGCCCCCGAGTTCGCGCACTTGAATGACGACGTCCTCTTTGGCGAGGTGTGGAGCCGCGAGGGCGCGCTCCCGCTCAAGCTGCGCAGCATCGTCACCGTGAGCACGCTCATCGGCAAGGGCATCACCGACGGCTCGCTCAAGTATCACCTGGCAAGCGCCCGTGCGAACGGCGTCACCAAGTCCGAGATGGCCGAGATCCTCACGCACATCGCCTTCTACGCCGGCTGGCCCAACGCCTGGGCTGCCTTCAACATGGCCAAGGAGGTCTATGGCGACGACGAGGCAAAAACCGAGGGGCACGGCGGGTTCTTTGGCCTCGGTGAGCCCAACACCGCCTTTGCCCAGTACTTCATCGGCCAAAGCTACCTCAAGGCGCTCACGGGTCCCGATGACTACCTGCCTATCTTCAATGTGACCTTCGAGCCGGGCTGCCGCAACAACTGGCACGTCCACCACGCGAGCAAGGGCGGCGGCCAGGTGCTCATCTGCGTCGAGGGCGAGGGCTGGTACCAGGAGGAGGGCAAGCCTGCCCAGCGGCTGCATCCCGGCGACGTCGTCGAGATTCCGGCAGACGTCAAGCACTGGCACGGGGCCGCGGCCGGCTGCTGGTTCAGCCACCTGGCCTTCGAGTTCCCGGGCGAGGACACCAGCAACGAGTGGCTCGAGCCCGTGGGCGACGAAGCCTACACCGCTTTGGAGGCATAGCCCTCGAGCGCGCGGAACCCCAGCCTTTTGTAAGAAGGACCTGATGAGAAACTTCACCTACTCAAACAAGACCTGCGTCCACTTCGGCCAAGGCTGCGTCGGGCGAGACCTGCCGGCACTTCTTTCCAACTATGGGCCAAACGTCATGCTGGCCTTCGGCGGAGGCTCCATAAAGAAAAACGGCGTGTATGACGAGGTCATAAGCATCCTCGGCGCGGCGAGCAAAAACGTCACCGAGTTCTCCGGCATCATGCCCAACCCCACATACGCAAAGGTGCAGGAGGGCGCCGAGCTCGCGCGGGCCAACGACGTCGACCTCATCCTGGCCGTGGGCGGCGGCTCGGTCTCCGACTGCTGCAAGGCCATCAGCGCGCAGGCCAAGCTCGATCGCGACATCTGGGACTTTGAAAAGGTCGATCACGGCTCCCCCACCGAGTTCATCCCCCTTGTTACCGTGGTCACCGTCTTTGGCACCGGCTCCGAGATGAATGCCGGCGGCGTGATTACCCACGAGGAAAAGAAGGTCAAGGGCCCAATCTGGGGCGCACAGGCAGACCACGCCTTCCTTGACCCCTCCTACACCATGTCCGTTCCCTTCGGCCAGGTCATCAGTGGTGCCTTCGACACGTTGAGCCACGCCATGGAGACCCACCTCGACGCTCAGCCGCACAACAACCTCTCGGACGACATTAACGAGGCGCTCATGCGCAGCGTCATCCGCAACATCCGCGCGCTTCTTGCCGACCACGACGACTACGAGGCCCGCGGCGAGCTCGCCTGGGCAAGCGCCATGGCCGAAAACGGCATCCTGAAGATCGGCAAGCTCACTGCTTTCGAATGTCACATGATCGAGCATCAACTGGGCGCTTACACCAACTGCAACCACGGCGCGGGCCTCGCGGTCATCCACCCGCGCCTTTATCGCCACATCTACAAAGAAGCGCTAGGGCGCTTTGCCCGTTGGGCGCGCAACGTCTGGGGCGTTGCCGAGAAGGACGACGAGGCAGCCGCCCTCGCCGGCATCAACGCGCTCGAGGGCTTCGTCAAAGAAATCGGCCTGCCCGCCACCTTCGCCGAACTCGGCATTCCCGCCGACACCGACCTGCGCGCCGTCGCGGACTCTACCGTCGTCGTGCCCGGCTGCCCCAAACAGCTTACCTCCGACGAGATCTACCAGATTCTCCTCGAGTGCCGCTAAAAGCCCATTATTCCTGAAGAAAGGAAGCACCATGAACTATGTGATCCTCAACAACGGCGTCAGGATGCCCCAGGTTGGTCTGGGCACCTATCTGCTTGCGCCCGACGACGCGCAGACGTCCGTCGCCTATGCCCTGGACAACGGCTATGAGCTCATCGACACGGCAAACGCCTACGTCAACGAGCGCGCCGTGGGCCGCGGCATGCGCGACTCCGGCCGCACCCGCGACCAGATTTTCCTCGAGACCAAGCTGTGGCCGTGCTTCTACGAGTCCGACACCGCCGTTGACGAGACGCTCGAGCGCCTGGGCTGCGACTACATCGACCTGATGATCCTCCACCAGCCCGCAGGCGACTACCTCGCCGGCTACGCCAAGCTCGAGGCCGCCTACAAGGCCGGCAAGCTGCGCTCCATCGGCATCTCCAACTTCAATGAAGCCGAGATCGAGAACCTACTCGCCCACTGCGAGGTCACCCCGGCCCTCATTCAGGTGGAGTGCCACCCCTACTTCCCCCAGACCGAGCTCAAGGCCCTTCTTTCCGAGCACGGCATCGCGCTGCAATCGTGGTACCCGCTCGGCGGCCGCGACAACGGCTGCATCATGGACGAGCCCGTCGTCTGCGAGCTCGCCGCTAAGTACGGCAAGAGTGCCGCGCAGGTCGTCATGCGCTGGCACATCCAGCAGGGCAACATCGTGATCCCCGGCTCCAGGACGCCGTCGCACATCGCCGACAACATCGACATCTTCGACTTCGAGCTTACCGACGACGATATGGCGGCGATGGCCGCGCTCGACCACGGCAAGCCGTTCTACGAGCGCACTCCCGACAAGATGGCGCTGTATTCCACCTGGCACCCCGATGTGGAAGGGCAGAAGTAGGTTTTGAAGACTGAACAGATAAAGGGCCGGCAACCCGAGATCGACATCCTCCACGGCTCGCTGTGGCGCGACATTCCCCTGTTCGCCTTGCCCGTCGCGGTCACGGGCATCCTGGAGCAGCTCTCGAACCTCGTCGACACCCTGATGATCGGGCACTTCTCCCCCGACGGCGGCACGGCCGGGATGGCCGCCGTCGGATCGACCACGCCCATCGCGAGCCTGCTGATCATGCTCTTCGTCGGCCTCTCCCTTGGCGCCAACGTCACCATCGCCCATGCGGTCGGCGCCGGCGAGAAGGACCGCGCGAGCCGCTGCGCGCACACCGCGGTGGTCCTCTCGCTCGTGGGCGTCGCCGTGGCGGTCGTGATGGAGATCGCGTCCAGGCCGCTGCTGCACCTCCTGAGCGTCCCGCCCGAGGTGTTTGCCGACGCACTTCTTTACCTTCGCATTTACCTGCTCGGCGTTCCCGCGATTCTTCTATTCAACCTTGAGGCAGCCGTCTTCAGAAGCGTCGGCGTCACGCGCATGCCGCTCGCGGCGCTCGCGATCTCCGCCGTGCTCAACATCGTGCTCGACGGGATCTTCGTGGCGGTTCTCGGCTGGGGCGCCGCCGGCGTCGCGCTGGCGACGGTGCTGTGCTACCTCTTTATCGCGACGTTTCTCTTTGCGCGCCTGCTCGGGGCGGACGAGACCATCCGCATCAACCCCGCCCGCCTGCGAGCCGACCGCGCATCGACGGCGGAGGTCGTCCGCATCGGCCTGCCCGCCAGCGTCCAGGGCGCCGTCTTCCAGATTGCCAATATCCTCATCCAGAGCTGCATCAACAGCTTAGGCACGCAGGTCGTCGCCGCCTCCTCCGCCGCGCTCGCGCTGGAGTTCGTCTGCTACAGCCTGCTCAGCTCGTTCAGCCAGGCGTGCACGACCTTCGTCGGGCAGAACAACGGGGCCAAAAACCTCGGGCGCTGCAGAAGCACCCTCAAGGTCTGCCTCGTGGAGGACGTCCTTCTTGCCATCGCGCTGATTGCGTTCGTGGTCTGGCAGGGGCGTGCGATGCTCTCCGTCTTCAGCTCGGACGCGGCGGTCATCGACCTGGCCTACGTCAGGGTCTGCACGATCTTCCCGGCGTACACGCTCAGCATGGTGTACGAGAACTTGTCGGGCTACCTGCGCGGATTTGGCATCTCGGTGCTTCCTTCGGCGCTCACGGCCCTCGGCGTTTGCGGCACCAGGTTCTTCTGGGTGCTTGCCGTCTTTCCCGCAAGCCCAACCTTCGCAACCGTCCTGCTCGCCTACCCGGCAAGCCTCGGCGTCACGGCAGCCCTCATCACGGGCGCCCTCGCCTACTGCCGCCCGGCATCAAGGGGAGCGGGAAACGCCGTGCGCGCACAGCGCATCTGAAGGGGTTGTGGCTTTCGGCTCAGGAGGCTGAATCGGGTGTAGCATGTCGCGTGCTTGACATAAAACACCTGCTCAAAACCCTAAGGACCAGCCCCATGGACGACAAGAGCATGCTCACCGGAAACCTATGGAAAGCCATCCCGCTATTTGCCTTCCCGGTTGCCGCCACCAGCATCCTCGAACAGCTCTCAAGCCTCATCGCGACGGTCGTCATCGGCCAGGTCCCCGGTCCCGAGGGGACCCTCGGCATGGCGGCCGTCGGCGCGAATACGCCGATCATGAGCCTGATCCTCAACCTGTTCATCGGTATCTCGCTCGGCACCAACGTGGTCATCGCCAACGCCATCGGCAAGGGTGACCAGGACACCGTGACTCGCGCCGTCCACACCTCGGTCCTCATGTCGCTTGTCGGCTTCGCCGTGGTGGTTGCCGGCGAGATCTACGCCGAGCCGCTGCTGGCAGCGCTCTCCGTCCCCGCGGAGACCCTGCCGAAGGCGGCCGTTTTTCTTCGTGTGTACCTGCTCGGCATGCCCTCGATCCTGCTGTACAACTTCGAGGCGGCAATCTTCAGGAGCGTCGGCATCACAAAGATGCCGCTCCAGGCCCTCATGGTGTCAACCGTGGTAAACGTCGGGCTCGACCTCGTCTTTGTCCCCGTGCTCCATTGGGGCGTCGCCGGCCTGGCCGCCGCCTCCGCGATCGCCTACACCCTCAGCGCGGCGACGCTCTTCGTCAGGCTCACGAGGACCGACTCGCCTGTGCGCCTCGGCCCCCGCAAGCTGCGCATCGACGGCGCCGTGCTCGCGCGCATCGTGAGGATCGGCCTGCCGGCAGGCCTCCAGTCCGCGGTCTTCGCCCTCGCCAACACCATCATCCAGTCGGGCATCAACTCGCTCGGCACCGAGGTCATGGCCGCGTCGAGCGCAGCCATGAGCCTCGAGTACGTGTTCTACAACCTGCTTAACTCCTTCAGCCAGGCCTGCACGACCTTCGTCGGCCAAGCCTTCGGCGCGCGCGACATCCCCCGCTGCAAGCAGGTGCTCAAGGTCTGCCTGGCCGAGGACCTGATGGTCGCCATCGCCACGGTTGGCAGCGTGATCTTTTTTGGGAAGTCGATTCTCGCGGTCTTCAACAGCGACCCCAACGTGGTGAGCATCGGCTACATCCGCGTGTGCTCGATCTTCCCCGCCTACATATTCTCGATGTGCTACGAGAACTTCTCGGGCTACCTGCGCGGCTTTGGTATCTCGCTCCAGCCGGCGCTTCTTACCGCGCTCGGCATCTGCGGCATCCGCTTCTGGTGGGTGTTCGGCGTGTTCCCGGCGCACCACGACTTCCAAACGATTTTGCTCGTCTACCCCATTAGCCTCTGTGTGACCGCGATTCTAATCGTGTCGTCCGCCCTGGTCATCCATCCCGCAAAGACCTTTGGCAAGAAGGACGCCAATAGCACCGTCATCGCCGTCGCTGCCTAGTCGACCTTGCACGCCGCCGCAGGTCGGCTACGGGTGCAGGTACTGCCCGTGGGCCCGGGTCTTGGGGCCGCGCTGGATGGCGAAGGCGGGGCAGCTGTGCAGGCAGCGCAGGCAGGCGGCGCACTCGGACTTCGTCCAGGTGGGCAGTCCGCCGTGTATCTGGATGGCGTCGGCGGGGCATTGCCTCGCGCAGAGGCCGCAGCCCACGCAAGTGTCCACGTCAACGGTGAACTTGCTCGTGTCCTGGCACGCCGGAGCACCGAGGCGGTAATAGATCTTTGAGGCGATCATCGGGATTTCGCGGCGCACGTGGTTGCCGGCGGCGCGATTCCTCACCATGTCGGCGCACTCGTCGATCTGAATCTCCGCAGCGGCGTTGATCTTCGCGACCTTCCGCTTGTCGGAGAGGTCGAAAATCGGCGTCCATGTGTCCGGCATCTGGACGCCGAACTGGGCCGTCGTCCGCACACCCTGCTTGCCCAGCAGGTCTGCGGCGAGGCGCGTGGTCTGGCCGGCGGTCGTGCCAAACGTCGTGGCCGTAAAGACGTAGGCGCCGTCGGCCACATAGAACGCGGCGCGCTCGAGGAAGTCGGCGGCGGGAGCCGGCAGTCCCCAGCAGTAGGTCGGGGCAATGAAGCCCAGGCAGTCGCCTTCGTCGACGACGATGCGGGGCGCGGACTCGCCTTTGTACTTCTCAATAGACACGGCGACGTCGCCAACCCGCTCGGAAATGCGCTCCGCGACATGGCGGCTGTTTCCCTCTCCGCTGAAGTACAGAATCATGCGACGTCCCAATCCCCCAGTTCGTAAGGCAGCCATTATCGCCCATGGCCGTGTTGGAAATAAGGGCGAGCGCCCACAGAAGGCGCCCGCCCGGAACAAACGCCACTCGCAAAGGAACTGCAAACGGACTATGATTGCCTCAATCGGCGGACAACCGTCCGCCACGACTCTGTAAGGGGATGTCTTTTTGGTCCTTGTTCGTTAGGTTTTCTTGATCGCCCGGCCACGCAACGCGGCGACCACAAACCTGCAAACGACAACGAATAGGGACAGTTATGTCTAATTTCCCCAGGTCAAACAGCTTTGACCCCAGCCTTGTCCGTTCCAAAATCATGGGACCCAACCCGCTCAAGCTCTGCGAGGAGCTGCTCGAAGGCGCCGCTCTCCCCCATGGAGCCCGAACCTGCGACCTCGGAAGCGGAAGCGGCATCACGAGCGTCATGCTCGCGCGCGAGTACGGCCTCGACGTATATGCCGTCGACCTCTGGAGCGACCCGGACGAGAACCGCGCGTTCTTTGACCAGATGGGCGTGCCCGCAAGCCGAATCCATCCGGTAAAGGCCGATGCCGCCGAGGGCCTGCCCTTCTTGCCGGGTTTCTTCGACGCCGTGGTGAGCATCGATTCGTACAACTACTACGGCCGAGACCCCGACTACCTCGGCAAGAAGCTCCTTCCGTACGTGGCGGACGGCGGCAAGCTCTACCTCTCGATACCCGGCATGGTGCAAGACTGCCATGATGACCTGCCCGGATGCCTGCTCGCATCGTGGACGCCCGAGCAGCTCGAGTACATGCACGACATCGACTGGTGGCGCGGCATGATCTCGCAGACCGACGGCGTAAAGATCCTGGATATGCACGCCATGACGTGCACGCGCGAGGCGTGGGCGGATTGGATCTTGTGCGACAACGAGTACGCCGCGGGTGACCACGCGGCCGTCGCCGCCGGGGCGCTCGACTACCTGAACACCATCGCCATAACGCTTCAGAAGGCGTAAAGCCCAGGCGCCGGGGCGGGTGGGCGCCGATGTTGCGGCGTGCCCGCCCCGACGCTAATTTGCCGGCAGCCGCTAATCGACGCTCTTTAGGCTCTCGACCATGTTGATGCGGCGAAGCTTGCCGCGCATGGCGACGGTCACCGCCACGGCAAAGACCATCGTGAGCGCGAAGGCGAGCAAGAAGCTCTGGGGGTGGATCTCGCGACCGAACATGACCTGGTCGACCTCGGCCGTGACCACGACGAAGCCCTCCATGTAGACGCCGAGCACAAGGCCCACGGCCGCGCCGATGAGCGCGAGCAGCAGCGTCTCGCGGTAGATATAGGCATCGACCTCGTGCGGCTTGAAGCCGAGGACCTTCAGGGTCGCAATCTCGCGCACACGCTCGGCGATGTTGATGTTCGTCAGGTTGTAGAGCACCACGAAGGCAAGAAGCGCGGCGGCGACCACGAGTACGACGACGACCGAGTCGACGCTCTTGAGCATATTGCGATAGCTGTTGATGGTCTCGTCGTTGTAGATGAGCGTCTTTGCGCCGTCCATGCCCAAGACGTCGGCAGAGAGCGTTGAGCGCACCTCGGCGTCCTCAGAGACGCCCGCATACAAGGCGTTGAACGCGGGCTCGTGGCCGAAGACCTTCTTGTAGGCCTCCGGCGACATGACGACGACCTGGCCGATGTAGTACTCCATCACGCCGTCGACGCGCACCTCGCGGGGCTCGCCCGTAGCGTTGCCGATGGTGTCCTCGTCGTAGATCGCGATGACGTCGCCGGCCTTGACGCCGAGATGCGTCGCGAGCTTCTCGGTAATGAGCGCGCCGTCGCCGGAGAGCGCGAGCGGCTCGTGGCCCAGCCTCGTGCGCATGGTGACGAGCCGGCCGAAGGCGTTCTCGTCCTGAGGAACGTCGATCTCGATGCGCTGGTCCCCGTCGTCATCCGTGGCCCCCGCAACGCGCGCGACGGCGTTTTCGGCGGAAATCCAGGCACGATCGCCCTGGGAGTCGGCGGCCACGCGGTCCACCACAGCATCGCGCTGCGCGTCGGTGACGTCGGCGTCCATGCGCACGGTCGTGTTGTAGTGGTAGAGCTCGCCGAACTGCTTGTCGATGATGTCGTTGATGGCGTTTTGAAGCCCCAGGCCCGTAAGCAGCAGCGCCGTGCAGCCGGCAATGCCGATGATGGTCATACACAGGCGGCGCTTGTAGCGGAAGAGGTTGCGCGCCGTGACCTTCCAGCTGAAGGACATCCGATGCCACACCGGCTTCACGCGCTCGAGCAGGATGCGCTTGCCGGCCTTCGGGGCGCGCGGAAGCATGAGCTCGGAGGGCTTCTCACGCAGGGTTGCGGACACTGCGGCCCAGGTCGCGGCCACCGTAACGCCCATGCCGAGCCCCGCCGACGCGAGCGCGATCCCCGCATCGATGGGCACGGGTCGGCACGGCAAGGGATAGATGATGGCGTACGCGCCCATAATGAACCACGGCAAGAAGATCGAGAGCACCACGATGCCTACAGCCGACCCGATGCCGCTCGCGACGGCGGCGTACAGCAGGTACTTCGACGAGATCTTGGCCTTCGAGTAGCCGAGCGCCTTGTACGTGCCGATAAGCACGCGGTCCTCGTCGACCATGCGCGTCATGGTGGTGAGCGAGACGAGCGCCGCCACGAGGAAGAAGATCAGGGGAAACACCTGGGCGATCTTGTCGATGCGGCCCGCGTCGGAGTGGAAGCTCTCGGCGCCGACGTTCTTGGTGAGGTCGAGGGTGTAGACGGCCGCGTCCTTGGCCGCGATATCGTCAACCTTCGCCTGCGCGTCGGCTAGCTGGGCCTCGGCGTCAGCGAACTCTCCCTCCGCCTCGGCGCGCCTGGCGGCGAGCTCATCGGCGCCGCTCTTCCACTGCGCAAGGCCGTCCTCGTACTCGGACTGGCCGGCGGCCAGCTGCGCTTTTCCGTCGGCGAGCTGCCGGCGACCTTCGTCGAGGCGCGAGGCGGCGGAGTCGAGCTCGGCTTGGGCATCGGCAAAGCCCTGCTCGGCGGCGGCCTTCTGGGCGGCGAGCTCGGAGGCGGCCGCGTCAAGCCGCTCGGGCACGCCGGCGACCTGCGCGTCGATCTGGGCGATGCCGTCGTCGAGCTGCTGGATGCCGACCTCTGTCGTGGTCTTCTTTCCCTCGAGGTCCGCCTTCTGCGCCTCGAGCACGGGAAGGGCCGCCTGGGCCTCGGCGAGCTTTTGCTCGCAAGTGGCCTTCTGCGCCTCGAGCGCGGCTTTCTGCTCCGCGTAGCCCTC
This sequence comes from uncultured Olsenella sp., assembly GCA_934660915.1. GTDB lineage: Bacteria > Actinomycetota > Coriobacteriia > Coriobacteriales > Atopobiaceae > Paratractidigestivibacter. Next base: position 21,571 of record CAKUIF010000003.1, on the reverse strand, counting down.
CGCCGCCGGGTCGAGCGCATCGAGCTCGGCCTGAAGCTGCGCAATCGTCGCGGTAAGCGAGTCGATGCCCGCCTGGGTCTGGGCGATGCCGGCCTCGACCTGCGCGATTCCCTCATTGAGCTGCTCGAGCCCCTCATTCGCCTCGTCGCGCTTCTTTACAAGGCCGGCCCGCGTGTCCATGGCGTCCTCGTAGGACGCCCAGCCGTCGTCGATCTGCTTCTGCGCCTGGTCGAACGCCGCGCTCGCCTCGGCGCGCTTCTGGGTCAGCGCCGAGACCCCGAACTCGTACTGCGCCTGTCCGTCGGCGAGCTCCGCCTCACTCGACGCGATGGTCGCCCGAGAGGACTCGAGCTTCCGCGCTGCGGCGTCGAGCTGGGCCTTGGAGTCGTCGAGGGTTGCCTGCGCGTCGTCGAGCTTCGCCTGCGCGTCTGCCTTCTTTTGCTCGAACTCGGCGCGCTTCTCGTCGAGCTTTTCCTGCGCCTCGGATCGGAGGTCGTCGACGCGGCCCGCCGCAAGCTCGTCCGACATGCCGTCGATGCGGTCGACAACCTCATCGACCTTGGCCCGGTAGGCGTCGGTCCCCCACTGCAGCTCGCGGGCGCTCTCGACGGTTATAAAGGCCTCGGTATAGGGATAATCCTGCGCAAACGCGTCAGCAGGGGCGTAGACATAGCTCGTGAGCCTGCCGCTTCCGAGCGAAGTCGCGCCCGCATTCGTTGAGCAGGTGTAGTACGAGGAGTGCACAAAGCCTACGACGGTGAACTCCCGCACCGAGAAGGTCTTGTCCAGGTCCTGCGTGCCCTCGAGCAGCCGGACCTTATCGCCCAACTTCACCTCGCCCGGCCAAACCTGGTCGGCCGAGAGCAGGCACTCGTCTGGCGCCTCGGGCCAAGAGCCGCTCACGAGCAGGGGGCGGTTGATGTAATCGGCGTCGTCGGAGACTGCGCTCGCCTCGGTGTAGGAGCACGCCTTGGCGGCATCGACGTCAAGCGAGTGGAATCGCAGCGTGCACTGCTCACCGGCCACGTCCGAGGTGGCGTCCGCCTCGTAGGCGGGCATCACGCCGTCGACGCCGGCGACGGCGCGCAGCTGGTCCACCTGCGACTGATCGAGGCCCACCGTCGAGACCACGCGCGCGTCGCAGAGGTTCGTGCCGTCGTAGTACTCGTCGCCCGCAAGGAGCATGTCCTGCCCCGTCATGCGCAGGCCCGCAAAGAAGCCCGTGCCCAGGGCGGCGATGACCGCGATGGCTATGAAGCGCCCCAGCGAATGGGTGACGGAGCGCACGGTATCTTTAAAGAAGGCGCTTCTCATTGTGTGTGGCCGACGCCGCCGCGCCGGCCTCTCCCCCGCTCCGATCGCCCTGCTCAAAACTTGTTCAATGTTGTGAGTTTATCCCCGTTCAGGCCCGTATAAACCACGTGGGACGCCAAGAAGGGCGGCCGGGGCCGCAACGCAACGCGGCCGGCGAGGGATGACCCCGCCGGCCGCGCTTCTTTATAGGCTCTGCCCGCGCCGCTTAGTGGCAGCAGCAGTGGCCGTCCTCGTGGGAGTGGCCCTCGCCGTGGCCGTGGCCGCCGCAGCCGCAGCCCTCGTGGCCGTGCTCGTGCCCCTCGCCGTGGCAGTCGCAGGTGGCGTTCTCAACCTGCTCGAACTCACCGGCGAGGAAGGCGGCGACGATGGCGTCGCAGTCGCCCTGAGCGCCCGCGTAGATGTCGATGCCGGTCTGCGAAAGCGCGTTGATGGCGCCGCCGCCGATGCCGCCGCAGATGAGGGTGTTGACGCCGCCGGCGGCAAGAACGCCGGCAAGGGCGCCGTGGCCGGCACCGTTGGAGCCCACGACCTGGGAAGAGACGACCTTGCCGTCCTCGACGTCGTAGATCTTGAACTGCTCAGTGCGACCGAAGTGCTGGAAGACGTTGCCGTTGTCGTACGTGACCGCGATTCTCATAGCGCTCTCCTTCTTTGCCGGCCAAGGCTCGGCGTCGGTTTGCGGAGCGGAGGCATAGGCGACGTTGCCGCCGGAGACGACCAGGCACCGGCCGTTGACCAGCGCGTCGGCCACCTTCGTGCGGGCGCGCTCGCAGATGGCGGCCACCGTGGCGCGGGCAACGCCCATGCGTTCGGCGGCCTCGGCCTGGCTCAGGTGCTCGAGATCCACGAGGCGCAGCGCCTCAAGCTCATCGACCGCCAGCGTGATGTCGCGCCCGCTCGCCGGGCCATCGGGAGAAAACCCGAGGTATTCGGGCTCTTCCCCGACGTTTCTGACCTTCTGCCGGCGACCCGCCATGCTTCCTGCTCCTTATTTCTGACTTATGACAGAAATAAGGATACGCCGATGCGTCAGGTTCGCAAGTCTTTTTTGGCATATGTCGAAAATTGAGGACTGAGCGCACTTCTTGCCCACAAAAGCCGCTGCGGCTAGGTAGTTGCATAGTTTACGTAGGTGTCCTTGGAAAGAAGGGCGTGCCGACAGGGTCACCGGTAGCACGGTGCTTCGGTAAGGGACTCGGTGGCAAAGATCCGGCGCACGGCGGCTTCGTACTCGTCGGCGCGGCGGAGCTTCCTCACGGCGCGATGGACCGAGAGCGGGTCGGCGAAGGCGCACTTGGCGTAGGACCACCACTCTTTCATGCGGAACACCGCGTTGCCGCCCATGTCCTCGGTATACGCCTGGTACAGACGGTCGTGGAAGCGCTCGAGCTCATCGCGCGCAAGCGCCGCGCCGCCGCGGATCTGGCGCGCAAGCGCCGGGTTGGCCAGGATCCCGCGGCCGAGCATCACGTGGCGCGTCTGCGGGTACGCCGCAGTCAACGCCTCGTAGTCGTCGCATGCAAAGATGTCCCCGTTGTATGCCACGGGAAATGGCGCGCGCTCGAGCGTCTGCCCGTAGAGCTCCTGCCGCGGCGCGCCGTTGTAGAAGTCCTTCTGGACGCGGGGATGGACGATGAGCTCGCAGATCCCACAGCGGCAGAACAGCTCGAGGAGCCCGTCGTACTCGACGTCGTCCGCGATACCGACGCGTGTCTTCACCGAGACCGGAAGCGGCGAGCGCTCGCACACGTCGGCAAGAAACGCCTCGAGCCTGGACGGGTTGCGCAGAAGGCCGGAGCCCTTCTCCTTTGCAACGACCGTTCCCGACGGGCAGCCGAGGTTGAGGTTGACCTCTTTGTAGCCCATGCTCGACAGCAGCTCAGCCGCCCAGACGAACCGGTCGGCGTCGTTGGTCAGGACCTGGGGCACGACGTCGAGACCTCGGTTGCTCGCAGGATCGAGCTCGCGGTCGTAGCGCTTGGTGAAGCCGTCCTCCACCCTGGGGAGCGGTGAGATGAACGGCGTGTAGTAGCGGTCGAGCGCGCCGAAAACCTCCGCGTGGATGCGACGGAACACATGGCCCGTGATCCCTTCCATGGGAGCCATCGACAGCTGCATCGTTTTGTCCTTCTTTTTGTATTCGCTCGTTACGCGCTCAAGGATACCGCGCCGTGAACAGGGGACGTAGCACTGTTCATACGTCAACGGCCAGCGACGTGCTTGGAAAGAAGTGCTTACTCCCCCATTACGCAGCGCAAACGTCCACAAAATGCAGGGCGGGCATGCTTTGCGCAAGGTTCCGACACATCGAGGATTGGTTGCGCATGGACAACATCAAGAAGGCCCTCAACATCACCGGTATTCTCGGCGCGGCTTTTGGCGTCTTTGGTTATATCGGGCTCTTTGTCGGCGGCGGCCTCGGGGCGTTCACCGGCGGCGCCCTGCCCGGCATCCTGCTCGGCTTCTCGCTTCTGGTGCTCCTCGTCATCCCCCGCGGCACCGACGCGTGAACAGGGGACGTAGAACGTGAACAGGGGACGTACCCCTGTTCACGGCTATGCTCCTCGTCATCCCGCGCGGCGCCGACGAGAAGTAACGTGAACAGGGGACGTACCCCTGTTCACGGCTAAGTCTGCGTGAACGCGTGAACAGGGCTACGTCCCCTGTTCACGCGTGAGAAAACTTACTCCCACTCGACCGTGCCGACGGGCTTCGGGGTCAGGTCGTAGCAAACGCGGCAGATGCCGGGAACCTCGGCGGTAACGCGAGCCGTGATGCGCTTGAGCAGCGCCCAGTCGAGCTCGGGCACCTCGGCGGTCATGACATCGACGGTGTTGATGCAACGGATGATGCAGGGCCAGTCGTAGGCGCGCTTGCCCTCGCGCACGCCGGTCGCGCGGAAATCGGGCACGACGGCAAAGTACTGCCAAATGGAGAGGCCCGCCTTGTCGATCTCCTCGCGAACGATCGCGTCGGCCTCGCGCAGCGCCTCGAGGCGGTCGCGGGTGATGGCGCCGAGGCAGCGAACGCCCAGGCCGGGACCGGGGAACGGCTGGCGCTCGACCATGTTCTCGGGAAGGCCGAGCTCGCGGCCGACGACGCGGACCTCGTCCTTGAAGAGCAGCTTAACGGGCTCGCAAAGCTCGAACTGCAGGTCGTCGGGCAGGCCGCCCACGTTGTGGTGAGCCTTGACGCCGTCTTTGGACTCGAGGATATCGGGATAGATGGTGCCCTGGGCGAGGAAACTGACCTCGTTGCCGACCTTGCGCGCCTCCTCCTCGAACACGCGGATGAACTCGGCGCCGATGATCTTGCGCTTGGCCTCGGGCTCGTCAACGTCGACGAGCTTGTCGAGGAAGCGATCGGTGGCGTCCACGTAGACGAGGTTCGCGTCCATCTGGTTCTTAAAGACGTCGACGACCTGCTCGCTCTCGCCCTTGCGCATGAGTCCATGATTCACGTGCACACAGATGAGCTGCTTGCCGATGGCCTTGATAAGAAGTGCCGCGACGACGGAGCTGTCGACGCCACCGGAGAGGGCCAGCAAGACCTTCTTGTCGCCCACCTGCTCGCGGATTGCGTCAACCTGCTCGGCAATAAAAGCCTGAGCAAGCTCGGGGGTGGTGATACGTGCCATGTCGTCGGGGCGCTTGTTGGGATCCATGCTGGGCTCCTTCGGGGTCGATGGGATGCGCCGGCGCGCGCAGGCGCATTGGTCACAACATATAATAGTATTCAGTTATTCCGAGGTTTTCCCTGTTGGACGTGAACGGGGGACGCACCCCCGTTCACGGAAACGGTAAAGAAGGACACACAACATGGAGCGATACCTAGGAGAGACGCCGATGCTCGACTACGGCAGCGCCCTTGTCCAGGCACTGGTTCACGAGCGCGCCTGGAGCGCACTTCCCGAGTTAGAGCGGACGCGCGCCATTTACTACTTCGTGAGCGATGAGATCCTGTTTGGCTACAACACCGACGACGGCATCCCTGCATCGCGCGTCCTGGCCGACGGTTTTGGCCAGTGCAACACCAAGGGAACACTCTTCATGGCACTATTACGCTCATGCAATATCCCCTGCCGGGTCCATGGATTCATGATCGACAAGAAGCTACAAAAAGGCGCTATGACCGGCATCGTCTATCGCAACGCACCGCAAGAGATCCTGCACAGTTGGGTCGAGGTCCTTCTTGACAGTCACTGGTACGAACTCGAGGGATTCATTCTCGATAGGGGCTATCTGAGAAACCTGCAAGCGGCCCATCCTGAATGCGCCGGCGCATTTTGCGGCTACGGCGTCGCCGTCAAGGACTTCAAGCACCCGGCGGTCGACTTCGACCGCAACAACACTTACATCCAAAGCGAAGGGATCACCCGCGACCTTGGAATCTATGACTGCCCGGACGACCTGTTGCAAGAGCACAGCCAGGCCATGTCCGCGCCTAAGGCGTTTGCCTACTGCCATATTGGCAGGCACCTCATGAATCAGAACATAAAGATAATCCGCAACGCGTGAACAGGGGTACGTCCCCTGTTCCGGTGTCCGGCGGCCTTGAGCCCTCGCTGCAGTCGATGGCGGTCCACGCCTCAACCGACGAGACGCGCGGCTCGGCCAATTCGACGTTTTTGTGCGGCTATGACATCGGCTACGGCCTCGGCGGCGGCCTCGCTGGCTCGTTGATTACCGCCATGGGCTATTCGAACATGTGGGTGATTGTCTCGCTGGCCTGCGTGGTAAGCGTCCTCGTCTATGTGGTTTGGGCACGCCACTCCGACACCTCGTTCAGCAAGAACCTCGCCAAGCGCTAACAGGCGCTCGAACAAGCCTATGAACGGGGGTAGCACCGAGGCTTGCTAGCTCAAATGCAGTATGAATCGACTGTTTACTCGGACAGAACCGACTCGGTTTTGTCCGAGTAAACATGTGTATAAGGCAGGTCATGCGCTACAATTAACTCAGGCAAAACCGAGTCGGAGGGAACCGAGTAAGTGGAATTCATCGGCAGGGAGCACGAACTCGCTCGAATCAAGAAAGCGCTCAACGCACGTAAGCAGCGCAACGTCCTTATCTACGGCAGGCGGCGCGTAGGCAAAAGCGAGCTCATCAAGCAAGCCCTTACCGACCTGGCGGACCACGTAACAATCTATTACGAGTGCCGTCAGACCTCCGAGGCCGACAACCTCGAGAGCCTCTCTTCGCTTGTTGCCAACGCGCTGGGGTTTCCGCCGCTCGCCTTCTCGAGTACCCGCGAACTCATCGAGTTTCTGTTTAATCAGGCCGCGGACAAGAACATCACCCTCGTCCTCGACGAATACCCTTACCTGAGAGATGCAGTTAAAGGCCTGGACAGCATCCTACAGACCTCAATCGACGCTTATAGGGAAGGCTCGCGTTTGAGCATCGTTCTGTGCGGCTCCTACGTTGAGATTATGAAATCCCTCATTGAGCATGAAAGCCCGCTCTACGGGCGCATCGACCTCACGCTTGAACTCAAGCCTATGGACTATTTCGACGCCGCGAAGTTCTATCCCGCGTTTTCGCCCGAGGATAAAGTGCGCCTCTACAGCGTTTTTGGCGGCATTCCTTTTTACAACCGTCTCATTGATCAGTCTCAAAGCGTGCGCGGCAACATCATCGAGCTTGTTACGGAGCCCGGCGCTCGCCTGGAAAGCGAAGTGCCGGGCTACCTCAGCGCCGAAATCTCCAAGATGACCAACGCCAACGAGGTCTTCGGAGCCCTCGCGCAAGGCTACTCGCGCTGGGGAGACGTGCTGGCACAGTCGCATGTCTCGAGCGGCCCCGCTATGGCCGACGTGTTAGACAAGCTCATATCGCTTGAAATCGTTCAAAAGCGCGCGCCCATTAACGACCCCACGAACAAGCGCAAGTCTGGCTACTATGTAGTGGACCCGCTTTCGCTCTTCTACTATCGCTACGTCTTTCGTAATACCTCCGCGCGACAGCTGCTCGATTCGGAAGTCTTCTTTGATCGCCACGTTTCCCGGGACTTCGAAGAAAACTACGTTCCGCATATGTTTGAGGAGATCTGCCGTCAATACCTCGTGCGACAGAATCGGACCGGCAAGATTGAGCCGGCTTTCGACGCCATAGGCAAGTACTGGTACGACGACCCCGCAAACAAGACAAGCGGCGAATTCGACGTAGTGACGCAAGATCCGGAGGGCTACGCATTCTACGAGGCCAAGTTCCGCAAATCACCCATCACACAGATGATGGTTGACAAGGAAATCGCCCAAGTCGAGGCAACGGGGCTCAAGTGCCATCGCTACGGGTTCTTCTCTCGTTCGGGCTTCGAGGCAAGCAGTGACAACAAAACCATCCTCATCGACCTACCGCAGATGTTCGATTAGGACAAGTCCCCCATACTCGTTTAACAAGAGAACGAATGTTCGATGGATTTCGTGTTGGCGTGGCCAGGGCTATGCTAACTTGACTATCTGAACGATTGAGGCGCAGGAGAGGGAACACCGAAAAGCAACCATGGCAAAGAACACCGCGAACTATGGTAACGACAGCATCAGACAGCTCAAGGACGAGGAGCGCGTCCGCCTGCGCCCCGCCGTCATCTTCGGCTCGGACGGCCTCGACGGCTGCGCGCACGCCGCCTTCGAGATCCTGTCCAACGCGGTCGATGAGGCCCGTCAGGGCTACGGCAAGCTGATCACCCTCACGGCCTTTTCCGACGGCTCCATCCAAGTGGAGGACAACGGCCGCGGCTGCCCACTGGACTGGAACCCCACCGAGAAGCGCTTCAACTGGGAGCTCGTCTTCTGCGAGCTCTACGCCGGCGGCAAGTACGACAACAACGGAAGCGGCGACTACGACTACTCGCTCGGCACCAACGGCCTAGGCTCCTGCGCGACCCAGTACGCCTCCGAGTACATGGACGTCACGGTCTGGCGCGACGGCAACAAATACTCCCTGCATTTCAAGAAGGGCAAGGTCGTAGGCGCAAAGAAGAAAGCGCTGCAGATTGAGCCCGCAGATGAGGACCGCACCGGCACCACCATCAAGTGGCGCCCTGACCTCGAGGTCTTCACCTCGATCGACATCCCCGACGAGTGGTACCGCGAGACCATGCGTCGCCAGGCCGTGGTTAACGCCAACGTGACCTTCCGCCTGCGCATCGAGGGCGAGGACGGCGAGTTCGCTGAGGAAGACTTCTGCTATCCCAAGGGCATCGAGGACTACGTGCTCGAGAAGGTCGGCGCCAACTACCTCACCGAGCCCTTCTTTGTAGAGGCGGACCGCCGCGGCCGCGACCGCGAGGACCTGCCCGACTACAACGTCAAGATCACCGCCTGCATGTGCTTCTCCCGCACCTTCCAAATGCAGGAGTACTACCACAACTCATCCTGGCTCGAAAACGGCGGCTCGCCCGAGAAGGCGGCCCGCAGCGCCCTGACCAGCGCGCTCGACGCCTACATCAAGAGCCAGGGCAAGTACAACAAGAACGAGAGCGCCATCAAGTGGCAGGACGTCCAGGACTGCCTCGTGCTCGTGACCAACTGCTTCTCCACCCAGACCTCCTACGAGAACCAGACCAAGAAGGCCATCAACAACCGCTTCATCCAGCAGGCCATGACGGCCTTCTTCAAGGAGCGCCTCTCGACCTACCTGATCGAGAACAAAGACGCCGCCGGCAAGATCGTGGACCAGGTTCTTATCAACAAGCGCTCCCGCGAGAACGCCGAGAAGACCCGTCAGAGCATCAAGACCAACCTGCAGCAGAAGACCGACATGGCCAACCGCGTGCAGAAGTTCATCGACTGCCGCTCGAAGGACAAGGGTCGCCGCGAAATCTACATCGTAGAGGGCGACTCCGCGGCAGGCGCCATTCGCACGTCCCGCGACGCGGAGTTCCAGGGCGTCATGCCGGTCCGAGGCAAGATCTTGAACTGCCTCAAGGAGGACTACCCGCGCATCTTCAAGTCCGACATCATCATGGACCTCATGCGCGTCCTCGGCTGCGGCGTGGAGATCAAAGATAAGCGCATCAAGAACCTCGCCACCTTCGACCTCGACAACCTCAACTGGAGCAAGGTCATCATCTGTACCGACGCCGACGTCGACGGCTACCACATCCGCACGCTCATCCTCACGATGCTCTACCGCCTGGTGCCCACGCTCATCGACGAGGGTTACGTCTACATCGCCGAGTCGCCGCTCTACGAGATCAACTGCAAGGAGAAGACCTACTTCGCCTACACCGAGCTCGAGAAGAACGACGTCCTGAAGGAAATCGGCGACCAGAAGTGCTCCATCAACCGCTCGAAGGGTCTTGGTGAGAACGACCCGGACATGATGTGGCTCACCACCATGAACCCCGAGACGCGCCGCCTGATCAAGGTGGAGCCCGAGGACGTCGTAAAGATGGAAACCATGTTTAACCTGTTGCTGGGCAACGACGACGAGGGCCGCAAGCGCCACATCGCCGAGCACGGCAAAGAGTACCTGGACCAGTTGGACCTGCAGTAAGGCGCAACCCACACCGGCGAGCAACCTCGCCGTCAGCGCACCGAATCGGCCCAACAAAAGCAGCAAGAGGAAATCGTGGCAAAGAAGAAAACCAAGTCCCAGCCCAAAAAGAAGCAGGTCAGCAACGAGAACGTCATCGGACTGCACTCCGAGGTCACGGAGCAGCCCATTACCCAGACGCTCGAGACCAACTACATGCCCTACGCCATGAGCACCAACGTCTCGCGCGCGTTCCCCGAGATCGACGGCTTCAAGCCCTCGCACCGCAAGCTGCTCTACACCATGTACAAGATGGGCCTGCTCAAGGGCGAGCGCCAGAAGAGCGCAAACATCGTGGGCCAGACCATGAAGCTGAACCCTCACGGCGACGCCGCCATCTACGAGACGATGGTTCGTCTTGCCACCGGCAACGAGGCGCTGCTGGCGCCCTTCGTCGAGTCCAAGGGCAACTTCGGCAAGTACTACTCCGGAGACCTCAGCTACGCCGCCTCGCGATACACCGAGGCCAAGCTCTCCCCCATCTGCGCCGAGATCTTCAAGGACATCGACAAGGACCCGGTGGACTTCGTCGACAGCTACGACGGCGCCATGAAGGAGCCGCGCCTGCTGCCCACCACGTTCCCCAACATCCTCGTGTCCGCAAACAAGGGCATCGGCGTCGCCATGGCGTCTGACATCTGCGGCTTCAACCTCAACGAGGTCTGCACCGCCACGATGCACTACCTCGAGGACCCCGAGTGCGACCTGCTCGAGTACATGCCCATGCCCGACTTCTCGACCGGCGGCGAGATCATCTACCGCCGCGAGGAGATGGAGCGCATCATTGAGACCGGCCTCGGCAGCTTCCAGATCCGCTCCCGCTGGCGCTGGATCCCCGAAGAGCGCATCATCGAGGTCTACGAGATTCCCTACACCACAAAGACCGACGTCATCATCGAGCGCATCGTCAAGCTCTCCAAGGAGGGCAAGGTGCGCGAGATCGCCGACATCCGCGACGAGACCGACCTCTCGGGCCTGCGCATCGCCATCGACCTGAAGCGCGGCGTCGACCCCGACGAGCTCATGGCGAAGCTCTTCCGCTCGACCACGCTGCAGGACTCGTTCTCGTGCAACTTCAACGTACTGGTCGACGGCTATCCTCGCGTCATGGGTGTGCGCCAGATCCTGCACGAGTGGGTCGAGTGGCGCATCCAGTCCACCCGCCGCCGCGTGAGCTTCGACCTTGGAAAGAAGTCCGAGCGCCTGCACCTGCTGCACGGCCTCGAGGCGATCCTGCTCGATATCGACAAGGCCATCGCCATCATCCGCGGAACCAAACTCGAGGCCGAGGTCGTTCCCAACCTCATGCGCGGCTTCGACATCGACGAGACCCAGGCGGAGTTCGTCGCCGAGCTCAAGCTCCGCAACATCAACGAGGAGTACATCCTCAACCGCACCAAGGACATCGCGAAGCTCGAGGACGAGATCGCCGAGCTCGAGGATATTCTTTCCAGCGAGGACAATATCAAGAAGGTAATCAGCGACGAGCTGGCGGCGGTCAACAAGAAGTACGTGATGCCGCGCCGCACGGGCAGGATCGAGCCGTCCGACGTCATTGAGGTGAGCCTGGAGCCCGAGGTCGAGGAGTACCCGGTCACCATCATGCTCTCGCGCGAGGGCTACCTCAAGAAGATGACGGACCGCGTGCTCAAGACGGGCGCCGCGCTCAAGTACAAGGACGGCGATAAGCCCTTCATCGAGTTTCCTTCTTCCAACACGCACGAGCTGCTGGTGTTCACCGACAAGAGCCAGGTATACAAGTGCAAGGTCGCGTCATTCGAGGACACCAAGTCGGCGCAGCTCGGCTCGTACCTGCCGACCGACCTCGAGATGGATCCCGATGAAAACGTGATCTGGGTGATCGACCCCGAGGATTACAAGGCCGATGCGCTCTTCGTCTTCGAGAACGGCCGCGTCGTCCGCGTCGCGCTTGCCGGCTACGTGACCAAGACCAACCGCAAGCGCCTCAAGAACGCCATCTATGGCGGCAGCAAGCTGCTCTATGCCCAGGTGCTCAAGGAGGACCGCGACCTGGCGCTCGTCTCGAACGACTTCCGCCTGATGAACTTCAACACGTCGCTGCTCAAGACCAAGACGACCACCAGCACGCAGGGCGTCCAGGCCTTCACTGCAAAGAAGAACCGCATCGTCACCACAGTTGGCGTGATCGAGGACATCCTGGGCAACGGTGCCTGGGTGGACAGGTTCACCGCGCAGAGTCTCCCCTCCGCCGGCGCCCTCATGAAGGAAAACGACATGCCGAGCCTGTTCGACTAAGGCCGTGAACAGGGGACGTACCCCTGTTCACGATGTGAAAGAAAACGACAAGGTGGCAGACGCGTGAACAGGGGTACGTCCCCTGTTCACGTCGTTGTTCACGGGCACGCCTTCGAGATGGCTCCGAGCGAGATGCCCGTAAGGCGCTGAATCTGGCGAACACCCAAACCGGCGCAGCGCAGCTTTCCGACGGCTTCGTCCCTCTCGCCTTTTGGCAAGCCGGAAAGAGACTCAAGAGACAGCCTGCCGAGCAAATCCCGAGCGGCAGCGATTGCCTCCTCGTCGGAAAGTCGCTTCCGAGCCACGTGCTCTTCGCACTCAATGGGCTTCTTGCCACCATGGGGCTGAGCATGGAACTTTACGAACCCGTCAACGCCGCCCAGCATATCAAACACAATCTCTGGGTCAATCAGGCTGGCTTTGCCGATGTATTCTCGGTAACTGCTCCACGGCCAATCAGCCGTCTTTGCTAGTCCGGCAACCTCAGGGTTCTGGTGAACGTAGCGAATGACTGTGAGCAAATACCCGTCGTCTTCGATCGGTTCGCTCTTGAACCTATCTTGGAAAAGATGGCCGCACCTGCCATGTCGGCCATTGAACTTCGCGGCATATTCCCCGGTCACTCGCCGCATACAGTTCGAAACATCCTCCACGGAGCCCCCGGCCACCAAATGAAGGTGATTTCCCATCAAAACATAAGCCAGGAGCCTCACGCCGCACTCCTCGCACCCTTTGGCAAGAAACGCGAGGAACGACCGCCTGTCTGCGTCATCCTCAAAGATTAGCTGGCGAGAAGCGCCTCTTACCATCACGTGATAAAGGCCACTCTCCGATACTTTTCTGGCTGCCCTGGGCACATCCGCCTCCTCTTGGACGGGTTCCGTGAATCCGGTTAATACCCAGGCGCGACCCCATTTTTTCAAGATGGGAGCGAACGGCGGAGCGGGCAGGATGAACGGAGAGACGTGAACAGGGGTACGTCCCCTGTTCACGCTACGCTAGGCTGCGCGCCAGCTCGCGCACTTCTTCAAGCTTGGGTGATGAGGCAATGCTGTCGCGCTCGGTCATGCCGCTGATGGTGACAATACCCTGGTCCTCCCACTTGCAGTATGCGCACGCCGACTTGTACGCAGCGATCGCCGCGTCGTAGACGCCCTCGCTGTGGCTGTCGAGCAAAAGGGCCGTCCTGGTGAACGGGAAACCCGTGGCGCCGAAGGCGTACAGGCGGTCGATGACGGCCTTCTCCTGCGCGGTAATGTCGAACCAGTAGATAGGCGAGGCAAAGACGACCATGTCGGCAGCCTTCAGCGCCTCGACCACGCCGGCCATGTCGTCCTTCTGCACGCAGGCGCCCTCGTGGGCGAAGCAGTATTGGCAACCCAGGCAACCGGCGATCTTCTTGCCGGCAACGCGCACGACCTCGACCGTATGGCCGCCCTCGCGCGCGGTCTGGGCAAACGCATCGACCATGGTGTCGGTATTGGCGCCCTTGCGCGGACTGCCGCTCAATACAACGATGTTCATAGAATTCTCCTCTCCTGGTGCCGCAGGAGCGCGGCACGTCGCTTCTTGTTATTGCCAAAGCGGATGGAGCTATTCAATCATCTGCTGATAGCATTTATTTTTTTACCTATGCTCCTCCGCGACGTCATCATCAGAAGGCACGTTATCGGTAATGCAGCCCCAGACGCCAGAAAACCTATACTCATTGCCAAACGCATGGGGCAATTCGGAGATTGCCGGGGTAGATTGATGGACTCAACGATGCAAGCCACTCTGCTGTTTTTTGATCGGCATCAAGCCATTTATCCGCTGTATGAGTGCTTCCATAAAGAATTGCTTCTCGATTTCCCGAAAGCAAAACAAAAGTCCAAAAGACTCAAATCTCTTACTACAATCGCCGACTCTACGCCTGCGTTTCCTTCTTGCGGGCAAAGGAGAAGGCGGAGCTGCCGAACAGCTATTTTGTGCTCACGCTGAGACTTCCCGTCCCGCTGGAATCCGACTGGGTGGCGGCAAAACCGAACCGTATCCGGGGCGGTGGACGACGCATATTGTTATTAGCAGCGCATCTGATTTGGACGAAGAGTTATTCGGCTGGATCGAGCAGGCCTACATTTTTGCTCAAACCAAATAACCTTGCGCAAGATCAGCCTGCGCATTCGTCGCCGACCAGCAATTGCGAAACCGCAAAAGCGGGGACGCGGGATGTGCTGCGGCGCTTCGCTTCGCTAAATTGGCTTAACGGGATGGCGCACCACGGTCTTGAGCTTCTCCGGCGCGCACTTGCGCGGGTCGGAGAGGTAGATCTCGTGGTGGAGACGAGTGCCGCCGAGGTCGGGAGCGTAGCCCTGCTCGGCCGCGAATGCGCGCATGGCGTCTATGGTCGCCGGCTCGTTGTCGTAAGGCCCGGTATGCATGCATTGAACGCATAGACCCTCGTCGACCCTCAGCAGCTCGACCGCCGAGAAGTCCAGTTTCTTTTTGGCGGCAGCCTCCGAGACGGCCCAGTCGAAGTCGTCGCGAGAGACGAAATCGGGCAGCCGGATGCAGGAGATGAAGTTGAAGTCGCCCTTCCGCGCATAGTCAATCTGACCGTCGGCGAGGTCCTGCCACCAGAACCCCTCGAGCGGTGGCACGACGAAGTCGAAATAACCCTCGATTGCGCGCGGGCCCTTCTTCGACATCTTGATGGTGTAGGCCACGCCGTAGAGCAGCGGCATGGCGCCTTGGTACTCGCCGCCCTCGGTATTGGGATCGCCCTTGCCACGCACAGCGACGTAGCTCATGGGCGGAATGGTCACGATGCTCGGTTTGCCCGACGGCTTGTAGAGCTCCTTGAATTCCTTCTTGAAATCGTACGCCATTGCAACCGTCCTCCCCGAGCTCGGCCTTTCGTCGATAAGGGCTCAAACTTAACAGTAGGCAGTATATCATAGAAACGAACGCCTGTTCGAAACTTGGAAGAGGTGCTCACACTAGAAGACGGATGAACAGGCGTGAACGGCGCTATATCCTCAATTCACTAATAAGAGCTTTATAGGGGTATATCTTACTGATATTTCGATTAATGCCTCCATAGCTCAGGCATTTCTATTCCCGTGCGGGAACATTGCCGACTGTTCCGCCAATAGTCCTACGCCCAGAACCCCTGCTCGCCAAGCAGCCACCTCGCGAGGTCCAGCAGGCCGGTGCAGACGTTGTTGGAGGACGGGTCCTTCCGCGCGACGGAGGCGGAGAACGCCTTCATGAGTTCAGGCTTGCCGGAGTGCCGCATCCCCGTGATCACCTTGATGTCCCGGGCGCCCTCGAGCGTCCAAAGCCGCTCCGCGTACGCCAATCGCGCCACGTCAGCAGCGATGTGGGACGCATCCGCGCGTGCTACAATGCGGTCATCAGAGATGAAAACACAGTCCCCGTCGGGTAGTCGTGGGCGTGCGGAAATACGCATCAGTAACCTTCCTCCTTGGTTGTCCCTTCTCTGCATGGTCATCTACATAAAGGAGGAATCAACCATGCAGATCAGCGTGTCATCCACCCTGACCGTATATCATAACGGCCAATTCTGGGTCGGGTTGGCGGAGCATGTCGAGGACGGAAGGTACGGCGTCGCCCGCATTGTCTTCGGCGCGGAGCCGTCCGATGAGGAGATCCTGCGGCTCGTTGTCGGCAAATGGGAGAAGCTCGCCTTCTTCGGTGACAATCCGACCGAGGCGATCAAGCCCGCGAAGAACCCCAAGCGGCGCGCCCGCGAGGCGGCGAAAGCCCTTAAGCAGCCGGCGATGAGCACCAAGGCGCAGCAGACACTCACGGCACAGCGGGATGCGATGAAGCGGGAATCAGCCCGCGCAAAAAGCCAGCGCCACGCGGAAGAGGCGGAGGCGCGCTTCGAGCGGCGAACGCTGAAGCGCAAGCAGAAGCATCGCGGGCATTAATCGGCGCCGACATGGGTCCCGGCGTGAACAGGGCCGCACCCCTGTTCACATGCTTGTATTCCCCATCCCCGATGGGCCACTTACTCGACGATAAGCGAGCGACCCTCACGGCGTGGCCCGGCGGCAGGTTAGGGACCGTCGCAGTAACCGAGCGTTACAAATGCTCGGCAGATATAGCCTTCCGGCACACCCCAGGACTTGAGCAGCTCCTGGCCGTCTTCCGAGATGAATGTTTTCTCCGCGAGGCCATCGAAGGCCAGGAGAAGGCTCGCGAGCTCGTTGGGATGGACAATTTAGTGATTGACCGCTAAGTGATACTCTCACGCGTCTTATCAGTATCAGATGCTCATCCCAAGCAATCGAAAACAAAGAGGTCCCAGGAATCCCAAGACCTCTTCAATATGCATAGCCCCGCTTGTTTACTGCCCGCTCTTCGCAATCGCCTGGTCGATAAGCTTATCGAGCGCCGCGCGCTGCTCGGCGGAGCTGATGGCGCCCACGATGGGCTCCCCTACGATGTTGCCGTTCTGGTCGATAACGTAGGTTGTCGGGAACGAGAACAGATTTGACGTAAACTTGCCGGCCTCGCTATCCGACTTGAACCAGATGTTCTTATATGTCACGCCCTTCTTGCTCAGCACGTCCTTAGCATCTGCAATCGCGTCCTCGTTGCCATCGAGCGTAAAGGAATTGACGCCCACGACCTGGCCGCCCTTCTCGGCAAGCTCCTGATTCAGGTTCTCAAGATCGCCCAGCTCGCCCACGCACGGCTTGCAAGTGGTGAACCAGAAGTTCATGACGGTAACCTTGTTCTTAGAGAACAGCTCGTCGCTGCTCACGTCGTTGCCATCCAGGTCTTTGCCCGTAAAGCTGGGGAACTTCGTCGCCTCGCTCGAAGCATTGGCGCCAGCCGTCATGCCCGCGGCCGAAGCGTCGACGCTCTCGCCTGCACTCGGCGTGTTTCCACAGCCGGGAAACTCCTTCTCCAGGCTCTCGAGCTTGTCCTCGATCTCCTTGATCTGCTGCGCACCGGCCTTGAGCGTCTTTAGCTCATCCGCCGTAAACTCATCCTTGGCACCGTCGATGGTCTTGAGCAGGAAATCGCCGTAATTGCTGCCGTCCTCGATCATCGGCATATCTTTATTGGCGGCAAGAAACACCTTTTCCCACAGTGCGCTATCGCTCGAAAGGATATCGTTCTCCTTTTGCATGAGCTTCGCATACAATTCGGCGGCCTCGTCGGCGTTGGCCGGCTCTTGTGCAATGAGTTCCGCGATCTTAGGATCGGAGCTCGCAGATTCGCTCGCGTTGCCACCGGGCGCCGAGCAAGCCACAAGACACATGGCCAGTACCGGCACAATAAACAGGGCCGCAATCTTAGAAAGCTTCATGGTCATTCCTCCGTTTTGTCGAAGCTTGTTTTACTTTTTATCGGCGGTCAGGGGGAGCTTTTCTGCCGGTACATCCAGGCCATAGCGATAGCTGACGGCATCAACGGGGCAGGCCCCGATGCACTTTCCGCACCGGATGCATTCAGCATGATTGGGTGTGCTGGTCACATCGACGTCCATCTGACAAACCTTTGAACACTTGCCGCACGATACGCATTTGCACGCATCGACCCGAATCCCCAGTAGGGACACCTTATTCATGAGCGCATAGAATGCGCCGAGCGGACAAATCCATTTGCAGAAGGGGCGGTAGAACAAAACGCTCAGCACTACCACGGCAATGAGAACGACAAGTTTCCAGGTAAAGAGCTGCCCCAACGCAGATCGAATGCCGGCATTGGCAATGGCCAGAGGAATGGCACCCTCGAGCACGCCCTGCGGACAGACGTATTTGCAAAAGAACGGGTCCCCCATCCCCAGATCGTTGACCACCAGCGCAGGCAGCACTACCACGGCAAACAACAGCACGAAGTATTTGATATACGTAAGCGCCTTGAGCCTTTTTGTCGAAAGCTTTTTGCCGGGAATCCTATGAAGCAGCTCCTGAAGCCAGCCAAACGGGCACAGAAAGCCGCATACAAAGCGCCCCAGCAGCACGCCGAGCAAAATGAGCGCACCGGTAACGTAGTAAGAAAAGTTGAACTTGGATGAACCTACCACCGACTGGAACGACCCGATGGGGCACGCACCCGATGCCGCGGGGCACGAATAGCAGTTAAGCCCAGGTACGCAGACTGTTTTTCCCGTACCCTGATAGATGCTGCCTTTAGCAAAGTTTGGCAGGTGAATGTTGGTGATGAGCGTCGCCGCCGCCTGAATGAATCCGCGAAATCGGGCCAAAACATGCGACGCAGTGTTTTCTCTTTTATCCAATTCCGATACACTCCAAGCACAGCCTAATCGCTTTGGCCAGCACGGCATCCGCCTCGCCACGCATAACGCCAAAGCACACCATGGCAATTCCGACGATCAACAAAGCGACCTGTACCACGGGTTTTACCGCTTTGAACAACCTGACCACTCCTTTCGTTACGCGACCATTGGACCATATCGACCATAAAATCCGTGTTAAGCGCGATTTGGAATGTGCAAGGAGACTGTTATGCGTATTTTGATCGTCGAGGACGAGCGAGCACTGTGCGATGCAATCGCGCGCAGCTTGCGAAACTTGGCGTACAGCGTCGACTGCTGTCACGATGGACGGGAGGCGCTCGACCTGCTGGGCGTCGAAGTCTTTGACCTCGTGGTGCTCGACCTCAATCTCCCCCGTATCGACGGCATGACCGTGCTCAGGGAACTTAGGAAAACCGACTGCGAGACCAAGGTGCTGATTCTGTCCGCGCGTGGCGAAGTATCCGATAAAGTTGCCGGACTCGATGCCGGCGCCAACGATTACCTTACCAAGCCGTTTCATCTGGACGAACTCGCGGCAAGGATCCGCAGCCTCACGCTCAGGCGCTTTGCACAAAGCGACATAGTATTAACCTGCGGAAAGCTCAGCTTTAACACCAAGGCGCGCATCGCTTCCGTAGGCGGCGAAGCGCTGTCTCTCACGCGCAAAGAAACGGGAATCCTGGAATATTTGATGCTTAACCAAGGGCGCCCGGTAAGCCAAGAGGAGCTTATCGAGCACGTTTGGGATAGCACTGTGAACAGCTTTAGCAACGCAACCCGGGTTCATATCTCGTCACTCCGAAAAAAGCTGCGCAGCGCTTTGGGATATGACCCGATTCGCAATCGGATTGGAGAGGGCTACGTCATGGAGGATAGCGAATGAAACGGCTTTCGCTGCAATGGCGCATAACGATCATGACGGCACTGCTGACGTGTGCGGCGTGCGTGCTGACGAATTGTCTGGTCGGCTATACGGGCATGCACTACATGGATGCCATCGGCAGCGACATCTCGGCCTTTAACGCTGCCGGCGTGGATTCACCCCAGGCGTTTGACCCAGCAAAAGCAGCCCTCGATGACGAGGTCACGATCGTCGTAAACGACGCACAGGAATCTTTTGGCACGACAGCCTGGTGCATCACGGCTGGAGTCACGCTACTTGGCGGCGTGCTGGCATACTTTGTGAGCGGCCGCGCGCTCAAGCCGCTACGGGATTTTGCCGCCCAGGTAGAGCGCGTGCAGCCTGACAATCTGAGCGAAGTCAGACTCAGCGAAGATGTGCCCGCCGAGCTGCAAAGATGCAGCGCCTCTTTCAATGACATGATCGCCCGTCTTGGCGAAGGGTTCTCTGCACAGCGTCAGTTTACCGGCAACGCCGCACACGAGCTGCGCACCCCGCTCGCCCTTATGCAAGCGCAGATTGAACTGTTTGTCTCCGAGCACCCCACATCGCAACCCCAAACAGCCGAGCTGCTCGGCCTGTTACAAGAACAAACCGAGCGGATGTCGCGAATGACCAAGGTGCTGCTTGAGATGAGTGAGCTCCGCAGCGTCCCCTGCGAGGACGATATTGAGCTTGGCCCCCTGTCCGAAGAAGTCCTCACCGACCTCGCTCCGCTCGCCGAGCATAAAGACATCGCCCTCAATTGCAGTGGAGACGCCCTGGTAATCGGAAGCGACACGCTTCTCTATCGGCTGGTGTTTAACCTGGTCGAAAATGCCATCCGTTACAGCCGCCCCGGTTCGACCGTCAACGTCTCCATCCGCGACAACGACAGCCGCGTGTTCCTGCGAGTTGAGGATCAGGGCCCGGGAATACCCAAGCAGTACCGTGAGAGCATCTTCCAGCCGTTCTTTCGCCTGGATAAATCCCGCAGCAGGGCATACGGCGGCGCAGGGCTCGGGCTAGCGCTTGTTTGGGAGATCGCGACGCTCCATGGCGGCACCGCGGAAGTCGAATCAAGTTCCGAGAACGGAACCGTGATGCTCGTGGCCCTTCCAAAACGGACTACAGCGCAATCAGATCGCTAAAATGGCGATACCGCCCTGCGCGTTTCCGCAGGTCAGAAGTCGCATGCTGTGGCCATGACTGGAAGAATCGTTGCTGGGGGGGCTTGGTATTGAATCAAGGTGCGCCTTATTTCAGATATTCCTCAAAGAACGCTTTCAGCTTTCCAAACGGAATGATGTCCGTCTGATCGTAAAGGTCGGTGTGGTTGGCGCCGGGGATAATGAGCAATTCCTTGTTGTCCCCGGTCAGCTTGCCGTACGCGGTTTCGCTGAAATAGCGGGAGTGCGCTTTCTCGCCGTGCACCAGCAGCACGGCGGAGCGGATCTCGCCGGTGTACTGCAGGATCGGCATATTCAAAAACGACAACGAGGACGTCACATTCCAGCCGCCATTGGAGCCCAGACTGCGGGGATGGTAGCCTCGCGGAGTCTTGTAGTAGGCGTAATAGTCCGCCACAAACTGCGGCGCGTCATCGGGCAGCGGATCGACCACGCCGCCCGCCAGCGCGTAGCTGTCATTTTTATAGTCCTCGGTGCGCCGCGCGTTCAGCGCTTTCCGCTTTTCGAAGCGCGCCTGCTCGGAATCCTCGGCGTCAAAGTAGCCGTTTGCGGTCACGCGGGTCATGTCGTACATGGTCATAGCCGCGGTGGCCTTGATGCGGGTGTCGATGGCTGCGGCATTGATTGCCATGCCGCCCCAACCGCAGATGCCGATGATACCGATGCGCTCCGGGTCAACGCTTTCCTGCACAGAGAGGAAATCCACCGCTGCGCAGAAATCCTCGGTGTTGATGTCCGGCGATGCCACATAGCGGGGCGCACCGCCGCTCTCGCCGGTATAGGACGGGTCGAAGGCAATCGCGAAAAAGCCCAGCTCCGCCATCTTCTGCGCATAAAGGCCGGACGTCTGCTCCTTCACCGCGCCAAACGGACCGCTGACGGCGATAGCGGGCAGCTTGCCTTCCGCGTTCTTCGGCACGTACACATCAGCCGCCAGCGTGATGCCGTATCGGTTGTGGAAGGTCGCCTTGCTGTGCTCGACCTCGTCGCTTTTAGGGAACACCTTGTCCCATTCTGAACTGCACCCCCAAATTTGGACCGTGAAATAAAAGTCCGGGTTCGGGAGGTGCAGTTTGTTTTGAAATGGCAC
>CAKUIF010000002.1 GCA_934660915.1 uncultured Olsenella sp. | reverse complement strand
CCCGCGCGCACCCCCTGAGCTGCCGTTTCCGGTTCGCCGGGTGCCGGTGCGCGAGGAATTAATATACGCACATCGCCAGCCCGTGTCCAGCGCGGGGGCGCGCGTCCACAGGGTCTACACAAACCAAGCGCGGAGGGGTCACGCGAGCGCCGGGCCAACGGCCACTGAATCGCAGATTGCCCCAATGAGGGAATCCCTTGCGGCTGCATCCGGCGCCTCGGCGTAAACCCTCACCACCGGATCAGTGCGTGCAGGACGGGCAAGCACCCAAGAACCGTCGGAGAATGTGAGCTTCAGCCCATCGGCATGGCTCACGTCAATCGGCTCCCTGCCCGCCACGGATGGGGGGTTCAGCCCGGGAAGCACAGTCCTAAAGACCTGCGCGCTCGCAGGGTCCAGGCGAACATCTCTGCGCGACCAGAACGTCTTTCCAAGCGCATCTCCTTGCAAACTCTTAAGCTCAGAGAGTTTGGAGGCTTGCGAGGCAAGATATTCGATTACTCGGAGGCATGCGTAGATTCCGTCTCGCTCCTTTAAGTGCGACGGCACGCAGATCCCCCCGTACTCCTCGGCGCCCAGCAAAACATCGCCCTCTTCGATCTCGCTATATATATAGGAGAAGCCAACCGACACAGGCGTGTAGTTGAGCCCTAGGCGCTCGGCTTGCCTCTCGATAAGAGCGGAACTCGTAAGGGTTGCCACCACGCGATTTTGTGCTGGGGCTTTGGCGGCCAGCGCCTCAATTACAAGCGGAATGAGCTCTCGCACAGCCAATAGCCTGCCCCGCTCGTCAATGATTCCCGCGCGGTCACCATCACAATCGAGGACGATTCCAAGATCGGCCCCCTCGGCAACCACCGTTTGCTCGCACTCATCAGCCCAAGGATCGGTCGGTGATGGGTGGATTCCACCGAAATCGCCAAGGCTCATCGCGTGGATCTCGATAACCTCGCAGCCAAGCTCGCGCAGGACGCGAGACATGACACCCGCAGCAGATCCGTACATGGGATCGACAACGACCTTAAGAGGGCGGCCGAGCGGGCGACGTACTGAGGCCAGCAGGTCGTCCACATACGATTCCACGACGTCGCACAGCTCGATGCGTCCGCGCGCCTCTTGAGCACTCGAGGGGACCATCTGCTCGACATCATCGAGAAAGGCGCGGTCGCAAGGGCCGCCATCTGATCCGCGGACTACTATCCCCCCGTACTCGCAGGACAGCTCGCTCGCAGTGACCATCACCGCACCCACGGCCGTGTCATCATGCGCGCAGCTCCACGCAAGGGCGGGCAATGGGCAAGCGGCGTAAGCGAGCTTCGCCCGCAAGCCGCTCGAGGAGAGGACTCCCGCCACATCTCTTGCTATTTCAGCAGAATGAATGCGGGTGTCATACCCAACATAAACAGTGGCGCCATCGCCCTCGTCCGCCCATAGGCAGCCAAGCGCGACGGCGAGTCGAGCGGCATTTTCCGGCGTAAAGCCATCGTCATAGCGTGCTTTCCAGCCATCGTTGCCGAAGCGAATCATATCGGCATGCTTATCCAAAGGCTGTTCACCTCATGAAGTTGAATAATCTTCCAAAAGAGAAGTACTACCCGATCTCGACGCCCTGCTTCTCCAGATATTCAATCAGTCGCGTCATGGTATCCGCAGAAAGGACGTGCTCCATAAGGCACGCCTCCTCATCGGCAACCGCCGGCTCGACGCCAAGGTCGCTCTCTAGGAAAGCGCGCAGCGCGCGGTGCGATCGCCAGACAATCTTTGCGTACTTCTCGCCCTCTGAGGTGAGGGTCACACGGCCATAGCGGTTCTGCATGACCATGCCCATATCCTTGAGCTGGTTCAAGGCTTTGTTCACGCTGGCCTTTGAAACCTCAAGCTGCTCAGCGACGTCAACCGAGCGGACAGAATTATCCGCATCAGCGCTATCAAGCGAAAGTCGGTAAATCGCCTCGAGATAATCCTCCCCCGCACGCGTGAGCGAGTGGTCTTCTTTGATGTTGCTGATCATAGGTACACCGAATTTCCGGACGCAGGCTCTTACATGGCCAATATACCCAGACTTGGCTAGATATCGCTCCCCAAATCGGGCATCGTGGCTCGCTCGGCCTTGGCGCCAAGGGAAACGAGCTTGTCGACAAAGCCTTCGTAGCCGCGATCAATGTGGTGGATGGCAGAGACGACAGTCTCTCCGTCCGCGACCAGTCCGGCCATAACGAGCGCAGCGCCTCCGCGGAGATCGGGGGATTTGACCTGCGCGCCAGAAAAAGCAGGAACACCATGAACAATTGCGTGATGGCCCTCGATAACGATGTCGGCACCCATACGGTTCAGCTCGCTGGCAAGCATGAAGCGGTTTTCAAATACGTTTTCGGTAATCACGCAGGAGCCTTGGCACAGCGCGAGAAGGCACATGGTCTGTGCCTGCATGTCGGTGGGGAACCCGGGAAACGGAAGCGTCTGGATATCCGCAGGCAGAATAGGTCCTTCTCGCCAGCAGGTGCACTCTCGAGGGCCGCGCTCGACGCGAATACCCATCTGCTCGTACTTCTTTAGAACAAGGCCAAGATGAAGAGGGTCAAACCCCTTGACCTTAACCGGTTCGCCACACAGCGCGCCGATAGCGAGGAACGTGCCGGCTTCGATGCGGTCTCCGACGACCGCATGAGTAACGGGGTGAAGCTCGGAGACGCCGTTGATTTCAATGACGGGAGATCCCGCCCCCTTGATGTCGGCTCCCATCTCGTTGAGCAGATTCGCGAGGTCTACGATCTCGGGCTCGCGCGCGGCGTTGTCAATCGTGGTGGAGCCCTCGGCGAAGACTGAAGCCATCATGAGGTTCTCGGTAGCGCCAACACTCGCAAAAGCAAGCGTCACCGTGGCGCCATGAATGCCATTGGGAGCACTGGCGTGAATGTTGCCGTGATCGATCTTGAATTCAACGCCGAGCGCCTCAAGGCCAAGAATATGCATGTCGATCTTTCGGGCGCCGATGTTGCAGCCGCCGGGCATGGCAACGACTGCGCGTCCGAAACGTGAAAGAAGCGGGCCCATCACAGCAGTGGAGGCCCGCATCTGAACGACGAGGTCGTAGGGAGTCTCCCACGAGTCGACGTTAGTGGTATCAATTTTTAGCTCATGCTCGTTGACGACCTCGATGGTGGCGCCGAGGTTCTTGAGAACCTTGCCCATCACGTGGACGTCAGCGATGTTAGGGACGTTGGTGAGGGTGCTCACGCCCTTGGCCATGAGCGTCGCGGCCATGAGTTTAAGGGCGGAGTTCTTTGCGCCCTCGACGGTAACCTCTCCAGTGATGCGGTGACCGCCCTCGACCTTAATGACGTCCATGTACCCTCCGTATCCGCAAGGACCGATTACTGGCCCTCAATCACCTGCTTCAACAGAAGATTACACCAATTGATTTTGTTCTCGTAGTACGCGCGCCTGTGATTGCCGTCCTCACAAGCCTCGAGGGACTTGATGGCCTCGTCTCGCGTTTGGCGAACAACATCGGCATCGATGTCATCGGTGCGGCGTGCGTGGTCGGCCAAGATGATGACTTGGTCGTGGTCAATCTCGGCATAACCGCCGGAAACGACCACACGTCGCTCGCCGCCGCCCTCAGCCTCAGTAAGCTTCATGCGAACGACCCCGTCGCCGAGGGCGACGATCTCGGCCGCATGGCCGGGATAGACGCCCAGCTCACCGGCATAAGAAACGAGCACGAGGCTGGCCGCCGGGCCCTCATAGAGGGCCCGGTCGGGACGAACGAACTGTACGTTCAGCTCTGCCATTGCCTAACCTGGTTCTTCTAGTTGTCGGAAGCCATCTTGGCGGCGCGCTCTCGCACGTCGTCGATGGTTCCGGCATAACGGAAAGCCTGCTCAGGCAGGTCGTCGCACTTGCCGTCGATGATATCGGCGAAGGAGCGGACCGTGTCCTGGATGGTGCAGTAGCAGCCGGGGTTGCCGGTGAACTTCTCGGCAACGTGGAAGGACTGCGAGAGGAACTGCTGGATCTTACGGGCGCGGGCAACGACCTTCTGCTGCTCCTCGGAAAGTTCGTCCATACCAAGGATGGCGATGATGTCCTGGAGGTCGGAGTACTCCTGCAGGGTCTCCTGGACGGCCATGGCCACGCGATAGTGCTCCTCGCCGACGATGGAGGGATCGAGCGCGGAGCTCGTGGAGGCCAGCGGGTCGACGGCGGGGTAGATACCGAGCTCGGTGATGGCACGGGAAAGAACCGTCGTCGCGTCGAGGTGCGTGAACGTGGTGGCAGGAGCGGGGTCGGTCAGGTCGTCGGCGGGGACGTAGACGGCCTGAACGGAGGTGATGGAGCCTTCCTTGGTTGAGGTAATGCGCTCCTGGAGCTCGCCCATCTCGGTGGCCAGCGTGGGCTGGTAACCGACGGCCGACGGGATACGGCCAAGAAGTGCGGAGACCTCGGAGCCGGCCTGTGAGAAGCGGAAGATGTTGTCGATGAAGAGAAGGACGTCCTGGCCCTGGTCGCGGAAGTACTCGGCGGTGGTCAGGCCGGCGAGTGCAACGCGCATACGGGCTCCGGGCGGCTCGTTCATCTGGCCGTAGACGAGGCAGGTCTTGTTGATGACGCCGGACTCGGTCATCTCGAGGTAAAGGTCGGTGCCCTCACGCGTGCGCTCACCGACGCCCGTGAAGACGGACGTGCCGCCATGCTCCTGGGCGAGGTTGTTGATGAGCTCCTGGATAAGAACCGTCTTGCCGACGCCGGCGCCGCCAAATAGGCCGGTCTTGCCGCCGCGGACATAGGGCTCGAGAAGGTCGATGGCCTTGATGCCGGTCTCGAAGATCTCGGTCTGCGTGGTGAGCTCCTCGAAAGCGGGAGCCGGGTGGTGAATCGGGTAGTACTCGACGTCGCCGGGGATCTCGCCGCCGTCGACGGGCTGGCCCATAACGTTCCAGACGCGGCCCAGGGTGGACTTGCCGACAGGCATCATCATGGGCCGGCCGGTGTCGTGTACGGGCAGGCCTCGGGTAAGGCCGTCGGTCGAGGACATGGCGACCGTGCGGACGACGCCGTTCTCGAGCTGGGACTCGACCTCGAGCACCGTGTCGGCGTGGCCCACGGGAGTGTCGCCGTCGACGCGAAGGGCCGAGTATATGCCCGGTACCTGGTCGTCGAACTTGACATCAACCACAGGTCCAACGACGCGCACGATTCGGCCCGTGCCCGCGCCCTTGTTGAGCTTTTGGTGCACAGCGCCCTCAAAGATGCTGTGCTGCTCAGTGGTGTTTTCTGACATTACTTGTCCTCCAATGCGGACGTGCCGCCGATGATCTCGGTAAGCTCGGTGGTGATGGCGCCCTGACGCTCACGATTGTACGTGCGCCCAAGGTTGCCGAGGACCTCCTTGGCATTGTCGGTCGCCGACTGCATGGCGCGACGTCGCGCTCCATGTTCAGCCGCCGCCGAGTCGAGAAGGGCGTGGAAGATGACCGTACGGAAGTACGCGGGCAAGAGATAACCCAGCACCTGCTCGGCCGAGGGATCGAAAGCGAAGTCAGTGTACTCCTCGCCCTCGATCCCGGTAAGAGCCTCTCGGGTACGCGGTTTGTTGGGCATCATGAGCTTATCGCTGGTTATCGGCAGGAGCTGCTCGGTAACCTGCGTCTGCTCTACGCGGTTCTTGGCGTGCCAGTACACAAGCACGACACGGTCGAAGTCCCCGTTTTTATAGCCCTCGGTGACGTAGGAGGAAATGCGGTCCGCCTCGTCCATGTTGGGCTCGGAGGAGATGCCCACGAACGACATCGCGGGCTTCTTCTTGCGAGAAGTGAAGTACTCCGTCGGCTTGCGGCCGCACGTGATGATGCTCGACTTCTCGCCCCGCTTTGCAAGCTCCTGCATCTCGTGCTCGACCTCGCGCTGAGGCGCGATGTTGAAACCGCCCGCTAGGCCACGGTCGGAGCCGATGAGCACATAGAGCACGTGCTTCTCCTCCGCATGCTTGGCAAGCAGCGGCTGAGAGTCGTCGAATCCTGCAGTGGCAACGTTGGCGAGCATGCGGGTGATGGCGTCCTTATAGGGCCTCGCCTGCTCGGCACGCTCAAGAGCCTTGCGGATCCTCGCGGTGGAGATCATCTCCATCGTGCGAGTGATCTGCATGGTGCTCTTGATCGAGCTCATGCGCCTCGATATCTCGCGAAGGTTTGCCATGATGTGCCTACTCCTGGCCCTTCTTTACGGAATCCGGCTGATCGGTCTTCTCGGCAGCTTCCTCAACGTCCGCCGCGGTCTTCCTATTGGGGTGCTCCTGGAGGAACGCCTTCTTGAAGTGCCCAATGTGAATCTTTAGACGGTTCTGCTTGTCTTCGTCGAGCTTGCCCTCGATGAGGGAGTTGCGAAGGGCAGGGTGACGCTCGGACATGTACTTGGCGAGCTCCTCGCGGAAGAGCGGGACGTTGCGAAGGTCGATGTCGTCGATGAAGTCCTCCTGCGCGGCAAAGATCGCAGCGATCTGATCCTTGACGTCGAGAGCGGAGTAGCGCTTCTGCTTGAGCAGCTCCATCATGTGCGCGCCATGGTTGAGCTGGTACTGCGTGGTCGCGTCGAGGTCGCTGCCGAACTGCGAGAAGGCCTGCTTCTCACGGTAGGAGGCGAGGTCCAGACGCAACGTGCCGGAGACCTGCTTCATGGCCTTGACCTGTGCGGCGCCGCCGACTCGCGACACCGAGATGCCGACGTCGACTGCCGGGCGCTGGCCCTGGAAGAAGAGGTTCGACTGCAGGTAAATCTGGCCGTCGGTAATGGAGATGACGTTGGTCGGAATGTAGGCCGAAACGTCGCCCTCCTGCGTCTCGATGATCGGGAGAGCCGTGAGCGAGCCGCCACCGAGGGTGTCGGAGAGCTTGCAGGCACGCTCGAGCAGGCGAGAGTGCAGGTAGAAGATGTCGCCAGGGTACGCCTCGCGTCCGGGCGGACGGTGCAGCGTAAGGGACATCTGACGATAAGCAACAGCCTGCTTGGACAGGTCGTCGTAGATGACGAGCGCGTGGCCGCCGGGGTGGGCGGCGTCGGCGGGGTTGCCGTCTGCGTCGTTGTACATGAAGTACTCGCCGATGGCCGCGCCGGCCATCGGGGCGATGTACTGAAGCGGCGCGGAGTCGGCGGCGGTAGCGGCGACGATGACGGTCTTGTCGAGGACGCCGTGCTGGGCGAGCGACTCGCGGATGGCGGCGACCGTCGAGGCCTTCTGGCCGATGGCGACGTAAATGCAGACCATGTCGGTCTTGGCCTGGTTGACGATGGCGTCGATCGCGATGGCGGTCTTGCCGGTCTTGCGGTCGCCGATGATGAGCTCACGCTGGCCACGTCCGATAGGCACCATGGCGTCGATGGCAAGCAGGCCGGTCTGGACCGGCTCGCTAACGGGCTGGCGCTCCATAATGCCAGGGGCCTTGAACTCGATCGGGCGACGGTGGCTGGTCACGATCGGACCGAGGCCGTCGATGGGCTGGCCGAGGGGGTTGACGACTCGGCCGAGCATGGCGTGGCCCACGGGGATATCCATGACGCGGCCCGTGGTGCGGCACTCGTCGCCCTCCTTGACGTCCTCGACGTTACCGAAGAGGACGGCGCCGACCTCATCAGCGTCGAGGTTCTGTGCCAGGCCGTAGACATCACGGCCGGTCGATGAGCTGGAGAACTTGAGAAGCTCTCCTGCCATGGCCGACTTCAGGCCCGAGACGTGCGCAATGCCGTCTCCAACCTCGATGACCACGGAGGCTTCCTGCTTGTCGACAGTCGCGTTGATGGCGCTCAGGTTCTTGCGCAGATTCTCAAGGATCTGCTCGGAGCTGATGCTGTTTTCTGTCACTTACGCCTCACCTCCGTTGAAACTGGTAGTAAGCGTCTTTCTGATGTTTGAGAGCTGCGCCCTGACGGAAGCGTCGAAGCGCTTGTCTCGAGTCTCGAGCACTACTCCGCCGATAATGGACGGGTCGACGCGCTCAATGAGATACACGGGGACCTTGAGCTGCTCCTCGGCCTTCTGACGGGCCTTCTCGCGAAGCTCGTCGCCCATGGGAACGGCAGTGGTGATGGTCACGTTTGCCGTCTTGTCGTCGGCGTCAAGAAGAGCCTTGTAGCGCTCAAAGACCTTGTCGATAAGACCGAGGTCTTCCTCTTTTTGCATAGCAGCAAGAGTCTCGAGGACCTCGAGGGAGAACTTCTTGGCGTGACGCCACTGGACGAGGTCGGCGCTCTCGCGTCCCTCCCCGCGGGCAGCATCCAACAGTGCCCTGGTGTACGCTTCGACCTTCTCTGTCTCGTTGCTGTTAGTCGCCATTTGGTGCGCTCACTTCCGCGAGGTACTTCTCGGCAAGAACACGCTGCTGCTGCTCGGAAAGGCCGTCGCCGATGATCTTCGAGGCGATCTCGACGGCAAGGTCGACGACGGAGCCGGAAAGCTCGACCATGGCCTTGCTGCGCTCAGACTCGATGGCGCTGCGGGACTTCGAGATGAGGTCGGCGGATTCTTTCTGGGCCTTGGCAAGAATGGCGCTGCGCTCGCCCTCGGCCTCCTTCTTTGCCTTTGCGATGATCTCCTCGGCCTCATGGCGTGCCATGGCGATCTCGCCCTCGCTGTCCTTGACGGACTGAGCGGCCTCGATGCGAGACTGCTCGGCGGCGTCGAGGTCGCTCTGAATCTTCTCTTGACGCTTGTCCATCATGCCGATGATCTGCGGCCAGGCGAGCTTGGCAAGAATGATCCAGATTACAAGAAAGGCGATAAGCGCCGGGATGAACTCGGCGGGCTTCGGGATAAGGATGTCGGCTCCCACGCCCTCCGCCAGCGCCGTGGTCGGCATAGCGGCAACGGCGGCGGCGACTGCCGCTCCCACGCCTGCGAGCTGACCTCTGGTGGTGAACTTCATGATTGCCTCCATAACGGGAATCGTCGTTTCTCGTTTTTCGGCTTACTTGACGATAAGCGCGACAACGAAACCGATAAGGGCAAGTGCCTCCACGAACGCGGAGCCAAGGATAAAGACGGTGAACAGATTGCCCTTAACCTCAGGCTGGCGAGCCATTCCCTGAGACACGCCGTATGCAGCAAGACCAATGCCAAGGCCAGCGCCGATAACGCCAAGACCATAACCAATGACACCGAGAGCTCCCACAATTCCTCCTTCGTCATTCGCCCCTTTGTTTTCCTTAGTTGTTAAGCGGGGCGAGTTCCAAACACGCATACTTTAGAACTATGAACTGCAGGCGCTAGCCTGCGAGTTGCCATATGGCGCCCTAGTGCTCGTCGTTCTCGGCAAGCTGAATATAGACCGCCGACAGAAGCGCGAAGACATAGGCCTGGATGGCGGCGACCATGATCTCAACCGCGTAGATGACGATCAGGATCGCGACCCACATAATCGACGCGGTGGCCTGCGCCGCGGCGGCAACGGAGAACGCCTGCAGCATCGGCTCAAAGAACAGCGAGGCGAGGATTGCGAAGGTGCCCATGACGATGTGGCCAGCGAACAGGTTACAGAAGAGTCGAACCGCGAGCGTGACGAGGCGCAGGAAAGTAGAGAAGAGCTCGATGCACCACACCAGGATGTTGATCGGGAAACCGACGCCGGCGGGAGCGAGCGACTTCACATACCCGAGGGCGCCGTGCTTCTTGACGCCGCAGTAAATGAAGTACACAAACGAGAAGAGAGCCAGGGCGGCGGTGATGGAGATGGTGCCCGTGCCCGGCTTGCAGCCCGGGATGACGCCGACGACGTTGTTGGCGAGGACCACCATGAACAGCGTGGCGATAAAGGGGAAGTGCCTGCGCCAGGTATCTCCGAGGATGCCCTTGCACATGTCGTCGCGCACGAACTCGATGACGAACTCGACCGCGTTGACGAATCGTCCCTGCGGGACGAGGCTCGCGGACTGCTTCGCCTTGAAGACGAACACGACCGCTAGCATCAGAAGCACGGCGACGGCAAACCAGAACATGTACTGGGTGAAGCCGACGGTTTCGAGGTTGCCGGCAATCGGCGTCGACGCGAAGCTCGAAACAAGCTCGTTGACCTCATCTCCGAGACTGTCGAGAGGATTCACTTACGTCCCTTCCTTTCAGTTGGGCTTACCTCTCTTATCGGGACAAGCGAGAGGGTCTGCCTATGTTTCCTGCAATCTAACGGGCTATCGGAAACAGCCGTTGGCGGCCCTCCAAGCCCATACCGCCCCTCCCGCCCAAACGAGCAAGAAAGACATCAACATAGCCAAGAAGAACGCCATAGCCTGGTCGGCCGCCACGGAAAAAACCAGCAGCTCAGCTAGGCTAAGAAGCAGGAATGACGACAAAATCGAAGCCAAACCGGAAGCCATATTGACACTTGAATTTTTACCATCTTTGATTGCAGCCACGAACAGCGCAAACGGGTAAGCGGTACCTATTAGGCCGCAAACGATTCCGCAGAAGACCATAAACACTTGTACCGCCTCCACTTCATGCATAGTAACTATGCGCATTGTTCGTTGGTCACACTAATTAAACTGGATTCAAAAATCAACGGATTTTTTCCGCCGTCTCCGTTTCGACACAATTAGTTGAGGTGTCAGTAATCTACCGTGAACGGCAGTCATATAAGGGGTGAACGGTTAGAATCTGGCGCACCTCCGCGTGCACGCGATCAAGCAGGGCATCGTTGCCCGGGTTGTTAACGACGTCGCCGATAAGCTGTCCGACACGCTCGCCTCCTTAACGAAATCGGACGGCCACGAGGGCCGCCCGTTTGCAAACGCTCTTTGCGCCTACTCTACGCGTCCACGCCTTGGAAGGCGGGGTCGTCCTCGCGCATGATCTTCTCGACGCGCTTTTCGTGCCTGCCGCCCTCGAACTCGGTGGTAAGGAAGGTGTCGATGAGCTTGAGGTTGTCCTCGAGGCTCACGAAACGGCCCGAAAGGCCGATGGCGTTGGCGTTGTTGTGCTGGCGGGCAAGCTCGGCGAACTTGACGGTCTGGACCGGGGTCGCGCGGACGCCGGGGACCTTGTCGGCGGTCATCGAGACACCGATGCCGGTACCGCAGATGAGGACGGCGCGATCAGCCTCGCCGCGAGAAACCATGCGAGCAGCGCGATCGGCGAAGTCGGGGTAGTCGACAGAGTCCTCAGAGTTCGTGCCGAGGTCGAAGACCTCGTGGCCGAGGGACTTGAGGTGCTCGACGATGGCGTCCTTCTGGACGAAGCCGCCGTGGTCGCAGGCAACAGCAATGCGCATGCGTGATTCCTTTCGGATTCGTAGCCCAAAAAACTTAGAGATAGGGTAGCACTGACGGACGCGAATGGCCGGAAAGAAGCGCTCCCGTTACTCCCCCGCCACCGTAAGCACTAATTCCGGATCGATCGCGCCCGCCCGAAGCACGCGCGGCTCCGGCCCGGTGCAGTCGACGATGGTCGAGGCCTCCGCCAACGGAGCGGGGCCGCCGTCGACGACAAGGTCCACGTCACGAATGATTGCGGGATCGAGCTCGCCGGCAGACGTCGCCGCCGGCCGGCCATGGAGGTTCGCGGAGGTTTGTGCCAACGGGGCCCCCACCGCATCCAAAAGGGCCTCGATGAAGTTCGAGCCCGGCGCGCGCAAGGCGACGGTGGCTCCCGCCTCGGGCCGAAGCGGGTCCGCCGCCTGGAGGTACTCCGGGTCGACCTCCCCGTCGGCGCGCACCACAAGGGTGAGCGCTCCCGGCCAAAAACGCTCGGCGAGCCGCAGTGCATAATCGGGGACGCCACTCCCCCAGCGGGCAAGCCCGCCCTCCCGCGAGACGAACCAAGGCAAGGTCTGGCTCAGATCTCGCTTCTTTATATAAAAGATGCGGCGATGCCCCGGATTGTCGGGAACGACGGCGCAGGCGAGGCCATACACCGAGTCGGTGGGAAGCGCGACCACGCCGCCGTCGCGCAGCACGGAGGCGACGCGTTCCACGGCATCGGGGTCCGGATTCGCAGGATCGACGCGGACGAGTTTATCGCCGGCAACGGGCGAGAAGGACGGAAGGGCACCTTCGCGGACGGCGACGAGAACGCGCGGGCGCCCCGTGAGGTCTTGGCGCACCTCGACGGAAGCCCAGCCTCCCTGCGCGCGCACGATATCGGCAGCGGTATCGAGATGGCCCTCATACAGCTCACAGCAGAGCATGCCTCCCGGGCAAAGCGCCGCAGGCGCGAGGTCTACCAAACGCCGGAAGACATCGAGGCCGTCGGCGCCGCCGTCGAGGGCGAGCTCGGGCTCGTTGTCCTTGACCTCGGCGGGCACCTCATGCTCGAGAACGTCCGTGGGGATATAGGGAGGATTGCTCACCAGGACGGCGAACGAACCCATGAGCGTAGAATCCACCCCCGAGGCCAGATCGCACTCCACGATGTCCACGGAGTCGGCGAGGCCGAGCGAATCGCGGTTTCGCGTGGCGAGGTCGATCGCCTTGGGCGAAAGGTCGGTCGCGACCACGCGCGCGCCCTTACGCTCGTAGGCAATGGAAAGCGAGATGCAGCCGGTGCCGCAGCCGACCTCAAGGACGCGCGGGGGCACGCCGCCCGCAGCGGCGGTCGCGGCGTCAACGCCCTCGAGCGCCGCGTCCACAAGCACCTCGGTCTCGGGGCGCGGGATGAGCACGCCCTTCTCGCAACGCAGGACGATGTGGCGAAAAGCGGTCTCTCCCGTGACATACTGAAGCGGCTCGCCGGCGGCGCGGCGCATAACGGCGGCTCGCATGCGGGCACGTTCGTCGGCGGTGAGCGGACGGTCGAAATTGACGTAGAGCTCCACACGCGAGAGCCCCATGACGTCGCAAAGGAGCCATTCGGCCGAAAGCCTCGGGTGCTCGTCGCCGTGGCGCTCGAGGTACCCGCAGGTCCAATCAATGATTTGCTTGATATTCCAAGTGGTTTCCGCGTTCCTCATAGCCCTCTTTCCAGCTTGTGCGTTACCGCATCATAGCCAAAGATGGGCAGACAGGTGGGGCTTAGCGAGAAACGACGGTGTAGGAGTTTGCGAGCTGGGCACCGGTCTCGGTCCAGTGTTCCTCGGCCTGGATATAGCCGTGTTCGCGCATCTTTGACATGAGTCTGTCAACGGTTTTCTCGGAGCGGCCAAGGTCGGCGGCGATAACGGACTTCGTCACCGGCTCGCCGCCGCGCTCCTCCAGATACGCAAGAATGGCCTGGGCGGAGGGAGTGAGGTGGTATTCCCCCTCGGCAGCCTCAGTCATAGAAATTTCCTCGCTCAACTCGTCCTCCGGGCAATACGCGTCTTTTTACGGAGGAAACTATACCAAATTGCCCATCGAACGGTGAACTTTAATTTCAATTTCTTGTGCTCTATTTAGTGAACAACTTCAATATATCCGCAGTGTATTTAGGTATAGTTTTAATTCTGAGTATCATATTTAATAGCTTTATTTATATGTTGTACATCAATAATTTCAATCATATACATATCAACGCACCCCATACCTGCTCGTTTAGCCCGGAGAACCCCCCCCCCGACTAATCAAATAACTATACCCCCTCCCCACGTTAAATTATGCTCGCCTCATGCAGCTCAATTAGCTACCCCCCTAGGCAAAAACCCGCCCTGAGCGCCCGGACAATTACGGGCCGCTCAGGGCGGGTTTCTACAACTCATTTCAAATAGGTCGCTAGACCAGCTTCAGCACATCGCCGAAGCGATCCACGTGAACGTCCGCCAGCGACTGATCCAGAGCAGGCGCGCTCGGCGGCAGTATGGAGCACACGCGGGCGCCCGAGTCGTGGGCCGCGCGCAGACCGATCGGGGAATCCTCCACCACCAGCACCCGGCTCGGCTCAACGCCCAGCGCTTCCATGGCGGCTAGATAGACGTCGGGAGCGGGCTTGGGCGCGGCAACCTCTTCGCCCGAAAGGACCACGTCGAAGATATCCGCAAGTCCACACTCGGCGAGGAAGTTGTCTATGCACCAGTGCGGCGACGAGGACGCCAGGCCCAGCAGCAACCCCCTCCCCTTAAGTGCGCGCAGCGTATCCGCGACGCCAGGCACCAAGAAGCGCGAGTAGCGCAGGGGTTCGTCCGAAAAGCGGGCAAGAAATGCCTGATAGAGCTCTTCTCGCCGCGCGGGGTCGTCCGGCTCGACGCAGCTCCAGATCACGGCGTTGTTCGAGCCGTAGAAATCCGGGAAGGCCGAGTCGTCGATGTTGTTCTCGGCAAAGAAGGCCCGCCTACGGCGGTCGTACTCGCCCTCGGTGTCGATGAGGACGCCGTCCTTATCGAAGATGACCGCCCGGATACCTTGGCCAGGCATCTAGTTCTCCAGCTGCTTGGCCAGCATGATGGAAAGAATCGCCTCGTCGGTGGTGGCAAAGCCCTCGCGCACCAGCTTGCCGGTGTGCTGGATGGTCTGCTCGGCATCGTCGAAGACGATTCCGTCCATGCTGGACGGCTGGATATCGGCGAGCGCCAGGGTGCTCGACATGATGGCGGCGTTGGTGCCCGCCGCGATCTTGAGGGCGCAGGTGGCCTTGGCGCCGTCGCAGATCATGCCCTGCAGCGTGGCGAGCATGTTGTTGACCGCGCACTTGACCTCGGGAAGGTTGCCCCCCTGCAGGTAGGTCATGCCGCAGCACGCACCCGTGCCGCCGGCGATGCCGCTGCCGCACAGGGGCGAAAGCCTGCCCATGTACTCCTTGATGTGCATGACCACGAGGTCGGAGATCACGAGGGCGCGGGCGAGGTCCTCGTCGGAGGAGCCGAGCACGCGGGAGAGCTCGATGATGGGCAGAGAGCTCGCGAGGCCCTGGTTGCCACTGCCAGCGCAGGTCATGACGGAGAGCGGGCAGCCGCCCATGCGCGCGTCGGAGGCGGCCGCGGTGGCCGAGATCAGGCGCAGCGAGAGGTTGTTCAGCAGCACGCCGCGCGTATTGGCGCCGGCGCCCATGCGCTTACCGACCTCGAGGCCGTAGTCGCCGGACATGCCCTCCTCACTCACGCGGGTGTTGAGCTCGACGCAGTCCAAGATGAACTTGATGTCCTCGAACGGAACGGTGGTCGCGAACTCATAGATGCCGTCGACGGTAAGGCCGGTGCCCTCCTCGCCGCCGCCCTCGCCGATGGAGATCGGCTTATCCAGGATGACCTCGCCGTTCTTCTCGACGCGCACGACGTTGGTGTGGTCGCGGCAAACGATGACGCGGCCGGTCTGGCCGTCGGCCTCGACGAGGGCCTCGATGTAGAGGGCCTCGGGGGTCTGCTTCTGCTCAACGTGGATGATCTTTGCGTCCACCATGGCCTTGGCCTCGTCGAGCTGCTCGGCCGAGAAGCCCTGGAGAACCTCGAGCTTCTTTGCGGACTGGCGGACGACGGCGCCCAGGGCGGCCGCGATCTCGATGCCCACCATGCCGGTGCCGGGGATTCCGACGCCGAGGGCGTTCTTGATGATGTTGGCGGACAGCTTGAGGTTGACGCTGGCGGGCGCCACGTCGAGCTGCTCGGCCGCGAGCGAAACCGCGAAAGCGACGGCGACGGGCTCGGTGCAACCCTCGGCGGGGCAGACTTCCTTCTTTAGAAGGGCGATGTAATCGACCATGATGGTTTTGCGCTCCCTACTCTGCGAGGGCGACGATGGCTCGAAGGGCTTCTTCGTAGACATCGGTTGCCCGGGATATGTTGGCTAGGCTCACGTGCTCGTCGATTCCGTGGGCGCCCGTGTGGGTGCCCGGCAGCTTCGGACCAAATGCTACCAGTGCGGGGAGGTAGCTTGCGTAGGTTCCCCCGGCCATGACGCTCGACGGCTCGGCATCATCGGTGACGCGACGGTAGGCGGCAAGAAGGGCTAGGAGGCACGGGTCATCCTCGGGCACGAGGTGCACCGGCTTTGCCATGGCGACCTCAACCGACCAAGCATCTCCCAAGGCCCTGCCCAGGCGAGAAACGACCTCCTCAGCATCGATGCCGAGGCCAAATCGCACGTCGAGCTCCATGCGGGCACGGCCGCCCTCGATGTTCAGGACGCCGAGGTTGAGCGACGTGTGGCCGAACGTCTTGTCGGGCACGTCGATTCCCGCAGCAGCGCCGTGGAGGTCGCGGCACAGCAGCTCGTCCAGCGCCGCCAGACCGGCCCCGCCTACGCCCTCAGCCACAAGACGCGCGACCAGCTTGGCGATGGCGTTCTCGCCCTTCTCGGGGGTACTGCCGTGGGCAGAGCGGCCGGACGCCTCGAGGACACGGCCGCAGGAAAGCTCCGCACGAGCGGAGTCGGGCACCACGTTTGCCGCGGTACCGCCAATAAAGCGCAGGTCATCGCATCCATCGAGGGACTCGCATGCGCACACGAGGTGCAGCCGGGCCTTCTCGCCGCGCACGGCGGGGAAGGCGGCGTCCGGGACGAAGCCGAGCGTCGGCTGCTCGCACCCCGCCGCCACATAGGCGGCCATGTCGGCCATGCCGGTCTCCTCGTCGGTGCCGAAGATGATGCGCAGGCGGCACGGCAGCTCGCGGCCGCCGGCGCCGAACTCCCGCGCCAAGGCGTCGATGAGCTCAATCATCACCGCGGCTCCGGCCTTGTTGTCCATGCAGCCGCGCCCAAAGAGAACCCCGTCGACCACCTCGGCGGCATAGGGGTCGTGCGACCAGCCCTTGCCGCCCGACGCGGGGACGACATCCAGGTGGACCGGGAAAGCGGCTAGCGGGCCCTCACTCCCGACCTCGGCCCAGCCGATCCTCTCGTCCAGGCGCGTGACCGCAAAGCCACGCCGCTCGCACTCCGTAAGCGCAAGGTCCAGCGCGGCGGCGCAGCCCTTGCCGTACGGCGCGCCCGGCTCGGGCGCCGCGTGCTCGGTGTTTATCCGAACCAGGCTCCTCAGCAGGTCCAAAACCCGCTGGTCGCGCGGCTGCTTATCCGTGCGGCAAGGGCTTTTCATGTCCTACTCGCCGTCCTTCTGGGCGCAGTCGACGCGGCAAGCCTCGGCGCCGGAGGGGTCGCCGTCCTTGCGCGGGGTGAAGACGAGCTCGCAGATCTCGTCGCCGCGGCCGATCTGGTTCTCGAAGTGCAGGTTGACGCCGGCGCAGTCGGCGCGCGCGAAGTCGCTGTAGCAGGCAAGGCGGCAGAGCTCGGCGACGCGCTCGGCGGGCAGGCCCATGGCCTTCCAGGTGTGGGCGAGCGGGCAGAAGTGGAACTTCAGGACGCCGCGCTCGTCGGTGTTCTCGGCGAGCTCCATCTCGAAGACGTCCTGGCCGTTGCTGCCATAGAGCATCTCGGCCATCTTGCCGGGGTTGCCCTCGCAGACGCCGTACTTCTTGCCGCGGCCGAGGCCGAACTCATAGATGGTGTCCTCGCAGAACTTGTCGAGGTCGATGCCGGCCTTCTCGGCCTCCTCGAGCATGAGGGCAAACCACTGGGCGCGGGTGCCGTTGGCGCCGCGGACGTCGGCCAGGTACTCTTCGCGGGTGAAGGACTGCTTATCAGACATGTGAAACCTCTCCTATTTGTGTGTTCAGGTAAATAGAAGGGCCCGGCAACGTGCTTCTTTGCGGTGCCGGGCCCCAGGGGCGCGCTGGATTAGAGAGCGAAGACGCCCAGGAACGCGCCGACGATGGAGGCGACGATCAGGATGATCAGGCAGCGGGTGATCGTCCACTTCTTGAACTTGATGCCCCAGAAGACAAAGAAGACCGCGGACAGGGGAAGCAGACCGGGTGCGATGGCGTCCAGAGTGGCCTGAAGCTCAACGGTCTTGTCGCCGAAGGTCCAAGCGAGCGGGGTGGCGACCTTGACGATGCTGGCGGACAGGGCGCCCATCATGAACATGCCGACGATGGAGGCGCAGTCGATGATCTTGTTGATGATGCCGCCGGACAGGATCTTC
The DNA here is from genome assembly GCA_934660915.1 of uncultured Olsenella sp. GTDB lineage: Bacteria > Actinomycetota > Coriobacteriia > Coriobacteriales > Atopobiaceae > Paratractidigestivibacter. Next base: position 248,497 of record CAKUIF010000002.1, on the reverse strand, counting down.
TGGATGGACTCCTTGCCGAGCTTATAGCCCAGACCAAAGAGGAACTTGGCCTCGCAGAAGGTCAGGGCAAAGAAGGCGACCGGGAAGACGATAGCGACGATGTTGCCGGTGGTGGCGAAGCTGGCGCCGAGAGCAAAGAGGATGGTCTGGATGGTGCCGAAGTCCAGGGTGTCGCCGATGCCGGCGAGCGGGCCCATGAGGCCGGTCTTGATGCCGGTGATCATCTCGCCGGGAATCTCGCCGCCCATGGCCTTCTGCTCCTCCATGGCGAGCACGGTGCCGTGGATCAGGCAGCCCCAGTTGGCCTGGGTGTTGAAGAAGCCGAGGTGACGCTTGAGGGCCTCCTCGAACTCCGCGTCGTCGGTGTAGAGCTTGCGGAGCGCGGGAGCGAAGGAAGAAGCGACGGCCAGAGCCTGCATACGCTCGAAGGAGTTGGAGAGCTCAGCGGTCCAGATCCAGCGGTAGAAGACGCCGTTGACGTCCTTCTGGGTGAGGAGGTGCTTCTCGTCCTCCTTGGCGACGGCGTCGAGCTCCTTGTTGAAGCTCAGGGCCTCGAAGGCCTTCTCGTCGCCGATGAAGGTAATAAGAAGCGCGAGGCAGATGCCGAAGATGGCGGCGGCCATGGTGGGGATCTGCAGGTACTTGACCATGAAGAAGCCGATGATGAACAGCGGCAGGTACTTCATCTTGCCGATCATGAAGATGGTGGTGGCAAAGCCGAGGGCCGGCAGCATGCCGCCCATGACGTTGAAGCCGGTGAGCAGCCATGCGGGGGTGACGTTGAGCATGGAGGTCACGAAGTCGGCGCCGAAGTAGTTGATGACGAACATCAACGGGAAGCGGATGATGAAGCCCATGATGAGCGGGTAGGTGGTGGCGCAGCGCCAAACGGCCTTGGCGTCGCCCTTCTCGGCGTACTTGTCGGCCCAGTGGACGAACACTGCGTTGATGGTGCGGCGCAGGTTGTTCACAAAGACGCCCAGGACGCCCAGCGGGACGGCGATGGAGACGGCGACCTCAGGGGTCACGCCGGTCTGGATGGCGATGGGCACGGCGATGAGCGCGGCGAAAACGCGGTCGGACGGGATGTTGCCGCCGGCAGCGACCATGCCGAGATACACCATCTCGATGGAACCGCCAGTGATGAGGCCGGTCTCGACGTCGCCGGCAAGAAGGCCGAGGACGGTGCCCACGACGATCGGGGACTTCAGGGTCTGGATCCAGTTGTAGCCGGCAAGGGAGGCGGCGAACCAGAACCACAGGCCTCCGACAAGGGCAAACAGCAGATTAAGCGGCATAATTGCTCCTATTTCGCGTTACGAGTTGTACTTCTTGAGGGCCTCGGCCAGGGTCATGCCGGACTCCTCGGGCACGACCTGCAGCGTGATGTCCACGCCGGCCTCGGCAAGGTGAGTGAGGTCCGCGACGTCCTCGTCGTTCAGGGCAACGGCCTGGAAGACGATCTTGCGGCCGCCCTCGGAGGGCACGCCGCCCAGCTGCAGGGCCTTGAGCTCAAGGCCGGCGTCGACGGCCTTGCGCACCATCTGGATGCTCTTGAATAGCAGGAAGATGTTGCCGGAACCCAGGTCGTCGGCCTTGTAGGCGTCGGCAGTGGCCTGAGCGGACTTGATGTCGACGTCGATGCCGCTGGGGGCGGCCATCTTGTAGATGTCGACCATGAAGCTGTCCTGACCGAGGATGTCGTCGACGATCAGGATCTTCTGCGCGCAAGCGATCTTGGACCACTTGGTGATCACCTGTCCGTGGATCAGGCGGTGATCGACGCGCGCAAACGTGATGTTTGCCATTGTTGCTTTCCTTCTTCTCTTTGGGCGCTACTTGCCCAGAAGCTCATTGATGTGCTTGACGCCATCGGTCGCGGAGTCGCGGCAGGTCTTCGCCAGATCAGTCAGGGCGCAGCCGTCTTCCCTCGACGCGAGCGCCTCGATGAACATCGGGAGGTTCACGCCGCAAAGAAGCTGATAATCCTTGTCGCGCAGGTTCATGCTGGCAACGTTGCAGGGGCTTCCGCCCATGAGGTCAGTCAAAACCAGCACACCGTCGCCGGTGTCCACCTGCTCAAGCGCCGCCACAAAAGCGTCGTTCAGATCGTTGACGTTGTCCTCTCGACGAAGCGAGAGCGTCTGGACCTGGTGTGCGGGACCCGTGATGAGCTCAGCCGCGTCCACGATTCCTTGAGCGAGCGCGCCGTGCGTCATAACGATGATTCCGACCATGTGTCCCTCCCTTGGGGCTTGTCTGCCGGCGTCGGCGGCTTTGTCTGCCGCGGGCGCCCGGCCCGTCTGATCCACTTGCTGTGCACCGCAAGTTGAGGGCATTGTTCGATGAGGCCGTTTGGGCGTCAATTCACCGGCGTGAGCGGCATATTTTTCCAATTTTGCGGTTTTATGGCAAAAATCAGCCTTCAGAGGCGTATGTTGAAGAGTTTTCTTCTTGCCAAAAATGGAAGAAATCCTCGATTTAGCTCATTTATAATTCGCGATTCCTCTTTATTGCTTTTCTCGATTATTCGCAATAATATGGTTTTGTGCAAAATCGAGGATTGCAGAAAGGGCGAGAAATGAAGCCTGGGAACACACCTCTCAAAATCGAGGATTATTCTGAGCGACTCTTGGACCTCAAGATGCCCAATCTACTCAATTCCTACAAAATTCTTGAGTTCACCGGCGTTCGAGGCTGCGGCAAGACTTCGCTGTGCCTCGCGAGCGCGCAGAGCATCACCCACTGCGACGAAAAGAATATCGTGCTCCCCCTGATCCAGGCGGACCCCCGCCTGGCCCTCACGGGCGTGCGCCCGCACGTCATCGACGAATGGGCGAACCTCCCCGACCTCCAGGAGTTCGCCTACCGCGAGACATCCGCCTCCGGCGAGTTTCTCTTCACCTCCTCGCGACGCACCGAGGAGCCGACGCGCTACGTGAGGACGCACCAGCCGCGCGGGGCACGCATAAAGATGCACACGCTCACGCTCGCCGAAATCGGCGCGTCGGATAGGTCGGTCTCCTTGTCCGGGCTCTTCCGCGGCGAGTTCGAGCCCAAACGGAGCGCGACCTCGCTCGGCTCGATCGCCTCCCTTCTGTACGCCGGCGGCTGGCCCCAGACCATTGGGATGGACAGCGCCTCCGCGCACGCCTTCGCGAGCATGCACCTCGAGTCCCTTCTTGCCGGCGAGGTCGAGGCCGCGGGACGCAAGGAGACAACCGCCAGGCGCGTGCTGCGCGCCGTGTGCAGCAACGTGGGCAACGACTTTACGTATGATGCGCTCGCTGGGTTCATGGCAGAGGACGGCGAGAAGGTCCCCTCCCGCAACACCGTGACCGGCTACCTGCGCACATTCGAGGATCTGTTCCTCGTGGACCGCATCGACGGCTGGGACGCGCCCGTGCGCGCCAAGTCCCGCGTAAAGATCAAGCCGCGCTACATTCCCTGCGACGCGAGCCTGGGACCCGTCAGCTGTCGCTGGCGCCACGGCGACATTACGTCCGACGCCCGGCTGCTCACGGCCGGCCTCAAGGCGCTCGTCGGCCATGACCTGCAGGCGTATGTGGGCGCCATAAGCCCCGGCCACGCGCCGAGGCTGTGCTACTACGCCGATGCCGACGGCCTTGCGGTCGACTACGTGCTTCTTTCCGACGACGGGCGCTGGGCGGCGTTCAACGTCGAGGTCGGCGAGGCCCAGGTCGCCGCATCGATCAAGCGGCTCGAGCGCCTAAAAAAGAAGATCGCCAACGGCGGGGAGCTGCAGGGCCCCGAGTTCACCGCCGTGGTCCTCGCCTCAACGCCCCATTCGCACCGCGACGCGGCGACGGGCACCTATATAGTTCCCGTAACGAGCTTGACGGCATAGATGCCCGCCAGTATAAGGAGCCAAAGCATGTACAAGATTACGTACCGTCCCTTCGAACCCGGCGACTTCGAGCCGGTGGCCGAGCTCATGCGCGCGCAATGGAGCTGCGACATGGCCGACGAGGCGGGCGTGTACTCGTCGGCCATCGACCTGTGCGGTTACCTCGCACAGACGGACTGGTCGCTCGTGGCCGCGCGCGTGGACGGCGAGGTCCTCGGGGCGGCGCTGCTGCGCCTGAACGACAACCGTTCGACAGCTTGGGAGAAGCGGCGCGCGGTGCTCGCCTCAGAGGTCAGCTCAGACCCCGACCTCGAGGCCGAGGTGCGGCGAGACGTCGACATGCTCGAGGAGGAGGCGCGCCTCTCGGAGGAATACGGCGCGAGCGGAAGGCTCGGCAGCAAGGCAGAGCTTAAGCTTTTGATCGTCTCCCCCCGGGCGCAGGGCCTCGGCGTGGGCGGGCGGCTCTTTGCCGCCGCAAGCGAGGCCGCGTCGAAAAACGGCGGCCTCTACCTTTTGACCGACGACGCATGCGACATCGGGTTCTACGACCATAAGGGCATGCAACGCATGGTCTCGCGACCGAGCGAGGTCGAGGACCCTGCGTGCCCGCAGACCGCCGACGCGAGCGACGGCAATGCGTTCAACCTCTACGTCTACGCGCAGGGACCCGTACGATGACGGCGTCGAACCCCATGAGTGCAGGCGGCGGACCCCCCGTGGTCGGCCGCTTCGCGCCCACGCCCTCCGGAAGGATGCACCTGGGCAACGTGTTCTCGTGCCTCATGGCATGGCTCTCGGCAAGAAGTGCCGGCGGGCGCATCGTCTTGCGCATTGAGGACCTCGATCCCCGGGCACAGGACAGGTCGGTCGCGGACCGCTTGATGGCCGACCTCGAATGGCTCGGCCTCCCTTGGGACGAAGGCCCCTACTGGCAAAGCGAGCGCACGGATATATATGAGGAGGCGGTCCGCCGGCTGGGCGAGGCCGGACTCACCTACCCGTGCTTCTGCACGCGAGCCGAGCTCCACGCCGCCACGGCCCCCCACGCCTCGGACGGCACCTATTTGTACGCCGGAACTTGCCGCAACCTTACCCCGGAGCAAATCGCCGAGCGCTCCTGCCGACGGGCCCCGGCGACGCGCCTGCGCGTGCCCGATGCGGACGACCCCGCCGGCGCAGTCGAGTTCTGCGACCTCGCTTACGGCCCGCAGAAAGAAGTGCTCGCCCACGAATGCGGCGACTTCCTCGTGCGCCGCAGCGACGGCGTGTTCGCCTATCAACTGGCCGTCGTGGTCGACGATGGGCTCATGGGCGTGAGTCAGGTGGTCCGCGGGCACGACCTTCTGGGATCCTCTGCGCGACAGGCCTACCTCGCGCGGCTACTTGGCCTCAAGGCGCCGACCTACGGCCATGTTCCCCTGCTCGTCGCCCCGGACGGCAGGCGTCTCTCCAAGCGAGACCAAGACCTCGATCTAGGCGCGCTGCGGCAGCAGGGCGTATCGAGCCGGCGCATTATAGGCGCGCTCGCCGCAGCCGCCGGAATTGCCCAAAGGGGCGAGGAGGCGTCGCCCGAGGAGCTCCTTGGGCGCTTCTCGTGGGATAAAATTGCCGCTCACCGAGGGGATATCGTGATTAACCACGAATTTCTTTTGGGGTTAGTTGGCTAAACCGCCCACTATGCGCTATGATTCTCGGGCACCGATTACGGAGAGCTGACCGAGAGGCCGAAGGTGCTCGCCTGCTAAGCGAGTATTCCCCCTAAGGGAATCTGGGGTTCGAATCCCCAGCTCTCCGCCAGACTGCACAGCCCGCCAGCGCTCATGCGCCGGCGGGTTTTTGTTTTTGCCTATTCTCGTAAAATCGCACCCAACGCAAGACCCCGGAAAACCGCAGGTAAAACAGGGTAGAGAAAAAATAATTTGGATCCGGCAAAATTTTTTCCGATTCTCGCTTGACGAATTGAGGCATGACTGGCAATATGTTTTCTCGCACGCGGCGTTACCTCAGCTGGATAGAGGACCTGACTACGAATCAGGGCGTCATAGGTTCGAATCCTATACGCCGCACCACGCAAATTTAAGGGCTCCCTTCGGGGAGCCCTTTTTTGTGCCGCTTCAATTGCGTCAAGCGCGCAGGCATCCAGCCGCCGTTTTGGCTGACTCAAATGCGAGAGGCTTAACGGGCGGGACGCAAGGCCGCATCCTCGTTCGAGTCGATGCACGAGAACTCATAGGGAATCTGCTCCCGATCGCAAAGGTCCATAACATCGAGGATATCGATGTCCTCGCGCGCGGCAAGCTCCGTGAGCGACCGCGCACCAAAGAGCTCCGCGACCGCACGGATCAGCTTCACGCGCCCAGAGGGCGCCACGCTCATCTTTAGGCGCGCGGCCTCGGCACCGTGCCCCACAAGCACGGAGGGGCCGCTGATGTCCTCCTGGAGCACGAGGGCGCAGGCCTGCTCCCCTGCCGCCTCGCCGCCCACGCTCATCACGCGAAGATCGCCTGCGGCCTCGAACCTTGCCGCCTCTACCAAGTTGCTCATCCTTACCTCCGTCACGCCGAATGGTTACCACACAAGTATGGGGCAGGGTTGGGACAAGAAAGCCGCCCGCGGCGAGCGGGCGGCTGACCGGTTGCGCTAGATTGTACTCGAGCTCCGAAGAACGTTAGGCCTCGGGCTTGATGACCTCAATGCCGCCCATGTAGGGACGCAGGGCCTCGGGCACGGTGATGGTTCCGTCGGCGTTCTGATAGTTCTCCATGATGGCGGCCATGGTACGGCCAACGGCCAGGCCGGAGCCGTTCAGGGTGTGCACGTAGCGGGTGCCCTTGAAGTTGGCCGGGTCGCGGTACTTGATGTTGGCGCGACGAGCCTGGAAGTCCCAGCAGTTGGAGCAGGAGGAGATCTCCTTGTAGTTGTTGTAGCTGGGCAGCCAGACCTCGAGGTCGTAGCACTTGGTGGCCGAGAAGCCGATATCACCGGTGCACAGCGTGACCACGTGGTAGGGCAGGCCGAGCGCCTGCAGGCAGGCCTCCGCCTCGGCGACCATGGACTCGAGCTGGTCCATGGAGTCCTCGGGCTTGGCGAACTTGACCATCTCGACCTTGTCGAACTCGTGCACGCGGATGATGCCGCGGGTGTCGCGGCCGGCGGAACCCGCCTCCTCGCGGAAGCACGGGGTGAAGGCGGTGTACATGAGCGGGAGCTTGTCGCCGTCGAGGACCTCGTCGCGGTGGATGTTGGTGAGCTGGACCTCAGCCGTGGGGATCAGGTAGAGGTCGGGGTTCACGTGGTAGAGGTCCTCATCAAACTTGGGCAGCTGGCCGGTGCCAAAGAGGCTGTCGTGGTTGGTGATGACGGGCGGCCACCACTCCTTGAAGCCGACCTTGTTGTGCATGTCGATGAAGAAGTTGATGAGCGCGCGCTCCATGCGGGCGCCCATGCCGCCGAGCAGGTAGAAGCGGGTGCCGGCGAGCTTGACGCCGCGGTCGAAGTCGATCATGCCGAGCTCGGGGCCGAGGTCCCAGTGGGCCTTGGGCTCGAAGTCGAACTCGCGCGGGGTGCCCCAGCGACGCACCTCGGGGTTGTCGGAGTCGTCCTTGCCGTAGGGCACGGACTCGTGGGGGATGTTGGGGATGGCGGCGACGAGGTCGAAGAGCTCCTGCTCAACGGCGGCGCGCTTCTCGCCCAGCTCGGCGATGCGCTCCTTGTTTGCGGCAACCTGGGCCTTGGCGGCCTCGGCCTCGTCCTTCTTGCCGTCCTTCATAAGAAGACCGATCTGCTTGGAGACGGCGTTGCGGTCGGCCTGGAGCTTCTCGACCTCGGCGATGACAGAGCGACGCTCCTCGTCCAGCTCAAAGAACTTCTGGCGGTCCCAGTGGGCATTCTGCCTAGACTCGCAGGACTTGTCCACGGCGTCGGGGTTCTCGCGGACGAACTTGATGTCGAGCATATGCTCTCCTTGCTCTTGTGTTGCGTAAGTCCCTGCCGCGCACGTCAGCGCGGCAATGCTCCCAGTATATACTTATGCGTGCAAAAACACGTGATTGCTCACAGGAGGTAACCATGCAGGCGATCGGCGATTTCTTTACTTGGCTCTTCGGCACGCGCACCGGCGTCATCGCGCTCGTGATCGGCGGCATCTTTTTGTGCCTGATCATCGCCATGCTGATGGAGCGCAAGACAAAGAGCGTCTACTTCAACCACGAGAAGAGCGACGACGACTGGAGCCTCTTCGACGACGATGACGACGACGAGTAGCGGCAGTCCTTCTTGCTAAGAAAGCCGCACGTCTGGCGATTCGGCGCCGGGCGAGGGGCACATCGGCTAAGAAAACGCGACCTCTGGGCGTATCGAATACCCAGAGGTCGCGTTTTCTTGGCAAGAAGGGCCAACGGCGCCCAGACGTGAGGCTTTCTTAGCAAGAAGGGCGGTCGGCGATGTCGCGGCACGAAAAAAGGCCCCCGACCTGAGCCGGGGGCCTTCATCAATTCATGGTGCGGGCGAAAGGACTTGAACCTTCATGAGATTGCTCTCATACGGACCTGAACCGTACGCGTCTGCCAATTCCGCCACGCCCGCGTGCAAGAATGGATGATACCAAAACCCCGTGAACTATGTAAAGGGATTTTTTGGCTAGAATAGTCGAATATCACGGCTGACGTCGAACACACCTCAAACACGCAAGGAGCCGCCGTGGGCACACCAACTTCAACGCCGCTGGTAACCAGAAGCATGAACCAGCCCCAGCAGCCCGAAAACCTGCTCCTGGGCCGCTACCGCGTCCTGGCGCGGCGCGGCACCGGCGGGTTTGGCACCGTGTGCACCTGCTGGGACACGCGCCTGCAGCGCCGCGTTGCCATCAAGCGCATGCCGCTTGTGAGCAACAGCGCCGACGGCGTCGGCGCCTCGACCGTCGACGAGGTCCTCGCCGAGGCGCGCACCGCCTGCCTGCTTGCCCACCCCAACATCGTGAGCGTGATCGACTTCGAGCTGGACGCCGGCTACGCCTACCTGATCATGGAGTACGTCGACGGCCTGAACCTCGCCGAGCTCCTTGCCCGTGTGGAGGGCGGCCGGCTCACCCACGAGGAGTGCGCCCACATCCTTTCGTCGTGCGCCCGCGCGCTCGCCTATGCGCACGAGAACCGCGTCCTGCACATGGACATCAAGCCGACGAACATCATGATCGACCGCATGGGCACGGTGAAGGTCGCCGACCTCGGCATGGCCGAGCTCGGCGCGGCGGCCGGCTACGGCGGGGCGCGCGGCGGCACCGTGGGCTATATGCCGCCCGAGCAGATCGAGGGCATGCTCGTGGACGAGCGGGCTGACGTCTTTAGCCTCGCTTCCGTGCTCTGGCAGGCCCTTACGGGAAAGAATCCCTTCATCGCGTCGAGCGCGGGAGCTTCTTTGGAGAAGATCCGGCGCGGGCCGCGTATCGGGAAGGACGCTTCGGACCTTGACCTCGACATCGAGGACGCGCTCATCCGGGCGCTCGCCCCGACGGCTTCTGAGCGCACGAGCTCCGTAGACGAGCTCGCCTGCGAGCTCGTGCCCAAGCTCGGCGACCCGGCCGAGGGGCAGGCCTCCCTGGCCGAGCTCATCGAGCAGTCCGAGAAGGACGACCAGACGGGCGAGGGCGAGTGGGGGCGCGCCCACCTCCCCTTCCACCTGCGCATGCCGCAGGCGTGGGCCGTCGTCGAACGGGCCCTGCCCGCGCTCGCCGTGGCGGCCTTCGCCGCGGCGGCGCTGCCCGGCTTCTCCGGCATTCCCGCGGCGACGCGGCTCGCGGGCGCCGCCGCGTCGTGCGCGCTCGCGGCAATCTGGCCTCCTTCGGCCACGCTGACCTGCGGGGCGTTCTCGGTCCTCGCCATCGCGACCACATCGCCTGCGAGCTCCTCGTTCATCCTGGCGTCGGCGGTGGGCGTGGCGCTTGCCGCCTGGTGGGGCCTGGTTGGGCGCGGCGAGGGCATGGCGTCGGTGGCGCTTCTTGCCCCGTGGGCGAGCGGCCAGCCCTTTGCCGGGGCACAGCTCGCGGGCTTCACGCTCGATCCGCTGGCGGCGCTTGCCACCGGCGGCTTCACATACCTGATGGGAACCATAATGGGCTGCGTCGTGGGGGCGGGATTTGCCGCCGAGCAGGCGGCGCCGGCGGTGCTCGCAGCGCTCGCGAGCCCCGCCACCTGGCTTTGCGCAGGTGGTGCGGCCTGCGCGTCGTGGCTTTCGTCCATCGTCGCCATGAGGGGGACCGTCGCCTCCGGAATCGTCGGCCAGGTGCTCGGCGCCGGTGTGCTCGTTGCGGCGGCGTGGCTGCGCGCACGGGTGGAGAATGGCGGTATATGGGGCGGCGCCGAGTTGGCCTCATGCGCTGTTGCGGTAACCTGTCTTTTGTTTATGTGCATTTTGACCGTCCTCAGAGGCCCGCTCTTCCTGGGCCAGGAAGGCGAGGATTCTGATGAGCTTCCTTAATGAGTTCGAGGGCCGCATCGGCTCCATTTTCGGCGAGGCGCCGCAGGGCTACACCGAGCCCTTCTCGTTCAAGAAGCTGGCCAAGCGCGCGGCCCGCGAGATGGAAAACGAGACGTTCGAGATCGACGGCGTGGACACCGCGCCCGCCCTGTACACCGTGCTCGTCTCGTCCTCCGACGACTCGCTCATGAGGCCGCTTTACCAGAAGATCACCTTCGAGACGGCCGCCTACGTGGCCGCCGAGGCCCAGAAGAAGGGCTACTCGTTCGTGGGCGAGCCGCTGGTTCGCTTTATGGTCGACCCCACGCTCAAGAGCGGCAAGTTCGCCGTCTTTGCGGAGAACGTCGACGCCCGCACCCTCGCCGACCTGCGCGCCGAGGAGATGGCATTCCTGGGGGCGAACTCCAGCATGGGCGGCGCCGCGAAGCGCCCGCGCGCCAAGGCCCGCCCGGGCGCCGCGCCGATGCCCGTCGTGACCCAGCCGGCCCCGCAGCCGGCGGCCCCCGCCCCGGTGGCCGACCCCGCCTTCGCGCCTCAGGCGAGCGCCGCCCCCGCGGGCGCGCAGGCCCCGAACGGCGCCGCCAACGTCGCCGCGGGCATGGCTGCCGCCGACGCCTTCTCCGAGCGCCCCGTTTCTGCGGTGCCCGCCCCCGACCTCGCCCCGATCGGCTTTGCCGACGCCGGGCTCGACGTGATTCCCTCGAGCTACGACTACGCCGACGCGGCCCCCATGCCCGTGGCGTCCTCGACCTCCTCGACCCCGATGCCGGTGGCCGCGGCTCCCCTGATCGATCCCCTGGCGGCGCACGCCGCCATCCCCGTGCCCATGACCCAGCGCCGCCCCGCCGCGAGCCCGCTCGTCGACCTGCGCCGCGGCGTGGGCAACGAGGCCGCCGCCAACGTGGCGGCGGGCGTCGCCGCCGGCTCCAGCGCCGGTGTTGCGGCAAGCGTCGCCGCCCAGGCGGGAGCCGCCGCGGAGGTCGCCGCCGCCGCGAGCGACCCCTTCTCCAACCCCGATCCCTACGGCGTGGGCCTCGGCGGGCCCCAGATGCCTCCCGCCCCTGCCGCGACCTGCCTGCTCATCGACCGCCAGACCGGCCGCACCTTCACCGGAGTCGCCCCCTCGACCATCATCGGCCGAGAGCGCAGCCAGGCCGGCATCGTCCTGCGCGACCCCAATGTGAGTCGCCGCCACGCCGAGCTGCGCTTCGACGGCCGCGAGTGGCACATCGTCGATCTGCGCTCAACCAACGGCACGCTCGTCAACGACGTCGACGTCGACGAGTGCGTCCTGCGCGACGGAGACCTTCTTACCTTGGGCCTCGTGAACCTCGAGTTCCGGGAGAATAACTAATGATCGACCTCGTCCTCTTTATTGGGCGCGTCGTCCTCGTCGTCGTCCTGTACCTCTTCCTCTTTGCCGTGATGCGCACCGGCGTGGGCCTCGTCAGGGGCCAGCGTCGCGACGCGGCGATCTGGTCGGTCGACGTCGAGAAGGGCACGCGCAGCCTGCGCGGCCTGCACGTCGATATCCTCGGCCCCGTGATCGTCGGGCGCTCCCCCAGCTCCGACATCGTGGTCGACGAGCCCTACGTCTCGTCGACGCACGCCCGCTTTACCCTTCAGGGCCCCGCCCTCGTCCTCGAGGACATGGGCTCGACCAACGGAACGCTCGTCAACGGGCACCCCATCACGCAGGCGGTCACGCTGCGCGACGCCGATGAGGTGCAGATTGGCGACACGATCATGAGGGTGAGCCGCGGATGAGCTCGGAGGAGCTGAACAACACCTCCGCCCAGGAGCCCGCCAACGCGCCCGGCCGCGCCGAGATGGCCGTGGAGGGCCGCGCCGGCGCCGACGTCGTCCAGGGCGTGAGCACGACCCTCGCGTGGGGATCGCGCTCCGACGTGGGCCTCGTCCGTGGTCACAACGAGGACTCCTTCCTGGTGCAGGCCCCGCTGTTTGCCGTGTGCGACGGCATGGGCGGGCACGCCGCCGGCGAGGTCGCGAGCTCCATCGCCGTCAGCACCATCGCCGAGAAGGCCCCGGCGGGCGCCGACGACGTCCTTCTGGGCGTCGCCGTCGAGGCCGCCAACGCGGCCGTCATGCTCGGAGCCGAGCAGGGCGTGGGCAAGCCCGGCATGGGGTGCACCGCGTCGTGCTGCCTGATCGAGGAAGGAAAGATGGCCATCGCCCATGTGGGCGATTCGCGCATCTACCTGCTGCGCCACGGCTCCCTCGTGCGCGTGACGCACGACCACTCCTATGTCGAGGAGCTCGTGGACTCCGGCCAGATCACGGCCGACGAGGCCCGTACGCACCCCTCCCGCTCCATCATCACCCGCGCCCTCGGCTCGGACCCCGACATGTACGCCGACCACTTCTCGCTCGAGGTGAGCAACGGCGACCGCGTGATCCTGTGCTCCGACGGGCTTTCGTCCATGATCGCCGACAGCGAGATCGAGGCGCTCGCCGTCTCGAGCGCCACGCCGCAGCAGGCCGCAGACAACCTCGTCGCCGCGGCGCTCACCGCCGGCGGCCTCGACAACGTCACGGTGGTGGTGGTCGACGTCGTCGACGACGGCACCGCCGAGAAGAGCCGCCGCAGGCTCGCCAAGCGCGCGTTCGGCGTCACCGCGACGCTCGTGGGCGTGCTTCTTGCCACCATCCTGGTGTGCCTCGCCTTTGTCCGCGGCGAGTGGTACCTCTCGGTCAACGGCGACACCGTGGGCATCTACCAGGGCATCAACGCGAGTGTCTTGGGCATTCCGCTCGGCAACCTCGTCGAGACGAGCGCCGTGGCGGTGGCCGACCTGCCCGCCTCGGTCCAAGACCAGCTCGAGCAGGGCATCCGCGTGGCCAACGAGCAGGCCGGCCGCGACACCTTGGACGCCTACCGCGCCCAGATAGACGCCGACAAGACCGCCGCGGCCAGCGTGGCGGACGAGGCGAAGTCCGAGGGGACCCCGGGCGCGCCCGTCGACACCGCACCCACCAAGCCAGAGAACGGAGGCGAATAGCATGCGCCGCAAGCACAGAACAATGACCCGCGCCGAGGAGAGCAGCCGCTTCGCCGCCCAGGCTCTCGAGGAGGGGCGCGGCTTCCACCGCAGGCACAGCGAGCTGTTCCTGCTCATCCTCGCGGCCATCCCGGTCCTTCTGCTCTATTCCATGTACGTGCTCACCTCCGGCAACGAGCTCGGCCTCGAGAACCTCGGCGTCCCGCTGGGGCTCTTTGGCGCCTTCGGCCTGGCGCACCTCGCCATCAGAAGGCTCGCCCCCGCGGCCGACCCCGCTATCCTGCCCATCGTCTTTCTGCTGTCGGGCATCGGCATAACCTACCTCACGCGCCTGGCGCCGGCACTTGCCATCAACCAGGTCGTTTGGCTCTTCATCTCGGTCGGCGCCATGGTGGCGGTCCTCGCCTTCGCGAGGGACTTCGAGAGCCTCGCGCGCTACAAGTACACCTTGGGCCTCGTGGGCGTCCTGCTGCTTCTTTTGCCGATGTTCATCGGCACCGAGAAGGGCGGCTCCAAGCTCTGGGTCTACATCGGCGGCTTCGGCTTCCAGCCCGGCGAGTTCGCAAAGATCCTCATCGTCTTGTTCCTCGCCTTCTACCTCGCGTCCAACCGCGAGGCGCTCTCGATCTCCATGCGCCGCTTCGGGCCCTTCTCGGTCCCGCGCCTGCGCATGCTGCTGCCGCTGCTCGTCATGTGGGGCATCAGCCTGCTGCTCGTCGTGTTCGAGCGCGACCTGGGCAGCGCTCTTCTCTTCTTTATCTTCTTTGTGATCATGCTCTATGTGGCCACCGGCCGCGTGAGCTACGTCGTCGTGTCCTTCCTGCTGCTCGCGGTGGGCGGCGTGTTCTGCTACTTCGCCTTCAGCCACGTGCGCACCCGCGTGAACATCTGGCTCGACCCCTGGGCCGACGCGCAGGGCGGCGGCTACCAGATCGTCCAGTCGCTCTACTCGCTCGCCGACGGCGGCCTCGTCGGCGCGGGCATCGGCAAGGGCCTGCCGACGCTCATCCCCGTCGTCGAGTCCGACTTCATCTTTAGCGCCATCGCCGAGGAGAGCGGCCTTCTGGGCGCCTCGGCGGTGCTCATCTTGTTCCTGCTGCTTTGCGTGCGCGGCTACGCGACCGCGGCGCGCGCCAAGTCCGACTCAGCTGCCTTCGCCGCAGTGGGCCTCACGAGCGCCCTTGCGTTCCAGGCCTTCCTCATCGTGGCCGGCGTGACCAAGCTCATGCCCCTCACCGGCGTGACGCTGCCCTTCATGAGCCAGGGCGGCACCTCGCTTCTGGCCAGCTTCATCATCGTCGGCCTGCTTTTGCGCGCGGGCGACGACGGCACGGGCCACGGAACCGAGCTCACTGCGGCAGATGACGAGGGCAGCGCGCTTCTTGGCACCTCCAACATCGCCGGCATCGCGGCCGCAGGTGCTCATTCGGCGGAAGGCGTCGTGCGCGGTAGCCACGCTCGCGGCAGCTTCAAGGTGCAGTCCGCGGAGTCCGGCGTCCTCGGGCGCGTGGCGCTCGGCAAGCGCCTCACCGCCCTGGTGAGCGTCTTCTCGCTCCTCTTTGCCGTGCTCATCGCCAACCTCACCTACGTGCAGCAGATCGACGCCGATCGCATCCAGTCGCTGCCCAGCAACAACCACACCATCGCCAAGACCGCCTACGTGCAGCGCGGCGCCATCGTCACGAGCGACGGCGTCACGCTTGCCGAGAGCATCCAGCAGGCCGACGGTACCTACCTGCGCAACTATCCTCTGGGCTCCCTCGCAGCGCACACCGTGGGCTACATCTCGACCCAGTACGGCAGCGCTGGCATCGAGTCCACCATGAACGAGACCTTGACCGGCCACGCGGACTACTCCAACTGGCACAGCGCCCTGTACTCGCTTGCCGGGGTCCAGGTCACCGGCTCCACGGTGAGCCTTACCATGAACTCGCAGATCCAGAAGGCCGCGGAGGCCGCCCTCGACGGCTTTACCGGCTCCATCGTGGTCATCAACCCAAAGACCGGCGCCGTCCTGGCCAAGGCCTCGGCACCGACCTACAGCAACGACCAGCTCAGCGACATCATGGGCGGCAGCGGGTCCCAGATGCTCGACCGCTCCACGCAGGCGCTCTACACGCCCGGCTCCACCTTCAAGGCGGTCACGCTCTCGGCTGCGCTCGATTCCGGCTCCGCGACCCTCGACGATTCCGTCGAGGCGCCCGCCACCATCGAGATCGGCGGAGCCGAGATCACCAACTACCGCAACAACGATTATGGCACCCTGAGCCTCAAAGACGCGCTCGCCGTCTCTTCCAACACCGCGTTCGCGCAGGTAGGGACCAAGCTCGGCGCCGACAAGCTCGTGAGCTACGCAAACGCCTTCGGCTTTGGCCGCGAGCTCGGCATCGACTTCTCGTGCCGCGCGTCGCTCATGCCCAAGCCCTCCGAGATGACGGAGTGGGAGACCGCCTGGGCCGCCTGCGGCCAGCCCGTCGGCCAGCACGAGAGCCCCGCCGGCCCGCAGGTAACGGTGATGCAGAACGCCGTGATCGCCGGCGCCATCGCCAACGGCGGCGTCGCCATGAACCCCTACGTGGTCGACCACGTGCTCTCTGCCGAGGGCACCACCGTCTCGGCCACGAGCCCCAAGTCCCTCGGCCAGGCCGTGAGCGCCGATGCCGCCGCCCGCACCAAGGAGGCCATGCTCGCCTGCGTCGAGAGCGGCTCGGGCATGCGCGCCCAGGTCTCCGGCACGCGCGTCGCCGGCAAGACCGGCACCGCCGAGGTCGAGGACGGCAACGTGAACTCGCTCTTCATCGGCTTCGCGCCGTACGACAACCCGACGCTCGCGATTTCCGTCTGCGTCGAGGGCAACGGAACCGACGTCGAGGGCCTGGCCGCCGCGCTGGCGGGCAGGGTCATGGCAGCGACGCTGAGCATTCAAGCAGCGGGGGCTGGTGCCTGATGGTGATCAAACGACCGGCCCGTGCGGGCACGATAAAGAGCAAACGCACCAACGAACGAACCACAAACACAGCAACCAAGTTGACAACACGCGGACAGCTCCGCGAGCGGGATAGGAGAGACGATGCCAGGTAAGGTTCTCGGCGGCAGGTACCAGGTTCAGGACAGGATCGGCACGGGCGGCATGGCCACGGTGTTCCGCGGCCGCGACGACGTCCTCGGCCGCACCGTCGCAATCAAGACGATGCTGCCGCAGTACGCGACGGACCCCTCGTTCGCCGCACGCTTCAAGCAGGAGGCGCAGGCCGCGGCCGCGCTCCAAAGCCCCTATATCGTGAGCGTCTACGACTGGGGCAAGGACGGCGACACGTACTTCATCGTCATGGAGTACCTGCGCGGCACCGACCTCAAGAGCGGCATCCGCAAGCACGGCGCCCTCGACTGCAAGAAGGTCGCGCAGATCGGCAGCCAGATCGCCCAGGCGCTCTCCGTCGCGCACAAGCACGACATCATCCACCGCGACATCAAGCCGCAGAACATCATGGTGCAGCCCGACGGCAACATCAAGGTGATGGACTTCGGCATCGCCCGCGCAAAGAACAGCCACCTGACCCAGGACAACTCCGTCCTGGGCACGGCCCACTACGTCAGCCCCGAGCAGACGCAGGGCAAGGAGCTCGGCCCCACCACCGACATCTACTCCCTGGGCATCGTCATGTACGAGTCGGCCACCGGCCAGGTCCCCTTCAAGGGCGACGACGCCATCTCGGTCGCGCTCAAGCAGGTCAACGAGCAGCCCATGCCGCCGTCGCAGCTCAACCCCAACGTCGATCCCTCCCTTGAGGCCATCATCCTCAAGTGCATGCAGAAGGACCCGGCGGCCCGCTTCCAGACGGCCGACGAGCTCAACCGCGCGCTGCGCGACTACCTCGCCGGACGCCTCGCGGCCGTGGCCGGCGCCACCGCCGCCATGACCTCCCCCATCGCCGCCGGTGTGACGAACAAGCTCGAGCCCGGCGAGGGCGCGACCGCCGTCAGCCCGCGCATCCAGCGCGACAACCGCTACCGTCCCCAGACGGCAACCGAGCAGGCCGCCGAGCAGGAGGCTGAGCGCGAGCGCAAGCACAGCAGAAACAAGAAGCTCGGTATCTTTGCCGCCGTTGCCCTTCTTGCCGTCATCGGCGCGGTCGTCATGGCGCTGCTTAACTCGGGGACCAAGAACTACCCGATCCCCAACTTGAGCGGCCTCACCAAGGACCAGGCCATCGAGGCTATCGAGAAGGACGGCCACTTCCAGTACAAGTTCTCCGAGCAGTACGACTCCAACGTAGAGGCAGGCTACGTCGTCGACCAGAACCCCAACCAGGGCCGTGAGTTCCCCGAGGGCACCGTCATCAACTTCACCGTGTCCAAGGGCCCCGAGCCTGCGGCCTCGGTAACGGTCCCCGACCTCTCCAACATGACGCCCGAGGAGGCGGAGGCCGAGCTGGCAAAGTACAAGCTCACGGGCAAGAGCGGCAACTCCGAGCCCAGCGACGACGTCGAGGTCGGCCACGTCTGCCGCCAGAGCCCGGGCGCCGGCACGAGCGCTAAGGCCGGCGACACCATCACGTACTACCTCTCCTCCGGCCCCAACGAGGTCGAGGTCCCCAACGTCTCCGGCTACTCCGAGAACAACGCGAAGAGCACCCTCAAGGCGGCGGGCTTCACCGACATCAGCGTCGTCTACGACAACTCCGACACCGTGACCAGCGGGCTTGTGGTGCGCACCGACCCGAGCGCCGGCACCAAGACCGCCGCGAACCAGACCATCACCGTCACCGTTTCCACCGGCCCCTCCGACAAGCGCGTCGACGTCCCCTACGTCGTGGGCGAATCCTACAGCGACGCGCGCTACGAGCTCGCGAGCGCCGGCTTCAACGTGACGCTCGCCGACGGCTGCAGCGCCAACGGCACCGTCACGTATCAGTCCGTGACCAGCAAGGCCGAGAAGGGCACCACGATTGTCCTCACCACCAAGACCCAAAGCACCGGGGACACCACCGGCGGCAATGGCGGCGGCAACGTCGGCGGCGAAGACGCGAACGGACAGTAGCACCAACCCGCAAGGGCGCTGCGAAGAAACCCCGACCTCTGGGCACCGCAAAGCGCTTCTTGCCAAGCAACGCTAAGAAATCAGGACCTCTGGGCCACCGTAAAAGCCCAGAGGTCCTGATTGTTTAGCTCGCAGCTCTACGCGTGCCCAGAGGTGCCGCTTTCTTAGCGCGCGGATGGGGCGGATGCCCAGAGGTCGGTATTTCTTAGCGCACGCGATCGAGAAAAGCAAAGAGAGAGCCGTAATAGGCGTCCGGATCGGCAAGCGAGGCGCAGCAGTGCCCAGCGCCGGGAACCACGAGGAGCTCGTGCTCGCAAGCAGCTGCCAACGCCAAGCGCTGCGAGCTGCCCTTGGGAACGGCGGAGTCGTCGGCGCCGCAAACGATGAACGTCGGCGTGGAGGACCTGCCGATCGCCTCCTCGGCGCTCGCGGCAGCAAGGTCAAGACCCTGCCTGCCCGCTCGAAACGCAAGCCGCGCGATGTCGAGCGTGGGCCGGAGCAAGAAGGACGCGCCGTTATTGCCCTTGCCAAGCAGATGCATCGCCTCGCCCCATAGGTCGGCGTACGCCGAATCGCTCAGAATCGCCTTCACCTGATTGGAAAGGTCAGGCTCGCCGGAAGCCTCGACGACCGCCGCCGCGCCCATCGAGAATCCTGCGAGCACAATCCTCGCGTCGGCGTCCTGCGAGACGATCCATTCGCACCACTCCACCAAGTCACGGCGCTCAATGTGGCCATAGCCGACCGAGGTGCCGCCGCTCTCCCCCTGCGAGCGCATGTCCAGCAGAAGGACGTTGAACCCCTTCTGCGCGAACCGCCGCGCAAAGCACAGCCCGCTCTTCCACGTGCCGCCAAGGCCCGGCGCATAAACGAGCCAATCTTGCGACGGCGCGCCGGCAAGAAGCTCATGGCCCACCAAACGGCAGCCGTCGGACGCCGTGAGGTCCACAGCCTCAAAAGAAGGGCGCACGAACTCGAACCAGCGCCGCGCCGATGCGAGCTCCCCAGCTCGGCGCTCGCTCGCCGCCACGAGCTCACCCTCCGTCACACCCTCGTTCTCGTCGCACCAGAAACGGTCCGCCTTTGCGCCGAACGCTACGGGGGCAACCTTGGGTGCAAGCAGGACCTCGCCCTCCTTGATATCTTTGGCGAGGAGCAGGCCGCGCGCCGCAAGGAAGACCGCGAGAGCGACGCCCAGCAAAATGAGGACAATTCCGAGCAAGACGCTGCCCGAATCAGATCCGATGCACACGCCTCCGCCAGCCATCAGGCAAACAACGACCACAAGGAGCGCAACCACGGGCATGCAGCTCGCTTTTTTGGTCGCAAGACGGGCACCGTCGGCCGTGCGGCATTCGCTGAGCGAATTCGTCGTATCCATACGCACATCCCCCTAATACGTTTTAGCTGCGGTTTGTTTGAATCAAGTATAGGGAAGAAGAATCGCTCCGCAAACAAAGTTCGGCCCGCCGCCCCAGCGTTTCGAGGCGACGGGCCGAGCCCCCAGGCAAGCTTATATCTACTCGACGAGGTTGCCCGCCATGTAAGTCGCCTCGAGGTTGAGCTCGGCGTCGAGCACGTTGAAGTCTGCGACGTGCCCGGGCATGATGGAGCCGCAGACGGCAGAAATGCCCGCAGAGCGCGCCGGCACCTCCGTCGCCATGCGCAGGGCCTGCTCGGCGGTCACGAGCTGCCAGTCGTAGACGTTCTTGACGATCTTTGCCAGCGTCGCGGTTGAGCCAGCAAGGTTGCCGCCCTCGCGCAGGTAGCAGGTGCCGTCGCGCATGACCACAGGCAGGCCGCCGCTCATATAGTCGCCGTCGGGCATACCGCCAGGCCCGAGGCAGTCGGTGATCAACACCACGTGGTCCCAGCCCTTTGCGTTGATCACAGGCTTGATAGCAGCGGGATTTACGTGCACGCCATCGCAGATGATCTCGGCGTAGGTCTCGGGCGTCGTCATGGCGCAGCCGACGATGCCCGGTTCGCGGTGGTGAAGCCCGCGCATGCCGTTGTAGGTGTGGACAAAGCAGGTGGCCCCGGCGTTCACAGCGGCAAGGGCCTCCGCATAGGTGGCGTCGGAGTGGCCGACGCAGGTCACAATACCCTCCGCCGCGAGCTTGGCGCAGTACTCGGGCGCGCCGTCTCGCTCGGCGGCAAGCGCGCTCTTGCGGATCCGTCCGCCGGCAGCCTCCTGCCAAGAAGAGAACACCTCATAGGACGGATCGATGAGGTACGCCGGGTTTTGCGCCCCCACGTGCTTTTGTGTAAAGAAGGGCCCCTCGAGGTAGATGCCCTGGATGTGCGCGCCGACGAACGACTCGTCGCGCTTCTCATCGGCTTCCGCGATGGCAGCACAGGCATCGCGGATGTGCTCGGGCGACTCGGTGAAAGTCGTGGGCAACCAGCTCGTGGTGCCGCGACGGGCAAGCTCGACGCTCGAGACATTGACACCGTCGGCATCGCAGTCGGTCGTCGCGTGGTTGTAGAAGCCGTGAATGTGCGTGTCCACGAAGCCGGGGGCCACCCACTTTCCCGACTCGTCGACCACCGGAACGTCGTCAGGCACTTCTTTGCACCAGAAGCCGAATTTCCCGTCTTCGATGGTCAGGTATCCGCCGCTCATCACAGCGCCAGGAAGAAGGAACTTGGCCGCTTTAATAGCGTACGTGCTCACTGCTACCTCCTCGATTGCTTCCGGGCTCCTTGCCGAGCCCGGCCCATAGTGGCAATGTTACCCGCGCATGTGCATGACCCGGTACTCGAATTCGTCGGCGCGGGCCACCGAGCGCGTGTACTCAACAACGGTGTTCTTGTTGCTGTAGGTCGTCCTCACCATGCGAAAAACGGGCGAGCCCTCCTCGATGCCGAGGAGCTTGGCCTCGTCCGGGCGGACCAACCGAGCGCCGAAGGTCTCTTGGGCGCACCTGATCGTGATGTGGTAGTCCTTCTCCATGATGTCGTAGAGCGACTGGCCCTCCATCCGCGCGAGCGTAAGCCCCTCGCACAAGGAAACCGGGACGTAGGTGCGCTCGATCATCAGGGGCACGTCGTCGGCAAAGCGCAGGCGGCGCATACGGTAGACCTTCTCGCCAAGGTGCAGGTCCAGATGGGAGGCCACGACCTTTGAGGCCTCGCGCACCTCGAAGTCGAGGTTCTTGGTGGAGGGCGCGCGGCCGAGCGATTTCATCTGCTCGGTAAAGCTATAGGCGCCAGTAAGGTCCGTCGTCTCGCGCGACACGCTCGACACGAACGTTCCCTTGCCGTGCTTGCGCGTAACGAGGCCCAGCTCCTCGAGCTCGGACATGGCCAGGCGCACCGTCGTGCGCGAAAGACCGTACTTGCTTGCAAGCTCGCGCTCCGAGGGAAGCATGTCGCCCGGCGACATCTCGTTTTCGATCTTCTCGCTCAAGAGGTCGACCAACTGGTCGTAGAGCGGCTGCTTTCTTGCCGTGGCGACCATGGCTGCCTCCTTTCGGTTCCGGTCCCCTGTATGCCCAAGGCACGCACCGCACGGCTTTTTCATGCGGGGCTTGGCTGGGGCAGACAAGCTCTTCGACATCCTTGCTTTGAAAAGAAGGGCCGCCCCCTGCGGAGTGGGGACGGCCCTTAGGGTCGCGTCAGCGATTCAGGCGAAGCTTAGATGAGCTTCTGGAGCTCATCCAGGACAGCCTGGACCTGGGTGCCGATGATAACCTGAGCGGACTCCTTGGAAGGAATCATGACGCCCACGGCACCGGCCTTCTTGCAGGCGGCCTCGTCGACCTTGGAGGAGTCGACAACCTCGAAGCGGAGGCGGGTAGCGCAGGAGTCGACGTTCTTGACGTTCTCCTTGCCGCCCACGGCAGCCAGGACACCGGCGGCGATGGCAGCGAACTTGTCGTTGCTCGGGGCGCCAGCGGCGATGGCCACGGAGCCGTCGGCCTCGACGTCGTCCTCACGGCCGGGGGTCTTGAGGTCGAACTTCGTGATGGCGAAGCGGAACACCAGGTAGAAGACCACGAAGGCGGCGATGCCCAGCGGGATGATCATCCAGGTGTTGGAAGCGGCGGGCAGGCTCGCGGAGAAGAGCAGGTCGGTCGCACCGGCGGAGAAGCAGAAGCCCGCGCGGAAGTTCACGTAGTAGACGATGACCGTGAAGATGCCGTACAGGGCGGCGTACACGACGTAGAGCGGGAAGCAGAGGAACATGAAGCCGAACTCGAAAGGCTCGGTGACGCCGCAGACGAAGGCGCAGATAGCGGCGGAGAGAACCAGGCCGATGGCGGCCTTCTTGTTCTTAGCAGTCTGAACCATAGCCAGGGCAGCGCCCGGGATACCGAACATCATGCAGGGGAAGAAGCCGGACATGTACATGCCGACGCTCCAGTTGGCGCCGTTCTGGCCCATGACGTCGCCAGCCCAGAAGTGGGACAGGTCGCCGAGGCCGATGGTGTCGAACCAGAAGACGTTGTTGAGGGCGTGGTGCAGGCCGGTCGGGATGAGCAGGCGGTTGAGGAAGGCGTAGATGCCAGCGCCGATGCCACCCATAGCGGCGACGCCGTTACCAAGGGCAACGAGGCCGTCGAAGATGATGGGCCACACGAAGAGCAGGACAACAGAGGTGAGGATGGAGACGAGCGCGGTCATGATGGCGACGCAGCGCTTGCCGGAGAAGAAGGCCAGCCAGTCGGGAAGACGGGTGCCCTTGAACTTGTTGTACATGGAGCCGCCGATGATGGCAGACAGGATGCCGATGAAGCAGTTGCCGGCGATCTTGGAGAACGCGATGCCCTCGGCGGTGAGGAGCCAAGCAGCCTGGGCGTCGGCGTCCATGCCACGGACGGTGGCGACGACGGCCGGGTTGAGGAGCTGCTGGATCATCAGGAAGGCGACGAGGCCAGCGAGGCCAGCGGTGCCGTCGTGATCGTCAGCGAGGCCAACGGCTGCGCCGATGGCGAAGAGCCAAGCCATGTTATCGATGAGAGCGCCGCCTGCCTTGACGAGCAGGAAGCCGACGGTGTAGGCCGCGCCAGCGGTCTCAGCACCAGGAACGCCCATGACGCCGGGGGCGAGCAGATAGCCAACGCCCATGAGGATGCCAGCGACGGGAAGCGCCGCGACGGGAAGCATCAGCGCTTTGCCGAGCTTCTGGAGATACTTCATCATTCGGTATCCCTCCAACCTTTCCTTTCCTTGTGCGCCTCTCGGCGCACCCCTTTGCGACCTGCCCGGCCTGACGCCCCTCCGCGGGATCAGGTGGTTATGTCGCAGCTATTGACCCACGTTACTTCGGGTCGCCAGATAACGTACATGACCCGAATTTCCTACCAGCGCCCTTCGCGTTTCCGAGTACTACGAGACGGTTAACTGGTTGTAACCATAGGCTCAGTTAATGACTATACCTGTTGCGGCTTCAAACCAACTTCACAACTTCTGCAAAAACCGGAAATGACCGCTCGCACTTGATTTGCTACCGTTCAGTGGTATTCGTTTTATCTACCTGCATGTTTAACGAGTCCTGTACAAGTCATTTTTTCAAATCTGTCAAAGTCACTTGCTCACTTACTTTCTTTTGCTTTCTTTTCTATGAAGAATGGCGCCTTCAAACCGGTTCTTCTCTTTAATACCAGTTAAGAAAACAGGCCCGCAGGCAGGAGTTCTTCAGACGCTCGAAGCCCTTCTTGCCGAGAAGTGCACCGACACTCCTTGTTTGTTTTTCTTTCGCTTCGGCGAAACCGCTGGATAACTAAACCCCCCGAAAGTGTGCTCAGAAACCCTAAGCTCCAGCCCCGTAATGCCCAGGCATGCGAAGAATCCCCCGGTTCCAGCCCTTTACATGGGGCTGGAACCGGGGGATTCTGAGCAAACTTCGCCATTATCGAGCTGGAACCCGCGGTTTCTGCGCGCGCTTTATCCGCGCGAAGGCTACTTCGTGACCTGGACGACCTTCTGGCCGGCGGCGACCTGCGACTCAGGGTCGACAACCATGTCGACGGAGGCGTAATCGGCAGTGTTGGTCACGATGACGACGATGCAATCGGGGTGGCCGGCAGCGGCAATCTTCTCGCGGTCGATGCGCACCAGCGCGTCGCCGGCAGCCACCGCGTCGCCCTGCGCGACGAGGCTCGTGAAGCCGTCGCCGTTCATGTCGACGGTGTCGACACCAATGTGCACGAGGACTTCCATGCCATCGGCGGTATTGATGCCCACGGCGTGCGGCATGAGGACGCCCACGGTACCGGCGATGGGTGCACAGACGAGATCACAATCGGGGTAGACGGCGCAGCCCTTGCCCATCATCTCGGCACCGAACACGGGATCGGGCACGTCGCTCATCTTGATCGCGCGGCCCGAGACGGGCGCGCACAGGGCACCAGGAGCAGCATCGGCCTTGACGCCGGCGGGCTTGGCGGGCGCCTCCGGGGCGTCCTTCTTCTTGAAGATATCAAAGAGTCCCATGGCATTCTCCTTTGCGTCACATGGGTAATAAAGGCGCACCGCGCCCCTAATTGACAGACAGTCTACTCCTAAGTCGGACTCCGGCCGAGTTCACGTGCAGCCAAAGCTCCTCAGGCTCTGTACCTAAGGCACTTCTTGGCATAAAGAAATCCAAGCTAGACACAGCATTCAACAACTTTTGCCGTTGTCGAGGAGGCAATGGTCCCGTCGGGGTCGCGGTCTACGAAGACCATGTCGACCTCATTCGGCTTAGCAAAACGCGTGTAAGAACGCCCTTCGCCGACCTTCGACGAGTCCATAAGGACAATCTTGTTGCGCCCGTGGGCCAAGAAGGTCTTCTTGACCTCGCACGCCGCCGCAAGGTCGGTAAGAAACCCGAACGCCGGGTCGTACCCGTTCGCGCCGATAAAGACTTTGTCGAACACGATATCTGAGAGGCTTGAGGCGAGCAGCTGCCCGTAAAAGTAGCCGAGCTCCCTCATGAGCGTGCCGCCCGTGCCAACGAGCCCCAAGCTCCCGAATTCCCTTCTCCCCTGCTCGAGAACATGCCAGTCGTTGGTCACCACAGTGATGCCCGAGGCCTCGGGCCGCTGCGCCAGCGCGCGGACAAGCTCATAGGTTGTCGAGCCGCTGCCCACAAGGATCGTCTCGTGATCGCCCACGAGCTCGGCTGCCTGGTCGGCGATAGCGCGCTTCTCGCGCACATGACCCCTCGTGCGGTCTTTCCGGCTCGAGAACGAATAATCGGAAATAAGGACCGCGCCGCCATGAACTCGGCTGAGCATTCCCTGGGCGGCGAGCGCGTCGAAATCGCCACGAACCGTGACGGTAGAGACGCCGAGTTCCCGCGCCGCTTCGGAAATGAGAATCGGCGAGCGCGACTGCAGCATCTCGACAATGCGACGGCGCCGCTCAGGGGCGAGCATCTTTGCTTCCTGCGCCATTGCATTCTCCCGTCCCACGGCGGAAACCCGCTGCAGTCCCATTGTCCTCTTTCGAACCCTTGCCTTTGCTTTCGATTAGGCAAACGGCGCAAGAAAAAGCAGGCCAGCCGCCTAAGCGACTGGCCTGCGTGCATTCATGGTGCCCCCGGACGGATTCGAACCGCCGACACCGGCTTTAGGAGAGCCGTGCTCTATCCCCTGAGCTACGAAGGCATGGAAGAAGATTTTAGCACGTTGGCGCTACTTGCTCTTCTGGGCCTTCTTCTCCTTCTTGCGGTTCTCCTTCGCGGCGGCGACAAGCTTGGCGTTCTCCTCGGCGAGGAACTCGTAGACGCGCTTGTCGCTCATCTTCTGCATGCGCTTCTCGGCGGCCTTGCGGAACGGGCGGCGCTTGCGCCAGTCGAAGATGAAGGCGGAGATGATGAAGCCGTACGCCAGGACAAGCGTAACGATAGAGAGGACGCCCTGGACGGTGTGGATCTCCTTGACCTCGGCAGGGAAGACAAACGTCAGGAACAGCGAGATGATCGTCATGGCAAAGCCGATGCCCAGCAAGATCCACCAGGTCTTGTCGGTCTTCGTGTAGGCATCATCGAGTCTGAGGAGGTAGTCGTAGGCCTGGTTGCGGGCATCCTCGATGGAACGCTCCTCGGCGCGGGCGGCCTTCTTTTCCTCCTTGGTCATGAGGGCGACGCTTTTCTTGGGACGCTCGCCCTCCAGACGCACGGATGCGGCGGCCTCGCGCGACGGCTTGGCGCCGGCAGCGGTGGCCTTGCCGGACTTGAAGGGATCGTAGGCAGCGGGCGCGTCGCCCTCCTTGGCCTTGCCCTTCTCCTCGGCGGCAGCGGTCTTCTTTGTCATGGCGTCGACGGTGGACTTGGCTTCGTCGCGGGCGCCCTCGATGGTGTCACGCAGAGACATTAGACTCCTTTGGGTTCGAACTTGGTGCCGGTAATGATCTGGAACGCCTCCTGATAGCGGTTGGAGGTGCCCTCAATAACTTCCGCGGGGATGCGAGGCGGCTCGCCCTGCATGTTCCAGTTGGCGCGCAGCCAATCGCGGACGTACTGCTTGTCGTAGCTCGGCTGGACCTCACCCTCGGTGTAGCCCTCGGCAGGCCAGAAGCGGCTGGAGTCGGGGGTCAGGCACTCGTCGATCAAGATCAGCTTGCCGTCGATGAAGCCGAACTCGAACTTGGTGTCGGCGATGATGATGCCGCGGGTGGCGGCGTACTCGGCCGCGGCCTTGTAGATGGCGAGCGAGGCGTCGCGCAGCTGGGTCGCGACGTCGGTGCCCACGATCTCGCAGCAGCGCTCGAACGAGATGTTCTCGTCGTGGTCGCCGAGCTCAGCCTTGGTGGACGGGGTAAAGATGGGCTCCGGGAGCTTGGAGGCCTCGGTGAGGCCCTCGGGGAGCTTGATGCCGCAGACGGTACCGTCGGCGTCGTAGGTCTTCTTGCCGGAGCCGGTGAGATAGCCGCGGACGATGCACTCGATGGGCACGGTCTGGGCCTTCTTGACGAGCATGGAGCGGCCGGCGAGGTAGTCGCCGTACTGCTGGAACTCGGCCGGGAAGTCGGAGACCTCGCAGGAAATCATGTGGTTGGGCATGAGGTCGGCGAAGCGCTCGAACCAGAACGCCGAGATGCGGGTGAGGATCTCGCCCTTGTGGGGGATCTCGTCGGGCAGGATGAAGTCGTACGCGGAGATGCGGTCGCTGGCAACCATGAGCAGGCTGTCGCCGCAATCGTAGATGTCGCGCACCTTGCCGTGCGAATCCGGACGCTTCTGAATCTCGGACATCGAATACCTCGGTTTCGTTGGTCGGCGACTCTGACGCGTCGCCCCGCATATGCATAACGTACAGAAGTATACCGCGTCACCCGGCAAGAAGGACACCCCGTTGTCGGCGAGTGCGCGCGCCCGCCTGCCAGATCAGCCTGTCTAAAAATGGCGAGTGCCCAGCACGCCTGCCAGATCAGCCTGTCTAAAAATGGCGAGTGCTCTTCTCGCCAGATTAGACAGGCTGAGATGGCAGGCGGGCGTGCGGCGCCCCTCTCCAGCCAGGCAAAAAACGCTGCCAAATCAGACAGGCTGAAAAAGCAGGTCGCGGGGGCTAGCCCTCTTGGATGGCCTGGGCGAGGTTGCGGCGGCCGCGGTTCTGAGGAATCCGCAGCGTAAAGGTGGTGCCGCGGCCGAGCTCGGACTCGACGAGGATGGTGCCGTTGTGCTTGTCCACGATTTCCTTGGTAAGCGAGAGGCCCACGCCGAGGCCGCCGCTCACGCGCTCACGGCTCACGTCGGAGCGCCAGAAGCGGCTGAACGTCTGCGGGATGTCCTCCTTGGCGATGCCGATGCCCGTGTCCTGCACCGAGATGAGCACGTCCCCGCGCTCGAGGCGCGCCGAGACCTTCACGTAGCCGTCCTCGTCGGTATAGCGCATGGCGTTGCTCATGAGGTTGACCACAGCCTCGCGGATGAGGTCGGCGTCGATGTCGGCCATGAGCTCGTCGCGGCCGCTCTCGTTGATAAAGCGCAGGTGCAGGGCCTTCTCGTGGAAGAGCGCGTGCTGGCTCGAAACGAGGCTGCGCAGCAGGTAGATCACATCGGTGCGCTCGGTCTTGAGCTCGTTGGCGTTGTTCTCGAGGCGCGAGAGCTTGAGCATAGCGTCCACCAGGCGAGATAGCCTGCGCACCTCGGAGGCCACCGTCTCAAAGTGCTCGTCGTCTGCCGGGAGCACGCCGTCTTGCATGGCCTCGACCGTGGCCTGCATGGCCATAAGAGGCGTACGCAGCTCGTGGGCAACATCGCCCGTGAGGCGGTGCTCGAGCTTGATATCGCGCTCAAGCGAGGTCGCCATATCGTCGAACGTCTCGCCGAGCTGGCCGATCTCGTTGTCGCCCTTGACGCCGGAGCGTGCGGTGAGGTCGCCGTTGCGGATCTGCTTGGCGGTGTTCGTGATCTTCTGGATGGGCGCGGACATGCGCTTGGAGGCGAAGTAGCCGATCACGCAGGCAAGAAGGACGCTCACGGACGCCGCGATGGCGATGGCCTCGAAGGAGCTCTCCTTAAACGCCGCGTCGGACTTGGTAAGAAGCGCATCCGAGCCGAAGGCCCACAGTCGGACCTCGCCGACCTGGTCACCATGGGCGTCGTTTACCGGCGCCGTAACAACGGAGTCCGCGCCGGTGGGCGCCAGGGACTTCGAGGACTGAGGCTGCAGCTCCCCGTCGGCGCGGGTCTTTGCCGAGCTGCCGCCCGCAACCCACGTGTCGTCGTAGAGGACGCCGCCGTCGGAGTCGATAACCTGTACCCCGATATCGCTCGAGAACGCCGAGGCGTCCGAGGCGCGCTGCACGACGTCAGAGGTCCAGCGCCCCTCGACGGCGTACGCCTCCGAGATGGACTCGGCGGTTGAGTTCGCCATGGCCTGCATGTTTGCCCTGGTGTAGGACGTAAACTGCCCGCCCCACACGACGGCGAGCACGAGCACGAAGATAAGCGCCATCAGAATCGCGATGAGCGCGAAGGTGAGCGTCATGCTCGTGGCGAAGGACTGGCCGCGCGAGGGCTTCGGCTTGAGCGTGTTCCACGAATTACGAGACGAGGGCTGCTTGGAGCCCTCGTCTGCGCGGTTGTTTTTTCCTATGACGAACTTAGCCGCCAACGTGCCTCCTCGAGGACGTTACTTATCGGCCTTCTCGGGAGCCTCGAAGCGGTAGCCGACGCCGTGGACGGTGTAGAGCCAGCGCGGGTTGCGCGGGTCGTCGCCGAGCTTGGCGCGCAGGTTCTTGACGTGGGAGTCGATGGTGCGCTCGTAGCCCTCGAAGTCGTAGCCGAGGACCTTCTCGACAAGCTCCATGCGAGTGTAGACGCGGCCCGGGTAGCGGGCGAGCGTGGTGAGCAGCTTGAACTCGGAGGCGGTGAGGTCGACTTCCTTGCCCTCGACGAGGACCTTGTGACCCGAGATGTCGATGACGAGGTCGCCGAAGTCGAGGACCTCGAGCGCCGGCTCGACCTCGGTGTGGGCGCGACGCAGCAGGGCGCGCACGCGGGCCACGAGCTCACGGGGCGAGAAGGGCTTGATCAGGTAGTCGTCGGCGCCCAGCTCGAGGCCGATGATGCGGTCCTCGACCTCGCCCTTGGCGGTGAGCATGATGATGGGCACGTTTGAGGTCTCGCGGATGGCGCGGCAGACGCGCTCGCCCGAGAGCTTGGGGAGCATGAGGTCAAGGATCACGAGGTCGAAGGAGTGCTTCTCGAACTCCTCGACGGCGCTCTGGCCGTCGCCCACGCCGCGCACGATGTAGTTCTCGCGCTCGAGGTAGGCAGCCACCGCGTCGCGAATCGCCTTCTCGTCCTCAACTAGCAGGATCTTCTTGTCGTCCGAAGCCATCGTGGCCTCCCAAATGTGTGTTTTGCATTCAAGGAAGCCTTGGCTTCCCATAAGTAGGCATAGTTTACCCCACCTGAGGCCTCGACTGTCAGACTCCTAGGCGGAAGGCGCGAACCGTTACGGAAGCGGGGTAGCCGGTATCGGGGTCCTTGACCGTCGCAAAGGTGACAAACAGGTCGGTATCGCCACAGCGGGCAGGGAACTCACCGTAGTCGACGGAGCGGTCGATGGACAAGAGCGTCGAGTACTTCTGGTTCTTTGTGTCGACCACCATATACGAAGAGCGGCTCTTTATAAGGTAGAGGCCGTCTTTGCCGGCAGGACACTCGGAAGGCTCGCGCTCGACCTTGACGAAGTCGCCGCTGCGCGTGCCGATGTAGGTGCCCATCTTTGAAAGAAGGCCGCCGGAGCTGTAGCTCGCCTCGATGGAGACGAGGAACTTGTCGCCCACGCGGGTGGCGCGAAACGGCTTGACGCTGGCGGGAAGCACGAGCTGGTCGACCTGGGACGACATGTTGTCCGATGCCGTATAGGCCGTGACGCCGTAGAAGGTGCCCTCGTCTGCATGGACGCGCGGGGCCAGGATGACGTTGCCGTTCGAGATGGTCGGCTTGATGGCAAAGCGGCCGGGCGACTCGATGACCTTGCGGGCGTCCTTATCGCCGACGTTCCAAAGGTAGCAGACGGAGGACTCGGTGGTCTTCTTTCCCGAGAGCGCGGGCATGACCTGCCAGATGACCTTGGACCCCGTGACGGCAATGGGCGCCGGATCGTAGTCGGAGGTCCCGTCCCAGAGCTTCTGAGCGTCGCCGTCGAGGGCGCCGCCGGAGAACTTGGCCGCATAGAGCTGCCAGGCGCGCGTCGCTATGTCGAGCTCGACCCAGGCGTACGCGGAGTCCGAGCAGGCGACGTCGTAGATCACGGTGGTCGCCGCAGCGCCCTTGGGGGCCGAGACGACCTCGGTCAGGGCGCCGGACTCACACGAGAACGCCCCGGCCTTGACCATGGGCAGCGCCGAGGAACCCGCAATGGTGGCGGGGATCCAAGAGCCTTCCGCCGGGCGCAGGACACAGCCGAGCGGCAGCGTCCAGGTGGACTCGAGGGCATAGCCGTAGTCGTCGACGTACTCGTAGGGCGACCCGTCGGCGGTCACGCTCACCGCGGAGTCGTCGTCGACGACCACGGGGTCGGTGACGTCGCTGGCGGTGTTGCGCGAGCAGCCGCCGAGGATGCCGACGGCGGCGCCCACGACGCCCGCCGTGGCGGACGCCTTAAAGAAACCTCGTCTGGTGAGTTTTGGTCGACGCACTTCTTTACCTGCGGTTAGTTCGCGGAAGCAGGAGCCTCGCCGGCGGCGATGGCGTCTGCGGCCTGACGCAGGGCAATCGAGAACTGGTCGGCGCAGGAGGTCTTGCGCGGACCGCAGGTGTTGCCGGCGAGGACGTCGGCGATCTCAGAGGTCTTTTTGCCGGCGACGAGCCTGGAGATGGCCTTGAGGTTGCCGTCGCAGCCGCCCTCGAACGAGACGTTCTCGATGGTGCCGCCGTCGTCGGAAAGGTCGATGTGGATCATGCGCGAGCAGACGCCGCGCGGGCGGAAGTCGATGTGCTGCATTGCTTGGTTCCTCTCTCTTTTGGTCGTGGTGCAAGTATGCCCAAAAGCGCCGAACGCCAGGACCTGCCATTTCAGCCTGTCTGATTTGGCAGCGTTTTTTGCCTGTCTGGATTGGAGGCGCTCAGGCCGCCATTTCAGCCTGTCTGATTTGGCGAGAAGATCACTCGCCACCTCAGACAGGCTGCTCTGGCGGCCCGGGCGCCCCGGTCCTGTTTTAGAACTCGAGCTGCTCCAGGCGGTCGAAGACGACGCCGACGCGGGTGAGGAAGCTGCGCGGGTCGAAGATCGCATCGAGCTCGGAGGGCTGCAGCTTGGAGCAGCGCGGGTCGGCCTCGAGCTTCTCGCGGAAGGTGGAGCCGGGCTCGCACTGCTGGACCTCGCGCCACGTGGCCATGGCGTTCTCCTGCACGATCTTGTAGGCGTCCTCGCGGGTGATGCCGGTGTCGACCAGGTGCAGCAGCACCTTGGAGGAGTAGATCAGGCCGCGGGTCTTGTTCAGGTTGGCCATCATCTGGGCCGGGTAGAGCACGAGGCCGTCGACGATGCGGATGAGGCAGCTGAACATGTGGTCGAGGGCGATGAAGCTGTCGGCCTGGGCGACGCGCTCGGCACTGGAGTGCGAGATGTCGCGCTCGTGCCACAGGGCCACGTTGTCGAAGGCGACCTGGGCGTTGGCCTTGACCACGCGAGAGAGACCGCAGACTTTCTCGACGGTGATCGGGTTGCGCTTGTGCGGCATGGCCGAGCTGCCCTTCTGGCCCTTGCGGAACGGCTCCTCGGCCTCGAGGGTGTCGGTCTTCTGGAGGTTGCGGATCTCGGTCGCGATGCGCTCGCAGGTGGCGGCGGTGGTGGCCAGGACGCCGGCGAGGTAGGCGTGGTGATCGCGGCTGATGACCTGCGTGGACAGCGGGTCGTGGACGAGGCCGAGGTGCTCGCAGACGTACTCCTCGACGCGCGGGTCGATGGAGCTGTAGGTGCCCACCGCGCCGGAGATGGCGCCGAAGGCCACGTTGTTGCGAGCGTCGCGCAGGCGGTCGAGGTCGCGCTTGAGCTCCCAGGCCCAGCTGCCGAACTTCATACCGAAGGTCATGGGCTCGGCGTGGATGCCGTGGGTGCGGCCGACGCAGAGGGTGTCCTTCTCCTCGAAGGCGCGGCGCTTGCAGATCTCGCCGAGCTTCTTGCAGTCCTCGATGAGGATGTCGGTGGCCTGGACGAGCTGGTAGCACAGGGCGGTGTCGCCGAGGTCGGAGGAGGTCATGCCGTAGTGGACCCAGCGGGAGGGCTTGGGCTGGCCGGCGGGCACGTCGGCGTCGATGTAGGAGCCCATGTTGGTGAGGAAGGCGATGACGTCGTGGTTGGTCACGGCCTCGATCTCGTCAACCTCCTGCTTGTTGAAGGCGGCGTGCTCGCGGATCCAGGCAGCCTCCTCCTTCGTGATGCCGCTCTCGCCCAGCTCGGCGTGGGCCTCGCAGGCCAGGACCTCAATCTCCTGCCAGACTGCGTACTTGTTCTCCAGCGAGAAGATGTGTCCCATCTCGGGGCGGGTGTAGCGATCGATCATACGGGCTCCTCCAAAAGGGTTGGCGAGACATACAAGGCTATTCTACCTGCGACGCGCCGCCTGTTTGGTGGCGTGCGCGAACCAGCTTAAAAAGCGCCACTTGGCGGGCGCGAAGACGCGCCCCGAAGCAATGTCTTCTTGCTCCGGGGCGCGCCTAGGACGATCGTTCTTTGGTTACAGCGCAGCCTTGGCCTCGGCGAGCTGCTGCTTGACGGCCTCGATGCCGGTGCCGCCGTAGGTCGTGCGGGCGTTGGCGATGCCCTCGGGGTCGAGGTCGGCGGCGATGTCGTCCTCGAACAGGTCGCTCGCGGCGCGGAACTCGTCGGCGGTCAGGTCCTCGAGGCCCTTGCCGTGCTTCTCGCAATAGAGCACGAGCTCGCCGACCACGCGGTGGGCGTCGCGGAACGGCATGCCCTTCTTTGCGAGGTAATCGGCCACGTCGGTCGCGGCGGTAAAGCCGAGCTTGGCCTGCTTGAGCATGGTATCGGCGTTGACCTGCATGGTCTCGAGCATGCCGGCGGCGATCTCCATGCAGTCGGAGAGCGTCTTTGCGGCGTCCATCGGGCCCTCCTTGCACTCCTGGAGGTCCTTGTTGTACGCGAGCGGCAGAGACTTCATCGTGGTAAGAAGCGCCATCAGGTCGCCGTAGACGCGGCCGCACTTGCCGCGGGTGAGCTCGGCGAAGTCAGGGTTCTTCTTCTGCGGCATGATCGAGGAGCCGGTGGAGTAGCTGTCGGAGAGCGTGATGAAGCCGAACTCGGTCGAGCTCCACAGGACGATCTCCTCACACAGGCGGCTTAGGTGCATCATGCTCACGCTGCAGGCGTACTCGAGGTCGAGCAGGTAGTCGCGGTCGGAGACGGCGTCGAGCGAGTTGGGGATCGCGTGGTCGAAGCCGAGGAGCTCGGTGGTGCGCTGACGGTCGAGCGGGTAGGTGGTGCCGGCAAGGGCCGCGGCGCCGAGCGGGTTAGCGTCTGCCGCGGCGAGGGCCGCCTCAAGGCGGGTGTGGTCGCGGGTGAACATCCAGAAGTACGCGAGCATGTGGTGGCTAAAGAGCACGGGCTGGGCGTGCTGGAGGTGGGTGTAGCCCGGCATCACGACGCCGAGGTTGCGCTCGGCGGCGTCCACGAGCACGCGGCGCAGAGCGTCGTTGCCCTCGAGGAGGTGGGCGCAGAGCTCCTTGGCGTACAGGCGGATGTCAGTGGCCACCTGGTCGTTGCGGGATCGGCCCGTGTGCAGGCGGGCGCCGGGCGTGCCGATGTTGCGGGTAAGGGCGCCCTCGACGGCCATGTGGATGTCCTCGTCGTTGACGTCCCAGGCGAACTCGCCGCGCTCGATCTGCCCGGCGATGTCGGCCAGGCCGGCGTCGATCGCCTGCTGATCCGCCTCGGCGATGATCCCCTGCTCGGCGAGCATCTTCGCGTGGGCCCTGGAGCCGGCGATGTCCTGCTGCGCCATGGCCTTGTCCACCTCAAGGGACGCGCCGAACTCCTGCGTGAAGGCGTCGACGCCCTTCTCGAACCTACCACCCCAAAGCGCCATGCGCCCTCCTTGTGCTTGCTCGCTAAATCGTCCCAGCCAGATTACCTCACCGCCGCGCCCGTCGCCATGCGCGGCAACGCGGCGGCAACGTGGGCGGCGGCTAGGCAGCGATGGGGCCGGCCCTTCTTGCCAACAACACGCAAGTTTGACCTCAACGGCCGCAAAGAAGCCCCGTTGATGTCAAACTTGTACGTTAACGCCTCCGCGCGGCCTCACACCGAGCACTTCGGCCGTTTGCCCGCAAGCCATTCCTTGAGCGCCCTCGACTTCTTTTCGAGCTCGCGGGCGTAATCTTGCGCCTCGGACCAGGGCAACATCGACCACAGCAGCTCCTGGCGCCTCTTTGCGGCGCCCGCACTCGCCAGATACCCAATGGCGAAGCCTGGCACTTCGGCGCCCATCGCCTCGGCGCAGCGAAGCGCCTCGACCACCAGCGCGTCGAGTGCCTTCTCCTCAAAGAGATCCTCCGAGCAGACGGGGAGGATCATCTTGCCCATCGCCATGAGCTCCCGGTTTCTGCGCAGGTCATCGACGTATTTGCTGCGCGCGTCCTTGAGGGCCGCCGCCCTTCCCGCCCCGTCCGTCGCCGCGGCGACCGCCTGGAGGTCGTAGTGCCCGCGCCCGTCGTAGTTGAACCCGACCGGCGCGACCGCGAGCTCGATGTCGGGGACGCGCGACTCGGGGCATCCCCGGGCGACGAGCTCGGGCGGGTTCTCGTGCCTGACGTTGAGGCGCAGCTCGCCTAGGCCGTAGCCGCCTTCCGTCAGCGGGAGTGTCAGCATCGTGGCAAGGACCGCCTCCATGGGCGACCAGGCGTTGTCCGCCACGTACGTCAACGCGCGGTAGGCGTCCTCCTTGCCGGGGAGATACGTGCACGCCCCGAGGAACTCCCGGATCTTTGCGACAGAGGTCGCCGCCTCTATGCCGAAGGCGACCGTCCCCATCATGGGGTCGGCGGGGTCGCGGCCAAAGGTCCCGCACAGCTCGTAGCCCAAAAGCACGAGGACGGGAAACCGCAGCCTGCCGACCATATCGACGAAGAGAAGCTCCGGGGAGGGGATCGCCAGGCCGTTGCCGACGTCGACGAAGGAGCCGGGACGGACGCCGGCGCCGTAGACGGTATTGCGCACGAAGCCCGCGCCGAGGCGCTGGGTCGGCTTCGGGACGACAACGTCGAGCGGGCGCTTCTTTGTCGGCGGCTCCGAGAGGAGCAGCGCCTCGAGCGGGAGCGCGCCCACGGTCCAACGCTTGCGCGGGGCGGGGTCGGGCGCGGGAGGGTCGATGCGCCTCCGCAGGGCCGAGGGGTCCCGACGCCGCACGTCGCGCAGGACCCGCAGCCCGGCGAGGCCGTTGACGGCGAGTTTCATGGAGCAGCCCTTCTTTGCAAAGAAATAACGTGCAAGTTCACGCTCAACGTGCCTAGAAGGGCACCTCTATGCGTGAACTTGCACGTTATTGTCAATGCGCGCCGCGCCGATCGGGCCGACGAACGCCGCCGAGCGCCGTCATTTGCGGCGAACGGACGCCCGTCGGCGGCAAAGGGCTTCTTGCCAGGAAGCCCGCTTAACGCTCGACCTTAGTCGACCGAGGTGAGGCCAGACTTCGGGCCCTGGACCTTGGACCAGGTCTGGGACTCGAGGCCGTGCAGGGCGATGAAGCCGCGGGAGGCGGTGTGGTCGAAGGTGTCGCCCTCGTCGTAGGTGGCCAGGTTGTAGTCGTAGAGGCTGTACGGGGAGCGCATGCCGTCGACAAACAGGCCGCCCTTGCAGAGCTTGATGCGGACGTCGCCGGTGACGAACTGCGAGCAGAACTCGTTGTAGGCGTCGATGGCGAGCTTGGCCTGGCTGAACCACAGGCCGTTGTACACGAGGTCGGCCCACTGCTCGTCGAGCTCACGCTTGGTCTTCTGGGTGTTCACGTCGAGGCACATCTGCTCCATGGTCTCGTGCGCGGTGATGAGCAGCAGCGCGCCCGGGCACTCGTAGCACTCGCGGGACTTGATGCCGACGACGCGGTTCTCAACCATGTCGATGCGGCCGTAGCCGTTGCGGCCGGCGATCTCGTTGGCCTTGATGATGAGGTCGAGCAGCGGCATCTTCTCGCCGTTGAGGGCCACGGGCAGGCCCTTCTCGAACGAGATGACGACGGTCTCGGGCTCGGCGGGGCAGTCCTCGAGGTTGTTGGTCATCGTCCAGATGTCCGCGGGCGGCTCGTTCCAGGTGTCCTCGAGCACGCCGCACTCGATGGCGCGGCCCCAGAGGTTGTCGTCGATGGAGTAGGGCTTCTTGTGCGTGACGGGCACCGGCACGTCGTGGGCGGCGGCCCACTCCATCTCGGAGTCACGGGTGGTCAGGTCCCACACGCGGACCGGGGCGATGATCTCGAGGGAGGGGTCGAGCGCGCGGATCTCGGTCTCGAAGCGGACCTGGTCGTTGCCCTTGCCGGTGCAGCCGTGGGCGACGTACTTGGCGCCGGTGGCGTGCGCGATGTCCACGATGTGCTTGGAGATCAGCGGGCGGGAGAGCGCGGAGAGCAGCGGGTAGACCTTCTGGTACTTGGCGTTGGCCTTGATGGCGTGCGAGAGGTACTTCTCGGCGTACTCCTCGCGCATATCGACGGCCTCGGAGTGGATGGCGCCCATGTCGAGGGCCTTCTTCTCGATCCAGGTGAGGTCCTTCTCGTCCTGGCCCACGTTGCCGCAGATAGCGACGACGTCGAGGCCCTTCTCGACCTGGAGCCACTTGACGATGACGGACGTGTCCAGACCGCCGGAGTACGCGAGGACGACCTTTTCCTTCTCAGCCATTTTTCGATTCCTTTCGTTGGCTTAATGCACGGATTTGAGTTGACGCAGGTTAGTCACAGCAGAGCACAACACCCGACGATGCCGGACGTTGCGGATAGCTCATCTTTGGCGGGAACGCCGAGAAGACAAATGCGCAGCGCACGCGACATCGCGGGCTAAATTCGTCGGTTCTGGCGTCGGTTCATGGGGAAAGAGGCGAGCAGCTGGCTCGAAACAGCGCTGTGGCGCATCATTTGGCTTCTTTCGCCTCCCCTAAAGACTAGTGGCCCGCGATATGTGCGCGGGGCTGCAATCAACGAGTCCGACTATAGGCCCGTTGGCAAGAAGTGCGCAAGTGACGTTGCGGTTTGATTCCCTTTGGAAACAATCGGCCTTGGATAAGCGCGGCGGGGGCAGGCAAAACCGGCCCGCGGCGACTATGCGCGCCACGGGCCGGGTAAATTCGGTGGTGCGCCGTCAGGGTTTCGAACCCTGGACCTTGGGATTAAAAGTCCCCTGCTCTACCAGCTGAGCTAACGGCGCTTATGCGGTTTTAGATTCTAACACGACCGGGGCTTCGGGCCAAAGCGGCAGGTCTCCCCTACTCCTCCCAAGCCCACTGGCCGCCCACAAAGACGGGCGTCTCGGTGCCGTCGGCGTCCAGACCCCAGATGTTGAGGTCGTCGGAGCCGATCATGAAGTCCACGTGCGTGGAGCTTTGGTTCACGCCCATGGCCAAAAGCCCGTCCTTATCGACGTCGAGGCCGCCCTCGACGCACTCGGGGAAGCCCATGCCGAGTGCCAGGTGGCAGCTCGCGTTCTCGTCGTAGAGCGTGTCGAAGAAGAGCGTCTTGCTCTGGCGGATCGGGGTGTTCTTGGAGACAAGCGCGACCTCGCCGAGGCGTGCGCTGTTCTCGTCGGCCTCGATGATGCTGCGCAGGCACTCGCGACCCTGCTCAGCGTCGAACTCGACGACGCGGCCGCCCTCGAAGCGCATCCAAAACTTATCGATGACCTGACCGGAGTGGACAAGGGGCATGGCGGAGTAGACCACGCCGTCCGCGCGGTTGCGGTCCGGGGAGGTAAAGACCTCCTCGGTCGGGATGTTGGGGAAGAAGGACGTGCCCGTGACGGTGCGACCGGCGCCGCCGTCCCAGATGTGGCCCGCGGTCAGGCCCACCGTAAAGTCGGTGCCGTTGGAGGAGCGGTAGCGCAGGGCGTCGAAGTGGTGCTGGTTGAGCCAGCGCTTAGTCTTCTCGAAGGAGGCGTTGTGGGTCTCCCAGGCGCTCTCGGGATCCTCGCCGTCGGCGCGGGAGGTCGCCAGGATCAGGTTCCACAGGCGGTAGACGGCCTCGGCGTCGGACATCCCGGGGAAGACCTCGCGGGCCCATGCGGCCACGGGAACGCCGGCGATGCACCAGACGTTGCGGCCGAAGTCCATGCCGTCGCGGAACGAGCGACACTGGGTGTTGCGCGCCTTGCGGGCGGCGGCGGGCTTGGCGGGATCGATGCCCTTGAGGGAAGAAGGATCGCTGCCCTCGAGGAAGAGGAACGCGGCTCCGGCCTCGGCAAGGCTGTTGAGCTGCTCGACCTGCCAGGACGGGGTGGTCTTGAACCACTCAGTCTCGACGTTTTCGTAGGTAAGGCGGGTCACGGCGTCGTCGTGCCAGATCACGGTCACGTGACCGGCGCCGGCGCGGTAGGCGCGGTCGGCCACGCGGCGCGCGAAGTCGGCGCGTTCGACGGGGGCCTCGACCACGAGCTCCTGACCGGACTTCAGGGCAACGCCCTTCTTGATGAGGAGGTTGGCGTAGAGGTCGAGCTGATCGGAGAGGGCGGCCGTCGCGATGCGGCACTCCTCGTCGGTCATGGGGATAGACGGCATGTTTTGTTCCTTTCGGCATTTGACGTGCGTTGTTCGTATACCCAACCGCAACATAAAAAGAGCCGCTTTCGCGGCTCTTTTGAATTGCATGGAGCGGGCAACGGGACTCGAACCCGCGGATGTCAGCTTGGGAAGCTGATGCCTTACCACTTGGCGATGCCCGCATAGCTTTTTGAGTCTACCACAAGGCCAGCTGGGACAAAAGGGACGGGGGATTTTGTCCCAAAACCGGCTCCGCCTCTTGCTCCATGGCGGCTACACAATTTGGGACAAAATCCCCCGTCCCTTTTGTCCCAGTTCTAGCTGCGGCGGATGAGCTCGGTGACGGCCTCGGCGACGGCGACGGCCTGCTCGGGGACGACGTTCTCGGGGACGTCGTCGGGCGTGCAGGAGAGGGCACGGAAACCGGAGGCGTCAGTGCCCATGATGGTCATAGCGCGCAGGCTCGAGAGCATCGCCGGCGTGGCGTCGGTCGCGGACCAGTCGTACTTGGCCTTACCCATGGGGATGTGCAGGTCGTTGGCGATGGTGCTCATCATGCGCAGCATGCGGCGGTCGGCGCGGCGGGTAATCAGCAGGCCCTCGCGGGAGAGCATAGTAAGGTCGCCCGCGCCCACGGAGTCGAGGTTGATGACGAACGAGCCTCGGATCTGCTTGCGGTGCTCGGCGAGGAACGCGCGCATGCCGGCGTGGTCGCAATCGCTCGCGCCGAGGGCAACGAACCAGATGTCGTGGGAGATGAGGTCGTCGTCGCCAAGACCGAGCACGGCCTCGCGCAAATCGGCCTCGCTCGGAGCGCCCTCGACCACGCCCGCCTCGAAGTCGTCGTCGACCATGCGCAGGCCGGCGCGCGGCGCGGCGCCGCCCTTCCAGCCGCCGTGCTTGGTGGGCTTATCGGAGTCGTCGGCCTTATCGGAGGAGCCAAAGAGGCCCTTCAGCTTGCCGAACACGCCGTCCCCCGTGCGCTTGGCGTCCGCGCTGCGGAGCGCCTCGAACTCGGCGTCGGCCTCCGGGCTCGGCGCACTGATGGTCTCGAACTTCGCCGCGACGGGCTGGACGGGCATCTGGCCGGAATCCTGGGTCACGACGCCGCCCTGAGGGGCAGCGTAAGAGCTGGCGCTGGAGACCTTCGGCGCGTTGGGGTCGGTACCAAAGGGATCGTTGCCGGCGGCGGAGGGATCGGGCAGGTCGAAGAGCGTCGCGCGGCGAGCAACGTCGGTTGCCTGCGGCCGGAACGTCGACTTGCCCCACTCGGGGTCGTCGGGCGCGGCGGGCTTGGGCGCGGCGGCTACTTGCATGGGTGCGGTGCCGTCGGAGTCGGACTCAGCCGTCAGGCCGGTGTTGTCGGGATCGAGGGTCTTGCCGTCGGAGAGGCCATCGAAGTTGACGGAGGAGCCATCGCCGGACTCGCCGTCCTTCTTGCCATCATCTGCGGGCTGCTGGTCGGCGGTATCGAGAAGCGGGGATGCCACAGCCGTGACCTCGGCAGTCTCGTCCGCGGAGGTGTCGATACGCGCGGTCGCAGAGGCGGTCTGGTCGGCGTCGAGGACGGCGGTCGTCGAAGGGGCGTCCTGCTCCTCGGATTCAGACTCGAACTCAGGCTCCTGCCCGTTCTCGGGTTCCTCGTCGAAGGGGATGAGGTTGTCGGTGGGCATCGCCGCGGAAACGTCGGCGGAATCGACGGGCTGCTCGTCCCCGAGCTCCTCGTACTCGGCGACGGGGATGTCGTCGGCCGGGGAGTCACCCTGCTCGCCATCGGCGGCGCGGCGCGACTCGATCATCTGTCCGGCGGACTTACCGGCCGAGACGATGCGGTCCTTCGCGCTGCGGAAGAAACTGAGGACCGACTCGACGGGCGACGGCTTGTCCTCCGTGTACGGAGCGGGCGCCTCGACGTCAAAGCTGTCGTTGGAAAGAGGCGCGAACTCAGGCTCCTGATCGTCCTCAGAGGCGGTAAAGTCTGCGGCGACCGGAGTGGGGGCGATGAGCGTACGAGCAGCGGGACGGGCGGGCTCAGGCGAGGCGACCGGCGCCGGGGCAGCGACGACTACCGGCTCGGGCTGCACGTACTCGACCTCGCAGCCCTCGGGAAGCATGCCGAGGCTCTTCACGACGTCGGCGCCGTGGCGGACACCGTAGGTCTCCACGGGGACAGGCGTGGGCGCGACGGGCTCCGGCGCTGGAGCGGACGCGGGCTCGCCATACTGCTCGGCCGCGAAGTCCTCGACCGGAAGCTCGGGCTGAGCGGCGGGGGCGGCTGCGGCCTCGGCCGCCTGCTGCATGGCCTCAACGGCGTCGTCGACGGTCTCTACGCCGTGGACGCTCTCCAGGCCGGAGGGGCGCACGTTCTCGAGCACGCCGAGCATGGCTGCGACGCCGGACTTGTTGTCGTTGGCACCGTCGGTGCAGTCGGAGAAGTGCTCGAGCACACCGGTCACGCCGAGGACGGCGAGGGGCAGCGCGGCGAGGATGCCGATAACCCACAAGAAGCGGCGGAAGACCTCGGGGAGGAACGCGAGGGGCTGGAACAGCATGCACACGCCGACCACGAGGACGCAGTACTTGGACACACGCCAGATCAGAGGAATGTAGGGCGCCACCGGCGAGGTGCGCAGCACGTTCTCGTGCGGGGAGTCGTAGTGGGCCACGATCACGATGGGGCGGTTGCCCTTGATGACGTTGGGGCCGCAAGCCTTGTGGAAGGCCACGACGTTCTGGCTGCGCGTGGTCGGGCCAAGCGGCGAGATGAAGTCATGCCCGAAGTACTTGAGGATAAAGAGCGCGGCGGGACCGACGGCGAGCACAAACCCGATGACCGTGAGCACGGAGACGCCGATGCCCCCGAGGACGATGCCCACGAACATCAGCGCATACAAAAGGGCGGCCACGGTACCGCCGAACGACTTTGCGTCGAACTCCTCGATACTCGGCTCGACATCGTGCTGGCGCATGAGGTCGGCAATGGTGTCGGCCGCTTGGAGCTCCTCTTGGCTGCCGGCGGGGCAAATGCCCACCTTCTCATTGAGATAGTCCATGTAGTCGTGTGTCATGGCCATTGTGAGATCCTTCGGCGAGTCTAGTGAGCGAGCAAAAAGATTGGTGCATACAATCAAAAGAGTATACGTCTTGGATGGCCTGTTCACGGGTTGAGCACGTCTCCGTCGGCGTATGTTGGGTATTTTACGTTGAGCCGCCGAGGTTTCGGCGCCTAATTACGGGGGGCGCGCATGGCACGAACCAGTTCAGGCTTCACCGAGGACGAGCGGCGCGCCGAGCGCGCGGCGACCCTCGCGACCTTCCTCATGGGGGCAAGGTATCCTGTGGGCACCGCAGCCATCTACGAGCGCTTTTATGCCGAGCTCGGGGAGGCGAACCGCAGAAAGACCTTCGCCCGGGACCGCGAGCTGCTCGCCACGGCCGGCGTGCTGGTGCGCGACGCCGGCTGGCGCGACGGCGAGAAGGCCTGGGAGATCGATGCCAACGCCTCCTTCGCCAGCGCGGCCGAGCTCTCCCCACTTGAGGCCATCGCGCTCGACGTCGCCTGCCAGCCGCTGCTCGAGGACCACGGATTCACCCACGGGGAGGCGCTGCGCCACGCGCTCGCGAAGATCGACCGGACCTTCGGCGACCCCGACCAGGCCGTGCGCGCATCTCCTGCCGAGCGCAGCCGCGCCTCGCAGACCGTCCTTAGCTGCATCGACCGAGGCCACGTCGTCAACGTGACGTACCGCGACGCCAAGGGAACCGTAAGCAAGCGAGACTTCGCCCCGTACGGCACGTTCCCCTGCCGCGGGCGCGGCTACGTCGTGGGCGATTTCATCGAGGAGGGCGTGGGCGGCACGACGACGAGGCGCAGGACGCTTCGCCTCGACAGAATCGAGTCGGCTCGCGAGACGACGCGCGAGGCGGTCGTCCCCGAGGGCTTTGATATCGCCGATTACCTGCTGCTCCCATTCCAGATCGGGCCGACGACGTGCACGGCGCGCTTCTTTGTGCCGGAAAACAGACGTGAAGCCCTATCGACCTCCTGCCTGCAAAGCGGCGCGGTGACAAACGGCAAGAAGGGCATCGTGTGGACGGTCGACGTGAGCGATGTGGACGATGCCGCCAGATGGGCA
Source organism: uncultured Olsenella sp. (assembly GCA_934660915.1). Taxonomy (GTDB): domain Bacteria; phylum Actinomycetota; class Coriobacteriia; order Coriobacteriales; family Atopobiaceae; genus Paratractidigestivibacter. The sequence goes on along the minus strand of CAKUIF010000002.1, from coordinate 204,809 downwards.
GCAGCCCAGGCAATCCGTCCCATGGAGCCGTCTGAGCTCGTCGAATCTTGGAAGAAGTGCCTTAAGGAGGCCTGCCATGCCAACGAATAAGGGCCGCCGAGGGGCGGGCGACGTCACGCGAAGCCTCCTTGAGCTCGCCTCCTCGCTCTCGGAGCCGGGCGACTACGTGAGCGTCGAGGCGATCGAGCGCCGGCTCGGCTGCGGGCACGAGCAGGCACAGAAGCTCTTCTTGCTGCTCGAGAACGTGGCCTCCGACCCGGAGGGGCTGTGCGCCTACGAGGACATCGACGGCATCGCCATCGGCGCCGGGGGCCACGGCGCCCGAGCGCTTCGCCTTGATGCCAGCGAGACCTTTGCCCTGCTCTGCGCGCTGCGGCGACTCGGCGTGGCCGAGGACAACCCTTTGAGGCAAAAGCTCCAGGGCGCGCTCGCGGCGGGCGGCGTCGACGAGGCGCTTCTTGACCGCGTGCTCTCGCACGCGCCGGACGCCGCGGCAGCAGGAAACCTCGCCGCGTGCTCGGCGGCCATCGCCTCCTTGGACGACCTCGAGTTCTCTTACCTCAAGGACGCAACGAGCACCCCGGAGCGCAGGCGCGTGAGACCGCAGAAGCTCACCGAGGAAGAAGGGCTGTGGTATCTCGAGTGCTGCGACCTCGAGCACGGGGGCCAGAGAACCTTCAGGATCGACCGCATGTCGCAGGTCAAGGCGGCGCGGCGGGGTGCATGCGAGCAGCCGCCGAGCGCAGATGACGGCCACGGACCCCGCACGGTTGAGGTTGAGTTCTCCGACCTCGGGCTTCTTGACCTGTTTGTATGGCCTGGCCTCGAGCTCACGCAGCGCGACGAGAACCTCGGGCGGGCGCGAGGGACCATCCCCTACTACGGCGGCGATTGGCTCGTCCGCCAGCTCGCCGGCTGCGGCGCCGGCGCTCACACGACCGACCCGGAGCTCTGCGCCGCCATCGTCGCTTACGCCCGCGCCCAGCTCCTCCCCTAGACAGGCTGGGCTGGTTGGGCCTACTGTTTGTCGGCAAAGAAAACTACAGGCAGAAAGCCGGGACCACACCGACCTCGCCGTCGATCGCGGAGTTGCGAGCAAGTCCAGGCGAGCCGTCGCTGTTGCGCGGCGCGATGATGAGCCCCTCGTTTGCCGGGTCCGGGCTGCGCAGCCACCAGTTCGCGCACTCGCCGGACACCATGAAGGCCTCGTTCGTGCCCTCCCATTGTCCGCCGAGGTCGGAAAACAGCTGGTACTGAGCCCCCTCGGGGTTGTAAACGCCGGAGCGCGAGCTGGCCGCGCTCACCTCGCCCACGAGCTCGAAGTACGACAGGAGCCACACCTTGTCGTCGGTCTCCTCCTGGGACGAGAAATCGCTCGCGCGGTTCGTCTGCTTCTTGACCTCAACAAGCTTCCCCGAAAGCTCATCGGGAAGAAGCCCGAGGAACTCTCCGTTGAGCCAGGCGCGCAGGGAGGTCTGGGACCAGTCGACGCGCTCGGGTGCGTTCATGGGACGGATCGAAACGATGGAGTCGGCCAGGAACGTGATGCCCGCGACGCCGGAGCTGTCCGAGCGCTGGTCGTGGCGGAAGCCGGCGATGCGCATCTTTACGCTCGTGCCATCGCTGAGCTGCAGGGTCTTTGCCTGGGTACCGTCGAGGGTGCCGGCAGCGGAAACGAGGTTGTACTTCTTTTCGATCTCGAGCGCGGACGACTGGTCCTTGGCACCGGCGATCATATCCGCGATCTGCGAGAGCTCGTCCCACGAGTAGTCCTCCACGCTCGCGCGCACGGCGACTTCCGTCGCCTCGGGCTCAGGGTCGGGTTCCGGGGTGGCCTGCGGCTCGCTGTCCTGCTGCGTGGGCTCCGGGGTGGTCGGCTCGGGCTGCTTCTGGCCCCCTCCGAGCACACCGATTCCCAGCGCGACGACCGCAACGAGCGCGATCACGACCGCGACCACCGCAACAGGGTTGAACGGCAGGTTTCGAGGGGCACCCGTGCGGGCGGCGCCGCGGGGAACGGCGGCGAAACCGGGCTTGTGAGCCTCTTCGGCTCGGCTGGTTGCCCCAGAGAGGTCGCGCGTCGTCGCAGCCTCGAAGACATCGTCCGACTCGTCGCTCCACAGCGACGCGAGCCCCCGTTCGTCGCGCACAGGAGCGGAGCGACGGCCGGCGTCCGGCTGTGCCTCGAACGCCGCGGTCGGCTGGTCGTCGTCGACCACGGGTTCCTCCGCAGCGGCCGGCGCCGGCTCGTTCTGCTGAACAGGCTCCTCGACAACCTCCTCGGCCTGATCTGCGGGCAAGAAGGACTCGGTCGACGCCACAGCGGCCGCAACCTCAGGAGCCACGGACTCCGCCTGCGCGCCGCCTGCAGACTCCGCCGCCTGCTCGGCAGGAGCCTCCCGCATCGCTTCCGCTGCCGCCGCGGCCTCGCGCAGCTCCGCCAGTTCGAGCTCGCGGCGCTCTTCTTGCTCCCGCTGCTCGCGCTGGGCACGCTCCGCTTCCAGGCGCTCTTTTTCCTCCTGCTCGCGCCAGGCCTTCTCGGCTGCGAGGCGCTCTTCCTCGCGCTTCTGTTCCTGGACGCGGCGCGCCGCCTCGCGGATCTCCTTCTCTTTGCGCTTCTTCTCGCCACGCTCGGCGGAGGCCGCGGACCACGACGAGATGACCTGGTTGATCGCGTTCTTGGCGCTGCCGATGGGGTCGTCGGACTCGTTGCGGCGCTCAATCATACGGCCGGCGTCGTCGGGCAGGCGACCCTCCAGCGACCAGGCGGAGTTCTCGGGCCATGCGGAAGTCGAGTAGCCCGAAGCCGTGGTGGGCGCCGAGTTCGACCCGGGGCGCGAGCTCTTTACCGGGCGGCCGCCGCGGCGCTGCACATACGTCGACCTGGGAGAAGGCGCCATCGGCACAAAGGGCACCGCACCCACGGGCAGCGGGCCCTCGAGCTTTACCGGCGAAGGGATCTCCTCCGCACGCGCGGCACCGGCGCCGCCTGCCTCCGCAGGATCGGGCGTGGCCTGGGTGTTCTTCTCGCCTTCCTCCGGCTCAACCGGAGAGGCGCACATATAGCAAAAGCGGGCGCCGTCGGGCAGCTCCGCTCCGCACTTCTTGCAACGCATCGGTACCCCCCATCGTGAACAGGACACTACCTTTAAATGTAGCCGATTATGGCCGCGGCCCGCCGAGAAGCGGGCCGCGCAACGATTCGCTGTCTAAACCTTAGTTGGTGGCGCCCGTTAGGATCTGGACGGGCGTGAAGGACGTGGTTATCTGGTCGCGCAGCTCGTCCTGGAGCGTCTCGTCGATGCCGGTGATGGTGCAGCTGAAGTTGACGCCGGCGCTCGACTGGGTCTTGGTCCAGATGAACGTCATGATCGACTTGACGTCGCCCGTGGGCTTGAGGAAGCCGAAGAGCTGGGACTGCTGAATCTTGCCCTCGGAGTCCATGTGGACGTTGACGTGGTAGACCACGGTGTTGATGTTGGGGTTGAGCAGCGAGTTCACGGCGAAGGCCGTTGCCTGGACCTGCGAGCCGGCGAAGCACTGCAGCGCGTTCTTCGAGCTCGTGTCCGTGACGGAAACCTCGATGCGGCCGGTGTTCTCGTCGGCCTCCTGCACCGAGTACTCCTCGGGGAACTGCGTGAAGCCGTTGCCCCACTCGACGCCGCCGGCAAGCGCCGACGCGACGGTGCGGACGTTGGCGTTCTCCGAGAGGTTCGAGGTGTTCGCGCGGCGCACCAGGCCAAAGAAGACCTGCATGCCGACGATGCCCACGAGGAAGATGACCACGAAGGCGACGGCGGTCTTTGCGATGACCTTCTCGACGTTGGAGCCGGAGGGGTCCTCGGAGGACAGCGGGTCGACGTCGACCGCGTGGCCCTTCTCTTTGCGGTGGCGGCGCTCGCGGGCGGCGCGTTCCTCGTCGGTGTGGCCGGTCTCGTCGACGGTCGAGAAGAGCGCCTCCGCCTCGTCGGCGTTGAGGGCTCCCTTTTGGATACGCGCGATGTCGTACTTCTTTGCCATGTGTTTCTTCCCGTAATCGAAACAGCGATGAGTTCAGTATACCGTTGCGTGCCCGACGAGTTGGTCACATGCGTCAACTCGCGGGCCAGGCTTCGGGCAGTTACTGGGCGAACTGCATGCGGTGGTAGCGGGCGTAGGTGCCGCCGGCGGCAAGAAGTTCCTCGTGGGTGCCGCGCTCCACCACGCGCCCCGCCTCGACGGTCGCGATCTCGTCCGCGCCCTTGATGGTCGAGAGCCGGTGCGCGATCACGATGGTGGTGCGCCCGCGGGCGAGCTCGGAGAGCGACTCCTGCACCACGCGCTCGGACTCGTTGTCGAGCGCGCTCGTGGCCTCGTCGAAGATGAGGATCGGCGGGTTCTTGAGGAAGACGCGCGCGATGGCGATGCGCTGCTTCTGGCCGCCGGAAAGACGCGTGCCCCTCTCGCCCACCTCGGTGTCGTAGCCGTCCGGAAGGCTGGCGATGAAGTCGGCGATGTTCGCGCGGCGGGCGGCCTCCTCGATCTCGGCCGCGGTGGCTCCGGGCTTGCCGTAGGCGATGTTCTCGCCGATGGTGCCGTCAAAGAGGTAAACGTCCTGCTGCACGAGGCCGATGGCGCGGCGCAGGGAGGACTGCGTCACCTCGCGGACGTCCTGCCCGTCGATGGTGATGGAGCCGCTCGCCACGTCGTAGAAACGCGGCAGCAGGCTGCAGGTCGTCGACTTGCCGCCGCCGGAGGGGCCCACGAGGGCGAGGGTCTCGCCGGGACGGACGCTGAGGCTCAGGTGGTCGATCACGGGACGCTCGCGCGCCTCGCCGTCCTCGGTAAGCTCGACGTCGCTGTAGGTGAAGCAGACGTCGTTGTACTCGATGGCGCCGGGGCCGGGCACGAAATCGGGTGCGCCGGGGGCGTCGTCCACGTCGGGCACGGTACGCAGGACCTCGTCCATGCGGCGGAAGCCCGCGATCGCCTTCTGATACATCTCGGTGGAGTTCACGAGGGTCTCGATCGGCGTGCAGAACAGCGAGATGTACAGCGCGAAGGTGGCCATGTCGACGGCCGAGAGCTCGCCGCGCGCGACGAGCCAGCCGCCCATGACGGCCACGACGGTGTACAGCGCGCCCGTCATCAGGCCATAGACGCCGTAGTAGCGGCCCATCGTGTTGTACATATCCTCCTTGGAGTCGAGGTAACGCTCGTTGGAGGCGCGAAACTTTGCCGACTCGGTGGCCTCGTTGGCAAACGACTTGACCACGCGAATGCCCTCGAGCGAGTCCTGGAGCTGGGCGTTGACGCCGCCGATCTTCTTGCGGTTGTCCGTGAAGGTCGCGCGCATGGTCAGGTTCATGCGGAACATCACCGCGGCGAAGGCGAGGGTGACGACGAGGATCGCGGCGGCGAGCGCGGGCGACAGCCCAAAGAGAATGACGAAGGAGCCGATGATCTCGATGGCGCAGATGATGATCCACTCGGGCACGTGGTGGGCGGCCTCGCAGATGTCAAAGAGGTCGTTGACCACGCGGCTCATCATATCGCCGGAGGAATGCGAGTCGAAGTAGGCAAACCCCATGCGCTCGTACTGGTCAAAGAGGTCCTGGCGCATCTGGGACTCCATGCGGGCGCCCATGATATGGCCCTGCGCGCTCACGAAGTAGCGGCAGCCGCAGCGCACGAGGTACATGGCTATGAGGCCGGCCGCCAGCGCAGGCAGCGCGGAGAGGATGGCCGCCGCGCCCTCGGTAAACAGGCCGCCCGTGAGCGAGCGGAGGATCACGGGAAACGCCAGGTCGACGCCGGCGACGACCACGGCGCACACCGTGTCCGCGATAAACAGGCCCATCACCGGCTTGTAATAGGCGAGAAAACGCTTGAGCATGGGTTCCTTTCTTTCCAGGTCCTCTTGCGTCGATCAGCGCAGTCCGCCCGAGACGCCGAGCTCGCGGCTCGGCAGGTCGGGCAGGCTGCGCTGGTCAGGAGACGGGCAGGAGCCTGTCTTTCTTTGTTACTGGTCCGCGAGGCGGCGACCGATGGCGTCGCAAAGAAGGGCGCCGACGACGGTCTTCGCGTCCTCGATGCGGCCGTCGAGGACAGCGTCCACGAGCTCGCCGACCTCGACGAGGTCGACATTGATGAACTCGTCGTCGTCCGGGCTCGACTTGGCGAAGGTCAGTCCGGTGGCCATGTAGATGTGGATCAGCTCGTCGCAGAAGCCGTCCGAGCTCGCGATGGTGGTAAGAAACGCCATCTTCTCGGCGACCATGCCGGTCTCCTCAAGGAGCTCGCGGTTCGCGCACTCGAGCGGGTCCTCGCCGGCGGAGAGCTTGCCCGCCGGGATCTCGACCGTCACGCGGCCGAGCGCCGTGCGGTACTGGCGCACGAGGCAGATCCTGCCCTCCTCGGTGAGCGCCACGATGGCGACGGCGCCGGGGTGGCGCACGACGTCGCGCAGCGCGCGGCGGCCGTCGGGCAGCTCAACCTGCAGGCGGTTGACGTTGAAGATGCGCCCGGTCCAGGCCACGTCCTCGGTCAGGGGGTGTTCGGCGAGGCCGGCGTCGCGCGGGTCGTCGTCGCCGAGCACGAGCTCGCGCTCCTCGGGCGCGCCGGACACGTGGTCGTGCGTCGAGCGATCGCCGTCGTAGGTGAAGGCGGTGACCGAATCGCGCATATCGTCGACGGCGCCGGCGAGCTCCTCGTTGTTGTTCTCGTCCTTATCCATGGGTTTCTCCCTAGCGGCCCTGGATGCAGCGCAGGCCGATGTCGGAGCGGTAGGTCTTGCCGTCGAAGTCGATCTTCTCGCAGGCGGCGTAGGCGAGGTTGCGGGCCTCCTCGAAGGTCGGCGCCACGGCGGTGACGTCGAGCACGCGGCCGCCGTTGGTGAGCACGCGGCCCTCGTCGTCGAGCTTGGTGCCCGCGTGGTAGACGGTCACGCCGTCCATGGCGCAGGCGTCCTCGATGCCGCGGATGACCTTGCCCTTCTCGTAGGAGCCGGGGTAGCCGGCGGAGGTCAGCACGACCGAGACGGCCCAGTCGTCGCCCCAGCGGACGTCCTTGGGGTCGAGGGTGCCGTTGTCGCAGGCGAGGAAGACGTCGACGAGGTCGGCCTTCATGCGCGGCAGCACGACCTGGGTCTCGGGGTCGCCGAAGCGGGCATTGAACTCGAGGACCTTCGGGCCGTCCTTGGTGAGCATGAAGCCGCCGTAGAGGCAGCCGGAGTAGGTGATGCCCTCCGCGGCGAGCTCGGCGACGACGCGCTTCTCGATATCGATCATGGTCTCGAGCTCCTCGTCGGTGACCATGGGCACCGGGCTGTAGACGCCCATGCCGCCCGTGTTGGGGCCAAGGTCGCCGTCGAGGGCGCGCTTGTGGTCCTGCGAGGTGGCCAGGGGCACGAGGGTCTTGCCGTCGGTGAGGGCCAGAAGCGAGCACTCGGGGCCTTCCATCATCTCTTCCACGACGACGGTCGCGCCGGCGTCGCCAAAGACGCCGCTGAAGCACTCGTGAACACCCTCGAGGGCCTCCTCGGTGGTCTTGGCCACGATGACGCCCTTGCCGGCGGCAAGTCCGTCGGCCTTGACCACGATGGGGCCGCCGACCTGCTCGACGTAGGCCGCGCAGGCGGCTTCGTCTGTAAAGCTGCGGTAGGCGGCGGTGGGCACGCCGGCGCGCAACATGACCTGCTTGGCGAACTTCTTCGAGCCCTCCATCTGGGCGGCCTGGCCGTTGGGGCCGAAGCACGGGATACCCGCCGCGCGCACGGCGTCGGCGACGCCCGCCACGAGCGGCGCCTCCGGGCCGATGACCACGAGGCCGATGCCGTTTTCGCGGGCCCACTCGGCCACGGCCACGGGATCCTCGTCGTTCAGCTCGACCTTGGTCGCCAGGCCGTACATGCCGCCGTTGCCCGGCGCCACGTAGATCTTGCCCGCACGCGGGGACTCGGCGAGCTTGCAAAGAAGGGCGTGCTCGCGCCCGCCAGCGCCCAGCAGAAGGATATCGACCGTCTCACAAGTGCCCATGATGCCTCCAATTTAAAAAGAAGTGCAGCTAGTTAGTGGTATTTGCAGCCAATTCAGGATAGACGATGCCCTTGGGAAGAGACCTTCCGGCCACCGCCTCCAGATACGCCTTGCGCGGCGCGAAGGCCACACCCGCGGCGTCGAAGCCGACGCTCGCCAGAATCGAGGGGGAGACAAGGCCGCGCCCGAGCTTGGTCGAGCAGAACTCGTTGGTATCGAGCGGTTTCTCGAGGGCGCGCAGGGTTTTAGACCCGACCATGCCTACGACGGCGTAGACGAGCTCGCCTTCCTGCGCCGAGATCGAGCTCATGGCATGCGCGGCATGGCCGCACAAATCCGAGAGGTCGGTCGAGCGAGCGAGCGCCGTCGACTCCCCCCTGGTCTGCAGGAACAAGGTCCTCTCGCCGACCACGCGAAGGCGCAGCGAAGAAGCCCTGGCCATGATGCCGCTCTTTCGGCTGCGGAGGTTCCCGCGCATGAAGGGGGAAGACGCCTCCGGGATAAAGAGAACCCTGACCTCGCGGGCGAAGGCGCGCGAGCGGGCGATAGCCTCCTCGAATTGGATTCCAACCTCACGCGCCATTGCCAGGCGCTCGACGACCATGCCGAGGCCGACCGAGCTCACGCCCGCGTCGACGGTGCGAAGCATGTGGTCGGCGTCGGAAAGCTCGGAGGCGGCCTCCTCGGCCGCGCTCCAAGAGCCGGTGTTTATAAGCGACGAGCAGACCGTCACGATGCGGTTGTAGCCCTCGTCGATCAGGCGGCGGTACACGTCGACCATGCGCTCCTTGGAAAGAAGCTCGACATGGCCCGACTTGCGCCGACCGAGCAGCGCCACGGCCTCGTCGCGGTCCGCGCCGTCCATGAGGACGCGCCCGGCGATCTCGACGCCGAGCGGGACGCACACGACCTCCAGCCTCGAGATGATCTCGGGCGGGAGGTCGCAGGTGCTGTCGCAGACTATGGCAAATGGTTTACAAGCCACGGGTGCGTGATGCCTCTTAGTTCCAGTAGCGGTTGATGGTCTGCTCGCGGTCGGGGCCCACGGTGATGATGCTCGCGCGGACGCCGGAGACCTGCTCGAGGAAGTCGATGTAGTCCTTGGCCTCGCGCGGGAGCTGGTAGAAGTTGCGGACGTTGGAGATGTCGCACTTCCAGCCGGGGAGCGTCTCGTAGACGGGCTTGGCGTGGTAGAAGACGCTCTGGTGCTCAGGGACGGTCTTGTAGATCTTGCCGTCGCACTCGTAGGCGACGCAGACCTTGATCTCGTCCAGGCAGCCGAGGACGTCGAGCTTGGTGATGGCGAGGTCGGTGAGGCCGTTGACGCGGGCGGCGTAGTTGACGACCACGGCGTCGTACCAGCCGCAGCGACGACGACGGCCGGTGGTCACGCCGTACTCGTGGCCGACCTCGCAAAGAAGGTCGTTGAGCTCGCCGGAAAGCTCGGTCGGGAAGGGACCGGAGCCGACGCGGGTGAGGTAGGCCTTGGCAACGCCCAGGACGCGGTCGATGTGGGTCGGGCCGACGCCGGAGCCGGTGACGGCGCCGCCGGCGGTGCAGTTGGAGGAGGTCACGAACGGGTAGGTGCCGTGGTCGATGTCGAGCATCGTGGCCTGGGCGCCCTCAAAGAGGATGCTCTTGCCGCTCTCGAGCTGCTCGTTGAGGAACAGCGAGGACTCGACGATGTAGGGGCGGATGCGCTCGGCGTACGGCAGGTAGGTCTCGCAAATCTGCTCGACCGTGTAGGTCGGCATCTCGTAGACCTTCTCGAGAATCGGGTTGATGTAGGCGAGGGCCGCCTCGAGCTTCTCGCGGAAGATCTTCTCGTCGAGCATGTCCTGGATGCGCAGGCCGATGCGGTTCATCTTGTCCATGTAGCAGGGGCCGACGCCGCGCTTGGTGGTGCCGATGAGGTTCTTGCCGAGCTTCTTCTCGTGGGCGCCGTCGAGATCCTTGTGGTAAGGCATGACGATGTGGGCGTTGCCCGAGATCTTGAGGTTGGAGGCAGAAATGCCCTGCTCGGCCAGCATGTCGATCTCGCCGAGAAGAACCTCGGGGTCAACGATGCAGCCGTTGCCGATCACAGGATAGGTGCCCTCGTACATGACGCCGGACGGAACCTGGTGAAGCGCGAGCTTCTTGCCGTTTGCGATGACGGTGTGGCCAGCGTTCGCGCCGCCGGCGTAGCGGCAGACGACGTCGAAGTCGCCGGAAATAAGGTCGGTGACCTTGCCCTTGCCCTCGTCGCCCCACTGAGTACCCACGAGAACTGATGCCGACATGAGCTTCCTCTCTTTGTTTTGAGACATACAAAGAAAGATTATACGCTTATACGCCGGCCATAAGTTGCGGGTAACCTGCTAATTCAGCCTGTCTGATTTGGCAGCTTTTTCAGCCTGTCTGATTTGGCAGTCGTTTTTGCCTGGCTGGAGTGGGTGGTGGGCCTGCCGTCTCAGCCTGTCTGATTTGGCGAGAAGAACGCTCGCCACCTCAGACAGGCTGGACCGGCAGGCTGATCCGGCGGGTTAGTCGTCGTAGCGGTTGTCGATCTCCACGAACTTGGTGGAGCTCGCGAGGAAGGTCAGGGGGACGTCGGCCAGCGAGCCGGAGCGGTTCTTGGCGATGATGAAGGTCGTCTCGCCGACGGCGGGGCGGTCCTCGCGGGCCGCCTCGTCCTCGTTCATGGAACGGTCGAGGAAGCAGACGATGTCGGCGTCCTGCTCGATGGAGCCGGACTCACGCAGGTCGGAAAGCTGCGGGCGCTTGCCGGTGCGGTTCTCGACGGTACGGTTGAGCTGCGAAAGCGCGATAACGGGAACCTCGAGGTCCTTAGCCATGATCTTGATGCCACGCGACATCTCGCCGACCTCGGTGGCGCGCGAGTCGGCGCGGTGCCCGCCTTGCGGCGGCGAGACGAGCTGCAGGTAGTCGAGGATCACGACGCCGAGCTTCTTTCCGCGCAGCATGCGACGGGCCTTGGCCCTCACCTCGGTCACGGTGGTGCCCGGGGTGTCGTCGATGACGATGTCCAGCTGGCTCAGCTGATTCACGGCCTCGAGGATCTGCGGCCACTGGTCGTCGCGGATGCGCGCGGAGCGAATCTCCTGCAGGCCGATGCGCGCCTCTGCCGCCAAGAGGCGCTGCGCGATCTCTGCCTTCGACATCTCGAGCGAGAAGAACGCGACCGACGCGCCGTGGTAGGCGGCGTTAGTGGCGAGGTTGAGTGCAAAGGAGGTCTTGCCGACGCCGGGTCGCGCGCCGAGGACGATCATCTGTCCGGGGCGTAGGCCGAGCAAGCACTCGTCGATCTTCGGGAAGCCGGTCTGGACGCCGAGGGTCTTCTCCCCCGACATCGACTGCTCCTCGAGCTCCTCGTAGAGCTCGCCCATGATCTCCTCAAGCGTCTGCTCGCTTTGGCGCACGTCTCGGTTGGTAACGTCCAGTAGGAGCTTCTCGGCCCTGTCAACGACCTCCTTGGTGTCCTCGGGGGCATCGAAGGCGAGCGCAGAGATCTGGGCGGAGGCCTGGATCATCTTGCGCAGGGTGGTGTCGCGGTGGAGCATCTCGATGTGGCGGCGCCAGCCAACGAGGGCCAGCGAATTGTTGCCGAGGCCAAGAAGGAAGGAGCGGCCGCCGATGCGGTCGAGGTCGCCTTGGGTGCGCAGCTGGTCGGCCAGGCTGATGGCATCGATGGGGAGGTTCTTGTCAAACATCTCGCGCATGGCCATAAAGACGATGCGGTTTGACGGGTGGAAGAAATCGTCCGGCGTAAGGCCGATCAGGCACTCCTGGAGCGCCTCGGCGCTGATCATCATGGCCGAGAGGACCGAGGACTCCGCCTCGAGGTCCTGGGGCATGTCGCGCCCCTCCTCCATCGTCATCTTCGTCGGGTTGATCCCGTAGTCGTCAGCCACCGTATGCCTTTCGTCGATTGCGTGCCCCTTATTCTACCGAGCGGCCGACGAAGCTGAATCGGCGCCGACAAACGGGTCGGGATTCTCCAGAACGGCCCTCGTGCCAAAGAACCATCGAGGGCATGCCGAAGTTTCAACACACACTCGAGGGTTTGAGCGGGTCTTATTTGACTTTTCAACGTTTTCAACAATCGGGCGCGCTTTACAAAGCGATAGTTTTCGACAAGTTATCAACATTCGACATAAGCCCAGTTCAAAGGGCCTTTTACAAAGAAGGGCTTCGAGCACTTCTTTGTAAGTACCCTAAAACCGCAGGTAGAAGGCTTATTTCTGTTTTTGCAAAAAGAAACCCCCGGGCACCTCATGTGGTACCCAGGGGCATTTGCGCTGGTTGCGCGCGCTGGTCTGCTGTTTGTAAGCCACCCGTCTACCTGCGGGTTTTGTAGAAAACCCCAGCTAAAAGACGGGACGCGAAAACAGTGACTACTCGGCGACCTCGGCGGTCTCCTCGGCAGCCTCGACCTGCTCGGTCTCGGCCTCCTCAGCGGCCTCCTCAGCCACAGCCTCAGCCGTGACGCCGACGAGGACGGTAACCTCAGCGGTGATGTCGCGGTAGAAGTTGACCGGCACGGTGTGGGCGCCGACGCTCTTGATGGCGTTGCCGCGGCCGACGCGCTTGCGGTCGACGACGGTGCCAAGCTGAGCCTCGATCGCGTCGGCGACCATGGCGGCGGTGACGGAGCCGAAGAGCTGGCCCTCCTCGCCGATCTTGGCGTCAACGGTGACGGACTTGCCATCGATGGCGGCCTTCATGGCCTCCGCGGTGGCAATACGCTCGGCCTCGCGCTTCTCGATGTTGCGACGGCGCTGCTCGAGCTGCTTGATGTTGCCCGGGGTGGCGGGCTGGGCCTTCTGGTTGGGGAACAGGAAGTTCTCCGCGAAGCCCTGAGCGACCTCTACGATGTCGCCCTCGCCGCCCTTACCCCGAAGCTCCTCAAGGAGGATGACTTTCATGGGATACTCCTTCGTCGGTCGGCTTGCGCCGACCCTTAATCTTGCTTCGGTTCGCCTTGGACCGGTTGCTCCTCCTCGCCACGGGGAAGGTGGCGGAAGTTGCCCCAGATGTCCAAGAGTCCCACGACGCTCATTACGATGAACTGCGCCTCGAGATACATGGCCACCAGGATCACGACCACGGCGGTAAGCGTCGGAACCCTTCGGTTCCGCGCCTGCCACGCGAGGACCGCGAGGCCTTGGGCCGCCAACGCGTAACGCACGGTCAAAAGGACATTGCCCGAGACCATGAGAAGCGCGTTGCCGGTGGCTTCCTGGTGGGTATACCAGGCGGCGCAGCCGGCAAGGGACGCGACGAAGACCGCCACGACCCAAAGCGGCAGGTCGTAGAGACCGAAATCCGGCCACTCGACCTTGCGGTCGCGCAGGCGGCGGGCGGCGAGCCCGCAACCCGCATACGCGCAGAGGAACTCGATCAGCGCGGTCGTCGAGAACGCGGCGGGCCAGAAGGTCCGGACCGCCCACTCAACGAGCGAGCGCACGTCGGCGTCGAGGCCGGCGGACTCGAGGAGCTGCGGGTTTGCCGCAAGCACCCCGATAAACGAGTCGCCTACGCTCGTGTTCGCCATCTTCGCGGCTACAATGGCAACCCCGATTTGGGCTGCCGCGGCAAGCGCGACGATAACGCACGCGACCCCCGGGCGCATCTTGCCCTTCTCGACCGCAAAGGCCGATGCAAGCGAGAAAACGCCGACGATCAGCGCGTTCGGCACCGAGTCGACGCCAAAGTAGGCGCCGCCGACGCCGCAAAGCACGAGCGTCCCGGCAGCGATGAGGGCTTGTGCGCCCAAACCCCTGCCGGCGCCTGCGCATAAGGCTCCGAAGCCCATGAGCAGGCAGGCCATCGGCGGCGCGATTGCCGCCGAGAGAGCCCCTGCAACGCAAAGGACGAGCGGAATAACAACCGACGCCTTCTTTGGATCGCCATCTTGGCGGTCGCTCCAAACGACGAGGTCGCACTCCTGCTGCGGTCCGCCTACCCCGTGCATCCCCTCAGGTATGGGAGGTTGCCCGTCGTCATGCGAATAACCCACAGCTTAAACGCCCTTTCTCGAAGCGGTTCCGGTCACTAACCGCGGCTACGGCCGCCGCGGCTGGAGACCACGGGAACGGTGTAGGGCAGAAGGGCCATCTCGCGAGCGCGCTTGATCGCGTTGGCGATGTCCCTCTGGTGCTGCGTGCAAGCGCCAGTGACGCGGCGCGGCTTGATCTTGCCGCGGTCGGTCATGTACTTACGAAGAAGCTGCGTGTCCTTGTAATCGATGAACGCAGTCTCCTCCTTGCAGAACTGGCAGAACTTGCGACGCGGCTGGCGCGAATAATCTTGCTTCTGCTGAGCCATGTCTATGTTGCCTTTCGTATGGCGGCCGGTGGCCGCCGGTGTTTAGAACGGGATGTCCTCGTCGTAGACGTCCGCCGGGGGCGGGGTCTGGACGGGACGGGCAGCGGGCGTAGGCGCCGCATACGCGGGAGCCGAGGCCTGATAGCCCTGGTTGACCTGGGCGTACTGCTGCGGAGCGGGGGCCTGATAGCCCTGGCCCTGCTGCTGGCCGCCCCTCTGGGAGAGGAAGTCCAGGTCGTCGACGACGACCTCGAGCTTGCTGCGGCGGCCGCCCTCCTTGGCCTCCCAAGAGCTGTAGCGAAGCTTGCCTTCGATGGCGACCTTCGAGCCCTTGGTGAGGAAACGAGAGAGAGGTTCGGCGCGGGCGCCGAAGACCACGCAGTCGACGAAGTTGGGATAATCCTCCCACTCACCGGACTGCTGGTTGCGACGACGGTCGTTGACGGCGACCCCGAAGTGCAGGATCTGCGTGCCGCTGCCCGTCGCGCGGAGCTCGGGGTCCCTCGTGAGGTTGCCCGTGATCATCACCTTGTTGATGCTCATCTAACTCACTCCCTCTCTGTGCAGGCCTCGGCCTGCGCCTCCATGCTTAGTCCCTGTCCTCGCGGCGCACGATCATGTGGCGCTTGACAGCGTCGTTGATGCGCAGAACTCGGTCGAGCTCGGCGATCTGCGTGGGGTCTGCGTGGAAGTTGATAAGGGTGTAGTCACCCTCGGTGAGCTTGTCGATCTCAAAGGCGAGCTTGCGCTTGCCCCAGTCCTCGACACTGTCGATGGTGCCGCCGTCGGTGGTAACAGCAACCTCGATGCGCTTCATAGCGCCGGCGCGCTGCTCCTCGTTGGTCGCGGGATCGACAAAATACAGCAGTTCATAAGCCTTCATGTGGTCACCTCCTCTGGGCTGATGGCTCCGGGAAGTGAAGGTGCACCCGGAGCAGGAAAGGTCCGACGGTGAATGTTAACACATACCAGGTCTTTTTCCGCAAAGAACCTGCTACTGCGCCACATTTCCTTAGCTCGACCCTCCACAGCCCACGCTTTTTCATTACCAAATGAGCCTATCAGAGGGTTCTTTCGGAATGCTGGCGGATAACTTTCCGCAGGCTAACGGCTGTTTTGCGTCTTTGCAGGCCAAGGGCCCCGCAGCCATATCGGCGGCTGCGGGGCCCTTGGGTTTATATCATTGTTTCTCCACGAACTACTGCTCTTCGCCGGTCTCCGTTGGCTCAGATTGCATATCTGCAGACTGCTGCTGCATATCTTCGCGATTCTGCGAAAGAACGTCGACGGGGGCTACCGCAATGGGCGTCACCATGATGACGTCCGAGTCGTCGTCGGCAGCTTCGTCGTCCTTCTCGCCCTCGTCGCCAGGCACCGGCGGCTCATCGGGCAAGGGAACAGAAGCGGCGACATCCTCAGCGGGGACTTCGGGCTCGGCTGCAGGCTCAGGCGCCACCTCAGCCTGGGGAGCGGCCACCGGGGCGCCGCACTCGATGCAGAACTTCGCGTTCTCGGGCAGCTCGGAGCCGCAAGCGGCGCAGGTCTTCTTGGCATCGGCGGAAACAGGCGCGGGCTCGCCTGCTGCAGGAACGGTCTCGGCAGCAGCCGGCTCGCCCGCAACGGGAGCGGAAGCGACGGGTGCCACGGGAACAACGGGTGCCGTCGGCTCAGGCGAGGGACTCACGGGCGCCACCGGAGCCACGGGCGCCGCGGGCGCGGGAGGCTCAGGCGTCGGGCTCGCGGGAAGCTCGGGCGCTGCGACCTCTGCGACGCTCGTCTCGGGCAGCGGGTCCTCGTCCTTGCCCCAGGCGGGAACATCGAACTGGCGCAGCCACAGGCCGACGCTGCAGTCAACCAGCAGGTTCACGAAGGCGCTGGCAGCAAGGGAGACCACCAGCGTCACAAAGAAAGCGGGGGCGAACTGCTCAACAAAGAATCCCACGACCTCGAGCGCGAGGCGCACCGCCTCGGCGTCGGTCATGTAATAGTAGTAGCTGTCCACGTAATCGACGAGCTCGGCAATGAACCCGAGCGAGCCGAACATGGCGGGCACGAACATCAAAAAGCCTACGACGCCCACAATCAGCGTGGGGACGAGCTTGATGACGAAGATCCTCAAGAGTCCCCACGGGTCGCGCGAGACCATCTGCCACAGGGTCTTTGCCCTATAGCCGGCCTTGAAGTTCTGGTAAATCGTTGCGCGAACTGCGGCGACAACGAAGACCACGCCGAGGAAGAGCGTGAAAATCCCCCAGACGCTGCCCAGGAAATCGCCGATCAACGGGAGGTTCTCGAGAATAGAGCCCACGATGACGGCGACGATGCTCCAGCCGGCGACGACCACAAAGCCGCGCCAGCCGGACTTGATGAGCCCACCGATCTTTACTTGGTGAGAAGGGCCCTCGGTAGAGCCCCACGCGACGCGACGGGACCACTCGAGGCCGTAGCCGAGCACGGCGAGCGGGCCGACGATGGGCACAAGGGCGCCGAGCGCACAGAGCAGGATCGGCTTCCACCAGCCCTTCTCTTGAGTGAGCATGGCCCACGCACGTCCAAAGTAGCGGTCCTTCTGGAATCCGCTGAGGTTGGCATCGTTAGACATGTTTCTCCTATCCACAGAGGTTAAGGAGAGGATACCCCACAGGCCTTAAATCGACCAGAACCCGCAGGTTTTAGGGCGGTCGTCACGTCTACCAACGGCGAAGAAAAAAAGAAAGCCCCGACGCAAACGTCGAGGCTGTTCAATCAATGGCGGAGGAGGAGGGATTCGAACCCTCGTACCCCGAAGGGTAAACGGTTTTCGAGACCGCCGCATTCAACCACTCTGCCACCCCTCCGTAAGGGCGACGGGGGCCCGTAGGCCCCCGTTAAAGATTCTGGCGGAGAGTCTGGGATTTGAACCCAGGATACGCTTTAGACGTATACACGATTTCCAATCGTGCTCCTTCGGCCACTCGGACAACTCTCCAGTTGAAGTGGTGCGGGGGTTATTGTAACGGAAGATCCGGCGCGACGCCACTTCTTTTTTGATTATCTTGCTAGGATTGTTGAGAATTCTGCACATTTGCCGCCCCGGGAGCCCAATGTTCACCTTATACGCCCAAACAAGCACCCAAATCGCCATGAGCCTGCCGGCCTGGCTCGACCTCGCTTCCGTCGCCGTCGGCGGAATCTCCGGGGCACTTGTTG
Source organism: uncultured Olsenella sp. (assembly GCA_934660915.1). GTDB lineage: Bacteria > Actinomycetota > Coriobacteriia > Coriobacteriales > Atopobiaceae > Paratractidigestivibacter. The sequence goes on along the minus strand of CAKUIF010000002.1, from coordinate 187,275 downwards.
CCAAAGAGCGCAAGCTCGACCCCATCGGCTTCATCGGGCTCTCGATGCTGTGCGGCCTGGGCGGCGGACTTGTGCGCGACATGGCCATGCAGGTCGGCAGCGTGTACATGCTCGACAGCCCCTACGCAATCCCCGCCACGGCGGTCATCGGGCTCGCCGTGTTCTTCTTTGGCCGTCTATTCGAGAAGGTCCCCAACCTGCTGGAATGGGTGGATATCATCTCGGTCGGCCTCTTTGCGCTCGGCGGAACCGACAAGGCGATCGTCCACGCACTTCTTCCCGTCTCGGCGATTCTCATGGGCACGCTCACGGGCGTGGGCGGCGGCATGCTGCGCGACGTGTTTTTGGGCGACGTGCCGAGGATCTTCAAGCCGAGCAACTACTACGCTGTCTGCGCGCTGGCCGGCAGCACCGCGTATTACGCGCTCGTCGTTTGGGCCGGGCTCGACAAGTTCGTCGCGTCCGTCGTGCTCATGGCCGTGACGGTCGGCCTGCGCCGCTGGTCGCTCTCGCACGGCGCGACCACCCCGCAGGAGCACGACCTCACGCCCGCGATCAAACGCGCCATGCAGCGCCACAAGAAGTAAGAAGGGCGCCGGCGAGCCGCACCCCACGAGCCTCGCACACGACAAAGCGTGCATTCAGCGACACAATCGCGCCCTCGAGCGCCGAAAACTGTCACTCGATGCACGCTTTGCTACAAAGAAGTGCCGCCCGTGCCGCCAACAGCCCAAAGACACAAAAATCGAGCCGCCAGCGCCAAAAACGCCAAGCGGCTCGATTCGCCTTGGTTCGTCTAGCTAGCCGCTAGTCTTCCCTGCGGCGATGGAGCGTTGCCGCCATGAAGGCCAGGCCCACGGTGGCCGCGGCAACGGAGAGAACGTTGCTGGTCACATCGCCGGTCTGCGGGGTTTTGCCGACCTTCGCGGCGCTAGCGCCCTTCGCAGCATCGGCGCCCTTCGGCGCCTCAGGGGCCTTCGGGGCCGTGGGCTGCTTGGACACGCCGGGCTTCTCGACGTTCACGAACGAGAGCCCCTGGTCGGCACCCTCGCCGGCATCCATATCGATCGCAGACGAAGACGTAACGACCACCGACTTGACCTCGAGGTCGCGGGCGTTCTCGGTGCCGTCGTTCTTCTCGCCCACAACATAGGTCACGGTGTAGACGGTGGCGTCGCGCTCGATAGTCTGGGCGAGCGGCGCGCATACCGCGCCCTCGCGTACCTGGTACGTATAGGTCCCGGGTGCGTCAAAGGAAAGAAGATCGAAGTCGACGGCGCCGTTCGCGTCATTGGGCTTGGTCTGGAGCACCATGCCGGTAGCGTCACACAGCTCGAATGAGAACTGCCCAGCCTGCATCTCCCACACACGGCCGTCGTTGGTCTTGACGGTCTTCAGCGCGGACGGCGCCACGGTAGCAGGCGCAACCTCGTAGATGTTGTCGAACTCAGCCGCGACGGCATTGCCAGGATAGGACGCCTTCGCGCTAAGGGTGCCGTCGCCGTTGTCGGAGACCTCGACGCTCACGGGAACGTCGGAGGCCGCGGTCCAGCCATTGGTGTTGTGGCCGACCTCGCGAACGGTGTACTCGAACTCCTTGCCGGCATCGGCGAAGCTGTACTTCAGGCCCGTGAACTCGGCGGTGCCGCCAGCCTGGACCTTAACGTTGTCGACCCCCTCGACCTTGTTGCCTTCCTTGTCGAGAAGCTCAAACTCGAAGAACTCGCCTTCCTTGGCGTCGCTTCCGCCGTTGACGGTCTTGGTGACCTTAATGGTCGCCTCGCCGGAGGCGGCGTAGGTGTTGTCGAAGCCGGCAACACCCTCCGCCGACCTGGAGTAGGTGGTCTCGAGTTTGAGGGTGCCGTCGCCGTTGTCGGTCGCGACCACGGTCACGACCACGTCGGACGCCGCGGCCCAGCCCTTGTCGTTGTGACCCGTCTCGTGGATCACGAACTTGTAGGTGCCCTCGGAAGTGAATTTCTGGGAAGAGAAGTTCTCTACCTGTCCGGCCTTGGTCTCGACCTTGTCGAGCGCATCGCCGGTCTTGTTGCCGTTCTGATCCGCCTTGTACAGCTCGAACGAGAAGGCCTCGCCGGGCTTGGCCTCAGTGCCGCCGTTGACGGTCTTGTACACGCCGAAGGTAGCCTCGCCAGACGTCGCGTAGGTGTTGGTAAACTCGGCGGAGTTCGTGCCGCGGTCGTAGCTGACCTCGGCGGCGAGCGAACGGTCGGCGTTCTCGGTCACTTTGACGGTAACCTTAACATCGGAGGCCGCAGTCCAGCCCTTACTGTTGTGGCCGACCTCGTGGACGGTGTACTCGAACTTCTTGCCGACGTCGGCGGTGGTGTACTCAATTCGGTCGAAGTTGACGGTCTCCCCAGCCTGCGCGAAGGCGGTGGAGAGGACCTTGCCCGCAGAATCCTTGAGCTCGAAGTCAAAGGTCTCGCCCACGACGGCCGGGGTGCCGCCCGCGACCTTCTTGCTCACTGCAATGGTGGCGGCGGTGGAGGCGCTGAAGGCGTTGTCGAACTTGGCCGCGCCCGTATACGCCTCGGCACCGTCGACGTCCTGCCTGTAGGAGACCTCGGCGCACAGCTTGTTGTCGTCCGTGCGCTCACTCACCGTAACGGTGGCGATGACGTCTGCCGCGCGCGTCCATCCGTCGGCAAGTTCGCCCGCCTCGTGGATGCGGTAGGTGTAGGTCTTGCCGGCGTCCTTATCGGCAAGAAGGGCAGGGGCAAACGTCGCCTTGCCCTCGGCGTCGGTGGTCACGTCGCCGAGCACAGGGGCGGTGTCGGCGTTCTCGCCCTCCGCGGTGGCGGAGAAGCCGAACGTCTCGCCAACCTTGGGGGAAGCGCCGTTCACGGTCTTTGCCACGCTGAGCTGGAACTCACCCGTCGCTTGGTCGGGCTGCTCAGGCTGGTCGAGCTTCTCGTCGAACACGTTGAAGGTCGTGCCGGCGTTCGGGATGATTCCGAGCGCCTTGGCCTTGGCGAGCGCGTCGGCGTAGTCCTTCTTGTCCTGGGCGGTCGTGCCGGAGAACATGACGTAGGTCGGCTCGGTGTTGCTGATCTTGTAGCCGGCGGGCGCCTTGGTCTCCACGAAGCAGTACAGGGTGTTCGCGGCAAGGGGGTTGTCCTTGTCGCCGAAGCTCACAAGGCCGCTCGCGTCGGTGGACTTCGGGTTGGCGCCTGCGGTCTCAACCCTCGACTTCACGAGGCTGCCCGGCGCAGAAGCGTTGAGGTCAACCTGGTACAGCTCGAACTCCGCGCCTTCGAGTGCGATCTTGCCGTCGTCGTTCGCCTTACTGATCGTGATGCCGTAGCTCACGGCGTCGGTGCCGGCGTTGGACTTGTTCACGACCCACTTCTGGCTGTGCTGCACGGCCGTTGAGGCATAGCCCTCGATGACCACGCTGTTGCTGATCTCCACCTCGTCGCCGACGGCTCCCTGGGGCGCGACGTCATAGGTGATCTTTAGCGCCTTCGAGTTCGGCACGGTGATCGCGAGCACCGTGGAGGTGCTGCCGTCCTCGTTGGCCTTATTCTTCAGCGCATACGTGACGCCGTCGGTGACCTCGTTGCCGTTCGCATCCTTAACCGAGAGGGTGCCCTTGGTAAAGCTCGCGGTCGCGCTCATCGTGTCGGTAAGGGTGAGCGTATCCGCATCGCCGATCGTTTGGGCGTTCGGGTTCACGCTGATGGTGTAGGCGACGTGCGAGCCGTCGCTTGCGCGCTGTGCCTGCTTGTCGAGGACCTTGTTTGCCACGGAGGTCTTCGCAGTGGTGGCCGGGAAGCTCTTCTCGCCGGCGGAGCCCTCTGCGGTGTTCGAGAACTCCCTGGTCTGGCCCGGCTCGACGGCAGACGGCTTTATGGCTGTCTGATACTTGAGCTCCACGTAGCCGTTCCAAGACCCCTCGTCATTCGCCATGCCGCTGGTCGGGATAGTGAAGGTGGCCACGGTCCCGTCGGAGGTCGGCTCCGCCGTGAGCGTCGGCCAGTCGCCAGCCGAATCGAAGCCGGTCGCGCCGCGGAGCCAATAGCGAGAAGAACCGGCGACGTACTCCATGCCCTCGCCGAGCGTGTCCTTGATCACGACGTCGGCGCCCTTGAGGTCGCCAGCGGCGTTGTGGGTCCAGTCGTTCGGCTCGTCACAGTTGGCGTGAATCGTCCAGTCCGCGATCCAGGCGCCCTTCGTGCCGTCGGCCCATTTATAGTCGGCCTTCCACCAGGCGTTGTCGGAGGACTTCTTCGAGAAGGGGGCCTTGGCCTCGGCCTTTACCTCATAGGATGCCTTGGCCTCGCCCTTCTTGACGTTGTCGATGGCGACCGACGAGGTGTTGGTATAGGTTCCCGCTCCTGTGCCGCAATCCGTGTTGTAGCTCACGACGACGTCGCCGGCCCCGATGAGGCTGCGGGTCAAATCGCTGCTCTTGAAGGTGATCTGCAGTTCGTTCCACTGGCCGTCTTTGGTGATCTCGTAGTCAGTGCCCGCGGCCAGCGTCTGTCCGGTGCCCGCCATCTTGAGCACGACGTCGGAGAACTTGATCTGCTGCCAAGGATCCTTTTGAATGCCATCGCTGAACACGACCTTGCTCGGGTCGGTGTCGCTCTCCATTGCCGAGAAGTACACGGTCGAGGTCCAGGAGGCCTTGCCGCCGTTTTCGGCGTTGCCTTCCTGGGCGAGCTCCTTAGAGATGTAGGTTCGGCTGTCGCTCGGCTGGTACGTCGCGGTCGCGCCACCGCCGACGCCCGTGCCGTTCGACGGGGTAACCGTCGCGGTGTTGGACACGCTCTTCGACGAGGCGGGGTCGACCATCTCGGTCGCGTACGTGACGGTGAGCTCTTGCTTGCCGAGGTCCGCAGGAAGCGTGAAGCTGAGCTTGCTGCTGCTCGGGTCGACATCGCCAGTGGCAACGGTCTTGCCGGCGGCGTCGGTCACGGTGTAGCGCGTGCCGGCCTTGAACTTCTGGCCGGCATCCAGCGTGTCGGTGAACACATAGCCGGACATATCGGACTTGAGGGTGCCGGTATTGAGCTTGACCGTCCAGTTGATGTTCTCGTTCACGCTGCCGTCGGCGGCGTACTTCGAGACCATGGAGTACCTGGCAGTCTGGGGATATACGGTGTTGGACTGTCCTTCTTGCTCATTGCTCGTGCCCCACGTCCACCTGACCGAGTTCCCGACGTCGGAAAGCTCCTCGCCGTCCTTGAGCGCGTCAAGCACGGACTGCTTGACCTTGGTCTTGTACTGGACGTAGTAGTCACCCTTCGTCAGCGTGCCGAGCGAGATGGTCGCCTCTTGGCCGTTGACCGACGCATCGCAGGTGCCGGAAACGGGGTTCCCGTCCTTGTCGACGAGCGTGAAGTTACCGTCCACGAACTCGAGGTTCGAGCCGACGGTGTCGTAGATCTTCAGGTCGTGCGCGACGGTGGCGGGAGACACCCTTACCGTCCAGGTGTAGGTGTTGTCCGTGGAGTCAAAGACCGGCAGCTCCCATTCTTTGTTGGGGTTCGAACCGAACTTGTTGCCCGCGACGTCGCCGTCCTTGATGTTGACCGTCACGGAGGTCCCAGTGCCGGGGAAGGCGATGGTCACCTGGTCGCCATCGCCTTTTCCGCTCTCCTGAACCGTAAAGTCAAAGCCGACGTAAGCGGTGCACCCGGATGGATGGGTGTGGAGCCAATCCTCGTTGTAGTGCAGATACGCCGCACCGTTCTCTATGCGCCAGGTACCAGCAACGTTATTGCTGCTGTCATAGAGAGGCTGCTCGCCTTTGTTGGTAAAGTTCACGTTGCCGGGGAACGTATACTTGATGTTCGGGGACACCAGCGTCGGCTGCTCGTCTTCCGAAAAATCGATGTTCAACTTACCGTAGAGGTGCGCGCCGTCGACGACCGGCTCGTCTCCGAGCGGCTCGCTTAGGGCGGCGTCCTTGTATACGGTTACCGTGATTCCCGAGGAGACCTCGCGATAGTCAGCGTTCTCGTTGTAGCTGCCCGCGCGCGGAGTCAACTCATCGACGGCGATGTCGCCCGATTCTTGTTGCGTCTTAGCCGCTTGGTCTTCCTCGCCGGCGGCCGCCGCGAATGCGCTCTGCGCGGGCATGGCATACATTTGCGACACCATGACCGCGCTGAGCAGGAGGGCAAGGAACTTCTTGCCACGCTCTCTTTTGTGCTTCATCTCACTTCCTTCTCTTGTTCCCAACACAAAAAACGACCCGGGCGTTCTTTTCTCCGAGCCACAACATCCCAGTGGCCCAAGTCAACTGGAAAGGTTGTTCTTCTTATTGAGTTCTTTTGTGATTTAGCAGGTAAAGCGTATGATTTAGCTAAAACCAACGTTACCTAAACGCATAAAATCAATGTATTCCTTTATTAGACCGCTGCAATTATGCAAACAAAAATACTAGGGGGAGAGTCTACTCTATCCCCCCTCCCACATTTGTAATGATTACGTAACGCCAGCAAAGCCGCGGCCTCGCCACTCACACGACAAAGCGTGCATCTAGCAACATAATCGCGCCCTCAGGCGCCGAAAACCGTCACTCGGTGCACGCTTTGCTACAAAGAAGTGCCATCGGCTGCCGCCCTCGTCAGCCGCGACACAAAAAACGAGCCGCCCGGCGCCAGAAACGCCGAGCGGCTCGATTCGCTTTGGTATGTCTAACTAGTTGCTAGTCCTCCCTGCGGCGGCGCAGGGCAGCCGCGGCGATGGCAGCAGCGCCGGCGAGGGCAAAGGGCGCGACGGCAGCGCTCGGGTCACCCGTCTCGGGCACGGCGGGGGCGGACTTCTTTGAGGCCGCAACGCCGGACTTGTCACTCGCCGGGGTCACGGACGAAGCGGGGCCGGCGGGCGTCTGATCGGGTGCGGGCGCCGGAGCCGCGACCTTCTTAAAGTGCGCGACGGCGTGAGGCTGCGTGCTGCCCATCACAAAGGTCGTGGTCGCAGCGCACGCGTCTGCGAGCTCTATGTCGCCGCTCGCAACCTCCCAGTAGTCGAACTCATAACCGTCGTCGGGCGTGGCAAAGATCGTCACGGTTTCGCCGGTTGCCGCCGCCTCGGGCGAGCAAGAGGCACTGCCGCCCTCATCGCCGGCGACGGAGACCTTAACGTTGAACTTGACGACGCTCGGGTCAATCGGCGTCAAGCTCAGCGAGAAGTTAGGCTTGACTACGACATTCTGGCTACCCACGGTGAGGGTTGCTTGCGCGGCGCGCGCGTCATCGATCACGGCATCGCCAGAGGCGACGGTCCAGCCGGTGAACGTATAGCCCTCGTTGGCCTTGGCGGACAGTGCAAGCGTGGTACCCGGCTTGGCGCCCTGCAGTGTCTCACCCTCAGAGGTCACATCCTCGACGAGGCCATCGCCGGTGAGCTCGACCACGCCGTTCTGGCTGTTTTCAACCGTGATGCGCGGCAGAATCGTGAGCGTGCACGTACCGAGCGTCGGGGCGAAGTTCTTGTTTTCGGTCACGGACACCTTGATGTCGTGCTCACCAGGCTCCTCGCTCGAGTCTGCACGCGAGACGACCGGTTTGAGGGCGTCACTGACGGTGGTCACGAGGTCGCGCTCGCCCTTCCAAGGCGCTATCCCGGCCGCGCCGTCCTCAATCGTGAATCCGAGGTCAGGGTCCTTGGCGCCGGAGACCTTGTAGAGAGGCTCCCTGGACGGGGAGAAGCTCGCCTGCGGGGTGATCGTTACCGGACGGCGCACGATCGTGAGCGTTGCCGGCACACTGGTGGCGTTGATGTTTCCGTTGCCCGGGAAGATCGCGAAAGATTTGTAGGTGCCGGCGTCGGTAGGCTCGGCGTCCTTGCCTCCATAGCGCATGACCAGCTGGTCGGAGACGTCGATGGTGCCATCAGCGATGGTCGCCGTCGCCGTGAGCCCCTGAGCGGCGCCGTTATAGGTCACGGTGGCGTCGCTCACTGTGATGCTCACGTCCGCCTTCGCGATGGTGAAGCACGCGACCGCGGCGGCGCAGTCGTGCGTGGCGTCGCCGGCGTACGTAGCGATCACGGTGTAGCTGCCCGCGTTAGTCGGGGCCGTGGCGCTCATGTACCGCTCGCCCATAGAGGTGGTGCCCATATAGAGGAGCGTAACCTCGGCGCCCTCGATCGGGTTGTCGTCCGGGTCGGTGACGACGGCGGTTGGACCCTGCGCCGTGCCGTTATAGGTGAACGCGTCGCCCGTGATCGTCACCTTGGTTTCGTTGCGGCCGATGGAGAAGGCGCGGCTGATGGGCTTGGCGAGGTAGTTGCCGCCGATGACCGTTGCGGTCTCGGTATAGGCGCCCGGGACGCGCGGGGCCTCGCTGCTGAGGTACGCCTTACCTTCGGCAGTAATGCCGGCGTACGTGACGTGGACGTTGGTCTGCCCGGTAATGTCCTTATCGCCATCGAAGGCGTTGGCGCCAAAGGTGAAGTTCTGCGCTTCGTCATAGGAAAGAACCTTGTGCGGCAGCTCCTGCTTCCACTTGAGGCTGACGTCGGCCGTCTTTGGCGCGATGGTCAGGTAGCCCATGCCCACGGATGTCTTGTAGTTGCCGCTCGTAGTGGCGGCGACGGTCACGTAGACGCCGGCCTTGGAGGGGGTGCCGCCGAGGGCGACCGTGGACGAACCGAGGCCATATTGCGTGAGCGAATTCAGCACGGTCTTGAGGCCGTTGACGATCTGCTCGGGGTTCTCGACGCCGGCGAGCTTGAGCATCGCCGTGAGGGCGGTCATCGTCGCATCGTTGTTGACGATCTCGGCGAGCTTGCCTAGCGAGATTCCCCGGTCGAGCTTGAGGACCTGGTTGATAACCTTCTGGACTGCGGGCGAGTAGTAGCTCAGGTCGACGGACACATAGCCCTTGGCGTCGCCGTCGATGCCGGCGATCACGGTGATGGGCTTGGTCTCCTCGTTGCTGGGCTCAGAGTCCACCAGGTCGGAGATCTTCACGGTCTCGCCGTAGGTGAGGCTCTTGCTGGTGACCTTGACCTTAGACGGCGCCTTGGTCACCGTGACGGTCACGCCCTCGACGCTGCAGGGCTGGTAGCCGAGCTGGTCGCCCTCGCTTGCCGTCCCCTTGTACTTGACGGTCACGCCCGTGTACTCGCCGACATCGGTGGGCAGCTTAATCCCGTCGAACTCGAACGAGTCGGCTGAGGTACTGGGAACGGTCGCGGTGGCACCAGCGTCGTCGGTATAGGTGACGCACGGGGCAAGCGCCTTGTAGAGCTCGTCGCGCATGGCGTCCGCGTCGGTGTTGTACTGGATGGAGACGTTGGTATTGCAAGATAGCTCAGTCTTGTAGCGCCCGTCCACGACCTTCACGCTGAGCTCGATGGAAGAGCCGGGATACTGGTCGTTCCCGCCGTACGTAATGCGAATCTGCTCGGTGGAGTCGACGCCGTTCGCGCCAAACTCGTGCTGGCCGAAGTCAAAGAAGCCGGGATTGAAGTCGAGAGGCCTCCAGACGTCGCCGAAGGTGCCGCCGGCGTTGAACTCAATCGTCACGTCGTCGGCGGAAAGACCCGCGGGGACACTTCCCTGCTGGTCAAAGGCCGCGTTGAAGACAAGCTGCTTATAAAAGCTCTTGTCGCTACGGCCCAAGACACCGACCTCGGCGCCGTCAATGCCCTTGATGCCGGCCTTGGCGGTGCTCACCTTAAGGGTGTAGTTGCCATCCTTCGCAAGCGCGGGAACGTCGGCAACGGTGGCCTCGCGATTCGCGTACGAAGGCGCGGTGAGCGCCACCTCGCTGCCATCGGAGTCATCCACGAGCACGATGCCCGTGACGGCGTAGCCGTCCTTGGGCTTGGCCACGATATCGCCGGGGTTCTTATAGTTGACGACGATGGTGCCGTCGTCGCCCGCGGAGGCGCTGCCCACGGTCGCGCTATCGAGGCCTTCGTCGCCCTCGACCTTGATGTTCGCCTGAGCGGCGGCCTTATAGCTGATGAGGATGTTGGAATCGGCTTTGCTCGGGATGGTGTAGGAGCCGTCCTCGTTGGGCGCGATCGCGGCGTCACCGTTCATGACGGAGACGACGTCGTAGTCCTCGACCTGCTTGGCGGTGAAGGTCTTGGTCGCGCCATCGTCAATGTCGTAGCTGGTGACGGCAGTGCCATCGATGAGCGCTTCGCCGTCGGCGCAACCAGCAGCGCCAAACGTCGCGGTCCAGTAGCACTGCAGGTCAAAGCTGCCGCAGTCTTTGTAACCCCACTTGTTGGGATTCCAGTTCGACGTGTCGTAATACTGCACCGAATACGTTCCACTGGGCAGGTCGTCCACGGCCTCATTGCTGAGCGCCCACCCGGTCTCGACGACCTTCTCCTTCCCGTCACGCACGATCTTGTAGTTAAAGGCGTGCTCACCAAAAGTGTCGTAGAGATATTTGCGCAGCTCACGTCTGGTCAGCTTCGCGTGATAGCGCAGCGATTCGGTCGCCTGCGCGTCAACGGAGCTGTTTATGTCCAGGTCGGAGGCGACCTCAGCCGCAAGACCCTCGCCGACGGAACCGCCCTGCGACTGAGTCTCATCGTTCGCAGAGTCGGTGTCCTCGTCAACGGTCGGCGCGAGCACGACCTTCTGATCCTCGTCCTCTTCGGCGCCTGCGGTCTTCTCGCCATCCGGCGCAGGAATCTCTTCATCGGAGGAATCCGAGGGGCTTTGCGCGCCCGCGGCCTGCTGTTCGGCCGCAGGAACCTGTCCATCAACCGCATCGGCGATGGCCGCGGTGGGCACCTGCCCGATGACCATCGCGAGCGTCACGCCCGCGGCAATGGTCCGGTTTAGATGTTCCTTCTTCACATGAACCCTTTCAATCGAGCCGCGGGGGGCATTCATGGTCCCGCGACATGAGCTTTCATTTTGCATTAATCCTCCCTCCGCGGCAATACGCACCCAATGGCAAGAAGCACAAAAGGCGCGCTCACCGGGGATTTCCTACCGTTAAATGCGACCCCCTACCTAATCGACAAAGCGTGCATCCAGCGACACAATCGCGCCCTCAAGCGCCGAAAACTGTCTCTCGACGCACGCTTTGCTACAAAGAAGTGCCACCGCCGGACCGGCCGGCCGCCTCAGCGCGTAAAAAAAGCGCCCGGAGCATGCACTCCGGGCGCTTCACCAGCCAATGGCCGCGCGTTTACTTCTTGACCTTGCCGTTGCGGACGGCCCACTTGCGGCGGTCGGTCTCGTTGAGGATACGCTTGCGCATGCGAATGCTCTGCGGCGTGATCTCGACGAGCTCGTCCTCCATGATGTACTCGAGCGCCTCCTCGAGCGAGAAGGTCTTGGGCGGAGTGAGCTGGACGGCGATGTCGGCGGTGGAGCTGCGCTGGTTGCCGAGCGACTTGGTGCGCGCGATGTTGACGACCATGTCGCCGGGCTTGGAGCGCTCGCCCACGAGCATGCCCTCGTAGCACTCGTCGCCAGGGCCGACGAAGAGCTGGCCGCGCTCCTGCAGGGTGCCGAGCGCGTAGGCGACGGCCTTCTCGGTGCTCATGGAGATCATGGCGCCGTTCTGGCGGACGCCGATCTCGCCGGCGTAGGGGCCGTACTCGAGGAAGGTGTGGTAGAAGACACCCTCGCCGTGGGTCACGTTGAGGATGCGGTTCTTGAGACCCATGATGCCGCGGGTCGGGATCTTGAACTCGAGGTGGGTCTGGGTGGTGCCGGTCTCCATGCTGATCATGGTGCCGCCGGCGTTGCCGAAGACCTCGATGACCTTGCCGGAGTACTCGCCCGGGCACTCGACGACGGCCTGCTCGACGGGCTCGACGGTGTGGCCGTGCTCGTCCTTCTTGAACAGGACGCGCGGGCGGCCGACCTGGAACTCGAAGCCCTCGCGGCGCATGGTCTCCATGAGAACCGAGAGGTGCAGGATGCCGCGGCCGGAAACCTCGATGCCGGTCTTGTCGGGCAGCTCCTCGATCTTCATGGTCACGTTGTTCTCGCGCTCGAGGAACAGGCGCTCCTTGAGCTGGCGGCCGCCGACGATGTCGCCCTCGCGGCCGACGAGCGGGGAGGTCGAGGCCTCGAACACGATGGAGAGGGTCGGCGGGTCGATCTCGATGGGCTCGAGCTCGACGGGGTTCTCGGGGTCGGTGTAGACGTCGCCGATGTCGGTGGAGTCGACGCCCACGACCGCGGCGATGTCGCCGGCCACGGCCTCGGTGCACTCCTTGCGGCCCAGGTAGTCGAAGGTAAAGAGCTGCTTGACCTGGCTCATGGCGCGCGAGCCATCGTTCTTGACGACGAGGATCTTGTCGCCGTCGTGGATGGTGCCGGAGTAGATGCGGCCGATGCCGATGCGGCCAACATACTCGGAGTGGTCGATGGTCACGCACTGAAGGGCCAGCGGGCCGTCGGGGTCCACGTCGGGCGCGGGCATGTCGTCGACGATCATGTCGAGCAGCGGGTACATGTTGTCGTTGCCGTCGTTGGGATCCAGGCGGGCAAAGCCGTTGACCGCAGAGGCGTAGACGACGTGCTCCATGGTGAACTCGAGCTGCTCATCGGTGGCGTTGAGGTCGGCCATGAGGTCGAGGCAGTCGTTGAACGCCTTCTCGGGGTCGGCGCCGGGCTTGTCGATCTTGTTCACGACGATCATGACCGAAAGGCCGGCCGCGATGGCGTGCGAAAGGACGAAGCGAGTCTGCGGCATCGGGCCCTCGGCGGCGTCGCACAAAAGAAGCGCGCCGTCGGCCATGCGCAGCACGCGCTCGACCTCGCCGCCGAAGTCGGCGTGGCCCGGGGTATCGAGGACGTTGATCTTGATGCCCTTGTACTCGATGGAGATGTTCTTTGCCAGGATGGTGATGCCTCGCTCGCGCTCCTGGTCGTTGGAGTCGAGCACGCGCTCCTCTACCTGCTGGTTCGCGCGGAAGGCGTCGGTGGCCTTGAGCAGGCCGTCCACGAGCGTGGTCTTGCCGTGGTCGACGTGCGCGATGATTGCGATGTTCCTGATTTTCTCCTGGCGCATATGTCCCTCTCGATGTCGCAATGCCCGGTTATTCGGCAACTGGCCTAGTATACAGCGCGAACGGCACCGTCACGGCATCTACAGGGGAAAGTCAAGTTGTTTTCGGCAAGAAGTACCGGCGCGCGCCAGGTTACAGCAGGGGCTCGACCTCGCCGGCGGGCGCAGGCTCGCTCCAGCCGAAGGTGTCCTCGTCGCCCGTGACGTCCACGAGCGAATACGCCGAGTAGCTGCGGTAGCCGCGCTCGCCGAACTCGAGGATCACAGCGTCCTGATAGGCGCCCTCCTCGTCGGCGATCGCGCCGCGGTACGCGAGCGCGTAGCGCACGGCGTCCTCGGACTCCGCGGCCTTCTTGCGCGCGCCCTCAAGGCACTCCTCGGGCCCGTCCTCGGCAAACTCCAGGCTCTCCACCTGCCCGGCCTCGTCGCCGAGCGCGAGCAGTACATGAAGGTCCCCCCCAACCGCGAGCACGTCGAGGGCACGGCCAAGAAGCGCGCTCGCCAGCTCGTCGGTCTGCTGGGACACGCCGTCGCGGCGCTCGTCGGTATCTGCCATGGAGGGTTCCTTTCTTCGCTGCACATCCCCTAGATGGTACCGCAGTGCGGCGGCAAGGGACGGTGGCCGCGGTACACCATTTTGCGGCGCACAAAAAAGCGGGGCGAGAGCTCCCCCAAGCTCTCGCCCCGCCCCGGTCACGCTAGCTTTCCGCGCGCCTTCGGGCCATACGCGCAGCCATGCCAAGAAGTGCCAGGCCGACGGTCGCGGCCGCGATCGGCACCGCAGCACCCACGCTTGCGTCGCCCGTCTGGGGCACGGGCCTTGCCGTCGTCTTCACGGTCGCAGGCGGCGTGCTCGGCTGCGACGGCGGGTTCGCAGGCGGCGTCGCGGGCGGGGTGTAGGTGTTCACGAACACCATGGCACCCTCGGGCGCGTCGTTTGCCACCGTCGCGGAGAGCTTCCCGGACCCGTCGTCTGTGACCTCGACGGTCACCGTGAAGACGCGCTTGTCGTAGGTCACGCGTGCCTCATCGCCGGCCACCTCGGAAACCGTGAACGTGTAGCTCCCGGCGCTCTCAAACTCGAGGTGCGGGAACACCACGTTGCCGTCGGCGTCGTTTGCGGCGGTGAGCTCGACGGGCTCGTCGTTGACGGTCCCCTTGAGGGCGAAGGTGAACTGCCCCTTGGTAAGGTTCGTGCCCTTGAGGACCTTCTTTGCGACGATTCCGACGTCGACGGGCTGCGCCTTGTACGTGTTCACGAAGGTCGGCGCATCGACGTACTCGACGTCGGCAGAGAGCGCGCCGGCCCTGTTGTCGGTAACCGTCACCTTAACCTCATGGCGGCTGCCGTCATACGCCACGCCGCCGGCGTTGCCGCCGACCTCGGCGATTGTGTAGGTATACGCCCCGGGCGCGGAGTACTCGATGGCGTCGAACGTCACGGAGCCGTCGGCGGCGTTCTTTGCCGTGCGCACGGTCTTCCCCTCGGCGTCAAGAAGGACGAACTCGAACTCGCCGGCCGCGAGGTCGCGACCCTCGAGGACCTTGCGGGCGCTGATCGTCGCCGTGGTCGCGCTCACGCTATAGCTGTTCTTGAACACGAGGTCGACAGGCTGGACGATCTCGGCGCTCAGGTGGCCGGCCCCGTCATCGGTGACCTTGATGTAGACGTCACGGGACGCGTTCGGATCGTTGGTCACGCCGTCCAGGCCGCCGGACTCGGTGACGACGTAGTGGAACACGCGGCTGCGCGGGCCCGTGGGCTTGTCGGTCGGCGCGTCGGCGTCAGCCTCGGCGTCCAGCTCCGCGCTCGCGCGACGCAGAGCGTTGCCACGGCGGTAGACCCAGCGCGCCACGGAGGCCTCAGGCTCCACAGACTCGGCGGGGACTTCCTTAACCACAGGTGTGTCGGCCAGAGGTGCCTCGGGCTCGGCCTGGCCCTCAGGCTCGACGTTAGGCTCTGCCGCGTCGTCGGGTTCGTCGGCAACAGTCTGGCCGTTGTCCTTCTTGCCAACGTCCGCGGAATCGTTCTCGGAGACCACAGGGGTGTCAAGAAGGACGCCGTCTCCGCCCTCGCCGCTTTGATCGGTTGCCTTCACCCCAGCGTCGGGCGCCGCGGCCTCGTCCACCTCGGTCTCAGGCTCCTCGTCGGCCGTCGCCACGGCACCGCCAAAGGTTTTCTCAAGCGTGAACGTGATGCTCCCGAAGTCGACCGTGCCGGAAGCGCCGTTGGTCGCGTTCGGATACTCGGGCATGGGCGCGCCTTCCTCACCCATCACGGTGAAGGTGAACTTGCCGGCGATGTCGCCGGGGCCCGCAAGTCCGTCGGGCACCACGAGCGTCTTTGTGGCGGTTAGGCCAATGTTCGCGGCTTCTGCCCGGTACTCGTTCTTGAACGCGAGACCTCCCGCAGGGTACTCGACAGAGCACGTCAAGGTTCCGTTGCGCGCATCGGTGATGTTCACGGTCACGCCGAACGTCGCCGCAGCCGCCGTGATGCCGCGCTCGGACAAGCCGTCCGTGACCTCGCGAGCCACATAACCCACGGACCAGCCGGTATCGGTCTTTGCCGCGAGCCCCGCCTTGACGAGACCGGCCAGGCTCTCGGTGGTGTAACTCAGAGCACCAAAGTCCACGCCGCCGGCCGCGTTCTGGGCGCGGGCCACGACGTTCTCGGGCTGGGCCGCATAGGCGAGCTCGAAGGAGAACTCACCGTCTGCCATCTGCCTGCCCGTGAGCTCCTTTGTGCCGTAGATGTCGGCCGTGGCGCCGCTCGCGGCGTAACGGTTCACGAACTTGACGATGGCGGGGGTCGCCCCGTCGCCATCGGACGTGTAGGTCCACGTCTGACTCGCGTCGCCGCCGGTCGCCGTGGTCGTCACGCTCAGGCGGCCGACCGTGGAGTCGTAGGCCACGCTCACGGCAATGTTCCACGTGGCACAATCGCACGTGAATCCGGCGCCGGGGTCGTTCTCGGTCACGGTGTAGTTCCAGGTCTTGCCGGCATCGGCCGGCTTGAAGACGACCTCGCGCGTCGTTGCGGCAACGGTGGCCGCGACGCCCTCGGTGAGCCACGGCGAGCGATGCGTGCCGGCGATGCCCAGGACGTCGTCCCCCTCGGCGGTAACGGTGAAGCTGAACACGCCTTCAGCGGCGGAGGCGCCCATGAGCTCCTTGGCGATGGAGAGGCCGCCCTTGGCGTTGTAGTTAAGCTCGACCCCGTAGCTGTTCACAAACGTGCTGGAGCCGGAGACAAGCGCGGGCGTCGCGGTGAGCGAGCCGTGGCCGTCATCGTTCACGGTCACGCGGATACGCGCGACGTTCGTGCTGTAGGTCATGCCGTTCTCGGCCGCGTCCGCCTTCTGCTCGCGGACCTCGTACTCGTAGGTGCCCGCGGCGATAAAGCGGATCTTTCCGAAGCGGATGGCAGCCGTGCCGTCATCGCGCAGGTCGCGCTTGGTCACGGTCGCGGTGGTGGAGACGGGCAGCGGCACGTCATCGGTCGCTGCGCCGAGCTCGAAGGTGAACGCGTCGGAATCCATCCAGTCGCGGCCTTCGAGGCGTTTGGCGAGGCCGAAGTCGAGCTCGGTCTCGAGCGGGACGACGGCGTAGGCGTTCACGAACGCGACCTCGTTGCCCTCTTGGCCGTCAACCTTGGTCGTCACGTCGAGTGTGCCGTCACCCGCATCGTCAATGGAGATCTCCACCGTGTGCTCAGCCTTATCGTACGTCACGCCGCCGCGCTTGTCCGCGCCCTCAGGCACGGTCTCCTTCACGGTAAACGTGTACGCCTTGCCCACGTCGTTCTTGGTAAAGCGCAGTCCATCGAGCTTTGTCATGGAGCTCTTCTCGCCAGATGCGGCGGCACCATTCGAGAAGCTACGGTCGGAATCGGCAAGAAGTGCCTCGGACGCGTCGTCGCCTTTGATCGTGAAGCTGAACTCGCCGGCTGCCATCGCGCGGCCGTTGAGCACCTTGGACACGGTGATGCCCGCATAGTCGGCTTCGGCGATCTCGTAGGCGTTGCGGAAGCTCGCGAGTTCAACCGCCTCACCGTTGTCGCTCTCGCCGACCGCGGCGCCGGCTTCGTCGGTCATCTTCTCCATCGTGGAGACGACGGTCAGCTCGCCGTTGTGTTCCTCGTCGGTCACCTTGACGGTCACGCGGTAAGTGGCCTTCGAGACGCTCACGCCGGGCAGGACACTCACGTCGTAGCCGTCGTCCGTGCCGGCCTCACGGATGGTGTAGGTGTAGGCGCCCGGGCAGGTGTAGGTTATGTCGCCGAAATCAAACGGGATCTCGGTGTCGGCAGGCGTCCCCTCGGGCGCCGTCACATACATGACCGCCGTGCCGTCCTGCGCGCCTTCGGGCATGGGGGCGCCGTCCTCGGCGGTGAGGATGAAGGCGAACTTGTCTTCGCTTCTCCACACGCGGCCAGAAAGGGTCTTCTCTCCCGCAAGGAACTTCTTGCCCTCGAGCGTACCGGTCGACTCGTAGGTGTTTTTGAACTCGGCACGAGCGGACTCGCCGACCGCAATAGCGCCCTCAGCACCCGTGGACTCAGCCTTCCAGCCGGTACGGTCGGCTTCATCGACCTTGTACGCCCAACCGCCCGTGAGGCCCTTGATCGTGAGCTTCTCGCCGGGCTTCAGGGTGTGCTTGTACGTTCCCCCCTCATCGAAGGTCAGCGAGAAGTTCTCGTCGCCCTGGACCTCGTCGCCCAAGGTCACGGTGCCGGTAAAGCTCTTGCCCGCGGCCTCGGGAATGCTGACGGTGAACTCGAACGACTCGTCCGCAAAGTCGGCGGCGTCGTAGCCGTGTGCGAGCTCGACGACCTTGGAGATCTCGAGGCTTCCGGGGCGCTCGAGGGTGAGCTTGCCGTTGTTGCCGAGCCACGTGAGGATCTGCGTGCCGGCCCACACGGGATTGATGAAGCTCGCCGCGGTGGCGGTGACGTTGTTGGCCTTCTGAGTGTGGAGCTCGTTGATGTAGGCGAAGCGCGGCGCGCCGGACTTGATATAGGCCTTCCCGGAAGCGTCGGCGCCCACATAGCTGCCAACGCCGCCGTCGCCGAGGCTAAACGAAGCCACGAACCGCTCCTGAGCCGCGGAGCCGTCGCCAGCCAAATCCCAATATGTGCGCCCGTAGTAGTACGTCTTGCCGCCCTGCAGCGGGTACGCCGCGCGGGCGGTCAATGCCTCATCCTCGTAGACGGGCGTGTCCTCGCGGATGTAGTAATAGCCGTTGGAGGCGGCCGGCGTAAAGCTCGCGCAGGCGTTGCCGTCATCGAAGCCCGACCAGGCGTTGGCAAGGAACTCGACGCGGCCGTCAGTGGCCGTGTGGTGGGCCAGGTAGTCCGTCATGTCGGCGTCGGCGTCGGCAAGAAGGGCGGGCACCTCGTCCTTCAGGCTCGAGCCGAAGAACACGCGGATGGGGAAGGTCAGCGTCGCGGAACCCGTGCCCTTCTCGGCATCGACGCTAAACGCGCGCAGAGGAATCAGAGACGCCGGAATCTTCACGGTCACGTGGTCGCCCGTGCGGGCGTCCTTCGCCCGGCGAACCTCGATGACGATGCTCGAGAGGTCGCCCGCGGGGTACAGCGCGGTCTGCGCGGAGCCGGAGAAGGTATAGGTGTCGATGTTGCCACTCGTCGTCTTCGTGTGGGCAGAGAAAACCTGGTTGGCGAACACGATGTAGCGGAAGTCGTCGACCTTCATGTAGTCGCCGAGCTGGTCGGTGAAGGTCACGTACCCGGACTCGTTCTCAAAGCCGTCGCGAACCTCGGTGGGATAGCCGGAGGACTCGAGGATCTCCTGCGAGATGCTCTCAAAGAGCGTTTTGAGGTCGCCTGAAGTGGTGGCGGTCTTGTAGTACGCGGCGTCGGTGCTCACGCGGGCACCGAGGTTGTTATAGGCTGTCGCGTTCGGGTAGTTGCTCGACACGGCGTTCATGAAGGAGTTCTCACGCTCGCCGCCGGCCGGGTTCGCGCCGCTGAAGATACCGATGGTGTAGATGGTCGTGCCGGCGTCCTTCATGGATTTTGCCGCACTGACCGCGGAGTTGGCGACGCCACCTTCAAAGCCGTTTGTCGAGGTCGGCGCGCCGTCGGTAAAGAAGACCATGACTTTGGTGGCGCCGGCGCGACCATGATTCGCGAGCTGTGAGGAGGCCAGCTCAAGGCCATAGTCGGCCCGCGTGGAGCCGGCGGGCTTGATCGAGCTGACGGTGCTCTTCAGTGAAGTCGCGCCCGTGGAGTCCACCGTCGTCATGTTCTTCATGACCTGGCTGTAGTTGTAGGTGTATCCGCCGGAACGGTAGGTGTCGTTGCCGACTTTATTGGTCTTATCGCCAGAAAACTTCACGATAGAGACGCGGTGCCTTTGCGACTCATCCGGAATCTTCCCGTTGCTTTCGGCGATCTTGTCGATAAAGGAGTTGGCCGCAGCCTTGAGCGCGGCGATGCGCTTCGTGCTGTCGCCGCGCCCCATCGGATCGTCCATAGAACCCGAGGCGTCGAGGACGAGCACGATGTCGAGAGGCGTCGTCACGGTGTCGCGCAGGTTCGACGTGGACGAAAGGGCGCTGAACGCCGTGAGGAAGTCGGAGTCGCCCTTCTGGATGGTCGTGGTGCCCCCGGCGCCCGTAAGGTCGATGTCGCCGGCCGAGACCGACTTGTCGGTCCAGATGCGCCCCACGTTCTGGGTGGTGTCGTCCAGCCCCCATTCCTTCCACGTGCCCGTGGTTATGGGGTCGGCCGCGGCTTGGGCACCTTCTGTGGCCGCGGCCGCAAGTGTCGGCGGCGCGATCGAGAAGGCTCCCGTGATCGCGAGGATACACGCGATCACGCAAAACAAGGCGGTACGTACGGTCTTCTTCATAGGGCCTCACCGCTTTCTCTGTCGCAAAAAGCAGAGCTATACAGCAAAAGCGTAGGGGACGGACATATGCCGCGATAGTGAACATTCGTCCCAAAAATGGCCAAAAATGTACCCAGGAGTCCCATTTACGGGTGTCCCACCCGCGGGCAACGTGGAAAGAAGGGCCGCGGCGCATGAGGCCGCCCGAGTAAAAGAAAACCGCCGGGCGCGAAGCTCCGGCGGCGGCGATTCTATGGTGGAGACAATGGGGTTCGAACCCACGACCTCAGGCTTGCAAAGCCCGCGCTCTCCCAGCTGAGCTATGTCCCCGATTGGGCGGTCACTCTTTTCTAAAGAATAACCGCCCCAGCGGCGACTCGGCTAACGCTGGGGCGGCTATTGCCAAGGAAAAAAGTGGTGGGCCTGACAAGGTTCGAACTTGTGACCTCCCGGTTATCAGCCGGACGCTCTGACCAACTGAGCTACAGGCCCAACGCGAGAAGTTATATTACGCTGCACCCACCCACTCGTCAACTACTTTTTTGAAAAAAATTCTGGCGACTTTGCAGGCGCCCCCTATATGGGTAGGATTAGCCATCGACAACCCCGATCGTGAGGACCAAGTTTTGCCTTTAAGAGTCATGGACATAAAGACGGTCGCCATGGGCGCCGGCCCCATCCCCTCCTTCGTCGTGCTCGAGCAGCACGAGGGAGAGAAGCCCGCTGACGGCGAGCCCGCCCGCAAGCCGCGGCGCCTTCCCATCCGCATCGGCTCCGTGGAGGCCGCGGCCATCAGCATGGGCGTGGACCCCCAGAAGGACCACCGCCCCATGACCCACGACCTCCTCAAGTCGACCTTGGAGGCGCTGGGGGCGGAACTTCTTAGCGTGCGCATCACCAAGGTCTCGGGAACCACGTTCTACGCCCAGCTCGTGCTGCGCACGGCCGACGGCTCCGAGCGCCTGGTGGACGCCCGTCCATCCGACGCGATCGCGCTCGCCGTCCGCTGCGACGTGAAGATTCTCGCCGACGAGGCGGTGCTCGAGGCGGCGTCGATGCTCGACTTCAAGGGTGTCCGCGAGGCCGAGCAGGCCGCCGAGATGGCCGAGTTCCACAAGTTCGTCGAGAACCTCTCTCCGGACGACTTCAAGTAAGGTTCCCGCCCCAACCAGTCCAGCCCGTCTGAGGTGGCGAGCGTTCGGCCCAACCAGTCAAGCCTGTCTGAGGTGGCGAGCGTTCGCCCAACCAGTCCAGCCTGTCTGAGGTGGCGAGCGTTCGCCCAACCAGTCCAGCCTGTCTGAGGTGGCGAGTGTCCTTCTCGCCAAATCAGACAGGCTGAGATGGTTGGGCGCCCCCATCTAGACAGGCAAAAAACGCTGCCAAATCAGACAGGCTGAAAAAGCAGGTGCTAAGAAGTCCCAGGTTCCAGCCCCGGAAAGACTCCAATCGCTAAGAAACCGCAGGTTCCAGCCGGATAAATCAGCTGGAACCTGCGGTTTCTTAGCGTATTGCGGCCCCAGAAAGCTGGAACTCGCGGTTTCTTAGCGCGCAGCGGGCCTACTCGTCGAGCAGGTCCTCGTCGACCTCGTCCTCGCCGCCGATGTCGACGGGGTCCTCCCCGTCGGCGACCTCGGCGTCGGACGTCGCCACGCTGAGCGCGGCCTGGTCCTCATCGCCCTCGGCGACCTTCTTCTTTGCCGCGGCCATACGCGCGACGGCGCTCACGGCATCGCTGTCGTCGAGGTTCATGACCCTGACGCCCTGGGTCGAGCGGCCGAGGCGGCTGATGTCTCTGGCCTTGACGCGGATAACCACGCCCTCGTTCGTCATGATCATAAGCTCGTGCTGCGGGCCCACGATGCGGCAGGCGACGAGGTTGCCCTTCTTCTCGGTCATCGTGATGGTAAAGACGCCCTGGCCGCCGCGCTTGTGCTCGGGGTAGTCGCTGACGGGCGTGCGCTTGCCGTAGCCCTTCTCGGTGATCACAAAGAGGTCGCCGTTGCCGTTGGTGATCTCCATGCCGAGCATCTTCGCGTCGCCCTTGAGGGTGATGCCGCGGACGCCGGAGGTGTCGCGGCCCATCGGGCGCACCTCGCTCTCGGGGAACATGATGGCCTTGCCGTCGGTCGAGACGAGCATGACCTTGTCGCCCTCGCGGACGCGGCGCACGTTGACGAGCTCGTCGCCCTCGCGCAGGTTGATGGCGATGATACCGTCGCGGCGGGTGCGGTCGTAGGCGCTCATGGCGGTCTTCTTCACGGTGCCGTTGACCGTGGCGAACATCAGGTACTCGTCGTCCGGGAAATTGCGGCAGGTGATGACGGCCGTCGCGTGCTCGCCCTCGGCGAAGGGCACGAGGTTGACCATCGCGGTGCCGCGCGCGGTGCGCTGGCCGATGGGCAGCTCGTGGACCTTCAAGCGGTAGACCTTGCCCCTGTTCGAGAAGAACAGCACGTAGTCGTGGGTGCTCGCCACAAAGATATCCTCGACGAAGTCCTCGTCCTTGAGGTTCACGCCCTGGACGCCCTTGCCGCCGCGCTTCTGAGCGCGGTAGGTGTCCAGCGGGGTGCGCTTGACGTAGCCGGCGTGGGTGACGGTGATGACCATGTCCTCGTCGGCGATGAGGTCCTCGACGTTGAGGTCCTTGGTGCCCTCGGCCGAGATCTCGGTGCGGCGCTTGTCGGAGAACTTGCGGCTGATCTCGCGCATCTCGTCCTTGATGACGCCCAAGATCTTGACCGGATTGGCAAGAAGGTCCTCGTAGTAGGCGATGGCGCGGCGAAGTCCGGCGAGCTCCTCCTCGATCTGGTCGCGGGAGAGGCCGGTGAGGCGGCGCAGGCGCATCTCGAGGATGGCCTGGGTCTGCTCGGGCGTGAAGCCGAAGCGCTCGATGAGGCGCTGGCTGGCCTCGGCGTCGGTGCGGCTCGAGCGGATGATGTGGATGACCTCGTCGATGTTGTCGAGCGCGAGCAGGTAGCCCTCGAGGATGTGCGCGCGGGCCTGGGCCTTCTTGAGGTCGAAGCGGGTGCGGCGGGTCACGACGTCGACCTGGTGGTCGATGTAGTGCTGCAGCATCTCGCGCAGGGTAAGGCACTTGGGCACGCCGTTGACGAGGGCGAGGTTGATCACGCCGAAGGTGGTCTGGAGCTGCGTGAACTTATACAGGTTGTTGAGGACGACCTGCGGGATGACGTCCTTCTTGAGCTCGATGACGAGGCGGATGCCCTTCTGGTTCGACTCGTCGCGCAGATCGGAGATGCCCTCGATGCGCTTGTCGTTGACGAGCTGGGCGATCTTCTCCTGGAGGTTGCCCTTGTTGACCTGGTAGGGCATCTCGGTGAAGACAAGGCGGGAGCGGCCGGTCTTGGTCGTCTCGACATGCGCCTTGGCGCGCACGGTGATGGAGCCGCGGCCGGTCTCGTAGGCCTCGCGGATGCCGTCGGTGCCCATGATCACGGCGCCCGTCGGGAAGTCGGGGCCGGGCATGACCGTCATGAGCTCCTCGGTCGTCGCCTCGGGGTTGTCGATGAGCATGCAGGTGGCCTCGATCGTCTCGCCCAGGTTGTGCGGCGGGATGTTCGTGGCCATGCCGACGGCGATGCCGCCGCAGCCGTTGACGAGCAGGTTGGGGAAGCGCGCCGGCAGGACCTGCGGCTCGGCCAGGGACTCGTCGTAGTTGGGCTGCCAGTCGACGGTGTCCTTCTGCAGGTCGCGCAGAAGCTCCATGGCCGGCTTGGCCAGGCGGGACTCGGTGTAACGCATTGCCGCCGCGCCGTCGCCGTCGATGTTGCCGAAGTTGCCGTGGCCGTCGATGAGCGGCGTGCGCATGGAGAACCACTGCGCCAGGCGCACCATGGCCTCATAGACCGCGGAGTCGCCGTGGGGGTGGTACTTACCGATAACTTCGCCGACCGTCCAAGCCGACTTCTTGTGCGGGCGGTTGGGGAAGATGCCCGACTCGTTCATGGCGTACAGGATGCGGCGGTGAACCGGCTTCAGGCCGTCTCGGACGTCCGGCAGGGCACGCGCCGTGATGACCGACATCGAGTACTCGATGAAGGACTGGCGCATCTCGTGGCCGAACTCCTTGATCTGGAGCGCTCCGCCGTGCTCGTCGGTCTCGCCCGTGTCGACGCCGGTGCCGGCGTTGCCGAACTCCTCCTCAAGCTCGCCGTCATCGTCGTCCTCGGCGTCGTCTGCGCCCTCGGTCTCGTCGTAGACGTCCTCGCCCTCGTCGGAGGCCTGGGCGCGGTCAAGCAGGCGCCTGAGGTCGTCGGGCAGCGCGGCCTCGTCGCCCGGCGTGTTGTTGTTATTCTCGTCTGCCACTTAGCAGCCTTTCTCTAAAGAAGGTCGTTCTTCCGTGCGTAGAGAAGCCCTTCCCGCGGTTTTTAACCCCGCAGGTCGGCCGCGGTTTCCGTGGTGGTCCAGATAGGGAGCGACAAGCCCGACGACGCGTGCTTAGGCACGCGAGGAGGGTTGGAGCCCCTAGATGGGCCGCCACGGGAAGCGCGGCTATGCGTCAAGGAAGCGAGCGTCGTGGGCGTGGCGCTCGATGTATTCCCGTCGATACTCAACCTGGTTGCCCATGAGCTCGCGGACCGCCTTGTCCGCCATGGAGGCGTCGTCGATGGTCACGCGCTGCAGGATGCGGGTGCGGGGGTCCATCGTGGTCGAGGCGAGCTGCTTGGGGTCCATCTCGCCGAGACCCTTGTAGCGCTGGACGGTGTAGGGGCGCTTCTTTTTCTTGCCCTTGCCGTTCTCGCCGGTGTCCTGCGGGTCGTCATCGTCGTCTGCCGAGAAGCCCAGCTCGCGGATCTTGCGCTTGAGGATCTCCTCCTCCGGCTCGCGGCCGTTGGGGTAGACGTAGTAGATCTTCTTGCGGACCTTGATGCCAAAGATCGGCGGGCACGCCGAGTACACGTAGCCGGCGTCGATGAGCGGGCGCATGTACTTGTAGAAGAACGTGAGCAGCAGGATGCGGATGTGGGCGCCGTCGACGTCGGCATCCGTCATGATGATGATCTTGTGGTAGCGGGCCTTCGAGAGGTCGAAGTCTCCGCCCTCGCCGCCGGCGCCGGTGACGCCCGTGCCGATGGCGGTGATGAGCGACTGGATCGTGTCGGACGAGAACGCGCGGTGGTCGCCGACGCGCTCGACGTTCAAGATCTTGCCGCGGAGGGGAAGGATCGCCTGGATGTCTCGGCGACGGCCGTCCTTGGCCGAGCCGCCTGCCGAGTCGCCCTCGACGATGAAGAGCTCGGTGAGCTCGGCGTCGCGGACGGAGCAGTCGGCGAGCTTGCCGGGCAGGTGCGCCGTCTCGAGCAGCGACTTCCTGCGCGTGGCCTCGCGCGCCTTGGAGGCGGCGGTGCGGGCCTTGCTCGCCTGCATGGCCTTGTTCACGATGGTGCGTGCCTGCTTGGGGTGCTCCTCGAGGTACTCGGCCAGGCCGTCCGAGACGATCTTCATGACGAGCGGGCGGATGAAGGAGCTGCCGAGCTTGGCCTTGGTCTGGCCCTCGAACTGCGGGTCGCCGAGCTTGACCGAGATGACGGCGGTGAGGCCCTCGCGGATGTCGTTGCCGGTGAGGTTGGCCTCCTTCTCCTTAAGGATATTCTGCTTGCGCGCGTAGTCGTTGATCACGCGGGTGAGCGCGGTGCGGAAGCCCTCCATGTGCATGCCGCCGTCGGGCGTGTAGATGTTGTTCGCGAAGCTCATGACGTGCTCGGAGTACGAGGTGTTCCACTGGACGGCCACCTCGACCTCGGCGCGCTTGGCGGCGTCGTCCGTGCTGTTCTCTCCGCTGAGGTAGATGGGCTCCTTAAGCCCGGCGTCGACCTCTTCGCCCGCGTTCAGGAACTTGACGAAGTCGATGATGCCGCCCTGGTAGCAAAACTCCTCCACACGCGGGATGCGCTCGCGCTCGTCGGTGAGGACGATGGTGAGGCCGCGGTTTAGAAACGCCATCTCCTGGAGACGGTCGTGGAGGGTGTCGTAGTCGTAGACGGTGGTCTCGAAGATCTCGTCGTCGGGCCAGAAGGTGATGGAGGTGCCGGTGTCCTCGGAGGTGCCGACGATGCTCATCTTCTGGGTGGTCTTGCCGCGCTCGAACTGCATCTCGTAGACGTTGCCGTCGCGCTTGACCTGGGCGATCATCTTCTTTGACAGAGCGTTGACGACGGAGGAGCCGACGCCGTGCAGGCCGCCGGAGACCTTATACGCCGAGTTGTCGAACTTGCCGCCGGCGTGCAGGATGGTGAGAACGACCTCAAGGGTCGGGATCTTCTTCACGGGGTGCTCGTCCACCGGGATGCCGCGGCCGTTGTCCACGACGGTCACGGAGTTGTCGGGGTGGACCGTCACGAGGATCTTCGTGCAGAAGCCGGCCAGCGCCTCGTCGACGGCATTGTCGACGATCTCCCAGACCAGGTGGTGCAGGCCCGACGCCGACGTCGAGCCGATGTACATGCCCGGTCGCTTGCGAACGGGGTCGAGACCCTCGAGGATCTTGATCTCGTCTCCGCCGTATTCTTGTTTCTCTGCCACGCGCACGTCCTTCCTTGGGACGCCCAAGCGCCCCACGCGTTCGTTTGAGGCTCGTTTGGATGTACGGGATTAATCCAAAAAAGATACCTATCCGCACAATTTTACAGCATCTGAGGCCCTCAGAGCCGATTTGAGCGGTTATCTATCATTTCTGCGTCCCGTCCAGCTTTCGACGGCGCATGGACGCGCTCATCGCCTTGTAAGCCTTCTCGCGCAAGTGCTCGGGCTGTCCCGCGACGGCAGCGCGGACGTAGGCCTCCTCCTCCGGCGTGAGCTCAGGAAGAAGTGCGGGGCCGGACGCGGCCTTGCGCTGGGCGGTTTTCTTCTTTTCTGCGGGAGGCCGCTTGGTCTGCTTGAAGACGATCTCGCCGAAGTCCCAGCCGGCGGCCGCCATCCGGGCGCGGTACACCTCGCGGTTCGCGTTGAAGTCGACGGCGCGGGCGCGGGTGTCGGTGTACACAACGAAGGTGGGCTTCTCGCCCTGGCGGCGCGGAGCGGCGACGTAGGTTCCGCAGGTATGCTCGCGCTCCACGGGGCCCACCATCTGAAACCATGCGCGCTGCGCCATGCGGCCGGGCCCCATGGCGCGCCTGGCCTGCGGCGTGTCGAAGATCCCCTTCAGGGCCTCGCCGACCGAGCTGATGTTGGAAAACTCGTCGACGTTCGTCATCCGTACCTCACCACTTCCGCGCCGTCCAGGTCGTCTGCCGAGAAGTACCCGAGGTTCGTCGTGGTGATGACCGCCTGCGTCCCGCGCAGGAGCAGCCCCACCACGGCGTCGCGCCTCGCCGCGTCGAGCTCGCTCATGACGTCGTCGAGCAGCAGAAGCGGCCGCGACCCCACGACCTCCTCGGCAAGAAGGACCTCGGCCATCTTGAGCGCGAGCACGGCCGAGCGCTGCTGGCCCTGCGACGCGAAGGCCCGCGCGTCGCGGCCGTCGATGGTGAACACCACGTCGTCGCGGTGCGGCCCCACGGTGGTCTGGCGGCGGCGCAAATCGTCCACGCGGGCGGCGGCCAGCGCGTCTGCGAAGCGGGCCGCGAGCTCGTCGCGGGAGAGCTCCGCCGCATCGTCGCCCAAGCCGCAGGAGTATGCGCACTCGAGGCCCTCGGCGCCCGAGATGCTCTCGTAGGCGGCCTCCACCTTGGGCGCGAGGCGCGAGAAGAGCCTCAGGCGCGAGTGCAGCAGCGCCGCTCCGCCGAGGGCGACCGACGCGTCCCAGGCGTCCAGGAGCCCGAGGTCGGGGCTCTCCTCCTTGAGCAGGCGGTTTCGCTGGTCGACCGCGCGGCCGTAGGCGGTGAGCAGGCGGGAGTAGCCTGGAGCGGACTGACGGCCGAAGCCGTCGAGCTCGTCGCGTCGACCCTGCGCGCCGCGCTTGACGAGCGCGAGGTCGTCCGGGGTAAACAGGACGCTCATCAGGTTGCCGGGCACGTCGCCGGCGTGGATTTTCTTGCCGTTGCGCGAGAACTGCCGGCGGCCCGGCTCGACGTCGCAGCGGACGTCGAGCACCCGGCCGTCGCCCTCAAGCCGCAGGTCCGCGCGGCCTCGCGGCGCGCCCTCGCGGACGAGCTGGACGGGCGTGGGCTTGCGGAACGAGAAGCCGGCCGTCAGCATCTGCAGGGCCTCGACGGTGTTCGTCTTTCCCGAGGCGTTCGGGCCGACGAGCACCGTCGTTGCGGGAGCCAGCTCGACGCGGCGCTCGCGGGCGCTGCGGAAGTCGGTGAGCGTGAGCTCTGTGGCAAGAAGACCCATGAGTCCCTAGAGGCGGACCGGCATGAGCAGGTACAGGTAGTTGATGAGGCCGTTGGACTTGAAGATGCCGGGCTGCGCGGAGCTCTGGAGCTCGAGGCGCAGGGTCTTGGAGCCCGCGACGGCGTTCATGCAGTCAAAGACGTAGTGATAGTTGAGCGCGATCGAGAGGCTCTGGCCGTCGATGTTGGCATCGATGATCTCGGAGGACTCGCCCTGCTCGGGAGAGCTCGCCGAGAGGCGCACGAAGCGGCCGTCGGCGTCGATGTCGAAGCGCACCGAGGCGTTGGTCACGGCAATGACCGAGACGCGCTTGAGCGCGGCGGCCAGCGCGGCGGCGTCGATCTCCACGGCGGTGCCGCAACTCGCGGGGAGGAGCTGCTTGTAGTCGGGGAAATTGCCCTCGATCTTGCGCGAGACGAAGGTCGTGGTGCCGAAGGTGAACACAACCTGGCTCTCGGCCACGCCGATGCGGATGGTCTCGGTCATGGAGGGCATCGTGAGGACGTCGTGGAACACGTTGCCGCTCACGATGGCGCGGAACGCCTCGCCCGCGGGGGCCTCGGTCGAGGAGTCGCAGACGGCAAGGCGGAAGGAGTCGGTGGCCACGAGGCGGATGGTGTTGTCCTCGACGGTGAGCAGGATGCCCTGCAGGATCGCTCGCGAGGTCTCCTTCGAGGTGACCTTATAGACCTTGTCCACCATCGTGGAAAGAAGCTCGCTCGGCAGCTCGATCTCTCGCTGCGGGTTCACATTGGGGAAGCCGGACCAGTCGGCGGGCGACAGGGTGTTCAGGCGGAAGGAGGACTTGTCGCACGAGATGGAGATGGTGCGCTCGCCGCCCTCGAAGGTGACCGCGGCGTCGGGCAGTGTCTTCACGATGTTGGTGATGACCTTGCCCGAGACGACCGTCTCGCCCCCCTCCTCGACATTGGCCGGAATCATGTGGCGGATCGAGATGGTGAGGTTGTTCGTCTGGAACTCGAGGGTTCCCTCGAAGGCGCGGATGTAGATGCCCGAGAGGATGGGAAGGGTTGAGTTGGTCCCCATGCCCTTGGCCACAACCGAGAGCGCTTTCATAAGAGAGGACTGGCTTACGGTGAACTTCATCTGCGGGCCTTTCTATTTGTTCTTATATATATCTTTAAAACCAGTAGTAATAATAAGGTCTGTTGAAAAGTAGATAACTCGGTAAATCACGAGGTCAAAGGCTTTGTCGCAAGCATGTCGAAAGCGTTTTGTTTTCTACATCCGTAAACATTGGCTCACGGGCTGTTTTTGCTTTCAACATCGGGTGTGAGGTATTCGTCATCCCTTCTTCCTGTTTTCGACAGCTTTTGAACATCGCATCGGGGAGTTTTCCCTTATCACGAGTCGCCGACGATCGACTCGCGGACCTGCATAAGACGGTCTTGGAAAGTCCGGTCGTCCTTGCGGGTGTCGTCGACCACCCTCAGGCTGTGCATGACGGTGGCGTGGCTGCGCCCGCCGAACTTCTTTCCGATGTCGGCAAGGGTCTGGTTGCACATCTCGCGGCAGAGCCAAACGGCGACGTGTCGGGCCTCCATGAGGGACTTGTTGCGCTTGTTGCCGATGAGCTCCTCGTGGCTCACGTCGTAGAACTTCTCGACCCCGCGCTGGACCTGCTCGATGGAGAGCTTCTGTTCGCTCGTGGGCCACACCTCGCTGCAGATCGAGAGGACCTCGTCGTGGCCGAGCTCACAGCCGTTCTTCTGAGCCCTGGCGGAAGCGATGAGGCACCGCTGGCAGAATCCCTCGATAAGGCGGATGTTGTTGCCGGCCTTCTCGGCCATGAACTGCTGGGTCTTCGCGGAGATGACGCCGACCGTGTCTGCGAGGCCGTCTCTTTGGGCGTCCTCGAGCGCCCGCTCGCAGAACTTCTCGATGAGGCGCACGCGCAGCTCGTAGCTCGGCACCTGGACTGATGCGGTGAATCCGCCGCCGATGCGGCTCGTCACGCGCTCGTCGAAGCCGTCCTTGCCCATGCCGAGCTCGGCGGGGGTGCGGTCGGCGGCGAGCACGACCCACTTGCCGCTCGCGCGCAGGGTGTTGAAGGTGTCGAAGAAGAAGTTGATGGTGCCCGCCTTGCCCGCGAGGCCCTGCACGTCGTCGACGATGAGGACATCGATGTCGGCGTAGTTCTGCCGCAGCTCGTCGGCCGCCGACTTGTTCTCGGAGCGCGACGCGTTGACGTAGTCGCTGATGAACGACGAGGCGTCCTTGTACACGCAGATCCTCGAGGGGTCGTTCTGAGCGATGTAGTTCTGGAT
Organism: uncultured Olsenella sp.; assembly: GCA_934660915.1. Lineage (GTDB taxonomy): Bacteria > Actinomycetota > Coriobacteriia > Coriobacteriales > Atopobiaceae > Paratractidigestivibacter. The sequence goes on along the minus strand of CAKUIF010000002.1, from coordinate 156,858 downwards.
CGCGCGCAAGAGGTGCGTCTTTCCGAGACCGCTCTTTCCGTAGATAAAAAGAAGCCCGTAGCTCTTGTTCACTCCGTTTGCCACCTGGACGGCGGAGTCGTAGGCGATCATGTTCTCGTCGCCGCGGACAAAGCGATCGAAGGTGAGCTTGGAGTCGCCCGCGCCTACGTCCTCGACGAGCGGGTTGCGCTCGCGGCGCCGGCGGTTCTCGCGCGCGGCGCGCTCTGGGTCGTCCTGCCACCCGTCGTCGGCGATGCGCGCCTCGTGCCGCTCGATGGCCGGCGCCGGCGCTGCGGCCGAGGTGGTCGCGGCCGTCCAGTCACGCGCCTCTTCCTGCGACATCGACGACACGTGGGGCTTCGGCGCCGCCGCGGCGCCTCCTAAGGCTATCTCTAGCTTGATGGGCTCGAAGGCCGCCTGCGACAGCATCTCCTCGAGCTCTTCTTGGCTGGCGGTGACCTTCTTCACGACGATGCGCATGGGCGTCTCCACGCGCAGCACGCCGTTCTCCAGTGAGGTGGGCGTGCAGCTGCGCAGCATCGCCAGGAACGCCTCGGGCTTGCCTTCCCCCGAAAGGAGGTCGAGCGAGTCTTGCCAGAGCGCGTCGGCTTCCGATTCCTGTGTGATGTCCATACCGGTTGTCCTCGCAATTGTTGAAAAGTGACGACCAGTATATAGGAATGTTGAAAACTTAGCTTTGGTTTTCTACAAACGGCGCGCCGGTCGGCTTTTTTGACTGCTACCAGGCGCTCGCGAGCTGCCTACCCAGGCCGGTCAGGCGGTGTTTCTGGCCGTCTTTCATCACGTAGCCCGCGGCCACGAGGGCGCCCAGCTCGCGCGACCAGGTGGGTCCCGAGAAGCCGTACTCCCTCACGAGCTCGGTGGGGCCGCAGCTTTCGTGCTGCGCAAGGTAGGAGATGACCATCGAGCCGCGCTCTGATACCTGTGGCTGCGCCGGTGCGGCCGGCATGGGCTGTTGGTAGGGCTGCTGCGCTTGTTGATAACCAGGCTGCGGGTAGCCCTGCTGCGGGTAGCCCTGCTGCGGGTAGCCCGTCTGCTGAAAACCCTGCTGCTGATACGGCTGCGCCTGGGGGAAGGGCTGCGGCTGGTGCATGCCCGGCTGCGGCCAAGCTCCCGCCTGGACCGGCCAGCCCGGCTGCTGGGGGTACATGGGCTGCTGGTACATGCCCTGCCGCGCGAACCCCTGCGCCTCTTGCTGGTAGTCGCCGGCCTGCGGCGAGCGCGACACCTCGGCGGCTTCCACCTTCGGACGGATGGAGATGGTCACGACCGTGCCACCTGCGATGTTGTCCTCGATGGTGAGGCTTCCGCCCTTGTCCTCCATGTACTGCTGCGCGTACGGAAGGCCGCTACCCACGCCGCGGATGTAGCGGCGCATGTCTTCGGTCGCCGATGAGGTCCCGTACTCGAGGGCAAGGTCCTTCTCGCGGATTCCCGGGCCCTGGTCCGAGAAGCGAATGGTGTTCCCGCCGTCGAGGATGGTGATGGTGGGCGACTGGAAATACGCGTGGATGAAGTTCTCGACGATCTCGCGGATAACCATGAAGGGAATCGCGCCGCCCTGCTCATGGGAGAGTTTGTTTACGGTTCCCGTGATCTCTTCCAGGTAGGCGCGCACGTCCTTCGGCTCAACCACGACGACCCTGGGGGCCGCCGCCGCGTCGTCGTAGACGGCAATGCGCGCGGGGTGGGTCACCAGGGCGCCTCTTTCGGCGTCTTCCTCGCCGTTTTCCTTCTTTTCCACCATCGGATAGAAGTCCCTCGCCATGTTGTCCACCCCACTTTCTCAACAGGTTTTCATCATTTGTAGAAAACTTTTCTGAGCGGATTCAATGTGGACGAAAGTTTTCAACAATTGTCGAAAAGCGGTTGATAACTCGTGCTCGACGTGAATCCACGGCTGGAAAAGCATAGCATCTTTCTGCAGGTTTCATGCCTTCTGAAAGGTTCCTTCCACCTATGGAAGAAACGGTGAAAAGCGGCGGTTTCTGTCGATGCGTACTTCTTTTGCGTAGATGTTTGACAGTTTTCGCATTTGACCTTTACAATCTTTGAGCTTATTGCCCAAAAAAGACGTTTACACCCAACTGGGAGGAATAGCTATGAAGCGTACGTATCAGCCGAACAAGCGCAAGCGCGCCAAGACCCACGGTTTCCGCGCCCGTATGGCCACCAAGGGCGGCCGTAAGGTGCTCGCCCGTCGTCGCCTCAAGGGCCGCAAGAAGCTCACCGTCTAAATACAATGAAGAAGACCATCAAATCGAAGCGAGATTTCGAGAAGGTCTTCTCTTGTGGGAAGAGGTTCAACGATCCTCTCCTGCGCATTCGAATGGCTAAGCTTGACGAGGGCGGCCCCGGAAGGGTCGCCTTCGTCGCGCCTAAGCGGCTGGGAAACGCAGTCTATAGAAACAGGTGCAAGCGCGTGCTGCGTGAAGCTGCTCGCGAATGCGCTTTGCCATTGGACGGATACGACGTGATCCTCTTCTCGACCAAGGACACGCACGACAGCTCGCCATCGAGCGTCGCGGCATCCCTGAGAAGACTCATTAAGAAAGCCGGCGTCTAAGGTGGGCGGCGCGCATGGCACATCCGCTGCCTCCCGCGCCCTGCTCGCCTGCGTCGGCTTTTATCAAAGCCGTATATCCCCGCTGCTCGGCGCGCGGTGTATTTATTACCCCACGTGCTCCGAGTATGCGCGGCAGGCCATAGAGAAGTACGGAGCCCTTAAGGGAACCGTACTCGCGTTGCGTAGGATTCTTCGGTGCCACCCGCTCCATAGCGGGGGCTACGACCCCGTCCCCTAGTCTTTGACCACGGAGGAAACATGTGGGATTGGTTTATTAACTTCCTGACCGCGGTGCTCGCGGGTATCCAGGGTTTCGTGGGCGATTGGGGCCTTGCCATCATCGTCCTCACCGTCATTGTTCGCCTGGCTCTGACCCCGCTGCAGACCAAGTCGGTCAAGTCGACCGCCGGTATGCAGGTCATGCAGCCCCGCATCCAGGAGATCCAGGAGAAGTACGCTAACGACCCGCAGCGTCTCCAGGAGGAGACGATGAAGGTCTACTCCGAGATGAAGGTCAACCCGCTTATGGGTTGCCTGCCGCTTCTCATCCAGATGCCTATCTTCTTTGCGCTCTTCGCCGTCATCAAGAACGTCCCCGCCGACGCTTCTTTCTTCGGCATCCTTCCCTCGATCTCGGTTTCCGTTGCCGATATGCTCTCGCAGGGCGGTTTTGTTGCTGCTCTCCCGTACATCATCATGGACATCCTCTTTGGTGTCCTCACGTTCATCCCCATGGTGATGAACTCGGACAATAATCCCGAGATGAAGACCCAGCAGATGACCATGGGCGGCGTCATGTCCTTCATGATGCTCTGGTTCGGCTGGACCTGCCCGTCCGCTGTCCTGCTCTACTACGTCTCTTCCTCGATCTGGCAGGTTGTCCAGCAGAAGGTCGTTACCCAGCGCGTCATGGAGAAGGCAAAGAAGGAGGCCGAGGAGCGTGCCAAGAACGCTCCCGTCCAGGTCAACGTAGTTCGCCGCGAGAAGAAGCAGCGTCCGCACAAGAGCCGCTAAACTTGCGGGTTAGTATTAGTTAGTAATTAATCATCTTATATTGGAGGTTGGCATGGACGAAGAGGTTCTGACTGAGGTCGGCACAGCCGACGAGCAGTCCACCTCCACCGATGCCGCTGATGAGTTCGCCTCTATCCGCGAGCATTTTGAGGCCGGCGTCGAGCTGACCGATGACGAGACCGATAAGGTTGCGGATGTCGCTGTTGAGTATCTTCGCGAGCTCCTCGGTTTCTTTGGTGAGACTCAGTGCTCTATCGACGAGTACGATGGCGATAACGGCGAGCTTATCCTTGATGTTAACGGCGGTGACCTCGCGGTGCTCATTGGCCGCCATGGCCGTACGCTCGATTCTCTTCAGATGGTTCTTTCTTCCCTGATGAGCAGCAGGCTTAAGTTCTACTATCCCATCGTTGTTGATATCGAGAGCTATAAGTCCCGCAGGAAGTCTAAGGTTCAGGGTCTTGCTAGGGCTGCCGCTTCTAAGGCTCGCAAGCAGGGTCGAGTTGCCATGGCACCCATGAACGCCTATGAGCGTCGGCTTGTTCACCTTACCCTTGTCGACGATGACACCGTCACCACCCACTCTGAGGGGGAGGACCCGAATCGCAGGGTTGTAATTACCGCAGTTCACTAGCGGGTCATCACAAGGTAGTATCTTAGGGAGGGGCTTCGGCTCCTCCTTTTCTTTTGACAAAAATCCTCGTATCGAAAGTTTTTGGCAGGAGGCTATTGTGTCAGAACCTACTCATCAAGACCTAATGGAGCAGGTAATTGAAGAGCTCTCTATCTTCAATATCGAGTGTTCAGAAGCTCAAGCTGATTTACTCATAAAAGACCTTGAGTTAGTCATTGAGAAGAACAAGGTCGTTAACCTCACAAGAATTGTCGCTCTGAGAGACGCTGTAACGCTTCATCTCGTTGACTCGCTAGTGCCACTAGGGACAAAGCATTTCAAGCCCTCAGAAGGGCTTAGATTCCTTGATATTGGAACAGGCGCTGGTTTCCCCGGTATTCCACTGGCTATCATGACTGGAATGAACGGTCTCTTCATTGATTCGGTTGGCAAGAAGGTCAATGCTGTGAATGAGTTCATTGGTCAACTTGGTCTTGATAATTGCTCTGCTCTATCTATTCGAGCTGAAGATCTTGCCTTGAAAGAGCCTGCATCGTTTGATTTCATTACTGCCCGTGCAGTCGCCCAAAGTAATGTCATCATTGAGTATTCAACACCGCTTCTTAAGTTCGGTGGTCGACTTGTTCTTGAGAAAGCAAACTTGACTGATGAGGAATTGCAGAACGCCAATTATGCTTCTCAAGTTTGCGGCTTAACTCGTGTTTCACGTGAAACACTCGAACTTCCTCGCGATCTAGGCCATCGAGAGATTTTAATTTACGAAAGAGAGCACGATCCAAGAATTAAGCTTCCACGAGCAAACGGAATGGCAAAGAACCACCCTTTGATTCCGAAGAAGTAGATAATTTCGCCATGTTTCACGTGAAACATAAGTGATAAATCAAGGGACAGTTTCACGTGAAACATGATTAATCAGATAGTCGAGTGTTTCACGTGAAACATCCACTACTATTAATCCATTCATGTTGCCGGGCCAAGGAGATAAAAGTGGGTTTTCGCGATATTAAACGTGGTTTTCCAGATAGAGATACACGAGTAATAGCATGTATTAATCAAAAAGGCGGCGTCGGTAAGTCTACAACAGTAATAAATTTGTCGGCAAGCCTTTCTGAGCTCAAGAAAAAGGTGCTCATTATCGATTTTGACCCGCAAGGTAATGCTTCATCGGGTTTTGGAATTGAAAAAGAAGAGCTTGAGCACGATATTTACGATTCTGTCCTTCATGAATACCCGATGGAAGACATTATCCAGGATACTGATTGCAAAAGTGTATTTGTAGCACCGGCGACTATTCAATTGGCTGGTGCTGAGATTGAGCTTGTGTCGAAAATGGCAAGAGAAGGATGCCTAAAGAAGGCATTGGCGCCGGTTAAGGATGAATTTGACTACATCATTATCGATTGCCCGCCTTCTCTTGGTCTTCTTACCATCAATGCACTGTGTGCAGCCGATTCCCTGTTGATTCCTATTCAATGTGAGTATTACGCACTTGAGGGAGTTACTAAGCTTCTTGAGTCCATGAGGATGGTGCAAAAGAACATCAACCCTGATCTTGAGATATTTGGTGTCGTACTAACGATGTTCGATACCCGTACTTCCCTTTCGAAGCAGGTTGAAGACGAAGTTCGTAAGTACTTTGGCAATAAAGTCTTCAAGACGGTAATTCCTCGTAACGTAAAGATTGCAGAGGCTCCTTCTTACGGAAAACCAATCAGTCTCTATGCGCGTGTGAGTAAGGGTGCCCTTGCGTACGGTGCTTTGGCAAAAGAGGTGACGAGGCGTGGCTAAGAAAGCTCTTGGTAAAGGACTTGGCTCCTTGATGGGTACTGCAGAGGCGGAGACTGCAGCCCTTGAGCCTGATTCCAATCTAAAGATCAGTCAGATTGTTCCAAATAAAGATCAGCCGCGAAAGCTCTTTAAGGAAGCAGAGCTATCTGAGCTTTCTGACTCAATTAAGCAGAATGGTATTCTTCAGCCCCTTCTTGTTCGAAAGAAGGGAACTAAGTACGAGATCGTTGCTGGTGAGCGAAGGTACCAGGCTGCAAAGCTTGCGGGCCTTGAAGAAGTTCCTGTTATTATCAAAGACATCTCGGATGCAGAGGTCTTTAAACTTGCCCTCATTGAGAACCTTCAGAGAGCTGACCTGAGTCCTCTTGAAGAGGCGCGCGGATATAAGCAGCTCATCAAGGAGAGGTCTCTTACTCAAGATGAGGTCGCCAAGCTTGTGTCCAAGTCAAGGTCAGCCGTGACTAACACTTTGAGGCTCCTTGACCTTCCGGAGGAGGTCCAGCAGTTCGTTGAGGATGGACTGATCACTGCTGGCCATGCCAGGGCAATCCTCGCTGTGCCGAGCCCCGAGGGTCGCGTGAAGCTTGCCCAGAAGGTTGTTGACGAGAAGTTGTCGGTCCGACAGACAGAAAACCTTGCTCCACTCTTTTCTGTCAATGAAGAGACTGTTGTGCGCAAGCGAGAGCCTCTTCCGCCTTCCTTCAAGCGCGCAGCAAGGACGCTCCGTGTGGCATTGGACACAAACGTAAAGGTGAAGAACGTTCGAGGCAAGAACAAGTTAGAGATTGAGTTCGCCGACGATGAGCAGCTCGCGCACTTGGTAAATCTCCTGTCTGGCATGGACGGCGAGCTCTAATGAAAATCAAGAACTTCTTGATTGGTTCGATTGTTGTTGCTGGGACCGGATATCTGGTTTACAGTCGCCTGCTCTCAGATAACGCAAAAGCTGAAGTAAAGAAAATGGCGCACTCGGTATCAGCGAGTTATACGCGTATATCTGAGCTAGTTGAATCAATGACGGGGCAGGTTATTGATGACCCAAGTGTGCTTCCCAATGTGCAAGTTACCAAAAAACAATGGGAACAGTTAGGTTACTAGAACACACGTTCTAATCTAAATGCAAGGAAAAGGCCCGGAGGGATTGTCCTCTGGGCCTAACGCGTTAGAGCCAAGGTTGTGCGCTATGAAAGGCGCTGCTTGAGCTGGCCGCAGGCGGCGTCGATGTCGGAGCCGCGAGAGTTGCGGATCGTGGCCTCAACACCGACGCGAGAGAGTGCGTTGACAAAATCTTCTGCGCGGCGCTCGGTGGAAGGCTTGAGCTTTGACCCCGGGACATCGTTGAGCTGGATGATGTTGACGTGCGCAAGGGTGTCGCGGCAGAAGTCGCAGAGGGCGTCCATCTCTTCCCTCGTGTCGTTGACGCCGTCGATGAGGGCGTACTCGTACGTCGGGCGGCGACCGGTGCGGTCGACGTACTCGCCCATAACGGTGTAGAGGTTGAGGAGCGAGTACTTCTTTACGCCGGGCATGATCTGGTTGCGGGTCTTTTGCACGGCGGAGTGAAGCGAAACGGCAAGCGTGAACTGCTCGGGCTCGCGGGAGAACTTGCGGATCATCGGGATAACGCCGCAGGTGGAAACGGTAAGGTGGCGTGCTCCGATGCCCGCGCCCTCCGGATCATTGAGCTTGCGGAGCGCGGCCAGCGTGTTGTCGTAGTTCATAAACGGCTCGCCCTGCCCCATGAAGACGACGCTCGTTACGCGCGTGTTGAAGTCGTCGCGGACGTGCATGACCTGGTCGTAGATCTCCGAAGGGGTAAGGGAGCGCGTGAAGCCTGCGCCGCCGGTGGCGCAAAACGCGCAGCCCATGGCGCAACCGGCCTGGGTGCTCACGCAGACGGCGAGCTTCTTGCCGGAGGGCATGCCGACGCACTCGACGGTGACGCCGTCGGGCATGCGAAGAAGGTACTTGCGGCTTCCGTCCTCAGAGACCTGGCGAGCGACTTCCTCAACGCCGCCGAGAGCGAGGGACTCGGAGAGCTGGGCGCGCAGGGACTTGGGAAGGTTAGTCATATCGTCGAAGGACTTCGCGTTCTTGTTCCAGATCCAGTCCTCGACTTGTTTCACGCGAAACGTCGGCTGGCCAAGGGACTCCATAAGAGCCATCAGCTCGCCTTTTGTCATGGTTTTGAGGTCACGGATTTGGTTGGTATTCTTATCATTGTTGATAACAGCCACAGATTCTCCTGTCCTTCGAGTTTTTGTCCTGCGGTGGAGTATCCTCTCAACAGGAAATAAGTCTCAATGTCAGTCGAGTCTAGCAGCTGGTGGGGCCCGCCCGGCTAAGGAGCAGCATGAATACAGAAGAACTCAAGAGCATGAGGGTCGTCGTGCTTTGCGGCGGTTGGTCGGATGAGCGCGACGTGAGCATCACGTCGGGAACCGAGTGCAGGAGGGCGCTTCTCGAGTCTGGGTTCAAGAAGGTTGACCTTCTGGACATCGCCGAGGACCGCTTTGCCGAGAAGCTTGCAGGCGGAAACTACGACGTCGCCTTCCCCGCGCTGCACGGCCGCTTCGGCGAGGACGGCTGCATTCAGGGCATGCTTGAGGTCATGCACATCCCCTACGCCTTCTCGGGCGTTTTTGCCTCGGCGGTCGCCACGCAGAAGGAAGCCGCAAAGGTCCTTTACGCGAAGGCCGGCATTCGCACGCCCCGCGGCGTGGACCTTCCCGCCGGCGCCCGGCTTACCCAAGAGCAGAAGGACGCCCTGGTGAGCAAGCTCGGCCTGCCCCTCTTTGTAAAGCCCTCCGGCAACGGCAGCAGCTTCGGCATCACTCGCGTGACCGAGAGCTCCAAGCTCCAGGAGGCCGTCGACCTCGCGGGTTCCGAGGGCGAGCGCGTGCTCATCGAGGAGTGCGTCGTGGGAACCGAGATCACGGTGCCCGTGATTGGAAACGCCGATCCCCACGCCCTGCCCATCGTCGAGATCGTGACCGGCGCCGACTTCTATGACGTGAAGGTCAAGTACGAGCCGGCGGAGCTGCACCACGTCATCCCCGCGCGTCTCGCGCCGGCGGTGTACGCCAAGGCGCAGGACGCCGCGGTCGCGGCCCACAAGGCGCTCGGGTGCGCCGGCTGCTCCCGCAGCGACTTCATCGTGACCGAGATGGGCGAGCCGGTGATCCTTGAGACCAACACCATCCCCGGCATGACTCCGGCAAGCCTTCTGCCGGACTCCGCGCGCCACGGCGGGATCGAGTTCCCGGAGCTCTGCGCTAAATTTATCGAGCTCGCGGTCGAGGGGCGCGCGTCGACGGTAGAGTAGATGTGCGTGCCTAAGGCCAAAACCAAAACAAGATAAGGAACAGGATGCCCCAAGAGAACGACCACGCGGCCACCAATGAGGTGTGCCTCGAAGACCTGATTCTGCCCGGTACCCCAAAGAGCGTGGCCGACGCCTACCGAAGCCTCGCGGATAGGGCAAGAACTGCGAGGTTCGGCCTGCTCGAGGACGATGTGGTGGTGCTCGACACCGAGACGACTGGGCTCTCGTTCAAGGACTGCGAGCTCATCGAGATAAGCGCGGCCCGCCTGAGCGGGCGCGAGGTCGTCGAGAGGTTCGAGACCTTCGTGGATCCGGGTCGCCCGATTCCTCCCGAGATTCAGAAGCTCACCGGCATCTCGCAGGTCGACGTCGCCGGTGCGCCCTCGCCCAAGGAGGCCGTGGCCGCGCTCGCCGAGTTCGTCGGCGGCGCCCCGGTGCTCGCCCACAACGCGACCTTCGACCGGACCTTTGTGGAGGCGGTCCCGGGAGGGGCGAACGTCTCCGACATTTGGATCGACACTCTTTCGCTCTCGCGCATCGCGCTCCCGCGCCTTTCTTCCCACCGGTTGGCGGATATGGCGTCGGCATTCGGGTGCGCGGCGGTCACGCACAACTCGAGTGACGACGTCGACGCGCTCTGTGGCATGTGGAGGATCATCCTTTGCGCCCTCACCGACCTGCCAGCAGGCCTTTTGGGGTATCTGGCGGGGATGCACGAGGAGATCGACTGGGCATTCCGCCCCGTGCTATCGGGCCTTGCGCTTGCGGACGAGGGGGTGCGCTTCTCACTGCCCGCCGTTCGCGCGAAGATCGTCGCGGCGCAGCAGGGCCATGTGCGCGAGGACGCGCAGGAGCTCGATGGCCCGGTGCGTGCGCCCAGCTGTGAGGAAGTGACCAGAGAGCTCTCGGCCGACGGCGTTGCGGGCAGGATGTACGACCACCTCGAGCGCAGGCCCGAGCAAGAAGAGATGGCGCGCGAGATAGCCCGGGCGCTTGCGACCTCGACCCACCGCTCCATCGAGGCGGGTACCGGCGTCGGCAAGTCGCTCGCCTACCTGCTCCCCATGGCGCTCTTTGCCCAAAGAAACAACGTTACCGTGGGCGTCGCGACAAAAACCAACGCGCTGACCGACCAGCTCGTCTCGCATGAGCTCCCGGCGCTGGCCGAAGCGCTGCCCGGCGGCCTCGAGTTCCACAGCCTGAAGGGCTACGACCACTACCCCTGCCTGCACCGCATGGACCGCGCCGCCCGCGAGGACCTTCCCATCGCCGCTGGAAAGAAGGACGGCCGCTCCGACAACGCCGTGGGCGCGGACATGCTCACGGCGATCGCGGTGTGCTACGCGTATGCCTGCCAGTCGCCCGACGGCGACCTCGACGCGCTGGGCATCCGCTGGCGCTACGTGCCGCGCTCCATGCTTACCACGACCTCCGGCGAGTGCCTGCGCTCGCGCTGCCCGTACTACCCCAACCTGTGCCTGCTGCACGGCGCCCGTCGCCGCGCCGCCTGCGGCGATGTCGTGGTGACCAACCACTCGCTGCTCCTGCGCGACGTCGATGCCGACGGCAACATCCTTCCCCCGATCCGCCACTGGGTGGTCGACGAGGCCCACGCCTTCGAGTCCGAGGCGCGGCGCCAGTGGGCCGTCGAGGTCTCCGGAGAGGAGGCGCGCATCGCCTTCGAGCTGCTCGGCGGAACAAAGACGGGCGTGCTGCGCACCCTGCTCGCATCCTCTGCGCACCTCGAGAACTCGACGTTGGTGTGTGGGCTTCTTACCAAGGCCGCGGCGACGACCGCGCGGGCGTCGGTTGCCTGCGCCGACCTCTTTGAGGCGGTCCACGGCCTGGCGGGCACGGCCCGCGGAGGGGATGCCGGCTACGACGTGAGCACGCTGTGGATCGACGAGGCCGCCCGCGGCGGCGAGCCGTGGGGCGAGGTCGCATCCGCCGGCGCCCGCGCGGCAGACGTGCTGGCCGAGGCGGTCAAGCAGCTCAAGGAGGCGGCCGCGGCCCTGCGCGAGACGGACGCCCGCCTGGCTGCCGACCTCGGCGAATCCACGAGGTTCCTCTCGGACCTTCTTGCCGGCGTGAAGCTGATCTGCGTCGAGCCCGACCCTGCCTACGTGTACTCCGCGCAGGTGAGCCGCTCGCGCAAGCGCGCCAACATGGAGAAGCTCTGCGCCGAGAAGCTCGACGTGGGCGCCGACCTCTCGGAGCGCTGGCTGCCCGAGATGGACACCGTGGTCTTCACCTCGGCGACCATCGCGGTCGGCGAGAGCTTCGAGCACTTCGACGCGGGAGTCGGGCTCGACCGCGCGGGCACGGACAAGCACCGCGACCTGCGGCTCGACTCGAGCTTCGACTTCGACCGCAACATGAGCGTCGTCGTTGCCAAGGACATGCCCGCCCCCAACGAGCGCGGCTACATCGACGCCCTCGTGGACCTGCTCTTTGACGTCCATGTGGCCATGGGCGGCGGCGTGCTCACGCTCTTCACGAACCGCCGCGACATGGAGCGCGTTCACGCCGAGCTGGCGGGCCGCCTCGCGCGCGAGGGGCTCGAGCTGGAGCAGCAGGGCAAGGGCGCCTCCGCGCGCCGACTGCGCGACCGCTTTATTGCCGAGAAGGACCTCTCGCTGCTCGCGCTCAAGTCGTTCTGGGAGGGCTTCGACGCCGCGGGCGAGACGCTGCGCTGCGTCGTGATCCCCAAGCTGCCCTTCGCGAGCCCCAACGACCCGCTTGTCCGCGAGCGCGAGGCCCGCGACCAGCGCGCCTGGTGGAAATACTCCCTGCCGGAGGCCGTGATCTCGGTCAAGCAGGCCGCCGGCCGCCTCATCCGCAGCTCGACCGACACGGGCGTGCTCGTGCTCGCCGACTCGCGCCTGGTGACCAAGCGCTACGGCAGGCAGTTCATCCAATCGCTGCCGAGCAAGAACGTTCAGACGATGGACCGCGCGGGAATCGGGCGCTTCATAAAGCTCTGGCGCTCCTCGCGAAGCAAGTAAGAAAAACCCAGATGCCGCGGGTGGCGAGAAAGCCTTCCGCGGCATTTGTGACACTCTGAGTGCAGGTTCTGAGCGGGGAGAAAAACGTTGCGCCCGCCGCGTATACTTAAAGCTTGCATGCAGCGCAATCCTGAGGAGGAACGTTTCGTGGCACAGACCGCAGAAAAGCCGCTCGTCGGCATCATTATGGGTTCCAAGTCCGATATGCCGACCATGGAGGCCTGCACGGCCCAACTCGACGAGCTGGGAGTGCCGTATGAGCTCGTCATCGCGAGCGCCCACCGCAACCCCGAGAAGGTCCACGAATGGGCCTCGTCCGCGGCCGACCGCGGCCTCAAGGTGATCATCGCCGCCGCCGGCAAGGCCGCTCACCTCGGCGGGGTCGTTGCCGCCTTCACCCCGCTGCCCATCGTCGGCGTCCCGATGAAGACCTCCGACCTCGGCGGCATGGACTCGCTCCTCTCGATGGTTCAGATGCCCTCCGGCGTGCCCGTGGCCTGCGTCGCCATCAACGGCGCAAAGAACGCCGCGATCTTTGCCACCCAGATCCTCGGCGCCACCATGCCCGAGTACCGCCAGGTCATCGTCGATTTCAAGCAGAAGATGGCCGAGGCCTAGTCAATGGCTAAGCACTTTAAGCAAGAAGGAACTGCCCCTCAGGATCCGGCGCCCGTCCCGCGGCCCACGCGCGGCGGCGATGAGTCCTACCACGCGCCTGCGGGCAACGCCTACGCGCGCACCAGCTCGCGCGCCGTCGGGTACCAGAGCGTCGTGACGCCTGGTCACGGGGCGTCCGGCAGGCGCCGCAGTGGGTACGGAGAGTCCGACCCCTATGACGTCAGGGGGAATCGCGACCCGAAGCGCCGCCGCGCGCGCATTGTCTCGCGCGTTCTTCTTGTCATCGGGCTCTGCCTTTTGATTGCCGCGGCGGGGATGTTTTTGCACAACCAGTACGAGTACCACGAGCAGGATGTAATTAACGAGAAGCTCGCGGCCTACGCGACCGTGGACAATTCCGGCTCGTCTGCCCCGCAGGTCGATTGGTCGGCGCTGAAGGCCGTGAACCAGCAGGTCGTCGGTTGGATCCAGATTCCCGGCACCAACGTCAACTACCCTGTTTACCAGGGAGCCGACAACGATGCCTACCTGCACACCAACGCGGAGGGCAACTACTCGCTCGGCGGGCAGATCTTCCTCGACTCGGACAACACCGCCCCCGGCATGGTGGACGCGCAGACCATCATCTACGGCCACCACCTGCGCAACGGCTCGATGTTCAAGGCCGTCTCCGACATGGAGAGCCAGGGCATGTTCGACTCGGTCGACACCATTTGGTACGTGACCGAGCAGGCGACCTACGAGCTGCAGCCCTTGCTCGCCTACAAGACCGACGGCGACGACGAGAACGTCAGGTGCTTCTCGTTCGAGTCCACCGACGCGTTCCACAGCTATCTTTCCGCGCTCGCCGCCAAGGCGAGCGCCAAGGCCGCCGACGCTGACGCACAGATAGCGGCCGCCAACAACGTGCTCTCGCTGTGTACCTGCAGCTATACAGGAAACGAGACGGGCCGAGTCGTGCTCGTCTGCGTGCCCAAGGCGACGTCGGCCCAAGAGTAGCCGCGCGCACCCGACGCTCGAGAGAGGAAGAGGACTTCGTGTCAGAGAAGCTCGATCATCTAGGTAGTTCCGCGCCCGAGCAGCAAGACGACAAGCTCCATGAGGAGTGCGGCGTCTTTGGCATATGGGCCCCGGGCCACGATGTGGCCCGCATGACCTACTTCGCGCTGCACTCGCTGCAGCACCGCGGCCAGGACTCGTCCGGCATCGCGGTCGGCGACGGCAAGACGGTCCTTGTGCGCAAGGACCTCGGCCTCGTCACGCAGGTCTTTACCGACGCCGACCTCGCGGCCATGCCCGGCAAGGTCGCCTGCGGCCACTGCCGCTACGGCACCGCCGGCGCCAAGGGCTGGGAGTCCGCGCAGCCGCACCTCTCGATGATCAACGACGTAATCATCGCGCTGGCGCACAACGGCACGCTCGTGAACTTCGACAGCCTGCGCCACGAGCTCATCGAGATGGGCGTCCCGTTCCGCTCCAACACCGACTCCGAGGTGGCGGCCAAGCTCATCGGCTTCTTTACCCAGCGCGGCCACAGCCTGCGCACGGGCATTGCGCATACCATGCGCATGCTCGAGGGCGGCTACGCCATGGTGCTCGTCCGTGACAACGCCCTGTACGCCTTCCGCGACCCGCACGGCATCCGCCCGCTCGTCCTAGGCCGTCTTTCCGGGGACGCCGGCTGGGTCGTCGCCAGCGAGACCTGCGCGCTCGACACCGTGGGCGCCGAGTACGTGCGCGAGGTCGAGCCCGGCGAGATCATCCGCATCTCGGACGACGGTCTCTCTTCCCAGATGGGGTGCCGCCCGCGCTCGCTCGCCAACTGCATCTTTGAGCACGTGTACTTCTCGCGCCCGGACTCCGTCAAGGACGGCATGTCCATCTACCGCGTGCGCCACAACATGGGCCGCGTCCTTGCCCGCGAGACCCCGGTCGAGGCCGACCTCGTCATCGGCGTGCCCGACTCCGGCTGCCCGGCGGCCGAGGGCTTTGCCAAGGAGTCCGGCATCCCGTACGGCACGGGTCTCATCAAGAACCGCTACATCGCCCGCACCTTCATCGCCCCCACCCAGGAGCTCCGCGAGCGTGGCGTGCGCCTCAAGCTCAATGCCCTCTCCGACGTCGTGGCCGGCAAGCGCCTGGTCATGGTCGACGACTCGATCGTGCGCGGCACCACGTCCAATCAGATCGTCCAGCTCCTGCGCGACGCCGGCGCCACCGAGGTCCACGTCCGCAGCGCTTCTCCCATGGTCAAGTGGCCCTGCTTCTACGGCATCGACACCGCCGACCAGGACCAGCTCATCGCCGCGAACATGACCCTCGAGCAGATCCGCGACCACATCGGCGCGGACTCCGTCGGGTTCCTCTCGATCGAGGGCCTCATGGAGTGCGTCCCCGAGGTGGGCTACTGCAAGGCCTGCTTCGACGGCAACTACCCGGTCGAGATCCCCAAGTCGTTCTACGAGGAGAAGTTCCTCCCCGGATACAAGCCCAACAACCTTGAGGCCGCCAGCGACCTCTCGAAGATGCACCCCGAGGACGTCCTCGAGATGGCAGACAAGGAGAACTAACATGTCCGACGCTCAGCAGACCAAGCACGTTACGTACGCCGACGCCGGCGTGGACGTCGACGAGGGCGCCCGCGCGGTCGACGCCATCAAGGGCGCCGTCAAGGCCACCAACCGCCCCGAGGTCATCGGCGGCCTCGGCGGCTTCGGCTCCTGCTTCTCGATGAAGGGCTTCAAGGACATGGAGGACCCCGTCCTCGTGTCCGGCACCGACGGCGTCGGCACCAAGCTCGCCATCGCCCAGCTGCTCGACCGCCACGACACGGTGGGCGAGGACCTCGTGGCCATGTGCGTCGACGACGTGGTGCCCATCGGCGCCGAGCCTCTCTTCTTCCTGGATTACGTGGCCATCGGCAAGCTCCGCGCCGAGCACGTGGCGGAGATCGTCAAGGGCATCGCCGAGGGCTGCAAGAAGTCCGGCTGCGCCCTCGTGGGCGGCGAGATGGCCGAGCACCCCGGCGTCATGAACCCCGACGACTACGACCTGGCCGGCTTCGTGGTGGGCGTCGTCGACCGCCCCAAGATGATCGGCCCCGACAAGGTCAAGGCCGGCGACGTCATCCTCGGCCTGCCCTCCTCCGGCATCCACTCCAACGGCTACTCCCTCGTGCGCAAGGTCGCCATCGAGGGCAAGACCGTCGAGGAGCTCAACGAGCCTTTGGCCGAGCTCGGCGGCGAGAGCCTGGCCGACGCCGTCCTGCGTCCGACCACCATCTACGCCGGCGGCCTCGTGGCCGCCCTCAAGGCCGGCGCCCCCATCCACGCGATGGCGCACATCACCGGCGGCGGCATCACCGAGAACCTCAACCGCGCGCTTCCCGCCGACGTCGACGCGCTCGTGTACCGCGGCGGCGAGGAGGGTCCCGCCTGGCCGATGCCTCCCGTCATCCCGTACATGGTCAAGGCCGCCGGCCTCACCCTGGACGAGGCGTACAAGACCTTCAACATGGGCGTCGGCATGAGCATCATCTGCGCTCCCGAGGACCAGGCCGAGGTCGAGGCCAAGCTTCGCGAGCAGGGCTTCGAGCCGTTCGTCATGGGCGAGTGCGTCCCGGGCGAGGGCAAGGTGACCTATCGATGAGCCACTGGAGCTGCGAGGGCGGTGTCTGCCGCCTCGTCGAGGACGACGAGGCCGCGCCGCTGAAGATCGGTGTCCTCATCTCCGGTAGCGGAACCAACCTGCAGGCCATCGTCGACCGCATTGCCGACGGCTCGCTCAATGCCGAGGTGGCGCTTGTGGTGTCGAGCCGCCCGGGCGTGCGCGGCATCGAGCGCGCCCGCGAAGCCGGCCTTCCGATCCTCGTCATGGAGAAGTCCGAGTATGCCGAGCCCGAGGCGGCCGACGAAAAGATCGCGGCGGCCCTCAAGGAGGCGGGCTGCGAGTACGTGATCATGGCGGGCTACATGCGCATGGTCAGAAAGCCGCTGCTCGAGGCGTACCCCGGCCGCATCGTCAACCTTCACCCGGCACTTCTTCCCAGCTTCAAGGGGGCGCACGCCATCCAGGACGCCTTCGACTACGGCGTCAAGGTCACGGGCGTGACGGTTCACTTCGCCGACGACAAGTACGACTGCGGCCCCATCATCGCGCAGCGCGCGCTGCCGGTGGAGGAGGGCTGGGACGTCGACACCCTTGAGGAGCACATCCACGCCATCGAGCATGAGCTGTATCCCGAGGTCGTGGGCTGGCTCGCCGCTGGTCGTGTGCACCTGCGCGATGACGGCCACGTGGACGTGGATCCCGAGTAGGCACTGCCACAGCTCTTCAGACTCTTGATAAAGAGCTTTCAACCACCCAGTCGATTTCTTTCGGTTATGCGGAGAATCGGCTGGGGGTCCTTTTTTTGGCAAGAAAAGTTGTACACATAATGTACAGTACAAAAGCTAAACAACTTACCTTAGGTGTTATTTGGTGACTATCGATGACTAAAGATGAATCATCATCGTTGGATAAATCAGGGCTTCGACCACTCTACGCGCAGCTTGCGGATAGGGTGAGGACCAAGATTGACCTTAAAGAATGGCCGGTCGGCTCCAGGATTCCATCCGAGAACGAGATTGTTGCCATATTCCAGGTGTCTCGCGGAACGGTCCGTAAGGCTATCAAGCAGCTTGTTGCCGAAGGGCTCCTGATTCAGAAACGCGGAAGTGGCACTTATGTTGCGGACGCGGACATCACACACCCGGCGGGCACAAGGCCGCTCTCGTTCGCTGCGTCCCTTGCACAGCAGGGAAAGCAGTTCAAGACCCGCGTCGTTGAGATGCGTGTGATACCGGCTCCTCTTGACGTCGCAAACGAACTCGGGTTGGCGGAGGGCGAGAAAACCATGCTGTTGCGCCGCGTGCGCACGGTGGAGGGAAGCCCGGTTCTTTGCCAGGAGAGTTGGTCGAATCTTGTGGTGTGCCCTGGGCTTGAGGACCTGGACTTCACCAAGATCTCGATGTTTGATGCCGTCGAGCTGTGCTCGGGAGGAAAGATTCGCCGATCAGATATGCGATATACCGCGCGCGTCGCGGGCCACGATCACGCTGAGCTTTTGGGATGCGACGACAGCGCGGCGGTGCTCGTGCTTGAGCAGAACATAAGGCTCGAGGACGGCCGCTCCATCGAGTGGTCTACCACGTGGCTGACGCCAGGGCAGGCAATCGTGAGCACCGCGTACCAGTTCTAGGATGGATGTGCCAAAAGAATGTCGCTTATGAAAGCAGGTTTCACGCTCTATCAAACGGGCTAGTAAGTAAATCGAAGTGGGAATTAGCCAAGATGCTGTTTATTTGGAAAGGATAAATTATGAAAAAGCTTGTTGTTGCATGCGGTTCAGGTGTCGCCACCTCCACGGCGGTCGCCGCAAAGATCAAGGACCTTCTTGACTCCAATGGACTGGCCGGTACGTACCGTATTGTGCAGTGCTCCATCGCCGAGGCACCCTCCCAGTGCGCCGACGCCGCGCTGCTCGTTGCCACTACGGTTGCGCCCGCCGACCTGAAATGCGAGTTCGTTAGTGGCCTTCCGTTCTTGACGGGAATGGGCCGCGCTGCAGCGGAGCAAAAGATCGTCGAAATCATGTCGAAGTAGTTTTCGCATGCAACGAGTTACTGTGGCCGCTTGAGGGTTATCGGCAATAGGAAAGAGAGAAGCAATGGACGCGATAGTCACTTTTTTCTCGGGGCTTTCAAGCCTCGGGGTATCCGTCGTCATGCCTATTGTGCTGACGATTCTGGGTGTATTGTTTGGTGCCGGCTTCGGAAAGAGCCTTAAAGCGGGCCTTACCGTCGGCATCGGCTTTATCGGGCTGAACCTTGTGATCAATCAGCTCATGGGAACCGACCTCGCCGCGGGCGTGACGGCAATGGTCGAGCGCTTCGGCCTCGAGCTCTCCGTCCTCGACGTCGGCTGGCCCGCCGCCTCCGCAATTGCGATGGGGTCCATTGTCGGCACCATCATCATTCCCCTGGGTCTGGTGGTGAACATTATCATGCTGCTCACCAACACAACCCAGACTGCGGACGTCGACATTTGGAACTACTGGCACTTTGCCTTCACGGGCGCTCTTGTGGCCATCGTTACCGATAGCGTGGCGCTTGGCATCGCCGCCGCCGTCATCAACGAGGTCGTCGTGCTGATCATCGGCGACGTCACCGCCCCGATGGTTGAGGAGTCCCTTGGGCTTCCGGGCGTCTCCATTCCCCATGGCTTCGCCGGCGCGTACGCCCCCATCGCCTATGCAGTGAACTGGGTAATCGACAAGATTCCCGGACTGAACAAGATCGACATCAACGTCCGCACCATGCAGAAGCAGTTCGGCGTTTTTGGCGAGCCTGTGCTTCTCGGCTCCATCATCGGTCTTTTGATCGGCCTTCTTGCGGGCTACGGGTTTCTGCCTGCAACCGCGGCCGACGGAACCACTACCCCGTCCGTCCTCTCCATGGCCGTCTACATGGGTGCCGTTATGGTCTTGATTCCAAAGATGGCCGCTCTGCTGATGGAGGGCCTCATGCCCGTCTCCGACGCGGCGTCCGCCTTCATTCAGAGCCGCTTCCAGAATCGCGGCAAGATTTATATCGGCCTCGACTCCGCCGTCGGCACCGGCCACCCCGTGACACTGACCATGGCCCTCATTCTGGTCCCGGTCTCCATCTTTCTTGCCTTCGTCCTCCCTGGCAACAAGATGGTTCCCCTGGCTGACCTTGCGGTTATTCCCTATATGCTCGTTCTTGTTACCCCGATCGTTCACGAGAACGGTTTCCGAGGCCTGCTCACTGGCATCGTGGTTCTTGCCGTCGGCTTCTACATCGCCACCGACCTGTCGCCGCTCATCACCAGCGCGGCGGCGAACGTCGGCTTTGACATGGGCGGTGCGGCTGCCATCTCGTCGATTTGCGACGGAGCGAATCCGCTTACGTGGGCTATCACGCGCGCAGCCGGGTTCTTCGGCCCCATCGGCCTCGGGTTGTGCGCGCTTGCCGTGATTGCCCTGGCGATCTGGAATCGCCGGCGCATCCTCAAAGAGGCAGCCCAGATGCACGCCGCCACGGCTTCTGCTGCTGAGGAAACTCAGCAATAGTCGGATTTGCCGACTGCCCGAGGCAACGAGCGGATATTGACCATGGGGCTCGCATCGAACGAGGTGCGGGCCTCTCCGTTAAGGGGCGTTGATGCAGACAAAAACGTACACCTATACCGAGCCGTACTACACCATAGAGGTCAAGGTCGAGGGAGGCTTCTGCGCCTTCTTGGTCTTGTTTTTGGGTTGGCATGCATATGTGAACAGCTTCGGCGTGTGGCCTGTGTTCGCGATCGGCTCGATAGTCGCCGTTTATCAGGTGTGGAACACCTTCATTGCAGGCTGCTACCCCCACTCGATAACCGTCGGGGACGACAGGATATCCGTTGAGGTCTTTGGGAAGTCAAAGAGCTACATAATCGACGAGCTCGCGGACTATTCTATCCGCGGGGGAAGCGGCGGAAAGATGTACGTTCGGATGGGCGATCACAATGCCCTGCGCGGCCGGTATTGGATCCCGACCAACGTTTTCGGGGATGGGGAGGAGCTCGCCTCTCGTCTCCTCGAGATCGAAGAGCGCGTCGCACCCGATTCGCTGCGCGTTCAAGCAAGAAAGTCGACAGCCGGCCTGCCCAAAAGCAACTCAAAGAAACGATAACAGAGAGGGTGATGCGTGCCTATGATCGATACCAGCCTGCTCAAGCCCGAGCTCGTCTTCTTTGACTTCGAGGCCGACGACCGCTTCGATTTCTTCAAGAAGCTTGGCGAGAAGCTCAAGGAGGGCGGCTACGTCAAGGATTCCTGGCTCGACGCCATCCTTGAGCGTGAGAAGAACTATCCGACCGGACTCGAGTGCACCTCGATCTCGGTGGCGCTTCCGCACGTCGACCCCGAGAACCTGATCAAGCCCTACATCGCGATCATCAAGCCGAAGGAGCCGATCGAGTTCGACGGCATGGCCGACACGGGCCTCGTCAACGCGCAGCTCATCGTGAACCTCGGGCTTTTTGCCCACGAGGAGGGCCAAGTCGCGGTGCTCCAGGCGTTTTTGGGGATCTTCATCGACGACGCGGCGTCCGCGGACATCATGTCCCAGACCACGCCGGAAGGCATGATCGAGACCGTGGTCAAGTACTGCGAGGAGTAGGACTCGCAAAGAGCGTTAAAGAGACCGCCGGGCACCATCGGGTACCCGGCGGTATTTTTGTTGGCTGGTTGGCGTGGTGCGCCTAGACGCGGCGAATCTCGTGAATGCCTGCCTCGAGGAGCACTTCGACGTCTTCGTCGGTGGCCCCGGTGTCGGTGATGAGCAGGTTGACGCGGCTGAGGTCGGCATAGCTGAAACCTGCGCTGATACCGAGCTTGCGCGAGTCGGCAAGCAGGATCATGCGCTCGCTGCGCTCAACCATGAGGGAGTTGACGATTGCCTCCTGCTGCGTGGTGGACGTGATGCCGCCGGTGAGGCTGATGCCGGCGCATCCGACGAAGCAGGTGCTTGCGGCGACGCTGCGGATGTTTGCGAGCGCGAACTCTCCGGAAAGGACGCCGCGCGGCGGACGAACCTCGCCGCCGGTCACAAGCACCATGCCGCCCTCGGGGGTGGGGAGCTCTTGGCCGTGAAGGCTGTTGGTGACCACCGTGACGCCGTGGGCGCTCAAGTATTTGATGGCACCGAGCGCAGTTGAGCTGGTGTTGACGAACAGCAGCTCTCGGTCGTTTACGAGCGCCGCCGCCGCTTGGGCTATACGCGACTTTGCATCCTCGAAGGGATCGGCGGCGGTCCCCCGGCCATCGCCGCCGCCTTCGGAAAGAAGTGCCTCGCCGTAGCGGCGCGTGACCTGCCCGCGCGCTTCGAGCTCGTCGAGGTCGCGGCGTACCGTCAATGAGCTGATGCCCAGTTTCTCGGAGAGCTCGGCCACGCTGACGCGGCCTTTCTCGCGAAGTAGATTGAGTATGGTCTGGCGCCGCTGCTCCACGAAGCCGCGGCTTTTTTTGTCTGCCATGGGACCTGCCTTGATTCGAGCTCTTGTTCATGAGTATAGGGAACATGAAACTGAGCAGTTCGTTCAATCGTTGAACGATTTGGATTATTCGATAGGGATACCTTAGCAGAAGTGAACAATCTGATTGTTCTAAGTATATCTGTATAACCGCCTACCGGGAAAACACTACCGTTCGCGGCGATTCTATCCAAAACGAACATTCAACATGAACAATTAAGCTATAACAGAGCCAGTAAGTCGTTCGTAACGTTCGAACACTATGAACGGTGATACGGTAATGATTCATGGCATCAAGGGAAGGAGAGGTTCCGGATGCTTCTGAAGGAAATCGTCGAGAAGAAGCGTTATGCCTTCGTCGAAGGGCAACTGGATTGGAGGGAAGCGCTTCGCCAGTGTTGCAAGCCCCTGGAGGCCGAGGGCCTTGTCGATCCCGTCTACGCTGACGTGATCATCGAGAACGTCGAGAAGAACGGCCCCTACATCGTGTTGGTTCCAGGCGTCGCGATGCCCCACACCACCGAGAACGCCCAGGGTTGCAACGGAACCGGCATCGGCTTTATGCGCAGCGCCGAGTCCGTTCACTTCGATGAGGAGAACCCGACGCCCGATACCGACGCGCAGATATTCTTTACCTTGTGTTCCACCAACCAGGACGAGCACTTCAAGAATATGCAGCGCCTGATGGCGGTCCTCACCAACGAGGAGGCCGTCGAGAAGCTCAAGATGGCGACCTCGCCCGAGGATCTCCTCGAGATCGATGCCATGGTCGGAGACGAATAGACCCGATCGACTGACTACCATCGGGGTTGCCATGGGAGCATCTCCGTAAAGGAATGAAAGGAAGCACATGGACGTCTTAATGGGCATTTGGACGTGGATCGTCAACAACATCCTCACGCAGCCCGCCTACTTTATCGGTTTGATCGTCGTACTCGGCTATGCACTCATGAAGAAGCCTTGGTACGAGATTCTCGCCGGCTTTATCAAGGCCGTCATTGGCTATCAAATCCTTCAGGTCGGCTCCTCGGGCCTCACGAGCGCCTTCCGCCCCGTCCTCGTAGGTCTCCAGACACGCTTTAACATGAACGCCTGCGTTATCGACCCGTACTTCGGCCAGAACGCCGTTCAGGCCGCCATGGAGGACACCAGCTCCGCTGCACTGTCCTTTATCTCGGGCAAGTCCTTCTCGCTCGTTATGTTCCTCCTGCTCTTTGCCTTTATTCTGAACATCGTGCTCGTCGCCTTCCGTAAGGTCACCAAGTGCCGCGCGCTCTTTACCACCGGCCACGTTCAGGTTCAGCAGTCCGCCCTCGCGTTCTTCCTGATCCTCTTTGCCTTCCCGGCCCTCAAGGACCAGGACTGGGTCGTCCTCGTGATCATGACCGTCCTTCTTGGCCTGTATTGGGCCGTCGGCTCCAACCTCTGCATCCGTCCTTCCCAGGAGCTTACTGACGGCGCCGGCCTCACCATCGCCCACCAGCAGATGTTCGGCGTCTACCTCGCTTCCAAGGCCGCTGACTGGATGAACAAGCACTCAAAGAAGGAGTCCAAGAACGTCGACGACATCAAGCTCCCCGGCTTCCTGAAGATCTTCAACGAGAACCTTGTGGCAACTGCCATCCTCATGACGCTCTTCTTTGGCGCCATCCTCGTTATCCTCGGCCGCGACTTCCTCGTCGAGCAGAAGTTCATGAAGGAGAGCCAGGACTTCTTTATGTACATCCTGACGACCTCCTTCGAGTTCGCCGTGTACCTCTCGATCCTTCAGCTCGGCGTCCGCACCTTCGTCACTGAGCTCACCAACTCCTTCCAGGGCATCTCCTCCAAGCTGCTCAAGGGCTCCGTCCCCGGCGTCGACTGCGCCGTCACCTTCGGCTTCGGCGCTCCCAACGCCGTGACCATCGGCTTCCTCTTTGGCGCTCTTGGCCAGTTCCTCGCCATCGGCATCCTGCTGCTGCTCAAGTCTCCCGTTGTGATCATGGCCGGCTTCGTGCCCCTGTTCTTCGACAACGCCGTCATCGGCGTCTACGCCAACGACAAGGGCGGCCTGCGCGCCTGCTGCGTTCTTCCCTTCATCTCGGGCCTCATCCAGGTCTTCGGCTCCGCGTTCATCGCCGGCCTCACCGGCCTGGCTGCCTACGGCGGCTACATCGGAATGTGGGATTGGGCTGCCGTCTGGCCGGTCATGACCGTGATCATGAAGTACCTCGGCGTCATCGGCATCGTCATCTGCGCCGCCGCCCTCATCGCGATCCCGCAGATCCAGTACCGCAAGCACAAGGAGACCTACTTCCTCGAGGTCGAGGATTGGCAGAAGTGCAAGGAGATGCGCGCCAGCGGCATCAAGTAGCCACGCTGTCCAAGAACCCGTGTGTTGTTAGAACTACCAGCAAGTTACTCACCAGCTCTAAAGGGGGCGGTCGGACCGCCGGCCGTCCCTTCTTTAAAAAGAAGCCCGGGAAGCCCGGGGCGGAACCCGGCTCGTCCGGGTGGAAACGGAGAGAACAATGAACGCTAGGATTCTCGTCGCCTGCGCGAACGGTGCCGGCACCTCCCTCATGATGAAGATGACCGCTGAGCGCGTGACCAAGAAGCTCGGCATGGGCGTCGCCGACATTCACCACTGCGCGCTGTCCGAGGGCGTCTCGGTCGCCCGTCAGTACGACATTGTGTTCAGCCCCCTCAACTTTGTGAACATGTACGACGCCGCGGCGCAGGCCGGCGTGACCGTCATCGGCCTGCGCAACGTCCTGTCTGATGCCGAGATGGAGCAACACCTCGTCGAGACCGGCGCTGCCGAGAAGTTCAAGGCTTAGTCTTTCGGGCTTCTTTCCAAGGGCGCTTGCCGAAATAGCGCGGCAAGCCAACGTCACCTGACCGATTCCAAAGGGATAAGGCACACACGATGAACTATTCCAAGAAGGTAATCGCCGAGATGAACCTGGCCTACGCCATCGGCACCTTTGACGGCGCCGATGCCAAGAGCTTCCTCGTAGGCGTCGAGAAGCAAGGGCCCATTCGCCGCTTCGCCCTCGACGGCGAGCCGATGGAGACCGTGTCCGAGGGCCCCGGCGGCGTCATGACCATCACGCAGGTCCCTGGTCGCGACGACCAGTTCATGGCCACCTGCGAGTTCTTCTCGCCCAACTTCGGCGGCGACACCGCGCACATCCGCACCTATACCCGCGCCGCGGACGGTTCCTGGAGCTCCACCAAGCTCTGCGACCTTCCTTACGTCCACCGCTTCGGCCTGCTCAAGGGCGCCGACGGGACCACTTGGGTGATTGCCTGCACCATCAAGGGAACCTGCCGCCACATCAAGAACGATTGGCAGACCCCCGGCGCCGTGTGGGCCGGGCGCCTCGACGAGGCGGGCGAGGCCTATGACGACCAGCATCAGCTCCCGCTCGTCTGCCTTGCTGGCGGCCAGGTTCAGAACCACGGCTTCTGGTACGCGCCCGACCGCAGCTATGCGCTCGTCTCGACGGCGGCCGGCGTTTTCCGCTACGCGCCGCCCGCGACCGCCGATGGCGAGTGGGACATCAAGTGCCTCATCGTCAACCCTACGAGCGACATCTGCGTGGGCGATTTCGACGGCGACGGCGTCGAGGAGATCTTGACCATCTCCAAGTTCCATGGCGACACGCTCTCCGTCTGGCACGCGACCGACGACGAGGATGTCTACACCTGCGTCTGGACCGACCCCGAGCGTCGAAACTTCCTGCACGCCATCTGGTCGGGCGAGCTCGCTGGCAAGCCCTGTGCCGTGGTGGGCAATCGCAAGGAGGACCGCGATCTGCTGCGTGTCCACTTTGTTGACGGCGAGTACACGGTCGAGCAGATCGATCACGATCGCGGGCCGGCTAACTGCTGGGTCATCAATGACGGCGGCGATCAGCGCATCATCGCCGCCAACCGCGAGACCAACGAGGTCGCCCTCTACACCGTTTCCGAGTAAGCACGTATTCAAGGCGGCAAGTACTTCTTGTCGCGCACGATAACCAGGAGGTATTCGAATGACTGCTATCGACGAGGTCACCCGCGAGAAGTGGATCATGAACACGTTCCCCGAGTGGGGCACTTGGCTCAACGAGGACATGGAGGCCGCCAAGCCGGCCCCCGGCACCGTCGAGATGTGGTGGCTCGGCTGCACCGGCA
The DNA here is from genome assembly GCA_934660915.1 of uncultured Olsenella sp. GTDB lineage: Bacteria > Actinomycetota > Coriobacteriia > Coriobacteriales > Atopobiaceae > Paratractidigestivibacter. The sequence continues at coordinate 130,654 of CAKUIF010000002.1, read as the reverse complement.
TCTACATGAAGACCCCGGGCAACACCGCCATCACCATCGACCTCTGGACCGGCAACGGCAAGCGTACCCATGGCGACGGCAAGATGAAGGTCGGCCACCAGATGGCCAACATGGCCGGCTGCCGCGCCATGCAGCCCAACCTGCGCAACATCCCCTACGTCTTTGATCCCTTCGCGATCAAGCACGTCGACGCGGTGCTGGCCACCCACTATCACCAGGACCACATGTCCAAGGAGTTCGCGGCTCACGTGATCCAGTCCGGTATGACCACTACCGACGCCGACGGCAACGAGATCCCCGTCCCGTTCATTGGCCCCAAGAAGTCCGTTGAGTTCTGGCTCAAGTGGGGCGTGCCCGCCGAGCGCTGCATCACCGTCAAGCCCGGCGACGTCATCAAGGTCGGCGACATCGAGATCGTCTGCATGGACTCCTTCGACCGTACCTGCATCACCACGACCGACTCCACCGGCCCCGACCGCGAGGACCTTTGGGGTAAGTGCCCGATGGACATGGACGAGAAGGCCGTCAATTACCTGCTTCGTACCCCGGGCGGCAACATTTACCACTCCGGCGACTCCCACTACTCCATCTACTTCGCCAAGCATGGCAAGGACATCGCCAAGCAGTATGGCGGCGTCGACGTGGCCTTCGGGTCCTTCGGCTGCAACCCCATGGGCATGCAGGACAAGATGGAGGCTTCCGACATTATCCGTATGGCCGAGGCCCTGCAGTGCAAGGTCGTCATCCCCATCCACTGGGATGTGTGGACCAACTTCGAGGCGGACCTGCGCGAGATCGAGGTCCTCTACAACATGCGTAAGGAACGCCTGGGCTATAAGTTCAAGCCCTACTACTGGAAGGTCGGCGGCCACTACACCTATCCGACCGACTTCGAGGCGGGCAAGAAGTACTTCGTCTACCAGCGCGGTTTCGAGGACTGCTTCGACGAGGAGCCCAACGTTCCGTTCCGCTCCGTCCTCTAGCGAGTAGCTAAAAAGAGGGGGCTCGTCCTTCTCGTTATAAAAGCTTGATTCTTCGGGCCGACCGCATCGCATGGGCGGTCGGCCCTTCTTGTGCCAAAAATCGCCGTTTTGGAGGCAAAAAAATGAGCAAACCGTATCTGCTCGGCATGTATGAGAAGGCCGTCCCCGCCGATCTTACCTGGCTCGAGCGCTTGAACGTTGCCCGCGACTCAGGCTTCGACTATGTCGAGATTTCCATCGACGAAAGCGCCTCTCGCCTCGCTCGCCTCGATTGGACTGCAGGTCAGCGCCGCGATCTTGTGAGGATGCAGAGCGAGACGGGCCTGCCAATCCGCTCAATGTGCCTTTCCGCTCACCGGAAGTATCCCTTGGGGCATCCCGATCCTGAAGTTCGCGCAAAGAGCCTGCTCATCATGGAGAAGGCGCTTAACCTCGCATGTGACCTTGGGGTTCGTACGATTCAACTCGCCGGCTACGACGTGTATTACGAGCAGAGCACCGAGGAGACTCGCAAGTGGTTTGCCGAGACGCTGGCCCGCGCGGTCGAGATGGCGGCGCGCAAGGGTGTGCTTTTGGGCTTTGAGACCATGGAGACGCCGTTTATGGATACCGTTGAGAAGGCTATGACGTACGTGAGCCAGATCAACAGCCCGTACCTGGGTGTGTATCCCGATCTTGGGAACATCACCAACGGCAGTTTTATCAGCGGGAAGCCCGTGGCCGACGACCTTGCGACTGGGCGCGGCCACCTCATTGCGGTTCACTGCAAGGAGACTGCCGTCGGCCGGTACCGCGAGGTTCCTTTCGGCACCGGCACGACCGACTGGGATGCGCTGGAGGAGGCCGTGCGCCAGGGCGTTCGCCGATTCGTCGCCGAGTTCTGGTATGTTGGCTCCGAGAGCTGGCGAGAGGAGACCGCGGACGCCTGCAGGTTCGTTCGAGGAAAGGTCGAGAGCGCGTTCGACCGCTGCGCCTAATGGCGGTCGCCGGTATGAGGAGAGTGCCGTTGATCGAGAAGCTGATTCATGCCAAATGCGCGCTGTTTGATTTCGATGGGGTTGTGGCAGATACCGAGCCACTCTACGTCGAACTTGATCGCCGCGCGCTTGCTGCGCTTGGCTATGAGGCCACCGACGAGGAGCTTGAGGGCTTTATCGGTAAAGCCTCCGAGGTCGAGGGGCCGGCGCTTCTTGCCAGGCACGGGATCCAGGCGACGGAAGAGGACTACCTCGCAGTCTGGGACTCCGACCGCGATATCTATGGAAATCCCGGCCTTGCGCCGAATCCCGGGCTGCCGGAGCTGTGGGCGCGCCTTCGCGACCGGGGGTGCCGCATCGCAGTTGTCTCGACTACGCGGTGCGCGAGCCTCGTGCGCGCGCTCAACAACTTCGGTCTGCTCACCTACGTTGACGCGATTGTGGGACGCGAAATGGTGTCGCGCATGAAGCCCGATCCCGAGCCGTACCTGCGGGCCCTTGAGATTCTGGGGGTCGACGCTTCCGACGCGGTCGCCTTCGACGACTCGTCGTCCGGCGTAGCCTCGGCGCGCGCCGCCGGTGTATACACCGTCTGTTACCGCGGCGATTCGGTCGCCGATGCGCGGCTCATGGATTTCCAGGACCTGCTGTAAGCACGATCTCGGCGCGGCTAACGGCGCACAAGCACCGCGACGGACTCGACGTGCTTGGTGTGGGGGAACATGTCGACCGGCGTGACGGACTCGATTCGATAGCCCTTCTTGCGGATGTACTCGAGGTCTCGGGCCTGGGTCTCCACGTTGCAGCTCACGTAGACCACGCGCTCCGGCGCGAGTTCGGCCACGCCGTCGAGGAACTCGGCCGTGGAGCCCGCGCGCGGCGGGTCCATGAGCACGACGTCGAAGCCAAGCTCACAGCCTTCGCGGGCCATCCACTCCGTGGCGTCGGCGGCGACGAAGCGGCACTTCTCGCCAAGGCCGTTGACGGCAGCGTTCTTCTTTGCCGCCTTTACGGCGCCTTCGACGCGCTCGACGCCCACAATCTCGGCGTCGCTTGCGGATGCGGCGCAGATTCCGATCGTGCCGCAGCCGCAGTAGGCGTCGAGCACGCGCTCGCCGCCCTTGAGCGCGGCGCCTTCTATGGCCAACCGGTAGAGCTCCTCGGTCTGTGCGGGGTTGGTCTGGTAGAAGGTGGTCGGGCCGATCTCGAACGTGCAGCCCAGGAGCTTGTCGCGCATGGTGCCCGGACCCCAGAGCGTGTTGTTGGTAAAGCCGAGGATGGCGTTCGTGCGGCGCGTGTTCACGTTCTGCACGATGCTGGTGACCTCGGGCGCCGCGCCGCGGATCGCCGAGACGAACCTGCCCGGCTGACGGAGCTGCGCGACATTGGTGACCACGGTGAGCAGCACGTCGTCGGTCGCGTAGCCGCAGCGGACGACGGCATGGCGCAGGACGCCCGTGCCCTTGTCCTCGTCGTAGGCGGGGATGTGCTGGAGCTCGGCTGCGCGGCCCACGGCGTTGAGGATGTGGCGTGCCCTCGGGTCTTCTGCCAGGCAGTCGTTGCAGCGGACAATCCGGTGGCTGCCGCGCGCATAGAAACCGCAGGTTATACGCCCGCGCCCTGCGTGGGCGTAGGGGGTCGCGGCCTTGTGGCGATACGAGATGGGCTCGCCCTTCATGCCGACGATTTGCCGCAGCTCGCCCTTGTCGGTGGCGATCATGGCGCCAAGAAGGTCCTTGACCTGCTCCTGCTTGCGGCGCAGCTGGATGGTGTAGGGGACTGCGAGCCACTCGCAGCCGCCGCAGTCGCGCGCGATCGGGCATGTGTATGTACGGTAACCCATGGGTATCCCCTCAGTCTTTGTTCGTCACTTCAGCATACACGAGGCTTAAGCTGGTGATATTGTCATCGCTCACCCCGCGACCTGAATGCCGGCCGCGCAGGCGGGTATCGCGATCCGAAGGGGGCTGCTATGGGAAGCTTGGGTAAGGTTGGCATTATCGGTTTGAGTCATGTGGGCGCGCATGTGGCGGACGTCCTTCTTTCCCACGGCGCGGTGGAGGAGCTGCGGTTTTGCGACCGCGACCTTAAGCTGTGCCGCGCGCAGGCCAATGACATGCTCGACGCGATGGCCTACTACCCGCGCCGAGCGCGCGTGATCGACTGCGCGTGTGATTACGAGGAGCTCGCCGGCTGCGACGTGATCGTGAACGCCGCGGGGCACGTGGCCGCGTCGAAGACCAACCGCGACGCGGAGAACCTGCTGACGCCCGCCGAGGTCGCCACGTTTGCGCCGCGCATCATGGCGGCCGGCTTTAACGGTGTGTGGGTGAGCATCGCCAACCCGTGCGACGTCGTGGCGCTTGAGTTGCAGCGCCAGACGGGGATGGACCCGCGGCGAGTCATCGGCTCCGGCACGGCGCTCGACTCGTCGCGCCTGCGCCACGCCATATCTGATGTCACCGGATACGATCCGGCGAGCGTCAACGCGTGGATGCTCGGAGAGCACGGCTTCAGCGAGTTTGCGTGCTTCAGCCACGCGGCCGTCGGGTGCCTGACGCTGGACGAGGTCGAGGCGCAGGCGGGTGTTGCGCTTGACCGCCCCGCCATCGAGGAGGCGGCCACGCGCGGCGGGTACATCACGATGGCCGGCAAGTTCTGCACGGAGTACTCCGTCTCGCGCGCGGCGGCGCAGATCATCGAGGCGGTGCTTGCGGACACCAAGCTCGTGACGCCCGTGTCGACGCTGGTCGAGGACGTGTACGGGGTGAGCGGCATCTATGCGAGCCTGCCGTGCGTCATTGGCGCCGAGGGCGTCGAGCAGGTGTTTGCCCCGGAGCTCTCCGAGGACGAGATTGCCAAGTGGCATGCGACCTGCGAGCACATCGCCGCAAACGTCGCGGCGTTTGAGGCGTCGAAGTAGCCATTCGAGGTGGGAATCGTTGGGTGGGCCCGCGCGGAGGAGGTAAACCGCACGGGCCTTTCCATTATCGGCCGTCACATGTTAAAAATCTAACCCAGTTCAAAAATACTGATTTTCTTTTTGAAAATTAGGGTACCATTGCCTTGATTTGAAACGGGTTCAAAAACCGAAGGGGTTGTCGACCCGTCCAAGAAGGAGAGGTACCCCATGCAATCCAAGATTGCCCACGCTGCCGAGCGCAAGGCGTTCAGCATCGCCCTCGACCAGATCATCAAGGCCGCCAGCGGTCCTGACCGCGAGAAGAATCTCGACAAGCTCATCGACATGGCAGGCAAGCTGCTCAAGGACACCGCCCCGGGTGTGACTCGCGGCCTGCGTAACGGCCTGTATCCCGGCTCCAAGTGGGAGCAGTACCTCTGGGACGTCATCGACAGCACCGATCACCACGTGCTCAAGACCGCCGTGCTCGCCGGCGGGTACGAGGCTGCTTTCCGCGGCCTGCGCAACACCACCGAGAACGCGGAGAAGGAGCAGTGCAACGTTCCTTGGATCATCCTGTTCGACCCCACGAGTGCCTGCAACAAGCATTGCGTCGGTTGCTGGGCCGCCGACTACGGAAACAGCCTGAACCTCACGTATGAGGAGATGGATTGTCTGGTCACCGAGGGCTCCGAGCTGGGCTGCCATCTCTATATGCTCACGGGCGGCGAGCCGCTGGTCCGTAAGCGCGACGTGATTCGTCTGGCCGAGGCGCACAACGACTGCCTCTTCAACATCTTTACCAATGCGTCGCTGATTGACCAGGAATTCTGTGACGACGTCAAGCGCGTGGGCAACATCGTCTTTAGCGTTTCGCTCGAGGGGACTGAGGACTCCAACGACGGTCGTCGCGGCGACGGCTCGTACCAGGAGGTCATGCGCGCCTTTGACCTGATGCGTGAGAACGGCCTGCTCTTTGGCACCTCGACCGCCTATACCCGCGCGAATACCGAGATGGTCTCGTCCGACGAGTACTTCGACACCATCATCGCGAAGGGTTGCCGCTGGGCCTGGTACTTCCACTACATGCCCGTGGGCGAGGGCGCGTCCGTCGATCTGTGCCCGACCGTCGAGCAGCGTGAGTACATGCTGCGGCGCATCCGCGAGGTGCGCGGCGTGACGGGCGGCAAGCCGATCTTTGCCATGGACTTCCAGAACGATGGCGAGTACGTGGGCGGCTGCATTGCAGGAGGCCGTGTCTACTGCCACATCAATGCACGCGGAGACGTCGAGCCCTGCGTCTTTATCCACTACTCCAACGCCAACATCAAGGAGCAGTCGCTGCTCGACTGCCTCAAGCAGCCGATTTTCCAGGCATATCGTAGGCACTATCCCTGGACCGACAACATGCTCAGGCCTTGCCCGATGCTCGAGAACCCGGAGATTCTTCCCGAGATTGTTCACGAGGCGGACGCCAAGTGCACCGAGTATGTGACGCCCGAGGACGTTGACCATCTCTGCCAGCGCACCTCTGCTTATGCCAAGAGCTGGGAGCAGCGCGCCGAGGAACTGTGGCTCGAGCAGCACCCCACCGGCAAGAAGGTTTATGAGGACGAGGTGTCCAACTACAACGTTGCGGCGAAGGCCAAGATGATTGCCGAGGCCGACGCGGAGAACGAGTAGGCATCAATCACATTTCGCGGGGCGACTCGTGGCGGGGTGGGCCATCGGCCCACCCCGCTTTTTTGCGCCAAAACACCTTGCGGGCTACGTAGGCGGCACCTGCTGCGCCGAAACGCTCTCCGGGCTACGTGTTTTCGCTGGCAATGAAGCTCTATTCTTGCGAGCGGGCGCAAAAGAGCGGGATTTGGGCAGCTGTCGGGCTCTCGAAGGATTGAAACACGTGGCCCGGAGAGCACTTCGGCGCAGAGGATTGGCCATGCGTATCCCGTAGTCAACTTCGATGCGGATGGACGCATGAGAGGCTCTCCATACGCTCGCGGGCCGCTCCGACGCGTTTCCCGAAAGGCCGCGTGCCTAAGCCTCTTACGTGGGTATGGTTTGCAGCAACGAGCGTTGCATCACGCGAACAACTCCGACAAAGGAGGCATCATGGCAGCAAAAGCACCAGAAAGCGTGAAGAACGTGGTCCTTGTGGGCCAAGGCGGCGTGGGCAAGACCATGCTGGCCGAGGCCATGCTTCACCTGACGGGCCGCACCACCCGTCTGGGAGGCCACGCCGGCACTAAGCCCACGCTGGATTACGACGGCGAGGAAGGCGAGCGCGGATTCTCGATCTCGACCTCTATCGCTCCCGTCGAGTGGGAGGGCACCCGCATCAACGTTCTCGACGCTCCGTGCTATCCGGACTTCGTCGGCGACGCCTACGCCGCGATGAGTGCCTGCGAGACTGCGCTATTCGTGGTCGACGCCGCAAGCGGCCCCGGCACCGTGACTACTCGCCTCTGGTACGCCGCCGAGGACCTCTCGCTCGCGCGCGCCATCTTCATCAACCGCATCGATCGCTCTGACGCCGATTATGACCTTGCGTTCGCCACTCTGCAGGAGCGCTTTGGCAACAAGCTCGGCCAGGTCACCATCCCCATGGGCTCCGGAGACGCCTTCGAGGGCGTCATCGACGTCGTTCACATGAAGGCCCGTCACCTCGAGGGCGGCAAGCCCGTGGTCACCGACGTCCCCGCCGCCTATGCCCAGGCAGCCGAAGACGCCCGCGCGCAGCTCACCGACCTCGTTGCCGAGGCCGACGACGAGATCATGATGAAGTACCTCGAGGGCGAGGAGATCACGCAGGACGAGCTCGAGGGCCTGTTGGCCAAGGCCGTCGCCGAGCGCGTCTTTGTCCCCGTGTTCACGGGCAGCTGCGTCAAAGAGGAGGGTGTCATCTCCTTCATGGACGCCGTCGTCTCGTGGTTCCCGACCATGGCCGACTTCGGCCGCATCCCGCTGGTCAACGGCGAGCAGCTTGACATCTCGCCTGACGACGACCGTCCCGTCGCCTTTGCCTTCAAGTCCCTGAACGACCCGCAGAACGGCCGCCTTTCCTTCCTCAAGGTCCTGGCAGGCACCCTTACCCCCGGCATCGAGCTCACCAACGCCCGTACGCGTAAGTCCGAGCGCCTCGGCCACCTGTATCTCATGTGCGGCAAGGACACCACGGACGTCTCTTCCGCCGCCGCTGGCGACATCGTCGTCGTTCCCAAGCTCGAGGCCCAGACGGGCGACACCCTCAGCGTGACCGGCAAGGTCGAGGCCGCCGCGTTCCGCTTCCCCAACTCGCTCTACCGCATCGCCATCGAGCCCGATCAGCGCGGCACCGAGGGCAAGCTCTATGCCTTCCTCGAGAAGTCCGCTGACGCAGACCCGACCCTCAAGGTCGACCGCGACGAGGACACCGGCCAGACCGTCATCTCCGCCATCGGCGAGGCGCAGGTCAGCGTCCTGCTTGACCGCCTCGAGGCGCGCGCCGGCGTGACGGCGCACACCGTTGCCCTGCGCATCCCGTACCGCGAGACCATCCGCCGAGTCGCCTCCGCCCAGGGCCGCCACAAGAAGCAGACCGGCGGCGCCGGCCAGTACGGCGATTGCTGGCTCCGCATCGAGCCGAACCCCGGCGCGGGCTACGAGTTCGTCGACGAGGTCGTCGGCGGCCACATCCCGCGCGGCTTCATCCCCGCCATCGACAAGGGCGTCCAGGAGACCATGAAGGACGGCGTGCTCGCCGGCTACCCGATGATCGACGTCAAGGTCGCCGTCTACGAGGGCTCCTATCACCCCGTCGACTCCAACGAGATGGCCTTCAAGACCGCGGCGCGCATCGGCTTCCAGAAGGCAGTCGACCAGGCAGAGCCCGTGCTCCTCGAGCCGATGGCGCACCTTTCCATCACCGTGCCCGACAGCTATGCCGGCTCCGTGATGGGCGACGTGTCGGCTAGCCGCGGCCGCGTCGAGGGCATGAGCGCCGGCGACGGCATCGCAGCCGGCACGACCACGGTTGAGGCGACCATCCCGTATGCGGAGGTCACCGACTACGCCACCCGCCTGCGCTCGCTTTCCCGCGGCACCGGCGAGTTCGAGCTCGAGCTCTGCGGCTACGAGCAGGTTCCGCACGACATCCAGCAAAAGCTCGCGGCTGACTACGCAGCCCGTCGCGCCGCCGGCGAGAAGTAAGGGAGAAAGGGCAAGCTAGCGGCATTCTGCCAGCTTCGCGTTCCAAGCGAAATAAGCTGGCACATAGATTTACCTGCGTATTGTTAGAACGCCGGTCCCTGAGCATGGCTCGAGGACCGGCGTTTCGTCTCAGAGGAGGCAAAACATGACGAGCGAAAACCTGATTATCGGCTATGAATCCGCGCTCGATTACTGGCGCTCAGTTCGCGCTGCCTGCCGTCAGCCCGACCTCGAGCCGACGAGTGGCAAGGTCATCGGCGCGATGCCCCTCACCCTCTCTCAAAAGGCACGGCGCGCGACGGCGACGTGCTGTACGGAAGCGCCGCTGCAAATCGTTGTTCCCGATAAGCAGCACAGACATAACTGTGCAGATATCAGCAACCGAGTGTTCCGCGGGCCTTTAGGCGCTAGACAGCTGCTGGGAATCGGGGACTGCGTCTCGGTGTGCTCAATTGAGGTCGTGTTCACCCAACTTGGTTCAACATGGGAGCAGCTTGATCTTTCACTGCTTGCTTATGAGCTTTGCGGGACCTATGGGATTACGCCGGCGAATGGCGATAGCTTTCAGACGGATCTCCAGCCGCTCACTTCAAAAAGTGCATTGTCTGAATACGCTGCCGCAGCTAAGGCCCTCGGCGTCGTTGGTGCAAGCAGGGCGCTTAAGGCTCTTGAATCTGTGACTGAGGGCTCGGCATCTCCGAGGGAGTCCGAGATTGGTTTGTTTTTCGCCGCTGGAAGGAGGCTGGGAGGTGCGGGAACGGCTGGGTTCGTGATGAACCCAAGGTTGAAGGCGCCTGCTGGCTGTTTGTCTCTTGGGAGCGCGAGAACAATCGTCCCAGACTTTCTATGGGAGGAATTCAAGCTGATTGTTGAGTACGACAGCAATGCCTACCACCTGACTCCACAGCAAAAAGATCGGGACGAATTGCGAAGGAGGGCCTTTGAGCGCATGGGGTATAGGGTGCTAACCCTCACAAACGACACTTTGCTCGACGACGAAAAGCTGAATGATTTCGTGGCGGATATGGAGGCCGCGCTTCACCTTCGGAGAAAACCGCTCACTGAGATCACGAAGGAGAAGCGGTCGGAACTAAGGCGCCGGCTCTTTGGAAAGGGGAGGGCTTCGGCCACTGTCTCGTAGATTGAGACGGGCCACGTGCGCCGAAGTGCTGTCCGGGCTACGTGGCTGAGGGACCATGCGCCGAAAGACCTTGCGGGCTACGTGATTATGCCCCTCATCGCGCTAGCCGAGGACGATTCGTTCGCTGACGGGGCCAAAAACCGAAGAAGAATGGGTTGTTAACGAATAACGCGTAGCCCGCAAGGTCTTTCGGCGCAGAGCCGGCTCTGAACGTGGCCTTTACGGCATTTCGGCGCATTTGCTCAGCTGTCAATTGGCTGACGCGCTGGCAATGGGTATGAAACAACATACGCACAAATAGCTGGTATTATTTATGTTTTAGTTTGCCGGCCCCAACGTCTAGCCCGCAAACAGAATCTGATCATCGACCCAAGGAGGTCGCGCAACAGCGCATGGACGTAGCAATCAGCATCCTCGTCACGTTCCTACTCACCCTCGCAAATGGCTTCTTCTCCGCCTCGGAGATGGCCGTCGTCAACGCGAAGCGAGCCGTTCTCGAGCCTGAGGCCGAGGACGGGGACAAGCGCGCGAAGAGCGCGATCGACCTTTCGTCCGATTCTGGTCAGTTCCTCGCCACAATCCAGGTTGCCATCACGCTCGTCGGGTTCGCGTCGTCCGCCTTCGCGGCGACGAGCCTCTCGGACCCGCTGGCCAAGTGGCTTACCACCCTCGGCATGCCCGCCGGCATCGCCGGCAACATCGCCGTCGTGGCGATTACCCTCATCGTCGCCTACTTCTCGACCGTCATCGGCGAGCTGGTGCCCAAGCGCATCGCCCTCTCCGACGCCGAGTCCGTGGCAAAGACGGTTGCTGGCCCCATCCGTGCGTTCATGCACTTGGCCGCGCCGCTCGTCTGGCTGACCTCGACCTCGGCGGACGGCCTCTCCAAGCTGCTCGGCATCAAGTCGGCCGATGAGCGCCAGGAGGTCTCGGAAGAGGAGATCAAGTACATGGTCACCGACTCCGAGGAGCTCTCCGACCAAGAGAAGTCCATGATTCACGACGTCATCGACCTCGGCGACACCATCGCCCGCGAGGTCATGATTCCTCGCGTCGACATGACCTCCGTCGAGGACACCTCGACGTTGAACCACGTCCTGGCGGTCATGCGCCGCACCGGCTACAGCCGCATCCCCGTCTACCACGACTCAGTTGACCGCGTGATCGGAATCGCCCACATCAAGGACATCATTCGCCCCATCCTCGACGAGGGGAAGGGCGAGGCCCGCGTCGCCGACTTCGTGCGCACCGCAACCTATGTGCCCGACACCAAGGACATCATCCCCCTGCTCTCCGAGATGCAGACGAGCCACGAGCAGATGGTCATCGTCGTCGATGAGTACGGCGGAACCGCCGGCGTGCTAACCATCGAGGACATCGTCGAGGAAATCGTGGGCGAGATCGAGGACGAGTTCGACCCCGACAACAAATACCTGACCAAGCTCTCGGAGCGCGAGTGGCTCGTGGACGGCCGTTTCTCGCTGGATGACGCGATGGACCTCGGCTGGCCGATCGAGGACAACGAGGAGTTCGAGACCATCGCCGGTTACGTCCTCGAGCTCGCCGACAAGGTCCCGCACCCCGGCGATGTGTTCGAGAAGGACGGGTACACCTTCCGTGTCCAGTCCATGCGCGGCCGCCGCGTGAGCCTGCTGCGCGTGAGCGCCCCAGAGCCCGCCGAGGAGCCGGATGAGCCCACCGCCAAAGGCGATGGCGATAAGGACGCGGCCACCGATAAGGAATAGGTTGAGTGAGCGTCGGTTGACTACAATGTAGGAACCTGCGCCACGCCCGCTTGCCGGGCACGATCGAGAGGGGCCGGAATGGCTCAGCTGTTTGACATAAAGAAGGTCACCGTCGGCCCAAAGAACCTCGAGGCGATCGTCGAGCTCGCGGCTAACGCGCCCTTGATGACGAGCGAGGACCTCGAGGGCACGACCCGCGTGTGGAAGGTTATGCCAGAGCTTCGCGACCACGTGTGCCTGGGAGACGAGTCGGGAACCTTTGGCGACGTTATGGGCGATACCGAGCTTGCCCACCTGCTCGAGCACGTGACCGTCGAGCTCCTCGCTCGTACGGACGTTGCCGGCGACATCGCCTGCGGCCAGACCTCCGAGGTTGGCGAGCGCACCTACAAGATCGTCCTCAAGTGCATCGACGACGTTCTTGTGGTTGGCGCGCTTTCGAGCGCGGCGTGGATCATGCAGTGGGCATTTTCTGGCGGCGGAGAGCCCGTGCCCGACGTCGACGCCATCGCGAAGGGTCTCGTTGAGCTGGTGGGAAGCCTGCCTGAGGTCGAAGAGAAGGACGAGCCCCAAGAGCCCGCGATAGAGCCCGAGCCGGTGGAGGAGCAGGAGGCTCCCTCCGAGGTTGCTGCCGAGGATGAAGTCCCCGAGCCCGAGCCTGCAGTGCCCGTGATTGACGAGGCGGAGGTCGACGCCATCATGGCAGCTGAGCCGCCCGCTGTACCCGAGGTCGAACCCGAGGCTGTCGAGCCCGAGCCGGAACCGGAGCCTGAGGTTGCCGAGGAGGCCCAGCCGGCAGAGGAGCCGGAGGAGGAAGAGCCCACCGCCGGGCCCGAGCCTGTCGCCGAGGACTCCGCCCCCGAGCCCGCCGCGGCCCCGGCCGAGGAGCCCGAGCCGGTTGCCGAGGACCCCGAGCCTGCGGAGGAAGTCGCCGAGGAGCCTGCGCCCGAGCCTGAGGAAGTCGCCGTCGCGGCCGAAGAACCCGCCCCTGCCGACGACTGGGGATTGGGCGACGGCCCGCGCCCACGGCTTGTTCGATAACGCCCACCCGATACCGGTGAGCCCGACGCCAAAGCCGGGTATGAGGTATCTAACGCCATAGCAAAACGATCTCTCCAAGGAGGACCCTATGAGCAAGAAGACCGTTGGTTTTGTTCTCGGTAGCATTTTTGGCGCCGCCGCCGGCGTCATCACCGGAATCCTGATTGCCCCGCGCTCCGGCGCCGAGAGCCGCGCCATGGCCGCCGACGCCATGAACGACGCCTGGGACTCCGCCGTCGACACCTATGAGCGCGCCGGCGAGGCCATGGGCGACCAGGTCGCCGGCTTCCGCCCGAGCGTCGACGCGAAGACCGACGAGCTCCGCGCCAAGGTCGACGCCGCTCGTGAGCGCATGGACCAGCTCCGCGACTCCCTCTCCGACGTCGTTGCCCAGACCTCTTCGCAGGTCAACGAGGCTGTGAACACCGTCACCGACAAGGTCGTCTCGATGGCCGACATGGCCGCCGACCAGGCGTCCGCCCCGGCAGAGGCCGTCCACGTCGAGGTTGTCGAGCCCGAGAAGGACGAGGCCTAGTTTTGCTCAGCATCAACGATCTCTACGGCCGAAAGGTCTACGTTCCAAAGAAGGCCAAGAAGAAAAAGGGCGCCGAGCCCGACGAGATCAAGCTCGGAAAGCTCGGCAAGGTCCATATGGCGGTCTTCTCGCCGGACGGCCGAGAGGTCGTTGGTTTTCTTGTGACCAGGCCGGACATCGTCGGCATGGTCAAGCGCCCCGACGCGTTTCTTGCCTGGGACTCGTTCCGCATCCTTGACGACGGCACGTTGTGCCTGACCCGCGAGGACGACGGGCTGGACGACGCCGCGCGCAGGCGCCTGGGCATCGACTGGGACTCCTGCGTGATGTGGGAGGGCATGGACGCAAAGACCGCCTCCGGCAAGAAGCTCGGTTACGTCTCCAACGCCGACTTCGATGCCAAGACCGGTCGTGTCGGCAGTTTCTATGTCGGCGACGGCGGAGTCGCCCGCGCCCTCGTGGGCACGTTCCAGATCCCGGCGTCGATGGTCAAGGGCTACTCGAACGGCTGCATGATCGTCGACGATGCCGCCGCGAATATCGAGCTCGGCGGCGGTGCCGCCGCGAAGGCCGGCGAGGGCTTTGCCAAGGCCAGGGTCAAGGGCTCCGAGGCCGCGCACAAGGCGGGCAAGGCCGCCGGCGAGGCAGTTGACAAGGGCTCCTACGCCTTCGGCCGCATGCTCGGCAAGGCCAAGCGCGCCATCGAGGACGCGACCGCCGACGACGAGCCCGAGGCAAAGAAGGCCTCCGCTCCTGAGCGCCCCGCGGTCCCCGCGGCGGATGTGCGCGTGAGCGAGCCCGAGGGCAAGCTCCGCGCGAGCGCCGAGGAGCGCGCCGCCCGCCCCGAGCCCAAGACCTACGCCCCTGCGCCCGAGGGTTCGGCAGCCAATAAACCCGCCGCAGCTCAGACGACAAAAAAGCCTGCCGCAAAGAAGCCCGCCGCCTCTACCGCAAAGAAGCCCTCGAGCGACAACGCCGCCAAGGCCGTCGGCAAGCAGATCGGCCGCATGGGAAAGATGTTCTCGTCCTTCAAGGACGAGTTCGATAAGGCCAGCAAGTAGGTCGAAGACCGTGAGGCGTCCCACAAAAAAGCAGCTCCTAAAGGCAATCGGCTACACCGGCGCCGCCGTTGTGGTCGCGGCGGTGGTTGCGGCCAACGCCGCCATGCTGCTCTTTGGCGACACCATCGATGCGTATCTCGGCGCCGACTCGGTCGAGATCACCGACGAGCAGAAATCGGCCGTCATGGACGACGGCCGCAACCTCGCGCGCCGTATCGAGGGCGAGGGCCTGGTCCTTCTTTGCAATGAGGACAGTGCGTTGCCCCTACCCGCGACCACGACCAAGGTGAACGTCTTTGGCTGGGCGTCGACGCAGTGGGTCGCCTCCGGGTCCGGCTCCGGGCAGGTGAGCGGGACCACCAAGGGACTTCTTGACGCGCTCAAAGACAGCGGCATCGAGTACAACGAGCAGCTCGCGAGCATGTATCGCGACTTCCACGGCGAGCGGGCGTACAAGTCCGCCGGCGCGCTGAACAGCCGCTCGACCGAGTTCTGCCGACTGTACGAGCCGAGCGTCTACGACAAGAACTGCTGCTCCGACGACCTTCTTTCCAATGCCGAGAAGTACTCGGACACGGCGATCGTCGTCATTGGGCGCACTGCCGGCGAGAGCATCGACTGCCCCGGCAAGCAGTACAAGATCTGTGCCCGCGGTGGTGACGTGACGATGGACGCCACGCGCGGCTACCTCGAGCTCTCGAGCGAGGAGATAGCGCTTCTTCGTTATGTTGGTTCCCACTACGAGCGCACCGTCGTCGTGGTCAACTCGACGAACACGATGGAGCTCGGCGAGCTCGAGACCATCCCTGGAATCGACGCGGCGCTTCTTGCCGGGCCGACGGGTGAGGTCGGGGCGGACGCGGTGGTCGCCGCGCTCAAGGGCGAGGTGAACCCTTCCGGGCGCACGACCGATACCTTTGCATACGACTTCTCGACGGCGGCGAGCTGGGCTAACTCCGGTGCCATGGGAGAGGGTCTCTACACGAACAGCCGCGGGCTTTATCCCGCCGACGGAACGAAGAACCCCAACATCGGCGCGGACGAAGAGTACGATTCGCTGCGCTTTGTGGACTACGTCGAGGGTGTCTACATCGGGTATCGCTGGTACGAGACGGCAGACGCGGAAGGGTACTGGAGCGGCGTGAGCAATCGCTTCGGCCAAGGCTACGACGGCGTGGTGCAGTACCCCTTCGGCTACGGGCTTTCGTATACGAGCTTTAGCTGGGAGGTCACGTCCCGCGCGCCGGGTCAGGGGTTCAGCGTCTCCCGCGACTCCGTGTACACGACGACCGTTCGCGTGACCAATACGGGCGACCGCGCCGGCCGCGATGTCGTGCAGCTGTACTGCACACCCCCGTACACAAAGGACGGCATCGAGAAGGCCTCGACTGTCCTCGTTGCCTACGCGAAGACGAAGCTCCTCGAGCCGGGCGAGAGCCAGGAGGTCGAGCTGTCCTTTACGCTGGACGACGTGGCGAGCTACGACGCCTACGACAAGAACGGCGACGGCTTTAGCGGCTACGAGCTCGACGCGGGCGCCTATATCGTGGAGCTCAAGCGCAATGCGCACGAGCTTGCGGACTGTGACTTTGCACGCACGCAGCTCAACTTGAGGGATGCCGCGCAGTGCGGGGAGGACCTGCGTACGGGTTCCACGGTGACCAATCGGTTTACCGGCGACTCGGCGGCCGACGGCGTTTCCATCGACAGCTCGAACTCCGGGGCGGACATCGCGTGGCTCACGCGCGCAGACTTTGCGGGAACCTTCCCGGCCAAGTGCGACCCCGACCGCCAGATTAAGGACAACGTGGCCGCGCTCAACCTCTACGGGGAGCAGGACGTCGAGTCGGATGCGGCCGACTACCAGGGGCTTATTGGCCAGGGAACGTACTTCGACGGCCGTGGCTCCGGCAATAAGGCAGCCCATCAGCTCACCGATGACGGCGAGCTCACCGAGTTTGCGCGGTCGCTTGGCGAGAATTACAACGACGGGGGATGGGACGCGCTTCTTGACGACCTCTCGGTCGACCAGATGACCAGGCTTGTGCTCCACGGCTACATCTCCATCTCGTCGATCGAAGACGTCGGAAAACCGCTGACCAAGGAGGTCGACGGCCCGTCGCAGGTCGGTTCCTTCAACCAGCTCTCCATGGGTGTTGGCTATCCGAGCGGCACCGTGATCGCCCAGACTTGGAATGACGGGCTGGCGCTCGAGTACGGTCGTCAACTGGGCCGCGAAGCCGCGGCCATAGGGGTTGACGGCCTGTATGCCCCGAGTGTCAACATCCATCGCACGCCGCTCGGTGGGCGCAACTACGAGTACTTCTCGGAAGACCCTCTGGTGGCGGGCAACCTTGCCGCCGCCATCGTCGCGGGTGCAAAGCAGACGGGGACGTACTGCTTCATCAAGCACTTTGCCCTCAACAACCAGGACTCTTACCGCGACTCGCTCTACGAGTGGCTGACCGAGCAGACCCTGCGCGAGATCTACCTGCGACCCTTTAAGATCGCTATCGAGAAGGGCGGGGCCACCGGCCTTATGAGCGCGTACAACCGCATCGGAGCCACGTGGGCGGGTGGCAATAAAGCCCTGCTCACGGGCGTGCTTCGTGAGGAGTGGGGCTTCGAGGGCGCTGTGATCACCGACTACGCGGACCACCAGCAGTACATGAACGCCGACCAAATGCTGCGTGCCGGCGGCGACCTGTTTATGGACGGCGTGTTCCGCAACGGGCAGTTCAAGTACGGCTTCAGCGCCGAGGAGCTCTCGGCCACGAGTGGGTCCGCGAACGAGGCCCGCGCGCTGAGCTTCTACACGAACCTGCGCCGCGCGACCAAGGATGTCCTGTACACATGGCTCAACGCCCGCGTCTCCCAGGATCCGGACTACGTCCGCCCCGTAAAGAAGACGGGCGTGACGTGGGTCCGCGTGTGCGTCGCCGCCGCAGACATCGCCGTGCTCGGCGGTGCCGCTGCGCTCATAGCCCGCCGGCGTTCTCGAACACGCTCGTAACCTGCTTTTTCAGCCTGTCTGATTTGGCAGCGTTTTTTGCCTGGCTGTTTTGGTTGGCCAGCCGTCTCAGCCTGTCTGATCTGGCGAGAAGGACACTCGCCACCTCAGACAGGCTGGACCGGCTGGCAAGACACTCGCTATCTCAAGCAGGCTGGATCGGCTGGTCGGGCACTCGCCACCTCAGGCGGGCTGGACCGGCGGCGCGCGGCGGGTTTTCAGTAACAAAAAGAATGAAAACGCAGGTTGGCGCAAGATACCCGTAAACGGCGTGATATTATCGGTGAGCGGTAGTACTCCATTAAGAATCCCATTGACGGGAGATGCTAATGCTCGCCTTGTTTGGAATGTTCCTGCTCGCCCTCACCCCGATTATCTGGCTCGTCGTCGCGCTCTGCGGCCTTCACATCGAGGCGTACAAGGCAAGCATCGGTTCCCTCATCGTTGCCATCGTCGTGTCGTTCATCGGCTGGCAGATGTCGCCGGTCAACATCGCGACCGCCGCGCTCGAGGGCTTCGCGATGGCGCTGTGGCCGATCACCATCGTGATTATCGCCGCCGTCTTCACCTATAACGTCACGGTCCACACCGCCGGCATCGAGACGATCAAGGCGATGCTCTGCTCCGTCTCGTCCGACAAGCGCGTGCTTGTCCTTCTCATCGGTTGGTGCTTCGGCGCGTTCCTCGAGGGCATGGCGGGCTTCGGCACCGCCGTCGCCATCCCGGCGTCGATGCTCATGGCGGTCGGCCTCGGCCCCGTCGAGGCGATTCTTTCTTGCTTGATCGCCAACACCGTCCCGACGATGTTCGGCTCCATCGGCATCCCGACGACCACGCTCGCCTCCATCACCGGAATCGATCCCATCACCCTCGCGACCACCCAGACGCTCCAGGCTGCCCCCTTTATCATCGCGTGCCCGATTCTGATCGTCATGCTCGTGGGCGGCGGCCCCAAGGGCCTCAAGGGCGTTCTGCCCATCACGCTGCTCGCCGGCGTCTCGATGGCGGTTGCCGAGTACGTGGGCGCCATGTCGGTCGGCCCGACGCTCGCCGTGATCATCGGCTCCGTCGTCGCGCTTCTTGCCGTCTTTGCCTTCGCGCTGACCAAGCGCGGCCAGGAGGTTCCCGCTGAGCACCGCCTGCCGAACCCGAGCCACGCCGAGGGCCTCGGCGCGCCCATTATGCAGATCGTGCTCGCGTGGTCCCCGTTCATCCTGATCTTCGTTGTGCTGCTGCTTACCAGCAAACTCTTCCCCGCGATCTACGCGCCGCTCTCGTCCATCAAGTCGACGGTGAACATCTACGCCGGCGACCCGACCGCGACCCTGACCTTTACCTGGATCGACACACCGGGCGTGCTCATCATGATCTGCGGCATCATCGGCGGCATCATCCAGGGCTGCAGCTTCCGCGAGATGCTGCAGGTCCTCAGGGACACCTGCGTTCAGATGAGCAAGACGGTCGTGACTATGCTCGGCGTCCTCGCCGTGGCCAAGATCATGGGCTACTCCGGCATGATCGCGAGCATCGCCGCGTTCTTCGTCGGCGCGCTCGGCGGCTTCTACCCGCTGGTCGCTCCGCTGCTCGGCGCCCTCGGCACGTTCGTGACCGGCTCGGGCACCTCGAGCGAGGTTCTCTTTGGCGCCGTCCAGCAGCATGCCGCCGAGACCCTTGGCGTGAACCAGACCTGGCTTGTGGCCGCGAACTCCCTCGGCACCTCCGCGGGCAAGGCACTCAGCCCGCAGAACATCGCCATCGGCTGCGCGGCTTGCGGCCTGGCCGGCAGGGACGGCGAGATTCTGGGCAAGATCGCCAAGTACGCCTTCGGCTTCGCCGCGTGCATGGCCGTGCTCATCTACGTGGGCTCGCTCTTTATCGCGTAGCGGCCGGCGCGCCCTTCTTGCCGCTTTGTGTGTGCAAAGAAGTGCCGGGTTCCAGCTATCCGGCGCCGCTGCGCGCTCAGAAACCGCAGGTTCCAGCTGCGGCGAGACATAATGTGCGAAGAAACCCTCGGTTCCAGCTTTGATAATCGGCTGGAACCGAGGGTTTCTTCGCGTTTTGGGGGGCGATCGGGGCTGGGGCTTGGAGTTTCTTAGCGCCCGGCGCGGGGCCACGGCTGGAACCTGCGGTTTCTGAGCACCCGGCGCGGTGCCACAGCTGGAACCTGCGGTTTCTGAGCGCCCGCCGCGACTTTAAGCCTGGGACTTCGCCTTCTTTAGCGCGGCGCGGCGAGCCCGAAAGAAGGACCTAAGCTGCTCGGCCGCCTCGTCGGCGAGGACTCCCGCCGTGACCTCGAACTCGTGGTTGAGCCGCTCGTCGTGGCTCACGTCGTAGAGGGTGCCGAGCGCCCCTCCCTTCGGGTCCGCGGCGCCGTACACGCAGCGGTCGATGCGCGCGTTGACCATGAGGCCGGCGCACATGAGGCACGGCTCGAGCGTCACGTAGACCGTGCAGCCCGAGAGCCGCCAGCGCCCGAGGGCTTCCGATGCGGCGACCATGGCCGAGAACTCGGCGTGCGCAGAGGGGTCGAGGTCCGTCTCGCGGCGGTTGTGGGCGCGCGCGACCACCTCGCCGTCGCACACGACGACGGCCCCGATGGGCACTTCTCCCTCCTCGGCCGCCAGCGCCGCCTCTGCAAGCGCCATGCGCATGTAGGTCTCGTCGGCAGCCGCGACGTCGACGGCCGCGACGACGGTGGCGGCAACATCGGTTTCGTGCTCCTGGGCCATCGCTTCGTCCTTCTCCACGGACATCGGCTCCTCTCGGCATTCAAATAACGCTACATGGGGTAGGATAATAGAGCTTGCTTCCACGGAGGAGTGGCAGAGTGGTTGAATGCAGCGGTCTTGAAAACCGTCGTGCGGTAACCCCGTACCGAGGGTTCGAATCCCTCCTCCTCCGCCATATTTGCCCGCCTGGGTTTAGGAGGACGCCATGCCCATCATTATTCTGGTCGTCGTTATCGTCGCTCTTCTTGCCTTCGCTTGGATTTCCATCAGCAACGGCATCGTTCGCGCCGCAAACAAGTGCGACAACGCCTGGCAGACCATCGAGACGCAGCTTCAGCGCCGCAACGACCTCATCCCCAATCTCGTCGAGACCGTCAAGGGCTATGCTGCCCACGAGTCCGGCACGCTCGAGGCCGTGACCGCCGCCCGCGGCGCTATGTCCTCCGCGACCACGCCCGAGGCAAAGATGGAGGCTTCCGGCCAGCTTACCCGCGCGCTCCGTGGGCTTCTTGCCGTCGCCGAGGCCTACCCTGACCTCAAGGCCAACGCGAACTTCCAGCAGCTCCAGGCCGACCTCACCGACACCGAGAACCGCATCAGCTACGCTCGCCAGAGCTACAACGACGTGGTTATGGACTACAACAACGCGATCCAGACCTTCCCCGGCAACATCGTGGCCGGCGGCCGCGCGCCCAAGCAGGGCTTCGCTGCCGACGAGGACGCGCGCCAAGCCCCGAAGGTCAGCTTCTAGGGTTCCGTAGCACGACATTTGCAAAGAAGGGCGCGGCCCTGCACTCATCGAGGAGTGCAGGGCCGTTGTGTATTGCGAATCGGTTCGACGAGGGCCGCCGGGTAAACTGCCTAGACCACCTGGAAAACGAAGAAATCGAGGTAGTGGCTCTCGGGCACGCCCCACAAAATGGGGTGGTCGGGAGCCTGTTGGCGCTCCTCGATCTGTTTGAGCTGCACGTTTGCCTGGTGAGCAGCGTCGGCGATCGCCTCGGCAAGAAGGTCGCGCGTCATGAAGTGACTACAGCTGCACGTGGCCAGGTAGCCCCCGCGCGGGAGCAGGCGCATGGCCTCGTAGTTGATCTCGCGGTAGCCCTTGGCGGCGTGCTTGATGGTGCCGCGGCTCTTTGTGAAGGCGGGCGGGTCGAGAACGATGAGGTCGAAGGGGCCGCCCTCTTCGCGCAGGCGCGCGCGGTCCTTCTGCAGCTCAGGCAGGTACTCGAGGACGTTTGCGCAGGTAAAGTCCATGCGCTCGTCGAGGTTGTTCAGGCGGGCGTTCTCGGCGGCGAGGTCGATGGCGGTCTGGCTCACGTCGACGCAACGGACGAAGTCGGCACCGCCCGCGGCGGCGTTCAGGCCAAAGGGGCCTACGTGGCAGAAGCAGTCGAGAACGCGCCGCCCGCCGGCGATCTGCCGAACGGCGCGGCGGTTGTACTTCTGGTCGAGGAAGAAGCCCGTCTTTTGGCTGTTCTCAATGTCGAGGTCAAAGACAAGGCCGTTCTCGACGACCTTGATGCGAGCGCTTTCGGGAACCTCGGCGCCCTCGCCGTCCCACCAGCCCTTGGTCTGCGGCAGGCCCTCCTTTGCGCGGGCGGGCGAGTCGTTGCGCTCGTAGATGCAGCGCACGTCCTGCCCGTCGGCCTGGAGCGTCTGGAGCAGCAGGGGGTAGATCGTGGGGCGCAGGAGCTCCATGCCCACTGTGCCCACCTGCGCGACCAGTACGTGCTCATAGCGGTCGACGATGAGTCCGGGCATGCCGTCTGCCTCCGAGAAGATCACGCGGCAGGCGTTGGTGTCGGGCTCGCAGCCGGGAAGGGCGCGGCCGCCCATGGCGACCTTGCGGTGTTCCCAGGCCCAGGCGACGCGGCGGGCCCAGAAGGCCTCGTCGACGCGGTCGTTGGCGTTGCGCGTGACGATGCGCACGCGGATCTTGGACTCCTGGGAAAGAAGCCCGGCGCCTTGCCAGGTGCCGTTCTCCTCAAAGACGTCGACCACCGCGCCGTTGTCGCAGGGCTCTGCCTCGAGGACCTCTCCCTCGAAGACCCACGGGTGGCCCGCCTTGAGCGAGCGCGCGGCCTTGCGCGTGACGACGACTCGGGGATACGGGCGTGCTTGCTTCATCTGTCCAACCTCTCGGTCTGGGACAAAAGGGACGGGGGATTTTGTCCCAGGGGTTGACTGCTAGTAGTGACGGCCGTAGCGGCCGCCGGCGATGCCGCGGCCGCGGGACCTGGAGCCGGAGAACATCGTGCGCATGGGCTTCTTTGTGCTGCGGCCCTCCTGCGGGACGATGCGCCCGGCGTCATAGGTAAAGCCGGGAAGGTCCCACGTGGGAACGAGCTTCTTTGTGAAGTACTCGATCTCGCGCAGGGGACTGATTTCGTCGGGGGCCACGAAGGTGTAGGCGTGGCCGGTCGCGCCCGCGCGGCCCGTGCGGCCGATGCGGTGCACGTAGTCCTCCGGGTCCATGGGGACGTCGAAGTTGACGACGGCGTCGATGCCCGAGACGTCGATGCCGCGGCTCATGACGTCGGTGGCCACGAGGACCTGGACTTTTCCGTCGCGGAAGCGCTCGAGCGCGCGCTCGCGCTCCTTCTGGGTGCGGTCAGCGTGCATGACGTCAACCTTGACCTGCGCGTTCTTGAGCATCTTGGACACGTCGTCGACGCGGTGCTTGGTGCGGCAGAACACAAGGACGCGCTCGGGCTTAACACCC
Source organism: uncultured Olsenella sp. (assembly GCA_934660915.1). Lineage (GTDB taxonomy): Bacteria > Actinomycetota > Coriobacteriia > Coriobacteriales > Atopobiaceae > Paratractidigestivibacter. The sequence goes on along the minus strand of CAKUIF010000002.1, from coordinate 107,617 downwards.
GCGGCTCCGCCCCCGTCGATGAGGGCGCGGAGCAGCTCGGGCTTTTGCGCCTGTGTCACGGGGCAGAGGTGCTCGTCGACGGTGTCGGCGGTCTCGCCGACACGGGCGATCTCGACGGTCACGGGGTCGGAAAGAAGGGCGTCGATCGTCGACTTGATCGACGGCGGGATGGTCGCCGAGAAGAGCAGCGTCTGATGCTTTGCGGGAAGCGCGTGCATGATCCGGCGGACGCTCGGCCAAAAGCCCATGTCGAGCATGCGGTCGGCCTCGTCGAGCACGAGGACCTGCACGTTGGCGAGGCTCACGTGGTTGTGCTCCATCAGGTCGAGCAGGCGGCCGGGCGTGGCCACGAGCAGGTCGCAGCCGGCGTCGAGCTGTTTGATCTGCTTCTCGAACTTGGTGCCGCCCATGACGATGACGGCGTGCTGGCCGGTCTTTGCGCAGACGACCTTGACGACGTCGTCGATCTGCGCCGCGAGCTCGCGGGTCGGCGTGACCACGAGCGCGTGCGGGCCCTTGCCGGAAGCGCCGGCGATCCGCTGCAGCGTGGGCAGCGCGAAGGCCGCGGTCTTGCCCGTGCCCGTCTGCGCGGAGGCGACGATGTCTTTGCCCTCAAGCACGTGGGGGATGGCTCCGGCCTGGACCGGCGTGGGGTTTTGGAAGCCGAGGGCGTCCACCCCGGCGAGGATCTGCTCGTTTAGCCCGAGCTCGGCAAATGTAGTAGTCATACCTGCAAGTATTACGCAAAACCGCAGGTCTTGCACGCGAGAAGGGTTTAGGGTCCTTGTTGCCAAGAAAGGATTTAACCACTGTATATCTGTTATACTAATCAAAAACGTATATTTGTTATACTCGCTTTTGACCTGCGGATTTATATGAATCGGGGTGTTCGCATGCCTAGACAAAATCCCTTTACCCCCATGTTCGGCGGCAAACCGCAGCATTTCTTTGGCCGTGCTATTGAGCTGAACATCGTCAAACATGCAATTGCCGACGGCAACAGCCCCTATCGCGTCATCTTTGTGACGGGGAATCGCGGATGCGGAAAGACCGCCCTGCTCGAGCAGTTCTCAATCACGGCCCGGGATGCAGGCTGGACGATGGTCGACGTTCATTCCGCCCATGCCTCTGAAGCTATCGTGCGGAGGCTGGCGGGCGCGGACCAAAGGACCGTGGAGCGGGTGGCCGCTCCTGAGGCATTCGGGGTTTCTGCTGGTCACGTGGGTATTTCGGAAAGCAGTCGATACGATGGCCGAGCGCTGACCGACGTGCTCATTGCCGCCAGCAAGAAGTGCCCGCGCGGCGGGGTGTTCATCACCATCGATGAGGTCCAGAAGATACCCGAAGCGGACATGGAGAATGTCTGCGCGGCGGTGCAGATGGCTCTTCGCAAGGGCCTTCCCGTCATGCTTGTCCTTGCGGGACTTTGCGGCGCCAAGGAAAAAATAAGCTCCTATAAGGGCTGCACCTTCATGCAGCGCGCGTACGACATTCGGCTCGGGAGCCTCGGCGTCGACGAGGCCCGCTCGGCGTTCGAGGAAATGCTCGACCTGACTGGGTTTGTGACCTGCGGTGCGGATGAACTCAACTATCTGTGCGAGCGCAGCTATGGGTATCCATACCTGATTCAACTGCTGGGATATTACCTGGTTGAAGCTGCTGCCGCGCTCAAACCAAGAGGAAAGGCCGAAGTCACCAGGGGTCTCATCGATGGGGCCGAGGCGCGGGCGCGCGTGGATTTCCGGACAAATGTAATCGAGCCGTCGGTCGGCGGATACGGCCCGGGACTGACTGCCTACCTCGGGGCGATAGCTGATGGTGTGGGTGAGGACGGCCGCTCCTCAACGGGAGACGCTGCTCGTGCAGTCGAAAAGAGCGCTCAACAGTGCGCCCCCTACCGAGCGCGCTTGATCGAACGAGGGACCATCGTCCCGGCAGGCTATGGGTACGTGAGGCTCAACATCCCGCACCTGCGAGACTATTTTGCGGAGGAAGACGCCGGCAGGCTGTCGGACGACGGTGCGAGAATCTGGAACTACTAAGGCCCGGGTACTCTCTGGTCTTGCTCGCGAGAAGGGCGCGCTCGTCGCCTGCTGCACGGCGTTGCTATACTGGGGGAGTAAACCTCGGCTCCGAAGGGAGAGAATCACATGCGCTTTCTTCTCTCCCTGGCCATGACGATGCGAATGCGGAAGCACTGCTAACCGAGGCCCTCGATGCCGCGGTCCCAAGCAGTGCTTTTTCGGTGACTCAGCCCCGCGTCCGCATAGGAGATTAACTCATGCCCATTAACATTCCCGACGGCCTGCCCGCCAAGGAGACCCTGCACCAGGAGCGCATCTTTGCGCTCGAGGAAGAAGTCGCGAACAACCAGCAGATCCGCCCGCTGCGCGTGGTCATCTTGAACCTCATGCCCACAAAGATCGAGACCGAGACGCAGATCCTGCGCCTGATCTCGAAGACGCCGCTGCAGGTGAGCTGCGACTTCATGCGCGTGAGCAGCCATGAGGCGACGCACGTGAGCGCCGACCATCTGGTCAAGTTCTACGACACCTTCGACGCGCTCAAGGACAACTACTACGACGGCTTCATCGTTACCGGCGCGCCGGTCGAGCAGATGGAGTTCGAGGACGTCGACTACTGGGACGAGTTCTGCCGGATCGTCGACTGGTCGCAGACGCACGTGCTCTCGACGATGTATCTGTGCTGGGGTGCGCTCGCTGGCCTCTACCACCTCTACGGCATCCCAAAAAAGATGCTCGGCGCCAAGCTTTTTGGTGTGTTCAAGCAGCGACTCTGCGACGAGTACAACTTCTTGACCAACGGCTTCGACGAGGTGCACTTCATGCCGCACTCCCGTCACGCCGCCATCGACACCTCGGCCCTTGCTGAGCACCCTGAGCTGCAGGTCCTTTCCGAAGGCTTTACGAGCGGCCCGGCACTTATTGCCACGCGCGACTTCCACGAGGTTTACGTGACGGGTCACTTCGAGTACGGCCGCGACACGCTGAGCTCCGAGTTCTGGCGCGACTTCCACAAGGGCCTGCCCATCCGCGTACCTGAGAACTACTTTCCCGACGACGACCCCGAGCAGCAGCCGCTGTTTACCTGGCGCGCGCACGCGAACCTGCTGTACCGCAACTGGCTCAACTGGATTTACCAGATGACGCCCTACGAGCTCGAGCGGATCCCCGAGGTCATCGAGCAGCTGCGCGGCGGCGGCGACATCATGACGGACAAGTTCTAGGGGGCCTACGTGGCGCAAGGCGGCAAGGAGCGCATAACGGAGGAGCTGCTCGAGCAGCTCCTCGCTTCGTCGACTCCGGAGGCATACCTCGCCTCCGAGGGGACGACGATCGAACGCGATCTGCCTGACTACCTGAACGAGTTGCTGGAAAGCCGCGGGATTCGCCGCTCTGACGTGGTGCGCGCAAGTGGGCTGAACGCGACCGTTGTCTACGACATCTTTTCCGGAAAGAGCCGCCCGGGCCACGACCATGCCGTCATGCTGGCCTTCGGCCTCGGCTGCAACCTGCGCGAGGCTCAGCGTCTGCTTCGGCTGGCGGGCGTAAGCGAGTTGTGGTGCAAGGTCCCGCGCGACGCGATTCTTATCTGGTGCTTCGAGCGCGGGCTTTCTCGCGAGGAGGCCGATGACGAGCTGTATCGCCTCGGCGAGAAGACGCTTTTGGGCACCGGCCCGCTGCGTTAGCGGCGCCCGTCCGCTCGACGGCCGCCCCGTCTGCGGCTTTTTGCCGCCCGCCGATTCAGTCGTCAACTGAAGATATACCGTCTCGCTGCGCTTAAACTGAAGTATCGGCGCCGCGTGCTCCTGCTGTGGGGGTGTCCCTGGTGCGCCAAAAAGGATGGGTGGTTTTGAACGACGAGCAGGTCATGCATGCCATGAGCATCGACGATATGTACCGCGTCGAGCGTGTGCTCGCTCGCGGCGCCGGTGGCGTGACCGAGCTCGTGACCATCGACGGCGCTGGCCCATTCGTTAGAAAGAAGATCCCGAACAGGCTCGCCAACCAAGGTGTCTGGTCCCTCATCGAGTCGTGCGGCTGCGCTCGTCTTCCCAAGGTCGAGGCTACTTACTCGTTGCCCGACCAGTTCGTGGTTGTGTACGACTTCGTTCCCGGGCAGACGCTCGAGGAGCTCGTTGTGGCAAAGAAGCGCCTGGTCCCGGAGGAGGCGGCGAGCCTTGCGTCGGACATTTGCGAGGCCGCGGCGGCGCTTCATTCGCGCGGGGTGGTTCACCGAGACCTGAGTCCCCGCAACGTCATCGTTGCCGCCGATGGCGCGCACCTCATTGACCTGGGCATTGCCCGCATGCGCGTCGAGGGCGCTTCTCGCGATACAACGTCGCTCGGCACACGCGGCTTCGCCTCGCCGGAACAGTACGGCTTCGCTCAGACCGACGCGCGCTCAGATGTGTACGCCATCGGCAAGCTGCTCGGGTACATGCTCACTGGCCTGCAGCCGGACGGGGGCGAGTACGAGCGGGCCCTGGGGGACGCCGATGCAACCGATTCGCGTCTTGCGGAGGTTGTTGCCCGCGCGTGCGCGTTCGAGCCGAGCTCCAGGTACCAGAGCGCGGCCGAGATGGCGCGCGTCCTTGGGAGATGTGGCGACGCGGAGGTCGGCGCGCCCGCGGGCGGCGGCGCCTCGTCTGGCGTGCGTGCGGCGGCCACTTGGACTCGGAAGGGGCTGTCCAAGAAGGCGATCGTCATAGCAATCGCGGCGGTGCTTCTTGCCGTTGGCCTGGTGTTCTTCTTTGTGCTTGGGCGGTGGGAAGAAGGGCACAGCGTGTCGGCTGACTCGAGTGGAGCGGCGGTGGCGCCAACGCCAACGTCAACGTCGACGCCGGCGGAAGCAGGCGCGGTCTCCGTCGACGATCTACCGCTCAAAATCGCCGAGTACGGCTGGTCTGTCGACTCGATGGGTTATGTCCATGCGGTTGTCGGCTTGCAGAACACGAGCGAAAATATGGCCGTCGACATGCCGATTATTCGCGTGACGGGCTACGATGGCGCCGGTGCCCAGACCTTTACGGAGGAGCAGGGCGCGATGGTCAGCCTTCCGGGCCAGACCTCGTACATCTATGCGCAGTCGACCGCGGAGGCAGGAACGACCGCCAGGGTCGAGGTCACGCTCGAGGCCGGGGCCACGACCAAGGAGCGTCGGGTGACGACGCCTATCTCGCTCGAAGTTTCTGGCATCTCGGCGAGGACCGATTCGTTTGGCGGGCTGACGATTATGGGCAGCGTTTCGTTGAGCGGCGACGGCTTATGGAGCGAGTCCGCGCCGCTGTCCAACTCGGTGATGCTCACTTCCGTGCTGCGCGACGACGCGGGCCAGATCGTGGGCGGCGCAATCGACTTCCTCACGACCGTCCCCGCCGCAGGCGAGTCCACGCCCTTCTCTATAGCGGACTACGGCGCGTCAGACTACGCGACCGTGGAGGTCCACGCCCAGCCGTGGTAGGGGCGGGCCGTTTACGGAATAGCTCACCAGATTCAGTTGGCAACTGAGGAATTCAATCAAGGTGCTTTTCAGAATGGAAGCCGTCAATTGGTGTCCTGCTGAACGGAGCATCGTATGAAGAAGGAAATGTTTGCGGCGGCGTTGCTCGTGACTGCGCTGTGCTTTGGGGGATGCAGCGCAAAAGATTCTTCGAGTGGGGGCGCGCCCGCGCCACCAAATGATGCCGCTTCTCAAAGCGAGGAGTCCTCAGAAAAGGATGCCATCTCGTTTGCTGAGGACAAGGCAAAAGAAACGATAGAGAAAATTGAGAATGACGCTAGCGTGCCGAAAGAGAATCGCTCCGCGCTTATAAAGGCGGAGCAGTACTCGGACATCATGTATATGTCTAAGCAGGCAATTTATGATCAGTTGACATCGGATTACGGGGAGCAGTTCAGTGCCGATGCCGCTCAATATGCCATTGATAACCTTCAGGCGGACTGGAATGCGAACGCGCTGAAGAAGGCCGAACAATACTCCGAAACCATGCATATGTCCAAACGAGGCATTTACGACCAGCTCGTTTCGGAATACGGCGAGAGATTCACTGACGATGAGGCGCAGTATGCCGTTGATAACGTTCATGCGGACTGGAATGCTAACGCGCTGGCCAAGGCGGAAGATTATCAAGAGCAGATGAATATGTCCCCATCTGCGATCTGTGACCAACTGACCTCGGATTACGGAGAACAGTTCACTGCGGATGAGGCACAGTACGCCATCAACAATTTGAGTAAATAGGAGGTCATCATGAAAAAGAAACAACGAATACTGATTGTTGCTGCCGTCATGTCGCTTGCGATATCGGGCTGCAGTTCGGGAGCCGCTGCGAACAATAGCGAGGGGGCATCATCTACAGCTGAGCCCGTGCAGCAAGAAGAGATACAAAGTGAATGGTGGCCGGATGATTCACTTGCGGCAAAAGTGCCGACTCCGAGGTCAAGCAGCGGAGAGATAGACAATAATAACGAAACGATACTTCAAGCATGGGTATTCGATAGCGATGAAGCGGCCTTCAATGATTATGTGAAGAGATGCGAGGCGGCAGGCTTTACCGTTGATGAGGAAAAAATCGGAGTGAATTACGAGGCTTTCAATGAGGAGGGATACAAGGTAAGCGTTTATTTCTGGAAGGATGACCAGAAGTTCGCCCTCAATTTGGAACCTCCGATTCAGTTAAGTGAGATTGTCTGGCCTACTACAGGTCCCGCCGCCGGTGTTCCTGCCCCTTCATCGACTATGGGAAAAACCGACGTCAACACCAGTACCCGGTATTGCGTCCTGATTGGGAAGACTCCCTTGAAAGACTATTCAGCGTATGTAGACTCGCTTATCTCGGCGGGATTCGATGTCGATTACAGCCGACAGGATAAATGGTTTAGAGCTACTAATGCCGATGGCTATAAGGTGATTGCCGAATACCAAGGGTTCGACACCATGTACGTCTGGATTGATTCTCCTGACGCTTAGGCCCTGGAGCAACTCGTTTCCGGTTGAAGAGCCGAAACAACAAACAGTAAGGCATGCAGAGTAGAGTCGGAGGACGCCGGGCGGGTGACGGCGTCCTCCGCATTGGGAGAAGACAATGGCTTATTGCACCAAATGCGGAGCAAAACTTGTGGAGGGTAACGCGTTCTGCGGGAATTGCGGAAGCCCGGTCAGAGATCAAAGCAAAAGGAAAGAAAAAACTACCTTGCTATATTGCCCCGCCTGTGGTGAGGTCGTGGAAAAAACGAAACTAAGTGCCCGGCATGTGGCTTTGAGATTCGTGATGCCTCCGAAGGATCGATTGCGTTGTTGTCCGAGAAGCTGGACAAGATAGAAGCCATGCGGCCAAGAAAAAATAAGGATGACGAGGAAGATGAGATTTCGGCAACGGACAAGCGCAAGATCAATCTGATTCAAACCTGGCCAATACCGAACACAAAAGAAGACCTTTACGAGTTCATGTCTATGGCGAGCGGGAACGCCACTTTGTCGCGTGGATTCTTTGCGTCTGCAACCGACACAGCTCTCATGTCGGCATGGCTATCGAAGTTTGAGCAGTCTTATACAAAAGCGGAGCGTTTGTTTGGCGCGGATGATGACTTTGAATTGATCAAGAGATTAAAGGCCGATGTAAGTAAAAAGACGATGCTGGCAAAAATCGAGGACCAGTGGGCATTTATTCTCTTGCTTGGAATGTTCCCCATGGTCTTGCTGCTGATGTGGTTCGGTAAATTATTAGGGGTGATGTAGTGGATTCACTCCCTAACCGTTCCGGTCTCATGGACGAGATCCGCTGCGACGAGAAGGACTACCTGATCTGGAAATGGCGCCCTGAGGGTATTACGCGTCGTGAAAACGCGATTCGCTGGGGCTCCTCTTTGCGTGTGCGCGATGGCTCGGTCGCTGTTCGACCGTCGAGGTCCACGCCCAGCCGTGGTAGGGGTGGGCCGTTTACGGAATAGGTCGCAAGATTCAGTTGGCAACTGAGGAATTCAATCAAGGTCCTTTTCAGAATGGAAGCCGTCAGTTGGTGTCCTACTGAACGGAGCATCGTATGAAGAAATTAATCGCTGCCGCAGTCGCTGGCTTGCTTGCCATATCGCTCGGTGCTTGCGGTTCATCTTCAAATAAGAACGAGCCTTCTTCCTCAGGGCAAAGTCAGATGACAGAATCGTCCGAGAAAAGCAGCGAAGTTGAAAACGTTGCCGACAACCTGAAGAACGAGGGGAAGAGCGTTGTGGACTCCCTTATCGGCGCAGGTGAATCCTATGAGGATGTTTACGGCGAGTATAGCCAGAAAATCATCGACGCCACCCCAACCCTGATCGACGAGTTCAAGGCTGAGGCCGATGGTTCCGACGGTCAGGTTGACTCGCTCGCGGAGATTAGCAACAAGAAAGTGGAAAAGCTCGCCGAGATTGCGAACGAGGGCGTCGAAAAAACGGCGAAGATCATGTACCGCAACGGCGACGAATACTCCGTTTATGACGAGTGGAGCCAGAAGCTGTACCAGGTGTATATGGACTACGGTGCTCAGATTACGGACGCATATATGGATTACGCAACGAACTAGGGCGTTCTTCTCGCTGAAGTTGTCTTGTACCGGCGGGCGGCCTCGGTATGGCCGCCCGCCGGTGAAACCATTTATGGGGAGTCGAATTGATTTATTGCAAGAAATGCGGCAATGAAATTCCTGAGGGCGATTCGTTTTGTAGCAAGTGTGGGGCCCCTTACGAGGAAGTTACCGATGACGCGGAACCCGCGCAGCCGAGTCAAATCAAGAAACGTCCACGGAGAGACAAGTGCCCTGCCTGCGGCGAGCCGATTTCCCCGTCGGATAAGGTGTGCCCCCTTTGCGGCTACGACCTTTCGGAGCTCGCTCGTGCCGACCGAGAGGAAAAGATCGCCGATGTTCAGAATGCTGTTGGATCTGCAAAGAATGTCGTGAAATCTGCCGAGGAGCATGTTCTCAAGCTCGGAGGGTGCGGGAAGGTTCTTTGGGCCTTCATCCTTTTGTATGCGTTCATATTAGTCGCGCAGCTTGGAACGGGGCTGTTCTCCGGCTTGTCTAAGGTTCTGTCTCAACCGTCGGCTCTGATATCCGTCGTAATTCTGATTGGGCTCTTCTTCTGCCTACAGAAGAAGGAGAGGTAGCCATGCCTTACAAACCCGGTCTCATGGACGAGATCCGCTGCGACGAGAAGGACTACCTGATCTGGAAATGGCGCCCTGAGGGTATTTCCCGTCGCGAAAACGCGATTCGCTGGGGCTCCTCTTTGCGTGTGCGCGATGGCTCGGTCGCTGTTTTCGTGTGCCGCCGCAAAGGAGAGGATGCGATCGAGGAGTTTATCGAGGGTCCTTTCGACGAGGTTCTTAAGACCTCAAACCTGCCGATTATTGCCAGTTTTGTTGCGGGGGCCTATGGAGGAGGCGCGCCGTTTCAGGCGGAGGTCTATTTCATCAACCTGGCGAAGGTCATCCAGACGCGTTTTGCGGTGCGATACTTCGACGTCTTCGACACGCGCTTCCCGGACATAGGTGTCCCCGTGGCCGTTCGCGGCGCCATTACTTTCCACATTGCCGATTACCGGAGGTTCATCGAGCTGCACCGACTTGACGAGTTCGGTATTGAAGATTTTCGGACGCAGATAAAAGACGCGGTTTCTCGCCGTGTAAAGACGATCTTGGCCGATATGCCCATGAACCTCGAGATCCCCCTGCAGCAGCTCGCGGGCCGTACCGATGACTTATCGGAGCTTGCGCAAAGAGCGCTCGCCCCGCGGCTTTTGGAGACATTTGGCATTGAGGTCGGCTCGCTCGATATCTCCGCGATTGATGTGGACAAAGAAAGCGAAGGGTTTCAGCAGCTGATGTGGGTGTCTCGTGACGTGGCTGTGGCGACTGTCCGCGCGCAGACGGAGGCAAACGTCAAGAATATCCATGACATGCAGCGCGTTCAGATGGAGAACCTTCAGGAAACGCTGCGTATTGAGCGCGAAGAGGGCCAGTATCGGGTTCACAAACAGACTCAATCCGCGAACCTGCCTTCGTTCCAGATAGAGAAGCAGGCAGAAGTCGGCGTTGCTGGCGCGGAGGCGCTAGGGCACATGGGTGAGCACGGTTCGGCGAACGTTGGCCTTGGCGGCGGGGGAGGGATGGATATGGCCGGCATGGCGGCGGGCATGGCGGTTGGCAGTGCCGTTGGTCAGAACATCGCAAGCACGCTGAACGGCATAATGGGCGGATCGCCTGCCGTTTCTGGTGCGGTCCCGGGGGCTTCCGTGCCGCCGCCGATTCCCGTCGAGCGATATTACGTGGCTGTTAACGGCGCCGCCGCGGGACCGTTTGACCTTGCGGCTCTTCGCGGTATGGCGACGGCCGGCGACCTCACTCCGGCTTCTCTTGTTTGGAAAGAAGGGATGGCCGATTGGGCTCCGGTGAGCTCTGTGGCAGGGCTTGCGGTCCTGTTCAACAGCGGCGGGGCAACTCCGCCGCCGGTGCCTCGGCAGTAATCGGCGCCCTAGCGCCCTTCTTGCCAAGAAAACGACGAAGCTCCCTCCGGTTTTGCCCATAAGTTGCCTGTTTGGGACGGCGTTTTGGGCAAAACAGGAGGGAGCTTCGTGTGTCGGCGCCGCGGCCACGGCGACCGGCGTGCCGCGAAAACCTACTTCACGCGGATGAGATCGTACTCGTGGGTGCCGAGGCCGATCTTCTCGGCGTGCTCGATGCAGCTCTGCCAGTGCGTGTCGGGGTGCGTGACGTAGAACTTGTCGTGCGCGTGGTCCTCGTCGAGCTCGCCGGCGGCCTCGAGCTTGTCGCGCATGCGCGTGAACTCGGTGTTCGGCAGCGCGGGCTGCTCCTGGACGGCATCGATGCAGGCCTGGTCGAGCGCGACCGGGTCGAAGCTCGCAAAGAAGCCGATGTCACCGACGATGGGCTTGTCGTTCTCGTCGTGGCAGTCGCAGTTGGGGCTCACATCGATGGCCAGGCTGATGTGGAAAGAAGGACGCCCGTCGACGACGGCCTTGGTGTACTCGGCGATCTTGTAGTTGAGGACCTCGGGCGCCGCGTCGTAGTCGGGGTGGATGGCGTCCTGGTTGCACACGGCGATGCAGCGGCCGCAGCCCACGCAGCGGTTGTGGTCGATGCTCGCCACGTGGACCTCGCGCTTCTTTCCGCTGGGGAGCTCGACCTCGCGGACTTCGTCGAAGCCGAAGGCGCCGTGCGCGCAGATCTTCGAGCACTGGCGGCACCCGATGCACTTGGCGGCCTTCACGTTGGGCTTGCCCGCCGCGTGCTGGTCCATCTTTCCGGCGCGGGAGCCGCCGCCCATGCCGATGTTCTTCATGGCGCCGCCGAAGCCCGCGCCCTCGTGGCCCTTGAAGTGCGTGAGGCTGATCACGATGTCGGCGTCCATGAGGGCGCGGCCGATCTTTGCCGACTTGACGTACTCGCCGCCCTCGACGGGAACCTCGACCTCGTCGAGGCCCTTGATGCCGTCGGCGATGATGGTGTGGCAGCCGGTCTGGAACGGGTTGAAGCCGTTGGCGTAGGCGCTGTCCAGGTGGTCGAGGCCGTTCTTGCGCCCGCCGACGTAGAGCGTGTTGCAGTCGGTGATGAAGGGTTTGCCGCCGAGCTCGCGAACGACGTCGACGACGGCGCGCGCGTAGTTGGGGCGCAGGTAGCTGAGGTTGCCCGGCTCGCCGAGGTGCATCTTTATGGCGACGAACTTGTTGGCAAAGTCGATCTGCTCGATGCCCGCGGTGCGGATCAGGCGCTTGAGCTTATTGGGCAGGCCGTCACCCAGGCGGGTGTGCAGGTCGCAGAAATATACCTTTGACGGTTCCATAGGCAGTCCTCTCGCTTGGGATCGTTGCGGCGCCGGGATCCCTCATCCGCGGCGCAACAGCAAAATCGTACCATCTGAGGGGCGTCCGGTGCCTTGCCGCCACCCCGTGCGCTATCTTGGCAAAGAGAAGCGACGGCGGGAGGTTGCCATGGCAGTTGAGGGGACGGTTCGCTGGGGAATCCTCGGTGCGGGCGGGATCGCAAAGAGGTTCGCCGCCAGCCTTGCGGGGGTCGCGGGCGCGGAGCTCGTCGCGGTGTCCGGGCGGTCCGCCGAGCGGCTCGCGGCGTTTGCGCCGGCGCGCGTCTACGCCGACGGGGCCGATGGTGCATCGGCACACGAGCGGCTGCTCGCCGACCCCGAGGTCGACGCCATCTACCTGGCGCTCCCGCACTTGATGCACGCGCGCTGGGCCGCCTGCGCCCTGCGTGCCGGGAAGGGCGTGCTCTGCGAGAAGCCGGCGGTGCTCACGGCAGACGAGGCCCGCGAGGTCGCCGCCGTTGCACGTGAAACCGGCGCGCTCTTCGTCGAGGCGATGAAGTGCCGGTTCGTGCCGCTCCATTCCCGCGTGCAGGCACTTCTTGGCACCGGTGAGCTGGGGCGGGTTTGCCGAATCGATTGCGCGCAGCTCGTCGACTACGGCGAGGGCCGCCTCGGCTATCTTACCGAGCCCGTGGGCGGCGGCGCCCTGTATGACCTGGGCTGCTACCCCATGAGCTGGGTCGAGGAGCTGACGTCTGGCGCGCCGGCGTGCGTATCTGCCCTCGCGCGTTGGAAAGAAGTGCCCGGCGGCCGCGTGGACTGGGCCGGCCGCGCGGAGCTTTTGTTCGCAGGAGGCGTCGAGGCGAGCGTTGCCTGGGCGGGTGACTCCGCCGAGTACGACTGCTCGTGCCTGATTACCTGCGAAAACGGCGGCATCGCCGTCGAGCGCGCGCATCGCCCGGAGCGCGCTGTCGTCCACCGGGCGGGTCGTCCCGACGAGGTCATCGAGGCGCCTTACGATCCCGACGACTTCCACGGCGAGATCGCGCACTTCTGCGGGCTTCTTCGCTCCGGGGCGGCGGTGAGCCCGGTCATGCCGCTTGCGGCCACCGTTCGCAATGCCGAGCTCATAGACACGGTCCGCGCCGCCATGTGACGTCGGCGGCTTCGATAGATTCGCGCACGCCGGCCGAACAACGGTGAGTTGTGGGCGCGCTGGGGGAGCGGCGAGGGCGGCTTCGGCCCGCGCGGCGCACGGGTATACTGGAACCTCAGCTATCGAGAAGCCGCGGAGGCCGCATGGAATCGCTCTACACAAAGTACCGCCCACAGACGTTCGAGCAGGTCGTCGGCCAAAAACACGTGGTCGAGACGCTCATGCGCGCTGTTTCGGAGCACAAGACAAGCCACGCGTACCTCTTTTGCGGACCGCGCGGCACGGGCAAGACCACCATGGCGCGCCTGCTTGCCAAGGCCCTCATGTGCGAGAAGGGCGAGGGCCTGCCCGACGGCACCTGCGAGCAGTGCCGCCTGATCGCCGCCGGCGAGCACCCCGACGTGGCCGAGCTCGACGCCGCGTCGCGCACCGGTGTGGACAACGTTCGCGACGAGATCATCAGCCGCGTGAACTACGCCCCGACGATGGGCCGCTGCAAGGTCTACATCATCGACGAGGTCCACATGCTGACGACGGCGGCGTTCAACGCGCTGCTGAAGACGCTCGAGGAGCCGCCCGAGCACGTCGTCTTCATCATGTGCACGACCGACCCCCAGAAGGTCCTGCCCACGATCCTCTCGCGCGTGCAGCGCTTCGACTTCCACTCGATCGCGCCTGACGAGATGCAGGCGCACCTCGCCTATGTGTGCGGCCGCGAGGGCTTCACCTTCGACGACGCCGCGCTCGAGCTCGTCGTGCGCCACGCGCGCGGCGGCATGCGCGACGCGCTGACCTCCCTGGAGCAGCTGAGCGTTTTTGGCAACGGCCACATCGGCGTCAAGGCTGCGCAGGACTTCCTCGGCGAGGTCTCCGGGTCCGTTTTGGGCACCACGGCGACGGCGCTCGCCCAGCGAGACGTGCCGACGCTTTTTTCCGAGGTCGAGAAGCTCGTGGGGTCCGGCCGCGACCTGCTTCAGTTCACGCGCGAGCTCGCGGCGCACGTGCGCGACGTGTATGTCGTGTCGGTTGCGCCCGACGCCCCGGGCGTGGTCTCGGCAACGGGGGAGGCGCTCGACGCCCTGCGCGAGGAGGCTGCCGCTTTCGGCTCGCCCGACCGCGTGGCGCGCACGCTCACCGTGCTCGGCGATGCCTCGAGCGAGATGCGCACCGCCACTAACCAGCGGCTCGTTCTGGAGATCGCCTTCACAAGAATTGCCCGTCCCGAGACCGACCTGACCGTGGACGCGCTGGCCGACCGCCTGGCTGCCCTTGAGCAAAAGCTGGAAAGAGGTGCGTTCGCGCCGGCGCCCGCCGCTGCTCCGGCCGCCGTGGCGGCGCCCCAGCCCGCGGCTGCGCCCGCGCCGGAGCCGAGGCCCGCCGCGGCTCCGCAGCCGGCGCAGCCTGTCCCGGTTCCCGTGTCCGCCATGCCGCAGGTTCCTGTGGCGCAAAAGCCTGCAGCGCCCGCTCCCGTCCCCGCTGCCCCGGCTCCCGCCGCCTCGGCGCCCCAGCCGGCTCCGGCCGCCCAGCCTGCCCCGGCCTCCGCGCCCATGGCGCCCGCCGCGCTTCAGCGAGCCTGGAAGCAGGTCGTCGACGGCCCGCTGAAGCAGTCCCCGGCAAAGCGCTCGTTGCTCCTGTCCGCGTCGCCCGTCTCGGATGACGGCGAGACGCTCACGGTCGGCCTGCCCGCGGGCTCCGGCTTTGCGCTCAGGATGCTCGAGCGCGGCGATGTCCGCTCGGTGGTCGATCCCGCCGTGCACGCCGTGTTCGGCCACAGGAAGGTCGTGTTCACCGAGGTTGGAGCGCCCAAGGCGCCCGCCCCGCAGGCTGCTCCCGCCCCGGCTCCGCGTCCCGCCGCGTCCCAGAGACCCGCGCCTGCGCCCCGTCCCGCACCGACGCCCGCCCCGCAGCCCGCTCCGGCGCCCTTACCCGCCGCCCCGCTGCCCCCCGAGCCCGAGTACGTGCCCGACTCCGCTTACGCGGATGCGCCCTCCGAGGCGCTCGGTGCGGATTACCCGATGCCGTGGGACGACCCCTCGGCGGCCCCCGCGCCCGCTCCGGCAGCCCCGCAGCCTGCGCCGGCTTCCGCCCCTGCGCCCCAGCGCGCGCCCGTCCCGGCGCCCGCGCCGGCCGCTGCCGCCCCGCAGGCCGCGCCTACGACGCCCGCAGCGGCTCCCGCCGATCTCGCTCCGGAGTTCAGCGACATCCTGGCCGGCCTCACCGACGTGTTCGGCGCGCCGACCAATGTTTCTGTAGAGAAGCCCTCCGCCGATGAGGACGGCGCCGACGTCTCGTATGATGACGAGGGCGCCGAGGCCGATCCGGCCGACGGCTCCGAGTTTGCCGACGAGCCGACCGACGACGCCGACGACGAGTAACCCGAGGTCGGCTCGCTCGCCGCAACAAATAACCAACCGCGCCCTTCTTTCCAGAAGGCCGAACCGAGAGGATCGAACATGTCCAAGGGATTCAACATGGGCGGCATGAACCGCAACCAGATGATGGCCCAGGCCCGCAAGATGCAGGAGCAGCTCCTCGCCGCCCAGCAGCGCGCCTCCGAGACCGAGGTTACCGCCAGCACCGGCGGCGGCATGGTCAAGGTCACCGCGACCGGCGACATGCGCATCACCGGCGTGACCATCGACCCCGAGGCCGTGGACCCCGAGGACGTCGACATGCTGCAGGACATGGTCCTGGCTGCCGTCAACGACGCCCTTGAGCAGGCCGAGCAGATGGCGAGCAAGCAGATGAGCGCCGTGACCGGCGGCCTCAACATCCCGGGCCTTTTCTAGGCCGCTCCGGGACCCGGTCTAGCGAATGGACTATCAGGCAAACGACGGTCACGCGCTGCAGCGCCTTCTGGACGAGCTGGGCAGGCTTCCGGGCATCGGGCCGAAGTCGGCCCAGCGCATCGCGTACTATCTGCTCGAGGCCGACGCCGAGGAGGCCAGGCGCCTTGCCCGCGCGATCCTTGAGGTCAAGCAGCAGGTGCACTTTTGCCCCGTGTGCTTTAGCTACGCAACACGCGAGAAGTGCGACGTCTGCGAGGACTCGAGCCGCGATCGCTCCACGATCTGCGTCGTCGGCGAGCCGCGCGACGTGCAAGCAATCGAACGTACGGGCACATACCGCGGCCTCTATCACGTGCTCGGCGGCGTCATCAGCCCCATGGACAAGATCGGCCCTGACCAGCTGCACGTCCGCGAGCTGCTGGCACGCCTTGCGTCCGACGAGGTCGGCGAGGTGATCTTGGCCACGAACCCCGACGTCGAGGGCGAGACGACCGCCACCTACCTGGCGCGCCAGATCCACCCTCTCGGCATCCGCGTCACCCGCCTGGCGAGCGGCCTGCCCGTCGGCGGCGACCTCGAGTATGCCGATGAGGTCACGCTGGGCCGCGCCATCGAGGCCCGTCGCGAACTTTAATTACCGATTTGCGCGCGCCCGGGACAACGGTTGTTCCGGGCGCGCGATTTACACCGCGAATTTGCAGGCCACGAGCAAAACGCGGCCTCTCACGGGCCGCCAACGGGTGCGGCGTATAATCACCCCTAAACCGCAGCTCAATCACAGCGCGCCCTCGCGGCGCGACGGGAGGACCCGAACATGCCTTTTAGCGAGAACAAGCCTCGTCCCGGCGACGCAGGCCCCTCGAGGATCACCACGCTCCACGCCGGCCAGGGCGCCGAGGTCACCACGCGCAAGAACGCCGCGCACGCCGCTGACCTCGCGCGACGCAACGCCGAGCGCCGATTCAATGAGCGCCACTCGTCCGAGAAGCTATCCGCCGCGGCGGGCCGCGCGAGCAGGCGCCTGGGCCCCGAGGAGGGCACCGTCTTTGTCCCCGAGGGCCCCGAACGCACAAAGAAGAACATCTTCATCATCGTGGGCGGCGCGATCCTTGCCCTCGTGGTGCTCTTCTTACTCGTTCGTTGCGTCACGTCGGCGCTCACGCCCAAGCCGACGGCGGCTGACCAGAGCCAGGACCTCGAGCAGCCGAGTGATCCCGCCCAGGACCAGACAACGTCCGATGGTGAGGTGTCCATCCACGGCGTGAAGTACTCCCTTACGCAGGCTGAGGACGGCGCGTGGGTCGTGCTCGCTGACGGAGTCGAGAACTTCCTCGGCGGCGGGGAGCAGGGTATCCGCCTTGCCGGCACGCCGTCGGGCCTCATCGTCTACAACGGGGCTCTCGTGATCCCGGAGAGCTTGGAGGACGGCTGGGACATCATCGCCTACATGCCGGCCGATGGCTCGATGCCCATGCAGGTTGCGGACGCCGACGGCAACGTCGTTCACGGATCGGGCTCCATCGTCTCCGCCACGCTCGACGGCTCCTCCGTCGTCGTCACCGATTCCACGGGAGCGACCACGAGCGTCGCGCTGTAGCTGGGAAAACGCGCGATGTCCGAGTCCTTCTCAAAAGAATTACTTGCCCGGCAAAACTTTTTTGAAATTCCCACTAGACACGGGCGCGCGAGCCATGTAATAATACTCCTCGCGCAAGGCGCACGGGGTGTTAGCTCAGCTGGTTAGAGCGCCGGCCTGTCACGTCGGAGGTCGAGGGTTCGAGTCCCTTACATCCCGCCATTGCACCAGATGAGGGCCCTCTTTGGAGGGCCCTTTTTCGTATGCCGGTCATGTCATGGCGCGGCCCTTTAGTGTCGCGGTTTACGCCGTCCGAATCCCGGTGCGCTATCATATCGCCGACACGTTCGCTCAAAGACGGGATCGGTGCATGCAGCCAAGTGCTTCCGCAGACATCAAGCAGATCGCGGTATTCGACTACGACGGCACGTGCGTCGACGGGCAGTCAGGGTCCCTCTTTACCGCCTACCTGTTTACCCACGGAATGATGAAGTTCCCGCGCGCTATGCGCCTGCTGTGGTGGGGCGCCCGCTACAAGCTCCACCTTCCGTACCGGCAAGACGAGGCCCGCGAGCTCGTGTTCGGCGCGCTTGGCGAGATGAGCCCCGAGCGCATTGCTGAGGTCATGCGCGCGTTCCACGACGAGGTCCTTGCAAAGAAGTACCGTCCCGCCGCCATCGCCGAGGTCGCCCGTCGCCGCGCCGACGGCTGCGTCACGCTGCTCGTCTCGGCGACGTTCGACATCATCGCGGGCGCGGCGGCTGAGGTGCTCGGCGTCGATGCCGTCCTTGCCACGCAGATGGAGAAGGACGCCTCTGGTCGCTACACCGGCCGTGTGGACGGGATTGTCGTCGCGGGCGAGCAGAAGTTTCGCGCCGTGGCGCAGTGGTGCGACGAGCGCTACGGCGCCGGCGGGTGGCGCCTCGCGTACGCCTACGGCGATCACCACACCGACGAGGACCTTCTTTCCCGCGCGGGCGAGGCGTTCGCGGTCTGCCCGGGCCAGACCCTCAAGTCCGCCGCAAAGAAGCACGGCTGGCAGATCCTGGATTGGGACGAGTAGTGGCCAAGCCCGCCGGCGCCATCGACGAGGCGCTTCTTGACGAGTATAGAAAGAAGGTCCGCCGGCAGGGAAGCGAGCTCTATCGCGATCTCCCGTGGCGCAGGACGCGCGACCCCTACGAGATCTGGATCAGCGAGGTCATGCTCCAGCAGACCCAGGTGAGCCGGGTCGACGGGCGCTGGCAGCGCTGGCTTGCGCGCTTTGCCGACGTCCGCGCGCTCGCCTCCGCCGATGCGGCGGACGTGCTCGACGAATGGCAGGGCCTGGGGTACAACCGCCGCGCGCTTGCGGTGCACCTTGCGGCCCAGGCGGTGGTCGAGGCGGGTGGGGAGTTCCCCAAAGACGAGCGCGAGCTGCGCGCGCTTCCCGGCATCGGCCCCGCGACCGCGGCCGGCATTCGCGCCTTCGCGTTCGACCTCCACGGCGTGTACCTCGAGACGAACGTGCGCACCGTCCTTCTCCACGAGCTTTTGCCCGGACGGGAGGATGTGCCGGACCGTGAGCTGGCGGCGCTCGCCGACGCCACCTGTCCGCCCGACGGCGGCTTTGCCGATAACCCCGCCGATGATTCCCGTAGCTGGTATTACGCCCTTCTTGACTACGGCGCCTACCTTAAGCGGACGGTGCCCAACCCCTCGCGTCGCTCGCGCGCCCATGCCAAGCAGTCCCGCTTCGAGGGCTCGAGGCGCCAGAAACGCGCCGCGCTCGTGCGGGCCCTTCTTGCCCGGCGAGAGGGCGCGGCCGCGTCGGAGCTCGTGGCCGCCGTTCGAGCCGAGGGCATCGAGTTGGACGAGACCCTTGCCGAAGAGCTCCTGCGCGAGCTCGCCTCCGAGGGGTTCTGCCGCGCCGCCGGTGGGGTCTGGCTTCCGTAAAGCGAGGCGAAGTCCCTGCTTTTGGCGCCTTAGCGGATAGCCGGGTTATCGCCACAGCAGATAACGAATCCCCGCAATCAAGGGGCTACGCGGGGTCGGGCCCGCGCTCTAGTATTCATAAGCGTCAAGCAAGCGCCTACGCAAATCACCTCGCCGCCCCAGCGGCGCCAACGAAAGGAATCCCAAAATGCCGTTCCAGCTCGATCCCATCTTTGCCCAGGACCCCGCCAAGCACTTCGATACCCTCCAGATCCATGCCGGCCTCGAGCCCGACCCGACCACCGGCGCCGCGGCGCTGCCGATCTACGCCTCTGCCGCGTTCCAGTTCGACTCCGCCCCTGACGCTGCCGCCAAGTTCGCCCTCTCCAAGCCGGGCAACGTCTACGGCCGCCTGACCAACACCACCACCGACGCGGTCGCCGCCCGCGTGGCCGCCATCGAGGGCGCCACCGGCGCCGTCGCCGTCGCCTCCGGCCACGCCGCCGAGATCTTGGCCCTCACCAACATCGTGGGCGCCGGCGACCACATCGTCGCCTCCGACTCGCTCTACGGCGGTACCTGGAACATCTTCCTGCACACCCTGGGCGACCTCGGCGTCGAGACCACCTTCGTCGAGAACAACGACATCGACGCCTTCGTGGCCGCTACCAAGGAGAACACCAAGCTCTGGTACGTCGAGACCATCGGCAACCCGCTGGTCGACGTGGCCGACGTCCCCGCCATCGTCGAGGCCGCGAACTCGCTGAAGGAGCCGGTGCCTGTCTTCGTCGACAACACCTTCGCTACCCCGTACCTGTATCGCCCGGCCGACGACGGCGCGGCCGTCGTCATCGAGTCGCTGACCAAGTGGATCGGCGGCCACGGCGCGACGCTCGGCGGCGCCGTGATCGACACCGGCAAGTTCAACTGGAAGAAGACCCCGGGCAAGTTCCCGACCCTCACCGAGCCCGACCCCTCCTACCACGGCCTCGTCTTTGCTGACGCCGCCCCCGCCGCGCCCTTCTCGACGCGCGTCCTGGCCAACAAGCTCCGCGACTTCGGCCCCACGCTCTCTCCGTACGCGGCGCAGCTCATCGGCATCGGCATCGAGACGCTCTCGCTGCGCGCCCAGCGCCACTCCGACAACGCGCTCGCCGTCGCCAAGTACCTCGAGAGCCACCCGAAGGTCAGCTGGGTCCGCTACTCCGGCCTCGAGAACGACCCGAGCCACGAGGTTGCCTCGCGCATCCTGCACAACGGCTTCGGCGGCGTGGTGGTCTTCGGCGTCAAGGGCGGTCGCGACGCCGGCCTGAAGGTTGTGGATAACGTCAAGCTCTTCACGCACCTGGCCAACGTGGGCGATGCCAAGTCCCTCATCATCCACCCCGCCTCGACCACGCACTCCCAGCTCACCCCTGAGCAGCTCAAGGCGGCCCACCTTACCGAGGACCTCATCCGTCTCTCCGTGGGCATCGAGAACGTTGACGACATCATCGCCGACCTCGACCAGGCCCTCGAGAACGCCTAAATCGGCTGAACTTCATCGACTCGGAGCGCCCCGGTGCCGCGAACGCGGCTCCGGGGTGTTTTGTGCCTTGCGATTGATGCTCATCTGCGCACTTCGGGCCTTCGGGCTACGCCAAGGCGATTTCTTGCGCGCAAGCGCGCTCCGGGCTACGCAAAAACGGAACAGATGAGGAACTCTGGCTGGGACGGCAAACCGTCAACTGGGCTTTTGCAATGGAGAGCCAAGCGGGATGCTCTTCTGTCCGCAAAAACACGTAGCCCGGAGGCGCCGAGGGCGCAGGCCAAAGCCGCTGCGTAGCCCGAAGGCACAAACTGCGCATTCCCACCCCGCCCAACGCCCACCTAGTCCGTTGACGCATTCGCGGATTAGTGTGGACGAACCATGGAGAGAACTGGTAAAACTGACTATGTGTCAAAACGCGATGGGAGCTGCGGCGCATTTGGGCCGCGGCAAGGGATGAGCGACAGGAGCGTTCGATGGACACCCTCGATAGCAGCCTTTATCTCAGTAATGACGATATATATCTGCTCGGAAACGGCAACTGGTTCCGCAGCTACGAGAAGCTCGGCGCCCACCCTGCCAAGGCGGCGGACGGAACCTCGGGCTATCACTTCGCCGTGTGGGCCCCGCACGTGCAGTCGGTCTACGTGATCGGCGACTTCAACGATTGGGACGAGGTCGCAAGCCCCCTCACCAAGTCCGAGACCGGCGACGTGTGGGAAGGTTTCATTCCCGGCGTCGTCGCGGGCCAGCTCTATAAGTTCCTCCTCGTATCGCACGACGGCGAGAAGCTCTACAAGGCCGATCCGTATGCCTTCTTTGCCGAGCTGCCCCCGGGAACCGCCTCCCGCACTGCCGACATCTCGGGCTATGCCTGGAAGGACGAGAAGTGGATGGCGGAGCGCGCTGAGCGCCCGATGCTCAAGAGCCCGCTCAACATCTTCGAGGTGCATCTTGGCAGCTGGAAGCGCCACGGCAACGAGCCTCAGGGCGAGCCGCGCGAGGACGGCACCTGGCCCGGCCCCGGCGATCCATTCCCCGCGCAGCGCGGCACCTTCTACACCTACGACGACCTCTCGAAGGAGCTCGTCGCCTATGTGAAGAAGATGGGCTACTCGCACATCGAGGTTCTGCCCCTCTCGGAGCACCCGTTCGACGGCTCCTGGGGCTATCAGCCCACCGGCTACTTTGCGCCGACCTCGCGCTTCGGCAACCCGCAGCAGCTCATGCACTTCGTCGACGCCTGCCACAAGGCCGGCATCGGCG
This sequence comes from uncultured Olsenella sp., assembly GCA_934660915.1. GTDB lineage: Bacteria > Actinomycetota > Coriobacteriia > Coriobacteriales > Atopobiaceae > Paratractidigestivibacter. The sequence continues at coordinate 85,549 of CAKUIF010000002.1, read as the reverse complement.
TGATCATGGACTGGGTCCCGGGCGGCTTCTGCGCCGACGCTCACGGCCTCGCGACCTTCAACGGCGAGATGCTCTATGAGCACGAGATCCACCCCAACTGGGGCACCCACAAGTTCGACTTCGCCCGCGGGCAGGTTCGCAGCTTCCTCGTGTCCAACGCCCTCTACTGGGTCGAGACCTTCCACATCGACGGCATCCGCATGGACGGCGTCAGCTCGATGCTCTACATGAACTTCGGCATCGACGATCCCGGCCAGAAGCGCTTCAACAAGCTCGGTACCGAGGAGGACCTCGACGCCTCTGCCTTCATCCGCCAGACGAACACCACCATGGGCCAGCTCCACCCCGACGTCATGATGATCGCCGAGGAGTCCACCGCCTGGCCGCTCGTGACCTATCCGCCCGAGGACGGCGGCCTGGGCTTCCACTTCAAGTGGGACATGGGCTGGATGAACGACACCCTGCACTACATGCAGACTGACTTCCCGTGGCGCCCGGGCAACCACCGCATGCTCACGTTCTCCACGATGTACCAGTTCAACGAGAACTTCGTGCTGCCGCTTTCCCACGACGAGGTCGTCAACGGCAAGTGCTCGCTCATCACCCGCATGCCGGGCGACCAGTGGCGCCAGTTCGCCGGTCTGCGCGCGCTCGCTTTCTACCAGATGACCCACGCCGGCGGCAAGCTCAACTTCATGGGCAACGAGATCGGCCAGTACATCGAGTGGCGCTACTACGAGGGCATCGAGTACTTCCTCACCGAGGAGTACGAGAGCCACCGCGACCAGCAGGTCTTCATCGAGGCGCTGAACAAGTTCTACAACAAGAACGCGGCGCTGTGGCAGCGCGGCTACGAGTCCGGCGGCTTCGAGTGGATCGACGCCGATAACTCCGACCAGTCCATCGTGAGCTTTGTCCGCCGCGGCGATGACCCGGCCGACGACCTCGTCATCCTCATCAACTTCGACGTCAACGCCCGCGAGGACTTCCGCCTTGGCGTGCCCGAGTGGGGCGTGTATGCCGAGAAGTTCAATTCCGACGCCGCCGAGTTCGGCGGCTCCGGCGTGCTGAACGAGGGTCGCCTGCGCTGCGAGGACGTGGCGTGGAACGGCCGTGAACAGTCCATCGTCCTGCGCGTCCCGCCGCTCGCCGGCGTCGTGCTCAAGAAGGTCGCTAAGCAGGCCAAGCCAAAGAAGCCCGCCGCGAAGACCACTTCGGCCAAGGCCCCCACGGCTTCGGCAAAGAAGCCCGCGGCCAAGGCCACCGCAAAGAAAGCCTCCGCGTCGAAGCCCGTCGCCAAGGCGCCCGCAAAGAAAGCCGCGACCGCAAAGAAGTCTGCCGCCAAAGCCAAGCCGGGGGCGAGTAAGAATGCGGTTAAGGTTTCCTCCAGCACCAAGTAAGCCGCAGTAAAATATCAGGGGCCGCCGCATAGGCGGCCCCGATCGACCCGCTCGGCCCAGCCGCCGGGATGATTTCGTTATCTCTATTTCCGACCACGCAAAGGGGAGAAGCATGGCCAATTACCAGGAGATATTCAAGGACAAGAAGGACTTCGAGGCTCAGTACCGCGCCATGTGCCAGTCTGAGCTCGGCAAGACCTTCGAGCAGTGCAGCGAGCTCGAGCAGTTCCAGGTCCTCGCTCGTCTCATTGCCTCCAAGGGCAACGCCCAGCTTCCCGTCTCTCACACCAAAGACGAGAAGAAGGTCTACTACTTCAGCCTCGAGTTCCTCATCGGGCCCCTGCTCGACAACTACCTCATCAACTACGGCATCCGCGACCTCGTCGCCGATGCCATGAAGGATATGGGCTCCGACCTCGACGCCGTTTGTCGCCAGGAGGTCGATCCCGGCCTCGGCAACGGCGGCCTGGGCCGTCTGGCCGCGTGCTTCCTCGCCTCGATGGCGCACAATGGCATGGCCGGCTACGGTAACGGCATGCGTTACCGTTACGGCCTGTTCCACCAGGACATCGAGGGCGGCCGCCAGGTCGAGCGCACCGACAACTGGCTCGCCAACGGCTTCCCCTGGGAGACCCGCAAGGACGCCTCCGCCGTCACTGTCCGCTTCGGCGGCCACGTCGTCCGCCACGAGGACGAGCAGGGCAACTTCTGGTTCACCGAGGAGGGCGGCGAGCTCGTCCGCGCCGTGCCCTACGACGTGCCCGTGATCGGCTTCGAGGGCAAGGTCGTCAACAAGCTGCGCCTCTGGAGCGCCGAGCCGGCCGAGGAGGACTTCGACCTCGACGCCTTCAACGACGGCGACTACGCCAAGGCAAATAAGTTCCGCTCCGACGTCGAGGCCATCTCGACCATCCTGTACCCCAACGACGCCGGTGAGCACGGCCGCCTGCTGCGCCTGAAGCAGGAGTACCTCTTTGTCTCCGCCGGCCTGCAGACCATCCTGCGCTCCTACGAGAAGGACTTCGGCCCCGACTGGGCCAACCTCGGCAAGCACGTCTCGGTCCACACCAACGACACCCACCCCGCCATGTGCGGCCCCGAGCTCATGCGCATGCTCGTCGACGAGAAGGGCGTTGACTTCGACGAGGCCTTCAAGATCGTCCACGAGACCGTCAGCTTCACCAACCACACGGTCATGCCCGAGGCGCTCGAGAAGTGGCCCATCAACACCTTCCGCAACCTCCTGCCGCGCCTCTACATGTTCATCGAGGAGATCGACCGCCGCTGGCGCGACAGCCTTTCCGAGAAGCTCGCTGAGGACGGCTCCTCCTGGACCGACGTCCTGCGCAACACCGCTATCCTCTGGGACGGCCAGGTCCGCATGGCCAACCTCTCCATCATCTTCAGCCACTCGGTCAACGGTGTCTCGGCGCTGCACTCCGACATCCTCAAGCGCGAGACCTTCCGCGACTTCGCCAAGCTCGAGCCCGGGCTCTTCAACAACAAGACCAACGGCGTGACCCACCGTCGCTTCCTGCGCGAGGCCAACCCCGCCTACTCCAAGCTCATCACCGACGCCATCGGCGACGGCTGGCTCTCCGACGCCTATGAGCTCGAGAAGCTCGTTCCCTTCGAGTCCGACGCGAGCTTCCTCGACGCCATGGACGACGCCCGCCGCGTGAACAAGGAGCGCCTCGCCGCCTACGTCAAGGAGACCTCCGGCACTGTGCTGGACACCAACATGGTCTTCGACGTCCAGGTCAAGCGCTTCCACGCCTATAAGCGTCAGCTGCTCTCGGTCTTCAAGATCCTCGACCTGCGCAACCGCATCCTTGACGACCCGAACTTCGACCCGCAGCCCACGGCCTTCATCTTCTCGGGCAAGGCGGCCCAGAGCTACGCCTTCGCCAAGGAGGTCATCCGCCTCATCAACTCGCTCGCCGACGTCGTCAACAACGACCCGCGCGTGAGCGACAAGATCCGCGTGGCCTTCGTCCCGAACTTCGCGGTGTCCAACGCGCAGTACATCTACTCCGCCGCCGACATCTCCGAGCAGATCAGCCTGGCCGGCACCGAGGCCTCCGGCACCTCCAACATGAAGCTCATGATGAACGGCGCCCTGACCCTGGGCACCCTCGACGGCTCCAACGTCGAGATCTCCGAGCTCGTGGGCCCCGAGAACATCAAGATCTTCGGCATGAAGACCGAGGAGGTCGAGGAGCTCCAGGCTTCCGGCCGCTACTACGCATGGGACCGCTACAACGCCGATCGCGGCCGTCTGGGCCGCATCGTCGACCAGCTCACCGACGGCACCCTTGCGGGCCTGTCGGGCAACTTCGAGAGCGTGCGCGACCACCTCATGGTCGAGAACGACCCGTATCTGGTCATGGGCGACTTCCACGCCTATGCACAGGCTTGGGAAGAGCTCACTTCGGGCTACTCCGACCGCCGCGCTTGGAACAAGTCCGCGCTGCACAATACCGCTAAGGCCGGGTTCTTCTCCAGTGATAGAACTATCGCCGAGTATGAGGCCGACATCTGGCATATTGAAGCTTAGTAAGTAGGCCGCAGGGCGAGCCTCTCGCCCTGCGGTTGATCGTTTGGCCGAAAGGAGTGGGGGAATGAGCAAGAAGGAGTGCATTGCAATGCTCCTTGCCGGTGGGCAAGGAAGCAGGCTCGGTGCGCTGACGAGTAACGTAGCAAAGCCCGCGGTGTCGTTTGGTGGCAAGTTCCGCATCATCGACTTCGCGCTCTCCAACTGCGCCAACTCGGACGTGACCACGGTGGGTGTCCTCACCCAGTACCGTCCGTATCTGCTGCACAGCTACATCGGCACCGGCGAGGCATGGAACCTCGACGAGCGCGACGGCGGCGTCTCGATCCTGCCGCCGTACGCCACGCAGACCGGCGGCGCCTGGTACGAGGGCACCGCTGACGCCGTGACGCAGAACATCGGCTATATCGAGCAGAACGACCCTGAGTACGTCCTTATCCTCTCGGGCGATCAGCTCTACCGCATGGATTACGCGGAGATGCTCGAGACGCACAAGAAGAACAACGCGGACCTGACCATCGCCGTCATGCCCGTGCCTTGGGAGGAGGCGTCCCGCTTCGGCATCATCACCACCGACGAGGAGGGCCGCATCACCAAGTTCACCGAGAAGCCCAAGAAGCCCGATTCAAACCTCGCCTCCATGGGCATCTACATCTTTACGACCGACCTGCTCCTGGCCGCCCTTCGCGAGGACGCCGTGGACCAGACCTCCGAGCACGACTTCGGCAAGAACATCATCCCGAAGCTGCTTGACGACGGCAAGCGCCTGTACACGTACGAGTTCAACGGCTTCTGGCGCGACGTCGGCACCATCTCGAGCTACCACGAGACGAGCATGGACCTTCTTGGCCCGAACCCCGCGTTCGACATCTTTGACGAGAAGTTCCCCATCATGTCCAACGCGTCGACCCGCCCGCCCTCATTCGTGGGCCGCAATGGCGAGGTCGAGGACTGCCTCGTTTCCAACGGCTGCCGAATTCTCGGCAAGGCAAAGCACTCGATCATCTCCACCGACGCCGTGATCGGCGAGCGCGCGACCGTAGTCGACTCCGTGCTGCTCCCCGGCGCCGTGGTTAAGGACGGCGCGCACGTTGTCCGCGCGATTCTCGGCGAGAACTCCGTGGTCGAGGAGAACGTCAACCTCGGCTCCGTCGACACGACGAAGGACACCGCCGTCATCGGCAACGACGTCGTTGTCGGGAAGGGGGAGAACTAATCATGCAAAAGGTCATTGGCCTCATCACCTGCAACTACTCCGGCAAGGCCACCGGCCCCTTGACCGAGTACCGACCGGTCTCGTCGCTGCCGTTCCTCGGCCGCTACCGTCTGGTCGACTTCGCGCTGTCCAACCTGGTCAACGCCGGTATCCGCACCGTCGGTATGGTCATGCCGTATAACTACCGCTCGATCATCGACCACGTCGAGTCCGGCAAGGACTGGGATCTTGACCGCAAGAACGGCGGCCTGTTCGTGCTGCCCGGCAGCGCCTTCGGCACCTCCCGCACCGGCGCGCGCTTCTTGCTGCGCGACCTCGTGCACAATAAGGTCTTCTTTACGCGCTCCACGTCGGACTACGTGATCTTCTCGTCCGCGAACTTCGTGTTCAACATGGACTTCAACGAGCTGTATCACGCTCACGTCGAGTCCGGCGCCGACATCACCGTGCTGACCTCCAGCGCTCCCAGGGCCGACGAGGACGTCGTCGCCTTCAACGTCGAGGGCGGCCGCGTGACCGGCGTCCACAACGGCGTGAACTTCGGCGACACCGCCTTCCTCGACACCTTCATCATGAGCCGTCAGCTGCTGCTCGACATGTTCGACTGGTACGCCCCCACCGACTACCTCGATCTCTTTGAGGCGATGGCCGGCGACTTCGGTCGCGTGAACGTGCAGACCTACAACTTCGACGGCTACGTGGCTCCTATCTTCAACAAGAAGGAGTACTTCAGCGCCAACATGGACTTCCTCGATCCGACCGTGTCCGACGAGGTCTTCCCGGTCGACCGCTTCATCAAGACCAAGGCCCACGACACGCCGCCCGCGAAGTTCGAGATCGGCTCGCGCGTCCAGAACTCCCGCATCTCTTCCGGCAGCCGCATCTACGGCACCGTGTGCGACTCCATCCTCGGCCGCGGCGTCATCGTCGAGGCCGGCGCCACCGTGCGCAACTCCGTCGTGATGCAGGGCTGCATCATCAAGAGCGGCGCCCGCGTCGAGAACGCCATCGTGGACCGCAACAACACCGTGCCCGCCGGCACGGAGCTGCGCGGTACCCCCGACGACGTCCTCGTTAAAGAGAAGAGCCGCGACTAGCACGACACAGAAAGCGAACAGACTATGCCTACTCCCGCTAAGCGCAGAAAGCTGAGGGTTCTGTTCGCGGGCTCCGAGGCCGTCCCGTTCTCCAAGACGGGCGGCCTCGGGGATGTCGCGGGTTCGCTTCCCCGTGCGCTCAAGCACGCGGGCGCCCGCGCCGCCGTGATCACCCCGCTTTACGCGTCGATTCCGCAGCAGTACAAGGACAAGATGAAGCACGTGGCCGACTTCTACGTGCCCCTTGCCTGGCGAAACATCTACTGCGGCATCGAGAAGGTCACTCTCCAGGACCTCGACTTCTATTTCGTTGACAATAAGGACTACTTCGGCCGTGACAGCCTCTACGGCTACTTTGACGACGGCGAGCGCTTCGCCTACTTCGCCAAGGCCGTCTGCGAGGCCATCGCCAAGGTTCCCGAGCTCGAGTGCGACGTCTTGCACTGCAACGACTGGCAGACCGCCCTGTGCCCGGTGTTCCTGCGCGAGTTCTACCGCGAGGTTCCCCAGTGCAACAGCGTGAAGACCGTTTTCACCGTGCACAACGTCAAGTTCCAGGGCCAGTACGGCGACAAGATCCTCGACGAGATCCTCGGCCTGGGCCACATCCCCGCCGCCCGCGATCAGCTCCGCTGCGACAAGGACTCCATCAACTACATGAAGGGCGCCCTGTGCTACTCGGACTGGATCACCACCGTGAGCCCGAGCTACGCCAACGAGTTGAAGATGCCGTTCTACGGCGAGGGCATGGACGGGATTTTCCGTCGCCGCTCAAACGTGCTGTCCGGCATCCTTAACGGCATCGACCAGACCATCTGGAACCCCGCTTCCGACTCCATGATCCCGGCGAACTACTCCATCCACGACATGGATCAGAAGGCTGAGTGCAAGCGCGCCCTCCAGGAGGAGCTCGGCCTCGACCAGGACCCGACGCGTCCGCTCATCGTCTCGATCGGCCGCCTCACCGACCAGAAGGGCCTGGGCCTCGTCCGCTACTCGATGGACCACCTCATGCAGCGAGGCGTCCAGGTTGCCATCCTTGGCACCGGCGACCACGACCACGAGGAAGCCTTCAAGTTCTTCCAGTCCAAGTACCCCGGAAAGATGTGCGCGCGCATCGCCTTCGACAACGCGCTTTCCCACCGCATGTACGCCGGCGGCGACATCCTCCTGATGCCGTCCGAGTTCGAGCCCTGCGGCCTGTCGCAGATGATCGCCATGCGTTACGGCACCCTGCCTGTGGTGCGCGAGACCGGCGGCCTGCGTGATTCCGTGGCGGCGTACAACAAGTTCACCGGCGAGGGCACGGGCTTCTCGTTCGCGAACATGAACGCCGACGAGATGGCCGACACCCTGCTCGGCGCGTGCGAGATTTTCTGGACGGACAAGGCGGCCTGGGATAAGCTCGTGAACAACGCGATGTCCACCGACTTCAGCTGGCGTCGCGCCGCGAACGACTACATGGACATCTACCACTGGCTCCACCCGGAGATCATTCGGTACAACAAGAGAAGAGACAGGTAATTCTTTGAGAGCTAGGCACGTAACCTCAGAGAAGGAGTACAGGACTCCATTCGGCGCCGCCCAGTTGGGCGGCGTCGTCACGCTGGGCATCGATATCTGGGACGACGACGTCACGTTCTGCACGCTGAGGGTGTGGACCGATGCCCACGGCGAGCAGCTTATCGAGATGAAGGGGACGTCTGCGGGCGACCACCTGCACTTCTCGGTGGACTATAAGCCTGCCGAGACGGGCGTCGTGTGGTACAGCTTCGACATCGAGGCCTCCGACGGGGCGGTGTGGCGCTACGGCGCCAAGCCCGGCTGGACCACCGGCGAGGGCGCCTTCGCCTACGGGGACCCGCCTTCTTTCCAGATCACCGTGTTCGAGCCGCGCGCGACGCAGCCCGACTGGTACAAGAAGGGCATCGTCTACCAGGTGTTCCCCGATCGCTTCGCGCGCGGGGAGGGTTGGCGCGAACAGGCCGAGGCCGCGCTCGCGGCACACCGCAACGGCCCCGAGCGCGTGCTCGTGGAGGATTGGGACACCGCCCCCACGTACAAGCGCAAGTCCGAAACCGACCTCGGGATCGCGCGCTGGGACTTCTACGGCGGAACCCTCGAGGGCATTCGCGAGAAGCTCGGCTACCTCAAGGGCTTGGGCGTGACCGTCATCTACCTCAACCCGATTTTTGAGGCGCAGAGCAACCACCGCTACGACACGGCCGACTACCTGCACATCGATCCGATGCTGGGTACAGAGAAGGACTTCGGGCGCCTGTGCGACGAGGCTGCCGAGATGGGCATCTCGGTGATTCTTGACGGCGTGTGGAACCACTGCGGCCGAGACTCGGTGTACTTCAACCGCGACGAGAACTACCCGGGCGCCGGCGCTTGGCAGGCCCACGAGGACGGCGCCGAGTCGCCCTACGCCGACTGGTTTACCTTCAACGAGGACGGAACCTACGCCGGATGGTGGGGCAACCAGGACATGCCGAGCTACCGCGACGACTGCGAGCCGTTCCATGAGCTCGTGTGCGGCAAGGACGGCGTCGTCCGCAAATGGCTGCGCGCCGGCGCGCGCGGCTGGCGCATGGACGTGGCCGACGAGCTCACCGACGAGTTCATCGCCCAGATCAAGGCCGCCGCAGTGGCCGAGAAGGAAGACTCCGTGCTCATCGGCGAGGTGTGGGAGGACGCGTCGAACAAGCTCGCCTACGGCAAGCTCCGCCAGTACTTCCAGGGCAAGGAGCTCGACGGCGTGATGAACTACCCGCTGCGCACGGGGCTTCTTGACTACGTCTGCGGCCACATCGGCGCCGACGAGCTGGCCGCCCGCCTGGAGCAGCTGCGCGAGAACTACCCGCGCGACGCGTTCTACAGCTCGCTCAACCTGTTGGGCAGCCACGACCGCGAGCGCCTCTACACGGTGCTCGGCAACGCGCCCGATCCCGACTCCATGACCGAGGATGAGCGCGAGACGTTCCGCCTCGATTCGGGCCAGGCGTCTCTTGCTATGAGCCGCCTGTGGCTCACCGTGCTGCTGCAGATGACGCTGCCCGGCGTGCCGTGCGTGTACTACGGCGATGAGCTGGGCCTCGAGGGCCTGCGCGACCCGTATAACCGCGCGACCTTCCCGTGGGGCGGAGGCCGCCGCGACTGCTTCAACATCTTCCGCAACGCCATCGCCATCCGAAAGACGCTGCCGGTGCTCACCGACGGCGAGTTCGAGCCCTTTAGCAGCGGGCGCGACGTGTTCGGTTTCTGGCGTCGCGGCAAGGACGGCAGCCAGGTCTGCGTGCTCGTCAACGCCGGTCTCCACGACTCGCGCACCGTGCGCGTGCCCATGGTCGACGAGGCCGTGAGTGACGTGGTGAGCGGCAACGCCCCCAAGGTCGACCACGGCCAGGCCGAGGTCTTCCTGTGGCCGCTCGGCACCGCCATCCTGCACTTCCACAAGAAAGCCCGCCTCCAGAAGCCGCTCGAGCGCGGCATGGGCGCGCTGTGCCACGTGACCTCCATTCCCAACGGCGGAAAGCCCGGCACCCTGGGCGCCCCGGCAAAGAAGTTCGTGGACTGGCTCGCCGCGGCCGGCGTGCGCTACTGGCAGGTCCTCCCGGTGACCCCGCCCGACAGCTTCGGCTCGCCCTACGCGGGCCTCGGCGCCTTCGCGGGCAACACCGCGCTGCTCGAGCACGACGAGAAGGCCACGCTCAAGCTGCTTGCCGGCTGCGAGAAGACCCGCGCCTACCGAGATTTCTGCGAGGCCAACGAGTACTGGCTCACAAGCTACGCCTGCTTCATGGCGATCAAGGACCTCCTTGGCCCTATCGAGTGGCAGAAGTGGCCTGAGAAGTACCGGTCCTTCTCGCCGGATCTGGCCGACGACCCCAAGCTCAAGGCTGGTGTCGAGAAGCACGTCAAGCTGCAGTTCGCGTTCGAGCGCGAGTGGGGCGAGCTGCGCGCGTACGCCAACGAGCACGGCATCGCCATCGTGGGCGACATGCCCATGTACGTGAGCGGCGACTCGGCCGATGTCTGGGCCGAGCCCGACATCTTCAACCTCGACGACGACGGCTACGCCGCCGCTCGCGCCGGCGCCCCCGGCGACGCCTTCGCGCCCGAGGGCCAGCTCTGGGGCAACCCGACGTATAGGTGGGATGTCCTGGCCGAGCAGGGCTATGGCTGGTGGCTGTGCCGCTTCAGCCGCGCGTTCGACGTGTACGACTACGTGCGCCTCGACCACTTCATCGGGTTCTCTTCTTACTACTCGATTCCCAAGGGCAAGAAGGCCTGCGAGGGCGAGTTCAACTTCGGCCCGGGCGCCGAGCTCTTCGAGGCGGCCTATGCGCAGTTCGGCCCGCTGCCGTTCATTGCCGAGGACCTCGGCGTGATCACGCCGGCCGTTCGCGCGCTCGTGGCGCAGACCGGAATTCCCGGTATGGACGTCGTGCAGTTCGCCGACGGCGACGTGCGCGGAGGGTACGTGCCCAAGTCCGGCACCGTGGTCTATGCCGGCACGCACGACAACCAGACCCTGCTCGGGTGGGTCAAGTCGCGCTTCGGCGTCGAGGGCGAGGAGGCTCGCGAGCTTGCGGGCCGCATTGCCCGCGATGTGCTGGCGACGGACGCCGACGTTGCCGTCATGCAGCTGCAGGACGTGCTTGGTTTGGACGACGACGCGCGGATGAACGTCCCCGGCGTGGCCGAGGGCAACTGGAGTTGGCGCGCTGACGGCGACGATGTTGCCGCCGCGGCCGAACACTTGGCAGACCTCGTCCGCGAAAGCGGTCGATAGCAGTCGTCGGGCCCGTCAACCTGAAGGTTGGCGGGCCCGATTGCTATTTTCGCGCCTAGGGGAAAGCTCGCTAAAGGTCGCGATAGTCAATGAGCTGCAGGTCGTCGACGGTGTCGAGCCATGCGCGGAAGGCCTGGTCCACGAGGAGGTTGGCCTCCTGCGCCCGTGCCCGCGTGAGGGAAGAAGTGGCGAGCGCAAACTCGTCGAGGTATCCGGGATGGCAGATGAGGACGACGCTCTGTCCGTCCGCAATGCCCTCGATTGCCCGGCGGATGTCTCGCGCGGGGACGTAGTCGGCGCGCATCGACTCCATGATGAGACGGACCTCGGTCGCGCCGCAGCGCACCGTGGGAACGTCGAGCGGCAGCGGCTGCTCCTTGAGGCCGAGCTCGCTTGCGGCCTCGTGGATAGCGCGGTAGAGATTATTGCTGCGAACGGCGTGCGCCTCGAAGTAGTCGGGCTCGCGGCCAACGATTTGGACGAAGCGTTCGTGCTGCGCACGAATCTCGATGCAGGCCTCGTCGAAGTCGATGGGCTCGACGCCCGCGGCCCACGCAGCGTGATACTCGCGGCTCCGCCGAAAGCAGCCGTCAGGCCCAAGGAGACTCGGAATCAGCGCGGGGTCGGCGCACGGCTTGCCCAGGCACAGGTTCGTGTGCTGACCCACGGCAATGTCCGCGCGAGCGATGAGCGACCATCCGCGTGACGCCTCGGGCATGTTCGGCATGAGGCCGACCGAGCGGACGACGCCTTCGTGGACGGTTCGGGCGATGCCGAGGTTGATGGCGTACGAGTAGCCGAGGTCGTCGGCGCGGATGAGCAGCTGCTTCATGGGCTTCTTTCCAGGTCTTTGCGTTAGTCGGCCAGGGGAGTGGGGGCTGCGGGTGCGACGGGCGCGCGGCCGTCCGCGGAGGCGGATTCTTGGGCGAGGGCTGCTGCGGCGTCGGCCGCAAGCTGCTCCCTCGTGAAGCCCCAGAGGTACGCGATCGCCGTTGCGGCGACGAACGCGGCGCCGTTGGAGACGCAGCACCAGAAGATGTTCGTGGGGCCGCCCGCCGCGAAACCGGCGATCATCACGATGTTCGTCGCGCCGACGGTGTAGGCGGTCACGTGCGTGAGCGCGGCAATGAACCCTCCGATTGCTCCGCCGGCGACCATGCCGGCAAAGCAGCGCGGGTACTTGAAGCCGCAGCCGTAGAGTGCCGGCTCGGTGACGCCGCCGATGACGCCCGAGATCGTGAAGCCGAGCATCGCGCCGCGATCGTTCTTCTCTTTAAGGCGCAGGAAGGCGCCGAACGCCATGCCCCAAGCCGCGAACTGCGCGATGGTGGCAGCGACCAGGACGCAGGAGTCGGAGCCGGTCGAGAGCAGCTGGACGATGGCGAGCGAGAGGAGCACCCAGACCATGCCCGTCATCACAAAGAACTCCCAGACGGCGGCGAACACGGTAAGGGCCAGGATGCTCACGATGCCGCCCTCGTTGCCGAGCGCGAACATGGCGTTGCCGACGAGCGCACCGAGCTCGTTGCCCAGGGGCGCGAGCGCGCAGAGCGCGACGGGGATCATGACAAAGAGGGTGAGCACGGGCACGAAGACCACGGCGAGCATGTCGGGGACGATCTTCTTTGCGAGCTTCTCGACCTGGGCGAGCACGGGCATGCACAGCAACATGGGCAGGACGGTCGAGGAGTAGTCGGTAAGGGCTGCGGGCAGGATTCCGTAGATCGCGGTGGTCGCCGCACCCCCGTCGGCCGCCGCGCGGACGAGGTCCATGAGCTCGGGGGCAATGAAGACGCCGCCAAGAAGCATGCCGAGCTGCTCGCTGCAGCCGAGCTGGCGCGCGGCGGACCAGCCGATGTAGATGGGCAGGAAGTAGTAGCCGGCGTTGTAGATCCAGCTGTAGAAGAGGGTGTAGATCTCGGAGTCTGCCGGCCAAATGCCCAGCATATTGGGGCCGCAGACCACCGCGATGGCGCGGAACATCGCCGCGCCCATGATCAGCGGGATGAGCGTGACCATGGTTTTCGAGAGGTAGGAGATTGCGGCTCCGGCGGCGGCACGGGCCGTGTTCGCCGTGGGCGCGGGCACTTTCTCGCTGCTTGCGGGAGCACCGCTGGCAAGAAGGGCGTCGTAGACCTTCGTGACGTTTTGGCCCACGATGACCTGGTACTCGCCGCCCGACCGCTGGGCCGTGAGTACGCCGTCGATGGCCTTGACCTCGTCATCTGCGGGGACGGCGGAGTCGATGAGGGTAAAGCGCAGGCGGGTCATGCAGTGCACGACGCCCGCGACGTTCTGGGTGCCTCCGACGGCCGCGAGCACTTCTTGGGCGATCCTCTGGTTGTTGTCCACGGGTACTCCCGTTCTAACTCGTTGATGGCTCAACATTGCGAGAGGAATGGTACCCCTTTGCCGGCTCGGTTGTTGACCGCTCATCATCTTCAAGGAACCTTCAAATGCTGGCGGCGCTGTGTTATGAGCCGTTGTAGGTGATGGGTGCGGTGGATTGCAGGTACAATGTGGCGAGATAAACCGCACGTCGTAGCCGGGGTTTCGAGGAAACCTCGGCTTAGCTGCATGCCGAGGAGCCTTATCACATGCTCATCAACCGCGTTTCTCGCCAGATCATGAACTGCCCGGAGCTCGAGCCGCTCGTTCGCGCGCTTGGGGCGGGCGACGACGCCACCTTGGCCGTCGCGCAGTCCGCCCGTCCGCTTATGCTGGCGTCCATCTGGGCCGATGACCCGCGCCCGTGCCTGTTTGTGGTCTCGGGCGAGGAGGCGGCCGACCGCGCCGCCCGCGCGCTCGCCGCGTGGCTCGGCCAGGACGTCGTCTGCCGCTACCCCGAGCGCCGCGACTACCCGTGGAGCGAGAAGGCGCCCGAGGATTCCGTGGTCGGCGCCCGCTGCCGCGCCGTCGCGCGCCTGGCCGAGGGGGAGCGCTGCATCGTCGTGGCGTCGGCACGCTCGCTGTTGCGCCGCGTGCCGCCCGCGGGCTCTGGCTACTGGGCATCAAGCACGTTTGCCGTGGGCGATGAGGTGCCCTTCGACGAGGTCCCGGCACTTCTTGTGGGCATGGGCTATGCCGACAATGGCGAGGTCGACGCCCCCGGCAGCTTCCACGTGCACGGTGACGCGGTGGACGTCTTTCCGGCGCAGGCCACAACGCCGGTGCGCATCGAGTTCTTCGGCGACGAGATCGATCGCGTGCGCCGCATGGTCGCGGCTACCGGCCAGACCATCGGCGAGCTCAAGAGTGTGACCGTCTCGCCGTGTCGCGAGATGGCCTTGACCGACGAGACCGTGGCGCGCGCCGAGGAGGTGCTCTACGCCCGCGCCCAGAACGACAACGCCTTGGCCGCCGACCTGGAGCTCATTGGAGCCCGAGCCGCTCAGCCCGCGCTCGAGCGCTATCTGCCGGAGCTCTACGGCGGGTCCGCCACGCCTATCGACCACGCGAGCGCGAACACCCTTGTGGTCCTCGCCGAGCCCCGTGCGCTCTTCGACGACTGCCTGCGCGCTGCCGACGAGGTCGAGCAGGCGGCGACGGCTGCGCGCGTCTCGACCAAGGGGCTCTATACGAACCCGCGTCAGCTCGACTTCGGACGCCAGCAGCGCCTGAGCTTCGCGTCGATGCTGCGCGCGGGCGCGGGTGCCGTCACCGCGAGCCTCGAGGTGCGCCAACCGGGCGTCAACGGCTCGGACTCCAAGCTCATCGGCCGCGTGCGCCAACTCGTGGCCGACCGCTCGGTCACGCTCTTTGCCGTGCCCGATCGCGGTGCGCGCGAGGCGCTTGAGCTGCGCTTCAACGACGAGGGGATTCCTTTTGCCGAGTCGCTCGGCTCCGCCGCCGAGAACGCGCACGACGTGTGCGACGACGATGCGCGCTTCGACGCGCCGCCGCTTGCCCGCGATCGCGTGACCTTCATCGACGCGCCCGTGCCTGCCGGCGTCGTGATTCCTGCGGCGCGCCTGGGCATTCTTTCCGTCGACGACCTCGCGTCGCGCACCGCCAAGGCCCGCCGCCGCGCCAAGCGCGTGGATCCCACGAGCGTGACCTTCCCCTTCAAGCCGGGTGACTACGTCGTCCATGCCACACACGGCATCGCGCTGTTCTCCGACATCGTGCGCCAAGAAGTCGGCGGGCGCGAGCGCGACTACTTCCAGCTCTCCTACGCCGGCGGCGACAAGCTCTTTGTGCCGCTCGAGCAGGTTGATCGCATCACGCGCTACGTCGGTCCCGACGGTGACTCGCCGCGCCTCACGCGCCTGAACACCGCCGACTGGAGTCGAGCCACGGGCAAGGCCCGCAAGTCCGCAAAGAAGCTCGCGTTCGACCTGGTCGACCTCTATACGCGCCGCTCGTCGGTAACGGGCTTCGCATTCAGTCCCGATACCCCGGCGCAGGACGACATGGAATCGAGCTTCAGCTACGACCTCACGCCCGATCAGGCGAGCGCCGTGGCCGACATCAAGGCCGACATGGAGGCGCGCAAGCCGATGGACCGCCTGCTCTGCGGCGATGTGGGCTTCGGCAAGACCGAGGTCGCGCTGCGCGCGGCGTTCAAGTGCTGCCAGGACGCCAAGCAGGTCATGATCTTGTGCCCGACGACGATCCTCGCGCAACAGCACTTCGAGACCTTTTTTGAGCGGTTCGCGCCGTTCGACCTCAAGGTTGCCGTGCTGTCGCGATTCGTCACGCCTGCCCAGCAGCGCCGCGCGCTCGCGGGCTTCGCGGACGGGTCGGTCGACGTGCTCGTGGGCACGCACCGGCTGCTGTCTGCAGACGTTAACCCGTATGACCTGGGCCTCGTTATCATCGACGAGGAGCAGCGCTTTGGCGTGCAGCATAAGGAGCAGCTCAAGAACCTGCGTGAGCAGGTCGACGTGCTCACACTCTCGGCCACGCCGATTCCGCGAACGATGCAGATGGCCATGAGCGGCGTGCGCGACATGAGCCTGATCATGACGCCTCCTCCTGGGCGCCTGCCCGTCAAGGTCACGGTGGGGGAGTACGATCCCGACGTGGTCTCGGCGGCGATCCGGGCCGAGCTCGCGCGCAAGGGACAGGTCTACTACGTGAGCAATCGCGTGCACACCATCGACGACGCGGTGTCGCGCGTGATGGAGGCGGCGCCCGAGGCGCGCGTGGCGGTCGCGCACGGAAAGATGAGCGCCAAGCAGGTCGAGGACGTGATGCTGCGGTTCAACGAGCACGAGGTCGATGTGCTCGTGGCCACGACCATCATCGAGAGCGGCATCGACAACTCGCATTCGAACACGCTGATTATCGAGGACTCCCAGCGGCTTGGCCTGGCGCAGCTTTACCAGCTCAAGGGCCGCGTGGGCCGCAGCCGGCAGCAGGCCTACGCGTACTTCATGTTCCCCGGCGAGGTGCCGCTCACGCCCGAGGCCACCGACCGCCTCACGGCGATCAACGAGTACCAGGACCTGGGCAGCGGCATGAAGATCGCCATGCGCGACCTCGAGATTCGCGGCGCCGGCTCACTTATGGGCGCCGAGCAGCACGGCAACCTCTCGAGCGTCGGCTTCGACCTCTTTACGCAGATGCTCGGCGAGGCCGTGGCCGAGGCGCGCGGCGAGACGCGCGATGTGGAGCTGGCGGAGGTCAACATTAACCTGCCGGCAGACTTCTTCCTCGCGGAGGAGTACCTGCCCGAGGTCGACCGTCGCGTGCTCGTGTACCGAAAGCTCGCCGCTGCGGTGGACATCGCAGAGGTCGATGCGCTCCAGGAGGAGACCGAGGAGCGCTTCGGCGCACTGCCGCTTGCGGGCAAAAACCTCTTTGACCGTGCTCGCGTGCGCATCCGCGCTCAGCGCTTGGGTTGCACGACCATTAGCCTCACGAACGGGCGCGTCATTTATCAGGGCGTCGACGTGCCTCGTGCCGTGGCGCTCAAGCTCAAGGGGGAGGGTGCGCTCAACTACCCGAAGACCCACAAGCTCGCGTATCCGTTCCGCCGCAAGGACTCCGAGCTCATGCCCGTCGCGCTCGGCGTGCTCGAGCAGATCGGCGGCGACGACGAGGTGGACGAGTAGGAAGGCGCCGGGCCGAGTTGGCGCAGGGCCGCCTGAACCGGCCTCCCTCATCTTTGATCGCCCGGCTGCTCCTGGCCGGGCGATTTTTGTGTGCGCGTGCGCCGTGATGCTGTCGGGGCTACGCCGGGGCGCCCCTGTGCGCCGAAAGCATCTTCGGGCTACGTGTTTTGGCGTCCGGGAGCCTCGCGATCCCGCGGCGGGGAGGGGCCAACTGGCCTTTTGCGCCGAATGGGTCCTCGTGAGCCGCAAAAGCGCGTAGCCCGCGGAGCGCTTCGGCGCAAGCGCGGTCGGGGACGTGGCCCGAAGGCGGTTTCGGCGCGGTGGGGTGCCTGCCCGGGCGCGCGCTTTGGGCTCTCGGGCTACGCCCGCGCCGTTGCGCTGCGCACTTTCCGCCCTCGGGCCACGTGATTCTGGCGCCCGTGGCGGGTCTCGCGGTGCCGCGCGTCGCAAAGCCCCAGTTGTCGTACGCCGGGCGCCCCGTTGCCGCCCAAACTGCGTGGCCCGAACCGCTAAACTGCGCCACGCGCGCGCCTCGGCGTGGCCCGAAGGCGGAAAGTGCGTGGTGGCCTTCGACTAGACCAGCCTGAATCCGCGCCCAGTGATCTGCGATGTGTTCACATACGTGATGAACGCCGTCGGGTCGAGCCCGCGAATGTACTTTTCGAGTCGCAGCGTCTCGCGCGGGTTGAGCACCGTCATGATTGAGGTCACTTTATTGCCTGAGTAGGCGCCGTATGCCTCCGAGATGGTCGCGGTTCGCTGAAGCTCGCGGACGATGAACTCCTCCACGCGCGCCGGCTGCTTGCAAATCACGGTCACAACCTTGTGCTGCTTCATGCCGTCGAGTACGCCGTTGACCACAACCGTCATGATGAGCAGACCGATTACGCAGTAGATGCCCGTGCGCAGGTCAAACAGTAGCAGGCTTCCTACGACTGAAGTCGAATTGACGAGCAGCGTCGCTATGCCCGTCGTCAGGCTCGTGCGCTTGGCAAGCGCAACGATGATGATGTCGGTTCCGCCCGTGGAGGCGCCGACGCTGTAGGCCACGGCAGCACTCACGGCGGTAAGGACCACGGCGCACAGAAGGTCAATCCACAGGTCTCCTGTTACCGAGTGGGTTATGGGCATGACCTGCGTAAAGAGCGATACGTACGCAGAGAGCGCGAACGACGCCGCGACGCTCCACGCGACAGCTCTCTTTCCGGTGAGCGCCAATCCGATGATGACGCATACGAGGTTCACTCCCCAGAGCGCGACGGCATTGGGCAATCCCGGAACGAGCCCCGCAATCACGATAGAGAGACCCGACGCACCGCCGAGTGCCAAGTTTTTCGGCGCGGTAAACAGCACGTAGGCGAGCGCCGCCATGATCACGGCAAAGTTCAGCATGACGGCGGTCTTAACCACGCCGACGCTGTCGCGCCGCTCGATGGCACGTGCACTCCTCGCGTCTTCCTCTGGCGTAAGCAGCGCCGCGCCCTGAATGAGGGAGCCCCCTTCGAACGCAGGCTCTGCCTCATGGGGCGAGACCTCGAAGTCGCTCAGGTTTTCGACGGGTGTGGTGGACACGCCCCTGCCGCCGCGGGCGGAGGCGAGTACGTCGGGCATCTTCACGATGGACCCTTTCTATGCGTTTATGCCGGTATCCGGCGAGTTCTTCTTGCTAGATTGCGTAGTCGTAGCTGTACGAATCACCGTTGTAGTACGTGGTGATGTACTCATAGGGGACCTGCTTGCCATCGATGTCGGCGCAGGTGACGTGGCGCACTGCCAGAAGGGCGATGTCCTTGGCGCACAGCAGGCTTTGCTGCTCGGGAGTCGGGATGACGGCGCTTATGGACATGCGACACAGGCCGGTGTTGATGCCGAGCGAGCGCACGTACTCGTAGAACGAGCCGTTGAGGCACTCCACGCTAATGGCGGGGATAACCGCCGCCGAGATATAGGTGTCGCTGATGGCCACGGGAATGTCGTCGCCGGTGCGTAGGCGCACGAAGTGGTGGATGAGGTCGTCGTCGGCGAGCTCGAGCGCTTCTTGGGCTTTTGGATAAGCGGAGGCGGGGACCACCTCATACGAGAGGAGCTTGGAGCCGGCCTTGAGGCCGATAGCCGCCATATCTTCCGTGAAACTTGTGCCGGCGGAGAGGCTCTTGTCCACATGGTGGCGACGCACGAAGCTGCCGCGCCCGGGGACGCGCTCGATGTATCCGCTTGCAGAGAGGTTCGAGAGGGCCTTGTTGACCGTCATGCGCGAGAACCCGAACTTCTCGCACAGCTCCTCCTCGGTGGGGATTTGGTCCCCGACCTTAAGCGTGCCGAGCTGGATCATCTGGCGGATGCTCTCCTCGACCTGCCGGTATTTAGGTTCCTTGGACAAAACGCGCCTCCTCGAAGTGTTGCTTGGCACAAATGTACACAATCAGTGACGAAATATATAGACAAACCTGTAACAAATAAGAAAAGAAGCGCAATCCCAACCAGAAATGTTTGGGGGGCTTCAAGGCGCATGGGCTTGGTTTTCAGGCTAGGCAGGTCGATATAAAACCATTACCAACTGGTAAATTGCCGTTTACCGACCGAATAATACCACTCATCCGCTATTGCCATTACAAAGTAAGTCAATGTATATACAAATACGTCAGGCACAGAAAACACGAGCCGAACCGTCAACCACCAAACAGGAGGTACTATGATCACCAAGCTCGACGACCCCAGCATGTACGGCTACATCAAGGACACGGGCCACGCGCTGCGCAACGCCTACGAGGAGCGCGCCCTGTTCTGCGACCCCTTCGTCGACCTCATGACGAGCCACGACTTCAAGCGCGTCTATTTCGTCGGCTCCGGCACCAGCTACAACGCCTCCCTCTACATCTCCACGCTGTTCCAGCGCTACTGCAAGGTCGAGGCCTCCGCCGGCTTCCCGACCCGCTTTGACGAGAACGACATCGCGACTTCCGGCGCCTATCGTCCCGACCAGGTCCTGGTCATCGGCGTCTCTCAGTCCGGCACCTCCGTCTCGACCATCGACGTCATGCGCCGCGCCCACGAGGCTGGCTTCTACGCCCTCGCGCTCACCGACGTTATGGACAGCCCCGTGACCGAGTCCGTCGACTCCGCCATCCGCCTGCTCACCGGCAAGGAGGAGGTCCACGTCGAGACCCGCGGCTATCAGGTCAGCCTCTTCGAGGGCTATCTGCTGGCCATGTCCGCCGGCCACGCCCTGGGCACCATCGACGGCGCCTCCTTCGAGGCCCGTCTTGACGCGGCCCGCGCCCTCGCCGAGTCCTACGACCACCTCGTTGAGCAGGCGGACGCCTGGTACGACGAGAACGTCTTTGAGCTCATGGCCCTTACCCGCGGCTATGTGTGCACCTATGGCATCAACGCCTGCACCGCCGAGGAGGCCGAGCTCAAGATGAACGAGACCTACCACAAGCCGGTCCGCGGCTACGAGCTCGAGGAGATGATCCACGGCCCGCACTACGCGCTCGACGAGAACAACTACTCCTTCTTTGTCGCTCCCGACGGCCCCGGCATCGAGCGCATCCCGTCCTTCCTCAAGTGGTACGAGGACAACAAGGTGACCGAGCACGTCTTTGTTGTGACCAACGGCGATCACAAGGGTGAGTTCGGCCCGAAGTCCATCTGCTTCGAGGAGGAGATCCCCGACGAGCTCACCCCGCTGGTGATGGCCATCCCGTTCCAGATCATCTCTTGCCGCAACTGCATCAACGCAAAGATCGACACGCGCTACCGTCCGGCAAACCGCACCTCGTTCGCCCACCTCGACTAAGTAGGAGGCACTCGCATGAGCCAGATTCTCGTCGCCACCCACTCCACGCTCGCGGAAGGTTTCGCGCAGGCAGTGAAGTTCTTCAAGGCGGACGCAGACAACGTCCATTATCTCAACGGCTACGTCCAGAGCCAGGAGTTCGAGCGCGAGCTTCGCGAGCAGCTTGATGCGCTGCCCAAGGGCGAGCCTGTGGTGGTTTGCACCGACATCCCCGGCGGCTCCGTCAACCAGGTGGCCATGAAGCTGGCCGACGAGTACGGGTTCATGCTGGTCAGCGGCGTGAACATGCCGTTCATGCTCGAGCTTGTCTTCAGCGATGACGCCACCTACGGCGCTCTCGCCGCGACGGTGGCCAACGCCCGCGAGCAGCTCATGCTGCCGCTGGCGCAGGACGTCAAGCCCGAGGCGCCGGCGGCCAAGGTCCCCGCCGCCAAGTCGACCGCGAAGGCCGGCAAGGGCAAGCCGTCGATCGTGCTCGTCCGCGCCGACGACCGCCTGATTCACGGTCTGGTCGCGGTGGCCTGGACTTCTCACCTGGCCCCGGAGACCATTCTCGTTGCCAACGACGCCGCCGCTGCCGACGACTTCAAGAAGAACGCCCTTAAGCTGGCCAAGCCCGCGGGCGTGAAGCTCTTCATCAAGCCCGTCGAGAAGGCCGCGAAGGCTCTCAACAACCCCATCAACGACGGCAAGAGGATCTTCGTCGTCACCCAGACCGTCGAGGACGCCGAGCGTCTGTACAGCCTGCTCGACGACGCCCACAAGTTCAGCAAGCTCAACATCGGCACCGCCGGCGTAAACAAGAAGCCCGACGAGAAGTACGTTGCCATCATCCCGCAGGTGTACACCACCGCCGAGGAGTTCGCCGCGGCAAAGAAGCTGCACGACGCGGGCGTCAACGTATTTGGCCAGGCCAACCCTACGCTCGAGAAGGCCGACTTCGCGGCTATCGAGCACGCTCTGAACTAGCGGGAGGCGGCCCGCGGGCAGCGCGCTTCTTGCCCCGGGCCGCGCCTTCCCCGTAGTTATAAGCAAGGATAGAAGGAGAAAGGAAGCACTATGCTGCAAGGATTCTTGGTCGCCCTTGTTTCGGCGCTGATCTACCTTGAGTCGCGCCTCGTCGGCCAGCACATGCTGGACCGCCCGATCATCATCGGCCCTGTGGTCGGCCTCATCATGGGCGACCCCGTGACCGGCCTTGTGGTCGGCGGCCAGCTCGAGCTCGTGTGGATGGGCCTGAACGGCATCGGCACCACCACGCCGCCGAACGTCGTCGTCGGATCCGCCCTCGCCACGGCGCTTGCCATCAGCACCGGCGCGTCTTACGAGACCACGCTTGCCCTGGCCGTGCCCATCGCCGTCGTGGCCCAGCTCTGCGACATCGCGGCCCCGATCGTGAACACGTTCTTTGCCCACCAGGCCGACCGCTTTGCCGACCAGGAGAACTACCGCGGCATCGACCTGTGCATCTGGGGCGGCGGCATCGTCTACTTCCTCTTTAAGTTCGTGCCCATCTTCTTGGGCTATGTCCTCGGCTCCGGCGTCATCACCAGCTTCGTCGACCAGATTCCGCCCGTCATCCAGGAGGGCCTCAACCAGTCCGGCAACCTCCTTCCCGCGCTCGGCGTCGCCATGCTGATCCAGCTGACCTGGGACAAGAAGTTCGGCGTGTTCCTGTTCCTCGGCTTTGCCCTTGCCGCGTTCCTTAACGTGAGCACCCTCGGCGCCGCGTTCTTCGGTGCCATCGCCGCGGTCGTTTACTACATGCTCAGTGGCAAGCAGGCCCCCGCGGCTGCTCTTGCGACCCAAGGCGCCGGGTCCGAGTCCATCGACGACGAAGATGATGAGGAGCTGTAATCATGGCTGAAGAGAAGAAGCTTAGCGAGAAGACGCTCCACCACGTCTTCAACCGTCACTACCAGCTCCTCGGCTGCTTCAACTACGAGCGCCAGATGTCCACGGGCTACTGCTACACCATGATGCCCGCCCTGAAGGAGCTCTACAAGGACGATCCGGAGGGCCTGAAGGCCGCCGTCAAGCGCCACCTCGAGTTCTATAACTGCGCGACTTCCACGAGCCCGTTCCTCATCGGCCTCACCTGCGCCATGGAGGAGCAGAACGCCTCCGAGCCGGAGGAGTACGACGCCGGCTCCATCACCTCGGTCAAGGCCGCCCTTATGGGCCCGCTTGCCGGTATCGGCGACTCGTTCTTCTGGGGCACGTTCCGCGTCATCGGCGCCGGCATCGGCGCTCCGCTGGCCGTGGCGGGCAACGTCCTGGGCCCCATCATCTACGCCCTGATCAACGTCATCCCGTCCGAGGTCGTGCGTCGCGTGGGCTTCAAGATCGGCTATGACGGCGGCTCGAAGTTCCTCGAGCGCATCTCCAGCGACGGAACCCTCCAGAAGGTGACCGAGGCTGCGCGCATCATGGGCCTTATGGTCATCGGCGCCATGATCCCCTCGATGGTTACCCTGACCTTGGGCGCGACCATCGACATCAACGGCGCTCAGGTCGTCCTGCAGGAGATCATCGACCAGATCTGCCCGTTCATCCTGCCGCTTGGCCTCGTGGGCGGTTGCTACAGCCTGCTCAAGAAGGGTAAGTCCGGCACGGCCGTCATGTTTGGCCTGCTGGTTCTGGGCATCGTCCTCGTTGCTCTCGGCCTGGTGTAGGCCAATCGAACTCGCCTCCCTCCTCTTTGATCGCCCGGCCGCTCTTGGCCGGGCGATTTTCGTGTACGCGTGCGCCGAGATGCCGTCGGGGCTACGCTGGGGCGCCCCTGTGCGCCGAAAGCGGATCCGGGCTACGTGTTTTAGCTCTCGGGAGCCGCGCGACCCCGCGGCGGGGAGGGGCCAACTGGCCTTTTGCGCCGAATGGGTTCTCGCGGGCCGCAAAAGCGCGTAGCCCGCGGAGCGCTTCGGCGCAAGCGCGGTCGGGGACGTGGCCCGGAGTTGGTTTCGGCGCGGTGGGGTGCCTGCCCGGGCGCGCGCTTTGGGCTTTCGGGCTACGTCCGCGCCGTTGCGCTGCGCACTTTCCGCCCTCGGGCCATGTGATTATCACGCCCGAGGCGGGTCTCGCGGTGCCGCGCGTCGCAAAGCCCCAGTTGTCGTACGCCGGGCGCCCCGTTGCCGTCCAAACTGCGTGGCCCGAACCGCTAAACTGCGCCGTGCGCGCCTCGGCGTGGCCCGAAGACGGAAAGTGCGCAGCCCTCGCGATACAATGACGGCGGAAAACCGCTGAAAGGGGAGCAAATGGAGTTCGTGCCGGGCAAGTTCAACCAGCCGGAGTGTCGCGTGGCGGATGGCCGCGCCCTCTCGGACCTCGTGGACGAGCAGAACGCGTCGCGCGCCGACGCCCCGACGGCGCACCCGCAGCTCGACCGGCTTATCCGTACCATCTGGCGCTTGCGCCAGCCCGATGGCTGCCCCTGGGACCGCGAGCAGACTCACGCCTCCATCACGGTGAATATGGTTGAGGAGGCTTACGAGGCGGTCGACGCCATCGATGCCCACGACGTCGCTCACCTTTGCGAGGAGCTCGGCGACGTGCTCGAGCAGGTGCTCCTCCATGCGCAGATGGCCGCCGACGCCGGCGAGTTCGACATCAACGACGTGGCGCGCGGCCTCAACGAGAAGCTCGTCCGTCGCCACCCTCACGTGTTCGGCGACCTCGCAGCCGTCGTGGACGGTGCCGTCCCCGCCGGCTTCGACGAGGCACGCCCTGACGGCGTCGCTGCCGACGCGCCGGCGGTCCTCGACATCTGGGACGACGTCAAGCGCCTCGAGCGCGAAGCCCGCGGCGAGCTCTCCGGCGCCGAGGCAGGCCTCCTCGACTCTGTGCCCGCGAGCCTGCCTGCCCTCATGCAGGCGCAGAAGATCTCGAAGCGCGCGGCCAAGGCCGGCTTCGAGTGGGAGACCACGGCGGACGTCTGGGATAAGGTTGCCGAGGAGCGCGCCGAGTTCGAGGCCGAGGAGCCGGGCTCCGATGCTGCCGCGGCAGAGTTCGGCGACCTTCTCTTTGCGCTGGTAAACGTCGCGCGCAAAGAGGGAATTGACGCTGAGGAGGCCCTCGCCGCATCTAACCGGAAGTTCCGCCGGCGTTGGGCTCGCATCGAGGAGGCGGCGCGAGCCGAGGGCCGCACGGCAGACGACCTGAGCACCGCGGAGCTGAACGAGCTTTGGGAGCGTGCGAAGGCTGAGGAGAAGCCCTCCCGCTAGCCGCCGCGCGCCCGCTCCTCTGGTATAACTGACACAAAGACCGAGTCGGCCGCCTTCCGGTGGCCGCCCAAACACACCTAAAACGAAGCGACGGCATGAACAACACCACGGACACCTACAGCAACGTCAGGCCTGCGCACCTTTCGGGCGCCGAGGCCCGCGCGGCCGCGGATGCCGCGCGCGGAATCGCCCCCAGGGCGCTCGCGCCCGCCGGCCGCACGACTGCCGGCTACGCCGCTGCCGATGGTCGCCGCTCGCGGACGAGTTCTTCTCGCCAGGATGACCGCGGCACACAGCGCGCCAACCGCAGGCGCGACGCCCGCGTGGCGCCCGATCGCGCGAGCGAGTCTCGCCCGGCCACGCCGCGCCGCGAGGCCGCGGCGACGCCGACGATCGACGTCAACGGCGCGCTCTCCGCGATCGGCGGCTTCGTTATGAACTTCCGTGTCGTCCTTCTTGTGATCGCGCTCTTCATCGGCTTGATCCTAACCATGTACGGCCCCGCGAAAACCTACTACTGCGCGTGGCGCAAGGGCCAGGACCTGCAGGCGCAGCTCGACGCGTACAACGCCAGCAACGACCAGTTCAAGGCGGATATCCAGAGCCTTCAGACCCGCGAGGGCATCGAGGACGAAGCGCGCCGGCGCGGCTACGTGTCGGAGGGCGAGACCAAGGTCGTCGTCGAAGGCCTCGACGAGGGCGCTGACGGCTCGGCGTCGAGCACCGACGGCGCCGACCAGCAGGCGGAGCAACCCTGGTACATCGAGCTCGGCGACAAGGTCTTCCACTACATCGGCAACTGACCCGCGGCGGACATCTTGCGCGGGAAAACCAGAAAGGACGCGGCATGAGGCGCGTTGCGTGCATCGACATCGGGACGGTGACGGCGCGGCTTGCCGTTGCCGACGTGGAGGGCGGCCGCGTGCAGCGCCTGGCCAAGACCTCCTGCATCTGCAACCTCGGCCAGGGCGTGGACCGCACCCGGCGGCTCGATCCCGAGGCTATGGGTCGCGTGGTCTCGTGCTGCCGCGAATATGTGGCCAGCGCTGTTTCGGCCCGCGCCGAGGCCGTGTGCTGCACGATGACGTCTGCCGCCCGCGACGCGGAGAACTCCGCCGACCTCGTGAACGCCCTGCGCGGCCTGGGCCTCGAGCCTGAGGTCATTCCCGGCGAGGTCGAGGGTGCCCTGACGTTTCTCGGCGTGGCGCAGGACTTCGGCGGCAAGAAGATCCTTGTGGCCGACAACGGCGGCGGCTCGACCGAGCTTGCGTGCGGTGTGCTCAACGATGGTGTGCTTGACCTGCAGTTCGTCTGTTCGACGAATGTCGGCTGCAGGAGAATTACCGATAAGTTCCTGAGCGGCGGCTCGGAGCTTCCGGCTGCGGAGGACCTTGCGGCGGCGCATGGGTTCGCGGCGGGCCTCTTTGCGCCCGAGGCGCGAAAGATCTCGGGGCTTGCGCCAGAGGCGCTCGTTGTGTGCGGCGGCACGGTGACCACGCTCGTGGCCATCGACCTCGCGCTCGAGCCGTACGACTCAAGCCGCGTCCACCTGGCGCGTCTCTCGGCCGCGAAGGTCGCCGAGCTCGAGGCTTCGCTGACCGCAAAGACGGTCGAACAGCGCGCCGCCATGCCGGGCATCCAGCCCAAGCGCGCACCCGTGATCTTGGGCGGCGCGGTTGCCATCGGCGAGCTTATGGCGCGGACCGGCTTTGCCGAGCTCACGGTGAGCGAGTCCGACCTTCTCTTTGGGCTTTCGCTTACGGCGGCGACGGCGCTGCCGGACGCCGAGGACGAGCCCTCTCCCGTTGGTTGGAAACCGACCATGCGCCCGCTGCCACGCGACGCCAAAGTCGGCTAGACTAGACGGGCACGTTGCATCGCGTCGCATTCGGGGGCGTGGCGGAATTGGCATACGCAGCGGCCTTAAAAGCCGCGGCCGAAAGGATTGTGGGTTCGAGTCCCACCGCCCCTACCAGCGCGTCTCTTGCTAATGGCAAGTCGTGGCCTGCCATGCGCCGCATATCCTGTATACTGTGTCATCGCGTCCCCATCGTCTAGCGGCCTAGGACGCCACCCTTTCAAGGTGGATATCGCGGGTTCGAATCCCGCTGGGGGCACCATTTGCATTTTGTACGAACCCGTTGGACGTCAAGTCTGGCGGGTTCGTTGCTTTCCACGTCGTAGTTCAGCGTCACTATGCACTCTTCGTCGCTCACGCTCACCTGGTAGACGAACGCCCTCAGCAGCGTCGCGTCGTCCAGGGCGGAGCCGCATTGCAGGAAGTCGGCCAGCCGCTCGGGGTCTATCTGATCGTCCCTGATCGCCTCAAGGTCGAGCTTGGCGCGGTCGCGCTGGTGCTCAAGCTCCGCTATGCGTTCCTTCGCGCCCGGAGCGATTATGCCCTGCTCGATGGCGTTGAGGATGTTCTTCAGGCCGCGCTCGGCTGCTGAGAGCGATTGGGCGGCCTGCTTGCGCCTCGCCGCCACCTCCGCGCCGTCCGAGCTTTCCGCAACCATGCGGGCTATCCGCAAGGCCTCCTCGCGGTCTTGCAGGAGCGCCCGCAGCGCCTTGACGATCTCGCCCTCAAGCTCCTCGCGCCTCACGGGCCTCACGCAGCCGTCATGGCAGCGGTAGTACTCGTATTTCACGTTCTTGCGCCCGCGCCCGCTCACGCCTTGCAGGTTGCGCCCGCAGCCCGCGCAGATCGCCTTGCCGGAAAGGGCGAAGTCGCCCCAGCTCTCCGCGCTGCGCTCCTTGGCCGCGCGTATGCCCTGTGCCTCCATGAACGTCACCTCGTCGATGATCGCGGGCATGCCGCCCTCTTTGACAACGCCGCCCCACTCGTAGCGCCCCGTGTACTTCCGGTTCTTCACCATCCGCTCGACCATCGAGTAGCCGCACGGGTTTCCCTGCGAGGTCTTGACCCCGCGTGCCGCGAAGTCGCGCGCTATCGAGTTGGTGGTCTCCTTTGCTATGCGCCGCTTGAACGCCTCGCGCACGAAAGCTGCTTCGTCCTCATTGATCACGTACTCGTCGGCCTCGTTGCTGGCGTAGCCGAACACGCGCACACCGTTGGTCTTGCACTTGAGCGCGTTGCCCTCCATGCCGCGCCTCGTGCGGATCGCGGTCTTCTTCGACTCGCACGCCGCAAGGCCCTCAAGCAGCTTCTCGTAAATGATGCCCTCGGGCGAATCGGGTATCTGTTCAAGCGCCGAGACGAGCTTCACGCCGTGCTGGGCAAGCTCGCGCTTGTATATGGGCGCGTCGTACTCCCCTCGGCTGAAGCGATCCATCATGTACACGAGCACTATGTCGCTCTCGCCGGCGTTGGCCACCATGCGCTGGAACTCAGGGCGGTCATCGGTACGACCGCTTATGGCATAGTCGCAGTATTCCGCCACGATGGCGTACCTCTCGCGCTGGCACCACTGGCGGCAGATGCGCAGCTGGTCGTCGATAGAGGCCTCGCGCTGCTTATTGCACGAAAAGCGGGCGTATATCACCGCAGTTCTAGCTGTTGGCATTGAACGGAACCTCCTCACCACTTCTCTCGCACTCGTCAAGCCAAGAGAACACAGCTTCTGGATCTGGAATCATGGCAACAATCTCAGGTATCCCCTGCGCGTACCATCCAACGTTTTTGCACCTAATCTTGACCCGGTATCCCATACGGATCATTTTTCGAATGCTTTTGTTCATTGGGCTAAAAGAGCCAAATGGCTTGCCCCTATACATAAGCGCGTTGTTTCCGTGTTCGGCAGTATTCCATTCTGTTCCCGTCAACTCGCTTACAAGGGTGACAGGCTTCCTAGCGACCTCAGCATCGAATGTCTGCCCGACCCTTATTCCCTTCAATGGCCCGCCGTAGTAAGTGTAGACATCGCGCTCGTGTGAGCCGGATAGAACGATCTCCTTTGTTGGGAACATCTCGGAAACCTTCTCGTGCGCAGTGTTTGAAACTTGATTTATAGCGACCTTCGCAGCGGCTTTAGCCATATCACCAAGAAGTCCCATGCCTATTCCTCCTCGTATGTCATCCGAGCCATCTCTTCAAGGGACACGCCAAGAGCGTCCGCTATCGCCTTAGCTTTACCAAGTGTTGGCTCTTTTGCCCTTCCGCTCAAAAGGGCAGAAACGGTCGATCTAGGGGAACCAATAGCGCGAGCAAGCTCAGCTGGAGTCATTCCCTGTTCCTCTAAGTAATGTGCGAGAACAAACCGGTACTCCATGGCCTCCCCTTACAGTCCAAATATTTACACGTACAAAGTATTGCACGGTGTAAAACTTTGTACAATACTGTAGGAGTACAAAGTTTTGTACGGGAGAAAGGAGAAGCATGAACCTGTCGGAGAAGGTCAACGAGTACGCCGAAACGAATGGTGTTACACGTGACGCGCTGGCAGACAGTCTCGGTATGAGCCGATCTTCGTTCTTTAACAAAGTTCGAGGCTCGTACGAGTTCAGCCTGTCTGAAGCCTACGCGCTATCTCGCATCCTCGGCGTTTCGTTGGACGAGCTGCATGAGCTTGCGGTGGCCTAATGAACGACGAGAAGCAACAGGAGCAGCGTCAGAAGACGGCCCGCGAAGTTGCCTTTGACGGCATGTGCTCGACGATCCGCCAAGCATATCGCGAGTGGGAACGCCAGCAGAAGGGAGAAGCGAAGGCGTGAAGCAGTGGTCTACACGTGAACTCAGATACCTCGAAGAGCACGCCGGAGACGGCGCCAAGCAGGTAGCCAAGGACCTCGGGCGCTCCATCGACTCAGTGAAGCATATGGCGCGGAAGTGCGGACTCTCACTCCGCAAGCGCAGGCAGTGCCCCCGCTGCGGCCAATGGACGTTCCGACCGCTCAACAGGGTCAACGGCTGGTGCATCGAGTGCACGAAGGAGCTTCACATGGCAGACCTCGCCGAGCAGGCCAACGCGATGAAGGAGGAGGCGATCAGGGAGAAGAGGAATGGCAGGCAGCGCCAGCGCTACTACAGCCAGAAGAGCAGGGCGAAAAAAGCGGCAAAAAAGAGGCCCTAAAAAGCGCCCTAGCAATGACCTGCGAAAACACCGAAAGGAGAACGGAAATGCAGACAAAAAAGAAAGCGAGCGCCCCCAGCTTCCACACATCGGGCACCCGCTACGTAGCCGCCTCGAAAGAGGCTGCGACCATCATACCATTCGAGGGCAAGCGCCCGACGGCACAGGAGCAGCTTGAGCGCTCCCAGTTCAAGGCGGGCGTCATGGTCGGCTTCCTCGCGGCCCTCATGATCTTCCTCGCCGTGCTCTGGCTCTGGGTCATCCCCACGATGGACCAGGCCGTTGCCGACGCCCAGCGAGCCGTGGGCAGCATGGCGGTGCTCAATGCGTAACGACGAGATATACCGCCCCAAACCCCAGAGCAACCAGCTTGAGATCTTCGGCCTGGGCATGGCTGGCGAGCAAGACGTTGCCGAGGCCAAGAAGTGGATCGAGGCCAACCCCGAGGCGTGGCGGTTCATGCTCTCCAACGCCCGCCGCCTCAAGGAGAAGGGCTACGTGTCGATCAACTACCTGGTGAACATGGTGCGCAACGAGCTGCACGTCGGCTGCAAGAACGGCATAGCCCCCGCCCTTGCCCGAATCATGGAGGCGCGGTACCCAGAGCTGCGCGGAGCCTTCAACAAGCACCGCAGCCAGAGCGATGGGTTCAGCGAATGAGCTGGCAGCGCACCCTTGCGGCCACGGCGCACATCACCATGCACCCCGCCCAGCTTGTTGGAAAGCAGCGCCCTATGACCGACTACCGCAACCACCGCACCTACACGCCGACCAAGACGCTCAAGGCCGAGAAGGCCATCAAGGACGCGTTCCGCGCGGCATACGGCGAGACATTCGCCGACCACGACGGCCCGGTTGCGATGCGGATCTCGACCACCAGGCCGCTCGCGAAGAGCAACCCCAAGTACTGGGAGGGCCGCGCCGACCTCGGCAAGCCCGACTGGGACAACCTGGGCAAGCTCGCCTGCGACGCGCTCAACGGGATCGCCTTCAAGGACGATTCGCAGGTCGATACGGGAGCCGTCACCAAGCGGCCAAGAAGCCCATACGGCACACAGCCGCGCATAGACATCTACATCGAGTACTTCGTCGAGGAGTACGTGAAGGAGAAGAAATGAACGCCAAATACTTCGAAGAGAACGGCTTTGAGGACTTCCACGGGACCAAGTTCCACAAAGCAGTGCTCGACCACGCCGCCTGCATCGCGAACAACCTCATGTTCGACGCCACGCATCCTGACAACAACGACGGCGAGACGGCGGCAAACGCCTACCACGTGATGATCGCGCTTTGCGAGGCCGGGCTTTCCAGGATCGACGAGAAGTGCGTCGCCAAGAGCCGCGAGTTCATCGCCGACAAGATCAAGCCCGTCAGCGAGGAAGAGCGCGAGTTCGGTCGCGCGTTCCTTGCCGCCGTTCTCGGCATCAAATAGGAGGTAACGACATGATCAACGAAGCCACCATCCAGGCGCAGTTCAAGCAGGCCACCGTGAAGGGCAGCGTTGCGACCCTGCAATTCGAGATCCTGACCGACAACGCCGACGCCTTCCGCATCATCAAGCAGAGCGGCAAGACGGTTTTGCTCACCGTGGCTGAGCAGCAGCAGGCCATGGACTTCGACGACGAGACGGGCGAGATCTATGGCTAAGGAAACCGAACCGCAGCAGGTCGAGGCAGAGGTCATCGAGGCCGAGGCCACCACGCTTGAGGTCACCTACACCGAGGCCACTATCGCTTCGAACATGGACGCGTTGGAGGCCCACGTGAAGAAGGTCGTGGCCGAGTACGAGGGCGCCACCTACGACCTCGCGAGCGCCCAGGCCGTCAAGGAGGCCAAGCACGACCGCAGCTACCTCAACGGCATCAAGAAGGAGATCGACGAGCGCCGCAAGGCCGTGAAGCGCGAGTACAACAAGCCGCTCGACGCATTCGAGAGGCGCTGCAAGCAGATCACGGCCATCATCGACGAGTCAACCGATGCCATCAAGGCGCAGCTTGACGAGGCCGAGCAGACGCGCAAGGACGCGCTCTACTCGCGCCTACAGCAGCACTACGAGGAGTTCGCGGGGCTGCTCGCGCCGGTCGTCCCCTACGAGCGCCTGCATGAGCCGCAGTGGCTCAACAAGACCTTCGGCGAGATCAAGGCGCAGCAGGCGCTTGAGGCCAAGGTGTCCGACGTGGCCAGAGACTGGGAAACGCTCAAGGCCCAGCAGGAGGCGATGCCGCACTACGCCGACGCGGAGCGCGAGTTCTTCCGCACGCTCGACCTCGGAGCCGCCTTGAACGCGGCGCGTCTGGCCGACGAGGAAGACCAGCGAATCGCCGAGCTGAAGGCGGCCATGGCACCCGAGCCTGAGCCGGAGCCTGAACCTGAACCAGAGCCTGAGCCAGAGCCGATCGCAGCGCCCGAGCCTGAGCCGATGCCCGCGCCAGTGCCAATGCCCGCACCAATGCCGGCACCCATGCCAGCACCGGTCGCGGAGCCTTTGGAGGCGTGGACGGTCGAGGTGCCGAGCGCCACGCGATCGCAGATGCAGGCGCTCGCATCCGTACTCAAGGCGCAGGGAATCACCGGAAGCATCCGCCGGGGCACGCCAGCCCAGGTGGCGGCGAGGATGGAGTAGACGATGGCAGAAGACAAGCACATGACGCTGGCCGAGGCCGTGGCCCAGGTGCAGCGATCCGTAGTTGTGCCTAAAGCACGCTACAACGCCCACGGCAACTTCTACTACCGCTCGATGGAGGACATCGTGGCGGCGCTCAAGGAGCCGTGCAAGGAGGCGGGCATAGCCTTCACGCTCAACGACAGCATCGTGCAGATCGGCGAGCGCTACTACGTCGAGGCCACGTGCCGCCTGTTCTTCGAGGACGGCCACGGCGATCCCATGGACGTGACGGCCTACGCCCGCGAGCCTTTGAGCCAGAAGGGAATGAACGAGGCGCAGGTCACGGGCAGCGCATCCAGCTATGCCAGAAAGTACGCGCTTTGCGGAGCGTTCGACATCGATGGCACCTCAGACCCAGACACGCTCATGGGAACCGAGAAGCACGCCGAGAAGGAGCCGCCAGAGTTTGGCCAGTTCATCGCCAAGTGCAAGAGCTGCGGCACCTCCTACGTCTTCGAGAGCCGCCAGCAGTACGAGCAGTTCAAGGCGAACCCCGGGTGCTGCCCGTCTCCCGCATGGCAGGTCGTGTAGGCCATGCAAGACCTCTACGCCGAGCGCATGCAGCTCTTCGACAGGCTCATGGACGAGCTTCAGGCGCTGCGCAACAGCGGAAGCCAGTACGCCGAGAACGAGGCCGAGTACCGCAAGGCGCTGCGCATCGCGATCCTTGAGGAGCGATCCAAGGGAACGCCAGTGACGGTGATAAGCGACCTCTGCCGAGGACGTGAGGACATAGCCGAGCTGAAGCAGCGCAGGGACTGCGCCGAAGCGCTCTACAAGGCGAGCCAAGAGGCGATAAACGTGTACAAGCTCAAGATCCGAACCGTTGACGAGGACATAAAGCGCACCTGGTCGAACGGGACGGGCGAAGGGAGTTACTAAATGTCGATCAACCGAGTGAACATCAGCGGCAACTTGACCCGCGACCCCGAGCTGCGGGCTACCCAGGGCGGCATGCAGGTTCTGGGCTTTGGCGTGGCCGTCAACGACCGCCGCCGCAACCAGCAAACCGGCGAGTGGGAGGACTACCCGAACTTCGTGGACTGCACGATGTTCGGCAACCGCGCCGAGAGCATGGGCCGCATCCTGCACAAGGGCATGAAGGTGGCCATCGAGGGCAAGCTGCGCTATTCGAGCTGGGACAAGGACGGCCAGCGCCGATCCAAGCTTGAGGTGATCGTGGACGAGATCGAGTTCATGAGCCAGAAGCAAGCCCCGGCGGCACCGCAGGGATACCAGCAGCAGTACGCGCCGCAGCCCGCCCCGCAGGCGGCGCCGCAGCAGCGGAACGCGCAGCAGGCCTACCAGCAAGCCCCGGCGGCACCGCAGGGATACCAGCAGGCACCCGCCCAGTACGCGCCGCAGCCCGCCCCGCAGGCGGCGCCGCAGCAAGCGCCCATGCCGCCCGCCCAGGAAAGCCTGTACGACGGCGACATCCCGTTTTAGGAGCCATCGTGCGAGCGGAAATCGGCGGTGAAGGCGATGGCTGAGGAAAAGCGGATGAACTTCTACCGCACCTTCTACGACCTCACGACGCTTCTACCGGAGGCCGAACGAAGGAAGGTGAACACGGCCCTGCTCGACTACTTCTTCGAAGGCATCGAACCGAAGGGTTTGAGCGAGAGCGGAATGAAGGTTTTCAAGGGCTGCGAGGGGCGCATTTCGAAAAGCAGGACGAACGCCGCAAACGTGGCTAATCGGTACAGCGATTCGAAGCCTACGAACGAGCCTACGGAAGACGCTACGAACGATGCTGCGGAAGGGTCTACGAAACCCCTCCCAGATAGAGAAAGAGATAGAGAAGTAGATAAGGAAGGAGCTAAGGAGAAAAGGAAGGCGGCGCGTTTCCGCGCCCCTTCCCCTGCCGAGGTGTCCGAGTATGCCCAGCAATACGCCGCAACGAAGAACCTCGACCTCCGCGCCATCGACTTCGATCCCGAGTACTTCTGCGACTACTACGAGTCAAACGGATGGCATGTCGGCAAACAGCCGATGAAGGATTGGAAGGCAACGGTGCGCCGATGGCTGCGCACCTCGAAGCCCAAAAACGGCATTGCGAAGGAGGTGCCAGACGATGGATTTTCGGCCTACGACTGAGTGCCCGCACTGCGGCGCGACCCTCAAGGCCCGCACCACGCGGCTCGCTGGGCGGACGCTGTTCTGCGGCTACGAGCAGTGCGGCTGCGCGGGCGCCGAGGCCGAGCGCGAGAAGGAGCGCCAGGTCGAGGCGGAGGCCGCACGCAAGGCGGTTCAGGACAAGGCCATGCACGACTGGAAGCGCGCCGGCGTTCCCGAGCGCTACATGAGCCTCGACCACCCCTTGGCCGCCGAGATCGCCGACGGCATGAAGAACGGCCAGTGGGTGTACCTATGGGGCGACGTGGGAACGCGCAAGACCACGTGCGCCGCAGCCGTGGCCAAGCGCCTTGCGGGAGGCAAGCGGTCGGTGCTCATGGCCCCGATGTACCGCATCCTCGACGAAATCCAGCGCAGCTTCCACGACGGCGGCGACCCGCTCAAGCGCTACGCCGAGGTGCGCTACCTGATCGTGGACGACCTGGGCAAGCGCAGGCCCACGGGCTTCGTTTTGGACAGCCTGTTCAGCCTGATAGACCAGCGCTACTCGGCGATGCTGCCAACGCTGGTGACCACGCAGTACAAGCCGAGCGACCTCGTGCGCAGGCTCGCCGAGCAGGGAGACCCCGACACCGCCAAGGCCATCGTGTCGCGGCTCAGGGGCGGCGCGAGGGTCGTGCACTTCGACGGCCCGGACGGGAGGTTGCAATGATCCTCGATGCAGGGGTGCTTCGCGGCTACCCCAAGGAGCGAGCCGAGCTTTACGGCAAGCCGCACCTGGGCGCTCGCTACGCCCATGGAAAGGCCTACGAGGCGCTTTCGCCCCGATGCTGCGTCTGCGGCGGGCGTGCGGGAAGCGTCCACCACGTGGCGCACCGCTCTTGGGGCGAGATTTTCCGCCTGGTGACGCCGTGCGGCACCTGGGACTTGCGAAGCCCGCTGTTCTGCCTCTGCGGCAGCGGCACCACCGGATGCCACGACAAGTTCCACGGCGGAGCGCGGCTCAAGGCCGAGTGGCGCTGGCGGCATCCGGTCTACGAGGAGGCCTGGTGGACGGGCCAGCTGTTGCAGGTCTACGAGCCGCACAGCCCTGGCCTCTACGAATACGGATATTGGCTGATCACAGACCGTGACGGCAACGAGATGATACGTGAAGGGATGTAACCCATGGAGATCAAGACATGCGAGCAGTACGTGCTCGACCAGTTGTAGCAGGCGCGGGCTGAGCGCGATTGGCTGCGCGGCAAGCTTGAGCAGGCGCAGGACGAGGCAGAGGAGCTGCGCGGCAAGCTCATGGAGCGCGGCGAGCGCGATGCCTCGAAGGTCGAGCAGGCCATCCGCAAGGAGGGCCGCGCAAAGCTCTACCGCGACGGCACCGGCTACCGAACCAGCGTCAACAGCGGCGGCAGCCTTATCCCGTTTGAGGACTGGTGCATCGAGCACGTGGGGTACTCAAGCCCGCGCTACGGGATGACCAAGACCGAGCTCATCGCCTACTTCGAGCCGGAGTTCCGCGCCGAGTACGAAGAGCTAGCCGAAGAGTGGAAGGCGGGCCAGGAATGATAGGGATCTACGAGCGCTCGCTTTGCCAGAGCTACGCGAGCGCCTACAGGGCTGGCATCAAGATCGGCGAGGCCGAGACGCGAGAGGACGCGCTGAAGCAGGTCGAGGCCATGACCGAGGACAGCTACCAGTGCTTCGCCGTCGACGATGACGGCACGTGCATCGACCTGACGGGCACATTCCCCGGATGCCTCGCGGGGGTGATGGCATGAGCTGCGAGTACTGCGAGGAAGGGCGAACCCTGTTCGCCAGTGCAGAGGGCCGCGCCTGCGACATCGACGACATATCGGTAGAGCGCCTGTGCGTGCTCGGCAAGGAAGGCCCCGCGAAGGAGCCGTACGTGATCGGCATCAGCCTCTACAACGGCGACTACTGCTACACGAAGGACATCAGCTACTGCCCGATGTGCGGCGCGAAGCTCGGAGGCGATGGCGCATGAGCAAGGTCAAGTGCATGCGCTGCGACAAATGCGGCGAGTTGATTATCGGCGACGACCCCCACGGCACGTTCCGTGGGGCGCTTTGGCCCAGCGAAATCGAGAGCTTCGACCTGTGCCGCGATTGCAGCGTTGAGGTGCAGCGGTTCATTCACGGGAGAAACGAGGTGAAGGCTCATGAAGATCAAGAACACGATCAGGGAGATTAGGAAGTACAGAACGCCGTCATGCATCAAGTGCATGCATTCGAGATTCAAGCCTTTCGACGGCACGATGATCTATTGCGCATGCCCGGCGTTCCGCGACTACACGGAGCGAATGAAAGGCGAGACCTACGCCATCGCGAAATCTCGCCTCGTGCGCGGAACCAGGTGGTGTCGATTCGAGCAGAAACCGCCAAAGGCCGAGGACGGTGACGAGTCATGAAAACCGTCGAGGCGCCGAAAACTATCGAGCCGTGGCGCATCATCTGCGCGGCCCAAAGCGAGCCCGATTACAGCGAAGAGCGCTACATGCTGATCTATGCCGGCGATAGAAGCGATGACTATTACGACAAAGGCTACATCTTGCTTGAGGGCTGGCACTGCTCCTGCTACGACTGGCCCGAGGTCGATTGGGACGCCACCCATTATGAGGAAGACGAGCTGCTGAAGATCGCCGACATGCGAAAGCGCAACCCGTCGGACAACGCCGAGCGCCGCTTCTTCATGCTCGTCGAGCAAGCATTGGGGGCGCACCAATGAAGTACGTCTCGCTTTTCAGCGGCATAGAGGCCGCAACCGTGGCGTGGGAGCCGCTTGGCTGGGAGCCTGCGTGCTTCGCCGAGTTCGACGAGTTCCCCAGCGCCGTGTTGGCCGAGCGGTACCCAGAGGTTCCGAATATCGGCGACGTTACCAAGATGAACTGGAAGAAGTACCGCGGCAAGGTGGATCTGGTGGTGGGTGGAAGCCCGTGCCAGTCCTTCTCGATCGCGGGCAAACGGGAGGGGTTGCAAGGTGAGTCAGGGCTCATGTTCGAGTACATTCGGGCGGTACGTGAGATACGTCCTCGATGGTTTCTTTGGGAGAACGTCCCGGGAGCGCTCTCAAGCGAGAATGGGGAGGCTTTCCGACAGCTCCTGTCCGAAATGGACAAGCTCGGGTACGGTCTGGCGTGGCGCGTACTCGATGCGCAGTTCTTCGGAGTGGCCCAAAGACGCCGTCGTCTCTTTCTTGTCGGACATCTTGGAGCCTGCCCCCCCGTCGGCGTACTCATTGAGCCGGAGAGCATGCGAGGGGATCTTGAATCGAGCGCGGAAAAGAGGGCGAGCCTTGCCGAAGAGGCTGGAAGAAGCCCTCGTAGCGCAGGCTTCAAGTACCACCAGGGAGCGGGCGCGGGAGGAGTAGGAGCGGAACCGGAGCAGTCGCCGACGCTCACCGCCGACTGGCACAACCCCGCCGTCTACCCCATCGACGAGCCGATAACGATGGCCGACCTCAACGCGAACACGGCGATCGGATACGACATGGTTGGTACGCTCAAGGTTGGCGGCGACGCGCCGTCGGTGTGCCTGTGAGCGCCTGCACGCTGCTCGTCCGCTGCGGATGCGCGGGCGGGGGCAAAGGAGCGCTGGTGAGCGACGAAGTGTCGCTCACCCTCTCCACCAGCAACACTCAGACGCTTTTCAGCGAGGAAGGAGGAGACATGGTTGTGCGAAGGCTCACGCCGCGCGAGTGCGAGCGGCTGCAAGGCTTCCCCGACGATTGGACGAAGATACCCTATCGCGGCAAGCCCGCAGACGAGTGCCCGGACGGGCCGCGCTACAAGGCGATCGGCAACAGCATGGCCGTCCCCGTGATGCGGTGGATCGGCGAGAGGATCGCCATGGCCGAGGCGGGTGAGATCGCATGAGCTGCGACCCGTATAAATGGACGTGCGCGAGGTGCGGCAAAACGCACTGCAACCCGTTTTTCACGTGCTACCCGCGCGAATTTTGGAAGGACAACAAGAAGTGTGTCGGCGAGGTCTGCGAAAAGTGCCGCGACGAGGTAGATGGCGACAACGTGCGCCGCAGAAACGCGAAGGGGTGTGACGCCTCATGAGCTACGACATAAGGCTGTGCGACCCTGTGACGCACGAGACGTTGGAGGTCGATTCTCCGCATCTCATGGCGGGCGGAACATATGCCCTAGGAGGCACGACCGAGCTTTGGCTGAACGTGACCTACAACTACGGGAAACACTACCGCTGCTTGGGAGAGCGCGGCATCCGCGAGATCTACGGGAAGACCGGGGCCGAGTCGATACCGATGCTCAAAGCGGCGGCCCTGCGGCTCGGCAACGACGTTTCCGACGACTACTGGGAGGCTACCGAGGGCAACGCCAAGCGGGCGCTGTTGCAGCTGCTCGCCATGGCGAGGATGCGCCCCGACGGCGTATGGGACGGCGACTGAGAGGAACCTAAATGAAGAAGGCGATGATCGTCCAGCCAATGAACGGGCTTGGCGAGGAGCAGATACTTGAGGCCCGCACGAAGGCGGTCGCAGAGCTTGAGCGGCGCGGATACGAGGTCGTGGACACGTACTTCAAGGACGGCCTCGCGGTGCCGCACAAGGTCGTGAACGAGCCGCTGTACTACCTAAGCCAGAGCCTCGCGAAGATGGCCTGCTGCGACGCCGTGTTCCTCTGCGAGGGATGGGAGAACGCCAGGGGTTGCAGGGTTGAGCGCGCCGCAGCCGTGGCATACGACCTTGAGATCATCGGCCACGACATCCCGTGCACGGGCGGTGCCCGATGAGCATGGTCGTCTACGAACCACCCAGCGGGTGGAACCTTCCGCCCGGCTGCTTCGAGGGAGACCCGAACGCGCCGTGGAACCAGGAGGAGCCGGAGCCATGCTGCGAGTGCAGGTGGTTCAAGCCAACCGACGGCGACGACGGCGTGTGCGGCCTTGAGCTTGAGGCGGCTATAGCCAACGAGGAGCTTGCGGGCAAGAGCATGGCCGACGCGGCCAACAAGGCCGTCGACTGGGCGCTCGACCATCTGAAGGACGGGGGTGAGATCGCTTGCGAGCACTTCAAGCCCTAGCCGCCTTGGCCGTGGCGCTGCTGCTGGCGGTGCTGGCCCTTGAGTTCTATGTGATCCGCATGCTGGCGGCGGGGCTGGTGGTTCTGGCCCTGCTCGCCTGCGGGTAGGAGGTGGCAGATTGACAAACTGGGAATACTACTTCGGGACGCCGGAGAGGGCGGCGCGCATGGAGGTGCGCGTGATGACGTGCCCGCTGCTCATAGTCGTGGACGAGGTCGACCCGCACACGAGGTGCGCGAAGCACTCGCGCCGCGTCGGCGAGTTCGCGTCCTTCGAGGAGTACGCGGCGTGGCTGCATGCCGAATACGACGACGGAACGATAAGGTGGGACGAATGAGCCGCCCGGGATGCAACTGGGGATGCCTGCTCATAATAGCGGCATCCCTGCTAATAGACGGATTGACGCTGTGGGCGGCGGTATCGCTGGCCCGCATGATCATTGGAGGTTGACATGGGATACAAGAAGTTAATGGATGCAGCCGGTGCTGTCGCGTCCATGCTCGTGATGCTCTTCCTGGTGCTGCTCGTGTGCTACGGCATCGTGTGGTGCATCGGCGGGATAGCGGCGATGCTGGCATGAGTGGCAACCCGCGCAACCGCAACGGCAACGCAAGGCGCAAGCTGAGAGCGAGGCTGAGGGCAGAGGGAAGGCCGTGCCACATATGCGGCCAGCCGATAGACTACAGCCTGCCGAGCGGCGACCCGTGGAGCTTCGAGGTGGACGAGCTGCTGCCCGTGTCGAGGGGAGGCAGCCCGCTGGACTACTCCAACGTGGATGCAGCCCACAGGATTTGCAACCAGCGGCGCGGCAACAGGATGCCGGGCGACGCCAAGCGGTACCAGATACGCCGCACGCGGCTGTTCTGAGGGAAAACATAGCAATGCACCAATAGGGGCGCGGTCGTTTCGGCGGTCGCGCCCTTTCTTTTGGCCCCAAGCGCCGAAACCGCCGAAAAGAGGCGGGGCGGTCGCCCCTCCCCCGGGTCGGAAGGCCACTCCGGCCGCCTAGGGCCGATTTCCCCCCGCCCGTTCCGAACGATTTCGCTATCTCACGCCGCCATTACGATTCCCCGCGAAGAAGGAGGGAATCATGGCCGAGAACATCGAGATGCCGCAGGAAGTAGCTAGCGACCCCGTGCAAGCCGCCATCTGGGAGCAGTTGACCGCGAGGCGCACGTTCGCGCAGGAGGATGCGCCGACGCTGGCGCTGCTCTGCTATTGGCACGCCGTGGCGAACCAGGCACGCGAGGCCATGGCCCTCGGGGACAACGAGATTGAAATACTCGACGCCACCGCATACAAGCCGATCAGGGGCAAGGGCGGCAAGCGGCTCAAGATGATGCGCAAGAATCCGGCGCTGACCGTATTGAAGGAGGCCAGCACCGAGATCAGAGCGCTGTCAGACCAGCTCGGCCTGTCCAAGTCGGCCCGAAACGTCACGGTGCAGCAGGCGCGACCCGCGAGCGCCCACGGCAAGCTGCTCACGCTCATGTTCGATGACCGCGAGACGCGTGCCAAGGCGGCAGGCGCGTGATGCAGGCGAGGCAGACCCCGACATACGAGGCGAACATCCCAGAAAGGCTCGACGGGGACGGCCCCATGGCGGCAGAACTGGCATCCGCGTACTTCGGCGACCCGCTGCCGTGGCAGCCGCACCTGCTCGACGCCATGCTCGCCCGCGACGAACGCGACAAGTACCTGCTGCGCTCGATCGGCATATCCATCCCGCGACAGAACGGCAAGAGCTGGGACGTTCGCGCCCGCTGCTTCCACGGCGCCCTCAACGGCGAGAAAATCCTGTACACATGCCAGCACGGCGACACCTCAGACCAGATGTTCCAGGAGCTTTCAAGGCCATTCGAGGACGAGGACGAGCCTGAGCTTAACGCCCTGCTGCTCGCCGTGCGCAAGACCAACGGCCAACAGGCCATCAAGCTCAAGAACGGCGGCCTTATCCGCTTCACCACGCGCACCGACTCGCTGGCGCGAGGCAAGACCTACGACGTGCTCATTTACGACGAAGCACAGGAGCTTACGGCCAAGCAGCAGGCGGCTTCTCTGCCCGCCATCTCGGCAGGGTCGAAGCACAACCCGCAGACGATCTACCTGGGCACGCCGCCAGGCCCCGACAACGTTGGCACGGTGTTCCGCGACCTCCACGAGGACGTTCACAACGGCAGGTCTGAGATGGGATGGATCGAGTGGGGCGCTACAGAGATCGGCGACGTGCACGACGAGTCGCGATGGTTCGAGTACAACCCGTCTCTCGGCACAATCCTCGACATAGAGGCCGTACGCGGCGAGTCCGAGCAGATGCAGCCCGACGTCTTCGCGCGTGAGCGCCTTGGCTGGTGGAGCCCAATCGGAGGAGCCGACTCATACGCGCTTTCGAGCGCCAAGTGGAAGGCGTGCGAGGCGGCGGGGCCGATGCAGGAAGGCAAGCTCGCGTTCGGCGTGAAGTTCTCGCCCGACGGGTCGCGCGTTGCCGTGTCCTGGGCGAAGGCAGAGCGCGGTGCCGGCTCCTACGTCGAGCTTTACGACCTCATGGGCGCTGAGGGCGGCACTGTCGGCATATCCGATATGCTGCTGCGCAACCGCGAGGAGATCGCGTGCGTCTGCATCGACGGAAAGAGCGGAGCGGACGCGCTGAAGCAGCGACTTCTGGACGGCAGGATGCCGAAGTCGGCGATCGTCATGGGCAGCACCGCGATCGTGCAGGCCGCCGCGACGATGCTGGCCGACGAGGTCAACGCCGGGACGACGAGCCACATCGAATCGCCCGCGTTGGACGATTCCGCAACGAAGTCGATCAAGCGCGACATCGGGCGCGACGGCTGGGGCTTCGGCGACGGCCCCGACTCTTCGTCAGCGCCGATCGAGAGCGCATCGCTGGCCCTATGGGCGGCGAGGACAACCAAGAGAGACCCGAGACGTAAACAGGAGGCAAGCTTCTGATGGCAGCAGTGAACATGGAACTGGCCGGACAGGTCGCGGCGGCGGAAGGCCTGCGACACGAGGACAAGGCGCTCGTGCGCGAGCTTATGGACACGTGGCGCACCCACCGATCCCGCAACATGTTGCGGGAGGACTACTACCTCGGACACGTCGGCGTCAAAGACCTAGGCATCGCCATGCCGAAAGCCCTCGCCAAGAAGATCAACCCGCGCGTTGACTGGCCCAAGAAGGCGGTGCACGCCCTGGCAGATCGCTCGGTGTTCAACGGCTTCACTGCCGACGACAATGCCGTTACCATGCGGCTGCGCGACATATGCGCCGACAACCAGCTCGAAGCTCTCTACCGCAAGAACCTTATCGGTGAGCTGAAGCACTGCTGCGGCTTCTGGACTGTCACGGACGGCGGCGGCAAGCCAATCATCTCCGCGTACCCGGCAACCGCAGCGGCGGCAATCTGGGATGACGCGCAGAAGCGCATCAAGGCCGGTCTCGTTGTGGCCGAGTCGAAGAAGATGCCAGGTGACACCGAGCGCGTGCCGACCGTCGTGCACCTGCTCACAGAAGACGCGCTGGTGGTGCTTACGCGCGGCAGCGGCCACTGGGTGGCCGACTACATGGAGCATGGCATGGGTCGCTGTCTCATGGAGCCTATGCCCTACGATGCCACGCTTGAGCGACCGTTCGGCTCCTCGCGCATCAGCCGTTCGGTCATGAGCATCACAGACGACGCCATACGCCAACGCGCCCGCATGGAGGTGGCGTCTGAGGCCGCGACGCTGCCGCAGACCTGGCTGCTCGGCACATACAAGAAGATGATCAACGGGCAGAACAAGTACGACGCGTCGATGGGGGCGGTCAACGAGATCACCAAAGACCCTGACGGAGACTCGCCGACCGTGTGGCAGTCGGCCCAGTTGCAGATGGCGCCGCTCACCGAGTACCTGCGCCAGCTAGCATGCCAAATGTCGGCGGTCACCAATGTTCCGGTGTCTTTCTTCGGCGTGAGCAACGACAACCCATCCTCTTCGGATGCCATCGCTGCATCGCTCGAACCGCTCGTGATCGATGCGAAGAACCTCAACCGCGAGAATGGCAACGCTTTGCGCAACGTGGCCTACATGGCGCTCGCTGTGGCGAACGGCACAGATTACGAGACCGAGCGCGATGCCGGCTACAACCTCAACCCGCGCTTCATGTCCCCGGCCTACCCGTCAATCGTGAGCCTGTCCGACGCCGCGTTGAAGCAGGTACAGGGTCTGCCGAAGCTCGCCAACTCCGACGTGATGCTCGAAATGCTCGACTACACAGACGAGCAGATCCAGCGCATCAACAGCGACAACAAGAAGGCACAGGCGAGC
The DNA here is from genome assembly GCA_934660915.1 of uncultured Olsenella sp. GTDB lineage: Bacteria > Actinomycetota > Coriobacteriia > Coriobacteriales > Atopobiaceae > Paratractidigestivibacter. The sequence goes on along the minus strand of CAKUIF010000002.1, from coordinate 41,258 downwards.
GCTGCCGTGGCCTCGCTGTTCGAGCCGAAGGAGGGCGAGGATGGCGGAGATACCTCGCAGCCTGCTTAACGAGCTTACGGACGAGATCAACGTGCTATCTGGAATGGCGCAGCGCCAAGCCGGCGACGCGCTCACCCGCTTGGTGGCCGACTGGGAGGCGAGCGGGAACGGCGACATAGCGGCGCTGCGAGAGGCGGCCTACGAGGTGATCGAGACGGCTTGCGGCTACTACGCCGACACCGTTGCGGCTGGCCGCGCCGCCGAGTTCTACGACGCCGTGCGCAAGGCGCAGGAAGCGCCCGGAAAGTACGCCGCCGTCGCCGAGTCGCTGCGCGACCCCCAGGCGACGTACGGCTCGGTGAAGGCGTTCATGGCAAGCGTGGTGAAGCAGGGAGCCACCGACATGTTCGTTGCCGCGTGCGTTCGCCGCCTCGACGCAGAGATCCGCAAGGCCGCGAACATGTGCGTGGCGCACAACGTCTCCAAAGACCCGGCGAAACCGAGGTACGCACGCGTGCCGTCTGGCGAGACGTGCGGTTTCTGCCTCATGCTCTCCTCGTTCGGCTTCAACTACAAGACAAAGGAGGCCGCAAGCCACTCGCACCCAAAGTGCGACTGCCGCGTCGTGCCGAGCTTCGGCAAGGGATCAAAGGTCAAGGGCTACGACCCCGACGGCATGTACGACAGGTTCAACGAGTGCCTTGACACATTGGGCGGTCGCAACGGGCTGTGGGCGGAATGGGACGCCATGCCCGACGCGGAGCGAGAGGCGTACATCAAGGCCCACGGAAACAAGGCCGGCAAGGCTTTCGACAAGTACGTGAACAAGCGCATGGTCGAGGAGATCGAACTGCGCGATCCGAAGTGGTACGCATCGGGAGAACATTCCGGCATCGAGTTTACGGACTCCGCCGTGAAAGGCGAGAAGCTAAAGCGCTGGAAGAAAGACCCCGGCGAAAGAATTACCGCCGAGAAGTTGAACGCGCTTGGCTATAAGGCGGAGTTCTGGGAAGACGAATCGCATCTGACAGCACCGAACTCCGATGGGAAGACAACGATTAGCCGAGCGGATTTATCAACGGGTATCGAAATCAAGACGATCTACGGAGCTGGGTCTGAGAACACGTTCAAGTCTCACATCAAGTCAATACCCGGCAAGAATGGCGTGAAGCTCACCGTCGTCGACGTGAGCGAGAACGAAAAGGTGACGGACGAGCAGGCGATAAAGTGGATCAGCAAGTACATGGCCCGCTATCACATCAGCGAGGTCAGGATGCTCGGGCACGATGGGAAACTCCTGCGAATAAAGAAATAGCCAGCGGCTGCATGTCTCTATAGGTGAGTCAAACAACCCGCTGGCTAACCAGATTATAACCGCAAAAAACAGCAAGGGCCACCTACAGGTGGCCTTTTTCATGCCGAATCTCACGCTCATAAGAAACTGTCGCGGACGGGCCGCACGGCCCAACTGATGACCGTTGAGCAGCCGCACGGCAGCTCAGGCGTGCCGCACGGCACGGGAAAGGACGCGACATGGCAGAAGCAAACGAACCCACGAAAGTGCCGGGAGCAGAAGGCGGAGATGGCGCCAACCAGGAGCCGCCCGTCGACTACAAGGCGCTGTACGAGGCCGAGAAGAAGCACTCGCGCGAGTGGGAGAAGAAGGCGAAGGCCAACAGAACCGCAGCAGCGGCGCTTGAGGAGGCCAACAACGCGAACAAGACTGCCGAAGACCAGATCGCCGACCTCAAGAAGAGGCTCGACGACAAGGAGAAGGAAGAGAAGCGGTCGAAGATCGCGGCCAAGGTCGCGCAGGAGAAGGGCGTGCCGGCGAGCCTGATCGTCGGCGACGACGAGGAAAGCATGTCCAAGTGGGCAGACGACATGCTCGCCGCGTTCAAAAAGCCGCCCGCGCCCAAGGTCGAGAAGCCAGGAAGCTTCCCGAAGCCGAGCGACGGCGACAAATCTGAGCTGCGCGACTTCACGCGCCAGCTCCTCGGTAACAACTAGAGACAAGTAAGGAGCCGAAATGGCTAACGACACCAGCAAGGTCAAGCTCCCGCACAAGGTAGTGACCTCCATCATCAACAAGGCAAAGGACACCTCCACCATCGCGGCGCTGTCCCCCAGCACCCCGCAGACGTTCTCCGACACCACCTACATCGTGTTCAACCCGACAACCGAGGCCGAGGTAGTTGCGGAGGGCGCGAAGAAGAGCGGTTCCGAGGTCTCCACCACGCCGATCGTCGCAAAGCGCGTGAAGGTAGTCACGACCACACGCGTCTCCGACGAGCTGCGCTGGGCCGACGAGGACAACCAGCTTGAGATCGTGACCAACATCATCGCCGACCAGACCGCCGCGATCGGCCGAGCGCTCGACTACGTGGTCTACCACGCCGTGTCCCCCAAGACGGGCACCGCGCTCGATGGCTACACCGCGCTCACCGCAGGGGCCAGCGCCGTAACCGCCTCGGCATCCGCAGTCGACGACATCGACGCGCTGGCCGACGCGCTTATCGACTACGACATCAACGGTTTCGCGCTCTCCCGCAAGTTCGCCGCAGACCTCCGCAAGCTGCGCATTCCCGCCACCGGCCAGCGCCTCTACCCGGAGATCCCGCTGTCCCTCAACGTCGGCAACATCGACGGCATCCCCGCCGCGACCTCCGGCACCGTCAACGGTCGCCGCTGCAAGATCGACCCGAAGGTGGCGGGCATCATGGGCGACTTCTCCACCATCAAGTGGGGCATGGTGCGCGACATGACCTCCGAGATCATCGAGTACGGCGACCCCGACAACACCGGTCAGGACCTGAAGGGATACAACCAGGTCGCGTACCGCACCGAGGCAGTCCTTGCCTACGCGGTTCTCGACCCCAAGGCCTTCGCCATCCTGAAGACGGCCTAGGGGGCGGTAACCATGGCGAACCTTGTGCAGAAGTTCATCGTCGAGGACGCATCCAAGGCATCCCCGATCCTCCCGCAGCACGTCTGCTTCGTGACCGCCGACGGCGAGCCTGTCGGCATCTCCAAACAGGCCGCAAACCCTGGTGCGAACCCGACCATCGCCAAGGTGGTCAAGTGCCTCGTCGACGCTGGCATGATGGCCGCGACCTCCGAGGCGTCCGAGCAGAAGGCCGGCGAGAATGCCGCGAAGCCGGTTGACTCCGGCAAGGCCGAAGAGCCTGCCAGCGAGGAGTAGGCGCATGGAGCCGCTAGCGACCATCGAAGACTACAGGGCGAGGTACGGCGACCCGACCGACGAGGCACGCGCCGCGACCCTGCTCTCAGACGCGTCAGACCTGCTCATGAGCGCCTACGAATCAAACGTGGGCGACTACGAGCGCGGCAAGGTAGCCGCCTTCGACCGATCTGCCGCAGCGGTGTGCTGCCTCGTAGTCAACAGGGTCTTGTCTGCGCCGGCAGCTCTGGCGGGTGCCATGCAGTACAGCCAGGGCGCAGGCGGCTACACGGCCAGCGTTTCGTACGGGTCTGCCCTCGGCGAAATGTACCTGGGAAAGACGGAGCTGAAGCGCCTCGGGCTGCTCGACCAGCGCATCGGGGCGCTCCAACCGGTTGGGAGTGATGCCGAATGGGACTCATAAGCACCGAATCGGTGACGGTCACAACACCAGTGGTCGACTTCGATTCGCTCGGCGAGCCTATCGAGCGCGGCAGCGTGGACACCGCCATAGAGGGCGTGGTCGTGTGCCCGGGGGCCACCTCGGAACTCGATGCATCGCGCCCCGACGGCGTTGAGGTCGCCTACACGCTGTGTTTTCCCAAGAGCTTCACCGCATCGCTCAAGGGGTGCCGCGTAAACGTTCGAGGCACCGAGTACCGCGTCATAGGCGACCCGCAGCGCTACGACCCGGCAAACACCCCAGGCGATTGGAACCTCACCGTGGAAGTGGGGCGCACCGATGGCTAAGTGCAAGGTGAAGTTCAAGTGGAAGGGCTGGAAGCGCGGCGGCTATGCCGAGGTTATGAACTCAGGCGCGGTGCAGGCGCTTCTCAAGAAGAAGGCAGACGCCGCAGCGGCATCGTGCAACTCGTCCTTCTCCCGGCACCCCGGCGAGGGTGCCGGCTACGTAGTCCGCAAGTTCAAGGGCAAGCTCGCAAACGGCTTCGTGGTTGCCACGGCGACTCCGCACGCCCATGCGAGCGAGCGCAAGCACAACCGCCTCAGATCCATGTTCGGAGGCGGTGAGTGATGGACGCGGAGCGCATGGTGGCGCAGCGGCTCATGGACGAGACCGGCATCAAGGCCGTGCTCGACGTACCAGCCGACAGGCCCAGCGAGTTCATATCGGTGTCGCAGACCGGATCTAGCCGCAGCGGCTGCATCAACCGCGTACAGCTCGTGGCGCAGTCATGGGCGAAGACCCGCAGACGCGCCGCAGAGATCGCCGAAGCCGTGGAGCACGCAGTGCCGAGCCTTATGGACGAGGAGTGCGTGTTCGAGGCCACGTGCGGAAGCACGTACCGCTGGGACGACCCGAACAGCCGCCAGCGCCGATACCAGACCAACGTAAACGTAACCATTTGCGAATAGGAGCCGACATGGCACTTTTCAAGAAAAACGAGACCAAGAACGTCTCGTCCACCAAGGGCGTGAAGGGCGGATATATCTTCGTGGCCCCGACAGGCACTACCCTCCCCACCGACATCAAGACCAATCTCGCCGAAGCCTTCCTCAACCTCGGCTTCATCTCAGAGGACGGATACACCGAGTCCGAGGAGACCGACGCCAACGAGCTGAAGGACATGAACGGCGACCTCATGGACTCCGCCACGACCTCGCGCGTGGAGTCCGCGAAGCTCACGCTCGCAGAGATCAAGGCGCAGACCCTCAAGGTCATGTATGGCGCCGACAACGTGACCGACCTCGACGGCGTTATCACTGTAGAGCACAACGGCAACAAGGACGAGGCATGGTCGATCGTGCTCGAACTCGTGCTCAAGAACGGTCGCCGCTGGCGCAAGGTCGTGCCCGCCGCCAAGTCCTCTGAGCTCGACGACATCAAGCTCGCCGTGAGCGAGATTGCCGGGCGCCAGATCACGTTCAAATACCTGGTCGATAGCAACGGCAACACCTGCTACGACTACATCGAGTCAACCGAGACCAACAACGCCTAGGGGGAAAGAGAATGACCGAAATCACCTTTACCGTCGACGGCGTTGACGGCGAGTTCGCCGCAGACCTCGACGAGCTGAAGTCCTACAAAACCGTGAAGCAATTCGCCAGAAGCGAAACCGACCCAGCGGGGATGATGGACGCCATGGAGCGCATCTTCATGGGCCGAGACGAGGAGTATATCGAAGCCCTCGGCGGAACGTCATACGACATGCGCCGCCTGTGCGACGCGGCCTTCGAGGCGGCAAAGACAAAAAACTAATAGGCTTCGCCAGCGACCTCGAGAACAGGCGCGGCGAAGCGATAGCAGACTTCCAGCAGTTCTACGGCATAGCCCTGCCATTGGATGGAGCGCCCGAAGACCTCGATCGGATGGCGCTCCTCTGGCAGCACCTCCCCGACAACTCGCGCCTCGCCAAGGCGCAGTACCCGCAACTCAGGTGGAGCACGACCGACTACATGCTCTGGCGCATCGAGCACCAGCTTCGGTGCATCGCCTGGGGTATGGCCGACAAGAAGGACAGGAGCGCGGAGCCTCCCGAGCCTATCAAGACGCCGGCGCAGCTCGCAGAGCTTGAGCGCCACCGCGCGAACGCGCTGGAAGCAAAGGAAGAGATAGACAAGATCCTGGGGATAGGAGGGGAAGATGGCGACTAGTGTCGGGTCGGCCTATGTGTCCTTGATGCCGTCGATGGATGGCTTCGCGAGCAAGATCGGCAAGGAGTTCGGCAGCCAGGGCAACGCCGCAGGCAAGGCCTTCGGCGACTCCATGACTGTCGGCATCGACGGCGGGGCCAAGAAGTCCTCGGGCATCCTGACAGGGCTTGGAACCGTAGCCAAGGGCGTCGCCACTGCGGCGGTGGCCGGGTTCACAGCGCTCACAGGGGCCGTGACCGCGATTGGCGGCGCGGCCCTTTCCGCATATGCAGACTACGAACAGCTGGTTGGCGGCGTCGACACCCTGTTCGGCTCCGCGTCGCAGACACTGCAAGGTTATGCCGCAGAGGCATACAAGACATGCGGAATGTCCGCCAACCAGTACATGACGCAGGCCACGAGCTTCGCGGCCTCGCTCGTCTCGTCGTGCAGCGGCGATGTCGCCAAGGCGGCTGACTACGCGAACATGGCCATGGGCGACATGTCGGACAACGTGAACAAGATGGGTTCCGACATGACAGACGTGCAGAACGCCTACCAAGGCTTTGCGAAGCAGAACTACACGATGTTGGACAACTTGAAGCTCGGCTACGGCGGCACGCAGGCTGAGATGAAGCGCCTTATCGCCGATGCCAACAAACTGCGCCAGGAGCAGGGCAAGAACGCCGACCTCACGATCGACAGCTATGCCGATGTGGTCGAGGCCATCCATACCGTGCAGGAGAACATGGGCATCACCGGCACCACCGCCAAGGAGGCCGCTACCACGATCAGCGGCTCCATCGGCATGGCGAAGGCCGCGTGGGAGAACTTCATCACCGGACTCGGGCGCGACGACGTCGACTTCTCGCAGCTCACGCAGCAGCTGCTTGAGTCGATCGGCGCGGTAGCTACGAACGTGGCTCCGAGGGTTGCGCAGATCGGCAAGGGAATCGTCGAGGCGTTCCCGGTTGTGCTGTCTGGCCTTGGCCCAGTCCTTGGCCCAGTGCTCTCGGAAGCGCTCGCGACTGCTTGGAACATCGCCGTAGGAGCCTTGGCTGAGCTTGGCATACAGCTGCCGACAGTCGACGCTTCCCAGATAACGGGGGCGTTCCAAGCGATCGCCGACGCTGCGGCATCCGTCGTAGGCACGTGCAAGTCCGCTTTCGGGAAGCTTGGCGAGCAGATACCGGGCATCTGGGACACCATCGTCTCGACTATTGGCGGAGCCGTGACGACGATCATCTCGGCGGTGTCGCCGTTCGTGACGTACTTCGCATCGCAGATGCTGCCCGCCATCGCATCATTTGCATCTGGCGCAGTCGGCGCGTTCAGCGCCGTGCGGCCTGTCATAGAGCAGCTTGGCTCGACGCTGCTGAACGTCGGCCAGGCCATCCTGCCCGTGCTACACAACGCCTTCGCGATGATCGTCCCGATCATTTCGCAGGTCATCGGCGTCGCCATGCAGCTTTTCGCTGCGGTAAGCCCGCTCGTGTCGCAGGTGGGCGCTGCGCTCATGCCGGCAATCACGTCTATCGGCACGGCGCTCGCAAACCTCGCCAACGCCGTGCTGCCGATATTGGCTAGCGGCATGCAGATAGTGCTCTCCGTGGCTCAGATGCTCATACCGGTAATCCAGACAGTGCTGTCTGTAGTTGGTTCAATCGTGTCCGTCGTGATAACGGTGGCAAGCCAGGTGATCTCGGTCGTGGTAAACGCCGCATCCGTCGTAGCCTCGGCCATTGGCCTCGTCATGTCGGTCGTGAGCGGCCTCGTGACTGCGGTTACCACGTTCATCGGCTCGATCGTATCCGTTGTCGGCGGCGGGATAGCTACCGTGGTCGCCGCCGTTTCAGGCGGTGTGAACGCGGTAGTGGCGTTCGTCGGCTCGCTGGTGTCCTCAGCGCTCTCGCTCGTGTCCGGCCTCGTCTCCTCGATCGCCGGGTACTTCTCGACCATGGTGTCTACGATGGCGAACGCGGCGCAGCAGGTGTACGCGGCAGTGACGGGTGCCTTCTCGGCGCTCGTCGGCGCTGTGTCTGGCCATATCGGGAGCCTCATGAACACCATTTCCAGCATCCCCGGCCAGGTAATGGGCTTCTTCGCAGGCGCTGGGTCGTGGCTCGTCGATTCCGGTCGCGCGTTGATCAACGGCTTCACGCAGGGCATCCAGAACGCAATCGGCGGCGCCCTTTCCGCCGTGTCCGGCGCCGTCTCGCAGATCCGCTCGTTCTTCCCGTTCTCGCCCGCAAAGCGCGGCCCATTCAGCGGCCACGGTTATACAACCTACTCGGGCAAGGCGCTCATGGAGGGATGGGCCGAGGGTATCGGCAGCGGCACGGGGGCGGTCAACTCCGCCATCACGTCGGCGCTAGCCTCCGCAAGCTCGCTTATCGGCTCGGGCATCACGGTCGCTCCGTCGGTTGCCGTTGCCGTGGCAGGTGCCGCTGGCACGACCTACAACGTCACGGTCAATGGAGGAAGTGTAAACGCAGACCAGCGGATCATGCAGGCGGTTGACGTTCTGGTCTCCGCAGCCAAGCGGTCCGCAGGGTCGGGAAGGTAGCCAATGGGAACCCATACAAGGGAGATACAGATCGCGGGGTACAACCGCTGGTATCGCGGCTATATCTCCGTTGACGGCGTGAGCACGGTCAACGACACCACCTCGCGCATAACAATCACCGCCGCGCTCGACGACAAGTATGCGGCACAGTACGGCACGCACTACGACGTGATCGTGAACGGCACCACCTACAGGTCGCGCGACGTGCTGCTCAACAACTACGGGAATTGGGCCACGCGCGACGCCGTGACCTTCACCGTGGATGTCGGGCGCGGGGCCAGCGGCTGGAACTGCTCCGTGCAGATCCACGTCTACGGCAAGACATACAACAACTACTACGGCAGCGCCGGCGGAGACGCCTGGGCAACAGAGTACGCTTGGATTCCCCAGCGCGGATACTCACAACCGCATCCGCCCAAGAACCCGAAGCTGGCCCGCGTTTCCGACACCTCGCACAAGATCACGTGGGACGTCGACTACACGGGCATGGACGGCGCGTACCCCTGGGCTGGCGTGTACGTAGACCGCCGCGCTGACGACGGCTCATGGGTGAACATCGCCGACGTCTCGTGGGACGTGACCAACTACACCGACAACTCGACGACCGCAGGCCACAAGTACGAGTACCGCCTTTGCGCCCACGGCCCTGGCGGCAACTCCACACACGTGTCCTGCGGAACCACATACACAACTCCGTCGGCGCCTTCGCGCATTGATGCCATCAAGGCCGGCGCATCCGAGGTGACGCTGCGCGTCTACGGGGCGTGGTGGTACGCCAGCGCATGGGATGTTCAGCGATCAGGCGACGGCGGGAAGACGTGGGCGGCGGTCTCGACCACCACCGAGGGCGAAGACCCCGCATGGGTAGACCTGCACGACACCTCCGCGCCTGCCGGCACGATCGTCTACCGCGTCAGGGCCAAGCGCGGTAGCCTAACGTCTTCGTGGGTCGAATCGAATTCCGTGACCACGATCACGCCGCCTCTCGCACCGAAGGTCACCGCCGACCATGTTGTGCCAACGGGGTCGGCGGCATCCGTCTCGTGGGTGCCCAACCACCCCGACGGCTCGGCGCAGTCCGCCGCGCAGCTTGAGCTCGTCGGCAGCGAGACGATAACGAAGTCATACACGACCGAGAAAAGCGCATCGGTCACACTCACGAAGGGAAGTTGGAAGGCCCGCGTTCGCACGAAGGGACTGCACGCCGATTGGGGCGCTTGGTCTGGCTATGCGGCGATAACGGTCGCCGACTACCCGCAGTGCTGGGTCGCCTCCCCCGCTACCGACGGCATGCTCGTCGATGCGGTGCCGCTCACGGTGCAAGTCGCCGCAACCGACGAAACTGGCATCGCGCAGGCGACGCTCACGCTCGCAGAGGTCGGCGGCGCGACGGTCGCCACGGCAGACGTCACGAACCTGAAGCCCGTGAGTTTCGGCAGCTACGCCACCATACGCAACGGCATTGACTATCTGCTCATGCTCACGGTCAAGGGCGGCTCCGGCCTGTCCAAGACGGCCATGCGCCGCTTCAAGACGCACTGGGCGGAACCGGCCATCCCAGACGTGTCGCTGTCGTACGACGATGCGCTGGCGTGCCACGTGAAGGTGCGCAACGGCCTCTCGTCATACGAGATCGAGCAGACCACGCTCGTAGGCCCCATGACGGTCGACGAGGTGAGCAATGAGCTTTCCATGCTAGGCACGATCACAGTCGATGGTGACGCGCTGGTGCTCGGCAACGCCTCCCGCTGCTCCGCCTTCACGGTGGAGCGCGTGGCGTACGGCGGCGATGCCGTCATAGCATCCGGCGTGCTCGACTCCCAAGAGACGATCGACCGCGTGCCGCCGCTAAACACCGACTACGAGTACAAGGTCACCGGGTACGCCGACAACGGCACCTCGTCGCAGATCGTGGCCGATGCCAACGTGTTCGCGCGCGGGATGGCGCTTAACTTCGGCCAGGATGCATCGACCGTGCTCGTGCTCGACTACAACGGCGACTACTCGACAAGCTCTCAGCGATCCGTGGAGACATACCACTTCGCCGATGGCGGCGAGAACGGCGACCTGCCCATTTCGTACATGCTCGACGAGCTGAACAAAAAGACCTCGCTCTCATGGGAGATGAAGCGCGACGGCCACGACAGGTACATACGGATTATGGACGAGCAGTGGAGGGGGTGGTGGCGCGGACATGCAGGCGAACGCGCATACGGCCCCATGGACTTCGACATGTCTGTGAAGGGTGCAGGCATCTGGAAGGGTTCGGCCAACGTCACGCACAACGTCTTCGAGGAGCCGATAAATGGCTGATTGGGGAAAACCGTTCCTCACCTCGTTCCGCTTCATGCGCGTAGACCGCGCAAGCGGCAACGAGGTCGAGAGAATCACAAACATAAAGAACGGCGGGTGCATTGAGCGCAACCAGGACAAGGACTACACCACAGGGCAGGTCGATTACTCCGGGGCGCTCGATATCGGGGCAGATCTGCTGCGGGTGTACCTCGATGCCGACTTCGGTGGCGCGTCAGTCAGTGAGGCGCTGGGGACTTTCGTTGTCTCAGCGCCGAAAAGGACTAGGCGCGGCGTCAACTCAACCGGCACGGCAGGCCTGTCGGGCAGGCTGTCGGAGGTGGCGGAGGACGAATTCGATGCCCCATTCACGGTGGCGGCTGGAACCGTGGTTGTCCCCTACGTCGTAAAGCTGCTCAAGGCGGCTGGCTTCGCTGACGTGATCGCCGACGGCTCCGACTACAAGCTAGCGCAGGACTGGACGCTCGGAATCGATTCGGGCGACATGAGGCTGTCGAAGCGCCTGGCGGCGTGCAACGCGCTGCTCGACGTGGCTGGCTTCCGCGCCGTCGACGAGGACGCCTACGGAAGACCCGTACTTCGCAGATATAGGGAGCCGCAGGACAGGCCCGTTTCCATGACCCTTCGAGAGGGCGCGGGCGCACGCTTCATCAACGAGGTCGTGGACGAGCTTGACCGCTCCGGCGTGGCGAACGTCGTGCACTGCGACTACGAGACGCAGGATGCCTTCTACCGTGGAACGGCCATCGACTCAGACCCCGACAGCCCATACTCGACCGTTTCGCGCGGGTGGCGAAAAACCGCCACGTACAGCTACAGCGACCTGCCCGAAGGCTCCACCGATGCAGAGAGGCAGAAGAACGCAGACTCCAAGGCGAGCGAGATGCTGCGAACGCAGCAGAGCGCCATCCACAGGGTCACGGTAAAGAGGACGTATGCACCGATCGCGTGCGGCGATGCCGTGATGATTGATTGGACAAGCGCCGGCATCAGCGGCAAGTTCGCGGTGAGGACTGCGACTCTCACGCTCGTGGGAGGATGCCCAATCGAGATGGAGGTGAAGAGGTATGAGCGATGAACTCATGTCGGCCATGCGCCGATACGGCGCCGCGATGGCCGATGCGACCGCCAATGACCCTCCCGGCCAGCAGGCGTGCTACGGAACGGTGAATTCCGTATCCGGAGCCACCATGGCCGTATCGGTGAAGGGGGCATCCCTGAAGCTCCCGTACACCACCTCATGCTCGGGAGCCAAGGCAGGCGACCGATGCATCATCCAGGCAATCGGCCCGCACGCCATCGTGATCGGCGTGCTAGCTAAGTAAAGGAGGTGCGATGGCAGATACCAACAAAGGCGCGGCGCTGCTGCTCAACGATGCGGGCAACATCGACCGCGCCAGAACCACCGACGGCTCGATCTTCCGCATCGAGTCGACGCTATCGATGGAGGCCGCCGAAGAGGCCAAGACGGCAGCGGCGAACTGCAACACCGCGACCGAAAGCGCCAAAGCGGCAGAGAAGACGCGCGTGTCCAACGAGAACGCTCGGGAAACGGCTGAGACCGAGCGCGGCAACAACGAGACAACCCGCAAGAACAACGAGACGTCGCGCAAGAACGCCGAGACAACACGTCAAGACAACGAAACTGCGCGGAAGAATGCCGAAACCACGCGCCAGAACAACGAGACGTCGCGCAAGAACGCCGAGATCAAACGCGAAAAGGCCGAAAGCCAGCGCCATGACGAGCATATCGCCGACCAGCAGGCATCGAGCGACGCGACCTCGGCGGCGAACGGCGCAGCTTCGCGTGCGGACGCAGCGGCGAACCAGGCGTTGCAGATCGCCAACTCCGTGGCGCAAGGCAGCGCAGGAAGCTCGGACGTCGCAGAGCTGCGTGCCCAGAACGCGAAGCTCGCAACGCTTTTGGCTAACTCGACGGGTCAGTTCATATACATGGGCGGAACAGTCTACTGCCCGGCTTCAAAGGCATCGGCGAGCGGGGCGACCGTAACGTTCGGCTCAACATGCTCCGCAAGCGGCAACACCATCACATTGATCTAAGAAGGAAACGAAATGGCTCAAGCTAAGATCCTCACTGTGGGCGGCACCAACTACGAGATGATAGACGACACCGCCCGCACCAACGCCACCACGGCGCTCAACAACGCCGAGTACAACCGACAGGGCCTGATCGGAAAGTACCCGGGCCAGTCGCTCGCAACGCTTCTCGCGGGCGAGGTCTCAGGCTCCACCACCATCTACGACGCGCTGCACAAGCGCGTGCAGGCCGCGAACTTCAGCGGCATGCGCGTGGGCGACTACATCGACGTGCCGCTCGTGAGCGCATCGGCCATCACGGGCCAGCAGTCCGTGCGCTTCCTGCTTGCGCACTTCGACCCGTACTACCAGTGCGGCGACAGCGCCAAGGGCCACCACATCGCGTTCGTGGCGTCCGCCCCCGTGGCCGTGGCAAAAACCGTGACAGGCGTGGCAAACGACAGCTTCCTGATGTGGAACACTGCGAACACCAACCAGGGCACCGCAGACGTGAAGAACCCGTATCTGAACAGCAACCTCAAGGCATGGGAGAAGCTGTTCGAGGCGTGCCTGCCCGAGGGGCTGACCAAGTACCTGCTCACCCAGCGCGTGCTCCTGGAGGAGCGTTACAGCGCCAGCGGTGCGCTTACCGACTCCAACAACTGGAGCTGGCAGGACATCGGCAAGGTGTGGTCGCCCTCCGAGATGGAGGTGTACGGTTGCCCAGTGTGGGGCACCAAGGGCTACAGCGTGGGCTTCGACTGCCAGTTCGACCTGTTCCGCGATACCGCGCACCGCTTGAACGGAACTCGGTACGCTTGGTGGCTGCGTTCCGTCATGGGTGGCTCCTCGTCCCGCGTGTGCTACGTCGGCTACAACGGCGATGCCTACTACAATTCGGCGACGGACGCCTGGGTTCGCCCCCGCCCCGGCTTCCTCGTCGGCTAGCCAGCCGAGTGCTCTATACTTCTCTTTCGATGCGACCGCCTTGCGCGGTCGCATCCCTGCCCGCGCAGCGGGCCGTTTTTTTCGCCACTATTTCCGGGAGGTGCCATGAGCGGCGTCTACCAGCGAAACCGCGAGGTGTCCGAGTACAAGTTCTTCACGCAGGCCATCGCCATCCGCGTGGAGGTCAACAAGCTCATGGCCTCCTCGTCGGTCGTGCCGAAAGCCTACAGGCTGCTGAACGCAGTCCCCACGGTGGAGACCGCGCGCAGCATCGTATACAACGTCAACCGCGCCGACTGCTTCTACCCCAACAGTTCGTTCAACGCACTTGAGCGCAAGCGTTACCTGACGCTGGCGATAGCCGACTGCGAGCAGCTGATGCTCGACATGCAGTGCCTCATGGACATCGGCCTGCCCGTGAACGCCAACCGCTTCGAGGCGCTGGCGGGCATGGTCGAGGAGGAGATCAAACTGCTCAAGGGCGCGCGCAAGAACGTACGCGTCACCGGCAAGAAGACGACCGACGAGCGCATAGCCGAGGCCGAGGCCGAGCTAGAGCGCCTGCGTTCGTTATAATGGGCGGCGGTCCCGCCTTGTATATCGGTACAATTGGTGGCTGCGTTCCGTCATGGGTGGCTCCTCGTCCTACGTGTGCTACGTCTACAACACCGGCATTGCCTACTACTATTCGGTGACGACCACCTGGGTTCGCCCCCGCCCCGGATTCCCTTACTGCCAGACCGAGTAGGCCAGCGGGCCGAAAGCAGAGCGCGGAGAGGAAGGAAGGCGCGACCATCGGGCGCGAGCCCGTAAATACGCACCCCGCGAGGGTGGCCGGACGCTGCTTGCATGGCGCGGAGCTCCGTGGCTTCGCCGCGTTTCATGGCCATACCTCAAGCGGCTGTCAGAGCCACATTGCAAGCCGTGCGGGGTGCCTTCTATGAACTCGGAGCAAAGGCGGGCCGCACGCCGGAAGCGCCGCGAGGAGAAGCGCGACAGGGCCAAGGCCGAGCGCGTCAAGGCGTGCACCCTTGAGACGGTGGCCGACCTCAACAGCCTGTGCAAGGCTTCCAAGCAGGCCGCGCGTGGCGTCATGTGGAAGGCCTCGACGCAGCGGTACATGAAGGACTACCTGCGAAACGCCGTGAAATCGCGCCAAGACCTTTTGGAGGGCCGCGACATATGCCGGGGTTTCATCCGCTTCGACCTGTGGGAGCGCGGCAAGCTGCGCCACATCAGTGCAGTGCACTTCCCCGAGCGCGTGGTGCAGAAGTCGCTGTCCCAGAACGCCCTCGTGCCCGCGATAGTCCCCACGCTCGTATCCGCGAACTCCGCCAACATCAAGGGGCGCGGCACCGACTACGCCCTTAAGCTGCTCAAGCGCCACCTGGCCGACCACTGGCGGCGGCATGGGCGCGAGGGCTACATACTGCTGGGCGACTTCTCCGACTACTTCGCGCGCATTGCCCACGAGCCAGTCAAGCGGCAGGTGGCCGACGCGCTGCTCGACCCGCGCGTGGTCGCCCTTGAGCACCGCCTGATAGACGCGCAGGGCGAGGTCGGCCTGGGCCTGGGCAGCGAGCCAAACCAGATATGCGCGGTGGCGCACCCCAACCGCATCGACCACTACGTGGCCGAGATGCTGCGCCCCGAGGCCTACGGGCGCTACATGGACGACTTCTACCTGATCCACGAGTCCAAGGAGTACCTGCAAGTGTGCCTTCTGCTGATAGAGCACGAGTGCGCGAAGCTCGGCATCGCGCTGAACCCGCGCAAGACCCGCGTGGTGAAGCTGACGCGAGGCTTCACGTGGCTGAAGAAGCGCATCTTCTACACCGAAACGGGCCGCATCGTCATGAAGCCGTGCCGCGACTCCATCACGCGCGAGCGACGCAAGCTGAAGAAGATGGCCCGCATGGTGGCCGAGGGGGTCATGACGCCCGAGCAGGTGCAGCAGAGCTACCAGAGCTGGCGCGGCGGCATGGCTCACTTGGATGCGCACCGCAGCGTGCTGGCCATGGACGCGCTGTACCGCAGCCTGTTCGAAAATCTCGCGGGGGGGGGGTTGCTCAATGCAACCAAGCCCGAGAGACGATTCGGGCGGAACGCCCTCGCCATAGCGGAAGGGCGGCAACTCAAAACGGCGGCCTAGACAGGTCGAAAACGAAATAACCAAGACAGCGAAGGCGTGCTGCGGCGCGCCTTCTTTCTTCGCGCCCGCCCAAACGGCCAGGCAATCTCACGGCGCTAATACGATGGCGGCACATTCCCCGATAAGGAAGGAGTCCGCATGGACACTGAGGAAGACATGCCGCGCCCCGACGAGCTTCGAGACGGCACCCTGGCCGAGGTCAACGCCCTGCGCGACCTGCTGTCGCAGATCGGCGACCCCGACGCGGCGCACGACGCGGGCGTTATCGACGATGACGAGTACGTGGAGCGGAAGGCGCGAAAGCTCGCCTACACCTCCGCGCTCGCCGCCTACGCCAACGGCGAGGTGCCCGACCTCCCGGCGCTGCTCGAACAGATGCGCGAGCAGGCGTCCCAGCCGACGCAGACCGAGACCAACACGGCGAACATCGACTACCTGCTCATGACCGTGGGAGGTGACCAGTAATGGCTACGAAGAAAACCGTTGAGCATTCCAAGCACTTCGCGAAGGTCAAGAAGTACTACGACAAAGACCTTTGGAGCAAGGCGCGCGTCTACAAGGCTGTCGAGTGCAAATGGATCACCGCCGACGAGTACAAGGAAATCACCGGCGAAGAGTACACGGGGGCTTAGCGTGAACGACCTCGTGTACACCGTGGCGGTCACCGCCATCGTGTCTGGCCTCGTCGGCTCCGTGGTATCCGCCTTGGTGGCGGCACTCAAATCGCAAGGACGCAAGGCTGTCGAGCGCACCGAGGCGGAAAAGGCGACGGACGAGGCCTTGAGGATGGGGGTGCGTGCGCTGCTTTGGCGCGAGCTGAAGAACATCCATGAGCAGGCAGTCCGTCAAGGCGGCTTGACGGTCGCAGACCGCAAACACCTCGAAAACGTCTACGCCGCCTACCACGGGCTGGGCGGCAACGGCACCGGAACGCGCCTCTACGAAGACGCCATGAAGATGCCCGTAATCGACTAAAGGAGCAGACCATGACCACGATCCAGGCGGCTCTCGCCGTTATCTCTTCCGTAATCCTTCCGTTCATCATCCAGGCGATCAAGTCCGAGGCCATGGGCGGCAACGCCGCGCGTTGGCTCGCCATCGCCGCTTCGGCGCTCTTCGGCGCCCTAACCGCAATGGCCAACGGAATCCCGACCGACCCCGGCGCGTGGGTCACCGCGATCTTCGCCTGCGTCGGCGGCGTGCAGGTGGCATATGCGGCCTTCAAAGCGGTCGGCGTGACCGACAAGTGGCTCGACGCACTGCTTGCCATGGGCGCTCCGAAGAAGGACGACTAGGAATGGGCGGCAAGCGCCTCGCACGCATCGCCGCCACCGTCTCGCTGCTGGCCCTGCTCGCCGCCTTCGCCGACGTGGCGCTTATAGCCTCTAACGTGCCGAAGGTGCCGAAGGAGGAGCCTTTGCCCGTCATCTATGACAAGCCGCTCGACAAGCCCGCCGAGGTGCCCGTCTACCTCCAAGCAGACGAGCGCTGGGGCGGGCTTTCGTATGCGGGCGAAGACCTGGCCGCTGCCGGCTGCGGCCTCACGTGCGCGGCCATGGCGTGGGAATGGCTCTACGGCCAGACGTGCACGCCGGAGCAGATGCTGGGATTCGTTGGCGAATCGTGCCTCACGGACGGCGTGAACGACATGGAGAAGTTCTGCCGTTGGATGAACGCGAACGACCAGGCTTTGGGCTACACGCCTATCCACGACAACGCCGACGACGCCTTGGACGAGGCGGCTGGCGGATGGATGGTGTTTTGCAGCCTAACTGGCCAGCTCCGCGACGGCGGCAAGAGCTACGGCGGCCACATCGTCCTGCTCTGCGGGTGGGACGGCGAGACGGCGACCTTCCACGACCCCTACGAGGGCGTGGTGCGTCTGAGCCGCGAACGGTACGAACAAGTTGATTGGGCTTATTTCATAGCGATAGGGAGCGCTGAATAGAATGAACGGAATCGACATCAGCAATTGGCAGAACGGCATCAACCTCGCGGCTGTCCCGTTCGACTTCGTTATCTGCAAGGCTACCGAGGGCACGCGCTACGTGTCGCCAGACTGTGACCGCCAGATTCAGCAGGCGATCGGCCTTGGCAAGCTCGTGGGCGTGTACCACTACGTCAACGGCGGCGATGCCGAGGCGGAGGCCGAGTACTTCTACGAGCACTGCAAGGGCTACGTCGGCAAGGCCGCGTTCTTCATCGACTGGGAGGATCAGGGCAACAAGGCATGGGGCGACACGTCCTACCTCAAGGCTATGGCCGAGCGCCTGGCCGAGCTTCTTGGCGTGAGCGTGGATCGCATCGGCATCTACGCCAGCAAGAGCGTCTTCCCGTGGAACCTCACCGACGCCAAGACGTGGGTGGCGCAGTACGCCGACATGAACGCCACGGGCTACCAGGACGCACCTTGGAACGAGGGCGCATACGACTGCGCCATCCGCCAGTACTCCTCATGCGGGCGCTTGGACGGCTGGGCGGGCAACCTCGACATCAACAAGTGCTATATCTCCCGCGCGGAGTGGGAGGCCATGGCTGGCGGCTCCAACGGCGATCCCGACTCGCTTATCCACGGCATCGACGAGACGCCAACGGCAGACCTCGCGGCGAAAGTGCTCGCTGGCGAGCTCGGAGACGGCGACGACCGCAAGTACGCGCTGGGCGACCGCTACCAGGAGGTGCAGTCGCTCGTGAACCACATCCTCACGGCATCCGCCGAAGATCTGGCCGCTGAGACATGGGCGGGCGATTACGGCAACGGCAGTCGCCGCAAGGCCGTGCTGGGGCCGCGCTACGATGAGGTCATGGCGGTGATCAACGGCCAGACCGAGACCGAGCAGGTGTACGTGGTGCAGAGCGGTGACACGCTTTCAGCTATCGCCGCCAAGTACGGCACGACCTATCAGAATCTCGCCGCCAAGAACGGCATCTCAAACCCGAACCTGATTTATCCCGGCATGCGCCTGGTTGTTTCCTAGGCCGCTCGTGGTATCCTAACGAAAACGATTGTGCCGACTGCGCACACCTCGGTTCGAGGAGATGCGCAAACGGTGCACCATCCTGATTTTCCTCGAACCCGTTGGGCCTAAGGCTCGGCGGGTTCGTTGCTTTACGGGCGCCGGGGCGCCTTGCGGGCCTCTTTGGGCGCCTCGGGTTGCGCCTGGGGCGCCGTGCAGCGCCGTGCAGCTCCGTGCGAGACGCCGAGCGGCACCGTGCGACCCCGTGCCGCGCCACGCAGCCTCGAAGGAATCGTCGCCCTTTCTTGAGGTTTCCCTGCGTTAAATAGTGATTCCTGCGCGATAACTCGCAACCTTGGTGTTTTACCTGCCTTTCTTGCTCCGATAGTCTGAAATTAGAAGCAAGGGGAGGTGCTGGATGCGCGCAGAAAAGCTTATGCAACGGCTCATGAACGCCGCCGAGCCGTTGCGCATGTCCACACTTGCCCAAGAGCTTGGGACTTCGGTGCGAACGATCCAGTCCGACCTTTCCTACCTTCGTCAATCGGAGAAGGACCACGGCTTCAGAATCGTTTCGGAGCGCGGCCGTGGCATCCGTCTTGTTGTGGAAGATGCCAAAAAGCTGGGCCTTTTCATTTCTTTCTTGTCTGGTGACGAGACCATAGCTCCGGCAGACCGCCCTGCGTCGGTCCTCCAGGCTCTTATCTTGGCCGGCGGATACACAAGCGCGGAGGCCCTCGCCCGCGGTCTTGGGATGAGCACCTCCATGGTCAACGCCACGCTTCCGGAGACCACACGGCTGGCCTCTTCTCTCGGAATCGAAGTGGTGAGGACGAGGCATCACGGCACCTGTGCCCTTGGAGGTCCCCGGGAGACCCGCGAGTATTTGGCAAACGCGTACCTTGAGGGCTCGCGGATAGTCAAGTCGGCGGTGGAGGCGTCCCTTGGCGACGAAGGCGAGGTTTCCTCGGTCCTTGCGACAAATCTTGCGCATGAAGAGAACCGCATCAGATATGAGGACTTCTGCTCACTAAAGGCGCTCGTTACCGTCTGCGCCGCGAACCTTGTTAGCGATTCAAGCGAGGATGAGGCAACGCTTCCAAACATCGGGCAAAAGTACCTGGTCCTTGCCAGCGAGATCTCGCAGGGAATTGCCGAGAAGCTCGGGTCGGCGTTGTCTTCCGCAGACGTTACCTGCATTGCTCAGCGTCTTGAGAGCCTCTCGGCGCTTGATGACACCTTGGTTATCGAGGCGTCCGAGGTAAGCTCGATGACTGTTGCCTTCCTCGCCGAGGTAGACGAGCAGTATGGGACGTCTTATTGCCAAGACAGCACGTTTCTCGACATGCTTGACGCCCATATGGCTCTGCTCGTGAAGCGCCTTTTGGTGAGTAAGCCCGTCTCGGTCTCATTTGCCCAGAGGGTCGAGCTTGGCAATACCATGAGCATGGATCTTGCGGTGCGCCTTTGCGAGAAGATCTCAAAGCGTTTTGGGATTACCCCTACCCCCGATGAGGCGTCGCTGATCGCCATGCACTTTGCCGCCCACGAGGAGAGGGTGCGCCAGAACCGTCTGCGCAGCATAGCGCACATCGTTGTGGTGTGCGCGACCGGTGGCGGGGCCGCGACTCTGGTGAAGATGCAGCTCGCGGGAGTTTTTCCCGAGGCGAAGATCGACGCGGTGTCCTACCTTGACCAGTCCTCGATCTCGCAGCTTAACCCGGACCTTATATTGACCATGGTCCCCCTGTTGGAGAAGCCCTGCGCCCCCACGGTGTACATCGATGAGATCTTGAGTCCCTCAGACCTTGCCGATATTGGGGACGCTGCCCGTCACGGAAGGCTTTCCGCCGCGCAAGACCTCTCGTCAAAGCTCCTTATAACCTCGCTGTTGAAGCGCGATCTCTTTGCCTGCGTAGAGCCTACCTCCTACGCTCAGGTGGTTCGCGACGCGGCCCTGGACTGCTCTCGCCTTGGATATGCCGAGGACTCCCTCGCCTCTCTTGTCGAGACGCGCGAGAGGTTTGCCAGCACGATCTACCTTAACGGGGTAAGCGCCCCGCATCCCGTGGAGGCCGTTGGGATAAGTAACGCGATCGCCGTGCGCCTTTTGCGCAGCCCCCTTAAAGAGAGCGGCAAAGAGGTGCGGATCGTTTTCCTTGCCTGCCTTAAGAAGGAGTCCATCGGCCTCTATAAGAGGATCAGCTCCTTTTTGTTCCCTCTAATGAACGACCCAAAGAAGGTTGCTCTTCTCGCTTCAAGTTCGACCTTTGATGAGTTTGCCAGCCAAATCAAGAACATGGAGGCATCGCACTATGGACGTTGATTTTCTTAAAGAGCTGAGCTGCGCCGACGCGATCGCGGGCGATGAGGACGAGGTCCGCGACCTTCTAAAACGCGAATGCGGCCCTTTTGCGGACGAGGTCCTCTATGATGGGCTCGGAAGCGTGATTTTCCACAAGGCTGGCCCGGCGGGGGCCCCAAAGATTTTGTTTATGGCCCATATGGACGAGGTGGGCTTTATCGTCCGTTCTATTTCGGACATCGGCATGCTGCACCTGCTTCCCGTGGGCGGGGTGATTGCAAAGAGCAAGGACATGCAGCTTGTGCGCGTGACCACGGCAGATGGCCGCAAGCATCGCGGCATCCTCAACTCCGTCCGCGACGACTCCGGCGCCGTTACAGAGTCCTATGTGGACCTAGGCTGCGCCAACGAGGGGGAGGTCCGTGCGCTGGGCGTATCCGAGGGGGACCGTGTGTGCTTTGACACCGCGGCGAGCACCCTCGCCAACGGGGTCGTCGCCGGCAAGGCGATGGACGACCGCACCGGCTGCTTCGTGATCGCCAAGGCGATTGCCGCCCTTGGGAAGGACTGCCCGTGCGACATCTATTTTGCCGGCACCACCAGCGAAGAGGTTGGCACTCGCGGCGGTAAGACGGTGACCGAGCTTGTCCAGCCTGACTTTGCCGTTGCGGTGGATACCGCAAATCACCCCGAGCTTGACCGAGGCTTCAAGAACCATCGCAAGCTGGGCGAAGGCCCCATGATTGAGCACTACGACAAGACCATGTCCCCCAACCGTCGTCTCATCGCGGGCGTAAAAGAGCTTCTTGAGGCCTCGGGAATCCCCTACCAGAAGGACATGTTCGGCGGTGGGGGAACCGATGCCGGCACCGCCCACCTGGTGGGCTCTGGCCGCCTGGCGATGATTTTGGGCATTCCCCTGAGGTACTGCCACGCCAGCTGCTCGTTTGCCCACCCGGACGACCTTCAAAACACCGTCAACGTGGTCGTCTCCATCTGCCATTGGTTTTCCGGCGAGAAGCTCAGCGAGCTGACCGCCTTTTAAAGCAACCCGCAACAGGAAAGGAAGTGCAAGGTTCATGAACGACAACGAGGCAAAGATCCTCACCATGATCTCCTCGGCAGGCGATAGCAGGTCTAAGGCCATCGAGGCGCTGCAGAAGGTGAAGACCGGCGATTACGAGGCCGCCCACAAGCTTCTTGAGGAGGCCAAGCAGGTTGACCTTGCCGCCCACAAGGCGCAGACCGAGCTGATCACCGCCGAGCTCAACGCCCCCGAGGCCGATCGCCCTGCCATGACCCTGCTGATGGCTCACGCCCAGGACCACTACATGGCGGCCCAGCTGGCGCGTGACCTGATCGGCGAGCTCGTCGAGGTTTTCGAGGCCAAAGACGCCAAGTAACAGCCTATTGGTCGGCGCTATGCGCCGTGAAGGGAAGGAAGGAAAAAGATGAAGATCGTGCTCTGCTGTGCAGGTGGTCTGTCAACCACCATGCTCATGGACGCCATGAAGTCCGCCGTCAAAGCGAGCCCTAAGCTCAACGACGCTGACTTCGACTTCACCGCGATCCCGGTGGACATCCTGGACTCCGAGGTCGGCGATGCCGATGCCATTGTCCTTGGGCCTCAGATTGCCCACAAGGCCGACGGCGTCAAGAAACTGCTGGGCGACAAGAAGATCCCCGTCGTTGTCGTCGACAGCGCAACGTATGGACAGATGGACGGCGCCACGGTCCTCAAGAAGGTCTTGGTCGAGCGCAAAAAGATCGAGCTCGCCGCTGAGGGGAGGTAATCGTCCATGGCAGAGAATGAGAAAGGATTCACCGCGGTCATCGACCGCTATCTGACCCCCATTGCCAACTGGATGGATAAGGAAGTCCACCTCAGCGCAATCAAGAAGGCCATGGTCGGCCTGACCCCGCTCCTGATCATCGGCAGCTTCTGCCTGATCCCCGCGGCAATCCCCAACATGATCGGCGAGGACAATCCCCTCTCCCAGTGGATCGTCGCAAACGACTCCGCCATCGAGCTTGCCAATACTGTCGGTATGGGCATGATGGCTCTTTACGCCTCTGTCATCATGGCGTACCACCTTGCCAAGTCCTATGAGCTGGACGTCCCCGGCTGCATGAGCATGGGTCTTATCGCCTTCCTCATGCTTTCCGTCGACTTCTCCGACGACGGCACCCTTATCACCAAGTACCTGGGCGCCAAGGGCCTCTTTGCCGCCATGTTCGGCACGATTATCGCCGTCGAGCTCTTCCGCTGGTGCAAGAAGCGCAACTTCACCATCAAGATGCCGGACTCTGTGCCCGACTTCGTCTCGCGCTCCTTTGAGATGATTCCTATCTCCGTGATTATCATCGGCGTCTTCCTTGCCATCCGCCTGGTGTGCACCAACGTCTTTGACGTCATGCCTCCGCTGATCTTCACGAACCTGCTCGCCCCGCTCGTCGGCTCTATGGACAACCCGCTTGCCTACACGTTCCTCAAGATGCTTCAGTGCTTGCTGTTCTTCTTCGGCATCCACCCGTCCGTCCTCAGCCCGATCACGAGCCCGATCTCCACGCAGTTCCTTGCCGAGAACATCGCCAACTACCAGGCCAACCTTCCCATGACGCACTTCTATTGCCCTGGCCCCGAGTCCGCATTCGGCAACTTCACCGGTACCGGCGTCACCTTCGGCCTTGTCCTTTGGTGCATGCTCTCCAAGTCCGATGCTCTTAAGAAGATCGGCCGCGTCGCCCTTATCCCGGCCCTCTTCGGCATCAACGAGCCGATCTTGTTCGGCGCCCCTATTGTTCTTAACCCGTTCTACTTTGTCCCCTACGTCATCGGCGGCGGCATCATCGGCTCCCTTGGCGGCTGGGCTCAGTACTTGGGCCTCATGGGCAAGTCCTTCTTCACGCCTCCTTACGTGGGCGTCTTCCTCGAGGGCTTCCTCACCAACTTCGATTGGCGCTCCATCCTTGTCAACGGTGTCCAGATGATTCTTTCCATCGCTTTGTGGTACCCGTTCTTCAAAGCGTATGAGCAGCGCTTTATCGAGAAGGAACAGGCCAACGCCGAGAGCTTGCTCAGCGCAGAGGACCAGGCGCTCCTCGACGAGATGGACCTGGGAATCTAGCGTCACTTGGTTTGTCTTCTGCGGCGGGCGGCCTCAATTCGGCTTGCCCGCCGCGGTCTTTCTTTGATCGCGCGCCTTAAGCATGGAGGGTCCCTATGGCACGAAATGTCGACAAGCTCCGCTCTCTTCTCGACCAGGCAGGAGTCGACGCAATCCTCATCCGCAGCAAGACCATGAAGGGCTGGATGGGTACGATGACGGGAAGCGGGTGCACCGTCGTCGTCGACCAAGACGACGCGATGCTGCTCGTGGACGGCAGGTACGTGGAGGAGGCCAGGGAGAAGGAACATGACCTGGTGATAGAGCTCCTTCCCAGCCAGTCGGCCGACGCCATCTACAAGCGGCTCGGCGAGCTGGCGGGCGAGAAGGGCTGGAAGAGCTTGGGCCTTGAGTCCGATGAGACCCTGGCGGACGCGTACCTGGAGATCTCGAGGTTTGTCGAGCGTCCGGTGCTTCTTGGCGATAAGGTCGCGAGGCTGCGCGCGGTCAAGACGGACGAGGAAATCGCAAAGATTCAGCGTGCCGTCGACATCACGGACGAGATCTTCTCCGTTGTCTCTTCTCAGCTTCGTGAGGGGATGACCGAGTACGAGATCAGCGCCCTTTTGCAGTACGAGTCTGTTCGCAGGGGCGCCCAGAAGATGGCTTTCGACACCATTTGCGGCATAGGAGAGAGGACGGCCTACCCGCACTGCCGGCCTACCTCCCGCGCGCTGCGCCGCGGCGACCACGTGATGATGGACTTTGGTATCCAGGTCGACAATTACCAGTCGGACATGACGCGCATTTGCTTTCTTGGGGAGCCAAACGAGAAGATCATGGAGATCTACGACGTGGTCAAGCGTGCGCAGGAGACCGGCATCGCCGCTATTCGTACGGGTGTGGACAGCGAGAGCGTGGATGCGGCGGCACGCGCGGTTATAGAAGACGCCGGCTACGGCGCGTATTTTGGACATGGCCTTGGGCACGGCATAGGCGTGGACGACTCGACGGAGCTTCCGCTGCTTCGACCGGGGAGGCATTTCATGCTTGAGGAGCACATGGTGATGTCGTGCGAGCCCGGCGTGTACGTCCCCGGCCTTGGAGGCGTGCGTATCGAGAACGACGTCGCCGTTATCGACGGCGTTGGCGTCTCTTTGAACGCGACGACCACCGACCCCATTATCTTGGAGGCATAAATGACTTACGACTTCAACGAGGTGCACGACCGCCGCGGAACCTACTGCACCCAGTGGGACTACATCCAAGACAGGTTTGGGAAGCCCGGTATCCTTCCCTTCTCCATCTCCGATACCGATTTTCTGCCTCCCGCGCAGATCGTCGACGCAGTGACAAAGGTCGCCGCAAGGGGGCAGTATGGCTATACGAGGTGGAACCACCACGACTTCAAGTCGTCTGTCGCTTCTTGGTTCTCTCGCCGCTACGGGGTGCAGATATCCGAAGACTGGATTATCTATAGCCCCAGTGTTATGTATGCGTCCTCTCTGCTCATCCGTCTTCTGACTAAGCCTGGCGACGGCATCTTGTGCTTCGACCCCATGTACGATTCCTTTCCCGGGGTGATCGAGGGAAACGACCGCCGTATGGTCAAGAGCACGCTTCATCGGGTCGAGAGCCCCGTGGCAGACGACGACGCCCACAGAACCTTTGAGATCGACTTCGAGCAGCTCGATGCCCTGGCGGCCGACTGCAGTGCAATGCTTTTGTGCTCGCCCCACAACCCGACGGGCCGCATGTGGACCGCGAACGAGATGGACCGCATCGTCGAAATCTGCCGCAAGCATGATCTCTGGCTCATCGCTGATGAGATTCATGCGGACATCAGCCTGTGTGGTCGTTCCAACGTGAGCGCGGTCTCCCTTCTCTCCAAATACGAGAAGATAGCCGTGGCCAGCTCTCCCACAAAGACGTTCAATATCCCCGGTCTTATCGGCTCCTACCTCGTTGTTCCTTCCCCTGAGGTCCGCGATGCCTTTCTCAACGTCACGCGTCATGTCGATTTCCTCAACTCTTGCAGCACGCTTTGGCTCTACGCGACCATGGCTGCCTACCGCGAGTGCGACGACTACGTCGAGGGGCTTTGCTCCTACATTCGTTCCAACATGGAGACCCTTAAGGCTTTTCTCGCCAAGCGCGTCCCGCAAGCGAGATTCGAGGTGCCTGATGCGACCTATCTTGCCTGGATTGACGTGAGCGGCTTGGGGGTTTCCTCGGACGCTCTGCAAGATGCCCTTGTGAACGTGGGCGGGGTTGGCATCATGCGTGGAGAGACGTACGGAGACGCCGGCCAGGGTTATCTGCGCTTGTGCGCCGGATGCCCCAGGTCGAAGCTCGAGGAGGGCCTCGAGAGGATGGCGCGCGGCATCGATAGCCTTAACCTGTAGGAGGACGATATGGGCAAGAGCAAAAAGAGGTCATCGGGAAAGGCAATGTCTGCGAGCAAAGCCAAAATGCAGAACAACAAGGCGGCCTCGTCCGCAAAGACGGGTATTCCCGCAAAACGTCTTATTGCATATGCGATTGACTGGGCGTTCTCTGGGGTTCTCATAGGCTTTCCCGAGGTCTTGGTTTTTGCTCTTGTCACCCATAGCTCGGACATGTTCAGCGACCTCTACGTTTTTGGGTCGATGGGCTACTCGAACATCTATGCGTTTATGTGCTGTGTTGCGTCCCTTGCGGTTTTCGCTGCGTACTACATCTGGGTGCCGCTTAAGGTTTGGCCTGGTCAGACACCTGGCAAGCGCCTGCTCAAGCTTCGATGCGAGTCTCGCGACGGCGGCGATCTGCAGCCTTGGCAGTACGCGCTGCGCGCCGGCGTAGGCCTTCTTGTTATCGAGGGTGTCTCGACAGTGGCGACCCGCTATGTCTTGCAGGCGCTCACGCTCGCAACGAGTTTCTATGTGGAGGGCACGGTCCTTCCGGTCCTGTATCTGCTGACTCTTGTCTCCGGGATTATGGTTGTGGCCACCAAGCGTCACCTGGCTATCCATGACTACCTTGCAGGCACAAGGGTCGTTGAAATTCACGACGTCGCCTAAGGCTCGGCGGGTTCGTTGCTTTTTAGGCGCCGGGGTGCCTTGCGGGGGTCAAGTCCAAATCGGTGTGTAAATTCGCAACCGCCTCCTTCGCCGGCTAGCCCACTGACATGAGCCTCGCCTGCTCCCTTGCTATCCCGGCGAGCTCCGCCATCCTCCCCTCGAGCTCCGCCACGCCGGTCGAGTAGTAGGCCTTGGACATCGCGGCCCACCGGTCGTTCTCCTCCATGAGCACCGCGCCCACGAGCCTGACCACGGAGCCCGCGTTGGGGAAGACGCCTATGACGTCGGTCCTGCGCTTGATCTCCTTGTTGAGCCGCTCGAGGTAGTTCGAGGTCCTCGCGCACCTGCGCATCTGCCCCGGCAGGCTCATCACGGTCATCGCGTCGTCGAAGCCGGCGCCGAGGCGCTCGCACGCCTGCGGCGCCTCCTCGGCGTAGTCGGCGAGGATCCGGTCGCGCCTCGCCTCGGCCTCCGCGAGCGTGCGGCAGTTGAACATCTCGGTCATCTCCGAGCGCAGGCCGGCCCTCAGGCGCTTGGGGGCGGCGTCGGAGACGTTGCGGGAGAAGTGGGCCTGGCACCTCTGCCAGGCGGCGTCCGGCCACACGTCGTGGAGGGCCGCCACGAGCCCCCCTGCGCGTCGGAGGTGACCACGGCCATCCCCCCGCAGGCCGCGGTCCCTCAGCGAGCGCATGAACGCGGACCAGCTCGCCCGCGTCTCGGCGTCGGCGAGGGCGAGCCCGAGCACCTCCTTGCGCCTGGAGCGGTCGAGGCCGATGGCCACGAGCAGCGCCCGGGCCCTCACCCTGTGGCCGCCGCGGACCTTCAGGTAGGTCGCGCCCGGCATCGCGAAGGGGTAGGCGCCCGGCTCGAGCGGGCGCCCCCTGAAGCCCTCGACCGCCGAGTCGAGCGCGGCGCAGGCGGCGGACACCGACTGCTTCGAGAACTCCCTGCCGCAGATCTCCCGCATGACCTTCCCGACCTTGGCGGTGGAGACGCCGCCCACCACCATCTCGGCCATCGTGGTCACGAGGTGTGTTTAGTCAAGCCTGATTTTCGGTTTTGAGCACAGATTTCTTTCGGGTTCCGGCACGAAACTTTTTCGGGTTTCGTCACGGGCGCGCCGCCGCCTCTACCTTCCCGACTTTCCCAGCATGAGGGACTCCTCGAGCCTGTGGCTGGGTCCGCCGAACTCCACGGGCCTGCCGTGGTGCACCACGCGGTCGACGATGGCCGCCGCGAGCTTGTCGTCGGCGAAGACCGTGCCCCACCTGCTGAACTCGACGTTGGTGGTGAATATCACGCTCCTCCTCTCGTAGCTGTCCGATATAACCCGGCACAGGGGCCTCGCCCCGTCCACGTCGAAGGGCGCGCAGCCGAACTCGTCCAGGACCAGGAGCCTCGCCTTGGCCACGTCGGCGAGCAGCCGGTCGAGCGTCCCCTCCCGCTTGGCCTTGCCGAGCCGCCGGCACCGGCCGCGCGGCCTGCCAGAACCTCACGGGGTAGCCCGCCGAGGTCGCGGCGATCCCGAGGGCGGTGGCCATGCGGGTCTTGCCGCGCCCCGTCCGGCCGTAGAAGACCAGGCCCTCCGCGTCGCGCACGAACGCCAGCGAGAGCATCTCGTCGCGGCCCCAGCCGTCGGGGAACGCGACGTCGGGCCAGCCGAGGCCCTCGACCGACTTGGGAACGGGGAACCTCGCCCGCCTGAGCAGGCGCGCCCGCCTCGCCCTGTCGCGGCGCGCGGTCCCCGACCCGGGCATCGCCGCGCACGCGGCCACCCGGCCCGGCGTCGCGGAGGCGAGGAAGGCGCCGATCGTGTCGCCGGATATGAAGAGGGCCCTCGCGGCGCCGCGGAAGGCCGCCTGCGCGGCCTCACGCCCCGGGCTCGTCCGCGGCATGGCCGCCACCTCCCTCGAGCAGCCTCGGAGCCCTGTCGCAGACGCCCAGGTCGACCTCCTCGTCGTACTCGACGCGCCCGTCTCCCGGCGCGGCCCCGGCGGCCGAGAGGGCGACCGAGGCGCGGTCGACGCCCCCGGTCGCCGCGAGCGAGCGCGACATCCCCTCCACGGCGGCGCCCCACCCGCGCCCCGCGCCCTCGTCGCGCAGCACCCTGAGGTCGGCGGCGAGGTCGGCGGGCGCCTCGGAGCCGGGGAAGGCGACGAGCTCGGCCGGCGGCGACGCCCTCACGCTCGAGTCCCCCCGCCCGGCGGGCCCCATGCACGGGAGCCTCAGCCGCGGCGCCGGGCCCGGGCCGTCGGCCGGGGCCTCGCCCCGCTCGCGCCCGTGGGCGGCGACGACCTCCCCGGTCCCGCAGTCGCAGACCGCGACGTCGAAGGCGCCGAGGGCGGCGGCGGCCTCGCGGCGCGCGCAGGCGGGGCCGGCCGATCAGCGGCGCGCCCCGCCGACCGTGGCCGTCCCCTGCTTGTCGCGCCTCCCGGTCTCCCACCTCGCGCACGAGAACGCCGCCGGCGGCAGCGGCGAGAGCGCCTCCCTGTCCCCTCCGAACAGCTCGGGCCCGGGCGTGCCGAGCCTGCAGCGGCGCCTGCCCTCGCTCAGGTCGAGGCGGTCCTCGAGCAGCCTGCGGTTGAACGCGCGGGCGTCGTGGAACGACGGGACGGGGACGAACAGGCTCCTCCTGCGGCGGCCGACCTTGTTCTCGACGTTGCCCTTCTCGTTGCCCGAGCAGTGGTTGGCGAAGGCGTGGTCGAGTCCGTAGTGAGCCGCGAAGCGGCGGAAGAGCCCTGATGTCCCCACCTCCCCGCCGACGCGCCCGCCGACCTCGGCGGCGTTGTCGAGGACCGCCCTCCCGGGCACGCCGCCGACGAACTCGAAGACGTTGCGGAGCCCTTGGCAGACGCACTCGGCCGTCTCGCCCCGGAAGACCTGGGTGAGCCCGACGTTGGAGTGCGGGAAGGCGACCGTCAGGTACTTGCCCCTGGTGACCACGCCGCGGACCCTGAAGTCCGCCTCGCCGAAGTCGACCCGGACCTCGCCGGGCAGCCATCTCAGCGTCAGGAACCCCTCGGCGTCCCCGCGGCCGCGCTCGCGGGCCATCTCCTCGCGGCGGCGCTTGACGCAGCGCTGCACGGTGGAGTAGCTGCCCGTGTAGCCCTCCTCGTCGCGAAGCCTCACGCAGGCCCTCGTCGCCGTGCGGCGCTGCTTGCGCCAGTTCCTGCAGTCGTCGTCGAGCCAGGAGCCGACCGTCTCCCCGTACGGCGCGAGGACCTCGCTCTCGGGCTCGCGCCGCCTCGGGGGCTCGGGCGACAGGTCCTTCATCCTGGCGCGCTTCCTGACCGTCGGCTCCGACGCGCCGACCGCCCTCGCGATCGACGCGATCGGCTCGCCGCCCCTTGCCCTCTTGCGTATATCCTCTATCTTGTCCACGCCGGCCATTCCTCTCCGGCCCTCCTCACGTCGTGAACCGAAGCAACGACATTGTCGGGCCGATTGCGGATGGTCGGCGTGCCCATGCTCAAAGCCGAAAGAATTTCGCGCTCAGGCCCGAAACTTTCCGACGCTCAAACCCGCAACTTCGAGGCTATCGAATACAGGCCACGGCGTATTCAACCACCACGGGGCCGGCATGTGCCCAGCCGACGTCCCCGTCGCGGGCCGATGCCCTGCCCGCCAAGTTGCCGGTGCCGAGCGTGTATACGGCGCCGCGGCGCCCGATCCAGAAACCCTTCGGCGAGCGTCCCCTCAGGCCCTCGGGGGCGCTGTCTACGTCGCAGACCTCCTCCGCGGAAACAACCGCCTCGCGGTAGCGGAATCCGGGGCCGGGGTCCCTGACGATGGCCCTGAAGCGCCTTATTGAAGGATATGATCGGTGAAGGAACGCTTCTCTACCGTCCGCCAGGCTGCCGTAGCAGGGGATAAGCCTCTCGAGGTCCTCGAACCCGCTCGTAAACCTCATGACCCCTCCCTCGGTGCCGGTGCTTTAGCTACTGCCGGTATTGTAGGCGAGGGCGCGCCTGATCCAGCGAGTCTTATTGCGGAGGCGCCTCAGCTGCCATCTCGGGCGGTCCTTCGAAACTAACCGATCCTCTCGCGGTCGGCCTCCGAGAGGAACAGCTGCGCGAGCTCGTGCTGCCCGATGTAGTAGATCCTGTTGACGCGGCGCCCGAGCATGCCCTGCTTGCAAAGCTTGTAAATCGTGTTGCGGCTGACCCCCGCCCATGCGGCGGCTTCGTCAACCGAGAGCGGGCGCGAGTAGCCGACGCGAGATTCCGCGACGGTTGGGGAGATGGTGAGGTACTTGAGCTTCTGATTGCCCACGGCGGGTCCTTTCGACGCCTGGTTCTGCCGATAGCACAATGGTGCTCGTTGCTAAAGGCCCAGGTGGGGTATTCCCGAACGGGACGCCGGCGTGCTCGCAGCGCGGGGGCGCAGGCAAATAGGTGAGCTCGGGGGCAAAAGATGAAACTAGTCGTAGAAGGCGCCGAGCCGGTCCATCGCGGCGCGCTTAGGGGCGGCGAGCGCGGTCGCGTAGACCTTCATCGTCATGCTCGGGTCCTTATGGCCGAGAATGCTCGCGAGGCTCATGACGTCGCACCCCTGGGCGATCGAAACGGTGCGAACGTGTGCCGAAGGTCGTGGAAGATCACCGGCTCGCCCTGCGTCCCCACCCAGTTCATGGCCGCGCTGAGGGCGCTCCAGCGGGAACTGAGGACGTTCGGGGAAAGCCAGGCGTCGGTCAGCGGATTCCCGCAGATGAACAGGGAGGGGGACCACCTGCCAAACCCCCTGATCCGCCCCCTCTGGGCCTCGCGCGCGGCGGCGAGGGCGGCCGCCAGCGTCGAAGGCACGGGGATGTCCCGGAAGGCGCCTCGCCCGGAGGGGTCTTTCGGGTTGTCGCGCAGGACGAAGCCGCCGTTTTCGCCCTTCGCGAGCGTGTGGCGGACAAGGAGCATCTGCCGGTCCTCGTCCCAGTTCTGCCAGCGCAGGGCGCAGATCTCGCCGCGACGCATTCCCGTCATCAGCGCGATGATGCCCGCGAGCGCCAGAGGCTCGGGGAGCCTCGCGCGCAGCTGCGCCGCGACCTCGAGGGCGCCCGACTCCGTAAGTGAGTTGACCGGCTTCGGAAGGTCCTCGGGCGCCTTGAGCAGGCCTGTGGCGACGATGGGGGCGTCCCCGATCGCGGCGGCGTACTTGCAGACCATAGCCAGCACGCCGTGCTTTTTATTCCGCGAGGCGGGGCCGAGGCCGCGCTCGTCGCGCAGCCAAATCATCCAATCCTGCACGTCGGATGGCTTGAGCATGGAAATGGGCACTTCACCGATGCGTGCAAGGCGCATATCGCGCACGGCGCGCATGTACTCTTCTCGGGTGGCGGGGGCTACCTCGGAGTGGCGGGTGATGAAGTCCTCGGCGTAATCTGCGGTCGGAGTTCCCGAGCCTACGGAGTCCTCGGCTTCCGCTTGCCTAATGAGCTCGTCGCGCCATTGGCGCAGCGCGGTGAGTGCCGCCGAACGGCCACGGGTGCTGTTCTTCGCACAGGCGATCTTAGTCGTCTTGGTAAGGCGCCTGCGCCCCCCGCCGCTCTCCTTGACGTCGATCGTGAGGCGCCAGTACTTCGCGCCGTGGGCGACGCCGCCGGCCGAGTAGGTTTTAGCCATCGTCTCTCCTTCGCGCTACAAATCCGCTACATGGCCGCTACATGTGTAGCGCGAAGTGATTTTGTTCGATTCAGTTGTTCGTAGTGGAAGTTAAAGAAATAAACTAGTTGGTACAGAAATACAGTGCAGATTCACAATATTGTGAAAACCGATGGTACCGGTTGGTATTGGCAATTTAACTAGTTAGACAGCTTTCAAGGTGGATATCGCGGGTTCGAATCCCGCTGGGGGCACCACGTTTTCGCAGGTCAGGGGCTACGGCCCCTGACCTTTTTTCGTTAAATGTAGCAAACGTGTAGCGGATTTGTAGCGCCGCGTGCCAGGAAGAGCCCTTCTTGCCTAGTCGAGGTCCGCGACCTGGCCCTCGCGAATCGACGTGTTCAGCCAATCGCTGTCGGGCCGGCTGATGAGGCGCGCGTTGTTGTAAGCCATGTTCATCGTCAGGATCGTCTGGCCCAGGTAGGCGCCCGACTCGACCAGCTCGACCACGAGCGCGACGTCGGGCTTCTCGTCGTCGGTGAGGTCGAGCGGCAGCAAGAGGCTCATCGAGTTCTTCGTCGGGTAGAAGGCGGGCACCGCGGTCTTGAAGTTCCACTCGACGCGCTTTTGCGCGAGCTCGATGGCGTCGTCGAGCCGGTTGACCAGGCGGCGCTTGGTGCGCGCGTCGGCCTCGATCTCGTCGCGCAGGTCCTGCAGCGCGACCGACCGCGCGCCGGTGGTCTCGGCCCGCTCGACGCGGTCCAGCGCCTCGAGCGCGGCGTTGTTTCCGCGCAGCTCCTCCTCGAGGAACTCGTACGGCAGACGCCCGATGTTGTCCAGCAGGATGTGGTCGGCGTCGCGCTGCAGCGGTCGCTGCCCGTCGAACAGCAGGTCCTCCTTGCGGCTGAAGTACGCCGCGCGCTGGGGGAGCGGGTTAAAGGTGCTCACGAGCTTCTTGCCCCATTGCCTGGAGCCGGCCTTGCAGAACTCCTCGAAGTGCCACGGCGCGGAGCCGAACGTGGTCGGCGAGAAGCACGCGTAGATCGCCTCGTAGGTCTTGTCCACAAGCCCCGTGTTGAACGCGGCGATGCCCTTCTCGGCGTTTTCGAGGACTTTGCCCTCGTAATCAAGCCGGTAGAAGGTGTAGGTGAGGTAGCTGCCCAGGATGGGGTAGGCGTCCTCCTCGTAGTCGAAGCTCCACTGCTCGGGCAGGGCCATCTCGGCGAGCGAGGCGAGCATCTTGTTCCAGTCGCCGATGTGCGCCCACTTTCCAAAGAGCTCGCCGGGCTTCTCTTTTTGGCGGGCGCGGCTGTCGATGAAGAGAAGGACCCATGGCTTCGAGCCGGGGATCTGCGCGTCGCGGTCGCGCTTGATGGTGGCCTCGACCAGGGTCTCGTCGTCATCTCGAAGGCAGCTGAGCGGGAAGCTCACCTTGCCGTCGAAGTAGCGCAGGGTCCGGGTGCTGAGGGCGTGGTCCCAATCGCGGTTCAGCAGGGCCTTGAGGTCGACGCTGGCCTTCGTGCAGGCGGCCAGTTTTTGGAGCTGCTTTTCGGGCGTCCACACGAGGTCGGTGAAGTCACGGCCGCCCTCGGCGAGCTCCGCGATCACGTCCTCCGGCACCGGCGAGTCGAGGTAGTCCTCGGAGTCGCGCGCCGCCTCGAACGCCTCGGCGGGCAGCGGCGGCAGGGGGTCGGTTGCCTCCGGCAGCGAGCTGAACGGGTCCTTGTCGCGGCTTTTGCGCACGCTCTCGAGGCTGGGGATGAACGAGATGTACCACGGCCTGGTGTCGGCGCGTGTGCTGCGGCTGATGGAGACCTCGAGCGGAAGGCCGTTGGCCCTGAGGTTTCTGGTCGGGAAGGTGACGGTCTTCTCGTTGAACATGCGAAGCGCGCGGACCTTGAAGGCGTAGGCCCAGTCGCCGACGAGGCGCTCGAGGTAGTCGGGTTCGTCGTAGAGCTGCGCGATGACCTCCCGCAGCTTGTACGGCACGGTGACAAACCTGAGGAAGTCCGGGCCGAGCTCGGAGTAGATCTCCTGCGGCACGGGCTTGGCCTTGTAGGTGTCGGTCCCAAGGGCCAGCTCGATGGTCTGGCGGTCTTCCTCGGTCAGCGGCGCGGGCTCCGCGTTCATGGCATCCTCGCTTTCGGGTGGGTTTCTTGCCTCCATTATGGCGGCGCATACGGGGTTGGGACAAAAGGGACGGGGGATTTCGTCCCAAATTATGGAGACCCCTCCTCCTGCCGTCACAATTTGGGACGAAATCCCCCGTCCCTTTTGTCCCAACCCCGCGCGTTTCTTGCCGGTATCGACTCGCGCGCCGGTTGGTTGCGCTCGCGTGACGCTGTGAAAACTCTTTGCGACCGCGCGGCTCGGTGCGCGACGCGCGGCGTAAAACAAACACGTGCCGCGCGGTCATCGCGGCAGTCGCCTACGAAGGGAGCATCAAAATGTACGAGGACATCATCACTGTGTCGACCGTAACGCTCCGACCCATGTGGGGCCAGAAGGAACAGAACCTCAACAGGATCTTGGGCTACATGAAGGCGGCAAAGAAGAAAGGCTCCGACCTCGTGGTGTTCCCCGAGATGGCGCTCACCGCCTACGATGACGAGGCCGAAAAGCCGCTCGAGGAAAAGATGCAGTACAAGCTCGCCGAGACCGTCCCGGGCCCCTCGACCAATAAGGTCGCCGAGCTTGCCAAGGAACTCGGCCTGTACGTGGTTATGGGCATGCCGATCAAGGATGCCCAGAAGCCCGACACCATCTACAACGGCCTCGCGATCTTCACGCCCGAGGGGCTGGCCGGCGACTACCACAAGATGCACCTGCCGGCGCCCGAGCCCAACTGGGCGACGCGCGGCGATAAGCCCTTCATCCTCGACACCCCGTGGGGCCCGATCGGTTGCGCCATCTGCTACGACACGTATTGCTTCCCCGAGCTCATGGACTACTACGTGGCCAAGGGCTGTCGTCTGTACATCAACTCGACGGCGCTCGCGCACTGCCACGGCAAGTGCCTGGGCGACGACACGCTGCGCGCGCAGTGCATCCGCGAGGGCATCTTCATCGTGTCGTCCAACCTCGGCGGCCTCGACAAGGACAACTACTTCTGGGGCGGCAGCTCCATCCTGGGTCCGTCCGCAAAGACCTGGGAGCCGCATTACTACGCCGGTATGCCCTTCACCGCGGAAGGCGCCGACGAGGAGGCCATGTACACCGCGACGATCGACCTTTCACTGGCCACGCGCTTCCTCTACAAGCACAACCCCGCGGTCGACGGTACCGATTGGCGTCCCGAGAAGTACGTCGGCATGTTCCAGGACGTGCTTGCTGACGAGAGCTACGGCAAGTAGGAGAGCGACCAGTCGGGCGTAGCGCCCTTCTTTCCAGCAAAAACTGATCAGCATGAGTTTGTTTTCTTCCTCCGGACTCGCAAAAGCCCAGTTGGCGGGCCTCCGGTTTTTGAAAACTTACCCATGCTGATCAGTTTTTGCTGGCAAGAAGGACGAGCTGGGACAAAAGGGACGGGGGATTTTGTCCCAACTCATGGAGAAAGGGGTCGACGCCTCCACAGCTTGGGACAAAATCCCCCGTCCCTTTTGTCCCAAGGGTTACCGTTCGGCGAGAAAAACATGCCGTTCGGCCGTTGTGCTAGAAACGGCAGCGCCAGAGTGCCAAAATCCGAATTCGAAAAAGAAATGAGGAAGGTTACCGAGTCCCTCGGACGTGGGCCTAACCAAAGTCTTTTGGTGTCGCTATGCTAATGGCGTGTACACCAAGTCTTGGTTGGGCTTGATTTATGAAGGGACAAGCAATATGGGCTTCTTTTCTCGTTTGATGGGCGGCGCTCGCGAGCAGGCGGACAAGGCCTCCGAGTTCGAAATCCTCGCCCCCGTTTCCGGTGAACTTGTTCCCCTGGAGAAAACCGCAGATCCCGTTTTCAGCGGCCGCGCCATGGGCGACGGCGTTGCCGTGGACCCCGACGGCGAGACCATCCTCGCCCCCGTTTCCGGCACGGTCGCCGCGCTTTTCCCAACCGGCCACGCCTTCGCCATCTCGTCCGACAACAGCTCCGCCCAGGTCATGGTGCACATCGGCATCGACACCGTGAAGCTTAACGGCGAGGGTTTCCAGGCGCTCGTCGCCCAGGGCGACCACGTCGATGCGGGCCAGCCGGTCGTCAAGATCGACCTTTCGGCCATCCGCGCCGCCGGCTTCGACCCCACGGTCTTCGTAGTCGCGTGCGAGCGCGCCGAGGGCTCCACGCTGCGCGAGCGCGCCGCCGGCCCCGTTGCCGCCAAAGAACCCGTCAGCTGGCTTTCCGAGTAGACCCTCACGGAGACCGCCATGGTAATCAAGCGCGTTTTCAACAATAACGTCGCGATGGTCACTTCCGACGACGGCACCGAGCTCATTGTGATCGGCAGGGGCCTGTGCTTTGGCCGCCACGCCGGCGACGTCGTCGACTCCTCCTCCGTCGAGAAGACCTACGCCTTGTGCGAGTCCACGGCCAACGACGCCCGTGCCCTCGATCGGCTGTCCAGCCTGATCGAGACCATCCCCGCCATCAACCTGGCGATTTCCGAGGACATCGTCGAGATGCTGCGCGAAAAGCTCGACGTGAACGTCGACGACACGATCCTCATCGCGCTCGCCGACCACATCACCCTCGCCCTCGACCGCGAGCGCAAGGGCGTCCCCTGCGACAACCCGCTGCTCCTCGAGATCCAGCAGTTCTACCGCAAGGAGTACGGGCTTGCCGGCCGCGCGCTCCAGATCATCAAGGATTACCTGGGCATTCAGATGAGCGACGAGGAGCGGGGCTTCATCACCCTGCACATCGTGAACGCCACCATGCCGCAGCGCGCCGACCGTCTCATCGTCTCGGTCCAGCTCGTGCGCGACGTCCTTGCCATCGTCTCCGACCGCTACGCAACGACCCTCGACGACACGTCGCTGCCCTACGAGCGCTTCGTCCGCCACCTGCAGTTCTTTGCACAGCGCGCGCTCGACCCCAAGGCCGGCCAGGCGCAGGATGACGTGCTCTTCTTGATAGAGCGAAACAACTATCCGAAGGCTTTCTCGTGCTCAGAGGCTATAGCCGATCACTTGCTCGCCTCCTATGGCGTGAGCGTGACCGATGCCGAGAAGAGCTATCTCGCATATCACATTGTTAACTTGCTTGGGGAACCCGGGCCCCGGGCATAGCGTGCCCGCTCATAGGTTTCAAAGGTGGGGCCGCAGGCTTTGCCGTGGGCACTTCTAGCTTTTACGCAGGCTCTACCAAAGGAAAGAAAGAAGGAAGGGAGTAAACGCCATGACCACAGAAAAGAAGAAGCCCAACTTCAAAGGCGCCTTGGAGGTGTTCGCGAAGTCGATCGTTCAGCCGATGATGTACCTGTCGGTTGCCGGCATCCTGCTCATCGTGGGCATCATCCTTACCAACAAGACCATCTGCGCGATGATCCCCGTGCTCGGCTCCGGCCCGTTCCAGCTCGTGGGCGCCGTTGTCTACCAGTCCCTGATGTTCATCATCAACAACCTCTCGATCATCTTCTGCGTGGGTATCGCCGGCGCAATGGCAAAGAAGAACAAGGGCCACGCCTCCCTCATCGCCCTGATGTCCTTCTTCCTGTTCCTTGAGGCCAACAACATCGTGCTCAGCGCCACCGGCTCCCTCGCCGAGGCGGGCGGCATGCTCGGCCTCGTCGGCACCGGCCAGACCACCGTCATGGGCATCCAGGTGCTCGACACCGGCGTCTTCGGCGGCATCATCCTCGGCTGCATCACCGGCGCCATCTTCAACAAGTTCTCCAACAAGCAGTTCCCCATCGCGCTTTCGATGTTCTCGGGCGTCCGCTTCCCGTTTTTGATCATGATCCTCATCTCCTGGGTCATGGGCGCGGGCTTCTGCATCGTCTGGCCTCCCGTCCAGGGCGCCATCTCCTCCCTTGCCGGCGTCATCAAGGAGTCGGGCAACATCGGCCTGTTCATCTACGGCATGCTCAACAAGCTGCTCGTTCCCACCGGCCTGCACCACCTCGTCTACACCCCGTTCCAGTTCTCTGACGTGGGCGGCACCCTTGCCATGGGCGATCAGATCATCGCCGGCGCCTACCCGATCCGTGTCGCCGAGATGGCGATGACCGGCCAGCCCTTCTCCGACAGCACCTACTTCAACAGCTACACCTTCAACAACCTCTGGCCCTACATCGGCATTGGCCTCGCCTTCATCACCACCGCGTACAAGGAGAACAAGGAGAAGACCAAGGCGGTCATCATCCCGCTGATCATCACCGCAGTGCTCTCCTGCGTCACCGAGCCCATGGACTTCCTCTTTGTCTTCGCGGCTCCCGTGCTCTTCGTGATCCACTCCGTCCTCTCCGGCGTCTTTGTGGTCCTGCTCAAGGTCCTCTCCGTGCCGGCCTCGACCGCCGGCGGCATCATCAACATCGTCGTCTCCAACCTCGTCCTCGGCGTGGACAAGACCAACTGGCCGGTGATGCTCGTCCTCGGAGTCATCGACGCCGCCCTGTACTTCTTCCTCTTTACCGTGCTTATCAAGAAGCTCAACCTCCACACCCCCGGCCGCGAGGAGGCCTCCGAGCTCGCCGAGTCCGTGGCTGAGGGCGAGGCCGCGGCTTCCGTCGCCGTCAAGCAGGGCGCCGTCTCCGCCGCGCCCGCGGAAGGCGTGGACGCGGGCATCGCCGACCTGGTCGCCGGCCTCGGCGGCAAGGACAACATCGAGGAGCTCGAGAACTGCTTCACGCGCCTTCGCGTGAACGTCAAGGACCCGAGCCTCGTCGACGAGACCCTGATCAACCACGTGCCCAACAGCGGAATCAACCGCAGCGGCAATGACATTCAGATCATCTTCGGCATGAAGGTCGCCGAGATGCGCGACAAGGTCGAAAACGCAATCGAGAAGGAGCAGTAGGAAATGATTATCACTCTGTGCGGCGGCGGGTCCACCTTTACCCCCGGCATCGTCAAGTCCATCGCCCTTCGCAAGGACGAGCTCGAGGTTGACGAGATTCGCCTTTACGACATCAACGAGGAGCGCCAGCGCAAGATCGGCGTGCTGGTCGACTGGATTTTGCACGAGGACCTCGGCCTGGACATCAAGCTCACGGTGACCACCGACAAGGCGACCGCCTTCACCGACGCGAGCTTCGTGTTCGCCCAGATGCGCGTGGGCGGCTACGCGATGCGCGAGCAGGACGAGAAGATCCCGCTGCGTCACGGCTGCGTCGGCCAGGAGACCTGCGGTTGCGGCGGCCTCGCCTACGGCATGCGCACCATCTTCCCCATGGTCGAGCTCATCGACGACGTCGAGAAGTACGCAAAGAAGGACTACTGGATCCTCAACTACTCCAACCCCGCGGCCATCGTGTCCGAGGGCTGCCGCGTGCTGCGCCCGAACGCCCGCATCATCAACATCTGCGACATGCCCATCGCCATCATCGACGTGGTCTGCGCCGCGCTCGACATCGACAAGAAGGACGTCGAGTACGACTACTTCGGCCTCAACCACTTCGGCTGGTTCACCTCGATCCGCCACAAGGGCGAAGAAGTGCTGCCGCAGCTGCGCGAGTACATCAAGGAGCACCAGATCCTGCTTCCGGACTCCTACCTCAAGGGCATGGGCTCGCTCATGGCAAAGAAGCCCGAGGAGACCGCCGACGAGCACCCCGAGCAGAACCGCCACACCAAGGGCAGCTGGTACTACGTCTGGAAGGGCGAGTACG
This sequence comes from uncultured Olsenella sp., assembly GCA_934660915.1. Taxonomy (GTDB): domain Bacteria; phylum Actinomycetota; class Coriobacteriia; order Coriobacteriales; family Atopobiaceae; genus Paratractidigestivibacter. The sequence goes on along the minus strand of CAKUIF010000002.1, from coordinate 702 downwards.
AGATCATGGAGTGCTTCCCGGAGTACCTGCCCAACACGTACCTGAACTACTACCTGCAGCAGAAGGAGTTCGTCGAGCACTCCAACCCCGAGCGCACCCGCGCGAACGAGGTCGAGGAGACGCGCGAGAAGAACCTCTTCGACGGCATCGACCACTACGAGAAGACCGGTGAGATCGACGAGAGCACGTTCTACGCGGGCAGCCACGGCGACTGGATCGCCGACCTGGCAATTGCCCTGAAGAACGACACCAAGCAGCGCTTCCTGGTCATCTGCCAGAACAAGGGCGCCATCCCCAACATGCCCTACGACGCCATGGTCGAGCTGCCCGCCTACATCGGCAAGAACGGCCCCGAGGTCATCAGCCGCGACAACATCCCGCTGTTCCAGCAGGGTCTCATGATGCAGCAGCTGAACTCCGAGAAGCTCGTGGTCGAGGCCACCATCGAGGGGTCTTACGAGAAGGCGCTCAAGGCCTTCACGCTGAACAAGACCGTGCCGTCGTTGAAGGTCGCCAAGGAGGTCCTCGATGACATGATCGAGGCCAACAAGGGCTTCTGGCCTGAGCTCAACTAAGGACGAACCTGGGCCCCGCCTGCGCAGTGAGAAGTGCGCGGGCGGGGCCTCTGGGACAAAAGGGACGGGGGATTCTGTCCCAAATTGTGGATGCGGGCTAAGGCGTCTCCACAACTTGGGACAGAAT
>CAKUIF010000001.1 GCA_934660915.1 uncultured Olsenella sp. | reverse complement strand
TTTTGTCCCAAAATCCCCCGTCCCTTTTGTCCCACCGGGTGGGGTACCATCGAGCTTGTGAGCGACGAGCGGGGGAGTGGTATGGGCAGGAGCGGCGGCGGATCGCAAAAACAAAGAATCATCCAGGCGATTACCACCGTCGCGCTGATCGCGGTCGCGATTCTCTGCTCGGTGCTCGGGCTCGACGACATCGCGTCCGACCTCTTTGCACTGCAAGGCGGCACTTCTTACGGCGTGGTCGCCTCCGACCAGGTAGGCAACCTTACGTTCCACGACGCGGAGCGCTTGGAGTCGCACTTCCAGAAGCACGGCGCCGAGATGGGTTACGGCTCGGCGTCCGACTATCTCGCGGGCGCGAACGCCGTGATCTCCAATCCCGACGCGCTCCACAAGACGCAGTCCGAGGACGGCGACGACGTCTACTTCCTCGAGTCGACGGGCGAGTTCGTGGTGGTTTCCCAGAAGGGCTACATCCGGACCTACTACCTGGCGACCAAAGACTATTTCAACAGGCAGTAGGTGCGCCGGATGCTCTTTGACCCCACCGAGTTGCCGTATCCCGCTCTGCTGGGAATCGCGTACCTCTTTGTGCTGAACTTCGTCACGCTCGTCGTCTACATCGTCGACAAGGCGCGCGCCGGCAGCGGCGGCTCCCGCGTCCCCGAGTCCACGTTGCTGGGCCTCGCCATGGTCGGCGGCGCGGCGGGAGCGCTTCTGGGCATGCTCCTTGTGCGGCACAAGACGCGCAAGTGGTATTTCCGCTTTACGGTGCCCGTTATGCTTGCGGCGCAGGTCGCGCTTATCGCGTGGCTTGCCCTCGGAGCTCCGGCGCTCAGTTAAGCGGCTTATCCAGCTCCCGCGAGAGCTCGGGCAGAAGCTCGGCGAAGGTCTCCTCGCGCGTGGCCTTCTTGAGCTGGCACTCCCAAATCACATGGACCGTCCACCCGTCGGCGCGCAGCGTCTCGAGGTTCTCGCGGTCGCGCTCGACGTTGCGGGCGAATTTCGCGGTCCAGTACTCGGTGTTTTTCCTCGGCGTGGAGGGGTTGCAGCGCGGGCAGCGGTGCCAGAAGCAGCCGTTGATGAAGACGGCGACCTTGCGTCCCGGCCAGGCCACGTCCGGCTTTCCCGGGACCTTCCACTGCAGGCGATACCCGGTGAGCCCCGCCTCGCGCAGGCGCTCGCGCACGAGGAGCTCGGGCTTGGTGTCGCGGCCCTTATTGCCCTGCATGGAGCGGTGCGTGCCGTAATCGGTGGCCAAGGGCGCCGCGCGGCGCGCGAGGTTGGTGGCGAGCTTGCTCTCCGCCTCGGCGAGGCGTGCCGTGCGCAGCGCATCCGTCCAGCGCTTGGTCAGGCGCTCGACGTCCCACGCGGCGTTCGCCGGGCTCGTCGAGGGAAGCACGATGGCAGGGATGCCGCAGCGATACTCGAGGAACTTCCGGTACAGGCGCCCGGCCGTGGCCCCGTTGCAGATGACGGCGCGCACGGGGGCGGCCTCGAGGATGCGCGTGATGTCGTTGGCCTGCACGTTCTTTATGCTGGCGTCGCTCGACCCCTTGATGTCGCACTCGGAGATGACGTCCCACAGCGCGATGCCGTGCGCAAGGAGCATCTCGCGCTTCTGGGCAATGGTGTCGGGTACCTCGCAGCCCTCGCAATTGGCGACCACGCGCCAAAACCGGTTCTGGGGATTGCCGTAGTAGAACTCGTTCTCGCGGCTCTTCACCGACGGGAACGAGCCCAGGACGAGCACGCGCGAGCGCTCGTCGAACACGGGGTCGAACCCGTGGGATATGTGCTGGTATTGAGCGGCCATGGGCTCGATTCTACCGCAGCGAGCCAGCCAAAGAAGCCGCCCTTCTTGCCAGATGCTCGTGGCGGCAAGAAGGGCGGCGCTGGCCTGCGAACGGTTCCTAGCGACGCGTGCCGAAGAGCCCGCGGACGATCTGATTCGCGGCGGTGCGGCCGGCGGACCCCAGGATGGAGGTGGCGACGCGGCCCATGGCGTTGATCTGCTTCTGGCGCTCGCGCTCCGCGGCCCTCGCCTGGCGCTCCGCCTCCTTCTGGGCAGCCCGCTGCTGGCGAGCGGCCTCCTTCTCGGCGGCCTTTTGCGCCGCGGCTTGTTGCTTGGCAAATTCCGCCTTCTGGGCCTCGAGCTCCGCCCTTTGCCGCTCGAGCTCGGCCGCGGCCTCGTTTTGCTTCTGCTCGTCCAGGATCTTCTCGTAAGCGCTCTCGCGGTCGACAGCAGTGCCGTACTTGGCCATGAGCGCGGCCTGGCCCTGGACCACGGCGGCCTTGGCCTCCTCGGAGGCGGCGGCCATCAGGCACTGCGGGGGCAGGATCTTCGCGTTCTCGACAATCGAGGGCTTGCCGTCCTCGTCGAGGAAGCTCACGAGCGCCTCGCCCGTGCCGAGCTCCAAGATGACGTCCTCGCTCTTGAAGTTGGGGTTCGCGCGGAACGCCTCGGCGGCGGCGCGGACGGCCTTCTGCTCGGCGGGGGTGTAGGCGCGTAGGCCGTGCTGCACGCGGTTGGAGAGCTGCGCCAGCACCTCGTTGGGGATGTCGCTCGGGGACTGGGTGATGAAGTACACGCCCACGCCCTTGGAGCGCACGAGCTTGACGACCTGGATGAGCTTGTTCAGCAGCTCAGAGGGCATGTCGTTGAAGAGCAGGTGGGCCTCGTCAAAGAAGAACACGAAGCGCGGCTTGTCGAGGTCGCCGACCTCGGGGAGCTTCTCAAAGAGGTCGGAGAGCATCCACAACAGGAACATCGAGTAGATCTGCGGCTGCTGGATGAGGCGCGTGGCATTCAGGATGTTGACGTAGCCGCGGCCGCTCGCGTCGCAGACGAACCAGTCGGACAGCTCGAGCGCCGGCTCGCCGAAGAACACGTCGCCGCCCTGGTCCTCGACGGCGATGAGCGCGCGCAGGATGGCGCCCACGGACTGCGACGAGACGTTGCCGTAGGTCGTCGTGTACTCCTTGGCGTGCTCGGCCACGTAGTTGAGCATCGAGCGGAGGTCCTTCATGTCGATGAGCAGCATCTGCTTGTCGTCTGCGATGCGAAAGACGATGTTCAGCACGCCCTCCTGGACCTTGGTGAGGCCGAGCAGGCGGGAAAGAAGGACCGGGCCCATGTCCGAGACGGTGACGCGCACGGGGATGCCGCCCTCGCCGTTCATGTCCCAGAAGCGCGCGGGGCAGCCCTGGTAGGTGAAGCCCGAAAGCCCGAACTTGGCGATGCGCTTCTGCATGTTCTCGGAGTCGACGCCGGCCTGGCACATGCCGGTGACGTCGCCCTTGACGTCGGCCATGAACACGGGCACGCCTGCCTGCGAGAAGCCCTCGGCCATGACCTTGAACGTGACGGTCTTTCCCGTGCCGGAGGCGCCGGCGATGAGGCCGTGGCGGTTCGCCTGGTTGAGGAGCAGGTAACAGGGGTTCTCGCCCTGGGCCATCCAAATCCTGTCGTTTTGAAGCACGGGTCCTCCTTGCGCTCGGCTGAAAACTACCTCATTCTACCAGCGGGTTTATGATTGATGGAAAGAAGGTCGCCGACGGGTTGTTTCAAAGACCGAGCGGCGTGGTAGCGGGGTCGTTCGCCCGCCAGTCCAGCCGGTCTGATTTGGCAAGTGATCTTCTTGCAAAATCAGACCGGCTGAGATGGCGGGCTGGACTTACGGAGCAGACGCAAGGAGAAAGAAGTGCGCTACACCGTCGTGTGCGTGGGCAAGCTCAAAGAGAAGTTCTGGGTCGCGGCGTGCGCGGAGTACGTCAAGCGGCTCGGGGCGTACGCCAAGGTCGAGGTGCGCGAGATCGCCGATGTGGACCCGGCGCGCGCGGGCGGCGTCGACGCGGCCCGTCGCCGCGAGGGCGCGGCTATCCTTGCGGCCATCGGCGAGCGGGCACACGTGGTCCTTCTTGCCATCGAGGGCAAGGAGCGCTCGAGCGAGGAGTTCTCGCGCAGGCTCGACGACCTCGCGCTTGCGGGAAAGAGCGACATCATCTTTGTGATCGGCGGGTCGGACGGCGTCTCGGACGAGGTGCGCGCCCGCGCGAACGAGACCCTCTCGTTCGGTCGGATCACGCTGCCGCACAACCTTGCGCGGGTGGTCCTGCTCGAGCAGGTGTACCGTGCATGCAAGATTTCGCGTGGGGAACCGTATCACAAGTAACCTAAGCTGCGCGAATCTGCTAACGTTAGGCAGTTAATTCGAGAACACGCACGCCGGGAGCCCGGCGGGCGCCACAGAAAGCAGGTAGACCATGGCACTCGCCGGACGTCAGATCAGGCAGCTTCGCAGCCTCGCGCACAACCTCGACCCCGTCGTCATCGTTGGCAAGTCCAACGTGACCGAGAGCACCGTCGAGCAGGCGAGCGAGTACCTCGAGAAGCACGAGCTCATCAAGTGCTCCGTGCTCGACACCTCCGCGCTCTCCACGCGCGAGGCCGCAGACGAGCTCGCCGAGCACCTCGGTGCCGAGGTCGTGCAGGTCATCGGCCGTAAGTTCACCCTGTACCGCGAGACCTCCCGCGAGGGCGTCGAGAAGATCCAGCTCGACTAGCGCCATGGCGCGTCAAGCGGAGGCGGAAAACCAAGCGGGCGCCGTGGAGCTGCGTCGAGACGAGCGCGGGCTTGCGCTCGTGGGCGACGGCATGGAGCTGCGCGGCGATTTCTCCCGTATGCTGCCGCGTCTGCGCCACGACCGGCTGGGCCGCGAGTTGCTCGTCAAGGCGGCCCGCGTGCGCGGCGTCGATGAGCCCACGGCCGTCGACTGCACGGCGGGCCTTGGCGAGGACTCGCTTCTGCTCGCGGCGGCGGGCTTCCGCGTGACGCTCTTTGAGCGGGACAGGACGATTCTGGCCCTTCTTAGCGACGCACTCGAGCGCGCGGCGGCGGACCCCCAACTCGCGGGCATCGTCGCCCGCATGGAGCTCGTGGGCGGCGACAGTATCGAGGGCCTCGCGTCGCTTGGCTTTGCGCCCGATGTGGTGTACCTGGACCCGATGTTTCCCGGCCGCACCAAGTCCGCCGCGGTAAAAAAGAAGTTCCAGCTCCTGCATCACCTCGAGCAGCCGTGCGAGGAGGAAGAAGCGCTGGTCGAGGCGGCGCTCGCCGCCCATCCGCGCAAGGTCGTGATCAAGCGCCCGCCCAAGGGCCCTGAGCTTGCGGGCGTAAAGCCGAGCTATACCGTTTCCGGTAAAGCCGTCCGCTACGACGTCCTCGTTCCCCCGCCAATCGCCTAGCCTGGGACAAAAGGGACGGGGTATTTTGTCCCAAAATATGGAGCCGCTCCACAAGTTGGGACAAAATACCCCGTCCCTTTTGTCCCAGGCTAGGGGCGGGAGGGGCCGAGCGAGGTGAAGATGTCCTGGAGGACGTCGTCGCCGCCGGCCTCGAGCAGCATGCCGGCAAGCGGGCGCGCCGCGGAAAGAACACCGGCGTCGGTGCAGGCGACGGCTGCATCGCGAATCATCGTGCGAATGCCCTCGACATCGCCGTACGGGATGTCCTCGGCGAGGATCACCTCGCGTGCCTCGGCGCGCGAGAACTTGCTGAGTTTGCTGTCGGCGGCGAGGACGTCATCCAGCTCGTGGGCCGCTCGATCGCGAATCTCGCCGTGGAGTTCCATCGCGCGCTGATAGCACGCCACGCACGCGGGGCCGTGCCCGAGCTTCCACTCCATGAACGCCAAGCGGTAGAAGCAGATCGACATCTCGCGCACGTTGCTCGCGCGCTCGATGGCGAGCTTGAGCGCATCGACGGCCTCGTAGATGCGCGAGAGCTCCTCGAGGCAGCGAACCTCGGCGAGAACCGCGTCGGTGGTGTAGGGGGCGATGCGGACGTTCTCGCGGGCGTGGGCGAGGGCCTCCTCGTGACGCCCGAGCGCTACGAGCAGCTGCGTGGCCTGCGAGCGGGCGGCATAGTACTCGTCGGGAACGAGCCGCAGCTCACGGCCCCCGTTATCGACCTCGAGGTTGTACCTGACGCGCTCGGCCATCGAGTTGAAGTAGCGAAAGACGTTCTCGGTGTCGTCCTCGTAGCGGGCGGTCTGGGCGGCGGGCTCGAGCGCCCTGTAGAGCCGCGCGAGCTCGGCCTCGAGATCCTCGGGGGTGTGGCCCGGCTTTCCGTTGATCCGCACGGCGACGTCGCGGACGGCCGTGGCAAGCTCGCCGCCCTCCACAAAGAGGAACGCCATCGACTGGCGATCGAACACGTCGACCTTGCCCTCCACGAGCGCGCGGCTCACGCGCTCGCACGCCTCGACGACGGTGCGGTCGCTCGCTTTGTGCCTGCGCGCCTCGAAGGCGGCGACGGCGCGACGCGTGCTCAGCCCAAGCCAGCCCGCAGCCTCGTTCCACGCCTCGATGCGAACGTACTTCTCGTTGATTCCGAGGTCGGACATGGTGCGGGCCTTGGTCGCCGCCGCGATGGCGGGGGTGGCCGCAAGTCGGTTCTGCTCGACGCCGGTCCAGCGGGAAAGAGGGGCGATGCCGTCGTCCCACTTCGCCATGATGGGGTCGACGGGGGCAAGCCGCCCGTCCGCGCTCGTGAACCAGCGGATGCCGAGGCCGCGGGGGAGCTCTCCGGTGGGAAGCGTGGTCATCTCTTCCCGAAGGCGCGCAAGGCCGGTCTGCGTGAAGTCGACGCTTATAACGGGAGTGCGCGTGCCGTGTTCGTGGCCGTTGACAACCACGCGCTCTATGTGCTCGGACGCGCCGAAGGCGCCGCGGGCAAGGGCGAGGCACAGGCGCATCGCGAAGTCGCGCGCTATTCCGGCGCGCGTTGCCTCGTCGGGCGACACGGCGGCGAACACGGCCGGGCGCTGGACCTCGGCGTCTACGACGGCGATGCCGTCCGCGACGTTGACCTGCAGTGACGCGTCGATGCGCACGGGTGCCGGTAGGCTCTCGACGAAGTCGGCGATTGCCAGGCGCGTCGCCCACTCTCCGCCCTTCTCGGCCCCTTCGGAGAGGAACCGGGTCGCCTCGTCGGGCTCGGAGAAGGGCTCGAGCCCGTCGATGCCGGCAAGAACCTTTGAAATCTGGTCCTCGAGCGGGGAGTCGCCCTCGGCTCGGGGACGGTAGTACAGCTCGTCTGCGAGGTTGAGCAGCAGCTCGACGGCGGCCATGCGGTCGTAGTCGGCGTCCGTAAGCTCGTCTTTGGAATACAGCCACCAACGGCCGCTGCGGGTGAGCATCTTTGCCTCGACGCGCGGGGCGCCCTGCCACTCGAGCATGCCGGAGCGCTCGACGAGCTTACGCAGGTTATCCTCAGCGTCTCCGTGGCGCACGAGGTCAGCAAGGCTCGCTATGACGTCCGTGCTGCGCAGGATGAGAGAATCAAGTTCCTCGTGGGGATCGCGCGCGGGTGTATCGGCGGGCTCGGGCTGCAAGGAGTCCTCTGCCTGCTGGGATGCGCCGTCCTCGTCCTCAGCGCACTTCTTTATACCTATGCCCTCTGGAGGAACCGGGGACGCGCCGACGGCTCGCTGCCCGCGCGCAGCACTAGGCCTATTGAACACAAGCGTGAGCCCGGCGACCACGAACACGGTGCTGAGCAGCTCGGAGAACTGCGCAAGCATCGCGCCGCAGATGCACAGCGCGCACCCCGCTGCAAAGACGAGCCTCGCCTTCACATTGTTCTGTTTGCTTGCGTCCGACAAACCCGGCCTTTCCGTGAACGTATCCCTTCGATTCTAACCAAGTGCGGGCGGACCTAACCTGACGTCGCGATTCTTTGCGCCATCGATATAAAACATCGCGTGATTCGAGCTACTGGCGGTGGCGCCTTCGCCCCTTTATGGTCAGCTCCAATTGTAGGGGAGGTATACAGTGGGAATTGGTACACTTGTACGGATCACTGACGTTTGTCGGCAAGCGGGAGGTATATATGGCGGACGAGCGATTCGGCGGCGAGCTGCGCCGCTTCGGGCGTGAGAGCGCGGGCGAGCCGCTGCGCGTCGTCTCTCCCTTCGAGCCCTCAGGCGACCAGCCCCAGGCCATCGCCAAGCTCGCGCAGGGGGTCGAGGACGGCCTGCGCTACCAGACCCTCATGGGCGTCACGGGCTCGGGCAAGACCTTTACCATGGCAAAGACGATCGAGGCCTTGAACCGCCCGACGCTCATCATGGAGCCGAACAAGACCCTGGCCGCGCAGGTCGCCTCCGAGATGCGCGAGTTCTTCCCGAACAACGCCGTCGTCTACTTCGTCTCGTACTACGACTACTACCAGCCCGAGGCCTACGTCCCGCAGACCGACACCTATATCGAGAAGGACTCCTCCATCAACGAGGAGGTCGAGAAGCTCCGCCACCAGGCCACCTCGAGCCTGCTCTCGCGCCGCGACGTGATCGTGGTCGCCTCGGTGAGCTGCATCTACGGCATCGGCAGCCCGCAGGACTACGCGGGGCTCGCACCCAACGTCTCGAAGGACGAACCGCTCGAGCGCGACGACCTCATCAAGTCGCTCATCGACATCCAGTACGACCGCAACGACTACGACCTCTCGCGCGGAACCTTCCGTGTGCGGGGGGACACCGTGGATGTGTTCCCCCCGTACGCCGAGAACCCGCTGCGCGTGAGCTTCTTTGGCGACGAGGTCGAGCTCATCGCCGAGGTCGACAACGTCACGGGCGAGATCGTCCGCGAGTTCGACGCCATCCCGATCTGGCCGGCGTCGCACTACGTGACCGAGCGGCCCAAGGTCGGCCGCGCGCTCAAGACCATCAGCGAGGAGCTCGAGGGCCGCGTGGCCGAGCTCAAGGCGGCCGACAAGCTCCTCGAGGCCCAGCGCCTCGCGCAGCGCACCGCCTATGACCTCGAGATGCTCGAGACCATGGGGTTCTGCAACGGCATCGAGAACTACTCGCGCCACCTTGATGGACGCGCGCCGGGCGAGCCGCCCTACACCTTGATCGATTACTTCCCCAAGGACATGCTCTGCATCATCGACGAGAGCCACGTGACGGTGCCGCAGATCCGCGGCATGCACGAGGGCGACCGCTCGCGCAAGATCACGCTGGTGGAGCACGGTTTCCGCCTTCCGTCGGCTCTCGACAACCGCCCGCTTCGCTTCGACGAGTTCGAGAGCCGCGTGCCGCAGTTCGTCTACGTGAGCGCGACGCCGGGCGACTACGAGGAGTCCGTCAGCCAGCAGCGCGTGGAGCAGATCATCCGCCCGACGGGGCTTTTGGACCCCGAGGTCGAGGTGCGCCCCATCGAGGGCCAGATCGACGACCTGATCGACGAGATCAAGGCCACCGTCGCAAAGAGGGAACGCGTGCTCGTGACCACGCTTACCAAGCGCATGGCAGAAGACCTCACCGACCACCTGCTCGACGAAGGCGTGCGGGTCAACTACATGCACTCCGACACCGCCACGCTCGACCGCGTGGAGATTATCCGCGACCTGCGCGAGGGCCGCATCGACGTGCTCGTGGGCATCAACCTCCTGCGCGAGGGCCTGGACATCCCCGAGGTCAGCCTTGTGGCCATCCTCGACGCGGACAAAGAGGGCTTCCTGCGCAACCGCCGCTCCCTCATCCAGACCATGGGCCGCGCGGCAAGAAACGCCAAGGGCCGCGTGGTCATGTACGCCGATGTGATCACCGACTCCATGCGCGTGGCCATCGACGAGACGGCCCGCCGCCGCGAGCTGCAGATGGCCTACAACGCTGAGCACGGCATCGTGCCCAAGACCGTCCACAAGGCGATCAACGACATCAGCGCCTTCATCGCCGAGGCGGACGACAACGTGGGCAAGCGCAAGCGCAGCCGCGGCGACGAGCTCGGGCACGGCGCGTTCTACACCGCATCGGGCGAGGGGGCCGACGAGCAGGGGGCGCCTGAGGACCGTCACGTGCTCGACCTCGGCGAGCTCTCCCGCGCCGAGCTCGAGGAGCTGGCGAGCGGCCTTCAGACCGAGATGGCGCGCGCCTCGGAGGCGATGGACTTCGAGCGCGCCGCCGCGGCCCGCGACCAGCTCGTGGAGGTAAAGAGCCGCCTGGAGGGCGCGAGTGCGGACGACGTGATGGCTCGCCTCAAGGCCGGTGCCCGCAAGGGCAGCGCCCACGCCACCCGCCGTCGCTGGAAACCAAAGAAGTAAGGTGCCGAGCACAGCAATGAACATAATCGATTACCTTAGCTCCGAGTTCGATTCTCTTGACGAGCGCCCGCTCGGCGACGTCGACAGCCTCGTGCTCGCGTGCCTTTCGTACTATCGGCTGCCTGATGCGGCCCGTGCCGCCAGGACCAAGCGCGGCGTGCCCCTGTATAAGGTATTCTGCGCGGAGTGGTTCGACGCTATGGCGGCGGGGCTGTGGGACCCGAAGGGGCTCATTCAGCTCCTCACGGCGGCCGTCGCCTCGCCGCGCCTGCGCGGCGTGCGCCTGTGCAGCTACGTCTCCGAGACCGACGACGCGGAAGAGAAGCAGTTCGCCGCCTGTGCGCTGCGCTTTCCCTCGGGCGACGCCTACGTGAGCTTCCGCGGGACGGACAACTCGCTCGTCGGCTGGAAAGAAGACTTCAACATGGCCTTCGAGACCGACGTCCCCTCGCAGCGCGCGGCCGTCGCCTACCTTGAGCGCGTGGCCCGCGGCGTTTCTGGCAGGCTCTACGTGGGCGGCCACTCAAAGGGCGGAAACCTCGCCGTCTACTCCGCGATGAACTGCTCTGAGCAGGCCTACGCACGAATCGAGAAGGTCTTCTCTCACGACGGCCCGGGCTTTACCGCCGAGGCGATGGCGTCGGGGGACTTCGCCGTGCGCGTGGGCAAGGTGAGCAAGACGGTGCCCGAGTCCTCCGTCATCGGCATGATGTTCGAGCAACAGGAGGAGTACTCCGTCGTCTGTTCGACCGCGCGCGGCGCGCTCCAACACGACCCCTTCAGCTGGGTGGTGGAAGGGGCCGACTTCGCCCGCGCGGACAAGGTGTCCCGCAGCGCCGTTGTCATCGATCAGTCGATCAACCAGTGGTTCGCCGACATGAGCCGAGAAGAGCGCGCCGGCTTCATCGACGCCATGTTCCAGGTGCTCTACGCAAGCGGCCAAGACACGCTCGCCGGGGTGCGCGGCAACCTTTCCGAGACCTTGCCCGCCATGGCGGCGGGTTTCGCCGACCTTACCGACGAGCAGCGCGGCTACCTTTTTCGCGCGCTCGCCGGCCTCGCGAAGGCCTTCACGCCCGACCTCGAGCTTCCCTCCGCTGGCGGGCTTCTTGCCACCTTGGACCCACGCAACGCTAAGATGGTGAACGATTCCTGTAGCCCCTCCACGAACTAGAGGACCCGATGAGCAGCTCTCGCGTGACCATGAAAGACATCGCTGCCAAGCTCGGCGTCTCGGTGAACACCGTCCACAAGGTCGTGGCAAACAAGCCGGGTGTTTCCGACGCGGTTCGCGCGAAGGTCCTTCTTGCCGCCGACGAGATGGGATACCGCCGAAACGAGAGCGCCTCGGTGCTGCGCCGCCGCGACCTCAAGGTCGTCGTGTGCCTGCTCTCGGCAGAGCAGGAGGGCAGCTTCTACTTCGCCTACCTGTGGCGCGGCGTCGAGCGCTACGAGGCTGAGGCGCGCGACCATGGCATGGTGTTCGATGCGCGTCCCTTTGTCATCGGCGGCTACGCCCAGGTGCTCGAGGAGGTGCTCGAGCAGGCCGAGGCGGGGGAGCGTCCCGACGGCCTGATCGCGTACGCGCCCGTCGAGCCGGGAACGGTCGAGCTTCTGACCAAGATCTCCAAGCTCGGCGTCTCGGTCGTGCTCGTCGACGGCGACAGGCCGCACACGGGAAGGCTCGGCGCCACCGTGGCCGGCTACTCCGAGGCCGGAAGCCTCATGGCCGAGCAGGCGGCGAACCTGCTTCCCGGGGTCCCCGGCGCAAAGAAGATCCTGCTGCTCGCGGGCGACCCCCACACCGACTCGCACGCCGACGTGGCCCGGGCGTTCCACGCCTATTTCGACGAGCGCGGCCTCGACTACGCGGTCCGCGACCTCTACGGCGCGCACAAGCAGATCGATGAGCTGCGAGGTAAGGTCGAGGCGCTTCTTTCCGACGCTGACGCGCCGGGGCTCGTGTGCAGCGTCTTTGCCGTCGGCTCCGAGGTCGTGGCGGACACCCTTATGGAGCTGGGGCTTGTGGGAAAGATCCGCGTGATCGCGAGCGACCTGTTTCCCGAGAACGTGATCGCTATGCGTCGCGGCATCTTTACCAACATCGTGTACAAGGACCCGATCGCCCTTGCGTATCGCGGCGCGCGGATGCTCGGCGAGTACCTGCTGCGCGGCGAGCTGCCGGCCGAGAGTGTGCTGCGCGGCGGTGTCGACCTCGTGTTCCGCAGCAACCTCGATCAGTATTGCCGCTTGGCGGGCATCGAGGTTTAGCGGCTGCAAGACGCAGCTAAACACAAAGGCCGCCGGGCGCCCACGGTTTGGTTGGGAGGTACTGGCGAGGGACGGCATGGCGTTCGTCTCGCGTCAGCCGTGGGTTTCCGGCGGCTAAAGGAAGACCGTGAATCGAGGTTGTCGCATCCCGCGGTTCAGGCTAGCTTATCATCCTAGTAAGGAAACGTTCACCTTATCAAGTGTGAATTGTACAGCAGTACAAAATGGACCGCTCACGTGTAAATTGCTACCGTTTATCTTAGATTTCTTTAAAAAGCGTGACCAAAATGTGAACAGCCAAACATGTAACTCGACTGATCAATCAGCAATCTCGTCGCAATTCAGCCTTCCTGGCAAGGGTATGGGCCTTGATGATTTCGGCGAATAATGGTCAAACTTCAAAAAGTCGGTGCCTTAATTCGAACCCTCCGAGTATCAACCATGCTGCGGCGACTCGCCAACTGGGCAAACGTCCCTCAAAACAGCTTCGATACTCAGGGGGTCTTGATTAAGGCACCGACTTTTGCGGATTTGCCTTGGAACTAGTCGACGAGGACCTTCACACAGGCCTTCTTGAGCTTGGCGGGACCCGTCTCGGTGCAGCAGCCGGGCTTGTGGGCGTCGCACGGCGGCGTGACCACGAGGTCGCCCTCGTGCATCTCGACCCAGGCCTCGCGCTTGGCGTTCACGTACAGGCCGTAGTCGTCGCCTTCGTTGTACTCTCCGAGCGCCTCGAGCTCGTCGACGGGCGCGCAGGCCAGGCGCTCGACGCCGCTGATCACAAAGTGGACGTCGGCGTAGCGGCGGTGAGCCTCGAAGGGCTTCTCGGACGCGGGCACGGTCTCGAACTCCATCACGTTGGCAAAGACGTTGTCGCCGTCGATGTCGTGGCGGCCGCACTCGATGTCGGCGAGGTCGTCGCGGCTCAGGAACTCGAGCACCTTTGCCATGCGATCGGCCGGGATGACGCTCTGCGCGTAGTCGGAAAGAGAGGAGAAGAGCATAGAAACCTCCTTGGTTTTGCCGGGGCGCCCCGGCGCTTCTCGTTACTCGGGATAATACCGCGCCACGCCCGAGGCGTCCGTGACTCGGCGAATGGAGCCGATTGCGACGAGGTGGTCGAGGTTCGCGATGCTCTCGGCGGCGATGAACCAGCGCGTGAGGAGCGGCACGGCGTCGAGGCCGCCCTCTCCGATCGCGTGCCAGCCGAGGTCGCGGAACAGCTCGCAGGCGCAGCGCCCCGGTTGCTCGCGGATGGCCTTGACCGCCCGCGCGCTGCGGCGCTCGTGGTGGGCGATGTTGGCCTCAGCGCGCTCGGCGATGCTGCCCTCCTGCTCGCCGTGGCCCAAATACGCCTGCTTGATGCCCAGCCCAGCGAGCGCGTGCAGGCTCTGAAGATGGAGGCCGAGTGCGTCGGGCGTGTCTTTCCAGAAGCAGATGAAGGTCGAGCACGCAAAGAGAAGCGCGTCGCCGGTAAACGCGATGCCGAGCCCCGGGTGCCAGAGCACACAGTGCCCCGGCGTGTGCCCGGGGGTCCCGACAACCTCGAACTCCCATCGCCCGCAGCGCACGCGGTCGCCCGGACGCACGACCTCCACGGAAACGCCGTCGAGCATGGAGCCCGAGCGCGTTGTCCACATCGTGTTCGCGAGGTCGCGGGCGACGTCGGGCGCGAACCCCTCCGAGGCAAGGCGCCCGGCGAGGAAGTCCCGGTACTCGGGTGCCGCGAACGCGCGGAGGTCGGCGAGCGCCTGCTCGCTCATCAGGATGCGCGCGCCGGCGTCGGCCAGCTCGCGCGCGAGCCCGGCGTGGTCCTCGTGCGAATGGGTGATGAACACAGTCGCGCGCGTGGGGTCCACCCCGAGGCGCACGAGCGCGCGCATAAGGCGCGTGTCGTTGTAGTCGTCGGAGGTGCCCGTGTCGACGATGAGCACGTCGTCGCCGTCGCGCACCACGTGAACGTTGACGGTCGGCAAGAACGTCCGCTCCATGAGCAACTCGACGCGCCAGATCTCGGGTTCGTCGCTCACGCGGACGCAGGCGAAGCCGTCCGAGTCGAGCGCAAAGCGCTCCGCCTCGGAGATCGGCCCGCAAACACGTATGTCTCGCTCGCTCGGCACAGGCGGGCTCCTTTCGGTATCCAAGAGAATCCATTATCTGCCTTGCGCGCTCCCGCCAGCGGGTAGAATCAAAGGTTGCAGATAAGCGTAAGAAAGAGGTAACCATGGCCATGGACGAAGCCGAGAAGCAGCGCATCCGCGAGGAGTTCGAGAGCTCCCGCAAGAAGGGCGCCGAGGAGCAGCAGGCCGCCGCCGCGCAGCAGGCCGCCGCGCCCCAGGTCGAGCCCCTCGCCGAGGGCAGCTCGGTCAAGCACGTGATCGGCGTGGTCTCGGGCAAGGGCGGCGTGGGCAAGTCGCTCGTCACGGGCATCCTCGCCACCGAGCTCGCCCGCCGCGGCGCCAAGGTCGGCATCCTGGACGCCGACGTCACGGGCCCCTCCATCCCAAAGATGTTCGGCCTCGCCGGCGCCCACGCCTACGCGCAGGACAACCTCCTCATCCCGCAGGAATCCCGCGGCGGCATTAAGATCATGAGCGCGAACCTCGTCCTCGAGCACGAGACCGACCCCGTGCTGTGGCGCGGCCCCGTCGTGGCCGGCGCCATCAAGCAGTTCTGGGGCCAGACCGCCTGGGGCGAGCTCAACTTCCTGCTCGTCGACATGCCCCCGGGAACCTCCGACGTGGCGCTCACCGTCTTCCAGAGCCTGCCCGTCGAGGGCGTCGTCATCGTGAGCTCGCCGCAGGACCTCGTCCAGATGGTCGTGGGCAAGGCCGTGAACATGGCCAACATGATGGAGGTCCCCGTCATCGGCCTCGTGGAGAACATGGCCTACGTGACCTGCCCCGATTGCGGCAAGAAGATCTACCCCTACGGTCCTTCTCGCCTCGAGGAGACCGCCCGCGCGTTCGGCCTCGTGGAGCTGGGCCAGCTCGGCATCGACCCGGTGCTCGCCGAGGCCTGCGACCGCGGCGACTTCGAGGAGAAGCTGCCCGCGGGCACCCTGCCCCAGATGACCGAGACGGTCGTGCAGGTGGCCGAGTTCACCGAGTTCCTCGCCAACGAGGGCCTGTAACTCCGTGGCGTCCTCGCAAAAAAAGAAGCCCTCTCGGGCAAAGCAGAAAGAAGCCCTCGCCGCGGCTGCCGCCGCGGTTGAGGTGCCCGCCGCCTGCGACGTCGCCGTGGTAGGCGGCGGCGCGGCGGGGCTCGTGGCCGCGGCCGTCGCCGCGGAGGCAGGGGCCTCGGTCGTCGTGCTCGAGCGTGACCTCGAGTGCGGACGCACCATCCTGGCCACGGGCAACGGGCGCTGCAACTTCGCGAACGAGCGCCTCGACACCTGGCGCTACAACGACCCCGATTTCGTGGGCACCGTATGCGGCGAGGGCGAAGAGTGGCTCGCCGACGTGCTCGAATTCTGGCGTGGCTGCGGACTTGCGTGGGTGAGCGAGGACGGGCGTCTCTATCCGGCGTCCCTACAGGCGGCGAGCGTGCGCAACGTTTTGCTCGACCGCTGCCGGCGCGCGGGAGTGGTCCTCGCGCCGGGCAGGGAGGCCGACGTGTCTGGGTGGCCTGCCAAATCAGACAGGCTGAATTGGCAGGCGGGGAGCATCCGCCCGCGCACGGTGATCCTGGCGACGGGCGGCTCCGGCGAGCCGGTGCTGTGCCCCCTGGCCGCGCGCCCCGCCGACGGCAGCGTCTCGCTCGACGAGCTCGACGGCCGTCGCGCCCGCGTGCGCGCCGAGCTCATGCGCGGCGGGCAACCGGTCTTTGCCGAGGACGGGGAGGTGCTCTTCCGCCCGTGGGGCCTCTCGGGCATCGTGATGTTCGATTTCTCGCGCCGCGCGCTTCCGGGCGACGTCGTCCGCCTCGACCTCACCTGCGGTATCCCCGCAGGCGAGCTCGCGGGCCTCGCTCCCGACGGCGTGCTCGACCCGCGCATCGCCTCGGCGCTCGGCGCCGGAGCCGCCGCCCTGTGCCGCGCCCGTGTGCTCGATTTCGTGGTCGAGGGCCTTGCCGAGACGAACAAAGCCCAGGTCAGCCGCGGTGGCCTTCCGACTTCCGATTTCGATCCGGCCACGCTCGCGTCGCGCACGCGCCCGGGCCTCTACGCCTGCGGCGAGGCGCTCGACGTGGACGCCGACTGCGGCGGGTTCAACCTCGCCTGGGCATGGAAGAGCGGCATGGTCGCCGGCGCCGCGGCCGCACGCGCTGCCCTTGCCGATAACAACGAAGGGACTGTCTCATGCTAGAGGTCTCCGGCATCCGAATCCGACTTTCCCAGCTCGACGGCTCCGACGCCGGCGAGCTCGCCGCGCTACGCCGCGCCGTAGCAAAGAAGCTCCGCGTGCCCGAGCGCGAGCTCGCGGGGCTCGAGCGCCGGCGCCGCTCCATCGACGCGCGCAAGAAGAACGACATTCTGCTGACCTTCACCGTGCGCGTCGGGCTGCGCGCGGGCGAGGACGCCGAGCGGGCCCTCCTTGGCAAGCTCGCGCGGGCTCGCGCCGAGAAGGGCGTGAAGCTCGTGGACGAGAAGCCCTTCTTGTTCCCCGGGCCCGTCGGTCACGTGCCCGACCGCCGCGTCGTCGTGGTCGGGGCGGGGTGCGCCGGCCTTTTCTGCGCGCTCTCGCTTGCCCGCGCGGGCCTGCGGCCGCTGCTCGTGGAGCGCGGCGACGACGCGACCCGTCGCGGCGAGGTCGTCTATGCCCACAACGCGACGGGCGTCCTCGACCCCGAGAGCAACATCCAGTTCGGCGTCGGCGGAGCCGGAACGTTCTCGGATGGCAAGCTCCAGACGGGCACAAAGAGCCCGGCCCACCGCCTCATCCTCCAGGAGTTCGTCGACGCGGGCGCCCAGCCCCAGATCCTGTGGGACGCGAAGCCTCACGTGGGCAGCGATGTCCTTCCCGGCGTGGTCACGAACATCCTGCGCCAGATCGAGGAGGCCGGGGGAGAAGTGCGCACGCGCTGCCGCATGACGGACATCGAGGTCGAGGCCGGCGCCGTGCGCTCGGTCACCCTGACCTCCCGTGCCGCGGACGGCACCTCCCGCGAGGAGCGCGTCGAGGTCTCGGCCGTGGCGCTGGCCTGCGGCCACTCCGCTCGCGACGTGTTCGAGCTTTTGCGCGACCGCGGCGTTGCCATGGAGCGCAAGACCTTTGCCATGGGCGTGCGCATCGAGCACCTGCAAGCCAACGTGGACCGCGCGCTCTATGGGCCCGCCGCCGGCAGCCCCGTCCTCGGCGCGGCGCCGTACAAGCTCTCCGAGCACCTGCCGAGCGGCCGCTCCGCGTTCAGTTTCTGCATGTGCCCGGGCGGCTATGTCGTCTCGGCGGCGTCCGAGCCGGGCGGTGTGGTGACCAACGGCATGAGCCTCTCGGACCGCGCGGGCGAAAACTCGAACTCGGGGCTTCTTGCCAACGTGTTCCCGACCGATCTGCCCGGCGACGACGTTCTGGCGGGCGTGGCGCTGCAGCGTGAGTGCGAGCGGGCGGCGTTTGCTGCCGGCGGCGGAGGCTATGTTGCCCCGGCGCAGCTCGTGGGCGATTTTTTGCACGGCGAGGCATCGAGCGCCGGCGGCTCCGTCGTCCCCACCTACCCGCGCGGCGTCGCCTGGGGAAGCATCGACGGGTGCCTGCCGCCCTACATCGTGGAGACCCTGCGCGCCGCCATCCCGCGCATGGCGCGCCATCTGCACGGCTTCGACGCCGCCGACGCCGTCCTCACCGGCGTCGAGACGCGCTCGAGCTCGCCGGTGCGCGTGACCCGCGGCGATGACGGGCAGAGCGTGAGCACGCGCGGGCTTTGGCCGGTGGGCGAGGGCGCGGGCTACGCCGGCGGCATCATGTCCGCCGCGACCGACGGTATCCTCGCTGCCCAAAAGCTCGTCGCCGCGCTGTCCTAGCCGGCGAGCGACGCAGTGCTGGTTGTGTGAAAAGACGAACAGGTGTGCTAAAATCGGGCGCACTCAAATCACGTTCGGGGGAGCAATATGGCCCAGGAATCCATCGTCATCCGAGGCGCGCGCGAGCATAACCTGCAAAACGTCGACGTCGACATCCCGCGCGACAAGCTCATCGTCATCACCGGTCTTTCGGGCTCGGGCAAGTCGAGCCTGGCCTTCGACACCATCTACGCCGAGGGCCAGCGCCGCTACGTCGAGTCCCTCTCCAGCTATGCGCGCCAGTTTCTGGGACAGATGGACAAGCCCGACCTCGACTCCATCGACGGCCTTTCGCCGGCGGTCTCCATCGACCAGAAGACCACGTCCAGGAACCCCCGCTCAACCGTGGGCACCGTCACCGAGATCTACGACTACCTGCGCCTGCTGTTCGCGCGCGTAGGCACGCCGCACTGCCCCGAGTGCGGACGGGTGATCGAGCGCCAGACCACCGACCAGGTGGCCGATAAGGTCCTCGCGCACGCGCAAGGCCGCCGCGCCCTCGTGCTCGCGCCCGTGGTCTTCGGCCGCAAGGGCGAGTACGCCAAGCTCTTCGAGGACCTCAAGCGCGAGGGCTTCAGCCGCGTGCGCGTGGACGGCGAGGTTCGCGAGCTCGACGAGGACATCAAGCTCGAGAAGAACATCAAGCACACGATCGAGGTGGTCGTCGACCGCATCGTCGTGCGCGAGAACTCCCTCGGCCGCATCGCCGAGGGCGTGGAGCAGGCCACCAAGCTCGCTCAGGGCAAGGTCTGGTTCTGGCTCCTTCCCGACCGCGACGACCCGGAGCGCATGCCGGGCGAGCTTTTGCAGTACTCGCTCGCGCTTGCCTGCCCGGAGCACGGCCACTCCATGGACGACCTGCAGCCGCGCGACTTCTCGTTCAACGCCCCCTACGGCGCCTGCCCCGACTGCGACGGCCTTGGCTTCCGCAAGATTGTGGACGCCGAGGCCCTGATCGAGGACCCGTCGCTCAGCGTGGCGGGCGGCGTCTTCGGCAGCCTCTTCGGCAACTCGAACTACTGGCCGCAGATCCTTACCGCGGCGTGCAAGCACATCGGCGTCTCGGACCAGACCCCCTGGAATGAGCTGCCAAAGAAGGCGCAGGAGATCCTGCTCGGCGGCCTCGGCGACACAAAGATCCGCGTCGACTACCGCACGCGCGACGGCCGCGACACCCACTGGTTCACTACCTTCCCCGGCGTGCGCAAGGTGCTCTTTGACAAGTACCAGGAGACCACCTCCGAGACCATGCGCACCCACCTCGAGAAGTTCATCCGCGAGGTCCCGTGCGACACCTGCCACGGCGCGCGCCTGAAGCCCGAGATCCTGGCCGTCACCGTGGGCGAAAAATCGATCAACGAGGTCTGCGACCTTTCCTGCAAAGAAGCGCTCGCGTTCTTCGAGGCGCTCGAGCTCAGCGACCGTCAGCGCTTTATCGCCGGGCCCGTGGTCAAGGAGGTCGTGGCGCGCCTGCGCTTCCTTGTCAACGTCGGCCTCGACTACCTCACGCTGTCGCGCGCTGCCGCCACGCTCTCGGGCGGCGAGGCTCAGCGCATCCGCCTGGCCACGCAGATCGGCGCCGGCCTTATGGGCGTGCTCTATATCCTCGACGAGCCCTCCATCGGCCTGCACCAGCGCGACAACGATCGGCTCATAGACACGCTCAAGCGCCTGCGCGACCAGGGCAACACCGTGATCGTCGTCGAGCACGACGAGGACACCATCCGCGCCGCCGACTACGTCATCGATATGGGCCCCGGCGCCGGCGAGCTCGGCGGGCACGTGGTCGCGGCGGGTACGCCGGACCAGATCGCCGCCTGCCCCGACTCGATCACGGGGGCCTACCTCACGGGCAAAAAGCAGATTGCCCTTCCGCCCAAGCGCCGCAACCCGCGCCGCGGCGCCATAAAGATCACGGGCGCCACGGCCAACAACCTTAAGGGCGTCAATGCCAAGGTCGAGCTCGGCACGCTCACCGTGGTCACGGGCGTCTCGGGCTCCGGCAAGTCGTCGCTTGTCACCGACACGCTGGCGCCCGCCCTCACCAACGCGGTGCACCGCTCCAAGCGAGCCGTCGGCCCGTACAAGAAGCTCGAGGGCATCGAGCTCATCGACAAGGTCATCGACATCGACCAAAGCCCCATCGGCCGCACCCCGCGAAGCAACCCGGCGACCTACATCGGCCTGTGGGACGACCTGCGCGCGCTCTTCGCCTCCACGCCCGAGAGCCGCATGCGCGGCTACGGCCCGGGGCGCTTCTCGTTCAACGTGCCCGGCGGCCGCTGCGAGGCGTGCAAGGGCGACGGCCAGATAAAGATCGAGATGAACTTCTTGCCGGACGTGTATGTGCCCTGCGAGGTGTGCCATGGAAAGAGGTACAACCGCGAGACGCTCGAGGTCACCTACCACGGCAAGACCATCAGCGACGTACTTGACATGACGGTCACGGAAGCCCTGACCTTCTTTACGAACATCCCCAAGATCAAGAACAAGCTCCAGACCCTGCACGACGTGGGCCTGGGCTATATCCACCTGGGCCAGCCGGCGACCACGCTCTCGGGCGGCGAGGCGCAGCGCGTCAAGCTCGCCAAGGAGCTGCACCGCCAGCAGACGGGAAAGACCTTCTACATCCTCGACGAGCCCACCACGGGCCTGCACTTCGAGGACGTGCGCCAGCTCGTCGAGGTGCTCGAGCGCCTGGTTGACGCCGGAAACACTGTGCTCGTGATCGAGCACAACCTCGACGTGATCAAGATGGCCGACCGCATCCTCGACATGGGCCCTGAGGGTGGCGACGGCGGCGGCACGGTGGTCGTCTACGGCACGCCCGAGAAGGTGGCCGAGTGTGCCGAGAGCTATACGGGCCGCTTCCTCGCGCCCATCCTCGAGCGCGACCGTGCCCGCGCCGCCGCGGCCCAAAAGGCCGGTGAGTAGCGTGGCAAAGAAGGACAAGCTCCAGAAGTCGAACGCGATGCGCGAGCTCGACCGCGCCGGCATCGAGTACGTGGCCCGTGAAGTCGAGGAGGACGACATCTCGCGCGGCGTGGGCGTTCGCATGGCCGAGCAGCTCGGCGAGGACCCGGATGCGGCGTTCAAGACGATCGTGTGCGTGTCCCCCTCGGGCGATCACGTGGTCTGCTGCATCCCCGTGGCGAGCGAGCTCGACCTCAAGTACGCCGCGGCAGCATCTGGGCAGAAGTCCCTCTCGCTCATCGCCATCAAGGACCTCGAGGCCGTGACGGGCTACGTGCGCGGCGGCTGCTCGCCCATCGGGCTCAAGAAGCCGTTTCCCACGCTCATCGACGAGACGGCGCAGCTCTTCGACGCCATCGGCATCTCGGGCGGTCGGCGCGGGCTCTCGCTCGAGGTGAACCCCGTCGCGCTCGCCGAGCTCCTCGGCGCCCAGTTCGTCGACATCGCGCGTTGATTGCCAACGTTACGAAACTGCTTCACGATTTGCCCCTTAGGAGCTGCGACGCTTTAGTGTGCTAAAGTGGCCGCATCGTAATCAGGGCATGATGCCCGCCAAAGAAGGGACACGAACGTGATTGCAGGCACCGCCAGAGGCTTCCGCGACATCCTCCCCAAGGAGGCGCTCGCCCGCGAGCGCATCTCCGCCACCGTGAGGGATTGCTTCGCCGAGCATGGCTACCTGCCCGTCGAGACCCCGCTGCTCGAGGATCGCGCCGCCCTCGAGCGCGGCGGGCGCATCAAGAACACGCCGTTCCAGCTCTTCGACGCCGACGGCAACCTCCTTATGCTTCGCCCGGACCTTACCCTGCCGGTCGCGCGCCTCGTCGCGGGCCACGTCCGCGCCGAGGAGCTCCCGGCGCGTTTCCGTTACAACGCTCCCGTGGTGCGCGAGCAGCAGTCTCTGCGCGGCCAGCCCCGTCAATTTACGCAACTCGGCGTCGAGCTCGTGGGCACCGACGGCGCGGCCGCCGAGGTCGAGGTCGTGCGCCTGCTCGCCGAGGCGCTGGCCACCCTCGAGGTCCCCGCGTGGCGCCTCGTCTTCGGCTCCGTCACGCCGCTGACCGCGCTTCTTTCCAACTGCAGCCCGAGCCCTGAGTTCTCCGCCCAGGTGCTCGCGCTCGTGCACGACTCCGACCTGGTGAGCCTCGACGAGCTCATTGATGCCACTCCGGCGCTCAAGCCCTCGGCCGCCCGCGCCCTCCACGCCGTGCCCAGGATGCACGGCGGCATCGAGGTCGTCGACGCCATCGACGCGCTTCTTGCCGAGGCGGACGTCCCGCCGGCCGAGCGCGGCTGCGCGGAGCTCAAGGCGCTCGTCGCCGAGCTGTCCGACCTCTTCGGCGACGGCCGCGCGAGTTTCGACTTCAGCATCATCAACAGCTTCGACTACTACACGGGCATCATCTTCAAGGGCTACGCCGAGGGCATCGCCGCGAGCCTCGCCTCCGGCGGCCGCTACGACGCGGTCCTTGCCAATCTTGGCCGTCCGGGCCTCGCTGCCTGCGGTTTCGCGCTCTCACTCGAGCGGCTGCAGGAGGTCCTGGGCGAGCAGGGCGAGTCGGGCGTCGTCACCCCGGGCGTTCGCGTCGCCTCCCGACCGCTCCGCATCGCCGTGCCCAAGGGCTCGCTCTTTAAAGACTCGCTGCGCGTGCTGGAGGCGGCGGGGCTTCCCGTGGACGAGCTGCGCGACCCCGGCCGCAAGCTGATTGTGCGCGCCGACGACGTCGAGTACATCATCGTGCGCGCCCAGGACGCCCCCGCCTTCGTGGGCGCCGGCGGCGCCGACTGCGGCATCTGCGGCAAGGACTCGCTGGTGGAGGCCGACCTTGACCTGCTACAGCTTGTCGATCTTCGCTACGGCGGCTGCCGCTTCGTCGTCGCCGAGCCCGCCGTCAACGCCGGCCAGGCCGACCGCAACTACGAGTGGCGCGGCACCGAGCGCGTGGCCACCAAGTACCCGCGCATCACCCAGCAGTACTACGACCGCATCGGTCGCCAGGTGGACATCCTGACCCTGCACGGCAACATCGAGCTCGGCCCCATCGTGGGCATGGCCGACCGCATCGTGGACATCACGGCCACCGGCACCACGCTGCGCGAGAACGACCTCGTGGTGGTCGACGACGTCATGGAGTGCACGGCGCGCTTCTTTGCCGGTCCCGCGGCGTATCGTTGCGACAAGAGAATCCGTGACCTTGCGGCCCGCCTCGCCGAGGTCGCTTCCAAGGAGGCATAGACGATGAGAGAAGTCCTTCTGACCGACGGCCGCGCGCTCACGCAGGCCGACCTCAACCGCTCGGGCGCCCTGCCTGCCGAGATCATGGCCTCCGCCGAGGCCATCGTGGACGACGTCCGCGAGCGCGGCGACGCTGCCGTCCGTGAGTACTGCAACAAGTTCGACGGCGCCTGCCCCGCGAGCTTCCGCGTTCCTCAGGAGCTCATCGACGAGGCCCCGAGCATGGTCGACCCCGAGTTCCTGCGCGCCCTCACCCGTGCCCGCGACCAGATCCGCGCCTTCCACGAGAAGGAGCGCGAGGAGAGCTGGTTCACCACGCGCCCCGACGGCACGATCCTCGGCGTGAAGGTCACGTCCGTGGCATCCGCCGCCGTCTACGTGCCCGGCGGACGCGCGCAGTACCCCTCGACGGTGCTCATGGACACCATCCCGGCCAAGGTGGCCGGCGTGCCGCGCGTCGTCATGGTCACCCCGCCTCAGAAGGACGGCTCGCTTTCCGCCTACACGCTCGCCGCGGCCAAGCTCGCGGGCGTCGACGAGGTCTACGCCGTGGGCGGCGCCCAGGCCGTCGGCGCCGTGGCCTACGGCACCGAGTCCATCCCCGCCTGCGACAAGATCGTCGGCCCCGGCAACGCCTTCGTGGCGGCCGCCAAGCGCTACGTCTCGGGCGATGTGGGCATCGACATGGTGGCCGGCCCCTCCGAGGTCTGCGTGCTTGCCGACGCCACGGCAGACCCCGTAGTCGTGGCCGCCGACCTCATGGCGCAGGCCGAGCATGACCCCCTGGCCAGCTGCTACCTCGTGACCTGCGACGCCGAGCTGCCCGCGCGCGTCCTCGCCGCCGCCGAGAAGCTCGTGAGCCAGTCCCCGCGCGAGGAGATCACCCGCGCCTCCCTCGACAACCGCGGCGTGATCGTGGTGGCCAACGACCTCGACGCCGCCGTCGATGCCGTGAACGTCGTCGCGCCCGAGCACCTCGAGCTCCACTGCAAGGACGCCATGAGCCTGCTCGGCAAGGTCAAGAACGCCGGCGCCATTTTTGTCGGCGCCTGGAGCTCCGAGCCGCTCGGCGACTACGTGGCCGGCCCCAACCACACCCTGCCCACCGGAGGCACCGCGCGCTTCTTCAACCCGCTCGGCGTCTACGACTTCCAGAAGCGCTCCAGCGTGATCTGCTACACGCCCGAGGGCATGCTCGCCGACGCGCCCGCCACGCAGGCCATGGCCCAGGCCGAGGGCCTGTGGGCCCACGCGCTTTCGGTGGGCATGCGCCGCCGACTTGCCGAGAAGGGTCTCGAGGGGTACGCCGACGCCGACGCCGCCTGCGAGGGTGCGCACCGCGTCGCCTGGCCCGAGGACCTCGCCGCCCCCGGCGTGCCCTACCTGCCCGGCTACTCGAAGCAGGAGGCTTAGATGCCCACCGTTGCCGAGCGTGCCCGCGAGGCGCTGCAGGGCTTCGAGCCGTACGACCCGGCGTTCGCGCCGTGCCGCGTGAACCTCAGCGCCAACGAGAACACCCACAAGCTGCCGGACTCCGTCGTCGAGGCCATGCGCGCCGCCATGGTGACGACGCCGCTCAACCGCTATCCCGATCCGATGGCCAACGACCTGCGCGATCTTCTTGCCACGCGGCACGGGGTGCGGCGGGCGAACATCATGGTGGGAAACGGCGGCGATGAGCTGCTCTTCAACCTGCTCTTTACCTTCGGCGGCCCGGGGCACGCGCTCATCACCTGCCCGCCGGACTTCAGCGAGTACGCGAACTTCGCAAAGATGTGCGAGACGCCCGTCGTCACCGTGTGGCGCGACCCTAAGACCTTCGAGATCAACGCCGACGCCCTCGTGGCGGCGGCGAAGGCCGACGACGCCGCGCTCGTCATCCTGACCTCGCCGAACAACCCCACGGGCAACCTCGTGGACCCGAGCATCATCCGCCGCCTGCTCGACGAGACCGACGCCCTCGTCCTTCTTGACGAGGCGTACATCGAGTTTGCCGGCGAGGACGCCTCGCTTGTGGGGTGGGTGGCCGAGAACCCCCGCCTTATGGTGCTGCGCACGCTCTCCAAGGCCTTTGGCCTCGCGGGACTTCGCGTGGGCTACCTCGTCGCCGACCCCGCCGTCGTCGACATGCTCGGCGCCATCCGCCAGATCTACTCGGAGGACGTGCTCGCGCAGTCCGTCGCCTGCGCCGCCGTGTCCCGCCGTCGCGAGCTTGCGCCGGTGGTCGCCGACATCGTGGCCGAGCGCGCTCGGCTCGAGGCGGGCCTCGCGGGCATCGAGGGCGTCGAGACGTGGCCGAGCGCCGCGAACTTCCTGCTCGTCCGGCTACCGGGCGCCAGCCGCGTCCGCGCGCGCTTGCGCGACGAGTTCTCCATCCTTGTCCGAGACTTCAGCTATGCTCCTGGCCTGGAGAATTGCCTGAGGATCACCGTGGGCACGCGCCCCGAGAACGACGCGCTTCTCGATGCGCTCGCCATCCTAGCTAGGGAGGAAGCATGACCAGGACCGCCAAGGTAGTCCGCGCCACCAAAGAGACGGACATCGGGCTTTCGATAGACCTCGACGGCACCGGCGCCGCCGACATCGAGACCGGCGTGGGCTTCTTTGACCACATGCTCACCGCGTTCTCGCGTCATTCGCTCATCGACGTGACGTTGCGCGTCAAGGGCGACACCTACGTCGACGACCACCACACCGTCGAGGACACGGGCATCGTCATGGGCCAGGCCCTGCGCGAGGCCCTTGGAAACAAGAGCGGCATCCGCCGCTTCGGCTCCGTCATGGTCCCGCTCGACGAGGCGCTCGTCATGGCCGCCGTCGACTGCTCGGGCCGCGGCGAGCTCTTCTGGGATGTGCCCATCGGCCCCCAGAAGGTCGGCACCTTCGACACCGAGCTTGGACACGAGTTCTTCGCGGGGCTTGCGCGCGACGCGGGTATTACCCTTCACCTGCGCCTTGTTTGCGGCGAGAACGCGCACCACATCCTCGAGGCCACCTTCAAGGCGGCGGCGCGCGCCCTGCGCGAGGCCGTCGAGCCCGACCCGCGCTCTGACGGCTCGGTGCCCTCCACCAAGGGGAGCCTCTAATGGCCGCGCCGATCGTCGTGGTCGACTACCACAAGGGCAACCTCCTCTCCGTCGTCCGCGGCCTCGCCGAGGTCGGGGGAGAGGCGAGCGTCTCGGACGACCCGGCCGCCATCGCGGGTGCCTCGGGCATTGTGCTGCCCGGCGTGGGCAGCTTCGAGGACGCCATGACGTACATGAACGAGTCCGGCCAGGCCGACGCGGTGCGCGAGGCCGTGGGCCGCGGCGTACCGTTCCTCGGCATCTGCCTGGGCCTCCAGCTGCTCTTCGAGCGCGGGGACGAGCGCACCGACGGCAAGCTCCACGGCGCGTCCGACCCGGAGCGTTGGGTGGACGGCCTGGGCGTGCTGTCCGGCAGCGCCACCCGCCTGCGCTCCGGCCGCCTCAAGGTGCCGCACGTGGGCTGGGACCAGATCCACCTGTCCGCCCACGGCCAGGCGTGCCCGCTTTTCCGCGGCGTGCCCGAGGGCGCGAACGTCTACTTCACGCATAGCTACGCGCTCGACGACGACGTCGAGGACGCGGTTGTGGCCACGCGCACCCACTATGTGCGCAGCTTCGCCTCGTCTGTGTGGAGCAATAACGTCTACGGCGTCCAGTTCCACCCCGAGAAGAGCTCGGCCACCGGCCTGCGCATCCTCACCAACTACGTCGACATCGTGAGGGGTGGGGCAAGGTGATCCTCTTTCCCGCGATCGACCTGGTGGGCGGCAAGGTCGTGCGCCTGCAGCGCGGCGACCGCTCGCGCATGGACGTCTACTCCGACGACCCCGCCGCCGTTGCGCGCGATTTCGCGGAGCGCGGCGCCGAGTGGATCCACGTGGTCGACCTCTCCGCGACGTTCGAGGAGGACGAGGAGGCCTGCGCCGCCAACGCCGCTGCCATCCGCGCCATCTGCGCGACGCCGGGCATCAAGGTCGATTGCGGCGGCGGCGTCCGCTCCATCGACGCCGTCGCGCGCCTGGCAGACCTCGGCGTGCGCCGCATAGCCATCGGAACGGCGCTCGTGCGCGACCCTGCCTTCGCCGAGTGCGCGGCCGCCGAGTACGGCGAGCAGGTCGTGGCCGACGTCGCCGCCAAGGACGGCGTCGTCAAGGTCAACGGCTGGCGAGAAGGCGCCGGCCTCACGGTCGACGAGCTCCTGCCGCGCCTCGCGGGCCTTGGATTTGCGCACCTCGTCTTTACCGACATCAACCGCGACGGCATGCAGACGGGCATCGACGTCGACGCCTACCGACGCGTGGCGGCGCTCTTTGGCGCGCCCGTGGTCGCGAGCGGCGGCGTCACCTCGACCGACGACCTGCGCGCGCTTGCGGCCGCCGGCCCCGATGCGATCGAGGGCGCCATCACCGGTCGTGCCCTCTACGAGGGCAACTTCACGCTGGAAGAGGCCCTCGCGGCGGCGAGGTCCTGATTCGTCGCCACGGTTCCATCTGGCAAGAAACCCGTCGAACCAATCCGAGCAGGAGGAGCCCCAGTGCTTACCAAACGAGTGATCCCGTGTCTCGACGTCAAGGACGGCCGCGTGGTCAAGGGCGTCAACTTCGTCGACCTGCGCGACGCCGGCGATCCCGTCGAGCTCGCGAGCAAGTACGACCGCGAGGGCGCCGACGAGGTCGTGTTCCTCGACATCACGGCGACCTCCGACGATCGCCGCACCACCATCGAGCTCGCGAGCCATGCCGCCGAGCGCCTCCGCATCCCGTACACCGTGGGCGGGGGCTTCCGCGACGTCGCGGGTTGCCGCTCCATGATCGCTGCCGGGGCCGACAAGGTCTCCATCAACTCGGCCGCCGTCAAGGAGCCGGGCATCATCACGGCGTGCGCGGACGCCTTCGGCAGCCAGGCCGTGATCGTGGCCATCGACGCAAAGCAGGTCGGAAACACCGACAAGTGGGAGGTTTACCTGGCCGGCGGTCGTATCCCCACGGGCATCGATGCCGTTGCCTGGGCCGAGGAGGCGGCCCGCCGCGGTGCCGGTGAGATCCTGCTCACGAGCATGGACCGAGACGGCACCAAGGACGGTTTCGACATCCCGCTGACCCGCGCCGTGGCGCGTGCGGTGCCCATCCCCGTGATCGCGTCGGGCGGCGTGGGCACTCTCGAGCACTTTGCCGAGGGCATCATCGAGGGCGAGGCCGACGCCGTGCTCGCCGCGAGCGTCTTCCACTTCGGAACCTACTCGATCCGTCAGGTCAAGGAGTACATGGCCAGCCAGGGCATTCCCGTGCGCCTCGACTTCTAAGGCTGCTCGCGCCGGGTCGCCGCCCTTCTTGCCCTTCTTGCCAAATCAACTAACTCCCACACAGCGGACGCATTTGGGCCGAAAAACGCCCGGATGCGTCCGCTGTATGGGAGTTAGCGCTTTTCCCTCACGACAACCGTCAGGAATGGGCGACTA
This sequence comes from uncultured Olsenella sp., assembly GCA_934660915.1. Classification (GTDB taxonomy): domain Bacteria; phylum Actinomycetota; class Coriobacteriia; order Coriobacteriales; family Atopobiaceae; genus Paratractidigestivibacter. The sequence goes on along the minus strand of CAKUIF010000001.1, from coordinate 393,944 downwards.
CGTGTTTGGATATGATATAAAACCTATATTCGGACATTGAAGGGTGGGATATGGCAAGCAGGGATATCGTGAGGGCGATTCAGGACCTGACCGGCTTGGATTGGAACGAGCGGGCAAGCTCGTCGGGTACTGCCGGAACGTACCTGAAGGCGCGCACCGGGTCGGGCTCGAGGCTCATCTACTACAAACTGCCGCGCTACAACGGGGTGGTCATCGACGGCTACGAGTGCGTAAACGAGCTCCTGGCAAGCCGGCTTATGGATGCGCTCGGCATCGAACACCTCGCATATCGGCTGATTCACGCCAAGGTGCTCATAGACGGTGCCGAGTACGAGACGTGGCTCAACTCGTCGCGCAACTTCCGTAAGGTGTGGGAGCGCAAGCTGTCGCTCGGGGCTTTTTTCGGCCTGTATAAAAATCCCGGAGAGTCACCGATCGAGCTCTGCCGCCGTTTTGGCTGGCAAGAAGATATCGCGAGGATGATGCTCGTCGATTACCTGATGGCAAATCGCGATCGCCACGCATCGAACATCGAGGTCCTCGCAGCGCCCAACGGCTCGTTCAGGATTGCTCCCGTATTCGATACGGGTTTCTCACTCCTGGCGCCGTTGGCGGCAGACCTCGAGCGAATCGCTGCCTTCGACCCGCTCGCGGACGTGGCTACGACCAACTTCGTCGGCAGCCGTTCGCTTGAGGAGAACCTCAGAACCATTGCGCCGGTTGAGGGAATCCAGGATCTGGACGAGGTCCGAATCGCCGAGCTGTTCGACGGCCTGGAGGGAATATTGCCGGACGCGGTCCTGTCGAAGATGCGGGAGATTATCCAAAGGAGGTGGGAGCGCTATGAGGAGATTCGAGCTGATTGACGGTGAGAAGGACGCGCCGCCCTGCGCCGTCATCGAGTGCGATCAAGCGACCTCGACCTTCACCGCAACGGTTGAGGATTGGGCAGGGCCCCAGGACGTGCCGATCCAGTTCGGTTTCTTTGTTGCTAAGGGGCAACGGGAGATTCCGCCAGAGTGGGTGTGGTCTTGGGTTGAGGAGCGAATCGCCCCGCCGAGCAGGCAAAACATCGGCTCTGTGATGCGCGCGAACGGTTTGGGCGAGTACGACCCACTCGAACTGCTGCTTGCGGGAGAGGGGCGCAGCCTTCAGGACGGGTTCTATCTTCGGGAGGTCACCGAGGGCTTCCGCGGGGCTTCGCGCCTAGGTCGAGAGATCCGCCTGGCACGGGGCGTCGCGCGCCTTACTCAAACCGAGCTCTCGCGCAAATCGGGTGTTCCTCAGGAAACGATCAGCCGAATCGAACGCGGCCGCGCGAACCCGACGATGTCGACGATCGAGAAGCTCGCGCGTGCGATGGGGGCAAAGATCAACCTGACTATTGGGTAGCTCTATATAGTCCTTGACGATGAGTCTCAGGCTGCTAAAGTACTGCTAACTGGCAAAACCTTCGGGTTTTTGGGGTGGAATGGTGAAAGCCAAACTGCCCTATTTTTGTGCATAATCGCCCATGGCGAAGACGTGCCACAATGCACCACGATTTTATTGACTGTGCAACCCTGGCGGCAAGTGGTGTGGCTGCGCCCGTCGCGCTGCATGATCTTGACCGCGTCAGCCACGGCGACGCGCTCCTCGCAATCGGAGGGCCTCAGCCCTAAGGGCGCCCCTCAACCTTAAAGCCGCCATCGCTGTCAGTTCGCTCTCGGGGAATACGGTGCCGTGAGACGCTACAACGTCTACCGCAACCAGCTGACCGGGGCGTGGATACAGTCCCTGGGAATGTCGGTGCTATGCAACGTGCGTTGCCCGGCTTTCGGCCACGACTACTTCCTTTCGGGCGTTTCGCGACGCAGCCTCATATGCATAGGCGAGGTTGGATGTGTCAAGAATCGCTATGATCGCAGTCGTTTTGAGGGCGGCTTGATTAGGGCGGTCCAAGTTAACGAGCTTTCCCTCCATGGCCCACGTCCTGCCGCCCACGCTGCGACGCCCGTCGTTGGCCGTTTTGCCCCTCAAATGGCACTACCGTGCAACGCCCTCCCGCCCGACGCTAGGGGGTGTCGAGAAGCACCACGAAAGAGGGGGCACACCATGAGCAAGAGTCACTTCTCCAACCCCGTCGGGCAGCGCCCAGTCGTCCGAGTCCGCGCCGACTGGTCCCACGCGACCCGCCGCTTAATCGCGGGTGCCCTGTGCGTCGCCTGCGCTGGTGCGTTGTTCATGCCCGACGCCGCGCTTGCCGCCGAGTGGGTGGACGTCGACGGCACCCAGTACAACGCCGGTACCGCGGCAGGCGACGAGGCCGGTACCTGGGCCTGGGACGGCGCCGACGACATGAAGCTCAATGGCTATAACGGCGGCGCAATCGAGGCCGCCGGTAAGCTCAACGTTGCCTACGAGGGCAACAACACCGTGAAAACTGACCCCGATTCCGCCGGAGCTGCCATCAAGGCAGAGAACGGCGCCAACCAGAAAGCAGAGTTGAACATAAAGAGCTCGAAGAGTTCAGATGAGCTCAACGTGACAGCTGAGGCCGATGCAATTAAATCCTCAGGCGACCTCTCCATTTCCGGTCCTGGCACCGTGAATACCACAAGCACTTCTTCCGACGGAATTGAGGCAAAGGGAGATCTATCCATCACGGGCTCGGGTACCGTGAATGCCACAGGTGGTACTGAAGGCATCCAATCTGGGGGCAATGCCACCATCGACTCCTCTGGCACCGTGATCGCAAAAGGGGAGCGGAGAGGCATTGCCACAGGCAGCGACCTGATCATCAAGGGCGGCGGCAAGGTAGAGGCAAGCTCTATCGAGAACAATGCGATTTGGGCCGAAGGCAACATCGAGATTTCGGGTGGCAGCCAGGTCAAGGCAAGCTCCGAGGAAGATTATGCCGTCAAGGCCAAGGGCGGTCTCACGGTCACGAACGCATCCCTTGACGCAACCGGTGTTGGTTACGGCATCTATGTCTATAAGGGCGTCACGCTCGATGGTGCGACCGTGACGGTTCGCACAAGCTCAGATGGCGGGGAAGTCATCGCCCTCTACACCGATGAGAACGACATCGTCATCAAGAACGGCTCGACCGTGGATGCGTTCGCAGAGGGCGAATTCTCGACTGCGATTTCCACCAGAAACTTCTACCCCAACGACGCGGGTGGCCATATCTACATTAGCGACTCCGTTGTCAAGGCCATAGCCCGCTATGCCGAGACCGGCGGCGACGGCCCCGACCACTACAGTGGAGACCAGGATGGCGAGGCCATTCCTGAGCGCGAGGGCATGAACATCGGCATCTTCGCCCAGACCAGCGAGGGCATTACGCCCGCGACCATCTCGATCGTTCGCAGCAAGGTCACGGCTGAGGGAGACACGGCGGCAATCTTCGCCCTTGCCATGAGCGAGGACGGCAAGGCGATCGGCACCATCGAGATTGAAGGCGCCATCATCCAGACGCCTGCCGGCGGCAAGGTCATTGACTATCGCGGCAAGGAAGAGCTCGACGACGGCGTCGTCTACGAGGCGGGCCAAACCATCGGCACGGGCGATGCTGTAGTCGACTCTCCCTATGACGAAGCCGTCGCCAAGAGCGCGGTCATCGCGCCGCCTGAGGAGGCCAGGCCCGAGGAGAAGCCCGGCGATACCAAGCCCGAGACGAAACCGGCCGAGCAGCAAACGCCCGTGACGGACGCCAAGGCCAAGCCCGCGTCGACAAAGAAGCGCCTCCCCGCGACGGGGGACGCGTCGCTTACGGGGTTTGCTGCCACGGCTTTTGCCGGCGCCTCCGCACTTCTCGCCGGCCTGTTCAAGCGCAGGCGCGGCTAGGGCGCACGGTGCTGCGCGGCATGAGATCCGTGCCCTAGCTAGCCAACTTCCGGGAAGGGCGGCCAAAGGGTCGCCCTTCTTCTTACAGCGCCTTCGAGAGGACGGCGTTTGTGCTGGCTTGGTCGGCTTCTCCGCAGCTACTGTTTTCGTAACCTAGCGTCGCAAGGAGTTAATGGTCTTTCAACTCCGGCCGTATAATACGATCCACACAAATCAACCACTGGAAAGGAGCGCGGATGGCCAAGGAGTCAGAGTCGCCGGACAGCAAAGGCCAGGCGCGCCCCAAGCCTATGCTCGCCGTTGAGCAGCAGATCGCCCATCTTAAGGAGAAGGGCGTCAAGTTCGAGCTGTGCAGCGAGAGCGAGGCCGCCGATTACCTCAAGCACGCCAACAACTACCTGCGCGCCGCCTCGTACAGGAAACTCTACCCAATCTACCTGGAAGGTCCGCACAGGGGCGAGTACATCGGTCTCGACTTCGCGGCCCTCAAGGAACTGTCGTCGGCCGACCGGGTGCTTCGCTCGGCGCTCCGCGAGATCTGCATCGACGTCGAGCACTTCGCCAGACTTGATCTGCTCAACCGCTGTGCCGCGCAAGGCGAGGACGGCTACGCCGTCGTCGCGGACTTCCTCGAACGCCAGAGGGCGAGGGGCAACGCGAGGATGGAATCCAGCCTCAAAGCCAGGGGCTCCACCGGAAAGTATCCCGACGCGTACTCGGGGGACGTCATCTCTCACTACATGGACGACCTCGGAGGGCTCTCGGTCTGGGCGTTGCTCGAGGTCACGGACTTCGGCCAGTTCGCTGACCTTTGGCTGTTCTGCTCCGAACGCTGGGGCGACGACGCGATGCGCGATGAGCACTACGTCCTCAAGTCGGTAAAGGGCCTCCGCAATGCGTGCAGCCACAACAGCTGCATCGTCAACGGATTCTCATCATCGTCGACGCTGGCACCGTTTCCGACGTCGGGCCCGATCGTGAGCTCGATGAACAGCCTTGGGCTGAAGAACAGCAAGTCAAGGAGATCGAAGCTGCGGAACCTGCGCATCGCCCAGATAGCAGCCACCCTCTATGCCTCGCACACCTTCTGCGTCAGGCCCTCGACAAGGAGGCGTCACGCAGAGAAAATGAGACAGGCGAAGGAAGCGCTCGCCTCGACGCTGCCGCTCTGCCCAGCAGACGGCTCGCTTGCGGGCTACTTCGATTTTTTCTTCAAACTCGTTGACCTCTGGCTCCCTATGCAGTCATAATTTCCTTAGCTGGAAAAACCGAGAGGTTTTGTAAGGGCGTGTCCGTGAGAGCGGATGCGCTCTAGTTTTTATTAGGGCCATTTCTGCTTGGCACCCTCACGGGCTGGTTTCCAGACCAATATCGGCAAAACAAGCGGCAACAATGCCACGACTGGCGGGCGGCGGACGCATCTGCCTCCACCCAACCCATCTCCTTGCCGTTGACGTAGTCCTCGCGGATCACGGGCGAGCGAATCCAACGATGTCGACGCTCGAAAAACTCTCGCGGGTAATGGGGCAAAGATCAACTTGACCATCGGCTAGCGGCCGCCCGCCCTTCTTGCCAAATCAACTAACTCCCATACAGCGGACGCATTTGGGCCGAAAAACACCCGGATGCGTCCGCTGTATGGGAGTTAGCGCTACTTTGTACAAATTGCTGCACGCCTGAAACAAATCTGTCTCTCAACGCGTATCTAGTGCGAGGGCCCCAAACAACGTACATACGACAAAGAAGAAAGGAGGAATCGTGCTCGAGCCGGAATTCCGAAAAGCGGTTGCCGCGAACCGCGACCTGGTGTTTCGCGTGGCGTACACCTACCTGCGCGACGCTGCCGATGCGGACGATGTGGCGCAGGACGTTTTCGTCAAGCTGCTCAGGCGAGACGAGCCTTTCGATGGGGAGGACCACCTTAAAAACTGGCTGATCCGAGTGACCATCAACGAATGCAAGTCGCTGTTTCGCCGGCCGTGGCGGCGCGTGGAGGACATTGCCTCATACGTCGATTCGCTGCAGGTGCCTGACGCCGAGTCTAGAAACCTTCTGGTCGAGGTCATGCGGCTTCCCGAGAAGTACCGCGTGCCCATCGTGCTCTTTTACTACCTTGAGCTGCCCACGCAGCAGATAGCCGATTACCTGCACGTCCCGGCGGCGACGATTCGCACGAGGCTTGCTCGCGGGCGATCGAAGCTGAGGAAACTCCTGGAGGGAGAGGATTATGAATAACGACCAGCTCAAAGCTGCTTTCGATGCAATGCACGCCGACGATGAGCTTGCGGATCGCGCGCTTTCCCGCGCAACTAGCGGAAAGAAGCCCCGCCGTCGTGGGGCAGCCAAGCCCCTCGCCGCGGTTGTTGCCGGCTGTGTTGCGGCCGTTCTGGCCACCAGTGGAGTCGCCTACGCGGTGGTTAATTCCGATTTCTTTGCGCAAGCGTGGGGAGACCATGGACAGGGGAGGACGCAGACGCGGTCCTTCTTGGGCGACGACGGCTCGACGATCTCGTACAAACGCGACTTCGGCGACGGAACAGCGCCGGTCGAACTCTCGGAAGCGGTGGAGCACGTCGGCCTCTCCGTCGAGGGAAACGGCTACACGCTCGAGCTCGGCGAGATCGCGGTCGACGAGAACGGCTGTGGATCTGTGACCTTCACGCTTTCGAACCCGAATGGCGTGGCGCTCTACGAGCCCGCTGCGGAAGCGGGAGAGCTTGTGCTTTCGGGCGCTGAGGGCGAGCAAACCCTCGACCTCATTACCCTTGACTTTGGCGACGAGGACGACGAGTCGACTCGGGCTTTCGCGGACACCCGGGAGATGATTGAAAAAGAATCTTCGACCAAAACCGAGGTCCATGGAACGATGTACTTTGCGGGATTTGGTGGCGAAGCCGACCTGGAAAAGGGATTGACCTGGGTGCTCAACTGGCATGAGGGCGACGGCAATGACACCAAGCGATACACGGCGGAGACCCAGCGGTTCAACCTCAGCAAGCGCGTCGCCTCGAAAACCTTTACTTCTTCCGATGGCGTGGAGGCGAAGGTGAGCCCGTTTTCGGTGCAGATTTCGGCTGACCCCGTGATGAGCGATGGCATCCGGAAAGTCAGCCTTGTGCTCAATGACGGCACGGAGCAGGTCATTAAAGACGACGGCGTGGCGAATAATTACTTCGGTCTGGGACGCGATGGAAACGTCACTTGGGTCTCGACGCGCCTGATCGACCCCGATTCGGTTGAGAGCATTCATGTGGAGCGACGCATACTCGACGATAACGGCGGTGAGCCGCAGCTTCTGAGCATCACGCTGGAGTAGGCGACTGCTAAGAAAGCGCGACCTCTGGCGGTCGCGGCGCCGTGGGCGTTAAGAAACCCTGACGTCTGGGCGAGCGCGCGTCTTTCTTGCTAAGAAAATGCCACCTCTGGGCGTTCGGTTACCCAGAGGTGGCATTTTCTTAGCGCGTCAACTCCTCGCATGCCCAGAGGTCGCGCTTTCTTAGCAAGAAGGGTGCTCGGTGTCGCTCGCGCTATCTGCGCTCCTCGAGCTCCTTTTGGACCTTTCCGTCGTATACAGCGGCGCCGATGCCGTCCGCAGCGGTGATGGCAGAGACCGCGAGCACGGCCGCGTTGCCGGCGAAGACCGCGGCCACGACGCCGAGGATCACGGCGAGGATGCAGAGCACGCGGTGGCTGCCGAGCGCACTCGGGCGGTTGGCGCCGCGGATGCCCATGACGGATGCGGCGACAGAGACCGCGCCGAGGACGAGTGCCGCGGGCAGGTCGAGGTAGGGACGCATCGCGTCGAGCTGGCCCTGCCCCGCGGCGGCCTGCCCACCGACCTTCGCGATGACGGCGAGGACGATGACGACGATGGACAGGGCGAACTGGAGAAGGCTCAAGATCTTGAGCATCTTGCGGTTGCTGGACATACGCGCCTGCTTTCTATGGGTGACGTTGTTGCTGCTAGCGGACAGTATACCCGCCGCTCGTCCGCGACGGCGTTCTTGTCCCGCGTTCATGTCATACTCAAACAGATGTTTGTGAGAACATATGTGCGCTAACGAATCGACGTGGAAAGAAGGACGAGGGGAGGCGAGGCAGCCGAATGTCACAAGGGCTCGAAAAGCGCTCACGGCGCTATGTTCGTGTGCGCTGCGAGATCGACGCGGACGGCAGCCTCACCCCGATTGCCGTGCTGTGGCGCCCCGGCCGCGCCTACGAGATCACCAAGGTGAGCCGCCGAGAAAGCTGGCCGTGTCTGGGTACCGGCCGCGGCACCCGCTTTACCGTGTGGTTCGGCGGCTACCAGACCTACCTGTGGTGGGACACGAACCGCTGGTACGTGATGAGCCGCCCGCCGAGGGCGGCGCCGCTATGCCCGCAAGCCGTCGCGGGCGACCACGGGGCAGCCGGCGACTCCTGACCGTTTAAGAGAAATCGCACTCATCTTCCGTGCCGACGAGCTCGGCCCATCTGGCGGACAGGAGCTGCGCGTAGAGATTGTGCTGGAGCCCGTAGCAGCCGAGCGAATAACCATCGTTAATCTCGACCAGCAGCGTCCGGCCGTCGCGGGTCACGCCGAAATCGGCGGCGTAGCCGGCGGGGGCGCCGGCGAAGTCCTCGATGGCGTTCTCGATGACGGCCGGGTCGAAGCTCTTCTTCCAATCGCCTTTGTACGGGCGCACGTCGAGGATCTGCCCGTACCTCACAAAGCAGCGCCATTCGGTGAGGAAGTCGACGACCTCGCTGCAGGTGACGGGAAGGTTGCGGCCGAACATCCCGAGGCCCGCAAGATCCCGGTCGCTCGACATAACCTTGCCGGTGAGTCGTTTATTCTCGGCCGATTTGACGAACACAGGCCAAAGGCTGCGGTCGGACGCGACCTCAGCCACGGTCGAGGACCATACCTTTCGGCCCATATAAGGTTGCAACTCAGCGGGATAGTCGAGCTCTTCAATCGTTACGCCATGCCTGATGAGCGCGTTTCTTACGGGGCCGAGCCCACCGACGACGACGTCTTCGCGCGAAGACTCGGCCAGCTCTTCCATGCTGCGGTAGAGAACGCACTCGAAGCCCATTTCCCGAAAACCAAGAAGGGCGGTGTAGAAGTTAATGTTGCCGGGCATGTTGCCTTCTGCCTGGATGAACGGTCGCACGGCGTACTCTCCGGTTCAGGTGTCTGGTGGTCTATGTGATTAGATTATCGCCGTTCTGTTCGCGCTCCCGTGATCTATTTCGGGTAGGCAAAAGCGGCGCTGCGTTAACGCTCAGCGCGTCAGCTGAGCTGCTAAACTGTGTTGCATCTGAATAACTTGAGGGCACGGTTCGAACAGCTGCTACGCCTAGTAGAGAAAAAAGGATTCCGGTTCGACTCCGGATCAGTTGAATGACTGTGTTCAAGGCTCGTCCGCTCGCGGCGGCGCGCTTGCGCGTTGCGAGGGATGAATGGCGGGGGCGCACCCTGCCGATCCTACCTGCCCTCCCGGACCCCGAAAGGGGAGGAGGCGGGGTATATGAAACCCAAAAAACCGCTGACAGAGCGCGTGCTCGCGCTGCTGCTCGCGTTTGTGACGACGACGGCCCTCGTGCCGGCGCCCGCGCTCGCCGAGGCAGTCGACGAGCTCGCGGCGACCTCGCAGGCCGAGGCTGTTGCCGAGGCGCAGCCCGCGGAGGACGCGCCTGCGGAGGACGCGCCTGCGGAGGATACCGCCGCGCCCGCGGCCGGTGACGACGCGGCCAACGCCGGGCAGGAGCCCGCGGCAGACGAAGAGCCTGCCAAGGACGCCGCGCCCGCCGCAAACGATGCCGACGAGCAGCCGGCCGCTGCCGCGCCCACTGCGGCTGCCGCCACTGTAAAGGCCGATGCTCCTGCAGCCGCCTCTGCCGACGAGCTGACCTCTGACGCCAAGGTCTTTATCCAGGACTCCAAGGATAAGGACAATTCGTATTCCACGAAGTCCGGCGCGCTCAACGCGGGCGATACGCTCTGGGCGAATATGTATGACGAGGTCGAGGATGACTGGTATGGCACTTCGACCGAGTCCGTCGCCAACCCCGGCACCTGGACCTACACCTGGCTCGCCGGCACGGTCAAGGCGAGTAGCAGCGTCTCCGACTACACCGAGGTCGTAGGCCATGAGCAGTCCCTTACCGTCACCGATGCGATGGTGGGCAAGTACTTCATCTGCAAGGTAACGGCGGGCGGTAAGGACTATTACGGCCCCTCCGTCTCCTCCGGCTCGGGCATCAATGCCAACTACATCCCCGGTCCCGTGCTGGGCGACGGCCAGGCGAGCCTCTACTCCGTCAAGCTGAGCAACTCGTCTCCCGCCGTGGGCGACACTCTGACCGCTACGCCGTACACTGCGTACAACACGCCCGCTACGAGCGACACCAAGGTGACCTACACCTGGTACGAGTCGACCAGCAAATACTCCGGTTGGGCCGAGATCGAGGGCGCGACGACCGCCACCCTCAAGGTAACTGACGCCCTTGAGGGCAAGTATCTCAAGGTCAAGGCAAACGCCGGGGTAAACGACGTTGAGGCCACGACAAGCGACGCCGTGCTCAAGGCCGGTGCGGTCAAGCTCGCGGGCGTCGAGCTCTCCGCGTCTTCCACGGAGATCGGCGCTACCCTCACGGCTAAGGCGTACACCGGCTCGAGCTACAGCCCCTCCTATGTCGACAACTCCAAGGTCACCTACACCTGGAAGAAGTACAAGGGCACCTCGGCGCCCAGCAGCTCCACGAAGTGGGAGACCATCGAGGGCGAGTCCGGCCCGACGCTTACGGTGGCCGACGACCTCGAGGGCTACTACGTCAGCGTCTCCGCCAATGCGGGCGCGAACGATGTCTCGTTCGGCAGCTGGTCGACCGGCTACGGCGTGGGTCCCTTCAAACAGGCCGGTGCCGTGGATATCTATTCCGCCATCCTGGCTCCTGCGGGCTCGACCTCGGGAACCTACGTCTATACCGTTGACGACACCGTCCAGGCCCTCGCCAAAGAGAAGGGCGCCTCCGATTACATCGATGCGTCCAAGCTGAACTATCAGTGGCAGATTTCGGACAAGAAGAACGGTACCTACACCGATATCGAGGGCGCGACGTCGAGCACCCTCGAGCTCGCGGCTTACGAGGGCAAGTCGGTCCGTTGCCACATCACCGCAAAGATCGGCAGCAGCGACTACACCACCAAGGGCACGAGCCTTATTGGTGCTGCTGGCTCCGTCAGCATCTCGAAGGTTACGCTCGACCGCACCGTCGAGGCGAAGGTCGGCGAGAAGATCACCGCTACCGCGAAGTCGGGCTCCGACGACGTGACCTCGAGCCCCAAGGTCACCTGGTCCTGGTACTACGGAGACTCCCCGAGCACCTGCGACACGAAGATCGAGGGCGCAAACACCAACTCCTTCACGCCCGACGCGGCGCTGGTGAACAAATACGTCCAGGCGCGCGCCAACGGCGGCTTCGGTGACGAGCAATCGAGCACGCTGCCCGTCGTGGAGGCCGGAGCGGTCGATCTCTACGGCGTGACGGTTACGGGCGCTCTGGCATCCGGACAGGTCGCTGCAGGCAAGGCCCTGACCGCGAAGGCGACCAAGGGCAACTCCTACACCGACGTCTCCGCGACGGACGCGGTCCACTATCAGTGGCAGTACTCCAACGACAAGAGCTCCTACGACAGCCACTTCGTCAACATTTCCGACGCGGCCGACTCTGCGACGTATACGCCGACCAACGACATGGTGGGCAAGTACATTCGAGTAATCGCCACGAGCAAAAACTCGGTGAAGAGCACCGAGAAGAAGAGCACCTACGGCGGCACGCAGTCCATCGACCCCGTTGGCCCCGTGGCGCTCGCCGGCCAGTACAAGCTCAAGTCCGTCGCTCCCAACGAGGCGTCTTCGACGACCCTTTCCGTGGGCACCACGCTCACTCCGCACGTGAAGATCCCCGGTTCCTCGAGCTGGTCCGATTCCGACCTGCCCGAGGACGCTAAGCTCACGCTCGCGTGGTATGCCAAGGGCGAGGGCGATTCGGACTGGGTCGAAGTCACTGAAGGCATCGACGCCGAGACCGGCGCGCTGACGCTCAACGATTCCCTCGTCGGCAAGCGCATCAAGCTCACGGCAAGTGCTCTCGACAACACCGTTGAGTGGGTCTCCTCCGACAGCGTTACCGCGGCGGGGGAGTACAACCTGCTGCGCGTGACCGTCTCGCCGCAGATCAACAGCGATTCGACCCATCTTGTCTCCGGCGACACCGTGGCTGCCGCTGCCTGGGCCAAGCGCGCTGACGGTTCGAGCACCAACGGCATCGACGTCACGAGCAGGGTTGACATTGCCTGGTATGTGGCCGACTCCGCCGATGCGCCCGCCGACTTGTGGACCAAGCTCGACGGCGTCTCGGGTCCGAGCATCCAGGTGCCCGATGCCGCTGCGGGCAAGTACCTTAAGGCTGTTGCCACCAGCGGCAGCTCGACGGTCGAGCTCGTCTCCGTCAATCCCGTCATTGCCGCCGGTTCCCTTGAGGCTGCGGTCCAAAAGCTCACCGATGCAAACAAGCAGATCGTTGTCGATTACAGCGCCGATGGCGGCAACGTCAACGACGCCCTGAAGGCTCAGCTCGCTGAGCTTGGTTTTGATGACGTTGACGTTAAGGTCGTCGAGGACGGCGTTGCCTTCAAGGCTGAGGATGCCAAGGCGACGGTCGGCATCTCCGACGCCCAGGACAAGACCAACGGCGATGTGACGTTCTTCTACATCGACCCCAACGACTACACCGGCTACAACATCGACGGCCTGCGCAGCGCCGACGTGGTGTTTGAGCTGTCGCGTGACGGCAAGACCGAATACTACCAGCCCAACAAGACCGTGCAGGTCGCCTGGGACGAAGCCCGCGTCCAGGAACTTCTTGACGATGCCGCCGAGCAAATTGCCATCGGCTACGCTTCGGGCGATTCCGCCGAGTCCGTCACGTCCAACCTCACGCTTCCGTACCGCGCGGGCTCCAAGAGCAAGTTCGAGGTCAGCTGGAAGAGCTCCGACGGCGATGCCATTTGGCCTTCCGGCTATGGCTGGAGCGACTATACCGGCAAGGTGACGCGCGCATCGAGCGATCGCGAGGTTACGCTGACCGCGACGGTCTCGTTTGTAAGCGGCGGCCCGTCTGGCGTTGAGGGATCGCACGACTTTACCGTGACCGTCAAGGGCGACCCCGAGAAGGTCGCTGCCGACAAGAAGGCGCTGCAGGAAAAGGTCGACGCGGCCTTCACCTACGACAACATCAAGTACTCCGGCACCGACATGGTTGCCAATAAGGACGGCCTGACCGACGACCTCCAGATGCCGCGCACGAGCACGCTCAATATCGACGGCAAGTACTACAAGGTCGAGTACTCTGCGAGCACCGACGACATCACGTTCAACGGCTACAAGGGCACGGTCTATCAGCCGATGCCGGGCGCCGACGCCGCGAGCACCAAGATCATCCTCACGGTGACCGACAGGTCCAACCCCGAGGTCACGGCAAGCAAGACGCTTGACTTCACGGTTGCCCCGCAGGATCAGTCCGACCTCGACAACGAGCTTAAGCTCATGGAGGCTGTCAAGGCGGGCTACGCCGAGGCCATCCTCGACGGTCAGGACGCCGCCGGCGTGACCGCAAACATGCACGCCTTCCAGAAGGCGTATCTCGACGCCGACGGTAAGCTTGCCTGGAGCTACGACAAGGCAACCACCGACGCCACGGGCTTGGGCATCGTCCCGGTTGAGCTCGAGGGCTACGACGACATGAGCGGCCAGCAGTGGCGCCTCTTCAAGTCGAGCGATACTAGCATTGTCTCTGCGGAGAATCTCCTCGTCACGCAGCCCGAGTACAACACCAAGGTCACCATTACTTCCCGCCTTTCTAGCGAGAAGTATGCACGCTACGCCGAGCGCTATCCCGACAACGCAGCGTACGCAAAACTTGCCAACCAGGACGTCTCTGCGACGGTGACCGTGCTTGGAACGAGCGGTCAGGTCGCTCCTGAGGTTACGGCAACATGCTCGGTTATCGGCATCGATGCCGACGGTAACCAGCAGACCTGGACCGCCGCCGAGCCGTATACGCTCAAAACGGGGTCTACCGCCGCCGACCTCTCTGAGGCGCTCTTCAAGAAGCACGGCCTCGCCGCCGATTACGGCATGGGAACCTGGGGCTGGTACCTCAATTCCATCACCTCGCCCGTCGACGCGGGCCAAACGCTTGGCTATGATCTGCAGACCGGAGCATACTGGCAGCTCTTCATCAACGGCGTGGCCGCATCGGTTGGCGCGGGCAGCTACACGCTCGAGGCCGGCGACTCTGTTGTCTGGTGCTATTCCGCATACGGCGACCCGGCGCCCACCGACCAGCTCTCTGTGAGCTGCGAGGTCGTTGGCCAGGCTAAAGACGGTAGCCAGCAGACCTGGGCTCAGCCCACGACCATCCAGGTGAAGGAGGGGTCGACCGCGGCCGAGCTCTCTGAGCAGGTGTTCAAGCAGGCTGGCATTGGCGCCGACACCGGTACGGGCTCCTACGGCTGGTACCTCAACTCGCTCACCTCCCCGTTTGATGAGGGCGTAAAGCTCTCGACCGAACAGGTTGACGCTTCCACTTGGAATTACTGGCAGTTCTTTGTCAACGGCAAGCTCGCAAATGTGGGTGCCGGTAACTACACGCTCAAGGCCGGTGACAAGGTTTCCTGGGTCTACGGCTCTAACGGTACTATGCCTGGGCAGACAAAGGCTTCCCTGCAGATTATCGGTGTTGACAGCGACGGTAATGCTCAGACGTGGGCACCTGCAGCCGACTACACCATGGTTGATACCGCGACTGTGGCTGATGCGACTGAACTTGCCTTCAAGCAGAGCGGCATCTCTGCGGATTATGGTGTGGGTACTCGGGGCTGGTTCCTCAACTCAATTACATCGCCGTTTGATGGACGAACGCTCGCTTGGGACTCCACGACCGGGGCCTACTGGAAGCTCTTTATCGATGGCAAGCCTTCCGCTTTGGGCGCAGGCGGCGTTAAGCTGAAGGACGCGAAGTCTATCGCCTGGGTCTATACGGCGGACGACACGCTGCCTGACCCCGATGCCCTCACGACCGACCCTAACGCGCCTAAGTCCAACTTCGACTCTGCCTGGCCCGCGTTTGCCAGCGGTAAAGCCAATGGCTCGGTTGTCGAAGTGCCGACTCCGTCTGGTGCAGCTGAATCTGCGTGGGATGAGCCCGTGGATATTAAGGGCAATGCAAAAGGTGTTTCGGACCTGCTCATTATCGATGGTAATATTTGCGCGGTAAAGGGCGACCGCATTGTGCTCATAGACTCTGAAACCGGAAAGCAGGAGCTTGCGAGCTGCTCTATCGGTGCGAACATTGGCTACTTCTGCCGTCCCGCCTATAAAGATGGCTATCTGGTCGTTCCTTTTGAGGATGGCTCGCTCGGTATTTTTGTTCTGGACAAGAAAGACGGGCAGTACTCGATCGCCTGTCGATACAAGACCCCTTCGCTTGGGATCAAGGATTCCCAGGCTCTCACGTCCGTTACCATCTCCGGCGGCAAGGCTTACGCGGGCTTTACTGTTGTCGACGGTTCAGAAGGTGCTCTCGTGTGCGTCGATCTTGCTTCCGGCAAGGTCGACTGGACGACCGACAATAAGAAGTCCGAGACCGATCAGAACGAGGGCTACTACTGGGCGGGTGCCGCGGCCTCCGGTGATGACATCATCATCGGTAACGAGTCTGGCAAGGTTGCCCTCATCGATGGCTCCAACGGCAAAGAGCTCTCGAGCGTAAGCGTAGGTACCCCCGTTCGCTCCGGCATCATTGCCGTCGAGGTTGGCGAGAACGGCGACGGCACGTATCTCGCGGTCTCCCGCGATAACGGAACGCTCTACAAGATTCGTCGCAGCGGGGACAAGCTGACCCTCGAGGGCAAGCCCGTTGCCTTCGCCGCCATCTCCACCTCTACGCCGGCAGTGAGCAACGGTCTGGCGTATGTCTGTGGCATGGACGCCGAGGGTTACGGAACGCTCTCTGTCATCGATCTGAGCACTATGAGCGTTAAAAAGAGCATCCGCGCAGACAAGGGCGAGTCCAAGAGCACTCCGCTCGTCTCGGTCCAGGGTAGCGACACGTACGTATACTTCACCTGCAACGCTTTGCCCGGTGGCGTTTACGCTTATAAAATGGGCGACGATGCGGCGCAAATGATATTCACGCCTGACGCAAAGTATCGTGAATACTGCACCGCTTCTATCATCTGTGATGAGAAGGGCAACCTGTACTACGCCAATGACTCGGGACGCCTCTTTAAGCTAGCGGGTGCCGAGTCCTGGAGAGTTGCGTTCGATGCACAGGGCGGTTCGTACGTCGCACCGCGTTATGTTGCCAAGAACAAGATGGTTTCCGAGCCGACCGCCCCTACCCGCGACGGATATACGTTCCTCGGCTGGCACACTGCCGAAGGCGAGAAGTGGGACTTCGCCAAGGACGTCGTGACTGCCAATATGACGCTCTACGCCAAGTGGAACGTGAAGAGCGACAACGAGACCGACGACGCAAAGAAGGACAACACCTCCGGCGGTCAGATCTCACTGTCCGGCAACGGCGGCAAGAAGACCACGCTCGCCATCACCCTCAAGTCGAACGTCTCGGCCGAGTCTGTCGAGTCCGAGGAGAAGGCGTCCCTTCTTTCCGGCTTTACGTCCGGCGAGGCCACGGGCGCTGCCCCGACTGCGACCGCCGAGGGCGCGGCTGACCTCGGCGCCGATGCGGGCTTCGGCGCTCCTGAGTCCAGTCGTGCGCTTCCCATCTGGCCCTTCATCGGCATGGTGGTGGCCGCTGTGGTTCTCATCGTCGTGCTCGTGGCTAAGCGCAAGAAGGGGGATGAGGAGTAATGGCCGAGCCTAACTCCAACCTCCCCGGCGACGAGGGAAAGAAGGGCGCCCGCGTTTGGCGCCCGGTCGTCGCCGTTCTTGCGACGGTAGCCATCGTTTTCTGCGCCTGGTCCGCATGGCAGTATGCGCAGGGCAACGACCCACTCGCGTTTCTTTCCGGTGACGCGCTCCAGACCGTGACCGAGCCGGAGGCCTCCGACGGCCAGGCCGCGGCGACGCCGCAGATCACCATGACCGCGAACACGGTGACCGCCGACGACGTTGCCGCCGCCTGCGCGGGCCTCAGCTTCGATGGCTCCGACGTCTCGGTCGCGGCCGACGACGTCAAGGCGGTCCTGACCAGCAACGGGGCCTGGGTCGAGCAGGCGACGACCGACGACGCGCCCGCCATGGTGGACGTCACCGCTCGTCGCGCGGCCGCCCTCGCCAAGTGGGCCGCCGAGCAGAACGTCGGCCTGTCCGACGTCACCTGGATCTCGGAGGACGCCAACGGCGCGGTGCGCCTCGTCGTGCGCTTTGGCTGCGACGGTGCCCCGACCTCCGGCGATGCCTCCGCGCTTCTTTCCGCGGCCGAGGGCTACGCCATCAGCGGCAACGCCTACGCGCAGCTCGGCGACGCCCCCGCCTTCGCCCAGCAGGGCGGCGAGGCGCCGACGCTTCCCGACGACTCCGCCATCACCGTCGTCCAGAAGAAAACCGTCGAGGGCGAGGCCCTGACCAAGACGAAGACCACCTACCGCGTGGTCGACCAGAACGGCAAGAACGTCTCGTCGAAGAGCGACTCCGCAGGCGGCTCAACAAGCACTTCTTCACAGCGCGGCATGTTGACGGTAAACGTAACCGTTGATGGATCTGCGGGAGGCGCTGGAAGCGGTTCTGCTACGGTTTCGCTCCCGGAAGGTTCGACTGTCTACGACGCTCTAGTTGCCACGGGGGTCGACGTCAATGCTCGAATGACCACTTTTGGCATGTATGTTGCGGGGATTAATGGCCTTTCGGAAAAGGCCACCATTGATGGAGCGAATTATCCTGACAGTGGCTGGCTGTATTTTGTCGACGGCGCCTGGGCCAACCGTTCTTCGGCGGCGTATCAGCTTGCGGATGGAATGAGCATTTATTGGCGTTTCACGTTGGATGGCAAGTAACTCCAGGTGGCACGTCCGCGCGCGGGCGTCGGCAACCTTGTCGGCGCCCGCGCTTCTATACAATGAACGCCACTGGATTTATGCGGAGGAGGCGCTATGGCTCAAGACTATGGTCGGCAGTTGATGGATTCTGACCACAAAAATGGGGATGCTATTGCGTCTAAAACTGCGAAGGGTATAGTAAACATCAATAGTAGCCAGCGCGCCTCTCTCGGCAACGATGATGCGAACCAAGCTGGCTCCTTTTTTATGGAGATGAAGCCTTTTCTCGCTATTGATCAGCAAGTGCGCCATCTTGTCGAAATGGGCATCGAATGTCCGGATGTGAACGGGACAAAAGAACTGCTTAGCGACGTCAATTACTACCGTCTGCGTGCATATTGGATGACTTTCGAACATGATGGCCAAATCGCGGCGGGAACAGAACTGTCTTCGATTGTGGACATCTACCGATTTGATGCTGAGCTGCGTCAATGGTTATGGGCTGCTATACAACCTATAGAAATTAAAATGCGAACCAGCGTAGCCTACTTCCTGTCGCGCGACTATGGCCCGCTTGCGTATCGGAATTCGTTGCTATTTGCTGATTACTCTCGCCACGGGAGGTTGCTCGCATCGATCGACCAAGAGATCGAAAGGGCGAAAAAGAACCAAGAGCCGTGTGTTTGCCATAACTTAGAGAAATACGGCGATCTTCCGTGCTGGGCAGTTGTCGAGATCACGACAATGGGACAGCTCTCCTCACTGATTGGCTTGCTTCGAGATGGCTCTAGAACGGTACCCGCTGCAAAAGCGATCGCCGATGTATTTGGCCAAAGGCCTCCAATCCTAAAAAGTTGGCTGATGCACTTGTGTGCGGTGCGCAATCTCTGTGCACATCAGGGGCGCTTCTATAACCGTGTAATGCGAATTCGTCCAAAAATGCTGCGCAAGGATATCCGCTGGGCATCAAATAAGGAATTCCCAACATTTATTGTGATAAAGCGGCTCTTTGAACAAACGTGGCCTGAGCGCTGGGTTGATATGGCCTCTGAGCTGGGGCGAATCGTTGACAGGTACCCAAGCGTCGACCTCACGCCGATGGGCTTTCCTAAGTTATGGCGAGAAGTACTTGGCGTGCCAAAGGCTGAAGACGGAAACGAGGCGGCTGAGTGAACCGTGCGATAAGCCACATAGCCTTCGACGCGTGCCATGCGTGCGTGCCGGCGGTGCTCTTTGCGGCGATCCTGCTGCTCACGATGTTCGCCGTGCAGCCGGTGCTCGTGGCGATCTCGCTCGCGGGCGCGCTCGCGTTCTCTGCGCTCGCTCGCGGCGCCCGCGCGACGCTTCTGGGGCTTCGCTGGCAGCTGCCGATGCTTGCCCTCGTGTGCCTCGCCAACCCGCTCTTCTCCGCGTCCGGCTCGACGCTGCTCATGCGCCTTGGCCCCTTATGCATATATGCCGAGAGCCTCGCGTACGGTGCCGTCATGGGCGCCCTCATGGTGGCCGTCGTCGTGTGGTTCGAGGGGGCGGCGGCCGTGCTCACACAGGACCGGCTGCTTTCGCTCGGGAGGGGCGGCTCCTCGTCGGTGGCTCTCGTGGTGTCGATGGCGTCGCAGCTCACGCCGCAGCTTCTGCGCCGAAGCCGCGGCGTCGAGGCGTCGCTTTCCGCGTGCAGCGCCGCCGGCCCGCGCCCCGGCCTGCGCGAGCGCCTGGCGCGGGAGTCCGGCCAGCTGATGACCTGGGCGCTCGAGGACTCGCTTGAGCGCGCGGACGCCATGCGCGCCCGCGGCTGGGAGTCGGGCGCGCTCCGCACGAGCTACCGGGCCGATGCCCTGCGCGAATCCGACGCGGCGAAGACCTGCGGCATTGCGGTCCTTGCGCTCCTGTGCGCGTTTCTTGCCGCCGTCGCGTGCGGGCAGTGGAGCTTCTACCCGGTGATGCCCGCGCTCGTGTGCTGGTGGGGCTACGCGCCCTACGCCGCGCTCATGCTGCTGCCCACCGCCGCTGCCGTCGCCGAGCGCATCCGTTGGAGGGGATTGGAATGACGTTGCCTGAAAAGAAGTGCGCGCAGGAATCGCCCGCCACGCCCGCGCTCGAGGTCCGTGACCTCTCGTTTGCATACCCCGGCACCGCCGCCCCCGTGCTCGACAACGCGTCGCTCGTTGTGCCAGACGGCGCGTTTGCGCTGCTCACAGGTGCCACGGGATCGGGCAAGTCGACCTTGCTGCGCCTTGCCAAGCCCGAGATCGCGCCGGCGGGCGAGCGCGCGGGCGACGTCCTCGCCTTCGGCGCCGACGTCCGGTCCTTCTCGCCGGCGGAGTCAGCCGCTGCGGTGGGCTACGTGTTCCAAAGCCCCGACAACCAGATCGTGTGCGACACCGTTTGGCATGAGATGGCCTTCGGCCTCGAGAACCTCGGCGTCCCCGCTGACGAGATGCGCCGCCGCGTGGCCGAGACCTGCAATTTCTTCGGCATGGGCCCGTGGTTCCGCGCACAGACCTCTGAGCTTTCCGGCGGCCAGCGCCAGACGCTCGCCCTCGCGGCGACGCTCGCCATGCGCCCGCGGCTGCTTCTGCTCGACGAGCCGACGAGCATGCTCGACCCCATAGCCGAGAAGGCCTTTCTTGGCCTGCTCTTCCGCGCGAACCGCGAGCTCGGCATTACCGTCGTGGTGGCCACGCACGCGCCGCAGTCGATGGTCGAGTACGCCACCTGCGCGTTCGCGGTGGGGGAGGGGCGTGTGCGCGAGGTTGAGCTGGCCGCGCTCGCAAATCCGAGGCCGCTCGCGGCGCTGCCCGCGCGCCCGGCGCCGGCAGGTGCCGCCGCCGTCGACGTGCGGGAGGCATGGCTTCGCTACGACCGCGACGGCGACTGGGTGCTTCATGGCCTTGACCTGCGGCTCATTCAAGGAGAAGTGCGTGCGCTTGTGGGCGGCAACGGCTCCGGCAAGTCGACGCTGCTCTCGCTCGCGGCGGGCGTCGCCCGCGCGCAGAAGGGCCGCGTGAAGAATGCCCTCGCACGGTCGCAAGCGCTCCTGCCGCAGTCGCCCAAGGCGGTACTCGCGTGCGAGACCGTGCGGGACGAGCTCACGGAGTGGGCGGCCGGAGCAGGCTACGGCGCTGCGGAGGTCGACGCCGCGCTCGAGCAGCTCGGACTTGCGGACGCCGCCGACCGTCACCCGTACGACCTGTCGGGCGGCCAGCAGCAGATGCTTGCGCTGCAGAAGCTGCTGCTCTGCAAACCGGAGCTTCTGCTCCTCGACGAGCCGACCAAGGGGCTCGACGACGCGGCCCGCGCATGGGTCGTCAGCGCCGTCGGCGCCGCCCGCGATGCCGGCGCGACGGTCCTTCTTGCCACGCACGATATGACGTTCGTCGAGGCCGTCGCCGACCGCGTCTCGCTTCTGTTCGACGGCTGCCTGACCTCGACCGAGACCACGGCGGAGTTCTTTGCGGCATCGTGGCTCTACGGGAAGGGCTCGCGATGAGGTGCGCTCTCGTTGAGGCGGCCCCGCGCGTGCTCCGCGCGCTCGAGCTGCCCGCCCTTCTTGCCGTGCCCGTCGTCATGGTCGCGACCGCCGCGGCGGGGCTCGACGTGACGGCCGGCCTCACGCTCGCGGTGGCCGTGCTCGCGGTCGGGCTTCTCTTTGCGAGCTTCGAGGCGTCGCGCCCGCCTCTGCGCCAGCTCATGCCCACGGCGGTGCTCGCGGCGACGGCCGCCGCAGGCCGTGTACTCTTCGCGCCGATCCCCGACGTCAAGCCCGTGAGCGCCATCGCCATCGTGGCGGGCGCCGCCCTTGGGCGCCGCTCGGGGTTCGTGGTCGGCGCGGTGGCCGCCCTCGTGTCGAACTTCTTCTTTGGGCAGGGGTCGTGGACGCCCTGGCAGATGTACGCGTGGGGGCTCGTCGGATACTTCGGCGGTGTCCTTTCCGAGCACGGCGCGCTCGAGCGCACGTGGGCGTTGTACGCCTGGGGCTTCGTGAGCGCGCTCATGTACGGCGCGATCCTCAACGGGTATTACGTGCTAGGCTTCGTTCGGCCGCTCACCTGGCCTGCCGTGGTTGCCGCCTATGCCGCCGGCGCCCCGCTCGACATCGTCCACGGCATCGCCACGGCCGGGTTTCTTGCCGTGATCTGGCTGCCGTGGGGCCGCGCCATTCGCCGCGTCGTTGCCAAGTACGACCTTGCGACCCGCTGACGCGCCCGTTTCGGCGCGTTTCCAAGCCGCCGGCTAATGAAGGATGAACGATTGCCTGGATTCTAAGTTGAGAAGCAGCAGGTAGATGACTGTACCTAGCTGATGCTCGGACTTTGGAGGCTTGTACGGTACGAATCTGGCGCAAACCGTGTCCGAGGTTGCCTGGAGGCGAGAAGCCGAGATCCTCTGTCCCTCTCTCGCATAAGAAAAGCGGGGTCCGAAGACCCCGCTGAGATTGTTATTTACTGGCTTTTGCGGACCAGCATGTCGCCGTTGCGGGAAGTGCTGTGGGTGCGGTCGTAGGCGGCCATGATCTGCTTCGCCGAGGTGCGGGCGTCGGGCTCCTGGAGCTCGTCGGCTCTTCTGTTGATGTATGCCTCGAACGCGGCTCGCATGCGCTCGCCCGTGCCGAAGGCGAACAGGTTCGGGTCATCCTCCTCGAGCCCGGCCAGGAAGACCTGCTCCAGGCGGTAGCATACGGCGTCGTAGCGGCGGCGCTCCCTCGCCTCGCGCTCCCTTGCCTCGTGCTCGTCTCGCTGCGTGAGGAAGGCCAGGTAGTCGTCGAGCGAGGCGCGCGAGCGTTCGGAGAGGGCCTCGTAGGCCTCCTGCACCCTGCCGCGCAAGCTCGTGACGTCGACGGCCCGCCTGCCCACGATGACGTCGATGGGCACGCCGAAGCGGTCGGCCAACTGCCAGGCGCTCTTGAGGGGGATCTTCTCGGGGCTGGACTCGTAGCGGGCGTAGGTCGCCTCGGCGATGCCCTCGGCGGCGGCGTAGTCCTTCGCGTTCTTGAACCCCGCCTGCTTCCTCAGCTCCAAAAGGGCGCTCGCCATGGTTTGCTCCTAAGCAATCGCAAATTACGAGATAACCATCAGATAATGATGATTATAGCGGTTTAAAATGATGATAGAAATATCATATATAGATAATTTGCAACTGATTGGTGATAGCATACCAACAATTCGTTCGGCAAGTTTCTACGGAATTGGTGTTGTCAAAAAATATTAGTAAAGCTAATATTTACTGCGAAGGGAATGCGGATGACTAAGCGTAGGGATTTGGTTCGCGAACTCGAGCGGGCTGGCTATGTGAGGGTCAAGAGCGGCTCGACAGCCAGCCATGACAAGTTCAGGCGAGGTGGCCGTGCTGTCATGGTGCCAAGGCATGCCGAGATAAAAGACCGTATGGCGGACATCATTCGCAGGCAAGCTAACCTACTGTAGCTAAAGCGGAGAAGAGAGAGGTCGCAATGCTATTCGTCAGGGAGTTCGAGATTGTGGCAGACGAGGGCGGCTACCTCGCCATTCCCTTCGACATGGAGGGCGGTACGGAGGGCGAGACGCGCGAGGGGGCGGTTGCCATGGCCGCTGACTGGCTGCGTGCGGCCGCTCTTGACTCGCTGCTGCACGGCTACATCCTTCCCGGAGGTTCCGTTTGCCATGCTTCGCGAGAGGGTGGATGGGTCGTTGCCGTTGCGGTCGACGTTGACGTCTCCGATGCCCCGGCAATGACGTCCGCCGAGGCCGCGAGGGCGCTTGGCGTGTCGACCGCGCGCATCGCGCAGATGTGCTCGTCCGGCCAGCTCGCCTCGTGGAAGGTCGGCTCCACGCGTATGGTCGCGAAGGAAAGCATTGAGGAGCGCCTTGCGATTGCCCCACAGCCCGGAAGGCCATCCACGCGGATTCGAGAGATTGTGACTGCGTAGGCAGAGAACAAGCCCGTGGGGCCTCGGATAGATTTAAGCCGCAAACTGCAATACAAGAGATTGGGTAGGCCTGCGAGCGATTTTGGGGACCATTTTTACCGGGGGCTTCAGAGCCCAGACCTCAAGATGGAATGGGATGCCCGGGAGTTTGAGCGAGAAGCGCGCTGTTCCGTAGGGACCCAGCTTCCTGAGGGGATGACCCAAAAGAAGCTTGTCGAAAGCACAGACCAAAATAGCTGAATGTCAGCGGACTGTACAACGGCAATTGTTTTTGGGCAAGAGGCCGCACGTGTCTCCCGACCCTCTTCTTGTCTATGCGCCTTCTTCGGCGGGGAGGATGTAGATGGAGTCGGCATCGATAGCGAGACGTGCTGGACGGTTAGCAAGGCGGTCGAGCGACTCCAGAGCGTCTTGGAGGGTAGCGACTTTGGGCGATTTCGCCGCACGCAGCCTGGCCATAAGGCGCTCCGTGGCGCCGGCGTTGGTATCGGCGAGGCTCGAGGGCTTCTCGTCCGTGAGCGCGAGGTAGAAATCCGAGCAGATAAGGGCATCGACGTCGGATGCCGGGGGAGTGAACTGGGACTACCCGCTTTCCGCCATGAATCCTCCTTGTGTGTAAGAGTTGCTTTTAGAGCTTATCTCGCGTGCGATGGCTCTGCTCTCGTTTTCGAATGGGCGACGTTCAGATTGCAGTCAGGGACTTTCTTGTCATGACGGCCGTGACCATCGCCGATGACGCTGCCGACGAGTGGTGGGAAATAATAAGTCCTTCTCGGTGCCTTCTGTGCCCTTCGCTCTTGCCATGCCGTTGGCTAAGTGCCTCTCTTTCCCCGTGTAAAATAATCCGAGGTACAAGGATTGATTCGCCTACGCGGAGGTTTTCTTCATGTCCAAGCTCAACATCGACCAAAGGACGATAGCAAGTCTCTTCTCGGACAAACGCTCCGACTTCCTCATCCCCGACTACCAGCGGCCCTACGCCTGGGGCGAGGACGAGTGCGCGACGCTGTGGGAGGACCTCAAGTCCTTCGCGTTCCCGAACGACTCGAGCCAGGACTTCGACAGCGAGAACGACGAGTACTTCCTCGGCCCCATCGTCACGTTCAAGAACGAGGACGGGAAGCAGGAGATCATCGACGGCCAGCAGCGCCTCACCACGATGATGCTCTTCCTCCGCGCCTTCTACTCCAGGTTCGAGCACGCCCAGGACGACGACACGGTGGAGACCCGCAAACTCATCGCCCGCTGCATCTGGAAGACCAACGAGCTGGGCAGGCCCATCTTCGACCGGTTGAAGATCGACTCCGAGGTCGCCTCGGACGACGATAAGGGCGAGTTCCTCTCCATCTTGGAGAGGGGCGTCGCCGATGGCTCCATGCGCAGCCGATACGCTGCCGCCTACCGGTTCTTCTCGGAGAAGATCGCCGACTTCGTGGACAGAATGCCCATGTACACCGCGCTCTTCCCGATTCGAATCCTCAACAACGTGATCCTGCTGCCCATCGAGGCGGAGTCGCAGGATACCGCGCTCCGGATTTTCTCGACGCTCAACGACCGCGGGTTGCCACTGGCCGACGCTGACATCTTCAAGAGCCAGTTCTACAAGCACTTCTCTGCCGAGGGCAGGAAGGACGAGTTCGTCGCCCGCTGGAAGCGCCTGGAGGAGACTGCCAACCTCATCTTCAAGCCCGCCACCGGCACACCTCTGGACGAGCTGTTCACCCGCTACATGTACTACCGCCGCGCGAAGAAGGGCATCCGCGATAGTACGACCAAGAGCCTGCGCGACTTCTACAGCGAGGGCGGCTACGAAATCCTTAAACAAGACGCCACGCTCGATGACCTGGAGGCCCTTCTCGATTTCTGGCGTCGCGTGGACGCGCAGGAGGGGTTCTCCGAGCGGGTGCTGAGGCGCCTGTTCGTGCTCAGCTACGCGCCCAACGGCATGTGGGCGTACCTCCTGAGCACGTGGTTCCTCGCGAGGCGCGACGAGGACGGGGGCCTCGACGACGCCGGGCTCTACGGGTTCCTTCGCTACATCACGGGCTTTATCTACGCCTACTCGCTCGAGCGCCCCGGCGTGAACGCCCTGCGCGGCCCCGTCTACCCCGCGCTCATCGACATCGTCAACGGCCGCGACGCGGACTTCTCGGGCCACCTGTTCGACCGCGAGACCATCACGGGGCGCTTCCGCAGCTACCAATTCACCAACCAGCGCCGCTTCACGCGCTCGATGCTCGTGTGGTGGGCCTACTCCGACCCCGAGCAGCCCCTCATGGACCTGGACACAACGCTCGAGATCGAGCACATCTATGCGCGCAAGCGCAACGAGGTGCACCCGCTTGCGGACCGTTCGAACCTGGAGGCCCTAGGCAACAAGGCGATGCTGGAGAAGCGCGTGAACATCCGCGCGGCCGACTACCAGCTCGCCGATAAGCGCAAGTACTACGAGGGCTATACGAACGACAAGGGCGCTGAGGTGCCCGGCACCGCCATTTGCGAGCTGGTGGAAATCTCCCGTCGCGGCGACTTCACCGAGGCCGACATCGAGGAGCGCACCGAGCGGATCATCGCCGCCTTCGTCGATTGGCTCGGTGAGCTCGGGCTGCTGAGGGGATAGGGCTCTCGCTGCCACGCGCCCTGGCGGTTGCTTGCGACCGCGACGCGAAGCGAGCCGCCGCAAGGCGGCTGGGGGGATCGCATAGAGCTTTGGGGTACGGGTCGCCTCGCGAAGACCGCGGCGCAACCCGGATTGGGCAGCGACGGCCGTGGCTGGCCGTGCGGAGGTGGGCGGCAGATAAAAGTTCTTCGTTGCCTTATTCGGCTGTCGTCTGGCGAGGTTCCAGGGTTCTCATGTCAATGATGCCATATTTGATTGAGCGCCATTTGCCGACTTCAACGTCAAGCTGCGGCCTTTCGCTCAGGAAGCGTTGAACTGCCTCCTCCATCCTTGATAACAGGGCATTGAGGCTCAACGTCGCGTCGAAGCTGCAATCGGTTTCCTTGCCGTCTGGGCCGGGAGTGCTCGTAACCCCCGTGCCGAGTATTAGCTGGGAGTCCGAGTCGGTGATGCAGATTCCAATGACGTGGTAGGGGCTGAACTTCTCACCGATTCCTTCTACTAAGGCTGATCCAGTGTGCAATACGGCGTTTCTCAGCTGAGAGAAATCCGATGCCGTGAATCTCTCTTCTGCGACAAGCTTGCTCAGCACGCCATCAATCTCATCGGAGCTTTTGTCTTCGTGCTTGGTCGCGCAGCAATCGGATACCTCGCTCGGCAGTCCGAGATAGGTTGCGCACCACCAACGCTCATCGAACTTTTCGGCCGCCTTATCGTTTTCCGGCCATGATTCACGTACCAAATGGGCGCAGATATCCGGAATCGTCACCAGAACCGATAGCGAGGCGATATAGAGCCCACACTCGTATGCCTTTCGTGCTTCTTTGACGAGCTCACTGGGCTTACGTTCGTAGCACTTTCCGATGGTCATGATTTCTCTGTCTTCAGCATTAACTAATCGACGATCTTGAGACGCCGCTTGCCTTCGAATATGGGCGAGATTTGACGAAAACGGCTACTTCTACCTGCGGCTTTGTTGGATTGCGTTGCAAGCCGTTGTGAAGCGTTTTGTGAGCGGCAATTAGCTCCCAGCTAAGAAACCCCGGTGCTCGGCCCGCCTGCCCCTCTCCTGGCTTACCGGCGCCGGTGCCTGCGGCGAAGCTCCGCCCTTCTTGCCAGGAAGTCCGCGGACGAGAGCTGCACGCCTTCCTCGTGGAGGTGGCGGCGCTCCTCGCGCAGCTCCTCGGCGACCTCGTGCGCGTGGACGTGGTGCTCGTGGACGATCTCGCGCAGGTCGTGCGGGTGCTCCATGACCTCGTGGACAGCGTCGACGGGGTGCGCCGCCACGGCTCGGACGGAAAGGCTTGTGATTATGGGGATCACGAGCACGGTGAGGGCGCCTGCGCACACGAGGACGCTCGCCATCTGCTCGCCCATGGCGCCGCACGCGGCGGCCGCCTCGGTGAGGGCCACGATGAGCGGCAGGGCCATCGTGCAGTACAGCGACGCAGAGATCTTCTCGCCGAGCGGCATGGTGCGCGTCTCGGGGGAGAGGGCGAGCGACGCCAGCAGTGGCAGCGCGCGGATGAGCAGCAGAAGCGCCATGAAACCGACGAGCAGGCCGGGCTGCTCGCCGACGGCGGCAAGCTCGATGCCGATGCCGGAGTACACAAAGAAGATCGGGATAAACAGGCCGTTGCCGAGCGCCTCGACCTTGTCCATGAGCCGGTGGCCGTGCTCGGCGGGGATCACGTGGCGCAGGATGAAGCCGGCGGCGAACGCGGCGAGCACGGCGTCGAGGTCGAGCACCGCCGCGATCGCGAGCAGCGCGCAAAGAAGGGCAACGACGGCGCGCAGCGTGGGCTGCGAGCTGCTCTCGGCGTTCTCGTGCAGGAAGCGCGAGAGGCGCGAGCCCATCTCGGCTGCCCAGCGGCCGCGCGAGGCGACGAAGACGCAGAACGCGACGAAGCCGACAAGCACGGCGACGTTCGCGCCGAGGCTGCGGCTGGGGGAGAGGAGCAAGGACATCGCCACGACGGGCAGGATCTCGCCCATGGCGCCGTAGGACTCGATGACCTCGCCGACGCTTGTGCCGCCAAGCTCGCGGTCGCGCATGATGGGCACGAGGGTGCCGTATGCCGTGGTGGTCAGCGCGATGGAGAACGCGGCCACGCCCGTCTGGTCGAGGCCGAGCCCGAGCGCGGGCGTAAGCAGCAGCGCCGCGCCGAACGAAACCGCCCAGCAGAGCGCAGCGTGGCGGCCCATGGCGCCCGTGAGCTCGCGAAGGTCGAGCTCGTAGCCGGCCATGAGAAAGAGCAGGCCCATGCCGAGGCGGCTCACCAGGTCGAGCCCGGGGGTGGCGTTGACGACGCCCAGGCAGCCCGGGCCAAGAACGACGCCGGCCACGACGAAGAAGACGACCTCGGGCACGGGGCGGCCCGGGATCAGGCTCGCGACGAACGAGCAGAGCACGACGGCCGCCATCATGGCGGCGAGCATACAGAGGTTGGCGACCAAAAAAGACCTCCCGGCGCTTGGGTGCGGACCGTGTACACATACCCTAAAGGCGTGCCCTCGGCGTCGGAGATTTTCAATTTGCAGGTATTGTCACGACTTCAACAGACACTTTACACGCAGGCTTACTTTCCTATAGCATGTGAACGTTTCATGCCGTGCGCGGCGTCGCAGCCGCAAACCAAAGGAGATGTGCATGTCCGGACACTCTAAGTGGGCTACCACTAAGCACAAGAAGGCCGCGATCGACGCTAAGCGCTCGGCGCTCTTCTCCAAGCTTTCCCGCAACATCACCGTTGCCGCCAAGCTCGGCGGCGACCCGCTTCCCGAGAACAACGCCTCGCTGGCCGCTGCCGTCGCCCGCGCCCGCATGGTCTCCATGCCGAACGCGAAGATCAAGGCCGCCATCGACAAGGCCTTCGGCGCCGGCGCCGACGCCGCCGTCTACTCCGAGATCACCTACGAGGGCTACGGCCCCGCGGGCATCGCGGTCTACGTCGACTGCCTGACCGACAACAAGAACCGCACCGCCGCCGACGTCCGCTCCGCCTTCACCCACGCGGGCGGCTCGCTGGGCACCGCCGGCTCCGTTGCCTTCCAGTTCGAGCGCAAGGGCTCCATCGCCGTGGACAAGGTCATCAAGTCCGAGGAGAAGAAGGTCGCCGACCGCGAGAACGCCGTGGACGAGGACGAGTTCATGATGGCCGTCGCCGAGGCTGGCGGCGAGGACTACGAGGACGCCGGCGAGGAGTGGATCGTCTGGACCGCCTACGACAAGATGCAGGACGTCCAGAAGGGCCTCGAGGCCCAGGGCATCGAGGTCAAGGGCTCCGAGCTCACCATGGTCCCGACCACCCCGACCGACGTGACCGTCGCCGACGCAAAGAAGGTCCAGCGTCTCGTCGACCGTCTTGACGAGCTGGAGGACGTCCAGAACGTCTACCACACCATGAACGTCACCGACGAGATCGCCGAGGCCCTGGCCGAGGACGAGTAGCGTCAACGGCACAGCCGATTCGTTCGTGCGCGGCGCCCGGGGCTTCCCGGGCGCCGCTTCTTGTTGCCGAGGGTTTTTGTGCGCGATGCGCCTTTGCGCGTCCTTCTTTGCGCCTAAGTGCGCCCCCTACTCGACCGTCCCGTAGACGCCGCCCCAGCCGTGGCCGGAGAGAATCGAGTTCATCTGGTCGCACAGCTGCGTGCGCGTGAAGTTGCGGGTGGGAAGAAGGTCGATTACCTCGGCGAGGTCGTCGCAGAAGTCGAAGGCGTCCGAGGTCGTGAGCACGTCGATCTTGCTCACGGTGGCGCGGCTCGAGATTCCCGGGCGGAACAGGGCGTCCACCAGGCGCTGGAGCTCGCCGTAGTCTTCGGAGCGGATCTCGAACATGTCCATGTGCAAACCTTTCTGCCAACGACGCGCGCACCCGCGCCGCGCTAATACTATACTCAGCGCGGCCACCGACGAAGGAGGACTTCCATGCCCAACATGTACGAGGCAATGACCGATTCCGAGCTCGATGCGGCGATCGCCGATCTCGAGGCCCAGGCGGACGAGGTGCGCTCGCTCGGCCTTAAGCTCGATATGGCACGCGGCAAGCCGAGCCCCGAGCAGACCGCGCTGTCCAAGCCGATGCTCGACCTTCTTACCTCCGAGACCGACCTCACCGACGAGGGCGCCGCGGTCGACAACTACGGCCTGCCCGACGGCATCCCCTCCGCTCGCAAGCTCGCCGCCCAGATCCTCGGCGTCGACGCCGCCAACGTGATCGTCAGCGGCTCCTCCAGCCTGAACCTCATGCACGACACCGTGTGCCGCGCCTTCACCCACGGCATCGCCGGCCAGAAGCCCTGGTCGCAGCAGGGTGAGGTCAAGTTCCTCTGCCCCGCGCCCGGCTATGACCGCCACTTCACCGTCACGGCAAGCTACGGCATCAAGAACATCCCCGTCCCCATGCTCGAGGACGGTCCCGACATGGACGTCGTGCGCGAGTACGTGGAGAACGACCCGCAGGTCAAGGGCATCTGGTGCGTCCCGATGTACGCCAACCCAACGGGCGTCACCTACTCGGACGAGACCGTGCGCGCCTTCGCGGCCTTGAAGCCCGCCGCCCCCGACTTCCGCATCTTCTGGGACAACGCCTACTGCGTCCACACCTTCGAGGGAGAGGGCGACCACCTGCTCAACATCTTCGACGCGCTGCGCGAGGCGGGCGCGAAGAACCTCGTCTATGAGTTCGGCTCCACCGCCAAGGTGACCTTCCCGAGTTCCGGCATCGCCTTCATGACCGCCGATCCTGGCGACATGGCCCAGATCCGCGAGGCCTTCTCGACGATGCGTGTCAGCCCCGAGAAGATCGGCCAGCTCGCCCACGTCAAGTTCCTCAAGAACCTCGACGGCGTCCGCGCCCACATGAAGAAGCACGCGGCCATCGTCGGCCCGCGCTTCGAGCTCGTGCAGCAGAAGCTGACCGAGGGTCTGGCGGGCACGGGCGTCGCCACCTGGACGAACCCCAAGGGCGGCTACTTCGTGAGCTTCGACGGCCCGGAGGGCTCCGCCAAGGCCATCGTGGCCCTCATGGCCGACCTCGGCGTCAAGCTCACCGGCGCCGGCGCGACCTGGCCTTACGGCGAGGACCCCAAGGACACGAACATCCGCATCGCTCCGACCTATCCCTCGCTCGAAGAGCTCGGCCAGGCGCTCGACGTCTTCGTCGTCGCCGTCAAGCTCGTGAGCGCCCGCCTCGCCAAGGCCGCCCGCTAACCTTGGGACAAAAGGGACGGGGGATTTTGTCCCAAAATATGGAGCGTCTCTACAAGTTGGGACAAAATCCCCCGTCCCTTTTGTCCCAACCGGGTGAGGCGTTTCGGGTTTTTTGAGGCTGCGAGAGCCCTTCCCGCCACGGGAGGGGCTCTCGTGCCATACTCTATAGGCTTATGGGCATACTGCCCGAGGATGTGGGCAACGAGAAAGGGCGCCATCGCATGGCGAAGAAGAGCACCAACAAGAGCGACAACATCGGCCTCGGCGGGAAGATCCTCATCGTCTTCTTCGCCATCCTCATGGCCGCCTCGCTCATGCTCCCGTCGTTCGCGGCTATCTTCTCGTCGAGCCAGAGCAACTCCTCCACCTCCGAGCAGCAGACCACGAGCGTCACCGACGTCGCGAGCGCCGATGCCAAGTACACAGACGTCGTGGCTTCCCTTGAGGAGAAGTACTCCTCCGACCCCACGGACCTCGCCGCCCTGCTCAACCTCGGCAAGGACTATATGACCTGGGGCGTCTACGTGCGCTACTACGGGTCCACGGACGCCGACACGAGCCACGCCAATGAGCTTCTGGACAAGGCCGTCAAGTACTACGACGAGTACCTCGCCATCAAGGACTCCAACGCCGTCCGCTGCGACAAGGCCATGTGCGCCTTCTATCAGGAGGACGGGACCTCCGCCTTAAACCAGCTCGAGGAGCTCACCGCCTCCGCCCCCGACTACGGCCCCGCCTGGGCGAACCTCGGGCTTCTCTACGAGGCCTCGGGCAACACCGACGCCGCCAAGGAGGCCTACGCCAAGGCGCAGGAGACCGACCCCGACGACGAGTACGGCGCCAAGTCCTACGCGACCCAGCGCCTCTCTGCCATCGAGTCCGCCGAGAGCGGCGACTCCTCCGACGACTCCGCCTCGTCGGATTCCACGTCAACCACCGGCTCGTCCGCGACGGGGGCTCAGGGTCTTTCCGACACCCTGGGCAGCCTCTCGGGCACGGGCCTCTAGGCCCCTCTTAAGGAGGAAGAAATGAGCCTTTCCATCAACACCAGCGAAGACGCCGCCCGCGTTCTCGTCGAGGGCGAGGTCGACGTCTCGAACGCCGACGAGCTGCGCGACGCCGTCGACTCCGCGCTCGCGCACGACGCGCCCGAGGTCACCGTCGACCTCTCACAGGTGCCCTACATCGACTCGACCGGCATCGGCGTCCTCGTGGGCGCCGCCCATCGCGCGGCGGACGCCGGCAAGAAGCTCGTCGTGGCGAGCCCCCAGAAGAACGTGGCCCGCGTGCTGGGCCTGCTCGGCGTTGCCGACGACCTCAACATCAGGCAGTAAACGAAGGGAACCCCACCAGTGTTTGGCATCGGAGAAACAGAGCTCGTACTCATCCTGCTCTTTGCGTTCATGATCTTCGGCCCCGACAAGCTGCCCGGCATGGGCAAGACCCTGGGCCGCGCCCTGCGCCAGTTCCGCAACGCGCAGGAGGGCTTCACGCAGGTCGTCCAGACCGAGATCGTCGACCCCGCCACCGAGGCGATGAGCGACAACCCCAAGAAGCCCAACCGCAAGCGCGTCGAGTTCGACGAGGACGCCGACATCGAGGGCGGCGAGGAAGGTGTCGCCGCCAAGCGCACCGAGACCTTCGCCGAGCGCAAGAAGCGCCTCGAGGCTGAGCGCAAGGCCCGCGAGGCCGCCGAGAAGGAGGCCGCCGAGGCCGCTGCGGCGAGCGATGAGGCCGCAGACGCCGACGCCGATGCCCCCGCCGACGCTGGCGCCCCCGCCGCCGAGCCCGCCAAGAAGGACGAGCCGGTCGAGGAGGCCCCAAAGAAGCCCTCCGTCGCCGACCTCTACTCGATGAAGCGCCCCGCCGCTGAGCCCGAGTCCGCCTCCGAGCCCGCCGCCGATGAGGCCGCCCCGTCCGAGTCCGACACCCAGAAGGAGGCCTAAGCCATGCCCATCGGTCCCGCACGCATGCCCCTGTTCGACCATCTCGGCGAGCTCCGACGCAGGGTCACCATCATCGTGATGTCTATTATCATCTGCGCCGTCGTCGTTTACTTCGCCACCCCGACCCTCATCGAGATCATGATGGAGCAGATCAGCGAGGCCATGCGCGGAGGCCAGCTGACCGTCCTCACGGCGCTCGGCGGCTTCACCATCCGCTTCAAGGTCGCGTGTTTCTTTGCCGTAATCATCTGCACGCCGATCATCATCTGGGAGATCATGGGCTTCTTCCTGCCGGCGCTCAAGCCCAAGGAGCGCAAGTGGGTCGTCCCGACCGTCGCCGCCATGGTCGCGCTCTTCTTCCTCGGAATGATCTTCTGCTACTTCATCATCCAGCCCGCCGCCTTCGGCTGGCTGCTCGACCAGACCTTCGAGTTCGCCAACTCCATCGCGGACGCCGAGGACTACCTGAACATCTATATGATGCTCGAGATCGGCTTCGGCATCGCGTTCCAGCTGCCGCTCGTCATCTTCTACCTCACGATCCTGCACCTCGTTCCTTACTCCACCCTGCGTGGCCAGTGGCGCTACGTCTACGTGGGCCTCATGGTGCTCTCGGCCGTCGTCACCCCCGACGCCAGCCCCGTGACCATGGTCCTCATGTTCGCCGCGCTCATCGCGCTGTATGAGGTCGCCCTCGCCGTTGCGCGCTATGTGCTCATCGCCCGCGACGGCAAGGCCTCGCTCAAGTGGACGCGCGAGGACTACGAGCAGCACGCCTTCGAAGAGGAATAAACAATCCGCACAAACCATGACGGGCGACAAGGGAGACCTTGCCGCCCGTTAACTTCTCTATATAATGACCGCACGGAGGCGCCCCGCCGCGAGCGCAAAACTGCACCACAGATAGTTAGGATCCACCCTTGAAGCTCATCGTCACCGAGAAGAACGACGCCGCAGGCCAAATCGCCCGCCTGCTCTCCGAGTCGGGCAAGCCCAAGGCGGACAAGGTCTACGACACACCCGTCTACCGCTTCCGCATGGGCGGCGAGGACTGCGTGACCATCGGCCTGCGAGGGCACATTCTTCAGCCCGACTTCCCGACCGAGCTCAAGTTCAACGACTCCGAGGGTTGGTTCGCCGTCGACGCGGAGGGCGAGATCATGCCCGCCGACCTGCCCGACGGACTCGAGCGCCCGCCGTACAAGTCCAAGCGCAAGCCCTACCTCAAGGACGGCATCGACATCAAGGGCTGGAAGATCGCGAGCCTCCCGTACCTCGTGTGGGCCCCGATCCAGAAGCTCCCGGCCGAGAAGGGCATCATCCGCTCCCTCAAGAACCTCGCGAAGAAGGCCGACTCCGTGGTCATCGGCACCGACTTCGACCGCGAGGGCGAGCTCATCGGCTCCGACGCCCTGCGCCAGATCCTCGACGTGAACCCCGACGTGCCCGTGTCCCGCGCGCGCTACTCCGCCTTCACCAAGGCAGAGATCGACCATGCCTTCGCGAACCTCGTCGACCTCGATCAGGACCTCGCCGACGCAGGCGAGAGCCGCCAGTACATCGACCTCATCTGGGGCGCCGTCCTCACGCGCTACCTCACCACGGCGCGCTTCTCCGGCCTGGGAAACACCCGCTCCGCCGGGCGCGTGCAGACGCCGACGCTCGCCCTGGTGGTCGAGCGCGAGCGCGAGCGCATGGCCTTCGTGCCCGACGACTACTGGGTGATTTCGGGCGAGGCCGCCCATGCGGGTTCCGACGCCTTCAAGATCACCCATGCTGAGGGCCGCTTCTGGAAGAAGGACGCCGCCGACGCCGCCTGGGCCAAGGTAGCCCACGCCAGCGAGGCCACGGTCAAGGACGTCGAGCGCAAGAGCCGCACCCAGCGCCCGCCCGTGCCCTTCAACACCACGAGTCTCCAGGCCGCCGCTGCCGCCGAGGGCATCAGCCCGGCGCGCACCATGCGCCTGGCCGAGAGCCTCTACATGGACGGCCTCATCTCGTACCCCCGCGTGGACAACACCGTCTACCCGAGCTCGCTCGACCTCAAGGACTGCGTGCGCACCATCTCCAAGGTGCCGCAGTACGCCTCGACCTGCCAGGCCCTTCTTGGCCAGCCCAAGCTCACCGCCACCCGCGGCAAGCAGGAGACGACCGACCACCCGCCCATCTACCCCACGGGCGCGGCCGACCCCGACAAGCTCCAGCCCGCGGCGTGGAAGCTCTACAACCTGATCGCGCGCCGCTTCCTCGCCACCCTTATGGGCCCGGCGACCATCGAGGGCACCAAGGTCACGCTCGACGTCGCCGGAGAGCCCTTCACCGCGAGCGGCAACGTGCTGGCCAAGCCCGGCTTCCGCTCCATCTACCCCTATGGCCTCAAGAAGGACGACCAGCTCCCCGAGCTCAACGTCGGCGACGTGTGCGACGTCGAGTCGATGGACTTCGCCGCCAAGCAGACCGAGCCGCCCGCGCGCTACAGCCAAGGCAAGCTCATCCAGGAGATGGAGAAGCGCGGCCTGGGCACCAAGTCCACGCGCGCGAGCATCATCGACACGCTCTACCAGCGCAAGTACCTCAAGAACGACCCGTGCGAGCCGTCCCAGCTGGGCATGGCGATCATCGACGCGCTGCACACCTACGCGCCGCGCATCACCACGCCCGAGATGACGAGCGAGCTCGAGGACGACATGAACAAGGTCGCCGAGGGCGCCGATACCCAGACCGATGTCGTCAACCACTCCCGCGCCCTTCTTGCCGGGATGATGGACGGGCTCATCGAGCACACCGAGGATCTGAGCGAGGCCATCGCCGATGCCGTGACTGCCGACGCAAAGATCGGCGTGTGCCCCAAGTGCGGCAAGGACCTCGTGGTCAAGACCTCCGCAAAGACGCGCGGCAGCTTCGCCGGCTGCATGGGCTGGCCGGAGTGCGACGTCACCTACCCGCTGCCGCAGGGCCGCATCGAGGCTCTCGAGGGCGACGCCGCGGTGTGCCCGGAGTGCGGCGCCCCTCGCGTGAAGGTCCATCCCTTCCGGAGCCGTGCCTTCGAGCAGTGCATTAACCCCGCCTGTCCCACCAACGTCGAGCCCGACGTCGAGGTCGGCACCTGCAAGGCGTGCGCCGAGGCCGGCCGCGAGGGTAAGCTCGTCGCCCACAAGTCCGAGAAGACGGGCAAGCGCTTTATCCGCTGCACGAACTACGAGGAGTGCGGCACGAGCTATCCGCTGCCCGCGCGCGGCAAGCTCTCGGCCACGGGCGAGGAGTGCCCCGACTGCGGCGCCCCGATGGTCGTCGTCGAGACCGCCCGCGGGCCCTGGAAGCTCTGTCCCAACATGGACTGCCCGGGACGCGAGAAGCGCGAGGCCGCCAAGGCCGCGCGCGGCGCAAAGAAGGCCACGGGCGCAAAGAAGGCCGCCGCGAAAAAGACGACCGCGAAGAAGACCACGACAAAGAAGTCGACCGCAAAGAAGGCCGCCACCAAGGCCGAGTAGCGCTTCTTGCCAAGAAACCCGAGAAGCTCCCTCCTGTTTTGCCCAAAACCTGCCTAATTGAGGTGGTGTTTTGGTCGAATCCGGAGGGAGCTTCGCGTAGCACGGCGCCCGGCGCCCGGCGCGCTACAATTAGAAGGTTAATCAACGGGGGCAGTGAGGTGCCATGCGAGGAATCTTCATCACGCTCGAGGGGGCTGACGGCTGCGGCAAGTCGACGCAGGCGGCCCTTCTTGCCGACCGCGTCGAGGCGGCCGGCCGCGAGGTCGTGCGCCTGCGCGAGCCGGGCGGAACGCCCATTAGCGAGAAGATCCGCGCCCTCGTGCTCGATCCCGCCAACGGCGAGATGTGCCCCGAGTGCGAGCTTTTGCTGTTCGAGGCCGCCCGTGCCCAGCTCGTGCGCCAGGTCATAGAGCCGGCACTTGCGCGCGGGGCCGTCGTCGTGTGCGACAGGTTCTACGACTCCACCTATGCCTATCAGGCCGCCGGCCGTGCCCTCGAGCAGCAGACCATCCGCTCCGGCAACGCGCTCGGCAGCTGCGGGGTGGACCCTGACCGCACGCTCGTGCTCGACATGGAGACCGACGCCGCCCTGGCCCGCGCCACGCGCGACGGGGCAGATCGCATGGAGGCCGAGGGCGTGGCCTTCCAGCGCCGTGTTCGCGAGGGCTACCTGCGGCTTGTGGCCGAGGAGCCCGAGCGCGTGCGCAGGGTGGACGCAGGAGGCTCGGTGGAGGACGTCTCGGCGCGCCTCGACGCTGCCCTGGCGGACCTTCTTCCCGAGCTCGCGGGGGAGGACAGATGAGCGAGGCCGCCGCATCCGCTCCGCGCGCCCTGGCCGCCGTTGCCGACCAGCCGCGGGTCCACGACTTCCTCGCCCAGGCCATCGCCGAGGGCAGGCTGAGCCATGCGTACCTCTTTGTCGGGGCGCCCGGGTCGGGCAAGCTCGACGCCGCTGAGGCGCTGGCCAAGTGTGTCGTGTGCCCCAACGGCGGCGACGCGACCTGCGACGAGTGCCGGCGTGTCTCTCACCACACGCACCCGGACGTGCACTGGCTCACGCCGGCGAGCGCCACGGGCTACCTCGCCGACCAGATCCGCGACCTGATCGCCGACGTGAACCTGGCGCCCATGCGCGCGAAGGCCAAGGTCTACATCATCGACCGCGCCGACCTTCTGCGCGGCACGGCGGCAAACGCGCTGCTCAAGACCCTCGAGGAGCCTCCCGCGGGCGTCGTTTTCGTGCTCTGCGGCCGCACCGTCGCGGCGATGCTGCCCACCATCGTGAGCCGCTGCCAGGTCGTGCCCTTCCGCGTGACCTCGCCCGACGCCGCGCTGCAGGCGGTCCTTCGCGAGTCGGGGGCCTCCGAGCGCGAGGCCCGCGTCGCGCTCGCCGTCGCGGGCACCCCGGCGCGCGCCTGCGACTTCCTCAACTCCACGAGCCGCCGGCAGGTCCGGCGCCTGGTCGTGAGGACCATCGGCGAGCTCGCCCGCGACGACTCGTGGGACGTCATCAAGTCGGCCGGCGAGATCGTGGCCGCCGTCAAGGTGCCCCTTGCCGACATCAAGGACGCCCAGGACGCCGCCGTCAAGGAGAGCTCCGACTTCCTCACCGCCGCCGCCCTCAAGGCTGTGGAGGCCGCGAATAAGCGCGAGTTAACTGCCCGCGAGCGTTCAGGTATGATGGAGGCCATCGCCGCCGCCGAGTCGATGCTGCGCGACGTCCTTCTGACCTGCGAGGGAGTGGACGCCGCCATAGTCAACGCGGACGCGGCAGACGCCGTCGCGCGCATCTCGGCGTATGCCTCGACGTCCGGTGTCCTCGCCGCGCTCGCCGCGTGCTCCGACGCCGCGAAGCATCTTTCCAGGAACGTTTCCGCGCAGCTCACCCTCGAGGTCATGCTGCTTGCCATAAAGGAGGCACTCTAAATGCCCAACGTGATTCCCGTTAAGCTCGAGTACTCGGTGCACGAGCTTTGGTTCGACCCCTCCGGCACGGGCGCCCAGGAGGGCGACCACGTCATCGTGCAGACCGAGCGCGGCCGCGAGATCGGCCTGGCCGTCGGCGACGCTCAGTCGCTGACTAACGACGAGCTGACGCTCGCCATCGGCCACGCCCAGCTCAAGAACGTCATCCGCATCTGCACCGACGACGACCTCGACCTGGCCGACGAGTACGCTCGTCGCGGTGACGAGGCCATGCCGATCTTCCGCCGCCTCGTTGCCGCCTCCGGCCTCGAGATGAAGCCCGTGGGCGTCGAGTACCTCTTCGACGAGGAGAAGGCCGTCTGCTACTTCGCCGCCGAGGATCGCGTGGACTTCCGCCAGCTCGTGCGCGACCTCTCGCGAGAGCTGCGCGTTCGCATCGACATGCGCCAGATCGGCGTGCGCGAGGAGGCCGCCATCGTGGGCGGTTACGGCCACTGCGGCCAGGAGCTGTGCTGCCGCCGCTTCGCCATGAGCTTCGACCCGGTGAGCATCCGTATGGCCAAGGAGCAGGACCTGCCGCTCAACTCCACCAAGATCTCGGGCGCGTGCGGCCGCCTCATGTGCTGTCTGCGCTACGAGTTCGAGGCCTACCGCGACTTCAAGGGCCGCGCCCCCAAGCGCAACGCCGTCATCGACACGCCGCTCGGCAAGGGCAAGATCGTCGAGTACAACACCCCCAAGGAGCAGATCGTCCTGCGCCTCGAGGGCGGCAAGACCATCCGCGT
Source organism: uncultured Olsenella sp. (assembly GCA_934660915.1). GTDB lineage: Bacteria > Actinomycetota > Coriobacteriia > Coriobacteriales > Atopobiaceae > Paratractidigestivibacter. The sequence continues at coordinate 354,181 of CAKUIF010000001.1, read as the reverse complement.
GAACCTTGCCGACATGACCGCGTCCGAGGCCGCGTGCAAGAAGTCCCAGGAGCTCGGCTGCGCGTGCCGCCCCGACACCGTCACGCGCGAGGTGCTCGACCGCCTGCAGTCGCCCGACGTGCAGATGGCGCTCGCCGAGCTCGACCGCAAGAACGGCGTCGCGCCCGTCGAGGGCCCCGACGCGAGCGACATCTTCGTCGAGACCAAGAAGCGCCGTCGCCGCGGCGGCGAGGAGGCAGCGGGCCAGGGCACTCAGCGTCAGGCCCAGGAGCAGCAGAAGCGCGAGCGCCGCCAGCGCGGCGAGCAACAGGTTCCCGCCGAGCAGGAGGGCCGTCGTCGCAAGCGCCGCGCCCCCGGTGACGGTGGCAAGCAAGCCGGCGCCCCCGCGCACTTGAAGCCCGAGGGCGAGGCAAAGTCCGGCGCCACCAGGCGCAGGCACCACCGCGCCGAGGGCGCGGACGGCGCCCAGGCGCCCGAGCAGCGCCAGCAGCCGCGCGGCGGCGGGATGCGCCCGACGCGCCGTCGCCGTCCCGGCGACAAGGGCGGCGCCGCTGCCCAGCAGCAGAACCAGGCGCCCAAGCAGCAGAACCCCGCCCCTAAGCAGCAGGCGCAGGGCGGCCAGGCCGAGGGCAGCGAGGCCAAGTCGCGTCGTCGCAGGCGTCGTCGCGGCGGCCAGGGCGGAAACCAGGGCGGCCAGTCCGCCGCCTCCGCGGAGTAGGGAAGAGGTGCTCAAGTGATCGATCCGAACGATTTCCACGAGCTTATCGAGGGCGCGCGCACATACCGCCGCTACAGCGGCGAGTCGGTGTCTGAGGACGTGCTCCGCGAGCTTGTGGACGCGGCGCGTCTTTCCCCGTGCGGCAACAACATGCAGCTTCTGCGTTTCCGCGTCGTGAGCGCAGACGACGCGGACGCGGCTCAGGCGGTCTTTACGCACCTCCACTGGGCCGGTGCCCTCAAGGACTGGGATGGCCCGGAGCCGGGCGAGCGCCCGGGCGGCTACATCGTCGTGTGCCTGCCGGAAAAGCTCGCCGCCAACCCGATCCGCCTGATCGATACCGGCATCGCGAGCCAGTCCATCGTGCTCGCCGCCGCGACGCGCGGCCTCGGCGCCTGCATGCACAAGAGCTACGACGCGAGCCTGGCCGACGACCTGGGCCTTGCCGAGTCCGGCTATGCCGTCTCGATGGTCATCGCGCTCGGCCCTCGCGCCGAGAAGGTCGTGCTCGAGCCTTCGACGACCGACCACGGCCTCGTCTATTGGCGCGAGCCCGACGGCTCCCACCACGTTCCCAAGCTCTCCCTCTCTGACCTGCTAATTCAGCCTGTCTGATTTGGCAGTCATTTTTGCCTGTCTGGGCACTGAACGATGAGCCACAAAGAAGGTCCCGAGCCGCCAACCTCAGCGGCTCGGGACCTTTTTTCCAAATGCCTGCCTCGACGGGCGGATCGCCTAGCAGAGGGGCGTGACGTCGAGGTCGAGCGAGCTGGCCTCAAGTGCATCGGCCCCGCCGAACACGCAGACGCCGGTCGCGGGCTCCTTGTCGGCGAGCGCCGCGGCGAGCGCGCGGATATCGTCGGCGGTCACGGCGAGCTCCTGGGCGCGGACCTTGTCGCGCCAGCCGGGCTCTTTTTGGTTGAATCGGGCGATGTCCTGTCGGCGGGCGAGGGCGCGGGGCTTTGCCGGCGCGTCGTGGGCGGCGACGGTGCTCACGACGTAGCCCGCGAGCTCGTCCTCGCTGCCGTCCCAGTCGGCGAGCCACGCCGCGCAGCCGTCGTAGCGCTCAAGGGTCGCGTTGATTGCCGGGTCGCGGAACGACCAGAAGGAGCGCGCGCCTGCGTCGCCGCGACGGAAACCGGTACCGTACGCGCCGCCCTTGACGCGGACCTCGTTCCACAGGTAATCGTAGGTGATCGCGCGTGTGGCCACGTGCCAGCAACCTGCGGTGCCGACATCGGCGGCGGACGGCGCGGTCGCGCGCGTGACGTAGCTCACGTTCGACGGAATCGAGAAGCCCTCGTTGCGCGCGCCCGCGGCCTGGACGTCGAGGACGTGGGTGGCCTTCTTGCCGGCCTTCGGTAGCCCGAGGTCGCCGGCGGCGGCCCAGAAGCGCTTGCGGTCGGTGGCGGTGCCGATGAAGCTCACCGTGACCTCGTCTGCGGTGAACACGCGCTCGCAGAGCTCGGCGAGCTTGGCGGACAGATCGTCCTTGCGCTCGTCCCAGTTGGTCAAAAGCTCGCGCAGGAACAGGTAGAAGTCGATGCCGCCCATAAGTCCGCTCGCCTTGGCGGCTGCCGAGAAGTACGTGCTGGCGCGCTGGATGCCCGCGGCGTGGCCGGAGCTCACGAAGTACTGCTCGAGCGCGATCTTGCGCTGCGTGAGGATGTCGCGGATGTCGTCGAGGTCGGTGAAGTCGGTGGCGCCCCACACCTCGCGCGGGATGTCGGCCAGGCGCTCGACCTTGTCGGAGAGCGCGGAGGCGCCCACGACGAAGGTGGGCACGGCGGCCGCAAGGTCGTCTTTGGGCGCGTAGGTCTCCACAAAGAAGTCCAACCCGCCGAGGTTCGTCTCGACGAGGGTGTCGAGGTCGGACGCGGAGTGCTCGCGCGTATCGAGCTTGCCCAGCAAGTCGGAAAGAAGCCCGACGTAGGGGAGCTCGTCTGCCGTGCAGCGGCGCAGGTCGAAGTAGTGGTACACGTAGGCGATCCCGTGGGTTTCGAGCTCGTGCGCGATGCAGGGCAGCGGCGCCTCGACCACGGGGGCGTCCGGCTCGGGCGCCGGGTCCTCGATGTCTGCGACGTGGAGCTGCGGCAGCGTCGCGAGCGCCTCGGGCGAGTCCGGGGCCTCCTGCTCGGCGCGGAGGGCGGCAACCTCGGAGGCGACGGCAGCGAGTTCGCCATCGCTCATCTGGGCGCGCTTGTCCGCGAGCTCGGCCTGCTCGTCGGCCGCGTCGCCTCCCTCCACGGGCAAGAGCTCCACCTCGGCGCTGTGGCGGCTCTCGCAGACGAGCTCGCGCAGGAGCTGCTCGAAGCCGCCGCCGTTGAGCATGCCCTTGACCTCGGCGAGCGCTTCCTCGTAGTGGACGTAGTCGAGCGGATGCTCGTCGTCGTAGAGCCACGACGACATTGCCGTCATGCTCAGCGCGACGCCGTCGGGGTAGCCGCCCCAGTCGCCCTCGCGCAGGTTGAACTCGGCCTGTGCCAGCGCCGCCGCGAGCTTCTCGCGCGGGATGCCGTCCTCGGCGAGGCGTCGGCACTCGTCCTCGAGCAGCGCACGGAACTCGCCGGCCCGCCCCGGGCGAACGCCCTTCAGCGTGAACATGGCCTGCGGCTGCAGGACGCCGTCGATGAGGGTCGCCTCGAAGTCGTCGGCAAGGCCGGCGTCCATGACGGCGCGTTTAAGCGGCGACTCGTTCGACCCGGTCAAGGCGTCAAGAAGGACGTCGACCGCGAGCATACGCGCACGGTCGGCGGCGGTGCCGATCACGTAGCTCACGCCGACCTCGGCGTTGCTCTCGGCCGTGGCCATCCTGACGACGCGGCGCTCGGGCGCGACGGGCGCCTGCAGCGTAAGCGGATTCGGGGCGCCGGCGTCTCGGCGGCAGGCCTCGGTAAAGCGCTTATCGACGAAGGCGAGCTCGCGCTCGATGTCGAGGTCGCCGTAGAGCACGGTGTAGCTGTTGGCGAGGTCGTAGTGGCGCGCGTGGGTCTCGAGGAACTTGTTGTAGGTGAGACCGGGGATGGCGCGGGGGTTGCCGCCCGACTCGAAGCCGTAGGCGGTGTCGGGGAACAGCGCGCTGGAAAGCGACTGGTAGAGAACGTCGTCCGGGTCGGAGAGCGCGCCCTTCATCTCGTTGAACACGACGCCGTTGTAAGAAAGGCGCGCGTCCGCTCCCTCACCCTCGACCTCGAGGTGCCAGCCCTCCTGCTCAAAGATGCGGGGGCGGTTGTAAATCGCCGGGTGCAGGACGGCGTCGAGGTAGACGCCCATGAGGTTCTCGAGGTCGGCCGTGTTCGTCGACGCCACGGGGTACATCGTCTTGTCGGGGAAGGTGAGCGCGTTCAGGAAGGTCTGCATGCTCGTCTTGAGCAGGTTGACGAAGGGCTCCTTGACGGGGTAAGCGTCCGAGCCGCACAGCACCGAGTGCTCGAGGATGTGGAACACGCCGGTATCGTCGGCGGGCGGGGTCTTGAACGCTATGGAGAAGGACTTGTTCGCGTCGTCGTTGGCGAGCCACATCAGGCGAGCGCCCGTGGCCTCGTGGCGCATGATATAGGCTTGGCCGCCGATCTCGCGGACCGCCTCGACGTGCTCGACGATAAACCCGGAATGGCCCGTTCCCACGGCGAGCGCCGCGTCGGGGGACAAGTTGTCCTTCTTTGCCATAATGCTCCTTTTGCTCGTATTTTTTATATTCGAAGGATACCGCAGACATAAGGGTGTTACCCTATCTGAGCCGATTGCGAACAGGAGTTGAAACATGTCCGACCAGCCTGATCAAACAAAGACCGCCGAGGACCACGCGCGCGTTCGCCGCGGCATCGTGGGCATCATCGTGGGCGCCGCGCTGTGGGGCGTCAACGGCACGGTACAGAGCTGGCTTATGCGGACCTACTCCATCGACCCGCTGTGGCTCGCATGCATCCGTGAGCTCACCGCGTGCTGGCTGTTCCTTGCTGCCGCGGCTGCAACATCTAAGGGCAGGCAGCAGATTGTCGGCGTCGTGCGCGACCGCCGCGGCATGCTTGAGATCGTCGTCGTCGCCTTCGGCGCGATTCTCTTCTCGCAGATCTCCTACCTCCAGGCCATCAACTGGACGAGCTCGGCCACGGCGACCATCATGCAGAGCCTCGGCATGGGCCTTGTCCTTGCGTGGACCTGCCTGCGCGGCCGCCGGGCCCCGTCCCCCAAAGAGGCGATCGGCCTTACGCTTGCGTTCGTCGGCACCTTTCTCATTGCCACAGGCGGCGATCCGAGCCAGCTCAGCCTTCCCTTTATGGGCCTCGTTTGGGGCCTTACGTGCGCGGCGTCTGCCGCGGTGCTCGCCATCCTCCCGGCGCAGACGATGAAGCGCTGGGGCAACTTCACCGTGAATGGATTGGCTTTTTTGGTCTCGGGAATCACGCTGCTGGTCGTCTACCGCCCGTGGGAGCACATGCCCGTGCTCGATGGCGCCGCGATCGCGGCGATCGCCTTCGCCGTGGTGGTCGGCACCTTCGGGAGCTATACGCTCTATCTGCAGGGTGCCCAGGATGCTGGCCCGATGCGCGCGTCGCTGCTCGGCACCGCCGAGCCCATCGCGGCGACCATCTCGACTGTGGTCTTCCTCGGCACGAGCCTTTCGCCCACCGACTTCGTCGGCTTCGCGATGATCCTCGCGATGGTGTACCTCACAGCGTAGCGCCGCGCTTCGAGCAGAGGCACTTCTTTCCAGCGTCCTTCTTTCCAAATCGGAGCTCCCTCCTGTTTGACCCATTTATGCGCCCAAAAAGGGGCGTAAACGGGCCAAACAGGAGGGAGCTCGGCTATTCCGACGGCCCCTACCCAAGCCCATACGCCTCAAGCGGCACCTCGACGCGCTCCGGCGCATCCCCAATGTGGATGATCGGCTCTCGCACCCTCGGCACACCGAACGTGGACAGCAGCCTATCGAATAGCTGGGCGTCGTTTACGTCCTCCACCGAGAAACGCACGATGGGGTTTCCCTCGATGCTGATCCTCGATTCGCGCCTGCGCTCCTCCCGCAGCTTCGACAATGCGCCTCGGTTGCCGTTCATCTGCTGATTCGCGTACTTCTCGGCCCCATCGAGCTCGCCGTAGACGATGCCGCTGCCCGGGAGCTCCCACTTGAAATCGACGAAGTACGAACGCCGCGAGATCGGGTCGCAGACCTCTGCCTGGAGATCGGGCAAGGCAAAGCCGAGCTCGTACATGGCGGCTCGGGCAATCGACTCTCCGCCGCTTCCGGCGCGGCCGTCGGCGAGCCTCGCCACGAGTCGAGCTCGCTCAATCCCGATGCATTCTTCCGGCGAGGTGTCGACATAGTCGATGAGCTGCTGCCTAGTAATCCTGCCCGTGGCCAATGCGGAGTCCGCAACCGCCAGCGCGTCGCGCAGCGGCAGGTCGCGGGCGCAGTCGAAGACGGTTCTGGGCAAAGAAGTCGCGTAGACATACGACGCGATCTCCGACTCGTCGTCTTTGACGTATCGGGTGAGGACGCGGCCGTGGTAGCGGCGCCTGCCGCCGTGGGCATCGGCGATCTCGAGCGGCCCGATATGCCTGTGCGAGACGGAGAGCCCATGGGCGACGGCGGCCGAGGTGCCGGAGTAGACCCAATCGTCGTGGAAGTCGCGCATCCCGTGCATGACCCGGATCCGTCGCTCGGCCGGGTTGAGCTCCGACCATCTTTGGGCATCGGCGTAGAGGCGCGGGAGGGGAGAGACGAGCGTCCCGGCGTCCACCCTTCGCTGCATCACACGCTCGTAGTTCCTGTTGAACGAGACGGCGCAGGAATCCCTGCAGCTCGCCTCGTGGATCAGGCACTGCACGTCACGGTCCATCTTTGCCGACACGATGTCCTCCCTCCCCGAAGTGGTGAGGGTAATTCTCCCCAGTGAGGGCGGCTTTGAATCCCCTGCGCGCGGAATAAAAGAGCTCCCTCCTGTTTGACCCATTCATGCGCCCAAAAAGGGGCGAAAACGGGCCAAACAGGAGGGAGCTTATGTGCGCGGATAGGTGGAGATGCGCCGCCGGCAAGAAGCGCGCGGTCAGCCGCCGCTACGCGAAGAGCGCGAAGTACGCGATGACGACGACGCCGAGGACGATGCGGTACCAGCCGAACGGCTTGAAGTCGTGCTTGCGGATGAAGCTCATGAGGAAGCGAATCACGAGCAGCGAGACGACGAACGCCACGATGCAGCCTACGAGCAGGATGGCGGTCTCGCCGGCGGCGAAGGCGTTGCCCTTGAGGAAGAACTTGACCAGGCGCAGGCCCGAGGCGCCGAACATCACGGGGATGGCGAGGTAGAACGTGAACTCGGCAACCGCTGTGCGGGAGCAGCCGAGCAGAAGGCCGCCGATGATGGTGGAGCCGGAGCGAGAAGTGCCGGGGACCATCGAGAGCACCTGGAAAAGGCCGATGCCGATGGCGGTCTTCCAGTCGAGCTCGTGGACGTCCTGGATGCGCGCGTCGGCGTCGGCGAGCTCGGAGCGGGTCGCGATCTCGGCGGTCGTGGCCGTCACAGCGAAGTGCTTGGGCGCCGGGCGCAGCTGACCGGTGCCCGTGCCGGGCAGCGACGACGAGGCCTTCTCCTCTCGCGCGTTCTCGATCACGATGAAGGCGATGCCGTAGACGATGAGGGCGGCTGCCACGACGAAGGGACTCCCGAGGTGCTCCTCCATCCAGTCGTCGAGCGGGATGCCGATGACGGCGGCGGGGATGCAGGCGACGATGGTCTTTCCCCACAGCGCCCAGGTCTGGCGCTTCTCGAAGCCTGTCTTGCTCGGCGAGAAGGGATTGAGCTGGCGGAAGAAGATCACGCAGACGGCCAGGATGGCGCCGAGCTGAATGACGACGAGGAACATGTTCCAGAAGTCGTCCGACACGTTCATGGTCAGAAACTGGTTGAGCAGCAGCATGTGGCCGGTCGACGAGACAGGCAGCCATTCGGTGATGCCCTCGACGACGCCGAAGACGGCGGCCTTAATGAGCTCTATGAAGTTCAAAACTCCTCCTTGTGGTTGAGTGCCCATCCACTTTGCGGCAGCGGGTGGTGCCTTCACGCCGACACGGGCGCGAAGGCAACGAAAAACCACGCCCGCAGGCGCATAATCCCCGTTGGCGGCCCCTATAGGTGGATTAATAGTGTTAACCCTCAAGTAAAGGTATAGTGTTGGGGTTAGTTTTTTACCGAAAGCCCGGCTCTATTCTGGGAACCCGGACACGAAGGCCAACGCTTGTCTGACGTAAAACACATGCCGGTCGCCCGCCTCATGGCGCTTCCGCTCGCGCTCGCCGTTGCCTCTACCACGGGCTTTGCGCTGGCAGCGAGCCCGAAGGTGGCCCTTGCCGAGACCGACACGACGCTTCAGCAGCGTATCGAGGAGAGCGGCGCCGCCTACGACGAGGCGCAGCAGCGCGTCGTCGAGCTCCAGGCAAAGATCGACGCCAATGAGGAGCGCATCGCCCAGATCGAGGCCGAGCTCCCCGGAAAAAAGCAGGCGGCCTCCGAGTCCATCCGCGCCATCTACAAGATGCGCCAGGGCACCAACGGCCTCATCGACCTGCTCCTTTCCAGCTCTGACTTCAACGAGGTCATCACCAACATCCGATACCTCGACACGGTGGCCGAGTACAACAACACCGCCATCGACGAGCTCGTGAGCATGAGCACCGAGCTCGACCAGACCCGCCAGGCCCTAAGCTCCGAGAAAGCCCAGGCCGAGGCCGACGCGGAAAGCGCCAAGCAGGCAATGGACGACGCCGTTTCGGCCCGCCAACAGCTTGAGGCCGAGCGCGCGGCGCAGGCGGCGGCCGAGGAGCAGGCAGCCCGCGAGGCCATCGAGGCCGCTCGCAAGGAAGCCGAGGAGCAGGAGGCCAACTCCGGTACCCAGGCTCCCACCTTTACCACCAACTCCGGCACCACCACCGAGGTCAAGGTGCCCGATAACACCAACTCCGGTTCCGTGGAGTGGTCGGAGAAGGATAACTTTGTAAACAATTGGACCCCGCGCATCGACGCGTACCTCGCGGGGTCGCCCTTAGCCGGCCACGGCAAGACCTTCGCCGAGGCGGCATGGGATTACGGCGTCGACCCAAGGTTCTCGCCTGCCATCAGCTGCATCGAGAGCTCCAAGGGCGCCGTGTGCTTCCGTCCCCACAACGCCTGGGGCTGGGGCAACGTCAGTTGGCCTGATTGGGACACCGCCATCCGCGACCACGTCGCCGGCTTGGCTGCGGGCTATGGTGGCCAGCTCACCGTGGCTGGCGCACAGAAATACTGTCCGCCCACCTGGCAGGCTTGGTACGCCTCGGTCCTTTCGGAGATGAACCGCATCTAATGACTTCACACGCACAGAAGAGCTTTGCCGTCCGCGCTGGCCTGACCGCCGCCCTCGCGCTTTCCCTTGCGATGCCCGGCGTCGCTCGCGCCACCACGCTCAGCGAGCTCCAGGGCCGCATCGACGAGAGCAACGAGGCGTACAACACCGCCGTCGCCCACGCGACCGAGCTCCAGGACCAGATCGACGCCAACGAGGCGCGTCTTGCCCAGATCGAGGAGGAGCTCCCGGCAAAGAAGGACGCTGCGGCCAAGTCCTTGAGGGTTTCTTACAAGATGCAGGCCGGCAGCGGCGACCTCATCCAGCTCCTGCTTTCGAGCGAGGACTTCAACGAGGTCATCTCCACCCTTCAGTACCTCGAGAAGATCACCTCCCACAACAACGCGGCTGTTGAGGATCTCGCGCAGGCCACCGACGAGCTCGAGCAGGTCCAAAGCGCGCTCGCATCCCAGAAGGCGCAGGTGGACAGCGAGGTGCAGAGCGCCCTTGCGTCCCTCACCGAGGCCAACGACGCGCGCGATCAGTACGAGGTGCAGATGGCAGCGCAGCAGGCGGCCCAGGTGCGCCAGGCGGCTGCTCAGCAACAGGCTACCGAGCAGCAGGGCGCTTCCAGCAGCGACTCCACGAACAAGGCCGATTCGTCCTCGTCCCAGGACGTCGAGACCGACGGCGAGTGGATGTGCGGCCTGGCCTCCGCCTACGACGTGGACAACAACACCGGCGGCACCGCCACGGCGTCCGGCGCCATCCTCACGAGCGATTCCGTGACCGTCGCCGTCCCTGCGAGCCAGTACTACCTGCTCGGCCGCACGGTCGAGATCCGCTACGGCGGAAAGACCATCACCGCCACCGTTACCGACACGGGCGGGTTTGCGAGCTACGGCCGCGTTCTCGACCTCGCCGGCGGCTGCTGGAAGGCGTTCGGCTTCTCCAGCTGCTACGACTGGGGCGTTCGCGCGGTCCAGTACCGCTTCCTCTAAGGCACTTCTTTATAGACGACTCAGGCGGCCGGCTTCCCGAGTGGAGGCCGGCCGTTTTTATGCCGCACCGTCGCGCCACGGATAAGCACCCGCCGGCGATTCCATGCCGACGGGCGCTTGCGTATCTTGGGGTGCAGCGGGGTGCCGCGCGTTTTCGGTGATGCTTACAGCGAGGTGGGGACGCGGCTCACGACGAGCTTCATCTTGCCGGAGCAGTCGACGTCGCCGAACGCGGCGGGGATGATGAAGTGCGCCCCGCGCTTGATCTCGACGCCCGCGACGGTGCCCTCGCCCTCGATGACGCTCACGCAGCGGAACGTCGGAATTGCCGAGAAGACCTTCTCGCCGTCGACGTGAACAAGGTCGACAAGGTAGCGGTCGGTGTCGGCGAGGTGCTGGATGCCACCGATAATCGGGGTGGTCACCGCGCCGGACTGAATCGGCTGCTGGTCGAAGTCCACGCACTCGATGCTCTGCTTGATGTGCAGCGGGCGGGTGGTGCCGTCGGCCTGCTTGCGGTCGTAGTCGTAGACGCGGTAGGTCACGTCGCTGGACTGCTGGGTCTCGAGGATCACCGTGCCGCCCTTGATGGCGTGGATGGTGCCGGGGTCGATCTGGAAGAAGTCGCCCTCGTGGATGGGGACCTCGTTGAGCAGGTCGGACCAGCGGCCCTCGTCGACCATCTGCTGGAACTCGGCGGCATCCTTGGCTTTCTGGCCGACGATGATGGTGCCGCCCTCCTTGCAGCCGAGGACGTACCAGCATTCCTTCTTGCCCAGAGAGCCGTTCTCGTTCTTGTTTGCGTACTCATCGTCGGGGTGGACCTGGACCGAGAGGTCATCCTTGGCGTCGAGGATCTTGATGAGCAGGGGGAACTGCTCGGCCTCGCCGCCGCGGCCGTCGGGAACGGCGCCGAATACCTCGCGGTGGCCCTCCCAAACCTCCGAAAGGTATTTGCCGTCGAACGTGCCGCCGACGACCTTGCAATCGCCGTTGGGGTGCGCCGAGATGGCCCAGCACTCGCCAATCGGGCCGTCGGGGATCTTGTAACCCCAGTCGTCCGCGAGCTCGCGCCCGCCCCAGATCTTCTCGTGGAAGACCGGCTCGAGGAAAATCAACTCATGGAACTGCTGCGACATTGCTGCTCCTTCGTGATCGGGTACGTCGTTACTATCCTAGCGGTGAAAACATGCGCCGGGCGTTAGTATGCCCAACTTTTCTTGCACGGGTCGATGTGCCGTCGCGCGCCAGGGGGTACATGGTTAAAGCCTGAGGTTTTCGCATCGGCGAGGATTCTTTCGGGTCGTGTCGTAGACTCGAAGGCGGACGACTTGGAAAGAAGGGCGGGGCATGAGGCTCTACGGTGGATTTGCAAAGAAGCTTGGACGCGCGGCTGCGGCTGTGGCCTGCGCGCTTACGGTCGCGCTCGCGGGGCTGGCGGCGGTGATCGCCACGGACGTGGCGGCGCCTCTGCAGATGTCGGTCGACGGCGAGGAGCTGGTAAACCCCACCGCGGCCCCCGAGACGAACACCCCGGCGGCCTTTTTGGTCGACCGCGACAACGGGCAGGTGCTTCTTGCCAAGGACGCCGATGCGCGGCGCTATCCGGCTTCGACGACAAAGATCATGACCGCGCTGCTCGTGCTCGAGCGCGCGAACCTCGACGACGTGGTCACGGTCCAGGCGGACGACTTCTCGCAGCTCGGCGAGGACAGCATGATGAGCGGCTTGAAGGCCGACGAGCAGACCACGGTGAGGGACCTGCTGGCCTGCCTGCTGCTTCCGTCCGGAAACGACGCGGCCTACGTGCTCGCCCGCCATGTGGGCGGGACCTGGCAGGGCTTCGTCGACCTCATGAACCAGAAGGCCGCCGAGCTCGGCTGCGAGGACACGCATTTCGCCAACCCCTGCGGGCTGCATGACGACGACCACTACACGACAGCGCGCGACCTCTGCCGCATCTTTGAGGCGGCGCTGGAGGAGCCCACCTTCTGCGAGATCGCCGGCAGCGCGACCTGGGAGCTTCCCGCGACGAACCAGAACCCGGCGCGTGAGCTCGAGACCACCGACTTTCTCATCGACCCCGCGAGCGACGCGTACGCGGGCGGCCTTGTGACCGCCGGAAAGACGGGCTACACGCTGGAGGGCGGCAAGTGCCTCGTGGTCAGTGCCCAGAAGGACGGCCGTCACCTCGCCGCCGTCACGCTGGGCGGCGCCAACGACGCGGACTATGGCGAGCCGACCTCGAATTTCTACGGCATGCGCGACCTCATCAACTGGGGGTTCGACGCCTGGGAGAACACGACGGTGGTCGCGGACGGCGATGAGCTCGGGCGCGTGGCCGTGCAGCTTTCCGAGGACGGGACGTCGGTCGGGGCCGTCGCCGACGGCGGCCTTGTGGCGTTCGTGCCGGCGGGCCTCACGCTGGACGACCTCACGATCGAGGCGGACCTGCCCGGCGAGCTCACGGCCCCCATACAGAAGGGCGATTCCCTCGGGCAGGCGAGCGTGTCCTATGAGGGCCGCGAGCTCGGGACCGTTGCCCTGAAGGCCGCCTCGTCGCTCGCCTGGTCGCCGGCGCTGTTTGTCCGGGATTGGCTTTCTGTGCCCGCGAACCTCGCGATCGTCGTCGGGGCCGTGGTGGCCATCATCGCGGCGATCGCGCTTATCGTCGTGCTCATTCGCAGGAGGAGACGCGCCGCTTCCGGCAAGAAACCCAGGAAGACCGCCTCCGGCAAGCACTTTAAGTAGCCACAGCGGCCGAAGGCCTTCTTTGAGCGCGGGCGAGCCTAGGACGCCCGCGCTTCTTTGTGCCGGCTGATGGCTGAGAACAGCCGTAAGCGGAAGGCGCGGTCGAAGGCGAGCAGGCCCGCGAGCAGCGCGAGGGAGAGGCCCACGCCCGCCGCGAGCATTTCGCATGAGGTGGTCTGGGGCATGAGGTATACGTCCTCGAGCAGCTCGCCGAACGCTGGCTGCCACAGCGGCGAGGTGAGCGACTGCAGAATATAGAACCCGAGGATGCTCGGCGAGAAGCGCGTTGCGAGCCCAAGGCCCGCGCCCCTCTTTCCGCCGCTTCTGCGCGCGAAGAGCACCACCGCTGCCGCCATGGCGAACGAGAGCGCCGAGGTCGACTTGAACGACGTGGCGTACATGAGCAAGAGCTCGCGCGACCAGGCGAGCTTGCACTCCACGCCAAGGGACACGCCGACCGCCGCGGCCAGCAACGCCGCGGCCGCCCCCGGGCGAAGCCGGACGTCGGCGAGGGCCGCGCCTCCGATGAACGCGGCGAAGTACGTGACCGCGCTCATGAGCTTGCGCCAGTCGAGGAGTCCGCGGTCAAGCTCGCCCATGTCGAAGAAGGCTATGTAGGCGTTGACGGCGAACACCGCGGCGATGATGACCGCGGCCGTCGCCTTCGGGCGCCGAATCCTGGCCCACACCCAGCCGATGGCGGGAGCGAGCGCCGTGAGCGCCAGGTAAACCCAGATAAACTCGAGCCAAACGAGCAAAGACGGCAGCCTGGCGAGCGACACGCCCTCTATGGGCACGGCGAAGGCGCTCACGCCGAGGATCAGCGCGAGGTAGAGGGCGACCGTTGCTAGTATCTGCTTGACGCGTGCTGCGGTCTTGGCGCGCTGGGCGGCCCAATAGCCGTCCTGTAAGCTTGCCCGCGCCGCCGCGGGCACCAGGAACAGCCCCGATATAAAGAAGAACACATTGTTCCCGAACGCCCCGAGCAGATTGAAGAAGCCGAGCAGGGGAGTGGCCACGGGGTTGTCGACGATGTAGGCGCCTAAGCCATAGCAGTGCGTGAGCTCGTAAAACCACGGCATGAAGGTGTGGAACACGGCGATGGACGCCGCCGCGACCAGGCGCAGCGCCTCAACCCTCGGCTCCCTCGCGGTTTTTTTCGACGTCACCCCTGCTCCTGCCCTGAAGTCCTTCTTTGTAGGTACCCGAGTATACGGCAGCGCGCCTGCTCAGGTCCGCCCCCGTACTCTGGCGAAGTTTGTAAGCTGAATGTAAGCCTTTCCCTTACAAAGGCCGCTTCAGCTTACGTTCGAGTTTGTTTCCCGTTCTTTACGCTATTCTAATCGGGTGCTTACATAGGCATGACAGTACAGGGGCGCAGCGGTTTTTAGCGCATGTGTGAAAAGAGTGCACTTGATTACCCTCTCCGAGTTCTTCGGCCTTTTGGCCTCGAACCCCTTCCTCATCCTCGTTATGGTGCTGATCTTGGGCACCATCTTTGTCAACGGCGCCACCGACGCGGCGAACGCCATCGCCGAGGTCGTCGGTACCCGTTCGATGGACATCGACGACGCGATCATGATGTCCGTCGTCTGCAACTTCGTCGGCCTCGTCGCCATGACCTTCATCTCGACCGCGGTCGCGGACACCATCTCGGGCATGGTCGACTTCGGCGGCGACTCCCACCTCGCCATGATCGCGCTGGCGGCGTCGACCGTCGGCATCGTCGCCTGGGGCGTGGCCGCGTGGGTCTTCGGCATCCCGACCTCCGAGTCCCACGCCCTCATCGCCGGCCTCACCGGCTCGGCCCTCGCCGTCTCCGGCGGCCTCGACGGCGTGAACATGGGCGAGTGGGTCAAGGTCCTCTACGGCCTCGTCCTCTCCACCGTCCTCGGCTACCTCGCCGGCTGGATCATCGCGAAGATCATCCCCATCGCCTGCGCGAACGCTGACCGCAGGAAGGCGAACAACTTCTTCGGCAGGATGCAGATCGCCGGCGCCGCGGGCGTCGCCCTCATGCACGGCGCCCAGGACGGCCAGAAGTTCATGTCGACCGCCATGCTCGCTATCGCTCTCTCTATGGGCAAGACCGTCGGCGAGATGGGCGGCTTCCCGCTGTGGATCGAGATCCTCTGCGCCGCCACGATGGCCATCGGCACCGCCATCGGCGGCAAGAAGATCATCAAGAAGGTCGGCATGGAGATGGTCCAGCTCGACAAGTACCAGGGCTTCTCGGCCTCCATCAGCGCGACGATCTCGCTGTTCATCGCCACGGTCACCGGCCTTCCCGTTTCGACCACCCACACGAAGACCGCGGCCATCATGGGCGCCGGTGCGGCCAAGGACGTCCGCTCCGTCAACTGGGGCGTCTGCAAGGAGATGGTCCTCACCTGGATCTTCACCTTCCCCGGCTGCGGCCTCATCGGCTACGCCCTCGCCAAGCTCTTCCTCGTGATCTTCTAATCGATCAGACCAAACGACTTTCCACCCGACCGGCCCATCCGGCCACCTCAAAGACAAGGAGCACACCATGGCCCGCACCAAGAAGGAAGACGAGTTCTACACCCTCCTCAAGGAGTTCGCCGCCCTCATCGTCGAGACCTCCGAGGAGTACGCCGGCATCATCCACGACTTCCCGAACTCGATGAGCCGCATCCCGCAGATGAAGGTCTTCGAGACCAACTGCGACGAGCGCGTGAAGACCATCATGACCAAGCTTTATACGTCGTTCATCACCCCGCTCGACCGCGAGGACATCTCCGACCTCGCCCTTGCCATGGACAACATCACCGACGCCATGTACGGCGTGACGATGCGTATCGACCTCTTCAACATCCAGGACACCCGCATCGAGGCCGAGCAGATCGCCGACCTCACCGTCCGCGCGGTCAAGGAGCTGCAAGAGATGCTCAACCGCCTGCCCGAGTACAACAAGAAGCCCGAGCCCGTCATGGAGAAGGCCATCTCCGTCGGCGACATCGAGGACGAGGGCGACACCGTCTACCAGAACGCCCTGCGTCGCCTGTTCCGCGAGGAGGACGCTGCCGCCGACGGCAAGTACGCCGTCACCTGGCTGCGCATCTTCGACCGCATGGAGCAGGTGCTCGACGCATGCGACGACGCCGCCGGCATCGTGCGCGCGGTCATCATGAAGTCCGCGTAGGTTCGCGGTCGGACAACTGAGTCAACGCCAAAGGGCCTCGCTTTCGCGGGGCCCTTCTTTGTGGCAAGAAGTGCTTAGAATGGACGCTATGGATACGGAGACCCTTACATACAGCGATTACGCCGCCTTCGCGAGGCTCTCGGCAGACGAGCTCGCGGGGCAGTGCGAGGTCCAGGTGTTCCACGCCACCGGCCCGGGCGGCCAGGGCGTGAACACGACGGACTCCGCCGTGCGCACGACGCATGTGCCCACGGGCATCGTCGTGGTGTTGCGCGAGTCGCGCAGCCAGTACCGCAACCGCCAGCTCTGCCTGCAGAAGATTCGCGAGGAGCTCGAGCGCCGCGCCCGCCCGCCGAAGGTGCGCCACAAGACCAAGCCGACGCGCGGCTCCAAGGAGCGCCGTCTGGCCAGCAAGCGCCTGCGCTCGCAGGTCAAGCAGCTTCGCCGCCGGCCTTCGGAGGAGTAGGGGCCTGCCGGGCGTACTTCTAGATGGCACTTTTTGCCACGGGTCTCGTGTTTACCCGCCTTTGCAAAGGCTAATAAAGTATTGAATCACTCGCAAAACCCCAGTTGGCAAGAAGCGCCCGCCCGCTCGGCCCGCGTTTACCCGCCTTTGCAAAGGTGGGTAAAGTATTGAACTATCCTGCGAGGGCGCCTCGATTTAGAGAAATCTCCTAGATGTGGTACGTAACCAGCCCGCGCGGGACGTCTACCCCAAAGAGCGCTCCCTCCATGCCGAGGTTGAAGCGCGTGGCCTCGAGCAGCTGCTCGTGCAGCGCACGGGTTTCTTTGAAAAGGGGAGACGCCTCCGATGCGCGCGGGACCTTGCCCTTCAAGAGCCCGGCGAGGTCCCAGAGCCTGCGGAAATCGCGCATCTCGTAGAGGTCTGCCGTGTTGATCGACCAGCCCATGTGCTCGAGCCCCTCAATGCGCCTGCGGTCGCGCACGGCGTCAAGGTGAAATTCCGAGCCGTTGTACTCGAGACCTCTCTGTACGCTCGGCCAGGCGAGGTCCACGTAGCAGATCTTGCTTCCGGCTCGCCTGGACGCGGCGTCGTCAAGCGCGACGCGGTAGTTGAGCTCTGGCGCCTCGAAACCGAGGCCTCCGATCTGGGCGGGAAGGCTTAGGCAGCATGAGAGGACCGTTTCCATAGGAGAACGGGCGCCGCCGCGGACCCAACGCAGTGCCGCTTCCGCCTTCTTTAAGCCTCGAAGTCCCTCGAGCTGGCTGACTGCCTCCGAGATCGCCGCGACCGAAGTGAGCGGCGGACGGTCGTAGAAACCTGAGATATTGCCAGCGAAGTGCGAGTAGGCGCCGCAGAGCTCGTAGCCGAGGACGACTGCGTCGATGAGCGGTAGCTTCATCGCGAGTTGGATGAACACGAGCTCAGGCCCGCACGTGAACGTGTCTCGGTTGATGACGCGCATAAGCCAGCCCGGGTATTCCAGAAGTCCGGCGCTATGGGTCCGAATGCGGGAGCTCCGCGTCGGGCGTTCCTCTTTACTAACGAGAAGGTCGAGCGGATGCGTTCGTATCCCCATGCTCTCGAGGTCGAGCTGAAGGGCGACCTTCGTTTTCGATGAGAAGGAGATCGAGTAGAACGGCTCGCCCAGCGGCTCGTCGTGCCCAAGCTGCGGCGGGACGGAGCGGAGGCGCTCGAGCGCGGTTTCGTGGGAAAAGACGACATAGTGGGGGTACGGCATCCGTCCTCCAATCAACTGGAACGCTATGTGGGTGGGGAGTGTAAAGCGCAAGTTGATGGAAGACTATACGGGAGGGGAGCCGCGCGAGTCAATGCCGGTAGGCATCAAAAATGGTTCAACACTTTACCTACCTTTGCAAAGGCTAATAAAGTATTGAACCACCAACAAAACCCAAGTTGGCAAGAAGCGCCGGCCCGCTCGGCTCGACTTTACCTACCTTTGCAAAGGTAGGTAAAGTATTGAACTATCCTGCGGAAGGCCGGTGCGGGCCGGTATGCGCCGGGTTTCTTGGCAAGAAGCGCGTCTACGCCACCGTTGCGGCGAACTCGAGCAACTCGT
Organism: uncultured Olsenella sp.; assembly: GCA_934660915.1. Classification (GTDB taxonomy): domain Bacteria; phylum Actinomycetota; class Coriobacteriia; order Coriobacteriales; family Atopobiaceae; genus Paratractidigestivibacter. The sequence continues at coordinate 336,184 of CAKUIF010000001.1, read as the reverse complement.
CGACGTGCTCGGGACGCGTCGCCCAAGAGGTCACGAAGCGAATCACGAGGCGTCCGTCCGACAGCTTGGCGAAGGTCTCGCAGCCGGCGGCGTCCTCGAACTTCTTGCCGACCTCAGGGGAGACCACGAAGAACTGCTGGTTCGTGTTCGCCGGGAGGTAGGACTCAAAGCCGAGCTCGTTCAACCCCTCGCGCAGGCGCAGCGCGCGGTCGTTCGCGCCGCGGGCGAGCCGCCAGTAGAGGGCCTCGCCGTCGTCATCGGGCTGAGCGAAGGCGGTCTCGAACTGCACGCCGAGCAGGCGTCCCTTGGCCATGAGGCCGCCACGCTCCTTGATGAGGAACGGGAACGACTCGCGCAGGCGCGGGTTGGCGATGACCATGGCCTCGCCGAAGAGCATGCCGTTCTTGGTGCCGCCGAGGTAGAACGCATCGGCGCGCTCGGCGAGGTGGGGGAGCGTGAGGTCGCAGCCGCGGGAGGTGAGCGCCGTTGCCATGCGGGCGCCGTCGACGTAGACGAACAGGTCGTGGCTGTGGGCCCAGTCGCAGATGGCGTCGAAGCGCTCGCGGTCCCACACGCCGCCGAACTCGGTCGCGTTGGTGATGTAGATCATTGCGGGGCGCGTCATGTGGCGCCCGGTCATGGTCTGGTTGATCCAGACGCGCTCGGCCTCGTCGGGCGAGAGGAACCCGTCGGCGTCCTGCGTGGGCAGGATGGTGCGGCCACAGGCGGCGATGGAGCCGGTCTCGTGCACGTTGATGTGGGCGTCCTTGGTGCAGATGACGCCCTCCCAGTCGCGCAGCATGCCGGTGACGCCCACGATGTTGGCGGAGGTGCCGCCGATGCAGAACTCGACGTCCACGTCGTCGCGGCCGCAGGCGGCGCGGATGAGCTCGCGGGCTCGCTCGCAGTGCGGGTCGCCCTCGGTGTAGCCGACGCACTGTTCCTCGTTCGTGCGCGTGAGCGCCTCGAGGATTTGGGGCGCGGCGCCCTCGGAGTAGTCGTTGCGGAACATGTGCATGGGAATTCCTTTCATTTTTTCAAAGGCGTTATCTCAAGGTCAGCCTTTGGTCTCATTCTATGCGCCAATGCATGGAAGGCTGTCTTGAGCGGTTTTTAGAAGCTGCGCTGCCCGCCCATGACCTTACCGCGACTCCGATAAGTCTCGTGATGACAAAGTTCAAAATACTTAATACTCTACGGTTACGCTAATATATTAAGTATTCTGTACCAATCATTCAAACGCCCGCGGAAAGGACGTCCCATGTGGTCGAACATCTACTCAAGGGAGGACCTCGGTGAGTTCCTTCAGGAGGCGCGGCAAGAAAGCGGTGTCAGCCAGAAGCAGATGGCTGAGCGCCTGGGCTTCTCGTCCGTGACCCTCTCGGCGCTGGAGACTGGCAAGAACGTTTCGGCCTCAAAAATTGAGCTTTACCTGCAACGGCTTGGCTATCGTCTCGTCGTGGTGCCCAAGTCTGCAACTGTTAAGGTCCACGAATGAGGGCGCTCGAGGTTTGGCTCGCCGGCCGCCTCGTCGGCACCATAAGCGAGACACGCCGCGGCGCTCGTTTCGTGTATAGCGAGGAGGTTTATGAGGAGAGTCCCGGCACGCCGGTTCTCTCGCTCTGCCTTCCCGCAAAGCGCAGACCGTTTGGTGAGTCGAGGACGCGCAACTGGTTCGAGGGCCTTCTTCCCGAGGGCGGTCGGCGTGACCGCGCTTGCAGGAGGCTCGGGCTCGATCCGCTCGATTGGGTTGGCCTTCTCTCTGTGATCGGCTGGGAGTGTGCTGGCGCCGTGCAGGTCTTTCCGGAAGGCGGGGCCGCCGCTCATAGCGGTTCCTACGAGCCGGTTGCCTACGTCGACCTCGCCGCGCTTCTCTCTGATGCCTCACTGGGCGATCCGTTAGAGAGCTCCGGTTCATTCCGTATGTCGCTTGGCGGTTTTCAGGACAAGCTGTGCGTGCGGATGCCCACCTTGCCGAAGAACGCGGCACACGTTCCCGCCGAGGGCGCCTGCCTGACGCTTGGGGATGCCGCGAGTACCCATATCCTCAAGCCCGAGCCTTCGAGGTATCCCGGACTTGCGGAGTCCGAGGCGTGGGCGATGACCGCAGCCGCCCGTGCCGCTCGTTGCGCCCGGGTCGCCCTGCTCGGCTTAGAGGGCTGTCCCACCACGCTCGTTGTTGAGCGCTACGACAGGGAGATTGGCCCTCATGGCGCTGTGACGAGGCTGCACCAAGAGGACGCGTGCCAAGCTCTTGGGCTACCCGTCTCCGCCAAGTACGCAAACGAGGTGGCGCCGAAGGGCGACGACCCAACCTATGCTGCCATTGCCGCGCTCATTGACCGCTACGCCATCGATGTCGAGAGTGAGAAAACCGAACTCTTGCGTCAGCTTGCCGTGAACATGGCACTTGGCAATTGGGATGCGCATGCGAAGAACATGTCGTTTCTCTACCGTGAATCTGGCTTGCCTACCGTGGCTCCTCTCTATGACGTTGTGCCGATCGCGGAGACAGGGCCCCGAACCACGCTGCTTTCGATGCGTGTTGCGGGCTCTCTCGATCCGGCGTCGGTCGATGGCGCAGCGCTGCTTAGGGAGGCTACTTCCTGGGGGCTTACCGCGAATGAGGCCCGCAGCGTTATAAAGGACTGCCTTGAGGTGTTGCGCGAGGGCCTTGATGCTGCTGCGGCGCTCTATCCTTTGGCCGCCGGTCGGCATGAGACGGCTACGCTCATGCGGATGGAGCGCTTTAATCGGATGGGATGAGATGCGATGGCAGAGTGGACCTTGGAATGCATTCGCGTCTGACCCTTTAGGCTTTGTTAACAGCTCGGCACGCGAGCCGCCGCTTTCTGGAAACAGGATTAACCTAACGACCTACATACCAAACGGGTGTGGGAATACCAATGGCGCGCGGGCCGCGCCGACGCAAGGAGATGTAAAGCATGGTGCAGAAGAAGGACATCGACTGGGGTAGCCTCGGCTTCGCTTATCAGCACACCGACTACAGCTACGTCTGCAACTACAAGGACGGCGAGTGGGGCGAGGGCGAGCTTACCCCCGACCACACCGTCACGCTCTCCGAGTGCGCCGGCCTGCTTCACTACTGCCAGGAGGTCTTCGAGGGCCTCAAGGCCTACACCGCCGAGGACGGCTCCATCGTCTGCTTCCGTCCCGACATGAACGCGCAGCGCATGTACGATTCCGCCGCCCGCCTCGAGATGCCCTCCTTCCCCAAGGACAAGTTCGTCGAGGCCGTCGAGCAGGTCGTCAAGGCCAATGCCGCCTGGGTGCCGCCCTTCGGCTCCGGCGCCACGCTCTACATCCGTCCGTTCATGTTCGCCACGGGCGACGTCATCGGCGTGAAGCCTGCCGACGAGTACCAGTTCCGCATCCTCGTCACCCCGGTCGGCCCGTACTACAAGGGCGGCGTCAAGCCCGTCAAGCTCGTCGTTCCCGAGTTCGACCGCGCCGCGCCTCACGGCACCGGCAACATCAAGGCCGGCCTCAACTACGCCATGTCGCTGCACCCCAGCGTGCTCGCCCACGCCGCCGGCTATGCCGATAACCTCTTCCTCGACCCGCAGACCCGCACCTACGTTGAGGAGACCGGCGGCGCGAACGTGCTCTTCGTGACCAAGGAGGGCAAGCTCGTCGTCCCGCAGTCCTTCACCGACTCCATCCTTCCCTCCATCACCCGCCGCTCGCTCGTGCAGGTGGCCGAGGACCTCGGCATGGAGGTCGAGCAGCGCCCGGTCCGCTTCGATGAGATCGACCAGTTCGTCGAGTGCGGCATGTGCGGCACCGCCGCCGTCATCTCCCCGGTCGGCGAGATCGACAACGGCGACAAGAAGGTCGTCTACGGCATGGAGCACGTTGGCCCCGTCATGAAGAAGCTCCGCGAGACGCTCACCGGCATCCAGTCGGGCGCGATCGAGGATACTCACAACTGGGTCCACAAGATCGACGTCGAATAACGCTCGGTGGGGCGGCCCCACCTTACCTCAGTGCTCAAACAGCTTCGGAAGGCCCCGCTTTTGCGGGGCCTTCCTGCAGAACTGCGCCTGAGGTAAGGCGTGGCCGCCAATCGTAACTCGAGCATCGGGTGACGGAAGAAAAAAAGTCGCCCCGTTTCACGGGGCTTTTTTGTTGCTGCGCCAGAGAGAAGGGCCGGGCGTTCGCGAGGGTGGTCCCGGCGGCGAGAGCAGGTATACTAGACGGTTGGAAATCGACGCCTGAAGAGGGCTTCTTTGTAGACCGAAAGGACGTGTCTCATGGGACAGAAGGTTCAGGGAACCGAGGATCTGTACGGCGGGTACATGCGCGCCTGGCAGCACATGCAGGACGTGGCGCGTGAGCTGTTTGGCGCGTACGGCTTCGACATGATCGAGACCCCCGCCATCGAGCAGGTCGACACCTTCGTCCACGGCATCGGCGAGTCCACCGACGTCGTCCGCAAGGAGATGTTCCGCGTGGTCTCCGGCGCGCTGTTCGGTGACCTCCTCGAGAAGGGCACCGAGGCCGGTCTGAAGCCGCGTCAGCGCATGGCCATGCGTCCCGAGGGCACCGCGGGCGTGGTCCGCGCCGCCGTCGAGAACAACTTCGTCCCGCAGGGCGGCGCGCCGGCCAAGCTCTGGTACGCCGAGGCGATGTTCCGCGGCGAGCGCCCGCAGAAGGGCCGCCTGCGCCAGTTCCACCAGGTGGGTGTCGAGTGGCTCGGCGCTCCCGACGCCGCGGCGGACGCCGAGTGCATCATCATGCTCATGGAGTACTTCAAGCGTCTCGGCTTCGACCCTTCCAAGCTCAAGCTCTACATCAACTCGATGGGCGACGGCGCTTGCCGCCCCGCCTACCGCGAGAAGGTCCGTCAGTTCATCCTCGACCACAAGGACGAGATGTGCGAGGACTGCCTCGAGCGCGCCGAGATCAACCCGCTGCGCGCCTTCGACTGCAAGAACCCGCACTGCCACGAGGTCATGGCCGACGCTCCGCTCGTCAACGACCACTTGTGTGACGACTGCGCCGAGCACTACGCCGCGGTAAAGAAGTACCTCGACGAGGCCGGCATCTCCTACATCGAGGACCCGACGCTCGTGCGCGGCCTCGACTACTACACCCGCACCGTCTTTGAGGTTGAGGTCGAAGACGCCGGTGTCGGCGCCATCGGCGGCGGTGGCCGCTACGACGGCCTCATGGAGCTCGAGGGCGGCAAGTCCACCCCGGGCATCGGTTTTGCCGTGGGCTTCGAGCGCATCGCGCTCGCGCTGGCCTCGCAGGGCGTTGAGCTCGCTACCCCCGAGCCTACGTGCGTCTACGTCGCCGGCACGGGCGCTGAGGAGCGCGACGCCGTCTTTGCCGCCACGCTCGCGCTGCGCGGCGCCGGCATCCGCACCGAGGCCGACTACCAGGGCCGCAGCCTGAAGTCCCAGTTCAAGCAGGCCGACAAGCTCCACGCGACCCTCTGCGTCGTGCTCGGGCCCGACGAGGTCGCCGCGGGCGTCGCCACTATCCGCGACATGGCCACCCACGAGCAGGTCCAGGTCCCCATGGCCGACCTCGCCGTCGAGGTCGCCGCCCGCCTGGCTTAGCCAATATACGAACCGCTGAAGACCCCTTGCCCAACCGCAAGGGGTCTTATCGTTAACCGCTGAACCAAAAAAACCATCCACTCACGATTAATTACGGTTCACACGGTTCATTTCAACCCAAGTTATGCGATTATATCGTCGGAGGCCTTCCTTACTGTCATTGCAATTGGAATTGGAGAGGGGTATTGAATTGATCGCTCACTATCGTGTGGACAGCCGCGTGGTTCATGGTCAGACGACGACGAGGGTTACGAAGGAGAACCCGGTCGACGGCGTGATCATCGTCGATGACGAGATTTCTCGGGATAAGTTCATGCTCGGCGTTTTTGCAAACACGCTTGGTTCGATTCGCGTGCTCGGTTTTTCCGTCAAGAAGGCACTCGAGAAGCTGCCCGAGGCGGCCGCTTCAAAGAAGCGCTACCTCGTGATTTTCAAGACGCCCGAAACCGCTCAGGACCTCGTTGAGAAGGGCTTCGAGTTCGACGGCGTACTCAACTGCGGCCCTCAGCCCAACTGCGACGGCGCGAAGCTCGTCGAAAAGATGCTGTACCTCACGGAGCCCCAGATCAACGCGCTGGATTACCTGGATTCCCGCGGCGTCAAGCTGATTATCAATCCCGCTTTCACTACCCCGGATCTTACCTGGCCTGAGGCAAAGAGAAAGGCTGGCATCTAACATGGCCTACTTCATTCAAGTTCTTCTTGTTGCGCTTCTCTATCACCTGACGAATACGTTCGCCTCCTTCGGAGGAATGGTGTTCGGGCGTTATACGCTCCAGAGGCCGCTTGTGGGAGGCCTTCTCGTGGGACTTCTGTTTGGTGATGTGCAAAAGGGCCTTGAGCTGGGAGTTGCGTTCCAGCTCGCCTACATGGGAGCCTTCGCAGTCGGCGGCGCCGTATCCATTGACGTGGGTGTCGTTTCCTATCCCGTTATGGCTATCGCGATTATCAACGGTCTGGATACCGGTACCGCCCTTGCCATCGCGGCCCCGATTTCCATCCTCACCGCAAACCTTACTCACGTGATGCGCGCCTTCAACACCGTGTGCACCGGAATCGTCCGCAAGGGCATCGAGGAGGTCGACTACAAGAAGATCGAGCTTGGCAACGTCATTCTTCCCCAGGCTTTCCTGGCAGCCATGAACTTCGCCGTCGTTTTCGTCCTGATGTACCTGGGCACCGGCGCCGTTGACAGCCTGCTCGCCGTCGTCCCGCAGAACGTCCTGCATGCGCTTGGTCTTCTTGGCGGCGTCCTGCCGGCCGTTGGTATGGCCATGCTGCTTAAGTTCAACATCGTTGGCAACTGGATGTTCATCTTCTTTGTCCTGGGCTTCATGATGGTCTCCTCCATGAGCATGGGCTTTATCCCCATTGCCATCTTTGCCGCCGCCCTGGCGTTCCTGTACTGGAAGATCGACTCTCGCCCTGAGGTATCGACTGCGAGCGCAAGCGCGAACGTGTTCACCGACGATGACGAAGTGGAGCTGTAAACAATGAGCGACATCATCAAGAACGAGGCCGAGCAGGGCTCCGAGCCCATCTGCAGCGAGCCGCTGACCAAACAAGAGCTCGACCGCCTCTTTTGGCGCTATCAGCTCAGGTACCTGACCTGCTGCAACCTTGAGAACTGGCACGGCAACTGCTATACCTACGACATGGCCCCTCTTTACAAGAAGTACTACGACAAGGACGGCCAGCGCGAGGGCATGCTGCGTATGTTCGACTTCATCAATACCGAGCAGACGACGGCGAGCGTGCTGTGGGGAATCCTCGTCGGCATGGAGGAGCAGAAGGCCCTGGGTAAGCCGGTGAGCGACGAGATGATCCGAACCGTCAAGTCCTCGCTTATGGGTCCGCTTGCCGGCGTGGGCGACTCCCTTGTCCAGGCGACGATCCTTCCGCTGCTCACCACCATCGCCATCTCGCTTACCGGCGCGGGCGATGCCCTGAGCCCGCTTGGTGTAGTGCTCTTCATCATCGCGACGCCGATCCTGCTGTGGGCCTATGCGCGCGTCCTCTTCAACAACGGCTATACCCTTGGTAAGGACGCCGTGTCGACGCTGATGGGCAGCACAATGGACCGCATCAAAACCGCGGTTCAGCTCTTCGGAATCATCGTCATCGGTGCGCTGTCCGCGTCCTACGTGAAGCTGTCCACGCCGCTTTCGTTCGCAGCGTCCGCCGACGCAACGCCCGTGGTGCTGCAGGACGTCATCAACGGCATCTTCCCTAACCTGCTGAGCCTGCTTCTGGTCATCGGCTGCTGGTACCTGCTCTCCAAGAAGGGCATGTCCGTAACCAAGGTGATCTTCGGCCTCATGGGCATCGTCGTGGTGCTCGGCCTCATCGGAATTCTCTAGCAGAGAGGACAACCTATGGAGATAAGCACTCACTCCGTTTATCGCATCGAGCCTCTGTACAAGTCCTTTGTGTGGGGCGGCCGCAAGCTCATCGACCGCTTCGGCCTGAAAACCGATCTGGAAAACGTTGGCACGATTTACAGCGTTCTCGCGCTTCCCGGCGAGCTTGACAACCCGGTAACGGGCACGGGCATGACGCTCTCTGAGCTTTATCAGGCGCACCGCGAGCTCTTCGGCTGCTCCGATGAGGTGTTCCCCGTAAGGATGACGATCACGTGCAACGAGGGCTTCCAGTCCTACCAGTCCCACCCCGGCGATGAATACGCCATGGCGCACGAGGGCTGCCGCGGCAAGGTCTCCGGTGCGGTCACTCTGGATGAGTCCGACGAGAAGGGCATGTGGCTCTTTGGCCACAAGCCTATGGACGCCGAGGAGTTCAGGCGTTGCATCGACGAGAAGGACTGGGATGCGCTCTTCACGAAGCTCGAGGTCAAGGACGGCGATTTCGTCCACACGCCTGCCGGCGTGATCCATGGCGGCTGGGGCTCGGGCAAAGTCTCTGCGACCTTCGGCACAAACAGCGACATCACGTACCGCTTCTATGACAATGACCGCAACGATCCCACCCGCCCGCTCAGCATCGACGACGTCTGCGCCTGCGCGAGCTTCCCGGAACTCCCCTTTAAGGCGGAGCGTCCGGAGGGCGTCAAGAAGGACGGCGTGACCCGTTATGTGTATCACGACGTCCCCGGTGAATACGTCGCCCTGCGCTACAAGGTCGATGGCAAGGCGTCCTTTGAGCACGACAGCTTCCTCTTTGTGACGTGCGTGGGCGGAAACGGTACCGTGTGCGGCGAGTCCATCTCGATGGGGGAGACGCTCTTCATCCCCGTCGGGTACGGCGCGCTGGAGCTTGCCGGGAAAATGGACTGCATCGCAATCAGCTATCACGAAAAGAGTGAATGCGCTAAATGAAAAAAGTAACGATCATCGGCGCTGGTCGCACTGGTCGAGGGACATTCGGCGAGTTGTTTTTCTCCGAGGGCGGCTTCGACATCGCCTTCGCGGATATCAACGCCGACCTTGTGCGCGCTCTTCGTGAGCAGGGGCACTTCGTCACCAAGCAGACCAACCTCGATACGGGTACTTTTAAGCAGATTCGCGTCGATGATTTTGAAATATTTGATGTCCAGGCTGATCGCGACGCCTATCTGCGCAGACTTGTCGACTCGGAGTTCATTGCGATAGCGGTCTTTCCCGCTTCCTTTGATGCCGTTGCTCAAGACCTTGCCGATATGATCCGCCTGCGCATCAGGGAGGGTATGTCCCAGAAGGCGGCGGTGATCATCGGCGGAAACTTCGTCGGTCTTCGCGCTTATTTCGAGGGCGCCTTGGACAAGTTGCTCGATGCAGACGAACTCGCCGTGCTCGATGACCAGGTTGCCCTCATTACCTCAAAGGCCAACCGCAAGGTGACCTTCTCGTCTGACCCCGCCGCGGAGCCGCTTGCCCTTGAAGGAGACGATAAGCCCATTCTTCCGGTCGAGGATCGTTTCTTCTTCGACGAGGGGTATGAGTACCCGTCCTTCTTCCAGCGCTCGAACGACGTCGAGCTGAGCATGGCCGAGAAGATCTGGAGCGAGAATCTCCTTCACTGCTCGCTTGGCTTTATGGGGGCATACAAGGGCTGCGAATACCTTAACGATGTCGCGTCCGACGAGCTGTGCGCCGGCCTCGCGGGCATGGCATGGAAAGAGGGGAGGCGAGCCCTGGAGGCCGAGTTCGGCATTCCCATGCCGGGCGACTCGCTGCTCGAAACCATGCTGGGCAAGTTCAGCAGCCCCTTTTTCCGCGATCGCATCGACCGCGTCGTCAGGCAGCCCATGCGCAAACTCGGCAAAGGGGACCGTTTCCTGGGCCCGGCTCTGCTCTGCCTGAAGCACGGTATCATGCCCTTCTTTATTCTTCGCGCGGCTGCCTATGGGTTCTTCGTCCCCAACGAAGGAGACGAGCAGGCCGCAAAGATCGAAGAGATTCTCGCTTCGATGCCGCTTGAGGATGCCGTCATCAAGATTACGGGCTTGGATCCGTCCGTTCACGACGAGGCGATCGTTTGTCGCCTTTTGATCGGTTTTGTCCAGGAGATTCGCTGCCTGGAAGAGAAAGAAGGGCTCAAGCCTGCAGATGGAGAGGAAAACCGATGAAGCTGGTTCTTGTAGGGCACGGGCAATACGCCTCGGGCGTTGCATCTGCCGTCGCCATGCTTTCCGGCAATGAGGATGCTGTGTCGTTTGTCGACTTCACTCCGGTCGTCTCGCCGGATGAGTTCGAGTCCCGCCTGAGGGGCATCGCGGAGTGCGGCGAGGAGGTCGTGGTTATCTGCGATCTGGTTGGCGGCACCCCCTATAACCGTGCATGCGTGATCGCGCATGCGAACGACCAGGTTAAGGTCGTTGCCGGGATGAACCTGGCTGCCATCTTGGAGGCTGCCCTGAGCGTCGGGGATGAGTCGAAGGCTTCGGAGATCGTTGAGCTTCTTTGCTCGTCGGTTCCTGGCGGGGTCGGTTTTTTCGAGGAATGCGCTTGCTCGTCGGATATGATTGACGAGGAAGAGGACCTTTAGCATTACCTCTGGTAGTACACCTGTGCCGGGGAAGTTAATCTTCCCCGGCTTTTATCATTTAGGACGGTGATTGCGCTGTTCACCACAAGGGTCAAGAGTCTCTACCCCAAATTCACCATGTCGGAGAGAAAGGTCGCCGATTATCTCATCATGAACGGCGACGAGATCGAGGACGTGACTTCGCACGAGCTCGCGAGGCGCCTTGATGTGGGACAGTCGACCGTCATGCGCTTCTCAAAAAAGATGGGATACTCGATGTTCGGCGAGATGATTGCCGACATCAAAAGCTCCGGTGACCTGGGCACCGAGATACAGAATGACGACGGTCTGTTCACGGTTATGAGTAAGATCGAGGCTAAGTACCACGAGCTTCTAAAGAGCGTCGCCAGGAGTAACCGTGAAGAAGACCTTGGCGACGCGGCTCGCCTTGTCGACGGCGCGACCACCATCATTTGTTACGGATGCATGGAGAGCGGTCTGCTGGCGTCCCACCTGTGCTGGTCATTGGTCGGGCTTGGAAAGAACGCCTATTGCGATGCCGATATTATCCAAACCAAACGGCGTTTGAGGATGCTCGACCCGAGCAGGGACCTGTTGATCGTCGTCTCTAAATCGGGTGACAAAGCCGAGCCGGTGGGTGTGGCGAAGGCGGCTGCGGCAGAGGGGATACCCGTGCTGGCGATTTGCGACGCGTCGGACAACCCTCTCTCGAGGCTGGCGACTACGTCCCTGCGCGTCGTCGAGATCGCCGACCGCACGACGCCGATGACGTCGATGGGGGTGGACGCGGGCGTGATGCTCATGATCGACACGCTGATCACAAGCGTCTATCAGCAAGACCGCAAAAAGTATGCCGCTGCGTATCGCGGGGGCATTGTGGCTGCGTTCTCCGAGCGGCGCGAATAACTGCACGCCGCCGTCCCGCGCCGTAAACCTGCAAAGAAGAACTAACTCCCATACGGCGGACGCATCTGGACCGAAAAAGCCGGAAATGCGTCCGCTGTATGGGAGTTAGGCGCAAAGAAGGGCGGTTTACTGGTAGCGCAGCGCCTCCACGGGGTCGAGGCGGGCTGCGCGCCGGGCGGGGTAGAACCCGAACAGCACGCCGATGCCGCAGCAGATGCCCGCCGCCAGAAGCGCGGTCTGCGGGGTGATCACGGGAACGAGGTTCTCGTAGCCGAGGCTCGACCCGGCGAAGCCCGCGAGCAGCCAAGCCGCGCCGTAGCCCACGGCGACGCCGATGACGCCGCCCACGATGCAGATCGCGATGCTCTCGAGCAAGAACTGCGCTGTGATGTCCGCTCGCTTGGCGCCGAGCGCCTTGCGCAGGCCGATCTCGCGGATCCTCTCGGTCACGTTGGTGAGCATCATGTTCATAATGCCGATGCCGCCGACTAGAAGCGAGATTCCCGCCACGGCGAATGCCATCAGGCGGAAGGACGACATCGTGCTCTCCAGCTGGTCGAGCATCGACTGCGCCGTCGACACGTAGCAGTAGCCCTCCTCCGAGCTGCCGCCCCCGTCCGGGTCGGCCTCGGGGATGTTGTACTTCGTGCGCAGGTAGGAGTCGGTGCGCTCGGCCACGCCGTAGATGTCGGCGTTCTCACGGGCAAAGCCGAAGATGCTCAGCATGGATCCGCCCTGCTGGCCGATCAGGCGGACCTTGGCCGTCTGGTAGGGGATGTAGGCCACGCACCAGTCGCCCTGCATGCTGTTCGACTCGAGCGTGCCGACCACGGTGTAGGTGTCGTTGCCGATGCGCACCGTCTTTCCCACGGCGTCTGCGTCGGCCGTGCCAAAGAGCTTCTTTACCGAGGCGCCGCCGAGCACGACGACCATCGACGAATCCTCGTTCTCCTCAGCGGTAAAGAAGCGGCCCTTCTCGACCTTGAGTCCCATCGCCTCGCAGAGCCGCTCGTCGCAGGCCATGATGTCCATCTCCTCGGAGGAGGAGTTCGAGCTCGTCACGTTTGCCCAGGCGTAGGCGTAGTAGGTAATGAAGTCGTAGTCGCCGGCGAGGTCGCGGGCCATAGCCTCGACGTCGGCCTCGGTGAGCTGGCGGTTGTTCGGCGGCCAGCATATGATCTCGACCGTGCGGGCGGCGTTGAGGCCGAGCTGGCCCACGATGGCCGCGCGCATGCCGTCTATGAGCGACGTGAGCGCGATCACCGCGGCGATGCCGATCACGATGCCGAGGATGGTGAGCAGGCTCCGCACCCGGTTGGCAAGAAGTGCCGAGCCCGTTTCGTAGGCGAGGTCGCGCGCTTTCATACGGCGGGCACCTCCTTGATCTGGCGAGCCGCGAGGCGTGCGCGCCCGAGGTCGCCTGTGTCTTCGATGCCGCCCGCAAGCTGCGCCTGGACGGCGCGCTCCTGCTCGTCGGTGAGCAGCCGGCCGTCGCGGATGTGCACGGTGCGGTCGGCCCAGGCGGCCACCTCGGCGTCGTGGGTGATGAGCACGATGGTCTTCCCACGCTGCTGGAGGCGGCGGAAGGTCTTCATCACGAGCTCGCCCGTGGCGGTGTCGAGGTTGCCCGTGGGCTCGTCGGCGAGGATGATCGCCGGGTCGTTGACGAGGGCTCGCGCGATGGCCACGCGCTGCATCTGGCCGCCGGAGAGCTCGTTGGCGCGGTGGAGGAAGTACTCCTCAGGCAGGCCGACCGCACGCAGGGCCTTCCAGGCCAGAAGCTCGCGCTCGCGCGGCGCGATTTCGGAATAGACGAGCGGGAGCATCACGTTTCTGAGCACCGTGGCGCGCGGCATGAGGTTGAACGACTGGAACACGAAGCCCAGGCGAGAAGAGCGCACGTAGGCGAGGTCGTCGTCTGAGAGCTCGGAGACCTCCACGCCCTCGAGGCGGTACGAGCCGGCGGTCGGGCGGTCGAGGCAGCCGAGCGTGTTCATGAGCGTTGACTTGCCGGAGCCCGAAGGCCCCATGATGGCAAGAAACTCTCCGCGCGCAACCTGCAACGAGACGCCGCGCAGCACGGTGGTGAGGCCGGCGGCGGACTCGTAGATGCGCCACAGGCCGCGGATGTCGATGACGGGGGCTGCCATGGCGCTACGCCGCCGCGTCCGTCGAGGCGGTAGTCCCGCCGGCGTCGGCCGTGGGCTCTGTGCCGCCCTCGGCGACGTCGGCTTCGCCGTCGGCGGCGGCGGAGCCGGAGACGTCCTCCGCGGCTGCGGAGCCGCCGTCTATGGCCGTGTCGTCGCCAGGCGCCGAGTACGGGTCGAGCAGGACCTCGTCACCCTCGCTGACGTCGCCCTCGATGGCGGAGGTCGTCTGGTCGGACGCCCTGACGGTCACGGACCTGCGCTCGACGGCGCCGGTCTCGTAATCGGCGACGACCATGACGTAGGAGCCGCCCGCCTCATCCATCGCCACACAGCTCGAGGGCACCATGAGGGTGTCGGGCACGCTCTGGAGCATGATCTGGACGTTGGCCGTCATGCCGGGCTTGAGCTCGGCGGCGGGCTGGGGGATGAGCAGGCTCACGTCGTAGGTCACGACGCCCCCGCCGTATCCGTAGGAGTCCTCGCTGTTGCCCGCGACGGTCGCGATGCGGGTGACCTGCGCGTCGAGCTCAACGCCGGGAAGGGCCGAGAACGTGGCCTTTGCCATCTGGCCGACCGAGACCCTCGAGATATCGACCTCGTTGACCTGGACCTTGACCGTCATCTGCGAGAGATCGGCGATCTGGATGAGGCCGCCGGCGTTTGCGGCGGAGTCGGTCGAGGCGCCGACCTGAGCGTTCATGACAACGACCGAGCCGCTCTTGGGCGCGCGCACCGTGCGCTTCTCGGCGTTCGCGACGGCGATGTTGTAAGCCTCCTGGGCGTCGGAGAGGGAGTTTCTGGCGGACTCGACGGCGAATGCGGCTGAGTCGACGTCGCTGCCCTCGGCGCCCCGTTTGTACTCGACGACGTTTCCCTCTTCGTCCTTTATCTCGTCGATCTTGTTGTACGCGTCGAGCGTCGTGTCGTAGGTCGACTGCGCCTGCGAGACGCCGAGCTTTGCGTTGCGCACGCCCATCTCCGCGTCGCGGATCGCCTTGTCCAGCTCGTCGTTCTTCACGGTGAGGAGCACGTCGCCCTCCTGGACGGTGTCCCCTTCGGCGACGTTTACGGACTCGATGGTGCCGCTGACCTCGGGGTTCACGACGACGGACGTCACGGGCTTGGCAGCGCCGGAGGCCTCGACCGCCTCGGTGAAGTCGCCCCGGTCGACGAAGGTGGTCATGAGCTGGGGCGCATCGTCGCTCCCGGCGTTCCCCGTGAACTTGGAGACGCCCCACACAACGGCGCCCACGAGCACGATCGCGCCCACGATGCCGCCCGCGATCAGCTTCTTGCGCCTGCGCGCGCGGCGATGGCGCATGAGGCTCTCCATGGCAAGGCGAGCCTCCATGTCCTCGTCGGACTCGCCGAGGGTCCCGTCCGGGCGCAGCACCTGCAGCGTTTCCTCATTATTGTTTGGGGAGTCCTCATTTGCGCGGGGTATCTTGACGTCGTCCACGACGGCCTCCTCGGTATCGAGTATTGATGGCAAAAGCATACTTTTGGCGCCTACAACGCGGTATGCTGAGTGCTCGGCTTCAGGCGGCGAGAGGACGGTATGACGCCATGAACGGTATTTCTTACAAAAACATCACCGTGGTCTTCGAGGACGAATACCTGCTCGCGGCGAGCAAGCCGGCGGACTTGCTCGTGCACGGCGACGGCACGGGCGCCCCCACGCTCACGGACCTCGTGGCCGAGCACCTGGCGGCGGAGGGCCGCGAGGATGTGCGCCCGCAGGCGGCGCAGCGCCTCGACGTCGAGACCACGGGCCTTGTGCTCTTCTCGCTCGATCCCGCAACGCAGCCCGCTCTCGACGCCGAGGTCGCCGGGCGCGATATGCGCAAAGAGTACCTCGCCGTCGTCGCGGGCCGCTTCCCGTGGGCCCAGAAGTCCATCGACGCGCCCGTCGGCCGCGACCGCCACGACGCAAAAAAGATGCGCGTCTGCAAAGAAGGGCAGGGCAAGACGGCGAGCACCCTCGTGCGCAAGCTCGCCTTCAAGGGCGGGCGAACCCTGCTGTCGGTCGAGCTTCTTTCCGGCAGGCGCCACCAGATTCGCGTGCACCTGGCGAGCCTCGGCTTTCCGATCGTCGGCGACGTGCTCTACGGCGGCGCGCGCCCCGACGCCGCCCGCGGCGAGTCCGGGCTGCTTTTGCACGCGTATCGCGAGGAGCTCCGCCACCCCGCGACGGGCGAGCCCCTGAGCCTGCGGACGGAATGGCCGGAGCGCCTCGGCAAGAACTGGGGCTCTGTGGCCTAGCCGTGCCTTCCCAAATCCGGGGCGCCGTGCCCGCCCAGAATGCGCGATACTAAGCATATTGCCGCCTTCTGGAAAGAAGCGCAGCCGCGGTGGGCTTGGGGAAGCCCTCCGCACCAACCGGAGAGGGGTTTCACATGCCTGGCACTATGCGCGGTGTCTACACCAACCTTACCGAGATTCGCCGAAAGGTCTTCGCGGGCGTCGCCCGCATCGCCTACGAGCAGGGGGAGGACTCCGAGGGGGATCTCCAGCGCCTGCCCTACGAGATCGTCCCCGGCGAGATCGCGACCTACCGCGAGTCCGTCTTCCTTGAGCGCGCCATCGTACAGGAGCGCATTCGCCTGGCCATGGGCCTGCCGCTGCAGGGCGTGGACAAGCCGCAGAGCATGACCGACGGCATCATCGACGCCTCGGTCCCCGAGACCTACTACCAGCCGCCGCTGATCAACGTCATCAAGTTCGCCTGCAACGCCTGCAAGGACAACGTCTACGAGGTGAGCAACGCCTGCCAGGGCTGCCTCGCGCACCCCTGCCGCGAGATTTGCCCCAAGGGCGCCATCACCTTCAAGGACAAGAAGGCCTATATCGATCAGGAGAAGTGCGTCCACTGCGGGCTGTGCGCCAAGAC
This sequence comes from uncultured Olsenella sp., assembly GCA_934660915.1. GTDB lineage: Bacteria > Actinomycetota > Coriobacteriia > Coriobacteriales > Atopobiaceae > Paratractidigestivibacter. The sequence continues at coordinate 319,667 of CAKUIF010000001.1, read as the reverse complement.
CTGCCCCTACCACGCCATCCACCACTTCGAGCGCCCCTGCGCCGTGGCGTGCGGCATGGGCGCCATCGGCTCCGACGAGCACGGCCACGCAAAGATCGACTACGAGAAGTGCGTCAGCTGCGGCCAGTGCCTGGTCAACTGCCCCTTCGGCGCCATCGCCGACAAGAGCCAGATCTTCCAGGTGATCATGGCCATCAACGCCGGCGACGAGGTCATCGCCGAGGTCGCGCCCGCCTTCGTCGGCCAGTTCGGCGGCAAGGGCAACGTCGACAAGCTCCGCGAGGCCTTCAAGGAGCTTGGCTTCTCCGGTATGGAGGAGGTGGCGCTCGGCGCCGATCTGTGCACCATCCAAGAGTCCGAGGACTTCCTCGAGGAGGTGCCCGAAAAGATCCCGTTCATGGGCACTTCTTGCTGCCCGGCCTGGTCGGTCATGGCAAAGAAGGAGTTCCCCAAGAACGCCGACTGCATCAGCATGGCGCTCACGCCGATGACGCTCACTGCGCGCCTCATCCGCAAGCAGCACCCCAACGCAAAGATCGTCTTTGTCGGTCCGTGCTCCGCAAAGAAGCTCGAGGCCATGCGCGAGTCCGTGCGCTCCGAGGTCGACTTCGTCCTCACCTTCGAGGAGATGGCGGGCATGATGAGCGCCAAACAGATCGACTATACCAAGCTCGCGGGCGAGGGCGGCGACTTCGACGTGGCGTCCGCCGACGGCCGCGGGTTCGCCGTGGCGGGCGGCGTGGCGACTGCCGTGGCCAACGCGATCCACAAGCGCTACCCCGAGCGCGAGGTCAAGGTGGCCAACGCCGAGGGCCTCGAGGAGTGCCGCAAACTCATGAAGGACGCCGTCAAGGGCAAGTACGACGGATACCTGCTCGAGGGCATGGCGTGCCCGGGCGGCTGCGTCGCCGGCGCCGGCACCCTCACCGCGGTGAACAAGACCGCCGCCGCGGTCAAGCGCTACGCGAAGACCTCGCCGCGCAAGAACGCCAACGAGAACTCCTACCGCATGCTCATCCCGGCGCTTGAGCGCGACGCCGATGGCAAGCACGCCGACGAGATCGACGCGGTCGCCGAGACCATGGACGCCCAGGTCCCGCAGGAATAACTGTCAAGAAGTGCCGGCGGGGCCGGTTGTTGCGCGCGAGTCGTGCGACAATCGACCCCGCTTTTGTGTCTGCAAAGAAGGGTTAGCGCCAATGCTCAAGGTCAGCCAAGCCATCCTGCACGTCTTCGACTTCGAGACGGGCTCCAAGTACTACTCCGAGGCCCCGCTCGACCTCGAGAACCGCCCCACCAAGTCCTACGTGCAGCGCCGCCTGCGCAAAATCACGGCGAGCCCCGAGTCGAACCACGGTGAGTTCGCCGAGGACTCCGGGTTTGCCGGCGAGCTTGAGCACTACCTCATGGGCGGGGCGGACTTCCAGGGCTTCTCGGTCCAGATCGCGGAGTGGTTCTGGGAAGAGCTGCGCCGCTCCGAGGAGCTCGAGCAGGTCGACCTGCTCGTCGCCGACTTCATCGACACCGACGTCGCTGCCGTGGGCGCCAACTCCACCGACGCCGAGGTCGACGCCGCGTTCGACGGCCCCGAGGGCAAGCGCTTCTTTGCCGTGGTGCTCCTGCCGCGCAAGCAGTCCTTCGTCCACGAGATCGGCGGCACCAACGAGATCCTGCGCATGGACACCGCGCTGCCCAACCCCACGGCAAAGATCGACACGTACGTGCTCGTGGACTGCGACTCCTTCGCCATCGACTTCCACGACAAGGAGCGCTCGATCGGCGGTCAGTCGATCCAGATCCTGCCCGACAAGTTCCTGCAGTGCTCCGCCGCCGCCTCGACGCAGGAGGTCTTCAGCGAGGTGAGCGTCATCGTGCAGGACGTCGCCGAGGAGTACGGCCTCACGCCCGCGGTCGAGGTGGGCCGAGCCAAGGCCGCCGTCGCCCAGCAGGCCGACCGCGACGAGGTGGTCACCCCTGCCGAGATCGGCCGCGTGGTCTTCGAGGACCGCCCCGACGTGCAGCAGGTTTTCGAGGAGCGCGTCCGCGAGGCGAAGCTCCCCGAGGAGGCCCCCGTGCGCCGCGGCGTCGCCAATCGCCTGGCCAAGAACCACAAGATCAAGACGGACACCGGCATCGAGATCACCTTCCCGTCCGACCTCGCCGACAAGCCCGGCTACCTCGACTTCGCCACCGGCGCCGACGGCACCATCTCCATCACCATCGGCAACGTCGCCCACATCGAGAACAAATAGCTGGGACAAAAGGGACGGGGGATTTTGTCCCAAAATGTGGAGCGGCTCCACAAGCTGGGACAAAATCCCCCGTCCCTTTTGTCCCAGGGCGTGTGCATTTGGTCGCGGGGGACTGAAGACGGCTACAATAGGGGAACTCTTCTCAGACGCATCTAAACCACACCATGGGGGAGAACCGATGACCAAGCCCTCTCGCAATCTATCTCGGCGCGATGCCTTGCGCCTCTTTATGGGCTCCGCGTTGACCGTCGGCACCGCCGCGGCGCTCAAGCCCGCCGCCGCCATCGCCGTGACCGCCCAGCAGAAGGCAGACAACGCCCAAGCTCAGGCCGACAAGACCAAAAAGCAGCTCGACGACGCCCAGGCGCAGTACGATGCCGCCCAGGAGAAGCTCGCGACTATCGCGGAGGAGTATTCCGCCGCCGCGGCCAAGCTCTCGGCCACCCAGGGCCAGATCGCGACCTTGAACCAGCAGATCTCCGAGGCCGAGGACGCCATCGCCGCCAAGGAGGACGAGATCGCCAAGACCCAGTCCGACATCGAGGCCAAGCAAAAGAAGCTCGGCAACCGCATGAGCGCCGCCTACAAGTCGGGCAACCAGTCTGCCATCGACCTTCTTTTGAACTCGTCCTCCTTCGAGGAGCTCACGAGCAATATCTACTACCTCGACAAGATGACCGCGCAGGACAGGGACATGATCGAGGAGGTCAAGACCCTGAAGGCCGACCTCGAGCAGCAGAAGTCCGACCTCGAGCAGCAGAAGTCCGAGCTCGAGGGCCAGAAGGCCGACCTCGAGACGCTCGAGAGCCAGCAGGCCGAGGAGCTCGCCGCCGCGCAGGCCAAGCAGGACGAGGCCGCCGCGGTCGTGTCGGGCCTCTCCGACTCCGTCCAGGCCCTCATGGCGCAGCACGACGCCGAGCTCGTCGCCGCCCAGGAGGCCGCGGAGGAAGCCAAGCGCATCGCTGCCGAGGCAAAGAAGTCAAAGAAGTCCTGGGCCACGAGCACCAATACCCAGGTGCTCGGAAGCGGTCCTCTTGCCAAGGTCACGGCCGCGGCCGCGTCGACGCCCTCGCCGGGCAGCGGCCTGTGCGCGGCGTGGATCACCTACGTCTTTATGAACGCCGGCATCGGCCAGTTCGGCGGCAACGCCTGTGACATGTGCGCCTGGTGGTGCGGAAACGACGTCTCGCAGATCCAGCCCGGCATGATCATCGCCGTCGAGTCCTCGAGCTCGGGCTCCAACGCCGGCCGTATCTACGGCCACATCGGCGTCTACCTCGGCGACGGCCTCGTGCACCACAACATCGGCTACATCACGACCGACACCGTCTCGTCCTGGTGCGCCAAGTACTGCAAGTACATGAACGCTCGCTGCGGCTGGCTCGGGGGCATCGCCCTTTCCTAGCCCGTGCCGACGACAAACAGAGAAGTGCCTCGCGACCAAACCAACCCGGGTCGCGAGGCACTTCTTTCTAGTGCGCAGGTTTCGAGGCGGGGCTCGGAAGGCTACTCGCTCTTCTGGTCCTCGTCGGAGAGGTAGAGGTCCTCCTCGTCGTCTCCCTCGTCCTCGTCGTCGAGCTTCAGGGGCTTGAAGCTCGCGGTGTCTCCGCCCACGAGGTCTTGGGTGGCGTCGACAATGTTGCTCTCGCGGCTGTCGCGCATGGTCGCCGAGAAGATGTCCTCGTCGTCATCGTCGGAGTCCATGGCCTCGACCTGCGTGTTGCGCTCGAGGCTCTTGGGCGAGCTGAGGCCCTCGTCGGGAAGCTCGATGCGCTGCAGCTTGTGCTGGGACTTCTTCTTCGAGAAGAGGGGCACGTACTCGAACAGGATGCTGGATCCCTCGAGGCCGTACCACTTTGCGGGGCTGCCGCAGATGTGGCGAATCAGGTACTTGAGGTTCATCACGCGGTGGTCGGTGCCCGACAGGTCGGTCTCGGGGCTGATGACCTTGCGGAGCAGGCAGAACTTGAAGTCGCCGACAGCGCTGTGCGTGCGGTAGATCGAGTACTTGTGGTTCTGCGGCGAGATCTGGTTGCGCTCGACGAGGTCGGCGACGATCTGGTAGAGGTAGGTGTTGACGCGCTGGTTGACCTTGAAGCCGAGGCGCAGCTGCACTTTAAAGAGGAAGTCGGTGTTGAAGCTGTTCACGATGTACTCGTGGGTGTACGGCTCGTCGGTGACCTGGACGTTCAGGAAGTAGTAGGCCTTCGCGCGCTTGGGCTGCTTGTCCAAGATCGAGTAGAGGATGTCGCGGTCGAGTTTGTCGATCGAGGAGTCGTTCGTCAGGAAGACGAGATTGTCGGCAAGGTAGGGGACCTCGTCGTCGTGGCAGAGCTCGAAGAGCTGGTCGAGGTACTTGTTCACAGGCAAAAAGACCGTCTGGGTCTTCTCGACGGCGGTTCCGCGGCGCCACACGTACATGACGATGAAGATCGCGGTTGCCATGAGCACGGTCACGTAGCCGCCGTGGAAGAACTTCGTCAGGCTCGAGAAGAAGAACATGAGCTCGATGGCGCCGAAGATGAGCAGGAACGGCACGGCGGCGACGGGCTTGCGACAGATCTTGGACAGGTACGTAAAGAGAAGAATCGTGGTCATCAGCATCGTGACGGTGATGGCCAGGCCGTAGGCGGCCTCCATGTGCTCGGAGCTTCTAAAGAGAAGGACGACGCCGATGCAGCCGATCCACATGATGTTGTTGATCATCGGGATGTAGATCTGGCCCTTGGTCTCGGACGGGTAGTTGACGTGCATGTGGGGCATGAGGTCCAGGCGCACGGCCTCCGAGACGATGGAGTAGGAGCCGGTGATCAGGGCCTGGGACGCAATGATGGCGGCGAAGGCCGACAGGATGACGGCGAAGACGCGCAGGTTCTCGGGGAGCATCTGGTAGAAGGGGTTGAGGTCGGCGATGCCCATGAGCGAGGCGTTCGCGTTGTTGGCGATGATCCAGGCGCCCTGGCCGAGGTAGTTGATGATCAGGCACGCCTTGACGAAGGGCCAGGAGGCGTAGATGTTCGGCTTGCCCACGTGGCCCATGTCGGAGTAGAGGGCCTCGGCGCCGGTGGTGCAGAGGAAGACGTTGCCGAGGACCATGAGGCCGGCGGCGTTGAGGTTGCCGTCAAAGAGGAACGCGATGCCGCGCACGGGGTTGAGCGCGCGCAGGACGCCGAAGTTGCCGACGATGTGCGTGAGGCCGGAGATGCCCAGGAAGAGGAACCACAGCGTCATCACGGGGCCGAAGAACTTGCCGATGGTGGAGGTGCCGGCCTGCTGCATGGCGAACAGCACGCACAGGATGGCGATGGTGATGGCGACGACGATGTTCTGGTTGTCGCCGATGAAGGCGTAGCAGAAGTCGACCGTGCGCAGGCCCTCGATGGCCGTCGTGACGGTGACGGCAGGCGTCAAGATGCCGTCGGCAAGAAGCGCCGCGCCGCCGACCATGGCGGGGATGATCAGCCATTTGCCGCAGCGCTTGACCAGGCTGTAGAGGGCAAAGATGCCGCCCTCGTTGTGGTTGTCGGCCTTCATGGCGACGAGGACGTACTTGACCGTGGTGATGAGGGTCAGGGTCCAGATGATGAGGGAGAGGGCTCCCAGCACGACGTCCGTGCTCATCGTGGCAAGGCCGCCGTTGCCGCTCATGATCGCCTTCAGGGTGTACATCGGGCTGGTGCCGATGTCACCGTAGACGACGCCAAGCGTGACGAGGATCATGCCGGCGGACAAAGGGATCCCGGCGCGCTTCGCCTTGCGTGCGCGCACGTTCTCCGCAGCGCCCTTAATTGATGCTCCCATTTCGCTCCAAACTCGAAAACTATATGGTTCCGGTGGCAGGTAGAAAAAACCTGAAACACACAGGTCACAACAATATAGTGCTTTGAGGAAAAAAGACCAGTATCTATTTTTGACGGCAGTTCAAAAAATGTAATGCAAAGAAGGGCGGGGCTGATTCAGGCGCGTCAAACCCACAGCCCTGGCAAATCGTGCATCCGGCGACACTTCTTGCCCTTCTTGGCGGCAAAAGTGTCGCTCGACGCATGATTTATCGATGCGATGGCGTGGTGGCAAGAAGGACACCGTCGGCGCAGTGTCCTTTTTGCGGCGAAGAAGTGCGCCGTCGCGCCGCGGCCGCGGCTATGGGAAAATCAATCAGATTGAGTTGTCTACGGGCGAAAGGTGTCCCGCTATGGAGTTTGTTGCCACGTGCCCCAAGGGGTTCGAGAAGCTGCTGGCCGAGGAGCTGGCGTCGTTCCGCATACCTCAGGTCCGCCAGCTGCGCGGCCAGGTCGCCTTCGGAGGCGAGCTCGCCGACGCGTACCGCGCCTGCCTGTGGAGCCGCTTGGCCTCCCGCATCCTGCTCGTGCTCGCCCGCGTGGGCGCGCGCGACGCCGACGCGCTCTACGAGGGCATCCAGTCCGTCGACTGGTCGAGCCACCTCGCGCCCGGCGCCACCTTCGTCATCGACTCGCACGGCACGAACGACAACCTGCGCAACACCCAGTTCGTCGCCCTTCGCTCCAAGGACGCCATTTCCGACCAGCTCTTCTCCGCGCGAGGCATGCGCCCCGTGGTCAACACCGACGCGCCCGACGTGACCATCGACGTGCGCCTCTCGCGCGACCGCGCGACCGTGGCCATCGACCTCACGGGCGAGCCGCTCTTCCACCGCGGCTACGACTCGCGCTCCGCGCGCAAGGTCGCGCCGCTGCGCGCCGACTACGCCGCCATGGTGCTCGCCGCAGGCCGCTGGTACCGCAACGTGCGCCACGGTGCCCCCGTCCTCGCCGCGCTCTGGGCCGGTCAGGGAGCTGTGCTCGTGGAGGCAGCCGGCGAGGCGCTCGACCGTGCTCCCGGCCTGCTGCGGGCCCGCTGGGGCTTCGAGGGTTGGGCCGGCCACGATGCCGATGCGTGGGACGCCCTGCTCGAGGAGGCCGACGAGCGCGCGACCGCCGGCGAGAAGAACTCGCTTGCGCTCTACGCTTCCGACACGCGTCCCGGCGCCGAGGCCGCCTGCCGCGGGGTCCTGCGCGCCGCCGGCCTCGACTGCGAGCTTACCTTCGCGCCCGCGGCCGAGGTGCTCGACGCCGCCCGCGCCGCGGGGGACGACGCCCTTGCTACCTGCGATCTGAGTTGGCTTGCCGAGGACGATCTGGCCCTCGAGGCCTCCGCGCTTACGGCGCTGTCCGCCGCCGCGGGCCAAAACCTCGCCGCGCTCGTGCGCGACGCCGCGGTCGACGCAGCGGTCCAGGCCCAGCCGGCGGAGGTCTTCGACGTCATCCAGGGCAGGGAGCCCGCCTTCGTGCGCTGCTTCGACGCGGTTCCCGGTGAGGCCGCCCCGGAGCCGGCGTTTGTCCAGATCGCCGGCGGCGAGCGTGTGCCCGTGCTCGTTCCCGCGTCCGACCAGTTCGCCGCCCGCCTGGCCAAGGTGGCCAAGCTCCGCGCCAAGTGGGCGCGCCGCGAGGACGTGAGCTGCTACCGCGTCTACGACGCCGACCTGCCCGACTACGCTGTGGCCATCGAGCTCTACGAGGGCTCCGAGACCCCGGGCCGCTGGCTGCAGGTCTCCGAGTACGCCGCCCCGAAGGAAATCGACGCCGACCTCGCGCGCCGCCGCCTCATGGACGTGCTCGCCATCGCGCCGCGCGTGGTGGGCGTGGATCCCGCCAACGTCAACCTCCGCGTGCGCACCCGCGCCCGCGGCGGCTCGCAGTACGCCGACGAGGGCAGCGCCGCTGACGCGGCCCAGGCCGCCGGCGAGTTCTCGCGCATGCGCGGCCAGCGCGCCGACGCGCGCAACCGCCACAAGCCGAGCCTCACCGACCTGCCGCGCGGCGCCCACCTCATCGACGAGGGCGGTCTTACCTTTGAGGTCAACTTCTCAGCCCGCCTCGACTGCGGCATCTTCCTCGATCACCGCGACACGCGCGCCGAGGTCCGCGAGATGATGAAGCAGACCCTGGGCTCCAAGCGCTTCCTCAATCTCTTTGCCTATACGGGCACCGCGACCTGCTATGCGGCCGACGGCGGCGCCAAGTACACGACGACCGTCGACCTCTCGCGCCCGAGCCTCGACTGGGCGCGCCGCAACATGGCCCGCAACGGCTTCACCGGCCCCGAGCACGAGTTCGTCCAGGCCGACGTCATCGAGTGGGTCAACGAGCAGCGCCACACGCGCAACCGCTGGGACCTCGTCTTCTGCGACGTCCCCACCTTCTCGAACTCTCAGCGCATGAAGAAGTCGAGCTGGGACGTCCAGCGCGACCACTCCGAGCTCGTCATCGGCGTCTCGCGCCTGCTCACGCGCAACGGGTGCGCGATTTTCTCGTGCAACCTGCGCGGCTTCAAGCCCGATACCGAGGCCCTCTCGAAGGCCGGCGTCGTGCTCGAGGACATTACCGCGAGCACCATCCCCGAGGACTTCAAGCGCAACGCGAAGATCCACCACGCCTACATCGTGCGTCGCGGCTAATCAGTCCCACCTGCGATTTTAGCCTGTCTGATTTGGCAGTCCATTTCAGCATGCTGTTTTGGACTGCTAAATCAGACAGGCTAAAATCGCAGGCGCGGCTCCAACCGTTCGCGGATGCACCCGGACTTCTCGGTCCCTCCGCCCCCGCGGTAACTAGAATAAGAACCACCTATCCAAAGAAGACGCGCGGGCTTGCGCGCCAGGAGAAGTGGGGGAGTCACACATGGACCAGTCTATCGAGGCCACCGTCAAGGCGTGGCAGGATAACGTAAGCGAGGCCGACCTCGCGGAGGAGCTCGACGCGCTCGTCGCCGAGGATGGCGATAAGCTCTACGACGCCTTCTACCGCAGCCTCGCCTTCGGCACCGCGGGCCTGCGCGGCACGCTCGGCGTCGGCACCAACCGCATGAACGTCTACGTCGTCGCCCAGGCCACCCAGGGCGTCGCCGATTACCTCAACGCCCACTACGAGAACCCGACGCTGGCGCTCGCCCGCGACTCGCGCCTCAAGGGCGAGGACTTCCAGAAGGTCGCCGCCGGCATCCTGGCCGCCAACGGTATCCACGTCTACGTCTACCCGCGCATCGAGCCCGTCCCCACGCTGTCCTTCGCCGTGCGCCACCTGGGCACCTCCGCGGGCATCGTCCTGACCGCCTCCCACAACCCCGCCGCCTACAACGGCTACAAGGTCTACAACGACCAGGGCGGGCAGATCACCGATGAGGCCGCGAAGGAGATCTCGGACAACATCGCCAAGGCCGATCCCTTCAAGGCGTTCGCCGGCGCCATGGACTTCGACGAGGCGCTTGAGCGCGGCCTCGTGGAGTGGACGCCCGAGGAGGTCCTCGACTCCTTCATCGACAACATCAAGAAGGTCTCCGTCCCCGGCTTCAAGGCCTCCGACGGCTACAAGGTCGTCTACACCCCGCTCAACGGCACCGGCATGGAGTGCGTGACCCGCATCCTCAAGGAGATCGGCGTCGAGGACGTCAACGTGGTTCCCGAGCAGGCGGATCCCGATGGCAACTTCCCCACCTGCAACTACCCGAACCCCGAGTTCCGCGCCGCCCTCGAGCTCGCCCTCAAGCTCGCCGAGGAGGTCAAGCCCAACCTCGTCGTGGCCACCGACCCCGATGCCGACCGCATGGGCACCGCCATTCCGCACGATGGCGACTACGTCCTTCTTTCCGGCAACGAGATGGGCGTCCTGCTCATGGACTGGCTCGCCAGCATGGCCAAGGAGAACGGCGAGGACGTGAGCCGCAAGGTCGCCGTCTCGACCATCGTCTCGAGCTCGATGCCCGACGCGCTCGCCCGCGACCACGGCTTCGAGATGCGCCGCGTGCTCACCGGCTTCAAGTACATCGGCGACCAGATCGACCAGCTCAAGGACGAAGGCGAGGAGGACCGCTACCTCATGGGCTTCGAGGAGTCCTACGGCTACCTCGTCGGCACCCACGCCCGCGATAAGGATGCCATCGTCGCCACCATGCTCTGCGTCGAGATGGCCTCCTACTACGCCTCCAAGGGCATGGACCTCTACGAGGCCATGGACGCCCTGTACAAGAAGTACGGCTACTACCTCAACGGCACCGTCAACGCCGCCTTCCCCGGAGCCTCCGGCGCACAGAAGATGGCCCAGATCATGGACGGCCTGCGCAAGAACCCGCTGACCGAGATCGCGGGCTTCGCGGTCGAGGGCATGACCGACTACGCCACCGGCCCCGAGATGCCGCGCGTCTCCGGCCTGCAGAAGGAGGACCCGCAGAACCTCCCGCCGGCGAACGTCATCGAGTACCGCCTCGAGGGCAACAACAAGGTCATCTTCCGCCCGTCTGGCACCGAGCCCAAGGTCAAGGCGTACCTCTTCTCGGTCGGCGCGACGCGCGAGGAGTCCGAGGCTGTGCGCGATAAGCTCGAGGCCGCCTCGAAGGAGATCCTGTCCTAACGTCTGCGACTCCACGCATAGGTCCGCAAAGAAGGCCGCGTCCCTCGGGGCGCGGCCTTTTGGTTTGCCGTTAAGCTGTGGCGTTTAGTTCGCGGGCGCCCTTCTTTCCAACAAAGAAGGGCGCTGTGGCTACTGCGCGCTGGTGTCCGTGGAGGTTCCGTCCGCCGGCTTCAGGGAGACCGAGTAGAACTTGTCGCAGGCGGAGGCGAGGGTCGAGGGCGCCCAGCTGCGGCTCGAGACCTCGGGGGAGGTGGGGTCGTACACGACGACGGTGTTGTCGGCGTTCTCGGTCACGAGGAGTACCCAGTGGGTGGCATCGGTGAGCGTGCCCGCCTTTGCCTCAACGAGCAGGTAGATGCCCGCGTCGAGGACCTCGGTCAGATTGGCGGATGAGGACTCGTGCGACTTGACCTGGAGCCCCAGGCCCTCGGCCGCCGCCTCGAAGAAGGCTCCGTCGGTGCCGGAGTCGCCGGTTGCGAAGTTCTGGCCGGAGGCGAGCGCGGCCATGTCGGCGGGGGTCTTGTCGGCCGAGCCGGTGAGTCCCATGTAGGCCATCGAGAACGCGGTGGGGCCGGAGCCCGAGACGGCGAGGGGGTGATCGCCGTACGCGACGGCGCCCCAGCGGATGTCCCAATCGTAGAGCTCGGGCGCGGTGCCCTTGCTCACGGCGTCGGAGTACGCCTGGCCGGACTTCTGGGCGTTGGGGTAGTTGGCTACGAAGTCGATGGACTCGGGCACGTCGAGGGCCAGCTCGAGGAGCGAGGTGTCGTCGTAGGCGTTCGCGTTGGCGGCGATCTGTGCGAGCTTTTCGTTGCGGTCGAGCTCCGTCTTGAAGCGGTTCGTGAGCTCATCGGTGACGCCGGCGGCCACGCGAGAGTCGATCTGGTTCTGGTCGGTGGCAGGCTGGTCGCCCCCGTTGGAGCACCCCTTTACGCAGCTGGAAACGCCGACAACAAGGAGGGCGATGAGGACGAGCGCGAGAGCGCCAAGGATGAGCATCCTCCTGTCGGCGCTGCGGCGCCCACGGCCGCCCTGGAAATTGATGCTGCGGGAACGCAGCGGGTAGCCGCCATTGCCGAGGCCCTTCTGGATGGACGGTCCGCGCCTGCCGCGGATCCCGCGCGAGCCGGAGCGCTGCTGCGTTCCTCGCGGGCCGTGGTAGGAGCCTCCGAGGTCCACGCGCTCACGGGAGCGAGAGCCGCCGGAAGGCGCGCCGCCGCGTCGGCCGCTGGCGTTGCGGGAGGGGCCCTGTCCGCGGCTCATATTCTGGCTGTCGTATGGCATAATGCCCCCAGTTGTTCAGTTGCTGTGGGATAATCTCTCAAATAGTACGCCAAGCGCCACTTGTATCTGTTCGCAACGCCGTGTAATTCTGCGAGCGCGGCGATGCCGGGAAGGAACGGAATAGATGGGCAGTAGGAACGGCCGCGCCGCGGCGATTCGCTCGGTTGTGCGAAAAAAGGCAATAAAGACGCAACGCGAGTTGGCCGACGAGCTCGTTCGGCTGGGGTTCGACTGCACGCAGGCCACCGTTTCCCGCGACGTGAGCTCCCTCGGTCTGCGCAAGCTGCCGGGCGGCTCCTACGTCCTTGCCGAGGACCTTCACCTGCAAAGAATGCTCTCCGAGTTCGCGCTCGGGGTCAGCAGGTCCGAGAACCTCGTTGTCGTGAGGACGCAGCCGGGCACGGCGTCCGGCGTCGCCGGGGCCGTGGACGAGGCCGAGCTCGAGCATGTGCTCGGGTCCGTCGGCGGGGACGATACAGTGCTCATCGTGGCTGACGCCACCGAGAACGCCGAGGGGCTGCGCGCCCGCCTCGCGATCCTCGCGGGTTCCGAATAGCCCTCGGGGCAAGAAGGGCGTGGGCAGGGGACGCGCCGCCGCTCTCGTCGGATAGCTAGCAAGAAGGGCCTCGACCTTGCGCAGGTTGAGGCCCTTCTTTGTGTACATGATCGCTGCGCGGTTATTCCGTGCCGGCGCCGGGGTCCGCGGTCGTGCCGCCGCCGGTGCCGCCAGTGCCGCCGGCAGGTGCGTTGCCGTCCTCCGCCGAGCCGCCGCCGGTGGTTCCGCCGCCGGTGGTTCCGCCGCCGGTCGTGGTGTTGCCGCCCCCGGTGGTGTCGGTGAAGTTGACGCCGTTGCCGCCGGTGAGCGTGCCCTCGGCGCCTTCCTCGTCGGTCTCCTCTTCCTCCGTGGTCGGGTTGTTGAGGGAGCCGAGGTCGTAGGTGCCGTTGTTCGCGAACGCCTCGGTGCCGGCGAAGGTCCACGAGCTGTTCGACTTGTACGTGGCCTTGTGGTCGGGTTGCGCATAGGAGCCGCGGGAGACGCCGGCGAGCACGGCGTTCATGTACTGCGTCCAGATCGGCTGGGCGACGGACGCGGTCGTCGCGTGGGCGCCCTGGAAGTAGGCGGTGCCGGAGTTCGCGCGATTGCCGTAGCGGACCACGGTGGTGTACTGCGGGGTGAAGCCGCAGAACCAGAGGTTGTCGTAGACCTCGGTCGTGCCCGTCTTGCCGGCTGCGGGCTGGTTCGCGGTGAAGTAGCTCTTCGCGTACCAGGTGGTGTGGCCGGCGTTGAAGACGTTCTCGAGGACCTGGCGCGCGTCCGCGGCGACGGCGGCGTCGACGACCTGCTCGGGGTTGTCCTCGTGCTGATAGACGACGTTGCCGTTGCGGTCCTCGATCTTGACGATGGCAACGGTGTCGCGGTGCAGGCCGTTGTTGGCGATGGTGGAATAGCCCTCCGCCATTTCCAGCGGGGTCACGCTCGAGGTACCGAGCGTGGAGGTGCCGTAGGGCTCAACCGTGGAATCGATGCCGACGAGCTTTGCCATGCTGATGAGCTTATCGACCCCGATGGTGTCGATGACCTGGGCGTAGGCCGTGTTCGAGGAGTACTGGGTAGCCGTGTCGAGCGTGATGTAGCCGTACTGGCTGTTCTCGAAGTTCTGGACGGTCCAGGTGGTGCCGATCTTCACGGGGGAGTTGCAGTTGAGGACAACGGTGGGGCTCATGCCGGCGTTGAGCGCCGCGAGCAGGGTGAAGGGCTTGAAGCTCGAGCCCGCCTGGAAGCGGCTCGTCGCCTGGTTGACCTTCGCGCCCTCGAGGTCGGTGTCGTAGTGCTGGCCGCCGACCATCGCCTTGATGTAGCCGTTGGTGTTGTCGATCGAGACGAGCGAGGCGTCGACGTCGTCGTTGCCGGCCTTGTCGACGATGGAGCTCGCCGCCGCCTCGGCCGCCGCCTGGCAGTCCGGGTCGATCGTGGTGTAGACCTTAAGGCCGCCCTGCAGGATCGTGTCGCTCGAGAAGTTCTGCTGAAGAAGCTGCTTGACGTAGTCGGTGAAGTACGGGTAGGTGCCGGCGTTGTCGGTAAGCTCGCCGTGGTTGAGGACGAGCTCCTCTGCCGTGGCGGCGTCGTGCTCCTCCTGGGAGATGTCGCCTGCCTCAAGCATGCGGTCGAGGACGAGGTTGCGTCGGCTCACGCAGTTCTCGGGATTGCGGAACGGGTCGTAGAGGGTGGGGGAGTTCGGCAGGCCGACGAGCGTCGCGGCCTCGGCGATGCTCAGCTCGCTCGCGTGCTTGTTGAAGTACGTGACGCTTGCGGCCTCGATGCCGTAGGCACCGTTGCCGTAGTAGATGGTGTTCACGTACATGTTGAGGATCTGGTCTTTGGTGTACATCTTCTCCATCTGGATGGAGATGTAGGCCTCGCGGACCTTGCGCTTGAGCGACATCTCGAACTGCTCGTCCGAGAGAATCGTGTTTCTTACCAGTTGCTGCGTGATGGAGGAGCCGCCGCCCTGCTCGCTTCTGCCGGTGAGCTGGCCCACGACGGCGCGCAAGACTCCCTGCGGGTCCACGCCGTTGTGCTGGTAGAAGCGCTTGTCCTCAGTGTCGACGGTGCCCTTGAGGACGTACGGCGACACCTGGTCGAGGTCGACCGAGCGACGATTCTGCAGGAAGTAGGTCGCGATCTCGTTGCCGGAGGCGTCATAGACGCGCGTGGGCTCGGCAACGAGGTAGGAGTCGGCCGACGTGTAGTCGGGAAGGTCCTCGAGCCATGTGCTGATCACGGCGCCCATCGAGAGGCACAGCGCGATGATGAGCAGGGCGACGAAGCCTGCGGCGCCTGCCGCGCCGAAGCCGACGATGTGCGTCTTTGAATGCTTGTGAGCCCTGCGGGTTCGGATGCCCATGAACTGCTCCTCCTCGATGGAGTCGATTCGCATATAGAACTAATTATAGTGTGCGGGCGCGAGTCGCCTGTTTGGGAATGCGGCGGTGTTGTGACGTTGTGGAGCGCAAGCCGCCTGGCCTGCGTTATTGTATAAGGCTGTGTAAAACAAGAATTGACTACCCATGGAGGGCAGAGCAGTGCTTCCCGTCGAAGAGCAGCTGAAGGTCATCACCTCCGGCACCATGCAGATCGTTCCTCTGGACGAGCTCAAGAAGAAACTCGAGAAGGGCACGCCCCTTAACATCAAGCTCGGCGTCGACCCCACCTCGCCCGACCTTCACCTCGGCCACGCGGTTCCGCTGCGCAAGATGCGCCAGTTCCAGGACCTCGGCCACCGCGTCACGCTCATCATCGGCAACGGCACCGCGCTGATCGGCGACCCGTCCGGCCGCGACTCCACCCGTCCCCCGCTCACCGAGGAGCAGGTCGAGGCCAACGCCAAGACTTACGTCGAGCAGGCAATGAAGGTCCTCGACCCCCAGAAGACCACCATCGTCCACAACGGCGACTGGATCAAGCCGCTCAACCTCGGCAAGATGCTCAGCCTCATGAGCAAGTTCAACGTGGCCCGCATCCTCGAGCGCGAGGACTTCCACAACCGCTACACCGAGGGCCGCTCCATCGCCCTGCACGAGTTCATCTACCCGGTGCTGCAGGCCTACGACTCCGTCGTCATCGAGGCCGACCTCGAGATGGGCGGCAACGACCAGATCTTCAACCTGCTCGCCGGCCGCGACCTTATGCGCGCCGAGGGCATGGAGCCCCAGGTCGCGCTCACGATGCCGCTTCTGGTGGGTACCGACGGCGTGAAGAAGATGTCCAAGAGCTACAAGAACTACATCGGCCTCACCGACGAGCCCGCCGACATGTTCGGCAAGGTCATGTCCATCGCCGACGAGATCGTCCCGATGTACTACCGCCTGTGCTCCACGCTGCCGCTTGCGGAGGTTGACGCCATCGACGCCGCCTTCGCCGACGGCACGGCCGACCCCTACAAGCTCAAGCGTGAGCTCGGCGTGAACATCGTCGACCTCTACCATGGCGAGGGCGAGGGCGTCAAGGCCATGGAGGCCTTCGACGCCCAGTTCAAGAAGGGCGAGGCCCCCGAGGACATGCCCGAGTTCCCGCTGTCGACCGTCGAGGCCAACGATGAGGGTATGGTCTACCTGGCCAAGCTCCTCGCTGACCTCGGCATCTGCAAGTCCGCCGGCGAGGGCCGCAGGCTCATCGACGGCGGCGGCGTCAAGATCGACGGCGAGCCCGTCGAGCCCAAGTGCTACAACGTCGACCCCTCGCTCTTCTCCGCAGGCACCACGGTGCAGTCTGGCAAGAAGCGCTGGGCGAAGCTGGTCTAGCAGTCATCGCTACCGACTTGCGCGGGCGCCGCTCAGACGGCGCCCGCGCTTTGCGTAACGAGGTATTCAAACTCACGATCTGGGGAGAGGCCTTGGCCCACAAGAACGTCATCGAGCTGCTCGCGCCTGCGGGCGGACCGGAACCATTCAATGCGGCGCTCGCCGCCGGCGCGGACGCCATCTACTGCGGGCTCGGCAACAGTTTCAACGCCCGCCGCTCGGCGAAGAACTTCGACGACGCGAGCTTCGGCGACGCGTGCCGCCGCGCTCACCTCGCGGGGACGCGCGTCTACGTCACCGTGAACGTCGCGGTGGCAACCGACGAGATCCCGCGGGTGCTCGGGCTCGTGCGCCGCGCGTGGCTTCTGGGGGCAGACGCCTTCATCATCCAGGACTGGGGTCTCTTTACGCAAATTCGCCGCACGTGGCCCGAGATCGAGACGCACGTCTCGACGCAGGCCAACGTTCACGACGCTCGCGGCGTCGCCTGGTGCCGAGGACTCGGCGCCGACCGCGTGACGCTCTCGCGCGAGCTGTCGCTGCCCGAGATCGCGCGCATTGCCGAGGAAGGCGTGGAGCTCGAGTGCTTCGGCCACGGCGCGCTGTGCTTCTGCTACTCCGGCGTGTGCATGATGAGCTCGCTGGCGGGCGGGCGCTCTGCCAACCGCGGCCTGTGCGCACAGCCGTGCCGCCTGCCTTATGAGCTCGTTGACGAGAAGGGCGAGCTCGTGCCTATTCCGGACGTGCCCACGGCGGGCATGGCCGAGACGATGCGCGGCGTGGGCGGCACGCGCGCCCTGTGCCCGAAGGACTACTGCACCGTCGACCACATCGACGAGATGATCGGCGCGGGCGTGGGCTCGCTCAAGGTCGAGGGCCGCATGAAGGCGCCCGACTACGTATATCAGGTCATCGGGGCCTACAGACAGGCCATCGACGCGTCCATCGCGGGCAAGCCGCTCTCGCCGGAGGAGGACCACGCGGTCCATCGGCGGCTCAAGCGCGCCTTCAACCGCGACTTCACCGACGCCTATCTGCTCGGCGAGTCCGACAACCGGATGATGAGCTACGAGCGCTCGAACAACCGCGGCGAGACCGTGGGCGAGGTCGTTGCGAGCCGACCGCTCGAGGACAGCTTCGAGCGACGCGGCGGCGGCAACGGCGGGCGCACCCGCATGAGGCGCTTTACCAGGGCCGAGGTCACGATTCGCCTGGTCGAGCCCGTCGGCGCGGGCGACCTGCTTGAGCTGCGCCCCGTGAGCGATCCGACGCAGTTCCTCACGGTAAATGTCGAGAGCGACGCCGCGGCGGGCGAGACCATCGCGGCTACGGCGGCGAGGCCCATCGAGGCGGGCGCCGTCGTCCGCGTGATTCGCTCGCAGGCCGCCATGGACGCCGCCGCCCGCGTGTCGCGCGCGGACATCCAGCGAAAAAGGCCCGTCGACGTGCGCGTGGTCGCGCGGCTCGGCGAGCCGTTCCGCGTCGAGCTGTCCTGCGTCGACGGCGAGGCGAGCGCGTCGGCCGAGGGCTTCGTGGTCGAGGCTGCCCGCACGAAGGCGGTCGCGAGCGAGGATTTGGTTGAGCACGTGGGCCGCATGGGCGGAGGCCCCTTCGAGCCCGCCTCCTTCGACGTTCAGATGGACGAGGGCATCGGCATGGGCTTCTCGGCGGTCCACAAGGTCCGCGCGGCTGCGGTGCGGGCTCTTGAGGAGACGCTGCTCGCGCCGTATGCCGAGCGAGAGGGGAACACGGCGTCCGCCCCTTCCGACCGAGCGGTCGCGTACCGGCTGGGGGAGGCCCGCGCCGCCGCGGGAATCGCCGACCCCGCCGCCGTCGAGCGCGAGGAGCCGTGCGCCTGCGCTCTCGTGGCGGATCCCGATTGCGCCCGCGCGGCGTTTGAGGCCGGGGCGGCCCGCGTCTACGCGACGGTGGACGACCTCTCGCTCGGCGACTGGCCCGAGGGCGTGATCGCCTGGCTCGACGAGGTTTGCCGAGAGAGGGACCATGCCCGTTTGGACCCGTGGGTTGCCGAGGGGGCGCCCGTCGCCGTCGGCAACGTGTCCGAGCTGGCTCTTGCCGCCGAGCGCGGGGCTGCCCCCGAGATCCGTTCCTGCATCCCCGTGCACAACGAGAGCTGCGTCGTCGCGCTCGAGGAGGCCGGCGCCGCGGGGTTCTGGCTCTCGCCGGAACTCACGCTCGAGCAGGTCTGCGAGCTCGCGCCGCGCGCCAGCGTCCCGGTCGGCTTGATGGTCCTCGGCCGTGAGCGCGCGATGACGAGCGAGCACTGCGTGCTGCAGGTCACCGGCAAATGCGTCCACAACTGCGAGGCGTGCCCGCAACGGCGCCGGCGCTTCTCGCTCAAGGATATCGACGGCAAGCTCCTGCCGGTGCGTACCGACGTCAACGGACGCTCCCGCATCTGGTCGGCCTATCCGCTCGACGCGACGCCGCAGGCGGCGGAGCTCATCGAGGCGGGCGTCACGCGCCTGCTCGCCGATTGCACGCTGCTCACGCCGAAGGAGACCGCTTTCTCGGTTGAGCGCGTCGCGCGCGCCATCGACGCCGTCCGCGCTGGCCACGCGCCGCATGCCCGCATGCAGGGCGCCACCTCCGGCCACCTCTTCTCCGGCATCGGCTAGCCTGGGACAAAAGGGACGGGGGATTTTGTCCCAAACCGTGGAGGCGGGAGTTGGATTCTCCACAATTTGGGACAAAATCCCCCGTCCCTTTTGTCCCAGGCCCCCGCGGCGCTTTGGGTAAGATAGTCCCCGCACGCATTCAACGAAAGGAAACCACCATGGCCGTGGATAAGCAGCTGCTCGAAGAGACCCTCGACATCATCCGCCAGAGCCTTCAGGCCGACGGCGGCGACGTCGAGCTCATCGACGTCGACGACGAGGGAGTCGTAACCCTCGAGATGCAGGGCGCCTGCGCCGGATGCCCGCTCTCAAGCATGGACATGTCCGAGGGCATCGAGCGCATCCTCATGGAGCACGTGCCCGGCGTGACGCGCGTCCAGCCCGCCGTTCTTTAACCCCGCGGGCATAAAGGAGCGCTTTTGTTCCTCAACGAACTCTTTCAGTCTCTCGACCCGATAGCGTTCTCGGTCGGTCCGCTCTCGGTGCGCTGGTACGGCCTTGCGTATCTCGCGGGCTTTATCGTGACGGGTTTTGTGATGTGCCGCGTCGCCCGACGCTGGGACCTCGATCTTTCGATCGACGACATCATGAGCATCGTCATCGGCGTCGCCTTCGGCGTCATCATCGGCGGCCGTCTCGGCTACGTGCTGTTCTACGGCGCGGGCTACTACCTTGAGCACCCCGTCGAGATCATTGCCACCTGGGACGGCGGCATGAGCTTCCACGGCGGCTTGGTGGGCGCCGTCGTCGGCGGGTCGATCGTGTGCCGCCAGTACAAGATCAGCATCCCCACCATCTGCGACCTTGCCGTCATCGGAGCCACCTGGGGCATCTTCTTTGGTCGCTGCGCGAACTTCGTCAACGGAGAGCTGTGGGGCAAGGAGTGCGACCTGCCGTGGGCCGTCGCGTTCCCGTCGGGCGGCGGCGTTTTTCGTCACCCGTCGCAGCTCTACGAGGCCGTGCTCGAGGGCCTCGTGATCTTCTGCGTGCTGTGGGCTCTCTCGCGAAAGCGCCCGGCGCGCCCGCAGGGCACCTTCATGGGAACGTTCCTGCTGCTCTACGGCATATTCCGCTTTCTCATCGAGTTCGTTCGCGTGCCCGATGCCCAGCTCGGGTACCTCTTTGGCCCCATTACGATGGGCCAGTGCCTGAGCCTGCCGCTCGTGGTTCTTGGCATAGCGCTTCTTGCTGTGGCACATAGGCTCAATCGACCGCAGGTCGGGCGCCTTGAGGAGCCCCTGGGCTAGGCGAGGGGCCTGGCAGTCGGCGCTCCGTCCGCCAAATAAACCGAAACCGGCCTCGCCTGCGCGGGGTCCTTCCTGGGGAAGTCCGCCCTATGGTGGCTTCCCCGGCTTTCTGTGCGCGCCCTCATCGCGCAGATGAGCGCCTCGGCGGACAAAAGCGAGAGCTCCGCCCGTCGCGTGGCCGCGATGGCCTGCGCGTCGGCCGACGGCTCGGCATCGCGTTCCAGACGACATTTGAGATTAGACACCTTTTTCGCCGCCTCCGCCAGACCGTCCTCGGTCCGCGCGACCATGCAGCGGCGGCTCATAAGGGGCCTGAGCTCGGCGATCGCGCGCAACGCTCCCGGCGAGGCGACGGCGTCCAGGCGCGCTGTCCCTGCGTCCTTCTTGCCCTGGAACCCTGCGGCCTCGCGGCCGGCAACGCGTCCGAACACGAGGGCGTTCGCGCTCGCGAGTCCGCCGATGCGATCGGCGCCGTGCATACCGCCGGTGCACTCGCCGCAGGCATAGAGCCCCGGTACCCCCAAGACCGCGGCGTCGGCGCCGATGAGGATGCCGCCGTTGTGGGCATGCGCGTAGTGGGCGACGCGGAGCTCGTCGTCCGGCCGGATGCCGTGGGTTTCGAACAGCCAGTCCGAGAAGGTCTTCATGAATTCCGGCAGCTCGTCGGGCAGGTCGTACGTGACGCGCGCACCGGCGTCTCCGGCGGCGGCGATGGCGAAGTCGACCTCGCGGTCCGGACGGCTCGCGGTGAACGGCCCGTGCTCGGAGCGCGCGCCAAGAAGGACCTTCGCCTCCCCGAGGCCCTCGATGCGCGCGAAGCGGAAGGTCTTCTCGTTGAAGACGACGTTGGCCACGGGCGCGACGAGCCCCGGCATGATCTGCATGAACTCGCAGTTGATCAGCTGCGCGCCCTGCTCGAGGGCGATGGCCTGGGCGGTCCCGAGGACGTCCGGCATCGTGAGGGTGCGCTCAAAGAGGCCCCCGAAGCCGCCGGTAGCCAGGACGGTCGCCGCGGCGTTGATGCTGCAGAGGCGCTTCTTGTCGCGTGCATAAGGGATGCCGGGCGCCATGAGCTCCATGTATGGGAAGGCGGTCACGCCCGCACGCTCGAGCGCAGGGCCGAACGCCGCGCGGAAAGAAGCGCGCTCGAGGCCGTGCCAGTCGCGCTGGGAATGGTCGAAGCAAGGGATGAACTCCCGCTGGGCTGCACGCTCGGCGCGCCGAAGGATGCAGCCGAGGCCCTTCAGCCATTGAATCGCGGGCTCGGTTTCGCTGACGAGCTCGTGGACGAGCGCGGGGTCGGCCATGCCTTGCCCCACCTCGAGGATCGTCCGCTCGAAATCCTCGACGCCGTCGCTTGCGGGTCCCACGAGCCCGAGTCCCCAGGTCCCGGCAAAGAAGCTCGAGCCGCTGAAGACGGGGCCGGCGCAGGCGAGCGCCACCTTTGCCCCGCACTCGGCCGCCGAAAGCGCTGCGGTGGCTCCGGCGATGCCTCCGCCGACGACAAGCACGTCGAAGTCGCCAAGGTCCTCGGTTACAACTTGAGACAAGCCTGCCGCCTTTCCGGGCGCGGGCGCTGCACCCTGCTAAAGTGGGGCGAGAAGACCATAAGGAGGAAACATGCCCCTGAACGGAGCCGATTATACCTACGCCGGAGAAGCGCCGGAGCCCGTCTCGCTCGACGGGGTGAACGTCAAGTTCGACGGCAACGGGCTCGTTCCCTGCGTTGTGCAGCAGGAGGGCACAGGCGAGGTGCTCATGGTGGCGTGGATGAACGCCGAGTCGCTTGCCCTCACCATAAAGACGGGCACCACCTGGTTTTGGAGCCGCAGCCGCCAGGAGCTTTGGAACAAGGGAGCGACGAGCGGGAATATGCAGCAGGTCAAGCACCTGCTCGTTGACTGCGACGCCGACACCCTCGTGGCCGTCGTGGACTCTCCCGGGCCCGCCTGCCACACCGGCCACCGCAGCTGTTTCTTCCGCGAGATCGACTAGGGGCGGGGAGCGTCCCGCCTGATTCCCCAATACCAAAAGGAGGCCCGAATGGGCGAGAGGACCAAGAACGTCCAGAACGGAAACATCGGCGAGACCCTCGAGGGGCTGGCCGCCGTCATCCACGGCCGTCGCGACGCCTCGCCGGAGCAGTCCTATACGGCAAAGCTTCTCCAGGGCAAGGAGGACAGCCTGCTCAAGAAGCTCGCCGAGGAGGCGAGCGAGGTCATCATGGCCTGCAAGGACGACGACCACGAGCACATTCGCTATGAGGCGGGGGATCTGCTGTATCACCTGCTCGTCACCCTCGAGCGCTACGGCGTCGGCCTGGATGAGCTCGCCGGCGAGCTCGACGCCCGCCGCCACTAGCCTTGGGACAAAAGGGACGGGGGATTTTGTCCCAAACCGTGGAGACAGGAGAAGGATTCTCCACAATTTGGGACAAAATCCCCCGTCCCTTTTGTCCCAAGGCAATATGGAGCGGCGGTAGAATCTGGCGCGCCGTTGCCCATGGCTGGTAAAATGCTCTTCTATACGTGCTCTTTCGCTAGAAAGAATTCGTAAGGACCCAAAGGAGTATTAACCAATGCCGCTACCCAAACGCAGCAAGTTTATTTCCGCCGCGCTCGTTGTAACCCTCGGCCTCGCGACCGTCCCGGTCAGCGCCATGGCCGCGACTTCCGAAGAGCTCCAGGCCCAGCTCGACCAGGCCTCCCAGCAGCTCATGTCCCTTTACGGCGAAGCCGAGCAGGCGGGCTATGACCTCGACAACGTGACCCGCGACCTCAACAACACGAACGACCAGATCACCGATCTCGAGGGCCAGATTTCCGAGCAGCAGGCCCAGCTTGTCACAAAGAAGTCCCAGCTCTGCGACATCCTCGCCTCTCAGTACAAGATGGGCGACGAGACCGGGCTTCTCTCGCTCATCCTCAGCTCCGACAGCTTCGGCGACCTCGTGAGCAACATCCACTACGCCAACAAGATCTCCGAGCAGAAGCAGGGCGCCATCAAGGAGGTCCGCGAGCTCCAGGAGTCTCTCGAGCAGAACAAGAGCAGCCTCGAGGAGCAGAGGACCCAGCAGGAGCAGCTCGTCGCCGACCAGCAGGCAAAGGCCGACTCCGCCAACCAGGCGGCCGCCCAGGCCCAGGCCTACTACGACCAGCTCTCCGACGAGGTCAAGCAGAAGCTCGCCGAGGAGGAGGCTGAGCGCCGAGCCGCCGCCGAGAAGGAGGCCCAGGAGGCCGCTGCCGCCGCAAAGAAGAAGGCCGAGGAGGAGGCTGCCAGCAACCAGAACAACGCCAGCAACTCCAGCAACGGTGGCAATTCGAGCAACTCCAGTAACTCCAATTCCAACAACTCCAACAACTCCAACTCCGGCGGTAGCTCCAACAACAACGCCAGCAAACCCAACTCCGGCGGCGGCACCCCCGCCCCCAGCGGCAGCGCCTCAGCCATGGTGTCGCGCGCCCTCGGCGTCGTCGGCTCCGGCTACCGTTGGAGCGGTTATGTCTGGACGGGCAGCACCTCCAGCTCCGCCTTCACCTGCTCGGGCCTCGTCGACTACGCCCTCGGCCTTCCGACGAACTCCAACTCGCCCGAGAGCTATTTCGGCTCGGTTCGCTACATCACGAGCGACGTGAGCGCCCTCAACTACGGCGACCTCGTCTTCTACACCTACGCCGGCCGCTATCCCGGTCACGTGGGCATCTACATCGGAGGCGGCCAGATCGTCGACTCCTGCCCCGGCGGCGGCGTTCAGATCCGCAGCGTCAACTACCCGGGCACCTTCATCGGCGGCGGTCCGATCTTCTAACATCCGCAACAGCCGTACCGCCCCAGATACCCTTTGGTCTCTGGGGCGCTTTCTTGTTCATTGGCCAGCCTCGGCGCTGACCACTCGGGCTATGGGAGCCACATGTCTGAAGCATCTCAGGGCAAACGGGGAGGAGCGCACTTCGCCAAGACGGGGGAGGCGCAGAGAAACTACATTCCGAGCGGGGGCCAGGAAACCGAGGTCTTCCTCCGCGCCGCGCTCGAGGCGCGATTGGACGCCGAGGCAAAGAGCGTCTTGGCCGGTCAGCCGGCCATGCCCGGCCGCGACGCTGCCTCGGCGGCAAGGCATATGCCCGCCGCCGTTGCGCCGGGCGACTTTGAATCCGAGCCGGACCGCACGGCCGACCTCTTTTCGCGTCCCTCGGAAACCATCGACTCTGATCGCACGGCTGACCTTGCACAGGCCCGCTCGCCCAAGCTCGTGATCGACGCCGAGGCGGATCCCGCCACGCAGCGCAGCGCCATCGCCGTCTCCGACGACGCATCGACGACGGCTTCCGACTCCGACGTCAACCGCTCCGCCGCGCTCATGAGCGTGCTCGTCATCGTGAGCCGCATCACCGGCTTTCTTCGCACTTGGGCCCAGGCCTACGGCATGGGTACCACGGTCATCGCGAGCGCCTTCACCGTGGCGAACAACCTCCCCAACCAGCTCTACGAGCTCGTCATGGGCGGCATGCTCGTCACCGCTTTTTTGCCCGTGTACGTCTCCGCAAAGAAGCGCGCCGGCAAGAAGGGCGCCATCGCCTACGCGTCGAACCTGCTCTCGCTCGTCACGATCCTTATGCTCGCGCTCTCCATCATCTCGTTCGTGTTCGCGGGCCAGATCGTGTGGACGCAGTCGTTCAACGCCTCCGCCGACTTCGACTTCGACCTCTCGACGTACTTCCTGCGCTTCTTCTCGATCGAGGTCGTCCTCTACGCGCTCTCGTCCGTGATCTCGAGCGTCCTCAACGCCGAGCGTGACTACTTCTGGAGCACGGCCGCCCCCATCGTGAACAACATCGTCACGACCGCGTCCTTCTTTGGTTACGCGCTCTTTGCGCCGACCAACCCCCAGCTCGCCATCCTGTGCCTCGCCATCGGCAACCCGCTGGGCGTCCTCGTCCAGGTCCTCTGCCAGCTGCCCTCCCTTAAGCGCTGCGGCGTCAAGCTCCGCCTGCGCGTGGACCTCCGTGATCCCTGCATCCGCGAGACAATCGCCCTCGGCGTCCCCACCCTCATCGTGACCTTGGTCTCGTTCGCCACGACGTCGGTCCAGAGCAGCTGCTCGCTGTCGGTCAACCCCAACGGCGCAGCCATCACGTACTACGCGCGCATGTGGTATGTCCTGCCGTACTCGATCTTTGCCATCCCCATCACGACGGCGATGTTCACCGAGCTTTCGACCTACGTCGCCAACAACCAGATGCCCGCTTTCGTCCAGGGCCTGCGACGCGGATCCGGCAAGATCCTCTTTATCCTGATCCCCTTCGCCCTGTACCTCATCGTCTTCTCGCCATGCCTGGCGCGCCTGCTCGGCGGTTCGCGCATGGACGCGGACTCTCTTAGCCAGCTCGCCGACTACCTCGCCTGGCTCTCTGTGTCGCTTCCGGCCTACGGCGTGTGCACGTACCTTCAGAAGGCCTGCTCGGCTCTTCGCCGCATGAAGCTCTTTACCGTCGCCGAGTGCATCGCCGGCGCCGTTCAGATCGCCATCTGCCTCGCCTTCACCCCGGTGTGGGGCTTCAATGTGGTCGGCTTCAGCTCGACGTTCTTCTTTGTGGCCATCGACCTCGTGATCTTCGCGTTCCTGCGCCGCGAGCTCGGCCCCATCGGCTTCAGCGGCATCGTGACCTCCGGCGGCCGTGCCCTCATTCTCGGCGGCCTCGGCTCCGCCGTCGGCGCGGCGGTGCTCTGGGCGCTCCAGTCCTTCGTGGCGCCGCTTGCGGGCGGCGGCCTTGTGCGCGCCCTCGCATACACCGTCGCGGGCGGCCTGCCTGCCGTGCTCGTCACTTTCGGCATCGCCGTTGCGCTCCACCTCGACGAGGCGTCCTTCGTCGGCGACCTGCTGGCGCGTCTCAAGCGCCGCGCCGCCTAACCCGGAAGGGAAAACCATGGAAAGAAGCCAACTGGAGCAAACCCTCGCCGAGCGCATGGCCGAGCTCACCCAGACCCGCGCCGATGACTGGTACTTGACCTATCGCGCGCGCCACGGCATGCTGGCCGTTTTCCGCGTGCTCGCCGGAAAGAAGGGCGCAGGCGAGGTCGTCACGCAGCTGCTTACCTGCTGCACGGCGGTCGACCCCATCATCGCCGCGGGGCTCGTTCCCGTTTACGGCGAGCTCTCGGCGCAGACGTGCTCGCTCGATCCCGACCAGCTCCGCCTCGGGCAGAACGCGCGCGCCGTCGTGCTCCAGCATACCTACGGCATCGTCGACGACGCGTCTTCGCGAGCGCTCGTCGTGCGCGCCCACGAGTCCGGCGCGGTCGTCGTCGAGGACTGCGCCCACTGCGTGGCCAGGATGGCGCGCGACGAGGCCGGCGTGCCTGTGGCTGACGTCTCGGTCCACTCCTTCGGCGTCGAGAAGATGCTGCCCACGCTCTTCGGCGGCGCCGTCTGGGTCAACCCCGACTCTCCGCTCGCAGGCGAGCTCTCTCGTATTCGCGAGTCCCTCGCGGAACTGCCCGCGCCTCCCGCGAAGGCCGAGCGCCTGAACAGCTCCTACAGGCAGGTCAATCGCGTGCTCGTGCACCTGCCCCTGCCGCTTGCCCGCCCGCTTCGCCGTGCCCTCGCCAAGGGCGGCCTCTTTGACCCGGCCGTCTCCGACGAGGAGCGGCTCGGCGGTGTGAGCCACGAGCCCACGCGCCCGACAACGTTCGCATGCGATGCCGCGCTCGCGGCGCTTTCCGATTACGAGAAGAACCTCGCCGCGAGGTCCGCTGCCGTCTGTGCGTACCGCGAGGCGCTTGCCGGCGCCCCCGGCGTCGAGATCCCCGCAGCCGTCCTCACCGGCGAGGTACAGCCCCTGGTCCGCATGCCCATCCTGCTTGTGAACACCGAGGTCGCCGATGCCGTCGAGTCCGCGGTGCTCAAGGTCGGCTACTACACCACCGCGTGGTATCGCCCCGAGCTTGGCCCTGGCGTCCTCGACGAGGCCGCCTACCGCGTGCCCGCCGACCGCTCCGGCCTGACCCAGAGCGACCGCCTCGTGGCCTGCGTCGCCAACCTCCCGACCGACATTCCCGCAGACGGAGTCCGCAAGGTCATCGACGCCGTCCGCGCCGTAGCGTCGCATTAGAATCGAACCCGCTCCCAAGCGCCGACAGAAAGAAGTGCCATGAACCTGTGCTCTGAATCCGAGCTCGGCCAGAAGCTCGTCCCCGTCGTCCTCGGCGGAGACATCCTTGCCTACTCCTATGCCCGTTGTTTCCGCGAGGCGTACGGGGTCAAGACCATGGTCATTTCGGGCGTGAACGTCAAGTTCACCTCGTCGAGCCGCTTCACCGACTACCGCATCGAGCCCGCGATGGGGGAGGGCGACGAGGCGATCGCCGCCATGCTGTGCCGCTTGGGCTCAGAGCTCGCGGAGGCCGGCAAGGTCGCTGTTCTTCTTGGCAGCGCCGACTGGCACGTGCGCACCATCTCCAAGCACAAGGAGGAGCTCGAGCAGTGGTTCGTCGTCCCGTACAACGACTTCGCGCTTCTTGACGACATCACGCAGAAGGGCCGCTTCTACGCCATCTGCGAGGAGCTCGGCATGGCGTACCCCGCCACGAAGCTCTTCGACTGCTCCGACGCGGACGCCGAGCTCGACTGCGAGGGCTTCACGTTCCCCCTGATTGCCAAGCCTTCCAACTCGGCGCGCTACGACACGATGTCTTTTGCGGGCAAAGAGAAGATCTACACCGTCAAAGATCCCGCTGACCTGCGCCGCGTCTTCAACCTGCTCCATGAGGCGGGCTACGACAAGGAGCTCGTGGTCCAGGACTTCATCCCCGGCGACGACGACGCGATCCGCTCTCTGACCACGTACTCGGTCGAGGGCGGTCGCGTGGCTGCGGTCTCGGGCGGCCAGGTCGTGCTCCAGGACCACTCGCCGGCGCGCATCGGCAACCCCTCCTGCATCTTGCTCGAGCGCTCCGAGCAGCTCATCGACGACGCGAAGCGCTTCTGCGAGCACGTGGGGTACAGGGGATTTGCCAACTTCGACGCGAAGTACGACGAGCGCGACGGCAAGTTCAAGTTCTTCGAGGTCAACGTCCGCCCCGGCGCGAACACCTGGTATATGACCTTGGGCGGCGTGAACTTCGCCAAGCTCATCGTCGAGGATTTCGTCTTGGGTCGTCAGCTCGACTACCAGGAGGCCTATGCAAAGAAGCTCTACAGCCTCGTGCCCGCGAAGGTCGTCCGCGACTTCGTCCCCAACCATGAGGTCCGCCGGAAATGCCTCGCCCTCTTTGCCTCCGGGGACGCCGCGTCGCCCCTTGATTGCGCGGGCGACACGCTCCAGCATCGTTTCTGGGCGTGGCTGCGCGCGAGCCGCCAGTACGAGAAGTACGAGCGCTACCTGGGCAAGGCTCCCGACCGCAGGTAAACGCATGGAAAGAAGGGCTCCGTTCGCATGAGCGGAGCCCTTCTTTGTAGGCAAAAAATTGCGGCTGCTTGCCGGTCGTTATCGGTTGCGCAGCTTCTTCACGGCGCAGAGGGCCTTGTAGAAGCCCTTCTTGAGCGGAAGGTCGCGGTCGGGGGCGACATCGACGATGCCGTTCTTGGCGAACTTGGTCTTGAACTCGTTCAGGCCCATGAGGGAGGGGGCGAAGTCGTTGCCGATGCCCATCATGTCGTAATCGAGGACGCCCTTATTGTCGCGCAGGTCGTTGCACTCAAAGAGCACGAGCCTGTCGGTCACGTGCTGGCGCATGGTCTCGGAGCGGGAGGCGCCGTAGTAGCGCACCGCGCGCGTCCCGTTGATGGTGACGATCGACCACGTGACCACGCGGCCGTCGATGCGGCCGGCGTACACGCGGCAGTGCTCGGGGCCCAGGATGCGGATCATGTCCTCATAGTCGGAGCAGGGGGCAGGCGTGAAGCCGTCGCGCTCGCCCGTCTCGCGCATGACGTCGTAGTGCTCCTCAAAGGACTTGAGCGCAAGATCGGTCTCGTCGGCGCAAACCGCGGGGCTCTCGCGCAGGGCCTTGCGTACGTCGCGACGGCCGCGCGGCTTCATACGGGCGAGGATGTCGTCCTCGGTGCCCGTGACGTCGATGACCAGCGTCTGGTTGTACGGGCAGGTCGAGAGGACGGGCTCGCAGCCCGCAGCCTCGGACGCTACCGCCATGCGGGCAAAGACGGCCTTCTTTTCCTGGGCACGGAGGAAGCCGCGAAGCGCGGCGACGCACTCGGCCTCGAGCTCGGCGGAAGGGGCCTCGACCCACACGGGCCCGTGGGTGCTTCGCAGGTAGTGATAGCCGTGCGTCTCGTAGTCGAAGAAACTCGCGAGGGCGGCGGCGCTTCCGTCGCGGAGGATCTCGACGCAGCCCCAGGGCGCGCGCCCGGGAATCGTCGCCTGATAGGTGGCCCATACGGAGGTCTGCTCGATGGGCAGGGCAAGGCCGAGCTCGGCAGCCTTCGACTCCATCTGGGAGAGGGTGATCTTGTTGACCTGAATCAATGAAGCTCCATTTGGTCGCAGTTCACAGATAGATTCATTCTAGATGCCGCGCGCCCGCCGCGGCATGCCCGGGTAAACTCTTTAGGAAACCCCCATCGGCAAGAAGCCCGCGTCTTGGGCGAGCGAACAGGAGTCGGATAGGTGCCGGACGGCCGAAAGAGCATAGACGCCGAGAGCCGCGAGGCCGCGCGCGAGCACGTGACGTGTGCCATCGACGGCGCGGCGTCCCTCGTCGAGCAGGTTGCGCTCGTGCCCACCGAGCCCGGCTGCTACCTGTGGCGCGACGCGTCCGGCACCGTCGTCTACGTGGGCAAGGCCAAGAACCTGCGCGCGCGGCTCAAGCAGTACGTCACCTTGACCGACGACCGCCAGAAGATTCCCCTCATGATGCAGGTGGTCAAGTCCTTCGACTACGTGGTCGTGGGCTCCGAGCACGAGGCGCTCGTGCTCGAGCGCAACCTCATCGCCCAGTACCACCCCTACTTCAACGTCGACTTCAAGGACGACAAGTCCTACCCCTACATCGCGGTCACCGAGTCCGACGTCTTCCCGGCGATCAAGTACACGCGCGAGCGCCATCGCAAGGGCACGCGCTACTTCGGGCCCTACACCGACGCCAAGGCCGCGCGCGAGACCATCGACACCCTGCGCAAGGTCGTCCCCATCTGCTCGGCCACCTGCGCCGAATGGAAGCGCGCCCGTCGTATCCTCGAGCGCGAGCCCGACCAGGCCGCCGTCGCCAATATCGTGCTCGCAGGCAAGTGCCGCCCTTGCTTCGACTACCACGTGGGCCGCGGGCCCGGCGCCTGCTGCGGCGCGATCGACACGGTCGAGTACGCCCGCCACGTGCGGCAGGTCGAGGATTTCCTTCAGGGCAAGCGCTCGGCCATAGTGGAAGAGCTCACCGACCAGATGCGCGAGGCCGCCTCAGAGCTCGACTTCGAGCGCGCGGGTCGCCTAAAGGCACGCCTGCAGGGGCTTTCCGCCCTCGACGTGAAGCAGCAGGTCATGTTCTCCGCCGACATCGACCTCGACCTCATCGGCTTCTACCGCGAGGAGACCATCAGCTGCGCCTGCGTCTTCGTCGTGCGCGAGGGCCGCACGGTCAGATCCGTCGAGCTCATCCTCGACAAGGGCGCCGACGTGGGCGAAGACGAGCTGCAGGCCGGCTTCGTCAAGCGCTACTACGACGAGACCGCCGACATCCCTGCGGAGGTCTGCATCTCGGCCGAGCTTCCCGACGCCGATGTCATCGCCGGCTGGCTCGGCGAGAAGCGCGGTCGCGGCGTGCGCCTGCACCGCCCCCAGCGCGGCGAGAAGCGCCGCCTGCTCGAGATGGCCGAGTCCAACGCCCGCCATGCCCTCATGCGCTATATGGTGCGCACCGGCTACGCGGACGACCGAACGAACAAAGCCCTGCTTCAGCTGGAGAGCG
The DNA here is from genome assembly GCA_934660915.1 of uncultured Olsenella sp. Taxonomy (GTDB): domain Bacteria; phylum Actinomycetota; class Coriobacteriia; order Coriobacteriales; family Atopobiaceae; genus Paratractidigestivibacter. The sequence goes on along the minus strand of CAKUIF010000001.1, from coordinate 288,603 downwards.
CGCTCGCGCTCGACGCGCCTCCCATGCGCATCGAGTGTTTCGACATCTCGACGCTCCACGGCCACTTCACCGTGGCGTCGATGGTCGTCTTCACGAACGGTCGCCCCGACAAGTCGCAGTACCGAAGGTTCAAAATCCAGACGCCCCTTACTGAGGCGAACGATTTCGTGAGCATGTCCGAGGTCCTGGGGCGTCGCTACTCGCCCGAGCGCATGGCCGACGGGCGCTTTGGCAGCCGCCCCGACCTGCTCGTGGTCGACGGCGGCAAGCCGCAGCTCACGGCGGCTATGGAGCAGCTGGCACAGTTGGGGCTCGACATCCCGGTCTGCGGCCTCGCCAAGTCCGACGAGGAGGTCTTCGTTCCGTGGGACGAGACCCCGGTCGTGCTGCCGTCCGGCTCGCCCTCCCTCTACCTCATCAAGCAGGTGCGCGACGAGTCTCACCGCTTCGCCATCACCTTCCACCGCGAGCTGCGCGGCCGCGCCATGACGGCGTCGGTCCTCGACGACGTTCCCGGCGTGGGACCCAAGCGCAAGCGCGCCCTCATGCGCGAGTTCGGCTCGCTCAAGCGCCTGCGCGCCGCTGACGAGGCGGCCATCGCCGCCGTTCCCGGGGTGCCCGCCGACGTCGCCCACGCCGTGTGGCAAGCGCTCCATGAGGAGCAGGCACCGGCTCGCTCTGATGAGCCCCTTGAGTCCAATTAACATAATTGTGGAAACTAAACAGTGCTGTTCTAAATGTTTCTGCATAACTGGTATCGCAGAGTAGAAACCACTCGCCTAGAAGTATTCTCTTATAGATACCAGTTGAATAAATGGCACATAGAACGTAATACCAGTGAAATAAGACTCAACTCGTTCGAAAATGACGGGCAACAATCGGTCGGGCGAGGAGTTTTACCCTCTGAACAACCGCTAAGCGGTACACAACATGCCGTTGGGCGACTTTGCGGAGCAACTCATGCCGCTGCGCGGGTAGTCTACGGGCAAAGAGCGGCCGCCGAGGGCGGCTGCGGGAGGATTCAGATTGAGGAAGAGGCAAAACATGAACAAGATCGTGAACTCTGCCGTTACCCGTCGTGCGTTCCTCGGCGGCTCCGCGCTCGCGGCCACCCTTGGTCTCGCTGCCTGCGGCGGCGGCAACACCGACGGCGGCGATGCCGGTACCGCCACCGGCGGCACCGAGGGCGGCGGCACCCTGACCGTCGGCTCCGCGTACTCTCCGTCGTCCTACGACCCCGCCAACTGCTCGTCCGCGTTCTGCCTCTCGGCTAACTCGAACGTCATGGAGGGTCTCTACAACATCGACTTCACCGACTACAGCGTCATCTCCGGCCTGGCCGACGGTGAGCCGACCCAGGTCGACGAGAACACCTACGAGGTCAAGCTCCGCGAAGGCGCCAAGTTCTCCGACGGCACCGACGTGACGCCTGAGGACGTCGTCGAGTCCTTCGCCCGCGCCACTGCCGAGGGCGGCCTGTACATCTCCTTCCTCACCATGTTCGACTCCATCGAGAAGAAGGACGACACCACCGTCACCGTCAAGTGCAGCATCCCGAACTTCTCGCTGCTCAAGGAGCGCCTGGCCATCATCAAGGTCATGCCCGCCTCCCTCTCCGCCGACGACGCCAAGGCCAAGCCGGTCGGCTCCGGCCCCTGGATGTACGACGAGATGTCCGACACCTACGTCGTCCTCAAGCCCAACCCGAACTACAACGGCGAGTTCCCGGCCAAGGACAACGAGCTCCGCATGGACTCCATGACCGACACCACCGCCCGCACCACCGCCCAGCAGGAGGGCACCACCCTCGTCTCCGAGTCCGTGCCGCCCGAGTCCATCGACCAGCTCAAGGCTGCCGGTGTCAGCATCGATGAGGTCAACGGCTTCGGTACCCGCTTCATCATGTTCAACGTCAAGAAGGCCCCGTGGAACGACGTCAAGGCTCGCCAGGCCATCATCTACGCCCTGAACACCGACCAGATGATCTCCAACGCCTTCTCCGGCATGGCCGCCGTCGCCACGAGCTACCTGCCCTCCTCCTTCACCAACTACCACAAGGCCTCCGTCACCTACACCTATGACGCCGACAAGGCCAAGAGCCTGCTCACCGATGCCGGCGTGACCCCGGGCGCCATTACCCTGCGCACCACCGACAACGCCCAGGTCGTCGCCATGGGCACCCAGGCCCAGCAGGATCTCGAGGCCCTCGGCTTCACCGTTGAGCTGGTCTCCGACAAGTCGCCCGCTACCTATGCCGCCATCGACCAGGCCGACGACTCCTGGGACATCCTCATCGCCCCTGGCGACCCGTCCTGCTTCGGCGGCGACACCGACCTGCTGCTCAACTGGTGGTTCGGCGACAACGTCTGGATGAAGACCCGCTGCGCTTGGAACACCTCTGACGAGTGGAAGAAGCTCAACGGCCTCATGAACGACGCCCTGGGCACCTCTGGCTCCGATCAGCAGGACCTCTGGAACCAGTGCTTCGACATCCTCGCCGAGAACGTCGTTCTCTACCCGCTGCTCCAGGTCGTCACCCCGACCGCCTCTTGGCGCGAGAACGCCAACCCCGACGGCGTCAAGGTCTCCGACAACTTCAAGGGCATCGGCACCACGGGTGTCCACCTCGTCGGCGTCACGACCGTCAAGGCGTAAGGGCTAAAGCGAAAAAGAAGCGGAATTCAGGCATATACCTGCGCCGATTCTCCTAAGCGAAATATGGAGGCCCGAGCGACCGCCAGGTGCTCGGGCCTCCTTTGTATCTGTACGTGTCAGCATCGAGAGAGGGGAGAGGCCAAGTGAATAATCTTCTGCGCCTCGTAGGAAGGCGACTCGTCGCGCTTCCGATCATGGCTTTCGCCGTGACTTTCCTGATCTTCTTCCTCATGTCGTTCTCGCCGATCGACCCGGCGTACAACGCTCTGGGAGAAAGCGCCACGCCTGAGCAGATTCAGGCGTACCACGAGGAGTACGGTCTGGACGATCCCTGGCCGGTCCGCTACGTCCGCTACATGGGCGACCTGCTCCACGGCGACCTCGGCACCTACAGCGCTCGCCGCAACTCCGTGGCCGAGCGCATTTCCAAGGCCCTGCCCGTCACCATGCAGCTCACCTTCCTGGGCCTGCTCATCGGCGCGGTCGTGTCGTTCTTGCTTGGCATCATCGCGGCGCTCTACCGTGATAAGTGGCCCGATCAGGTCATCCGTCTGCTCTCGATCGCCGGTCTTGCCACCCCGTCGTTCTGGCTGGCGGTCCTGCTTATCCTCGTGTTCTCGTCCTTCATGCACCTGCTTCCCGCGTCCGGCGCCCTTCCCAACCCGCTCACCAACTTCGGCGGGTACATGGGCCGCATGATCATGCCCGCCATCGCGCTCGCGGTGCCCCTCACCGGCCAGATGACGCGCATCGTGCGCACCGCCATGGTCGAGGAGCTCGATAAGGACTACGTGCAGACCGCCAAGGGCTCCGGCCTTCCCCAGAAGGTCATCATCGCCCGCAACGTCCTGCGCAACGCCCTCATCACGCCTGTCACCACCCTCGGCATGAAGATCGGCTACCTCATGGGCGGCGCCGTCGTCATCGAGGTCATCTTCAACCTGCCCGGCATGGGCATGGCGATCCTCGACGGCGTTGCCGGCAACGAGCCTAACCTCATCATGGGCGTCGTCATTGTCGTCGCGTTCTCCTTCATCATCATCAACATCGTGGTCGACATGCTGTATCTGCTCATCAACCCGAGGATTAGGAGCGTCTAGCCATGCTGACCCAAAGGAAAGAAGACGCCGAGAAGCTCGAGGGCATGGCGAAGTCCAAGGGCCCCAAGCTCTCCGGCCTCAAGAACATGAAGACGTCCTCGAAGATCGCGCTCGTGATCCTTCTTGCCGTCGTGCTCATCTCCATCCTGGCGCCCGTGCTCGCGCCGTATAGCCCCTACGAGATCGGGACCGCGCGTATGGCCCCCGACGCCGCGCACATGTTCGGTACCGACGACAAGGGCCGCGACATCCTGTCGCGCATCCTCTACGGCGGCCGCATCTCGCTCGTCATCGGCTTCGGCGCTGTCCTCTTTGCGCTCGTCACCGGCTCCATTGTCGGCGCCCTGGCCGCGGTTACCCGCAAGTGGGTCTCCGAGGTCATCATGCGCATCCTCGACATCATCATGTCGGTCCCCGGCATCGCCCTGGCGGCCGTCCTCGTCACCATCCTCGGCAAGTCCGTGCCGGCCATCATCTTCTCGATCGGCTTCATGTACATGCCGCAGATCGCCCGCATCGTGCGCGCGAACATCGTGTCCGAGTACGGCGAGGATTACGTGCGCGCCGTCATCGTCTCGGGCGCCCGCGCCCCGTGGATCTTGATGAGGCACGTCCTGCGCAACTGCGCCGCCCCCATCATGGTCTTCACCGTCACGCTCGTGGCCGACGCCATCATCTTCGAGGCATCCCTGACGTTCCTCTCCGCAGGCATCGCCGAGCCTACCCCGACCTGGGGCAACATCCTCGCCGACGCCCGCGCCGGCGTCCTGTCTGGCCGTTGGTGGCAGGCGCTCTACCCGGGCATCGCCATCATGCTCACCTGCCTTGCGCTCAACATCCTCTCTGAGGGCATCACCGACGCCATGGCCTCCGCGCCGTCCGCCCCGGTTTCCTCCGAGAACTCCGAGAGCCGCCGTGAGGCCGACCTGCTCGTGGCCGACCCGGTCCGCGCCTACAAGGAGCAGGCCGCGTCGCTCGCCGGCCGCCTGTCCGCGCTGCGCGAGGTCGAGCTCGCCCGCACCGACCGTCGCGTGCCCGACTACTCGGTCCAGCCGCTGCTCGAGGTCAAGAACCTCTCCATCGGCTTCCCGCGCCACGGCGATGTCAACGTCGTCGACAACGTGAGCTTCAACGTGCGTCCCGGCCAGTGCATGGCCCTCGTGGGCGAGTCCGGCTGCGGCAAGTCCATCACGACCAAGACGATCATGAACCTGCTGCCTGACACCGCCCGCATCACCGGCGAGGTCATCTACAAGGGCACTGACCTGCTCAAGCTCACGAGCGAGGAGCACCGCAAGCTCCTGGGCACCGAGATCGCCATGGTCTACCAGGACTCGCTTTCCGCTCTCAACCCGTCGATGCTCATCTCGGCTCAGATGAAGCAGCTCACGAGCCGCGGCGGCACCCGCAGCGCCGAGGAGCTCCTCGAGCTCGTCGGCCTTGACCCCAAGCGCACCCTCGAGAGCTACCCGCACGAGCTGTCCGGCGGCCAGTGCCAGCGCGTCATCATCGCCATGGCCCTGACCCGCGACCCGTCGCTGGTCATCTGCGACGAGCCCACCACGGCCCTCGACGTCACCGTCCAGAAGCAGGTCATCAAGCTCCTGAACGACCTCCAGAAGAAGCTCGGCTTCGCCATGATCTTCGTCTCCCACGACCTCGCGCTCGTGGCGGAGGTCGCCTCCGAGATCACCGTCATGTACGCCGGCCAGGTGGTCGAGTCCGCTCCCACCAAGGAGCTTCTCACCAACCCGATTCACGAGTACACCCAGGGCCTGCTCGGCTCCGTCCTCTCCATCGAGGCGCACGACGGCAGCCGCCTGCACCAGGTGCCCGGCTCCGTCCCGAGCCCCGCGGACTTCCCGTCGGGCGACCGCTTCGCACCGCGCTCGAGCCACCCCGATGTGGGCCTCGACGTCCACCCGATCCTGAAGCCCGTCCCGGGCGCCGACCACCACTTCGTCTCGGAGATCCCCGACGAGGCGCTCGCCAAGGCCGGCCTTACGTCTCGCCTGGAGGTGAGGTAGATGGCAGAGCAGAACACCCAGGAGCCCATCATCTTCCTGGACAACATCTCGGTCACGTTCAAGACCCGCACCGGCTCCATCCTGCACCCCAACCTCGTGCACGCCGTCAACGGCCTGACGCTCAAGCTCATGCCGGGCGAGACCATCGGACTCGTCGGCGAGTCCGGCTGCGGCAAGTCGACGACCGCCAACGTCATGTGCGGCCTGCAGTCGCCGACCTCCGGCCACGTCTACTTCAAGGGCGAGGACGTGACCAAGCGCACCGCCGAGCTCCGCAAGAAGATCGGCCGCGTCGTCTCGGTCGTGTTCCAGAACCCTGCGACCGCGCTGAACCCGCGCATGGCCGTCCATGACCAGCTGCTCGACCCGCTCGTCGTTCACAACGTGGGCACCGAGGATGAGCGCGAGGACCGCATCTGCGAGCTCTTCGGGCTCGTGGGCCTGCCGACGTCCGCCATGTACGCGCTTCCCGGCCAGCTCTCCGGCGGCCAGCGTCAGCGCGTGGCAATCGCGCGAGCCCTGTCGCTTCAGCCCGACGTCATCATCGCCGACGAGCCGACCTCGGCTCTCGACGTCTCGGTCCGCGCCCAGATCCTGAACCTCCTCACGGACCTCAAGCACGAGCTCGGCCTGGCGATGGTCTTCATCAGCCACGATATCCAGACGGAGCGCTACATCTCCGACCGCATCGTGGTCATGAACCACGGCCAGATCATGGAGCAGGGCCCCGCCAAACAGGTCTTCGAGAACCCGACGGACGCCTACACAAAGACGCTCCTCGCGGCCGCTCCTTCGCTGCTTCACCCCAACCTGGGCCAGTAGCGAGCTGAATTGTTCGGGGGCGCGCCCGCTGCGGTGGGCGCGCCCGTATTCTCGAAAGGGTGAGACACGTGCCATTCTCGGCCGAAAGATTGGCGGAGCTCGAGGCATGCCGAGGCAAGAATCCCATCCCCGCGGACTTCGACGAGTTCTGGGCCGCGAGGATCGCGGAGGCCGACGCGGTGCCGCTCGACTACGAGATCCTCCCGTCCGACCAGATTCCCGAGCTCGGGTCCTGCAAGTACTACGACCTGTACTTCACCGGCATGGGGGGCGCCCGCGTCTACGCCAAGTACGCGGTGCCCAAGGTGCCCGGCGGCGGCCCCGTGCCGCTCGTCCTCCAGTTCCACGGCTACCCCGGGTGCACACGCTCCTGGGCCGAGCAGTCCTCGTGGCCCGGTATCGGCTGCGCCATCCTCAGCATGGATAACCCCGGCCAGGGCGGCCGCTCCGAGGACGTGGGCGGCTTCAAAGGCACGACCGTCTCGGGTCACCTCATCACCGGCGTGGACGGCGGGCCGGAAAACCTCTACTACGTGCGCCTGTATCAGGACCAGCACATCCTCTGCCGCATCGTGCGCGAGCTCGAGGGCATCGACCTCTCACGCGTCTACGTCAACGGCAGCTCCCAGGGCGGCGGCATGGGCATCGCGTGCTGCGCGCTCAACTCCGACCTCGTCAACCGCGCGTCGATTCTCTACCCGTTCCTCTCGGACTTCCGTGAGGTCTGGGAGCTTGGCGCCGACGAGATCGCTTACGACGGCATCCGCTACTACTCCCGTTGGTTCGACGCCGACGGCGAGCGCGCCGACGAGTGGTTCGGCACGCTCGGCTACGTCGACTCCCTGAGCTTTGCGCACCTCGTTCGCTGCCCGGTTCTGTTTGGCACGGGGCTTGCCGACGTCGTCTGCCCGCCCGAGACCCAGTTCGCGGTCTACAACGCGCTCACGTGCCCAAAGAAGCACCTGCTCTATCCCGACTTCGGTCACGAGGAGATCCAGTCGTTCGACGACGAGATCATCCGCTTCTACCAGGGGGAGGTGGACCTGTGATGGGTGTTTCCGATCTTATAAAGAAAGGCGAGAAGTACCTCGGTGCCGATCCCACCCCCGAGGGGTTTGCGTCCTTCTGGGGTGCGCGCGCCGGCCGCGCCGCTGCGTGCGCCCGGGAACAGCAGGCGACGCTCGAGGAGGTCGGCATCGAGACCCCCCAGGCCGTCTACCGTCGCATGTCCTACACGGCGACCGACGGCGCTGCCCTTCACGCCCGCGTCATCCTGCCCAAGTCCGAGGGGCCGCACCCTTGCATCCTCGTGTGGCACGACCTCGACCGCGGCACTCGCGGCTGGTTCCAGCTCTCCCGCTACGTCGCGGCCGGCTACGCCGTCGTGCACCCCGAGTACCGCGCCTGGTCGCGAGACGTCACTGCCGGATGGCGAGAAGGGCCCGAGGGCATGGCCGCCGCTCAGCTCGTCGACGACGCCCTGGTGGCCGCAAGCCTTGCAGGCAGTCTTCCCGGCGTCGACCCGGATCGCCTCATGACCCACGGCGAGGGCTTCGGCGGCCTCTTTGCGCTTGCCGCGGCGGCGCTTGCCCGCGGCGTCGCCAAGTGCGCCGTGGTCAACGTCATGCCCGCGGACGTTCGCGGCGCGTGGGAGCAGGGCGCCTCCGGCTACGCCTACGAGGGCGTCCTTCGCCACTTCCGCGAGGATGATCCGTGCGCCGAGCGCGCCGGCGAGTTCTTCTCGGCACTTGGCTATGTGGACGCGGCGAACTTCTCGGCGCTTCTTCCCGAGGGGTGCGAGCTTTTGGACGGCATCTGCCTTATGGATGCCGTCGCCCGCCCGCTGACCCAGTACGCGGCCTATAACCGCGCAGGCTGCGCAAAGCGGCTCGCCGTCTACCCCAAGTACGGGCACGAGCGGCTGAACGACTTCGAGAACAGGCTTCTTGCCTTCATGCATTTCGGCGAGTGATGAGCCCGCCGCCCGCATGACGGTTTAGCATCAATCAGGCCCCGCAAGGGGCTACGGCGGGGGAGAGGCCCCCGCCCGACCTCATAGAAAGGCATCAGCATGGCTGACAAGTTCCAGATCCGCGGCGTCATTCCCCCCGTCGTCATCCCCGACACCCCCGACCACGAGCTCGACGTCCCGTCCTTCGAGCGCCTCATCAACCGCATGATCGACGCCGGCGTCGACGGCCTGTTCTTCCTCGGCTCCTCCGGTGAGGTCGTCTTCTCGACCGACGAGCGCCGCGAGCAGATCATTAAGGAGGCCGTCCGCATCGTCGACCACCGCGTCCCCGTCCTCGTCGGCATTATCGACACCGAGACCGAGCGCGTGCTCGCCCAGGGCAAGAAGGCCCAGGCCCTCGGCGCCGACGCCCTCGTTGCCACCTGCCCGTTCTACGCCCTCCAGGGCATGGCCGAGGTCGAGGAGCACTTCCGCATCCTCCACGAGGAGCTCGACCTGCCGATCTTCGCCTACGACATCCCCGTGTGCGTCCACACCAAGCTCCCCTGGAAGCTCCTTGCCAAGCTCGGCGCCGAGGGCGTGCTCGCCGGCGTCAAGGACTCCTCCGGCGATGACGTCAGCTTCCGCTACCTCGTCCAGGAGAACGAGAAGAACGGTCACCCGATGACCATCCTCACCGGTCACGAGGTCGTCGTCGACGGTGCCTACCTCGGCGGCGCCGACGGCTCCGTCCCGGGCCTCGCCAACGTCGAGCCCGAGGGCTACGTGCGCATGTGGAAGGCCGCCGAGGCCGGCGACTGGGCCACGGTCAAGGCTGAGCAGGACCGCCTGAACGAGATCTCCCACATCTGGGACGTCACCTCCGGCGTCCAGGGCTACGCCGGCGGCGTCGGCGCCTTCAAGACCGCCTTGAACCTCATGGGCGTCTTTGACTCCCCGACCATGCCGCGCCCCGTTAAGGCCATGACGGGCGAGAACGTCGAGGCCATCCGCAAGGTCCTCGCCGACAACGGCCTGCTGTAACGTATACGCATGGGGCAGGGGGCCGTCTCCTGCCCCATCACTTTTTTGATGTGGAGGCAACTATGGGGAGCCAGAAGGTCGTCGCCATCGACATCGGCGGCACAAAGATCGCATCCGCCCTCGTGACCCTCGAGGCCGGGCAAAAGCCTGTGGTCGAGTTCTACGAGAAGATCCCGACTGAGGCCAAACGCGGCGGTCAGGTGGTCCTGGCCAACGCCATAAAGATGGCCAAGCGCGTGATCGAGCTCGCCGGCGGCGCCGAGAGCCTCGCGGGCATCGGCGTGAGCTCCGGCGGCGTCATCGACCCCCGCACGGGCGACGTCACCTACGCCAACGACATGATGCCCGGCTGGGGCGGCACCCACCTGGGCTCTGAGCTCACGGCGGCGACCGGCCTTCCCGCCCGCGTCCTGAACGACGTCCACGCGCATGCTCTCGGCGAGGCGCGCTGGGGCGCCGGCGCCGGCAAGCAGAGCTGCCTTGTGGCGGCGGTGGGCACGGGCGTCGGCGGCGCCTTCGTCGAGCGCGGCCTTATCATGCTGGGCGCGCACAACGAGGCGGGCCACATCGGCCACGTGAGCTGCAGCGACGCGGCGGGCATCCCCTGCCAGTGCGGCGCCGTCGGCCACATGGAGACCATCGCCTGCGGCCCCGGCATCATCGAGCGCTACCTCGAGCTCGGCGGCGACCCCGTCGACGAGGAGGGCAAGCCTGTGGACGGCGCCGTCATCGACAAGCGCGCCGCGGCCGGCGACGAGGCGGCCATCGCCGCCGAGGCCAGGAGCGGACATGCCATCGGCGAGGTCCTCGGCAGCCTCTCGAACATGCTCGACCCCGAGTGCATCATCCTGTCGGGCTCCGTCGCCCTGTGCGGACCTGCCTGGCACGACGCTATGGACGCTGGCTGGCGCGAGGCCGCGATGCCGCCCGTCGCCGCCACGCCCATCGTCTCGGGCGACCTCGGCGGGGACGCGCCGCTCATCGGCGCCGCCGAGAACATCGTCAAGTCCGCCTATGCCGATTAGCGGGTGCCGGGGCTAAACCCGTTCCCCGCTCGAAAGGAGCATCGCTACATGACCGAAGATCCGCTGATCCAGTCCCTTAAAGGCAAGCTCATCGTAAGCGTCCAGGCTTATATGGGCGAGCCGCTCCGCCACCCCGAGACCATGGCCCAGATGGCGCGCGCCTGCGAGCTCGGCGGCGCCGCAGCCATCCGCTGCCAGGGCCTCTCTGACATCGCCGCCATCAAGGGCCGCTGCGAGGTCCCCGTCATCGGCCTTTGGAAAGAAGGGCATGATGGCGTCTACATCACCCCGACCCTTCGCCACGCGGTCGCCTGCGTGAACGCCGGCGCCGACATCGTCGCGCTCGACGCCACCGACCGCCCGCGTCCCGACGGACGCACCTTCGAGGAGACCGTCGCCGCCTTGCGCGAGCAGTGCGAGACCCTCATCATGGCCGACTGCATGACCATCGAGGACATCCGCCGCGCCGTCGCCTGCGGCTGCGACATCGCCTCGACCACGCTCTCCCACAACAAGGCCGCCATCGACACCACGATGGATGATGGCCCCGACCTGCCTATTCTTCGCCAGGCCGTCGAGGAGTTCCCGGGCTTCCCGATTATCTGCGAGGGCCACGTGCACGTCCCGGCGGACGCCAAGGCCGCCATTGACGCCGGCGCCTGGGCCGTCGTCGCCGGCACCGGCATCACGCACCCGACGAGCATCACGAGCTGGTTCGCCGCCGCTATCGAGGGCTAGGACCTTCTCTGCCCTTCTTGCTTTGCTTTTAAAATAGGGCGGGGTGGACGATTGGGTCCGCCCCGCCCTCTTGCGTCGATGTTTGCTGTAGATATTCTTGGGGATGGTGCTCATGAAGCGGGTGCTCTGTGGGGTCCTCGGGTTCGTCCTTGCGTCGACGGCCTTTATGACTGGCTGCGGCTCAAGCAAGGCAAAGCCGCCCGAGCTCAAAAGAACTACGGGGCTGGCGCAGCCTGTGGACTCGGGCAACCAGACCGGGGGCGACACCGTGGTCGACGACGTGCTCGCCAACGAGCGCGACGAGGGCGAGATCATCCACGAGGGCTTCCAGGCCATTTATACGCAGGTATTCGAGCTGCAGGGACTCAACTGCTTCCAAGACGCCGACGCGAAGGGAAATGAGCGGCTCGTCCTTTCCGAGACGAGCTCGCGGGTGGAGTACGTCCTCTTCGACCGCCGTTCCGCCAACGAGAAGTGCCTGCTCTACGTGCAGTATCGCGCCGATAAGGACGCCGACGGCTCCTGGGCCCCGGCCGATGCCCAGATCATCGACGTCTACGCCTACGACGAGAAGTCGGGCACCGTCGTGGCAAGCGGAAAGAAGTCCTGGTCGGATTCGGGAACCCAGGAATATCGCGACCTTACGGGGGAGTGACGAAGGGGGCTTCTTTCTATCAGAGCAATATGGAGCGCGGAGAGCGCTGCGCGGAAATGGAAGAAAATGACGGAAACGGATTGCTGTGGGCTATACTTACGGCATCCGAACACGGCTGTCAAAGGAGCTTACATGGCCGATGTCTCCGCCGCCCCGCTCGACGCCGAAGCCGCTGCGAAGGCCGCCTTCGCCGCCGCGCAGAGCAAGCAGTTCCCGTCCGACATCTTTGCTGCCCCGCAACTGCGCTGGGCCGTCATCGGTTGTGGCGTGATCGCCAACCAGATGGCGGAGTCGCTCGAGCTCGCTGGGCGTACGCTTGCCGGCGTGCAGAACCGCACCCTTGCCAAGGCCGAGGCCTTCGCCGTCGCCAATGGCGTCACGCGCGTCTACGGCTCGCTCGAGGAGCTTTGCTCCGACCCGGACATCGACGCTGTCTACATCACCACCCCGCACAACACCCACATCACCTACCTGCGCGCCTGCCTGGCCGCGGGCAAGCATGTGCTTTGCGAGAAGTCCATCACCCTGAACTCCGCCGAGCTCGACGAGGCACGTGAGCTTGCCCGTGCCCACGGCGTCGTGCTCATGGACGCGACCACCATCCTGCACATGCCGCTGTACCGTCAGCTCGTCGCCCGTGCAAACGCCGGGGACTTCGGCCGCATGAACCTGGCTCAGGTTAGCTTCGGCAGCTTCAAGCCCTACGACGTGCACACTCGCTTCTACAACCGCAGCCTCGCCGGCGGCGCCATGCTCGACATCGGCGTCTATGCGCTCTCGATCATGCGCATCTTTATGGAGTCCGCGCCGACCGAGGTGGTGAGCCTCGGCAACACCTGCGAGACGGGCGTCGACATCGCCGGTGGCCTCGTGTGCCGCAACGTCGAGGGGCAGCTCGGGGTGATCAGCCTCACCATGCACTCCAAGCAGCCCAAACGCGCGGTGATCAGCTTCGACAGGTGCTACATCGAGATCGATCAGTACCCGCGCGCCGACCGTGCGCGCATCGTCTGGACCGAGGACGGACGCGTCGAGGAGGTCGAGGCGGGCGAGGAGGCCTACGCCCTTTGCTACGAGATGGCGGACCTCGAGCGCGCCGTCGCGGGCGACGCCGAGGCGGCCCTTCTTATTGACTACGCCGCCGACGTCATGCGGATCATGACCGATGCCCGTGCCGCGTGGGGCGTCGTCTACCCGGAGGAGGAGTAGGATGCTCGCCGATCAGCGTCACGCCCAGATCCTGGGGATCGTCAACGGCGAGGGCTCGGCGACGGTTGTCGACCTGGCCGCGCGCCTCGGCATCTCGGAGTCGACGGTCCGCCGCGACCTCGAGAAGCTCGACGACTCGGGTTGCCTGTCCAAGGTTCATGGCGGCGCCGTTTCGCTCGATAGGGAGGGCATTACCCGCGATGTCCCCGTGGCCGAGCGAGCGACCAAGCACTCTGCCGAGAAGCACGCCATCGCTCAGCACGCCGCACGGCTCGTGGGGCCGCGGGACTTCGTGTACCTCGACGCCGGCTCAACGGTCGACGCGCTCATTGACGCCTTGAGCGAGAAGCGCGCGGTCTACGCGACCGACTGCGTGAGCCATGCGCTAAAGCTCGCCTCGCGCGGGTTCGAGGTCATTGTGCTCGGGGGCTCGCTCAAATCCGCGACTGAGGCCCTCGTGGGACCCGACGCGAACGCGGCGATCAGCCGCTACCATTTCACACTTGGGTTCTGGGGCACGAACGGCGCCACACCCGAGGACGGCTTCACCACGCCGGACTTCGCAGAGGCCGAGGTCAAGCGCCTCTCGATGGCGCAGACCATGCATCGCTTCGTGCTTGCCGACGCGAGCAAGCTCGGCCGCACAAGCCTGGTCACGTTCGGCGATTTCCGATCCGCGACCATCGTCACGACCGCGTTGCCGGAGGGCAGCGCGTTCGCGACCCTCGAGAACGTTGAAGTCGTTTAGAAGCACGATTCTGCTCACAATCAATCAAATTCAGTCAAAGTAGTGCCGTTTACCGGCAGATAATGACCGTTCGACCGTCTGTGACGGAATTTGAAGGTTTCTCTTTCAAAATGAGCAAAAACGTGCAATAGTAATCACAGTCAATCAAGACACGACGTCACGGAGGAATCTCATGATCTGCACCGTCACGTTCAACCCCTCGCTCGACTATATCGTCCGCGTCGACGATATGCGCCTCGGCGTGATCAACCGCACGAGCTACGAGCAGATTCTGCCCGGAGGCAAGGGCATCAACGTGTCCATCGTCCTCGGCAACCTCGGCCACCCCTCCCGTGCGCTCGGCTTCAGCGCCGGCTTCACGGGCATCGCGCTCGAGTCGCTTCTCGATGCCTCCGGCGTCGACCACGACCTCGTCCGCGTGAAGGAGGGCTTCACCCGCATCAACGCGAAGATCAAGTCCGCCGAGGAGACAGAGCTCAACGGCCAGGGCCCTCGCATCACGGAGGCGGACATCGAGGAGCTCTACGCCAAGCTCGACGCGCTGGGCGAGGGCGACATCCTCGTGATCTCGGGTTCCGTGCCCAACACCCTGCCCGGCGACATGTATGAGCGCATCATGGAGCGGCTCGACGGCCGCGGCGTGCGCATCGTCGTCGACGCCGAGCGCGACCTTCTTACCCGCGTGCTCCCGTACAAGCCGTTCCTCGTCAAGCCGAACAACATCGAGCTGGGCGACATCTTCGGCGTCGAGCTCAAGGCCCGAGACGAGGTCGTGCCGTATGCCCAGAAGCTCCAGGAGAAGGGCGCCCAGAACGTGCTCGTCTCGATGGCGGGGGAGGGCGGCGTGCTCGTCGACGCCCAGGGCGGCGTCCACATGAGCCCCGCCGCCAAGGGCACCGTCGTCAACTCCGTCGGTGCCGGCGACTCCTCCGTCGCCGGTTTCATCGCCGGCTACCTCGAGACCGACTCCTACGAGACGGCCTTCAAGATGGGCCTCTCCGCAGGCTCCGCAAGTGCTTTTTCCGACCACCTCGCCACGCGCGCGGAGGTCGAGGAATTGATGGCCCGCCCCTAGGGGTGGGACAAAAGGGACGGGGGATTTTGTCCCAATTTGTCCCGAAACCGTGTGTTCAAGCAGTTCCAAGGAAAGGAGCTCGTATGAAGATCACTGACCTTCTGAACGCCCAGAGCGTGAAGGTCGGCGCGGCCGCCGCAAGCCAGGCCGACGCCATCGACCAGCTCGTGGCCCTGCAGGTCGCGGCCGGAAACGTCTCCGACGCCGACGGCTACAAGGCCGGTGTCCTTGCCCGCGAGGCGGAGTTCTCCACTGCCGTGGGCGACGGCATCGCCATCCCGCACGCCAAGGTCGCCGCGGTGGCCAAGGCCGGACTCGCCGCCATGACCGTCCCCGGCGGTGTGGACTGGAACGCCCCCGACGACGCTCCCTGCGACCTCATCTTTGCCATCGCCGCCCCCGAGGGCGAGAACAACGTCCACCTCGAGATGCTCGCCAAGCTCTCGGCGCTCCTGATGCACGAGGACTTCGCCGCCGAGCTGCGCGCCGCGAAGACCCCCGAGGAGTTCCTTGCCGCCATCGACGCCGCCGAGGCCGACCGCGACGAGGCCGAGGCAAAGAAGGCCGAGGCCGCCGCTGCCCCGAAGGCCTCCGACTCCGAGTGGCCCGAGGTCCTGGCCATCACCGCCTGCCCGACCGGCATCGCCCACACCTACATGGCCGCCGAGAACCTCGAGAAGAGGGCCGCCGAGATGGGCATCAAGCTCAAGGCCGAGACCCAGGGCTCTGCGGGCGCCAAGAACATCCTCACCGCCGACGAGATCGCCCACTGCAAGGGCATCGTGATCGCCGCGGACAAGAACGTCGACCTCGCGCGCTTCGACGGCAAGCCGGTCTACTCCACGAACGTCTCCGCGGGCATCAACGACCCCGAGAAGCTCATCAACATCGTGCTCAACGGCGAGGCCCCCGTCCACCATAACGCCGGCGGCGCCTCCGCGAGCGCGGCTGCCGTCGAGGACGAGTCCACCTGGCACAAGATCTATAAGCACCTCATGAACGGCGTCAGCCACATGCTGCCGTTCGTGATCGGCGGCGGCATCCTCACCGCCATCGCGTTCCTCGTCGACCAGCCCGGCCTCGGCACCTCCGCCTACGGTTCCTCGATCCCCGCTGCGGCCCTCTTCAAGACCATCGGCGGCGAAGCCTTTGGCCTTATGCTCCCGATCCTCGCGGGCTACATCGCGAGCTCCATCGCGGACCGTCCGGGCCTTGCCCCCGGCTTCGTCGGCGGCCTCTTTGCCAAGGCGGGCTACGACTTCGCCTATCTGTCCAGCCTTGACGCCACCACGCTCGTCTCCGGCGGCTTCATCGCCGCGCTCTTCGCCGGCTTCGCCGCAGGCTACCTGACCCTTGGCATCGAGAAGCTCTGCGATAAGCTCCCGAACTCCCTCGAGGGCATCAAGCCGATGCTCATCTACCCTGTGCTCGGCACCCTTGCCATCGGTGTGGTGATGCTCGCGCTCAACCCGGTCTTCGCCGCCATCAACACCGCGCTCAACGGCTTCCTCGCCGGCCTCGGCACGAGCAACATCGTGGTCCTCGGCCTCGTCCTCGGCGGCATGATGTCCGTCGACATGGGCGGCCCCTTCAACAAGGCTGCCTACGTCTTTGGCACCGCCGCCCTCGACCCCTCCTCCGGCCTCGGCACCACCGGCCAGATCATCATGGCCTCCGTCATGGTCGGCGGCATGGTCCCGCCGCTGGTGATCGCCCTGTCCACGACCTTCTTCAAGGATCGCTGGAGCAAGGCTGACCGCAACGCCGGCCTGGTCAACTACATCATGGGCCTGTCCTTCATCTCCGAGGGCGCCATCCCCTTCGCCGCCGCCGACCCCGGCCACGTCCTTCCCAGCTGCATCATCGGCTCCGCCATCGCGGGCGGCCTCTCCGCCGCCTTCGGCTGCACGAGCCCCGCGCCTCACGGCGGCGCTTGGGTCTTCGCCGTCATCGGCAACCCGGTCATGTGGCTCGTCGCCTGCCTCGTCGGCGCCGTCGTCGGCTGCCTGATCCTCTCCTTCTGGAAGAAGCCCCTCAAGGAGGACTAGCTTCCGGAAATGCACGTCAACCTGCGTCGCGACAGCGCACGTTGAGATCCAAAGAGGCCGCCCGCGTGTCACCTCCAGGCACGCGGGCGGCCTTCTGCCTGCCAAATCAGCCTGTCTGATTTGGCAGCGTTTTCAGCCTGTCTGATTTGGCAGTCCATTTCAGCATGCTGTTTTGGACTGCCAAATCAGACAGGCTGAAATAGCAGGTGGGACCGAGGTGCGCGGGGCAGCTATACTCGAGTAGAAAGAAGAGCGGGAAAGAAGGACCCATGCCCATCACCAGCCAACAGATGCGCGCGGCCGAGAGCCGCAACCGTGTGCCCGACGTCGTGGTCATCACCGGCATGTCGGGCTCGGGGCGCACGCAGGCGCTCCATGTGTTCGAGGACATGGGGTACTTCTGCATCGACAACCTGCCCCCGCGCCTTCTGCTCCAGCTCGCCGAGCTCGTGGGCATCAACTCCGGCGTGGGGCGTCACCTTGCCGTGACCTGCGACCTCAGGAGCCAAGGCCTCTTCGACGAGATCACGGATTCCCTGGAGCAGCTGCGCGACCACGAGATCAGCTGCCAGGTCGTCTTTCTCGACACCTCCGACAAGGTTCTCATCCGCCGCTACGATGAGAACCGCCGCCGTCACCCGCTGGCCAAGCCCGGCGAGCCGCTCGTCTCGGCCATCTCGCGCGAGCGCCGCCAGCTGCGCGCCGTGCGCGACTCGTCCGATCTCGTCATCGACACCTCCGCGCTGCCCACCAAGGAGCTCCGGGCGCGCCTTCGCCGGGCCTTCTCCGAGCTCACCGACCAGCAGCTCCTGGAGGTCGCCGTCTTCTCGTTCGGCTTCAAGCACGGCATGCCCGTGGAGGCCGACCTCATGATCGACGTGCGCTTCTTGCCGAATCCCTTCTACGACCCGCAGATGCGAACCATGACGGGCAACGACCCCCTCGTGCGCGATTTCGTGATCGAGAACGACGTCACGCAGAAGTTCCTTTCCGCCTGGGAGAACCTTCTCGACGTCGCCATGCCCGGCTACGTGGCCGAGGGCAAAAGCCACCTGTCCATCGCCGTCGGCTGCACGGGCGGCCAGCACCGCAGCGTCGCCATCGCAAACGCCACGGCCGACTACCTGCAGCGCGGGGGCTACCACGTGAGCCTCTCGCACCGCGACCTCGCGCTCGCCAACGTGAGGAACAGCTAATCATGTCGTTTACCGCCGAGGTCAAAGACGAGCTCGCCCGCGTGGACGGCCCGACGCAGGCCGCGCAGTACGCGCAGCTCTCGGCTATCATGCGCGTGTGCGGCACGCTCTCCTTCAGGGGTCCGGGCCGCTACTCGATCCGAATCGCGACCGAGACCGGCGCCGTCGCCCGGACCGCCATCAAGCTGACGCACAAGCTCTTCGACCTCGAGACCTCGCTCACCGTGCGCCGCAGCGTCCTGCACAAGACGCGCAACTACCTCATCGAGATCCCCGAGCAGCCCGAGCTCGCCGACGCCCTCGTGGAGCTCGGCATCCTCGTGCCGGGTCATGGCCTTGCTCCCGGGGTGCCCAGGAACCTCCTGCGCACCCGCTCCGCCATCTCGGCCTTCGTTCGCGGCGCCTTCATGGCGGGCGGCTTCATCGCGGACCCCCGCGGCGAGTTCCACCTCGAGATTGCCGTGACGGGGGAGGAGTTCGCCCGCGAGCTCGTCGCCCTCATCAGCTCCTTCGGGGCAGGTGCCCGCCTCAACCACCGGCGCGGGGCCTACGCCATCTACCTCAAGAGCTACGAGGACATAACGGCGCTGCTGCGGGGCATGGGCGCCGAGCGCGTGGCCCGCGTGGTCGAGATTGCCCGCGCAAAGAAGTCCGTCAAAAACGACGTCAACCGCCGCGTCAACGCCGAGATGGCCAACCAGGCCCGGTCCACGGGCGCCGCAGCCGACCAGCTGATGCTCATCGACGAGGCCGAGCGGCTCATCGGCATGCGCTCGCTGCCGCCGGCGCTGCGCGCCTTCTGTGAGGCGCGCCGGGCAAACCCCGAGCTCAGCCTCGCCGCCCTCGGGCAGGAGATGGACCCGCCCGCGTCCAAGTCGGCGATGTACCACCGGGTTCTTCGCCTGCAGCAGCTTGTGGACGAGGCAAAAACGCAAACCGAGTAACTAATAATCGCCAAAGGGGCCCAAACCTCGGCGCGCAGGTGTTGGAAAGAAGCCCCCCGGGGGCTCTAAGGCCGTCACTTCGCAGCCATGGTGAGGAATGCGGCGGCGTAGAATATGGACTTGTTCCTGCTTCTTTTTGTGCTCGTCTTAGTTGGTTCTGGTATGGATTGCCGTGCCGGGGACCGTTCATGGGGAGGGCCTTGGCTCTACCCGGAAAGGTGGCGAAAATTGCTTCTCGAGAGATCTACATGGCCTGCCGTTGAGGCCTACTTCGCAAACAACGACCTGGTTGTTCTTGGGTTCGGCAGTACGGAGAACCATGGACGGCATAATCCCCTGGGCACCGATTGGATGGCGCCCCAGCGGATAATAGACCTTATGGATGAGCGCCGGCCTGAAGCGCTCTATGGACCGACGCTTCGACTTGGGTCTGCCGACCACTTCGTCGATTATCCCGGAACGTTGTCCCTTGGGGACGACCTTCTTTACCAGGTTGCTTCGCGTATCTGTGGGCAGCTCTACCATTACGGTGCCCGTCACTTCTGCTTCGTCAACGGCCATGGCGGCAACACCCGCGCCCTCACTATGACCGGCTATGAGCTCAATGACCGCGGCTGCCAAGTGGCGCTTCTTAACTGGTGGAAGCTGGCGGGCGAGCTTAACCCCGCATGGGGCGGCGGCCACGGCGGCGCGCAGGAGACCTCGGCAGATCTCTGGATAGACCCGGACTCCGTGGATATGGCGGCTCTTGGAGACATGGATCTTGTGGATGACGGCGGAAGCAACATCAAGACGCAGGGGTTTGACGTTGTGGAGTTCGAGGGGGTTCACCCGTCGCTCATTCGCCGTGCCCGCAGGTACGCCACGAATGGATGGATTGGGAAGGACGATCCCAGGCAGGCATCTGCCGAGTGGGGAGAGCAGATGCTCACCGCCTTCGCGGACTGGGCGGTTAAGTTTGTAGACGATTTTGCTCAGTCCCCGCTTCCTAGCCGGGTGGATCGCTAGGCAAGAAGGACGAGACCCATCCTTTTGGTTGCCGAATTCTCGCTGGGACGTCCGATCCTTCGCTGCTTACTTTTATAACAACACAGGGCCCGTCGACATTGCCGACGGGCCCTGCTGCGTACTATTGGGGCTTCAGAGCTACTTCGCAGGCGTTGCGTTTTGCAGCTCAGGTATGCGTGCGGCGTTAACCTTGATGTTGGTGAACTTGTTTGAGGTCACCTTGTTCAGCGTCTTGTGCAGCATGGGGATGATGGGCATATCCTCGGCAGCAACCGCGTCCGCCTCGTGCATAAGCTGGATGCGCTCGTCCTCGTCGACGGTCCTTCTCGCCTCGTCCAGCTTAGCGTCGAATTCTGCGTTGGAGTAGTGCGAGACGTTGTCGCCCACGCCGGTGTACATGAGGGGCTGCAGGAAGTTGTCCATGATGGGGTAGTCTGCGGTCCAGCCGCGGAAGCCAAGCTGGAAGTTGCCGGCGATGTAGTCATCGAGCATCGTCGCGTATTCCTTCTGGTCGATGGTCACGTTGATGCCCACCGCCTTCCAGTCGCTCTGCAGGATTTCGCACTCGTCCGTCTTGTTGGAGGAAGCCACCATGATGGTGAGCTCAATCCCGCGCATCCCGTCGGAGCCTGCGGGATAACCTGCCTCGTCAAGAAGCTTGTTGGCCTTGTCGACGTCGTAGCCGCAGTACTGCCACGTGGTCTCGTCGTTGCCCTTGATTCCCGGCGGGACGATGTCGCCTGCGGGCTTAGCGAAGCCCTCGTACAGCGTGTCGCAGAGGTTCTGGCGGTTAATGGCAAGAGACATTGCCTGGCGAACCCTCTTGTCGGAGAGGACGGAGTCGTTGACGTTGTACGCGAGGTACTCCGTGTACAGAACTTCGCCGACCATCGACTGCTTTTCGGGGGAGGTGGTGTAGCCGTCGTCCGACTGGCCGTACTTTTCCACCGTCTCCTTGACGCGCCCGGTCGGGATATCGCAAATGTCGAGGTTGCCGGCCTCGAACTCGCGAAATGCCGTGGTCGTGTCCTTGTAGATGTTGAAGCGGACGGCGTCGCATTTGACGGTCCTGTCGCCGACATAGCCCTCATAGCGCGTCATGTTGATGTACTGGCCGTCGTTCCAGGTGCCATCCATCTGAAGGGGGCCATTGCCCACGGGTGCCTTGGAGTACGTGTCGAAGTTGTCCTTGGCGCAGTCGGGAATGGGCGAGAGGGGCGTGCAGGACACGACGAAGGGGAAGTCGGCGTAGGGCTCGTCAAGTTCAACCTTGAGGGTGTAATCGTCGGGGCAAGAAATACCCTCAAGCTCCTCGGCTTTTCCGTTTACCACGTCGTCATAGCCCTTGACCATTGCGAGGTGATACGAGACCACGGAAGGCGCCACGGTGGTCTTGGGGTCGCAAAGTCGGTTCCAAGCGTACTGGAACGACTTGGCCGTCACATCGGAGCCGTCGTGGAACTTGAGTCCCTTCTTGATGCGGAACGTCCACGTCGCTGCCTCATCGGACGGCTCCCACGACTCGGCAACGCAGGGCTTGAGCTCTTGCGTGTCATAGTCATAGATCGTGAGCTGGTCGAAGAGCTGTGAAGCAACGGCAGCGCCGTTGAACTCCTCAATGTCAAAGGGGTCGATCGACGTGGGGTTCGTGATTGCATAGTTGATGGTACCGCCGGAAGGCTTCCCGTCGCCGGACGAGCGCTGCCCGCAGGCGGCAAGGCTGGCTGTCGCAACCGCGGCGGCTCCGCCCTTGATGAAGGTACGACGATTCATCGAGAGATCCATGGCTTCCTCCTATATGTTTGTCGCCTTGCAGGCGGTGCGCGGCGCAAGAGCCTGCTTCGTGGGATTAATACTCTTCCTATTGGGGAGGGGCAGCAGAATACTGAAACATAATTGAAGCAATCGCTTTCAACATCGATACGCCTACCTCAACCTACCTACCGTTTACTGCCGGCTCCACAAGACCTTCACAATTAATAATCTGTACCAATCGAACAATATCTCTTAAACCAACCGGGGACCGCCGGGCTTGCGGGCAGGTATTTAGTGGCTTCGCGTATCACTCACGCAAGATGAAGTTGCGTTTATCTTCCAGCCTTTTTCGCGTAATGTCGCGTTTAGGTTAATAGATGCGCCGCTGAACCCGAAGTCGGTTTCTTTAGGCGCCCTCGAGTCTATGCTGCTAACATAAAGATTTGTCGTAAGGAGGAAGCCATATGTACATGGCGAGAAGTACTTGGACACAGGTCCGCGATTACTTTAAGAAGCACGACCTAGTGATTATTGGGGTCGGCTCGACCGAGTGCCACGGCAGGCACAATCCGCTGGGCACCGATACCATGGCTCCAGACAGAATCCTTGAGCTGCTGGAACAGCGCGACGGAACATATCTAGTTGCGCCGACCCTTCCTTATGGTGCGACGGACGACCTCGTTGGGTATCCGGGCACGGTGAGCCTTGGTGTGCAGGGGCTCTACGATGTCCTTTCGAGCATCACGCGGCAGCTCTTCGCCTACGGCGCGCGTCGCTTCGTCTTCCTTAACGGGCATGGCGGCAATGTGAAGTCGCTCTCGATGGTGTCGATGGATCTGAACGACGCCGGATGCCTCGCGGCCGTTGTCAACTGGTGGAAGGTGGCTCCGCAGCTTGACCCGGCATGGGGCGGCGGGCATGGCGGCGCCATGGAGACGAGCGCCAACCTGGCCATCGACCCTGCTTCCGTCGACATGTCGCAGGTGACGGACGAGGACCTGCTCCACGATATCGGGGAGGACATGCCAACAACCGGCTGGAACACCGTGAGCTTTGGCGGCGCCGAGGTCGAGTTCCCGCGCAGGCTTTCTCGATTTGCGAGTTCCGGGTGGGTTGCCGAGGGGCATGAAGACCACCCGAGCGGGGCCAGCGCCGAGCTCGGGGCTGCGATGCTTGCGGGCACGGCAACGTGGCTTCAGGGCTTTACGCACGCCTTGGAGGGCGAGGAGCTTCCCCGACCGATTGACTTCTCCCACGAGACGGACCACCTCGACCGGTAACGCGGGCATGTCCGACAACCATGCCTAGAACAATATGTCCCGGCTTGCCGTGGGGCAGGCTGGAGCCAAGGAGGAAAGATGCGCATCGAACTAAGTACCTGGCCTGCGGTTGAAGACTACTTCCAGCGGGGAAACGACCTTGTCGTCATGGCAATCGGAAGCACGGAGGAGCACGGCAGGCACAACCCGCTGGGCACGGATACCCTCGCTCCCAACCTGCTGCTCGACAAGATCGAGGCCGCCCTTGGCAAGGACGTCCTTATTGCCCCGACGATTCCCTTCGGCAACGCCGATGACCTCCTGGGGTTCCCGGGAACGCTCTCGATTGGCTACGACCTTCTCCGGTCGCTGGTCCGGACGCTCAGCATGCAGCTCTATGACTATGGCGCGCGAAGGTTCCTCTTTATAAACGGCCACGGGCCCAACATCAAGCCCATCTCGAGCGTATGCGAGGAGCTCAACCGGCGCGGGTGCCTTGCCGCCAGGGCGGATTGGTGGCTCATGGCGGGCGAGCTCAACCCTGCATGGCGTGGGGGGCATGGCGGGGCGGAGGAGACGGCTGCCGTGATGGCCGTCGATCCCTCGCTGGTGGACGCCTCCGAGCTTGGCCCCATGGCCCTTGCGAACGACATCTCGGACGAGCTTCCCACCTCCGGATGGGACAACGTCGAGTTCAAGGGCGCGCACGTCGCGATTCCCCGCGATGCCTGCCGCTACGCCGGCAACGGCTGGATAGGTCCTGACGACCCGGCGCTTGCCGATCCGGAGTGGGGAGGCCAGATGATGGATGGCGTCGCCGCCTACCTCGTCGACTTCATCGGGGCCCTCGGGCGCGCCCCGCTTCCCGCGCCCATGCCTGTCCGCACGACCAAGGCATATGCCGGAGCTGACAACAACTGATACCGGCGCGTACGCGACTGTAGGTACTAGGAAGAAAGGCTATTATCCATGGATTTCAATGACAGCGAGGCCGCAGACCTTCTTGGCAGGCTTTCTGACGCAAAGTCCCCCTCGGGCTTCGAGGACGAGGTCGTCGACGTTGTGCGCGACTTTTGCAGCGGGTGGGCAAAGGTCGAGACCAATACCGTCCACGATGCGCTCATCACCCCAAAGAATTTCACGGGCAATAAGCCCGTTCTCATGCTCGACGCGCACGGCGATGAGGTCGGCGGCATGGTCAAGTCCATCCGCTCCAACGGCACAATGACGTTCGTCGAGCTCGGCCGCTTCTCTCCCAACGTGCTCGCCGGCCAGGACGTGCTGGTGAGGAACACGCTTGGCGAGTGGATACATGGCGTCATCGGCGTGAAGCCGCCTCACTTCATGAGCGCCGCCGAGCGCGCGTCCGGGGAGCTTCAGCTCATCCTGGACGTCGGCGCCACCTCCAAGGAGGAGGCGGTGAGCGTCTTCCACATGGGTATGGGCGAGCCCTTTGTGCCTGCCACGAAGTTTGAGTACAACGAGGCGACCGGCGTTGCGCTGGGCAAGGCGTTCGATTGCCGCGCGGGAGTCGCTGCCGAGCTTCTTGCCCTGCGCGAGCTTTCCGGGCGCGACGACCTTCCCTTCGACGTCGTGGCGTCGGTGAGCTCCATGGAGGAGGTGGGCGAGAGGGGCGTGCTCGCGGCGGCCCTGCACTTCAAGCCCATGGTCGCCTTCATGTTCGAAGGCTGCCCGGCAGACGACACCTTTACTATTCCCGATGACGTCCAGACCGCCTTCCGCCAGGGCCCGATGTTTCGCTACTTTGACTGCTGCATGATCACCAATCCGCGTTACCAGCGCTTCGTTCTCAAGTGCGCCTCGGAGGCGGGGCTTGTGTGCCAGACGAGCGTGCGCGAGGGCGGCGGCACCGACGGTGGGCCTATCCACATGCTCGACGTCCCCTGCGTGGTCGCAGGCGTCCCCAGCCGCTACGTCCACTCCGGAACCGCCCTGTGCACGCTCTACGACGTCAAGATGACGGCGGAGGTCGCGGTGGCGGTAGCCGAGCGCATGACCCCAGAGGACGTTCGCGGATTCTAGCTAATAACGCCGCGGCGCATCGATCGAAGTCCGCGATGCGCCGCGGCGTGCTTTGCTTAGAGCGACTCGGCAACGAGGCCAAAACGTCAACCGAGAAGGTCAAAAATCGCTCAAAGGCCTGAAAACCTCGGCAGACGGGCAAATTTGTGGCTTATTTTTGGCGTTTTTGCCCGAAATCGGCGATTCAATTTGCTGAGCGCGGTATAAAGTCGGCCCCGATTGCGGTACACTCCGAGGTGGCAATGTTTTGCCAATCGCAAACAGGCCCGAGGGGAGAAGCCCCAAGGACCATGTGAAAGGAGAAGGCATGGCAGTAAAGGTTGCTATTAACGGCTTTGGTCGCATCGGCCGTCTGGCTTTCCGTCAGATGTTCGGTCACGAGGGCTCCGAGATCGTCGCCATCAACGACCTCACCTCCCCCGACATGCTCGCGTACCTGCTGAAGTATGACTCCACGCAGGGCAACTACGCTCGCGACCACAAGGTCGAGGCTACCGAGGACTCCATCGTCGTCGACGGCAAGGAGATCAAGATCTACAAGGAGGCCGACGCCAACAACCTCCCCTGGGGCGAGCTGAACGTCGACGTCGTGCTTGAGTGCACCGGCTTCTACACCTCCAAGGCCAAGGCCCAGGCTCACATCAACGCCGGCGCCAAGAAGGTCGTCATCTCCGCTCCCGCGGGCAACGACCTGCCGACCATCGTCTACAACGTCAACCACGAGCAGCTCACCGCTGATGACAACATCATCTCCGCTGCTTCCTGCACCACCAACTGCCTCGCCCCGATGGCCAAGGGCCTGAACGACTTCGCCCCCATCGTCTCCGGCATCATGACCACCATCCACGCCTTCACCGGCGACCAGATGCCGCTCGACGGCCCGCAGCGCAAGGGCAACAAGCGTCGTTCCCGCGCTTGCTCCGAGAACATCGTCCCGAACTCCACCGGTGCCGCCAAGGCCATCGGCCTCGTTCTCCCCGAGCTCAACGGCAAGCTGATCGGCGCCGCTCAGCGCGTCCCGACGCCCACCGGCTCCCTCACCAACCTCTACGCCGTCGTTGACAAGAAGGTCACCGTCGACGAGGTCAACGCCGCTATGAAGGCCTACGCCGAGTCCATCCCCGAGACCTTCGCCTACAACGAGGACGAGATCGTCTCCCGCGACATCGTCGGCGAGACCCACGGCTCCATCTTCGACGCCACCCAGACCATGGTCCAGGACCTTGGCAACGGCCAGTCCCTCGTCCAGGTCACCTCTTGGTACGACAACGAGAACTCCTACACCTCTCAGATGGTCCGCACCATCAAGTACTTCGAGAAGTTCGTCGCCTAAGTTCTCGCCTCGTTCGATTGGCATCTTGGGGGTGCGGTCGCAGCTCTCGGGCCGCGGCCGCGCCCCTTTTTTGTTTGAAGCTTCTAGTAAAGGAGTTTGAGCATGGCTTTCACCAAGAAGACCGTCCGCGACGCCGATGTCGACGGCAAGCGCGTCCTTATGCGCGTTGACTTCAACGTGCCCCTGAAGGACGGCGTCGTCACCGACGACACCCGCGTTCGCGCCGCCATCCCCACCATCCAGTACCTCAAGGAGCACAACGCCAAGATCATCCTGATGAGCCACCTCGGCCGTCCGGACGGCACCGGCTTCCAGCCCGAGCTCTCCCTGCGCCCCGCCGCCGAGAAGCTCGCTGAGCTCACCGGCTACGAGGTCAAGTTCGTCGAGGACACCTACGGCGAGAAGGCCGCCGAGGCCGTTGCCGCCCTCGAGCCCGGCGACATCCTCGTTCTCGAGAACGTCCGCTTCGACAAGCGCGAGAAGAAGAACGACCCCGAGATCGCCAAGACCCTCGCTTCCTATGGCGACATCTTCGTCCTCGACGCCTTCGGCACCGCTCACCGTGCCCAGGGTTCCGTCGTGGGTCCCGCCGCCTACCTGCCTGCCTACGCCGGCTTCCTGCTCGAGAAGGAGGTCGACA
The DNA here is from genome assembly GCA_934660915.1 of uncultured Olsenella sp. Classification (GTDB taxonomy): domain Bacteria; phylum Actinomycetota; class Coriobacteriia; order Coriobacteriales; family Atopobiaceae; genus Paratractidigestivibacter. The sequence continues at coordinate 261,328 of CAKUIF010000001.1, read as the reverse complement.
CCCTGACCGGCATCTTCGCCGAGCCTGAGCGCCCCTTCGTCGCCATCGTCGGCGGCTCCAAGGTTTCCTCCAAGATCGGCGTCCTCGATCACCTCATCGACTCCGCCGACACCCTGATCATCGGCGGCGGCATGGCCTACACCTTCTTCCTGGCCCAGGGCCTCACCGTCGGCCAGTCCCTCAAGGAGGAGGACTGGGTCGAGCGCGCGGGCGAGATGCTCAAGAAGGCCGAGGCCAAGGGCGTCAAGATTCTGCTCCCCGTCGACAACCGCGTTGCCGATCACTTCGGCGAGGATGCCGTTCCCGAGGTCGTTGCCTCCGACGCCATCCCCGATGACCGCGAGGGCATGGACATCGGTCCCAAGACCGAGGAGCTCTACGCTGAGGCCATCAAGGGCGCCAAGACCGTCTTCTGGAACGGCCCCATGGGCGTCTTCGAGTTCGACAACTTCGCTCACGGCACCGAGGCCGTCTGCCGCGCCGTGGCCGACTCTGACTGCACGTCCATCATCGGTGGCGGCGACTCCGTCGCGGCCGTCAACAAGTTCGGCCTGGCCGACAAGATGAGCTGGATCTCCACTGGCGGCGGTGCCTCCATGGAGCTCGTCGAGGGCAAGGCTCTTCCTGGAGTGGAGGCGCTTCTCGATGCGTAAACTCATGATCGCTGGCAACTGGAAGATGAACAAGACCTACACCGAGGGCGTCGTCCTCGCTCAGGGTCTTGCCGATGCCCTCAAGGACGTCGAGGTCAAGGTTGACGTCGTCGTCTGCCCGCCGACCGTCGATCTCAAGGGTGTCTCCGAGGTCATCGACCAGACTTCCGCCCCCTTCGCCCTGGGCGCCCAGAACGTCTACTTCGAGGAGTCCGGCGCCTTCACCGGCGAGACCGCTCCCTCCATGCTCGAGTCCGTGGGCGCTACCTACTGCGTCATCGGCCACTCCGAGCGTCGCGGCTACTTCGGCGAGACCGACGAGGACATCAACAAGAAGGCCAAGGCCCTGATGGCCCACAACATCGTGCCGATCTCCTGCTGCGGCGAGCCGCTTGAGGTTCGCGAGGCCGGCAAGCACGTCGAGTTCGTCGTCGACCAGATCAAGAAGGACACCGAGGGCCTCGAGATCACCGACCCCTCCAAGTACGTCATCGCCTACGAGCCCATCTGGGCCATCGGCACCGGCAAGACCGCCACTGCCGACGACGCCCAGGAGGTCTGCGGCGCCATCCGCGAGACCCTGGTTCAGATCTTCGGCCAGGAGACCGCCGACGGCATCCGCGTCCTGTACGGCGGCTCCGCCAAGCCCAGCAACATCGCTGAGCTTGTCGCCAAGCCCGACGTGGACGGCGCCCTCGTGGGCGGCGCCTCGCTCAAGGCCGAGGACTTCTCCCAGATGGTCATCAAGGCAGGGGAGTAGCGCACAATGTCCGAGCGTCATCTTCCTGCACTTCTTGTCATCATGGACGGCTGCGGCCTGGCTCCCGCTAACGACGAGAACGCCGTCACGAGCGCCAGCCACCCGTTCCTCGACAGCCTCTACGCCAAGTACCCGCACACCACGCTGGGCGCTTCCGGCGAGGACGTCGGCCTGCCCGACGGCCAGATGGGCAACTCCGAGGTGGGCCACCTGAACATCGGCGCCGGCCGCATCGTGTTCCAGGAGCTCTCCCGCATCAACAACGCCATCAAGGACGGCTCCATCAACGAGAACCCCGTCTTTGTCAAGGCTATGGACGACGCCAAGGCGGAGGGCAAGACTCTCCACCTGATGGGCCTCATGAGCCCCGGCGGCGTGCACTCCCACATGAACCACGTCGAGGCCCTCGTCAAGATGGCCGCCGAGCGCGGCGTCAAGACGATCCGCGTCCACGCCTTCATGGACGGCCGCGACGTCGACCCGCAGTCGGGTGCCGGCTACGTGAGCGAGTTCTGCGACTTCCTCAAGGAGCTCTCCGAGCGCACCGGCGCCGACGCCCGCGTGGCCACGGTCTCCGGCCGCTACTGGGCCATGGACCGCGATAACCGCTGGGAGCGCGTCCAGCGCGCCTATGACGTCATCGTGAACGCCTCCGAGGCCGAGACCTGCCCGGTCGAGGGCATCAAGGCCTACTACGAGAAGGACCCGCGCGGCGACGAGTTCGTCGAGCCCTTCGCGTGCCACAACGAGGGTGTCCACGCCGGCGACGCCGTCATCTTCTTCAACTTCCGTCCCGACCGCGCCCGTCAGATGACCCGCGTGTTCACCGACGCGAAGTTCGACGGCTTCGAGCGCGAGCAGATTGCCCTGTCGCACTTCGTCACCATGACCGAGTACGACCCGAGCTTCGACGTCGAGGTGGCCTTCCCGAAGACCTTCCCCGAGAACGTCCTGGCCGACGTCATCGCCCAGAACGGCCTGAAGCAGCTCCACACCGCCGAGACCGAGAAGTACGCCCATGTGACGTTCTTCCTGAACGGCGGCATCGAGGACCCCAAGCCCGGCGAGGAGCGCGTCCTCGTCCCGTCGCCGAAGGTCGCCACCTACGACCTCAAGCCCGAGATGAGCGCCCCCGAGGTCACCGAGAAGCTCGTCGAGGCCATCAATGATGACCGCGCCGACTTCTACATCGTGAACTTTGCCAACTGCGACATGGTTGGCCACACCGGCGTCTTCGAGGCCGCGGTCAAGGCCGTCGAGGCAGTCGACACCGCCCTCTCTAAGGTCATCCCGGCCATCCTGGCCAAGGGCGGCTTTGCCCTCATCACCGCCGACCACGGCAACGCCGACCACATGTTCGACGTTGACGGCGAGGGCCACAAGCACCCGTTCACGGCTCACACCACGAACCGCGTGCCCTTCATCGTCGTCGACGAGAAGGCCCAGCTCGCTGGTATCGAGGATGGCCGCCTGTCCGACATCGCCCCGACGATGCTCACGCTGGCTGGCCTCGAGCCTTCCGCCGAGATGACGGGCCGCGTGCTCGCCTCCGAGGAGTAGGACCAAGGGCAATCGCCTGAATCTGCGCCCGTCGGCTTATGCCGGCGGGCGTTTTCTATATGTAGTGCCAAGAGGAACCGGGCTGCCCATTTTGTGTGCAAGAGGGGAGGGCTCGCAGAAGTTCTAGGCTGTGGTACAGTTATCAATTGTATGAACCGCACCGCCAAAGGAGAGTCCCTTTGAACCCGATCAACTACGTGCTTCTCGCGCTGCTCGTCATCTCCGGCGTCCTCACCGTGATCCTCGTGCTCATGCACTCCGGCAAGGGCACCGGCGTCTCCGACATGATCGCGTCCTCGCTCTACAACGCCGCTTCCGGCTCCGGCATCTGGGAGAAGAACCTCGATCGCCTCACCGTGATCACCACGACCGTTTTCATCGTGTGTGTCATCGTGATGACCCTCACCTTCCCCACGGGCACCATCTTCTAGCGGGCGCCTTATAACACAAAGTTGTGAATCAAGAATAGGAGACGGGCGACCGTCTCCTATTCTTATGTGAACGGTGACCTTATGTTAAATAAGGCGTAACAATTGACTTACCTTCAAGAAATCATCAATGTTTTAGCTTACCGTTATCGAACCTCATAGCTAAGGAGCGCCTATATAAAGGTGTGCCTATGGGGAAGATACGGGATATTGGGCAAACCGGTTGCCCGCCCGCCTTATAGGAGGAGGAGGAAATAATATGGCTCTGGATAGGAACGGCGGCGGTGTTTCTCGCCGCACCTTTGTGAAGGGCAGCCTCGCTGCCAGCGCCCTCGCTGCTCTCGCCGCCTGCGGCAAGAACAACAATGCGGCGTCCACCAACGGTGGCACTGTCAAGGCCAGCGAGGGTGGTACCTTCAAGTTCTATATCTCCGACCCTGTCGCCATCGACCACTACAACCTTCAGGAGTCCGAGGGCACCCAGGTCGGCCACGTCCTCTTTGACTCCCTCGTCGAGTGGGACTGGGACAAGAGCGAGGTCAAAGCCAAGGCTGCCGAGTCCTGGGAGATCAACGACGACAACACCGTCTTCACCTTCCACCTCAAGGACGCCAAGTTCCACAACGGCGACCCCGTGGACTCCGAGTCCTTCAAGCGCGGCTGGCAGCGTCTGGTCGACACCACGATGACCAGCCCCGGCGAGATCGGCTACCACCTCGCCCCGGTCGTCGGCTACGACGAGATGGCCGCTGGCGAGGCTACCGAGCTTACCGGCCTCACCTGCCCCGACGACAAGACCTTCGTCGTCACCCTCAAGGAGCCGATGGCCGACTTCCTGTCCGTCTGCTGCCACCCGGGTCTTGCTCCCGCGCCTAAGGCAGCTCTCGAGGACCCCGCGAGCTACCTGCTTGCCCCGATCGGCAACGGCCCCTTCATGATGGACGGCAAGTGGGAGTCCGGCCAGTACATCAACGTCAAGCGCTTTGATGACTACTACGGCGACAAGCCCGCCCTCGACGCCATCAACTTCTCCATCCAGAAGGACCCCAAGACCGCTTACAGCGAGCTTGAGGCCGGCAACATGGACTTCTGCCAGATTCCGACCGGCCGCTTTGCCGAGCTGACCGAGAAGTACGGCTCCTCCGTCGACGGCTACACCATCTCCCCGAGCCGCCAGACCCTCGCCGGCGCCGAGGCCTCCATCTACTACCTCGCCGTCAACCTCGAGGACGAGACCATGGCCAACAAGGACCTGCGTCACGCCATCGGCCTGGCCATCAACCGCCAGAACATCGTCGACACCCTCTATGAGGGCGTCCGCCAGCCTGCTGACAACGTCTTCCCGCCGATCATCGACAAGAAGGGCGGCAGCTGGGAGTACGCCAAGTACGATCCCGAGGCCGCAAAGAAGATCATTGACGAGAAGGGCCTCGCCGGCACCACCGTCAAGCTGAGCTACAACTCCGGCGGCGGCCACGAGGACATCATGTCCTGCATCCAGTCCGACCTCACCGCCGTGGGTCTCAACGTCGAGCAGGACACCAAGGAGTGGGCTGCCTACCTCCAGGGCCTGACCGACGGTGACTTCCAGATGGGCCGTCTCGGCTGGATCGCCGACTACCCGACGCTCGACAACTTCATCTTCCCGAACTTCTACTCCACCGCGGACAACAACTACTCCCGCTACAACAACCCTGAGGTCGACGCCGCCATCGACGACGCCCGCAAGATTGTTGACGAGGACGACCGCAAGGACGCGTTCCGCAAGATCAACCAGATGGTCGCCGACGATATGCCGATCATCCCGATCATGTTCTACGCTCACCAGCACGTTGCGTCCGATCGCGTCAACGAGCTCTACTACAACGCCCAGGGCATCGCTGACCTCGGTCACGCCTCCCTGCGCGCCTAGTCGCTTGCAGGCGAACGCCTAAATCCTGAGAAGCGTGTGCGGGGCACCGGTTAAAATGCCGGTGCCCCGCATGGCGCGTCTCTTGTGTTTGGGGGCCGCGTCCTCATCTACCTTTCATCGCGGCGGAAGGGATCGCTTCGAAAGGCGGATGAGGGCACAGCGCCCGTATCTGTAGGAATCTAGAGGGGAAAACATGGGAAAGTACATCCTCAAGCGTGTTCTCCAGTTCATACCGGTCTTCCTCGGTGTGACGCTCATCCTTTTTGCGATGGAGAACATTGTTCCCGGCGACCCGATCAAGCTCATGGCGGGCGAGAAGAAGCTCGACCCCCAGACCGAGATCACGCTGAGGGCAAGCTACCACCTGATCGAGACGAACGACGATGGCAGCCCGATCTTTGATGAGAACGGCAACACCATCGAGACGCCGATGTGGAAGCGCTACGTGCTCTACATCAACGGCCTTCTCCACGGCGACCTGGGCACTTCTTACCAGCGCAAGGGCCAGCAGGTCTCCGACATCCTGGCGGCCAAGTATCCATACACGATCAAGCTGGCAATAGTCGCCATCATATTGGAGACGGTCGTCGGCATCGGCGCGGGTATGGTCTCGGCAATCAAGCGCTACTCGTTCTGGGACGTGCTCGTCACGCTCATCACCTCCATCCTGGTCGCTATGCCGGCGTTCTGGCTGGGTATGCTTTTGCAGCTGTTCTTCGGTGTCGTGCTCAAGAACGCCACTGGTAGCGCGTTCTATCTTCCGATCTCGGCTGACTTCAGCCCGTACTCCGAGTTCCAGAGCTGGGTCTACTACATTCTTCCCGCGGTCACCCTCGCCTCCGTCTCCACGGCGTACTCCGCCCGCATCATGCGCTCGCAGCTGCTCGAGGTCATGAACCAGGATTACATCCGCACCGCCCGCGCCAAGGGCCTCTCGCGCCGTGACGTCATTTGGCACCACGCGCTCAAGAACGCCCTCATCCCCGTCGTCACCTACATCGGCAACGACTTCGGCGCCATGATGGCCGGCGCGATCCTGACCGAGACCGTCTTCAACTGGCCGGGCGTCGGCTACGAGACGTACCGCGCGATTTCGCAGCGCGACTGGCCCATCGTTCTGGGCTCCGTCACGGTCATCGTCATCCTTGTTATGGTCATTAACCTTCTTGTCGACGTGTCCTACGCGTTCCTGGACCCCAGGATCCGCTTTGGCGCGCCCAAGAGCGAGCAGTAGGGAGGTGCGCTGAATGTCTGAGAACAACAACGTCGACGTCGAGAAGAACGACGCCGCTGAGGCTGAGGTGGCTCCCTCCCGTACCCTGTGGAGCGACGCCTGGAAGCGCCTGAAGAAGAACAAGCTCGCCATGGCGGGCGCCATCTGGATCATCTTCATGTTGATCATTGCGGTTTCGGCCCCGCTGTGGGCTCCGTCCGTTCTGGGCGACCCGACGACCGCCGACTCCGCGACCATGACCGCGAACTCGCGCCTGGCCCCGTCGCTTGAGCACCCCTTCGGCACCGACACCCTTGGACGCGACGTGCTCTGCCGCGTGGTCTACGGCGCTCGCGTCTCGCTGGCCGTCGGCGTGCTGGCCACCGCCATCTCCACCGTCCTCGGCCTCATCATGGGCGCCATCGCCGCGTACTACGGCGGCATCTGGGACACCATCATCATGCGACTGGCCGATATCTTCATGGCCTTCCCGTACACCCTCTTTGTCATCGCCATGATCGCGGTTCTGGGCAACGGCATCCAGAACGTCTTCATCGCCATCGGTATCCTTGGCTGGCCGTCGATCGCCCGCGTCTTCCGAAGCGCGATCCTTACCGTTAAGGAGAACGACTACGTCGACGCCGCCCGCGCCATGGGCGCCTCCGACCTCCGCATCGTCGCCCGCCACATCCTGCCCAACTCCGTTGCCTCCATCGTCGTGTACGCCACGATGAACATCGGCGGCGCCATCCTTACGGAGAGCTCGCTTTCCTTCCTGGGTATGGGCGTCGTCCCGCCCGACCCGTCGTGGGGCAACCTCATCTCGGACGGCCAGATGTATTTGGCCACCCAGCCGTGGCTCATGATCATGCCGGGCCTCGCCATCCTCACCACGGTCCTCGCCTTCACGCTTCTGGGCGACGGCCTGCGTGATGCCCTCGACGTCAAGATGAAGGACGCATAGTCATGTTTGGAAAGAAGAACACCACCTACGATCCGAGCAAGGACCTCAAGAACCAGCCGGTTCCCGAGGGTTCCCACCTGCTCGAGGTCGATGACCTCAAGATGTACTTCCACACCCAGGACGGTGTGGTCAAGGCCGTCGACGGCGTGAGCTACACGCTCGACCGCGGCGAGACCCTGGGCGTCGTCGGCGAGTCCGGCTCCGGCAAGTCCGTGACCTCGCTGACCATCATGGGCCTCATCGAGATGCCCCCGGGCCGCATCGAGGGCGGCGACGTCCGTTACCGCGGCAAGTCGCTGCTCCAGATGTCGGACGAGGAGATGCAGCACATCCGCGGCAACGACATCGCCATGATCTTCCAGGACCCGATGACCTCGCTCAATCCGGTCTACACCATCGGCCGTCAGCTCGGCGAGGGTCTGCGCCTGCACCGCGGCTACACCAAGGAGCAGGCGACCCAGCGCGCCATCGAGCTCCTCGGCCTTGTGGGCATCCCCAACCCCGAGCAGCGCGTCAAGGACTACCCGCACCAGTTCTCCGGCGGCATGCGCCAGCGCGTCATGATCGCCATGGCGCTTGCCTGCGACCCGGATATCCTCATCGCCGATGAGCCGACCACGGCCCTGGACGTCACCATCCAGGCCCAGATCGTCGAGCTCATGAAGGAGATGCAGGAGAAGAACGGCAACGCCATCATCATGATCACCCACGACCTCGGCGTCGTGGCCGACGTCGCCGACAAGATCATGGTCATGTACGCGGGCTCTCCCGTCGAGATGGGCACCGCCGACGAGATCTTCTACGAGCCGCACCACCCCTACACCTGGGGCCTCATGCGCTCTATCCCCAAGGCCGAGACCGGCGAGAAGAAGCCCCTCACCCCGATCGAGGGCAACCCGCCGTCGCTCGTCCACGTTCCCGCCGGCTGCTCCTTCGCCCCGCGCTGCCCGTACGCCACGGACAAGTGCCGCGCCGAGAAGCCTGTTCGCGTCCAGGTTTCCGAGGGCCACTTCGCTCGCTGCCACTACGCCGCCGACGAGTCGTTCGTTGCGAAGAACGCCCCCGAGAACTCCCGCACCCAGAAGGGAGCTGAGGCCTAAATGACCGAAACCCGCACCCCGCTGCTCTCGGTGCAGCACCTCTGCAAGGAGTTCCCCGTCGAGTCCGGCGTCTTCGGCAAGCGCTTCTCCAAGAAGAGCGTCCACGCCGTCAACGACGTGAGCTTCGACATCTATCCCGGCGAGACCTTCGGCCTCGTCGGCGAGTCCGGCTGCGGCAAGTCCACCACCGGCCGCTGCATCATGCGCCTCACGCACCCAACCTCGGGCACCGTTCTGTTTGAGGGCAAGGACGTCGCGAAGATGTCCAAGAAGGAGCTCAAGGAGATGCGCCGCAACATGCAGTTCATCTTCCAGGACCCCTACGCCTCGCTGAACCCGCGTATGACCATTGGCGAGATCGTCTCCGAGCCGCTCATCATCCACGGCGTCATGACCGACCCCGCGGAGCGCGAGAAGTACGTCCGCGGGCTTCTTGACATGGTCGGCCTCAACCCCGAGCACATCAACCGCTACCCGCACGAGTTCTCCGGCGGCCAGCGCCAGCGTGTCGGCATCGCCCGCGCCTTCGCGCTCAAGCCCAAGCTCATCATCTGCGACGAGCCTGTCTCGGCACTCGACGTCTCCATCCAGGCCCAGGTCCTGAACCTGCTCAACGACCTTCAGAAGGAGACTGGCACTGCGTACCTCTTCATCGCCCACGACCTCTCGGTCGTACAGCACATCTCCGACAATATCGGCGTTATGTACCTGGGCAACATGATGGAGTACTCGGACTGGAAGACGCTCTACGACACGCCGTACCACCCGTACACGCAGTCGCTGCTCTCCGCCGTCCCGGTGCCCGACCCGGACATTCAGGCTACCCGCAAGCGCATCATCCTCGCGGGCGATCCACCCTCGCCGATCGACGCGCCGTCCGGTTGCTGCTTCCACACGCGCTGCCCCATGGCGTGCGAGAAGTGCTCCGCCGAGCGCCCTGAGTTCCGTGAGGTTGAGCCCGGCCACTTCTGCGCCTGCCACTTCGCGGCGCCCAACCCGATCAAGGAGAGCTCGATCGAGCTGTAGTCTGCAAGGCATTCCTGCTTGAGCGACCCGCCCCTTTGTCTCTGTGCTCAAACAGTCCTGCTCGCGCGGACGCGACGTTAGGTCGCGTCCGGCTTGTGCGGAACTGCGCCAGAGACAAAGGGGCGGGTCTTTTTCATGGCACAACCGTACGATGAGCTCATGAGGAGCCTTGAACGTGTTAGAGAACGCCTTAACCTCCATATAAAACTTTCTTTCAGTTAGAATTAAAGAATCATTGATGTTGTCTCGATAGGAGGAGAGGCGTATGAAAAAGAAGGGCTTTGTGTTCGGGTTGATGGCGGTTTTGGCTGCGGCGGTGCTCGTGCTCGCCGGTTGCGGCGGGCCGAAGGCCGAGGACGTTATCCGCGAGGGCGTGACGGCGGAGTTCGACAAGATCAAGAACCTCGACGACTCGCTCATCGACGAGATGACCTCCGAGATGGACGATGAGGAGGCTTCTGCCTTCACCGAGCTCGGCATCGACATGAAGGACTACCTCAAGAGCTACTTTGCCGGCTTCGACTATGAGGTGGGGGAGATTGAAGTCGACGAGAAGGAGGGCACCGGCACGGTTCAGATGAAGGCGTCCTGCAAGTCGCTGGAGCGGATCGTGACCGATTTCGCGGATCAGTTCCAGGCGAAGCTCTCCGAGGTCGATCCCACGAACGTGACGGAGGACGATCTGCTCAAGATGGGCGGTCAGCTCTTCATGGACATCACGGACAACGCCGAGATGCGCGACGTCGAGTTCACCCTTTCCGTTGAGAAGGACGCTGACGGTAACTGGGGATTCGCCGACGGAGCTGAGGACGAGATCTACGAGATGCTCCTGGGTTAGGCCCAAATTTGCGGCCCGCCAAAATTTTTTAAAATTGGGGCTTGCGTAGTACTTGCGGGGGATGTTATATTCTTTCTCGCGCGAAAGCGCAGCAAGTCGGAGTGGCGGAATTGGCAGACGCGCTAGCTTGAGGTGCTAGTGACTGTTAAAGGTCATGCGGGTTCAAGTCCCGCCTCCGACACCAGAAATTCAAGAGGGTCTCTTCGGAGACCCTCTTTTGGTATAGATGCTCATTACCACGGTCCTTCTTGTTACAAGAAATCGCACCGTGTGTCTGGAAGCGAACAAAGTCGAAACCCGCGCGTTTCGCAATCTTTAGCCCTTCTTGCCGACGCCCTAGGATGGGGAAAAGTCCAGACGAAGGGAGCCTCCTCATGATCGATCAGCTCACCGTGTGCTTGCCCGACGGCCCTGGAAAGCTCGCCGCCATGTGCCACCTGCTCGGCGAGAAGAGCATTCAGATCCACGCCCTCATGGTCGCCGAGACGGTTGATTTCGGCATAATCCGCGTGATCTGCGACAAGCCTCGCGCGACCGCCCAGATGCTGCGTGAGCGCGGCTACAACGCCATGTGTGCCCGCGTGGTCGCCGCCGAGGTGGAAAACGTCCCCGGCGCGTTGGGGCACCTTCTCGACCGCCTCGCGTCGTGTGACCTCAACGTCGAATACGCCTACACTTGCTCCATGGGCGACCGCACGGTGGACGTGATCAAGGCCACCGGCGAGCCGCTGGAGATCAAGCTGCGCGATAGCGGCCTTGCGTTTTTGGAGGCCAAGGACCTCTACGAGGTCGGCTAGCACCTTCGCGCGGCCCCGGACGAAAGGTTGGCCGCGCGCATGGCGAGGTCCAAGACGGCGCTCTCGAGGCGTCATATGGAAGGAATCGGGGAGGGGAGCCTCGCGGGCACCTTCTCGCGCCTTTTGCAGCTCACGAGCGACTGCGTGCTCGTCTTTGACGGGACGGGCAGGGTGCTTCTTGCCAACGGGGAGGCGTCCGAGCTTCTGGCCGCCGACGGCGTCGACGTGGCGGGGCTCTACGTGCAGGGCCTCTTTCCCGACCTCGACGACGCCGACGCGTCGACGGCGCCGGGCATCGCGTCCTCGGTGGAGGATTTGCCCTTCGCGCTCGACGGCTCCTCGGTGCCCGCCATGTGCCGCGGCCTCGACGGCGCCCTTCGCGCCGTGACGATCCGCTGCGAGTCGGTGGTGGCGCCCGGCGAGACGTATCTGCTCGTGGCCCACGCGACCGACGAGGGGCTCGCCGACGCCCGAGAGCACGACCGAACGGTCGACGACCTCAAGCGCGCGAACAAGCGCCTCTCGGGCGCCTTCAACATCGTCCTCGACACGCTTGACGCGCCGGACGTGGGCGAGCTCTTCTCGCGCGTGCTCGAGCAGCTCTACCAGACGCTCGACGCGGACGGCACGGTCGTTTACCTCGCAGGCGCCGACGGCTTCCACCTGCGCGGCCTGGCGGGCGATATCGACGCGGCCCGGGTTCCGCGCTTCATGCACTTCGGGCGCACGGTCGAGACGCTCGCGACGCGCGCCGGAAAGGCGGTGCGCCTGCGCGTGGCGCCGCCGACGGGCGACTCCCTGCGCGCGGGGCGCCTGGCCTCGCGCGAGGTGGTCAACGAGGACACGCGCGAGGTCATAAAGATCCAGTCAAAGCTCCTGCCGCCCTTTACCAGCTTCATCGCCGTGCCGGTGTGGTTCGACGGTGAGGTCATCTCGATCATCGAGGTGGGCTGGAAACGCCAGTACCCGGTCGACAAAGAGGACGCGCGCCTGCTCGACTCCGTTGCTCACTACCTGGCGGTCCAGCTCGTCGGCGCCTTCGCGACCATGCGCTCGCAGCGCTCGGCGCGCCTCGACGAGATCCTCACGGAGCTGCGCGAGAAGGCCCTTGGTCTGGGGGACTCCGACAAGCCGCTCGAGGCAATCCTTCAGATGATGCGCGAGGCTGCCAGCGAGCTGGATGCGGCCTTCGTCGACGTGGAGGTCGAGCCGGGAAAGCTCGCGGCGACGCTTCCCCTCACGGGGCGCCAGGAGTTCGACTGCGACATCGACGAGCTGTGCGAGGGGCATGCGATCGACGGCGTGTCCGTCGTGCCGCTCATGCCCGGAGACGAGGTGCGCGAGCGCCTGCGCGAGCTCGGCGAGCCGTGCGAGGCGGTGTTGGTCGACGGCGGCGAGGCGGTGGGCGCGCGGCGTGCCTGCCTCATGCTTCGCCCGGACGGCGCCGAGCCGTTCGACGAGGTGGACCTCGCCTTCCTCGCGCGTTTGGCCTCGTGCCTGCGCGACGTCCTAGAGGGCGAGAAGACCCGCTACGAGAACCGGCGCATCTCGCAGGCCCTCCAGTCGGGGATGAAAAACGAGCTCCAGCACGTGGAGGGCATCGACGCCCAGGGCGTTTACTCGTCGGCCACTGCGTCCGCCTTCGTGGGCGGCGACTTCTACGACTTGATCTGCCTGCCCGATCGCCGCGCCTGCGTGATCATGGGCGACGTCTCGGGCAAGGGCGTCGAGGCCGCCTCGGTCTCCGCCGCGGTAAAGACGGCGCTCGGAGCCTACGCCTGGGAAGGCCTCGCGCCGGCGCGCATGGTGCGGAGCTTAAACGAGTTCCTCCTGGGGTTCTCGCGCGTCGAGACCTTTGCCACGCTGTTTGTGGGTATCATCGACCTCGCAGCATCGACCATCACGTACTGCTCCGCGGGGCACCCGCCGGCGCTGCTCGTGCGCGCGGGCGGCCAGGAGATGACGCTTCTGGACGTGCAGTCGGGCGTCGTAGGCGCCTTCCACGACATCGCCTACCGCGACGGCTCGATCGACATCGGCGAGGGCGACGTGCTTTTGCTGTACACCGACGGCACGACCGAGGCCCGTGATCCTGCGGGGGCATTTTTCGGCGAGCAGGGGCTGCGCGACATGGTTATGCGCGAGAGCGACCCCCAAAAGCCGTATGAGGGCTTCCTGAGCCGTTTGTTGGGCACCGTCGAGGAGTTCACAGGACACAAGCTCGAGGACGACGTGGCCATGGTGTCGCTGCGCTTCGACGCGCTCGGGTAGGCCAATTTGTGCCCCCTGGGCAAACTGCGTGTTTAGCGGGGTTTCTTGCTGGGCATGCTCTGGATATGACGACGAAGACGAACATAGCGCAGGTGAGCGTGGACGGCGACCTCGACGTGAGGTCGGCGCCCAAGGTGCGCGAGCTCGTCGACGAGCTCATCGACTCCGGTTGCCGCCGCGTCGTGCTCAACATGGCCAACGCCTCCTACGCCGACTCGGCCGGCTTCGGGATGATCCTGCGCGAGATGCGCCGCATGCGCCAAGTGGGCGGGCTCATTTCCCTCACCAACGTGGCCGACAGAGTGTACCGGGCGCTCGTCGTCATGCGGATGGCGGACCTCGTGCCTGTCACGCGCGCGGGCGACTCTACTGAGGTGCCGGAGCTCCCCGCGAACACCCTGCCCGAGTGGCGAACGACGTTTCGGGTGGATAAAGACAAGCTCGACTGCGCACGCAATCGCCTGCAGCGCATGATCGCCGAGCTGCCACTCTCCGACGGCGACCTCTTTGACATGAACCTCGCGTCGGGCGAGGCCGTGGGCAACGCCGTGGACCACACCTGCGCCGATGGAGTGCTGGTTACGGTCGCGGCGTACGCGGACCGCGTCGTGGTCGACGTGGCAGACTGCGGCGAGGGCTTCTTGCCGGGCGGCTGCGGTTGCGCCGGCGAGGGTGGGGCTGCCGCCGATGCCGGAGAAGACTCGTTCGCCGAGCGCGGGCGCGGGATCAAGCTCATGCGGCTTTTGGCCGACTCGGTGACCATCGGCCCCAAGACCTCGGGTTCCGGCACCGTCGTCCGGCTGGTGAAGATGTACTCGGCACAGCCTGCGGGCGCGGAGCGGCTCTCGTCTTTGGCGGGCTAGATCGGAGCTTCTTTGCTGGGTGTACGGATGGCGAGAGCTTTTTGACGGTCCTTACCGCCAAGGCACTTCTTGCCGATTTGAGAGTCCGTACACGACTGCGGCTAACAGCAGGGACATCAGGGGCAAAAACCAAAGATGCGGGGCCTCGCCGCCAAGCCATCGCTGCCAATCGACGCTCTGGAACGTGACGAAAGCATGGATGGGGTTCTCGACGAATGCGATGCCGGGGAGGTTCCGCAAAAGGTCGCTTACAAACGAGTTTCCATCCGTGACGCTCGGAAGCAGAAGCACAAGGGTTAAGGCGAATGAGCCCAGCCGGCTCACGGTAATTCTTCTTGTGCCCAGATATATCAGCGTTACAAAGAAGGTCACCGACAACAAGTGAGCCAAGCAAGCGAGCGCAACAAATACCTGACTTGCGCTCGGGTTTATTTCCTGCCCCGTCATCATTGCGAAGACGCTGCTGGCGGCTCCGGCGCTGTGAGCGTCCGCCGCTGCAAACCCGCAGAACAAGGAAATGAGAAATACGGCGACCGATACATGCGCGGCTGCCAAGATGGCGTCGATCAGCTCGGAAAGCCATAGCCTTCGCAGCGAGCCATGGCCAAGAAGCGCCATCTCGTGCGCCTCGGGGCCAAGCGCCAAAGACACAAGTGCCATCGAACAAAGCGGGGCAAGGAGCCAGGCGATGCTCAACTGACCATCCGTCCCCATATCAAAGATCAGGAAGTCAATGGGGGACGGGCGGCTTCTCGCAGGTAGAGACAGCGCAAATCCCGTCTGGTTATACCGAACGACGATTGCGGAGATAATCAGCAGGGATAACACCAGGCCTCGGTTTGCGCGGCAAGACCTTAATAGCTTCTTTTCGTGAGACAACATGCGGCTCCGATGGTTGAGACGGGTTCCTACATAAGCTCGACGCGCGACGTCACCTTGAGGGCGCCGATTGCCCAGAGCAACGCGCAAAGAAGAAAGGAAAACGCTTCGATGACCACTGGGCTCAGGCCTCCGGAACGGCAAATCGCGTTTCTGGCGAGCATGCTCCAGTCACCAAAGAGCAAGGCGCCCGGCGCGAGCGCCGAGAGGGCGGAAAACGCCGCGGCGCATGCGAACGACCAGAACGCTCCCATATAAAGGGACAAGAAAGCCAAGAGCTGGGCAAGCAGGATTTGCGGCAGCAAGACCGAGAGGGCCATATGCAGCGCGACTTGGGCCGAGAATCCTAATGAGCAAACAGGGGAGAGCTCGCCTGTGCCCGGCTCGATACTGAGCAAATGTGAAACGGCTGGGAAGGCCGCGCAAACCGCTAGGGATATGAGGAAGCGCGCAAGCGTCATCGCCAACACGGCTAGGTATAGGGAGGACCACCATGTCCTTGAGGACCCGGCCCGCAGCAGGTATTGCTTTCCTCGGCCGCCGGTGGCCCAAAAGAGCGCGCAAGCGATAAAAGCAAAGAAGAGGGCCTGACCCATGAGCCATGTTATGGGGATGGTCAAATAAAAGCGTGAGGACGGCGCGTGCTCGGGCTCGCCGTAGAACAGGAGCAAAATAGCATCGAGCGGAGAAGCCGAGGAATAACCGTGCGCATTCGATGACAGCGCGATTGCCGCAGAGTCGAAGACGGCGAACGCGATCATGAACCCGCGCGAGGCCATGCGCCCGGGCCGCGCAAAGTGGCGGGCCAGCGCCAAGGCCCTCGATATCCGAGGTCGGCGCCTCTTGCCATGCGACCTCACAAGACATCAGCCCTTTGCGATTTGATTGCCGCGTACCCCACAACCACGGCAAGCAAAAGAGCGAGAAGCGCGAACACAAGGCCGACGTTCATTCCCGGGTATTGCTGGTAAGGGCTCAGGATATTTTCGGGGGAGTAGCGGGCTAGGCCAATCGTGTCTAGGAGGAAATTCAGCAGCATGCACCCCAAAAACGGCAAAAACGAGATGAGCAGACGGGACCGCAACCGACTCGAGCAGGCGATGCAAACACAGTTCAGGAGACAGACGAAAGCGGATCCGACTGCCAAGAAGAGCAGCGTGTAGAACAGGGGAGAGGAATAGTACAGCTCGGCTGCGGCGGCCCGGTAGGTGATGGGGAACAGCAACGTAACGGGGTCTGGGGGAATCAAGGGCACGAGCAGCATGGTGGCAAGCAGGTTTAAGACCTGGGGGACCACAAAAAGGAACACCCCGGAGGCGCAGCTTGCCAGCATCTTGGAGAACACGTACTCGCGTGCGCTCGAACGCGAGGCGAGCACGGGGGCCAAACCTCCGTTGAGGTCTGTGCAGGCTGAAGAGGCGAACGGGGCACAGCAGAGGAGCGGCACGAGGTAATAGAAAAGAACCGACCAGACGGACTGCGGGGTGCCGCCTATCCAGGAGGCCCAGACTGACGGTGGCATGCCGTATGCGCCTGACCTCCATGGGCCCCATGCATCACCGATGCAGTACTGCAGCGGTACGAAGCAAATCTGTAGCGCCGAAAGGCAGAGCGCGGCAAAAAGGGCAATCCTGAACCCATATCCGGTAAAAGCGCGCCTCAGCTCGTAAATGATCACGGTTCAATCCTCCCAAGCTCGACGGACACCCGTTGAGGCCACGTAGAGGTGACCAAAGAGAAGCCCTTGTTGTTCAGGCCAACCCAGGCCTGCCCGCCGGATCGGGCGGGAGAGACCAAATACGCCAGAGTGATGACGGCTCCGTCGGACTCAATCGTGGACAGCGGATCTTCCGCCAGCTCGATGCCGATCATCGGGTCGCATTGCCAGGAGGTGACCCCGGATTGGAGATAGACGCCGGTCGTTGCCGCCGCCGTGCTCGCCTCGTTATCATCGGTGGCGATGAAGACGAGCACGATATGGGCGTCATTGCCCAGATAGCCTTCGAGGGAAGGCCGGGCCGAGAGTTCGGCGAGCTCGTCTGGCGTGAGTTCGCGAGCGCTTACGACCGTAATAGTTGAAAGCGAGCCGGTGGATGCGCCGCTTAGATTGGCTTGGACGGGCTCTCCGACTTGGGCATTCTTGACTGAGTAATTGATTCCGGCGTTCACTTCTTTGAAACGGTGGACGTAGAGGAAGGCTGTCAGGGCCGCAAGAAGTGCAGCAAGGACTGCCCTAGTTTTCTTCTTGCGCCTATTCATGGGGGCTTCGCCTCCCGACAATTCTGCCGTCTGAAAGGTCGATGCGCTCGTCGAAGAGCTCCTCGAGCTCCTCCGAGTCGTGACAGGCTATGACGACGATCGCGTCGTGGCGCCTTGCGTCGGCAAAGAGCCTGCATGCCATCTCGACGCCGGCAGGATCGAGGGCGTTCACCGGCTCGTCCAGAAGCAGAAGCGAGGGCCGCTCCATGATCGCACAGGCTATTCCAAGTCGCTGGCGCATTCCCAGCGAGTACTTTCTGACCGGCCTGCGGTCTTTGGGGTCGAGGCCGACGGCTTGAAGCGCACGGGCCACCGTTTGGTCCGATATCAAGCCCTTGATCTCGGAGATCTCCAGGAGGTTCGATAGCCCGGTTCTGTTCGGCACAAATGAAGGGGTCTCGATGAGCACACCGACGCTCGGAGGAAAATGGCCTTTTTCGAGCGGCTTGCCATCGATAAGAAGGGAGCCGGCCGTCGGATAGATCAGGCCGGCCAATGCTCGCAAAAGCATCGTTTTGCCCGAGCCGTTCTTTCCCTTGACGCCGTAGATCTTCCCGCTTTCCAATGCGAGATTTACCTTGTCCAGCACGGTGACGCCCTGGAGCGTCTTCGTGTAATCCCTCATTTCGACCAGCATCGCGCCTCCGTTCTCTCGGGGCTCCAATTGGGCGCAAACGATCGAGAAGGAGTCTATCTATGGAGGCCGCGACGTTTGGTGTCGAGGGGATATGCGGTTTTAACGACAGTCTTTATCTGCGGTTTCCGCAAGCAATTCGAGGAGCTCGCCCTTGCTGTGGATGCCGAGTTTCTTGTAGGCGGAGGCTCGACAGCTGTTCACGGTGCCCGCGGCGATGTGAAGCAGGTCGCAGATCTGAGGTCTTGTGTAGCCCTGTGCCGAGAGCGTGAGAACCTCGGCCTCCAGGTCTCCGACGCCCTTTGATCTAAGGAAGACCTTTGTATGCGTCGAGACGTCCACGGGCGCTTCGCTGGCGGCGTTGACTCGACCGAGGCGTATCAGAATTCCGGTTAGCCTCACGGCCGTGATGGCAACGCATAGTTGGGTTACGAGATGGCAGCGTGACGCTGTAGCGGGCAGCATGCCGAGAAGCTGAGATGCGTGCGCGGCGAGAATCAACCCCGCCGCCATAAACGCAAGGGCCGTGGAAAGGGTCGTATCGTCCGCGATTCGGAGGCCGCTGCTATGGGGGCTCGGGGTGCCCTTGGTCGCGATCCGACCAGAAAAACCTCCGCCGACCATGAGAAAAAGCGATGCGCAGACCGCAATGGCGGTGACAGTGCTAGAGAAGGACCAGCACAGGGCAATCCCTATGCCGAGGACAAAGGAGAAAGCGCAAACGTTTGACTGCAGCTCCTGAACTTCTTTGTTCTGCCGATCCGTGAACCCGCGCGATTGCGATTGAGGCAGGATCATTGAGGCAAGGCACGTAATGAGGCCAAGGAAAAGAGCGAGGCAATATGCGATGTCGGGAGCGAGGGGGATAAAGGGCGCAATGCAGATAAGCGCTGCGATGCCGATCCCGAGGATCACCTTGGCGACGGGGCGCCGCGGCGGAAGCTCGGCAACGGCCTGCGCGTCCTGGGCGCGGTCGTTCTCGCGGAGATCGGCGACTCCGGAAAGACCGAGTCGTTCGAGGCCTCGACGTTTATGGTTGCTTACGGTGCCGGGCGTCAGGCCAAGAGACTGGGCGATTTCAGCATCGGACAGGCCACTGGAGGCCATGGTCAAAACCTGCCGTTGGCGCTCGCTGAGTGATTCGAGATTATGAGTTGGTGCCGAGGTCTCGCTCGAAACGCCTCCGCCATCCCGCGGCCGAGCGCGCAGGAGTAGCCAAAGAATGAGACTTATAAGCAAAGCGATGAGGATATAAGCGGCGAAGGCTATGGCGTAGCCGAGCGCAGCGCCTCTGAGCGCGACGGCGCTTTGAGAGTCGAGATTGACCTGCGCGCTGCACAGGGCGGTCAGCATGAGCTCGTCGAATGCGGAAGAGAACAAGAGCCCGAGCAAAGCGGAGCGGGGCGCCGTGATTAAGGGGTCGGAATTGCTGGCGCATCGATTGAATCTATTGAGCAGGCAGTATCCGGTCGCCCCGGAGACGAGACACACGGCGATTTGCCCGGGAATTGAGCCTTGAAATGCATAACTGAGCAAGCCGAGCACTCGGGGAAGAAGGGCGCCAAGCGCGAACGCGAAGGTCGCGGCATTTGTGTTCTGGTTTGAATCGCGAGGAAGGTCGTTTTCGATTGCTCTGCATGCGGACATGAAGGCGCTCGATGTTAAGAGAAACGATTGAGCAAAGACGTCTATGGGCTGCAGGAATGCTATCGGTATCTGGATGTCATAGCCGAGCCTCCAGGCAGCATAGGCGATGTCGCATCCTATGAGAATCAGGGCAGAGGCAAGAAGAAACTTGGAGCTGAGCCTAAGGAAGCCGGAATGCCGGACTCTTGGGCTGGATACAAGCGCAAAGGCAAAAGCGACGGCAATCGGAGAGAAGGCCAAAGGCGCGCACATGACGTGAACGGAGAACTCGACGAATGCGTAATGGTGAGGCACAAGGGGAAAGCACATGGCGAGCAACAATGGAGCTTGCCGCAGCAAAAGCGCTGTACGATCAGACTCTTGAGTGGCTCCCGTGCTCAATGTGCGGCCTCCAAAGCATGGCGATTGACGAGCGGTTGGCTCACATGCCGGTGCCGCTATCCTACTCGTAGGAAAGGCGGCAACGTGTGCTCATTGTCGTATTGCGCCCTCGTCAAAGAAAGTCGAAAAAAAGTTCTTGCGCGCCTTTGGATGGTCGTGTATAGTTTCTTCTTGCGTCACGCGGGCTTAGCGCAGTTGGTAGCGCGCCACCTTGCCAAGGTGGAGGTCGCGGGTTCGAACCCCGTAGCCCGCTCCATGAATTGCAGGCGGTCGACCTTCGGGTCGACCGCTTTTTTAATTGCGCATGGGCGTGTGCGCGCTTCTTGCCAAGGGCGGGCGATCGCCGCGAGCCCAGGTTTACCGAAGCCGCAGTGTTTCCCGCTCTGCTGGAGCCCACATCTCCCCGCGGTATAGTGTTGAGAAGTTGCCCGGAGCCCACATTGGTATCCGTCGCAGTGCTCTGGAACACTGCGGGACGGGGAGAGATGGGCTCTGCTCCAAGCATGGACACTGCGGAAGGGTGGGATGTGGGCTCGACGTCAAGCGTGAACACTGTGATGCGGATAGATATAGGCCCCAAGCTGCAATTTCGTGCAGATCGGCCGTGCTCCGTTCCGTGTGAAGCTCAGCTCCCCAAATTTTTTTCCAACGAATTTGAAATTTGGGCTTGCGCAAGGCTGAAGCTTCCCGTATATTATCCCTTGCGCTTGCGGGCTTAGCGCAGTTGGTAGCGCGCCACCTTGCCAAGGTGGAGGTCGCGGGTTCGAACCCCGTAGCCCGCTCCATGTGAGCACCGAGGCCGGTCACTCCGGCCTCTTTCATATGGCGAAGTGGCCAAGTGGTAAGGCAGGGGCCTGCAAAGCCCTCACCCCCGGTTCGAATCCGGGCTTCGCCTCCAGGAAATGACGGGCACCCTTCGGGGTGCCCTTTTTCGTGCCACGGCGCTGCCTGCGCTACCATAGGCATGTCCGCAAAACGCGTCGGTTGGAGCCGAGCCTATGCTCTATACCCTTCTGCTGCTTGTCTTTTTCATCGAGATCGTGCGCGGCTTCGTGCGAGTGATCGTCTACTTCTCCGAGTGGCTGCAGCGCGGCCAAAGCATTGACGAGGAGAGCCTCGAGCCCGCCGTGCGCGCGATGGTCGAGTCCGACGACGCGCTCGAGCGCGAGATGGCGCGCGCGAGCCGGAAGCGTGGCCTGGCCCGCGTGTTCGCCCGCTGGCAGGCCACCAACGATGCCGTCGACGAGTATCTCGACAACATGAATCTCAGTTGGTACCAGGTCATCATCATCTTCTTCGTCGGCTGCATGGCGGGGCTTTTGCTCGAGGAGATCTGGATGCTCGTGACCGCAGGCCTCACCGAGAACCGCGTCGGCCTGGTGTGGGGGCCCTTCAGCCCGTTGTACGGCACGGGCGCGGTCCTTCTTACTGTGCTGTGCTTCCAGATGCGCCGACACGGGGCAAAGACGTGGCAGATTTTCCTCATCTCCGCGGCAATCGGCGGCGGCCTCGAGCAGGTCACCGGCTGGGCCATGGAAGTGCTCTTCAACGCCGAGTCGTGGACGTACCTGCACCTGCCGGACCACATCACGCAGTGGGTGGCGTGGCGGTTCCTCTTTTTCTGGGGTTTGCTCGGCATCGTGTGGACGCGGGTCATCATGCCCAAGCTGCTCTACCAGATCGGTATGCCCACCTCGCGCCGGCAGGTTCTCTTTGTGACGCTGGTGGCGGTGTACCTGGTGGCGGACATCGGCATGACGCTCGTGTGCTTCAACCGAAAGACCGCGCGCGACCTCGGCGTGCCGCCCGCGAACGCCTTCGAGCGGTGGGTGGACACGAACTACACCGACGATTTCATAGCCGGCCGGTTCGAGAACCTGAAGATAGGCGACGCGAGGGACCCCAAGTGACGAATCATTCCGAGTGGGGCGCGGGGCAGGGGTGCGCCCGCCGCTCCGTATACCTGGACTATGCCGCCGCGACGCCCATGGATCCCGAGGTCGTCGCGGCGATGCTCCCGTATTTCAGCGAGAAGTTCGAGAACCCGAGCGCGCCGTACGCCGCCGCCCGCGCCGTGCGTGCGGACGTCGATGCCGCCCGCGCGGCCGTCGCGCACGTAATCGGCGCGCGTCCCGGCAACGTGACCTTCACGGCCGGCGCCACCGAGGCGAACAACCTGGCCTTCGCGGCGGCGGGAGACGGGGCCCACGTGGTCATCGACGCGGCCGAGCACGAGAGCGTGCTCGCGTGCGCCGCGGCTGTGGGCGGCGGGTGCGCGGTCGTGGGCGTCGGTGCGGACGGGCGCGTGCGCGCGGCCGACGTGGCGGCGGCCATCACGCCTGCGACGAGGCTCGTCTCGGTCGAGCTCGCCAACGGCGAGGTGGGGGCCGTACAGCCCGTGCGCGAGATTGCGCGTGTGGTCGCCGCGGAGCGCGAGCGCCGCCTGGCGGCGGGGGAGACGGCCCCGATCTGGCTGCACACCGACGCGTCGCAGGCCGCGGGCGCCCTCGCCGTCAACGTCGGCACGCTGGGGTGCGACCTTCTTACCATCTCGGCGGCGAAGATTTACGGGCCCAAGCAGGTCGGCCTGCTGTGGGCCTCCGACGACGTGGCGCTGCGGCCGCTCGTGCTCGGCGGCGGGCAGGAGGGCGGCGTTCGCTCGGGCACCGAGAACGTCGCCGGCGTCGTCGGGTTCGCGAAGGCACTCGAGCTCGCGGGCGCGCGTCGTCAGGCGGAGGCGCGCCGCCTCGCGGGGCTTCGCGACCGGCTGCAGCGCGCGGTGTGCGCAGAGTTCGACTGGGCTGTCGTGTCCGGCCCGCGCGCAGCGAAGCTGCGGCTTCCCGGGCTTCTTCACGTGAGCTTCCCGGGGCTCGAGGCCAGGCGGCTCGTGATCGCGCTCGAGCGCGAGGGCGTGAGCGTGGGCACGGGCTCGGCGTGCGCCGCGAGCAAGATGCGCTCTTCCCACGTGCTCGCCGCCATGGGCGCCCCGGCCGAGGTCGCCGCGGGCAGCCTGCGCCTCACGCTCGGGCGACAGACGACCGAGGAGGACGTCGACTACGCCGCGGCCGCCATCGTCCGCTCCGTCCGCGCCGAGGCAGTCCGCGTTGGCCTCGCTGCCTGTCAATTCAGCCTGTCTGATTTGGCAAGCCAAAACGACCTGTCTGACTCAGCCGACCCGAAGGGGGGCGAGGCCTGATGGCCAAGGTGTACGCCGGATTATCCGGCGGCGTCGACTCCGCGCTCGCGTGCGCGCTTCTGTGCGAGGCGGGCCATGACGTGACGGCGGTCTATATGCGCAACTGGTCGCGCGACCTGCCGGGCTTCAAGTGCGCTTGGGCCGACGACCTTGCGGACGCCGAGCGCGTCGCGGTGAGCCTGGGCATCGACCTCGAGGTCTGGGACTGCGAGGCCGAGTACAAGGCCACCGTCGTCGACTACCTCGTCGACGCCTACGCCCACGGCCTCACGCCGAACCCCGACGTCATGTGCAACCAGACCGTCAAGTTCGGCACCTTCGCCGACAAGGCGTTCGCCGCGGGCGCGGACTTTGTGGCCACGGGCCACTACGGGCGCGTCGATACGGACGCCGACGGCCGGACGCGCCTGCTGCGTGCCGCCGACGAGCACAAGGACCAGACCTACTTCCTGTGGCGCGTTGGCAAAGAAGTGCTCGCGAAGACCCTCTTTCCCATCGGCGACATACCGAACAAGACCGAGGTCAGGCGCATGGTCGCGGAGCGCGGCCTCGGCTTGGAGGCAAAGCCCGACTCCGACGGGATCTGCTTCATCGGCCCCGTGGGCATCCGCACGTTTTTGCTCGACACGCTCGAGCGCCGCGCGGGCGACGTCGTGGAGCTCGAGACCGGGCGCGTGCTCGGGCACCACGACGGCGCGTTCCTCTTTACCGTGGGGCAGCGCCGCGGGCTCGACCTGGGCGGCGGACCCGCGCGCTACGTCGTGCGCACGGACGTCCAGACGAACACCGTCTACGTGACCGCCGACCGCATGAGCCCCGCGCTGTTCACGGACGAGCTCGCGCTCGGCGACTGCCGCTGGATCGCGGGCGAGCCGCCGGCGGCGGGGGAGTACGTCGTCCGCACGCGGCACACGGGAGAACTCGTTCCTTGCGTGCTCGAGGCGGCGCAAGGCGGGGCCTCGGCGACCGTCCGCTTCGATACGCCGCAGCGCCGTGTGGCCCCCGGGCAGTCGGCCGTGGTCTACGACGGCCTCGAGTGCCTCGGCGGCGGGATTATCCTCCCGTAGCCGGGCTGGCACTTCTTGCCCGCTTGCGGGGCCCTTCTTGCCATCCCGCTCATCGATTAGCAACCGAAACCGGCGCAAAAGCTCTTCTTTGCGGCTCTTTGCACCGGTTTTCGTTGCTAATCCTCCCGCGAAGCCAACTATGACGGATAAGGCGCCGTTGTTGTCTGCGGGGTCTCCTCCAATAATCGTTTGCGCTACTGTTGGAACGAACAGGCAAAGAAGGGATCGGAGTCGGCCATGTATTGCATGAACTGCGGGCACGAGCTGGAAGACGGGGCGCAGTACTGCCCGGAGTGCGGCGCGCAGCAGGACGATTTTCCCACGGGAAAGATCCGACAAAAGTCCTCGACGCCCCTGCACCCGAGCGTTGTGCAGATAATCGCCGTGGTCGCAGGCGCCCTCGTGGTCATGGCAGTCGGCGCCTTCGCCTTCATATGCCTTAGCTCGACGCTGCCTTCACAGTCGCAGCCCGCGCAATCGCAGGCCGGGTCCGGTGCGGGCACAGCCCAGGATACGGCAACGGCGGAGGCGAACGGCTCGGGCGCGGTCTCTGGCTCGGGCGATGCCGCCCAAGAACCCGGCTTCGACCAAGACGACGCGCTCTTTGCCGCGCAAAGCGACGTGACCGTTGCCTCCGGAAAGCTTACATATATGAACGATCGCTACGGCTACAAGGTCGCGCTCCCTGCGAGCTACAAGCTCGTCGACGCTTCCGATAACGGCGACGGAGTGACCTTCCGAGAGCCCTCATCCGGCATTGAGGTCCGCGTGTGGGGCAGCGCCAACGCCCTTAGCGAGACGCCCTCCTCCGTGCTCGACTCGTACGCCTCAGCCCACGACGTCTCGTACAAAGCCATGGGAAGCACCTGGGCCGTCGCGTCGTGGGTCGAGGAGGACGGTACCGAGTGCTACGCCAAGCAGTACGTGGGTGGCGATTACGTCAACGGCATCCAGTTCAGCTACCCGCAGTCGTCGTCGGATGCCGGATCCGCCGTTATCGAGGCGTATATCGACGAGTTCGAACCGGGAAATCTCTAGCGGCAAAGCAGCGTCGATAAAGGAAGACTGGCAAGAAGTGCCGCCACGCCAGCCGCCCAAGGGCTTCTTGCCGCCCCATCCATCGATTAGCAACCGAAACCGGTGCAAAAGCCCTTCTTCGCGGCGTTTTGCACCGGTTTTCGTTGCTAATCGCCGCCGGGAGGCGCGCGCTTTGTTGGGCCCCTATCCCGCTGGGGTAGAATAGAATGTCATGGCTAGATTCGTACCGTAACCGCAACAGAGGGGCATCGCGTGGCAGACGAGCTCAAGAAGCCAAAGAAGAAGGTCGCCCTCAAGGTCGCCGGCGGAAAGACGACCAAGAAGAAGATCTCGATCATGGAGGGCGACGAGGCCGATAAGGAGTCGATGGGCCAGGCCCGCAAGACCCTCGTCTTCCTCTTCTTTGTGATGATCGCCTATGCGGTCTACCTGGTCTTTACCGGGCAGGTTGACGAGTTCGTGACGTCGCTCGCCGGCGTCGACGTCAGGTGGATTGTCGCGGGCGTCGTCTGCTTCCTCTTCTACTACGTCTTTGGCGTCCTCGCCTACGTGCTGTCGGTTATCCACGACCCCGACTCGCCCGTGGGTATCCGCGACCTCATGAGCGTCGAGGCCTCCGGCGTCTTTTTCATGCGCATGACGCCCTCCGGCGTGGGCGCGCAGCCGGCCCAGATCTTCCGCCTCACGCGCGCCGGGCTCTCGGTGGGCGAGGCGGGCGCCCTGAACTTCACCCGCTTCGTGCTCTACGAGGCCGGCGAGGGCGTATTCGCCGCCATCATGCTGCTCTTTTGCGGCGGCTACTTCTACGAGACGTTCGGCGACGTGACCCTCATCGGCATCTTCCTCTTTGGCTTCAAGGTCGTGCAGCTCGCGGCCATCATGGCCATGTGCCTGCTGCCCAAGCCCGTCATGGCCATTTGCAACTGGGCGCTCAAGCTGGCGCACCGCCACCGTTGGATCAAGGAGGAGAAGTACAACGAGTGGTATAAGTTCGTGAACACGCAGATTGAGGTCTTCTCGCGCGACTTCAAGAGCTCTGCCGCCAACGTGCTCGAGATGTGCCTGACCATGGTGGTCACCCTGCTCCAGCTCGGTTGCATGTACGCGCTGCCGTACTTCGTGCTGCGCTCGTTCGGCGAGCCGGCGGACCTTCTGCTGTGCACGGCGTCGGGCTCCATGCTTGAGCTGCTGGTCAACGCAGTGCCGCTGCCGGGCGGCACGGGCGGCGCCGAGGTCGGCTTCGCGTACCTCTTCAAGGACATGTACGGCAGCCACCTCGCCGCCGGCTTCATCATCTGGCGAGCCATCGAGTACCTGCTGCCGGTCCTCATCGCCGCGCCGTGCATGGGCATGCGCTCCAACGGCGGCACCTCGATCTACCACCGTTGGCACGGCTTCTGGGACGGCTTTACCGGCGGCATCCGCTCCTTCATCGACACGGGCTCCTTCACGGCCGGCTCTGCTGCCAAGGGCGGGGCCCGCGCGCCCAGGGGCGGCGTGACCGTCAAGCCCAAGGCTAGAAAGAAGCCCGCCGCGCCCGCCGTCGCCGGCGCCACCGTGACGACGCGCGGCGCGAAGACCGTCGTCAAGTCCTCGGCGCCCGTCCCGAAGGTGGACATCGAGGCAAAGATCGCCGCTGGCAAAGCCGCCGCGGCAAAGAAGGACGCCGGCGGCAAGTAGCGGGCGGGAAGCGCCGGCAGGGTCCTTCTTGCCAGACGCTGGAATCCCCGAGCCCGGCAATCAACAAGCTCCCTCCTGTTTGACCCATTTGCGGCCCCATTTCCGGGTAAAAATGGTCGAAACAGGAGGGAGCTTGCGCTGTGACGGCGGGGGAAAGAGCGCTCCGCGCCGCGTTTGCAAAGAAGTGCCTTCCGCTACTCCGCCGGCGCGAACTGGCTCTCGTAGATGTCGCGGTAGATCCCGCCACGGGCGAGCAGCTCCTCGTGCGTGCCCTTCTCGGCAATGCGGCCGTGATCGACGACGCAGATCGCGTCGGCGTCGCGGATGGTCGAGAGGCGGTGCGCCACGACGAAGCTCGTGCGGCCGTGCATGAGGTTGTCGAAGGCGCGTTGGACGAGGAGCTCGGTGCGCGTGTCGATGTTGCTCGTGGCCTCGTCGAGGATGAGCATCTGCGGACGGGCGACCATCACGCGGGCGATGCACAGCAGCTGCTTTTGGCCGGCGGACAGACTCGTGGAGCCGTCGAGCACGGTGTCGTAGCCGCGGGGCATGCGGCGGATGAACTCGTCGGCGTAGGCTGCCTTGGCGGCGGCGACGATCTCGTCGTCGGTGGCGTCGGGACGGCCGATGGCGATGTTCTCGCGCACCGTCGCGCGCCTTACCCAGGTGTCCTGCAAGACCATGCCCCAGCTGCCGCGCAGGCTCGCGCGCGTGATGCCGCGCACGTCGTGGCCGTCCACCGTCACGCTGCCGGAGTCGACGTCGTAGAAGCGCATGAGCAGGTTGATGAGGGTGGTTTTTCCGCAGCCGGTGTGGCCGACGAGCGCGATGCGGCGCCCGGGCTCGGCGGAAAGGTCGAGGTGCTCCAGGATCGGGCGGCCGGGCGCGTACGAGAAGGTCACGTCGTCGAGCGCGACTTTGCCCTCGACGCGGCCGAGCTCGAGGGCGCCCTCGGCGTCGGGCTCCTCGAGCGGCTCGTCGATGAGCTCAAAGAGGTGGCGCGCGCAGGCGACGGAGTTCTGCAGCTCCGTGACCACGCCGGTGATGTCGTTGAACGGCTTGGCGTACTGGTCGGCGTACTGGAGGAAGGCGGAGAGGCCGCCCACGGTGATGCCGCCGCCGAGCACGACGAACGCGCCGAAGATGCCGATGGCGGCGTAGACGAGCGAGTTCATGAAGCGCATGGTCGGGTTGGCGAGCGACGAGAAGAACACCGCCTTGTAGCTCTCCTGCGCGAGGCGGGCGTCGATGTCACGCACGCGGCCGCAGACCTCGTCGGCGACGCCGAACGCCTCGATGGTGCCCACGCCGCCGATCATCTCCTCGACGAGGCCCGTGAGCTCGCCGCGCAGCTGGGTCTGGCCCGCGAAATGCTTGCTCGCGTGACTCGAGATGAACTTTGCCATCCAGACCGAGAAGGGCGTGAGCACGGTAACCACGCCGGCGATCAGCGGGTTCAGGCGGAACATGAACACGAGCGTGACAACGATGGTCAAGACGCCGGTAGGGAGCTGCTGGAAACCCATGACGAAGCCGTTGGTGAGCTGGTCGGCGTCGTTGACGATGCGACTCGCGACCTCGCCGTGCTCGTGGGAGTCGATGTAGGACAGCGGCATGCGCTGGAGGTGGTCGAAGGCCTGGCAACGCAGGTCGAATGCCGCGTCGTAGGCGAGGCGGTTGGTCACGAGCGCGAGCGCGTACTGGGCGGCGGCGGTCACGCAGACGGTGAGCGCCATGAGGCGGGCGACGTCGGCCAAGGCCGTGAAGTCGACGGCTCCCGCGCCCACCATGCAGTCGACGGCCCCGCCTGTGAGCGTGGGCAGGGTGAGGGTGCCCACGGTGACCACGACGACGAGGGCTATGAGGGCGCAAAGCATGGCGCGCCTGCCCGCAAAGAGCCCGAGCATACGGCGGATGGTCTGGTCGTCCTGGTGCTTCTTTCCAGCCGCGGCAGGCGCGGCGGCGGTGTTCTTTGCGCTCATCGGTGGGCCTCCTCGCTCGTGAGCTGGGAGTCGCAGATCTCGCGGTATACCTCGCAGTTCTTCAGCAGCTCCTCGTGTGTGCCGAGGCCGACCTGACGGCCGCCGTCGAGCACGAGGATCTGGTCGGCGGAGCGGACCGCCGCCACGCGCTGCGAGATGAGGATGACGGCGGAGTCGGCGAAGTCGCGACGGATCGCGCGGCGGAGCTTCGAGTCGGTGGCGAAGTCGAGCGCGGAGCTCGCGTCGTCGAGGATGAGCACGCGGGGGCGCCTGGCGAGGGTCCGCGCGATGGCAAGGCGCTGGCGCTGGCCGCCGCTGAAGTTGCGGCCGAACTGCTCGGCCTCGGCGGCAAGCCCGCCCTTGCCCTCGACGACGTCGGTCGCCTGGGCGGTCTCGACGGCGCGCAGGAGGTCGTCGTCGGTCGCGTCGGCGTCTCCCCAACGGAGGTTCGAGGCGATGGTGCCCGAGAAGAGCTGCGGCCCCTGCTCGACGAGGGCGACCTCTTGGCGCAGGCTCTGCTGCGTGAGGTCGCGCACGTCTTGGCCGCCCACGAGCACGCGGCCGGACGTGGCGTCGTAGAAGCGCATGAGGAGCGAGGCGAGCGTCGACTTGCCGGAGCCGGTGCCGCCGATCACGCCGAGCGTCTGGCCGTCCTCGAGCTTGAGGCTCACGTGCGAGAGCGACTCGCCCGCGGCGTCGGGGTAGACGAAGCTCACGTCGTCGAGGACAACCGCCGGGGCGCCGGCGATGGCGGATGCGGCGGCGTCGAGCTTGCCGTCCGCCTGCGTGGGCTTCGTGGCGAACACCTCGTTGATGCGCGTGGCGCAGCCCTGGGCCTTGGCGATGGTGGTGATGAGCCACGTGAGCTTGAGGAGCTCGACAAGCGCCTGGCTCACATAGCTCGCGAGCGCCACGACTTGGCCCTGCGTGAGGTTGCCGACGTTGACCTGCAGGCCGCCCACCCACAGAAGGGCGATGAGGCCGAGGTTCACGACGAGGTAGGTGAGGGGATTGACCATCACGCTCAGGTCTCCTGCCGAAAGCTGCAGGTCGCGGACCGTGCCGGACACCTCGTGGAAAGTCGAGATCTCGGAGTCCTCCTGGCAAAAAGCCCTCAGCACGCGGGCGCCCTCGAGGTTCTCGGAGCACTTGAGCTGCACGTCGTCGAGGGCGCGCTGGGTCTTGCGGTAGCGCTTGGTGGTGATGCCCATGAAAAAGAGGATGAGCGCGACCGTGATTGTCGTGGACACGAGCAGCACGGCGCCCTCCCAGCCGTCGACGAGGAAGGCGGCGATCACCGAGCCGACGATGATGAAGGGGGAGCGCAGAATCAGGCGGAAGAACAGGTTGAGGCCGTCTTGGGTCTGCTGGGTGTCGTTGGTCATGCGCGTGACGAGCGAGGCGCGGCCGATGCGGTCGATGTCCTCGCGCGAGAGCGTCATCACGTGGCGGAACAGGTCATCGCGCACTGCTGCGCCGAACTGCGCCGCGAGCTTTGACGAGAAGTACTGCGCCACGATCGAGACGGCGTAGCAGAAGAAGGCAAGAAGGACGAGCGCGCCTGCGTGCATGAGGATGTAGGCGCTGTCGCCGCTCGCGATGCCGACGTCGATGACCTGCGACATGATGATGGGGACAATGAGCTGAAGGATGGCCTCCAGGCCCTTGAAGGTGGGCGCGAGCACGCACTCGAGGTAGTGCCCGCGCAGATAGCGCCTGAGCTTGAACATGTGACTCCGACCTGCAGGTGGTGACGGTTTTGCCTTTGCAATCGTACCCCTAGCTGTTCGGCTGAGGGCCAAGGAGGCTGGCGTTATTTCGTTGATAGAAATTGAGCTTTGCTTTTGTGTACGGAGCTTAATGAAGCCTGTGAAGATTGCGTTTTGAACAGAAGGCGGTCGTATGATTGCATCGATGCGTTTACCTGCTCAAACTGCGGTCAGAATCTTTGACCATAGTTCAAAACAATACATGACCTGCGCAGAAAGGCAAATATCATGAGTGAAATCGTCATCATTGCCGAGTCCGGCTCCGACGTCCCTGCCGCCGAGGCGGCCGAGCTCGGCATCGAGATCGTGCCCATGCACGTCTCCATCGGCCAGAAGACTATCGACGATGGCGAGCTCCCGCCCGCCGAGATGCTCGAGGAGTGCCGCCAGCTCGGTGTGCTCCCGCGCACGAGCGGCTGCACCCCGGGCGACTTCTCCGTGGTTCTCGACCGCGTCCACGCCGAGCACCCGAACGCCCAGATCCTCTACATCGCCTACTCTTCCGTGACCACGTGCTCCTACGAGTCCGCCCGCACCGCTGCGGAGGGGCGCGACTACGTTCACATGTTCGACACCCGTCACGTGACCATCGGCCAGGGCTTCGTCGTCACGCAGACCGCCCGCCACCTCGCGGAGAACCCCGACATCTCGGTCGAGGAGCTCATGGCATGGTCCGAGGAGCTCGCGAGCCGTGTGCGCATGGGCTTCGTGCCCGGCGACCTCGGCTACCTGCGAGCGGGTGGCCGTCTTTCCAACGCGGCGTTCGTCGGGGCAACCCTGCTTCGCATCAAGCCGATCATCGAGCTGCTCGAGGGCAAGCTCGTGGCGACCAAGAAGCTGCGCGGCAACATGGAGAAAGCTGCCATCGGCCTCATGGACCATATGGCGCTGCAGGGCGACTACGACACCGACGTTGTCTACCTCCTGCATTCCGCGGGTCTGCCCGACGCCATTCAGCGCGCCGCCGAGGAGCACGCTCGCGAGCTCGGCTTCAAGTCGATTCGCTGGTACGAGTCGCACAACGTGATCACCTCGCACTGCGGCCCCGGCTCCTTCGCCTTGGCTTTTGCGGGCGCGAAGTAGTCGGTTCCTCGGGTTTTCCAGCGTCATCGGCAAAAAACTGCGCGAAGTCGGTATCCTAATTCAGGAAGTGCGAGTATAACAGGCGGCAGAACCTCATTTCCTGGGGTTTTGCCGCCTGTTTTTGATTGGCTACTCAAGGTTTTCGAAAAAGGATACCGACTTCGCACAGTAATTGATCTAGGAGACGCCGCAAAGGGTTTCCCAATTCTGGAAAAGGTGGTAGCGGAGCTCTTGCTCGGTGTTTTTCATACGCTCTGTCCTCGCAGGCATCTTCTCGTGGAGCCTTCCCTCGACCAATTCGATAAAGAGCGCGAGGTTGTCGGCATCCTTCAGTTGGCGTTCGGTCAAATAGAGGATGTCGACGCCCGACGCCTCGATGGCGCACGCACGGTCCGCGTCGGAGATTCGTGCGCCGATACCCGAATGAACGGTTTCTCCTTGGCACTCGATGTCGAGCGCGTGCCTGCCATCCTTTGACTCAACATAGATATCTGCGACGAGGTAATCCTTGCCGACCATTGCCCTTGCGCTCGCTCCGAGTCGGATAACCTTGTCGGTTTGGATGCTAAGACCGTACCCGCCCTTTGAGCGAGGCAGCCCGAGGAGCATCGCGGTGCTCGCCTCGAGCGGGGAGCGGACGACGCCGAGCACCATATCGGCAGCCTTTGCAAACGTCGTAGATCCGCGCATCCCCTTGATCTCGTCGACGAATCCCTTGAGGTCGCCGAGCTCGATGATCGGCTCGCGGATCCATAACGAACTCGGTCGTCCGTCGGTTCCCGTCACTCGGTTCCAACCGAATCCGAGCCGTTGAGCATCTTGCGGGGACGGAAGCAACGTTTCGATCTCCGGGGACGGTGCGTAAACCGAGAACTTGCCGCATAACTCATACATTGCCATGGCGACTTCGATGGCGTTGTAGTCGCGCGCCAGGGTCAAGAGGGTGAATAACGGCGAGGTCAGCGTGCCGATCACGGGGTCTTCGAATATGTCGACTGAGGGACGCGGCCCTTTCCATAGGTGCTGCTTTACGTACTTGGCCCCTGTTTGCTCGGATTTGCTCGTCACGAGCGTATGCACCGTCTGCCCGAGCACGGCTTTTGCGGTCGGGTGGTTGGGGAAGGCGGTGCGTGTGGCGCGGTCCTGCGACATGGGCAGTTCGTGGCAGAGCGCAAGGACCTGCGGTGGTGTTCGATAGTATTTGAAGGCCGACGGGCCGCTGAAAACCGTTTCCATGCGATGTCCTCTCGGTCTGAGGGGCGCTAAAGAGCAAATAACATGCGAAGTCGGTATCTGAATTTCAAAACCCTGAGTAGAGGTATCGATAAAGTATCAAAACCCTGCTGTTTAGCAAGTATCTGTGCTGGTCTACCCAAGGTTTTCGAAAAAGGATACCGACTTCGCTCAGTAATTTGAATCAAGCGCCGTGTTGCCGTCTTTGGTTTGCAATTGACTTGTATGTCGGCAGCTATGGGTTGCGGCTATTATTAACCAGTTGGTTCGCGATCAAGAGGGATGACGGACTTGGTTTTAGGTGTGGGCATAGATTTGGTCGACTTGACGGAGTTCCGGCAGGTTTGCGAGGGGTTCGACGCGTCGCAGGCAGCTCCTTGCGCCTTCGTCGAGCGGACCTTTACGCCTGCCGAGCTTGCCCAGGCGCGCGGCAGGCACGACGCCTGCCAGTACCTCGCCGGGCGCTTTGCCGTCAAGGAAGCCGTCTTCAAGGCGGTAGCGCCGCTCACTCAGGAAGGCTTCGACCTGCGCAGCGTCGAGTGCCTCGATGCGCCTACGGGCCAGCCCGAGGTCGTCATGGACGGTGCGCTCGCGGAGGTCTTCGCGGGCGCCGGCGTGTCTTCGATTCTTGTTTCGGTAACCAACGAGACTGGCTACGTCGAGGCGATCGCGCTCGCGCAGTAGCTCGCCTGCCTTCTCCTACAGCGGCTTGCTCGCACCGGCGATGGCCGGGCGCTTGACCACGAGGATGTCACAGGTGCAGTTGCGCAGCAGGTACGTCGAGATGGATCCCAAAAGCGCGTACTTGATGCTCGAGAGCCCGCGCGCGCCGCAGACGATGACGTCAGGCTCGATCACGTCGATCATCTTTTCCTTGAGCGTCTCGCGGATGCGGCCGACCTTGATCTGCACCTCGACGTTCGGGATGCGCGGATTCGCCGCGGCGTCGTCGATGAGCGGCGCAATCTGGTCACGGAAGGCCTGCTCGAGCTTGGGAACAACGGAGCCGATGCTGATTCCGGTTCCCTCGAAAACCGTCGCGTCGATCACGTGGCCGACGTAGAGCTCCGCGTGGTTGTTCGACGCGATGACGATGGCGCGCGCAAGGACGTCGTACTGCAAATCGGAGCCGTCGAGGGAGGCGAAGACCTTCTTGTAGCCAAGGTTCTCATATGCTTCGTTGATATCCATAGGAGGCTCCTTCGTTCGTCCGGGTTGACGGATGCGCTTATCGGGGTCTCCTGAGCATAGTTCTTCTCGCACAGTCCGAGGGCAATGGGGCGGGCTTGCAATCGGCGGGCGGCGGGTCTCGGCCCGGCTGCGTGACGGAATACCTATACGAAAACGCACCCCGCCGTAAGCTGTCGGCGGGGTGCGTTGCGAGCAAATGAGTCAGGCCGTGTCCGTTACTCGGGCTTGGCTGCGTTGCGCGGGGCAGGGGCGACTTCCGCATCGCCGTGAAGCGCCTTCTCGGGCGTGATCGGCAGCGAGCGGACGTAGTTGCCCGTGGCGTGCGCGACGGCGCTCGCGATGGCCGGCGACGGGGTGTTGATGACGACCTCGCCGATGGACTTCGCGCCGAAGGGGCCGGTGGGCTCGTAGCTCGGCATGAACTCGACGCGGACGTCCGGCACGTCCATGCGGGTCGGGATCTTGTACTGCATGAAGGAGTCCGTGCGCATCTTGCCTTTTGCGTCGTAGTTCACGTCCTCGCACATGGCCATGCCGATGCCCTGGACGAGGCCGCCCTCGACCTGGACGCGGGCGAGGTTCGTGTTGATGACGGTTCCGCAGTCGACGACGGCGGCGTAGTCGGTGAGCTCGTACTTGCCGGTCTCCTTGTCGACCTCGACCTCGGCCACGGCGGCGATGAAGGGCGGGGGAGACTGCGGCTGGGTGTTGGAGCCGTGGCCCGAGAGCATGCCCGGGTTGAGGCCGAAGCCGATGGCGCGGTTGGCCATCTCGGCGACGGTCATCTTTTTCTTGCCGTCGGCGGTCTGCACGAGGCCGGAGTCGAACTCGACGTCGTCGACGTCGATGCCCCACCACGTTGCTGCCTGCGCGCGGATCTTCTCGACGAGGTCGTTGGCCGCAAAGACCACGGCGCCGCCCGTCGTGTAGGTGCCCGAAGATGCGTAGGCGCCGGTGTCGAAGGGGGAGGTGTCGGTGTCGACGCCCTTGGTGATTACGTGGTCGACGTCGCAGCCGAGGACCTCGGCCGCAATCTGGGCGAGGATAGTGTCGGCGCCGGTGCCCACGTCGGTCGCGCCGATCTTGAGCACGTAGAAGCCGTCGTCCTCGAGGGTGATGTCGACGTTGGCGATGTCGACGTTCGAGATGCCGGAGCCCTGCATGGTGAGGGCCACGCCGCGGGAGCGGACCTTGTCGCCGAGGTCCTCGACGAGCGGGCGGCGCTTCCAGCCGGTGAGGTGCATGACGCGCTCGAGGCACTCGTCGATGCGGCAGCTGCGCAGGGGCTCCTCGCCGAGCTGCCAGAGGGTCTCGCCCTCCTTGACGAGGTTCTTGAGCCTGACCTCGCAGGGGTCCATGCCGAGCTCGTCGGCGAGCTCGTTGACGGCGGACTCGACGGCGAAGCAGCCCTGCGTGGCGCCGTAGCCGCGGTACGCGCCGCCGGGCATCATGTTCGTGTACACGACGTCGTAGCTGAAGCGGCTCGCGGCGCGGTTGTAGATCGGCAGGGACTTTGCGCCCACGAGGCCGATGGTGGTCGTGCCGTGGTAGCCGTAGGCACCGGCGTTGGAAAGCGCGTAGAGGTCGATGGCGGTGATGGTGCCGTCCTTCTTTGCGCCGATCCTCACGCGCATCTTCATCTCGTGGCGAGAGTTCGAGCAGCTCATCGTCTCGGCGCGGGTGTAGATGCACTTGCAGGGGCGGCCCGTCTTCAGGGCGGCGAAGGCCGCGAAGACCTCGTTGCAGCCGGTTTGCTTTGCGCCGAAGCCGCCGCCGACGCGAGGCTTGATCACACGGACCTGGCTCTTGGGGATGCCGAGGGCGGTGGCGACCTGGCGGCGGATGTGGAAGGGCACCTGCGTGGACGCCACGACGGTCAGTCGGCCGAAGGCGTCGGTGTAGGCGTAGGAGCGCATGGTCTCCATCATGGCCTGCTCGGCGGCCTGGGTGTGGTACTCGCGCTCGAGCACGACGTCGGAGTCTGCGAGCGCCGCCTCGACGTCGCCGTGCTCGTGGACGTCGTGGGCCACGAGGTTGCGCTTGGGGTCGCCCGTGCGGTCGGCGCCGTAGGACCAGTCGTCCTCGGGGTGGATCACGATCGGGTTGTCGAGGGCCTCGTCCATGTTGAGGATGGCGGGCAGCTTCTCGTAGGTGACCTTGACGAGCTTGACGGCGGCAGCCGCGGCCTCCTCGGTCTCGGCCACGACCATGGCGACCTCGTCGCCGACGTAGCGGACCACGTCGTCGAGGATCACGGTGTCGTAGGGGGAGCACTCGAGGAAGGACTGGCCGGCCAGAGTAAAGCGGTTGTGCGGCACGTCCTCGGGGGTGTAGACGGCGACGACGCCAGGGACGGCGAGGGCGCGGGAGGTGTCGACCTTGGTCACGCGGGCGTGGGCCTGGCCGCTGCGGATGAGCTTGACGATGAGCGCGTCGTCGGGCGCGAGGTCGTCGGTGAAGGCGGGCTTGCCGGCAAGAAGCGCGGCGGCGTCCTTCTTTACGACGGGGCGGGACAGCGAGCTGCCGCGGTCGGAGGACGTGACGCCCTTGCTTGCGGCCTTGACCTGCTTCTCCATGGCGACGGCGGACTCGGAGCGCTCGGAGAGCTTGCCGCCCGGGTTTTTGTGGCGGCCGAGGAAGCGGCGGATGGCGCGCATCTGGCCGGCATAGCCGGAGCAGCGGCAGAGGTTGCCGGAAAGGAAGCGGCGGATGGTCTCGTCGTCGGCGTCGGGGTGCTTGCGGTCGAGGGCGAGCACGTCCATCTCGAGGCCGGGGGAGCAGAAGCCGCACTGCTCGGCGCCCTCCTCGGCGAGGCAGCGGGCGAACAGCTCGCGCTCTGCGCCGACCCCCTCGAGGGTGGTCACGGCGTGGCCGTCGACGCGGGCCATGAGCATGGAGCACGACAGCACCGGCTCGTCGTCGAGCCACACGGTGCACAGGCCGCAGTTGCTCGTCTCGCAGCCGCACTTGACGGACGAGATGTGGTGGGCGCGAAGCCACGCAAAGAGAGTCTGGTCGGGCGCGACGTCCTCGGTGACCTGGCGTCCGTTGAGCGTAAAGGTGACGTTCATTATGCGGAGACCCCCTTGGGCTTGGCGGCCTCGGCGGCCAGGCGGAGCTCGGACTCGACGTCGAGCTGGTTCGCGGCGGTAAGGATGGCGCGGCGGGAAAGGATCTCGGCGAGCTCGGCGCGGTAGTCGGCGCTGGCGCGGCGGTCGGTGCCGTAGTTGAGGTAGCGGGCGCGCTCGCAGGCCGCCGCGAGCTCGTCGGGGGTGAACTCGCGCGGCAGGCTGAGGTCGTCGCCCTCGAGGAACTTGGCCTTCTTGGGCCTCGCGCCCACGGCCAGGTGCCACTCGTCGTCCCACAGCGCGGCGCAGACGTTGAGCGTCGAGAAGTCCGTGGCGGAATTGCGCAGGCACTGGAAGCTCGCGCGGTAGTCGTGCTTCTTTACGATGATGCGCTCGAGC
Organism: uncultured Olsenella sp.; assembly: GCA_934660915.1. Lineage (GTDB taxonomy): Bacteria > Actinomycetota > Coriobacteriia > Coriobacteriales > Atopobiaceae > Paratractidigestivibacter. The sequence goes on along the minus strand of CAKUIF010000001.1, from coordinate 223,437 downwards.
ACGTCGCGCGCCGCGCCGCCGTTGACGAAGTCGGCGAAGCGCATGGTGCCGGCGCCGGTGAACTCCACCCAGGTGTCGAGGGGAAGAAGGGCGACGACGATGTCGGAGAACCCCATGCGCGCATAGGCGGAGCCGCCGACCGTGGCGAGGTTGCGGAACTGCGTGCCCACGATGTCGTGGACGCCGTCAGTGAAGACGTTGCGCGTCATGCGCGCGAAGCCCTCGTGGTTCTCGAGCTGGCCGAGCGTGACCATGGCGCCGATGATGAAGGCGTCGTCGGTCTCCTCGATCTGGTCCAGGCCGCAGCCGGAAAGGTCGATTCCCACCGGGATGGTTCGGTCGGAGAGGCGAAGCCACATCATTCCGCCTATGACGGTCGCAAGACGGTTTTCTTGCAGAAGGTCGTAGGCCTCCTTCGCGGTGGCTGGGCGAGCATACTGCTCGAATTTGAGCACGGGTCCTCCTCGGTCGCGCTTCTTACAATATGTGGTGCAGGAAGAAAATATGATTTTACAACAGGTCAAAGGCCTTATTTAATTTCCTCACATGCTCTGCGTTGTGTTTTCTGGAGTACATCGGAGCCAACCGGCATCCCGGTTGCCGGAAAGTGCATACGATAAAAAATGTTTATCTAATTCTCGCGTCGATTTGCCGCTGAAATTGTCCGCCGGAGCCGCCGGGGATAGCGGCCGCGAGCCCGCCTGCGCACGTCGCGGCGGGTCGGCTAAGGTACCATCGTTGCAACGAAAATCGGTCGGATCCGGGAGGACAGATGCCCAACGATTACCTGATTGTCATCGATATGCAGAACGACTTCGTGGACGGGGCGCTCGGCACGCCCGAGGCTCAGGCCATCGTGGAGGGCGTCGCGGCGCGTGCGCGTGACTTCGCGGGGACGGTCGTCTTTACCCGCGACACGCACACCGAGGACTACCTGCAGACGCAGGAGGGCAGGAACCTCCCCGTGACTCACTGCGTGCGCGGGACGGCCGGCTGGGAGCTCGTGCCCGCGGTTGCGGAGGTGGCCGAGGGGCTCGGCGCGCCCGTCTTCGATAAGCCGACCTTCGGCTCCGCCGAGCTCGCGGCGTGGCTCGTGGAAAGAAACGCCGAGCGCCCCATCGACTCGATCGAGCTTGCGGGGCTGTGCACCGACATCTGCGTGGTGAGCAACGCGCTGCTGATCAAGGCCATGCTGCCCGAGGTCCCGATGCGCGTGGAGGTCAAGCTGTGCGCCGGCGTCACGCCCGCGAGTCACGAGGCGGCTCTGGCCACCATGCGCAGCTGCCAGGTCGCCGTCCTGTAAGTGCCTGCGGGGGCGCCGGCGGGCGAGGCCCTTCTTGCCAAATGACGGGACATCGGCGCGATTGCCGCCGGCTGCGCGGGATAACGAGAGCGTCGGTAAATCGCGACGCCGGCTGCGCGAGAAACCGGGAGCGTCGGTAGGGTCTGCGCCTAAAACCTCGACCGTCGGTAAGGCGGCCCGTGCTGTGCGCGGGAATCGGGGAGCGTCGGTATTATCAGCGCGTGGAAACCCGGCTGCGGATACCGACGCTCCCGGGTTTTGGCGCAGCGGGCAGCCGGTCTTACCGACGGTCGGCGATTCTGGCGCAGTGGTTCGCCGGTCTTACCGACGGTCCCGTTATTCCGCGCGGCAGCGGCGGTTGGCGAGCTCGGCGAGCACAATCATCGCGGCGAGCACGGCGGCGTAGAGCGATGGCAGAAACGCGGCCCCACCGGCGCCCACCACGAGCGCGCATACGGGCGGAAAGAAGGTCGACCCCACGTACGCGCAGGCCATCTGAAGGCTGACCATGCCCTGGGAGGCCGCCTCGCCGAAGCGCGACGGGGTCAGCGCGACGATGCTCGGGTAGATGGGCGCGCACCCAAGGCCGATGAGCGCGATGGCGATCGAGAGCACCGCCGTGTCGCTGCCGCCCGCGGCGAGCGCCGCGATGCCCAGGGCGATGACGCCCTGCCCGATGCGAATCATCTGCGGCCCGGCGATGCGGTCGGCGACGACTCCCGCCAGAAAGCGCCCCGCCGTGATGCCCAGGTAAAAGAGCGCGACCATCGAGGCTGCCTGGGCCTCGCCGACGCCGCGCGCGAGCACGAGCAGGCTCGCGATCCAAAGGCCGCACGACGACTCGAGCGCGCTGTAGCAGCCAAAGGACGCGATGACCGCGCCTGCGCCGGGCAGGCGCAGCAGCGCGCCGTAGCCGGGCTTCTCGGCCGCGCCGTTCGACGCCGACTCGCCCTCGTCCTTCTCTCCAGCGCTCCTTTTCCACAAGGGCAGCGAGCAGAAGAGCACCGCCGTGATGACGGCCTGCGCGATACCGATGACGAGGTACCCGCCGTGCCAGCTCATGGGTCCCGCGAGCGCCCAGCCCATGGCAACGGGCCCTACGCTCGTGCCGATGCCCCAGCAGCAGTGCAGCCAGCTCATGTGGCGCGGGCCGTAGTGGATGGCCACGTAGTTGTTGAGCGAGGAGTCGATGGCGCCGGCGCCGAGGCCATAGGGGACGGTGAGAGCCACGAGCTGCCAGAACTCTTTGCAGGCGGAGAACCCCAGGATCGCCGCCGCGGTGAGGCCGACCGACGCCGCGACGAGGCGGCCCGTGCCCCAGCGGCGCACGAGCTTGGCCGTGGCGAGGCTCGAGACGATGGTGCACGCGCTGATGAGCATGCTGAGCGCGCTCTGCGCCGCCACGGGCGCGCCGAGCTCCGGGTACATGACGGGCCAGGCCGAGCCGAGCAGCGAGTCGGGCAGGCCGAGCGAGACGAACGTGAGGTAGATCACGGGCAAAAGCAGCGAGGTCACGAGCATATCCTTGCGGGTCGGGGCTAATTGACAGGCCTACTATGGTAGCGGCGAGATGGCGTTCTTTTGGAGACCGATATGGATTGGATACTTGCCGCGGCGGCGTCGGCGCTGTTCGCGGGCGTGACGTCGATTCTGGCAAAGATGGGCATCGAGCACACGGACTCCGACGTGGCCACGGCGGTGCGAACGACCGTCGTGCTCGCCTTCAGCTGGCTCATGGCGGCGATCTCGGTGGGCGATGTGCCGGCGGCGCTCGCGGCCATCACCCCACGCTCGTACTTCTTCCTGGGGCTCTCCGGTCTGGCTACGGGCGCGAGCTGGATTTGCTACTTCGCCGCGCTCGCCGCCGGAGACGTGAACAAGGTCGTGCCCATCGACAAGTCGTCGACGGCGCTCTCGGTCCTTCTTGCCATCGTCCTGTTCGGCGAGACGAGCCACCTCGCGGTCAAGCTCGCGGCGACGGCGGTGATCCTCGCGGGGACGTTCCTCATGATTGAGCGGAAAGAAGCCCAAGGCGCCGCCGAGGGCGGGCGCCGCTGGCTTGTGCTCGCCGTCCTCTCCGCGGTCTTCGCGGCGCTGACCTCGGTGCTCGCCAAGGTCGGCATCGAGCACGTGGACTCGAGCCTGGCCACAGCCGTGCGCACGTGCTTTGTGCTCGTCATGGCGTGGGCCATCGTCGCGTGCCGCGGCAAGCTCGGCCTCGTGCACACGATTGACCGCCGCGAGCTGGGGTTCATCTGCGCCTCGGGCGTGGCAACGGGCGCGTCGTGGCTCTTTTACTACTATGCGGTGCAAGCGGGGCAGGTGAGTGTCGTCGTGCAGATCGACAAGCTCTCGATCCTCGTGTCGATCGCCTTCGCGCGCCTCGTCCTCGGCGAGCGCCTGAGCCGCCGCGCCGCCGCGGGGCTTGCCCTCATCGTCGCCGCGACGCTTGCCATGACCGTCTGGGCGTGACGCGCGTTCCAGAGAGGGCGGCGGGCGCCGCAAGGGGGCTGGGCTCATTCGGTTAAGATAGGCCCCGCTGGTATCGTGGGCGCGCCCGCCGGTCGGTGCGCCCTTCTTTGTGGGGGTGGAAAGAATGGCGAGCTCCGGGGTTCCGGGAATGAGCAATCTTGAGGAGACAACCAAAAAACGGCAGTTTGCCCTCCTCGTCACGGGACTTCGCCATCATTTCCAGGCCAACTGCGCCGCGCGGCTCAAGGAGGTCGGGCTCACGCAGGGCCTCATGTACTTCGTGCTTTACGTGGGAACGCACGAGGGGTGCACGCAGACCGAGATGAACAATGCTCTCTGCGTCGATGTTGGATACTCCACCAGATCCGTTGCCAAGCTCGTGGAGGCGGGCCTTATGGACCGGCGCCCCAACCCGACCGATAGGCGCTCGAACCTCCTGTACCTCACCGACGGGGGCGCGGAGGCGTTCTCTTTTGTCGTCTCGCTCATGGAGGAGTGGAACGCGGCAGCGCTGTCGTGCCTCGACGAGCGCGAGAAAGGCCAGCTCGTCGACCTGCTTGGCCGGGTCGCCGCGAGCCTCGGCGCGCAGAGCGAGTACGGCGACTAGCATTTCTGCCGGACGAGCGGCCGCGACCATGCGTTTGGCTGTGCTTTTCGGCGTGCCGCCGCAAAAACTCCTTAGTGGGTGAACAAAATGCGGTTAGGGCGAGTATCCATTGCGATGCATCTTGCAAAACCGCAGGTAGATGCGTTGGCTGATTTTGCGATACTTCGCAGGGTGCCGTTTTGTTCACCCACTAAGGCAAGAAAGCTCGGACAGACGGCCGTGCGCCGACAAATACGGGCGCCCAGGCGGTGCGTCGGGGTCCAAAAACCGCGGCTGCGCACCCGTGGCGTATCATGAAACGGAATTGGCTAACGACGCAGAAAGGTCTCCCCATGATCAAGGTCGCGATTCTCTTTGGCGGAATCTCCACCGAGCACGACGTCTCCTGCAAGTCCGCCGACAACGTCATCCGCGCGCTCGCCGGCCGCTTCGAGCTCACGCTCATCGGCATCACGAAGGAAGGCGAGTGGCTCCACTACACGGGCGACCCCGCCGACGTGACCGGCAGATGGCACACCCATGACGTCGAGAAGATCGCGCTCATCCCCGGCATGGGCGAGAAGGCCGGCGGCTTCTTTGTTATCCATGATGGGGGCATAAAGCCGCTGCCCGTCGACGTGGCGCTTCCCGTCCTCCACGGCCAGGGCGGGGAGGACGGCACCCTCCAGGGCGCGCTCGAGACCTGTGGCATCCCCTACGTCGGCTGCGGCGTGCTCGCGAGTGCCGTCTGCATGGACAAGGACGCGAGCCACCGCCTCGCCGCGGCCGCCGGCGTCCGCTCGCCCAAGTGCGAGGTCCTCTACCGCGGCTCCACCGTGTCCGAGGCCCTGGCGGCCGTGAAGGCCTGCGGCGGCTTCCCCGTCTTCGTCAAGCCGGCGCGCGGCGGCTCGTCGATCGGCGTCTCGAAGGCAACCGACGAGGCGAGCTACCAGAAGGCGCTCACCACGGCGTTCTCGCTCGACAACAAGGTCGCGGTCGAGGAGGCCATCGTCGGCGACGAGGTGGGCTGCGCCGTCGTTGGCGACACCGTCCACGGCATCCACATGGGCGAGGTCGACCAGATCGTCGTGAAGGGCGACGGGTTCTTCCGCATCCACCTCGAGAAGGACCCGGGCGCCAACACCGAGCTCCGCTGCCCCTCCGACCTTGAGCCGGAGCTGCTCGCCCGCGTCAAGGAGGCCGGCAAGCGCGTGTACGAGGCGCTCGGCTGCGAGGGCTTCGCGCGCGTGGACCTCTTTGTCACGCCCGAGGGCGAGGTCGTCTTCAACGAGGTCAACTCCACGCCGGGCCTCACCTACTACAGCCGCTTCCCGCAGATGATGCGCGTTGCCGGCCACGAGCTGGGCGACGCCCTCCAGGACCTCATCATCGCCAGGCTCGCCGAGTAGCCGCTGGCTCAAAAACTGACTAACTCCCATGCGGCGGACGCATCTGGGCCGAAAACCGGTCGGATGCGTCCGCCGCATGGGAGTTAGAGAGAAGTACTTCTTGCCCCGTGGGCCCGCACCGCTAAATGAGAACGCCGTTACAGTGGTCGATCTCGTGCTGGATGATCTCGGCGACGTAGCCCGTGAAGGTGAAGGTGCGCTCGGTCCAGCATTCGTCGAGGTAGCGCACCTTGATGCGCCGGTAACGCTTGCAGGGGCGGGTGCCCTCGAGCGAGAGGCAGCCCTCCTCGGTCTCGTAGGGGCCGGCGGCCTCGAGGATCTCGGGGTTGTGCATGAGCATGTGGCGTGCGCCGTTGGCCACGACGATGATGCGCCTGTGCTGGCCGATCATGTTCGCGGCCATGCCAACGCACTCGTCGGCATGGGCGGCGAGCGTGTCCAGAAGGTCTTGGCCCACGGCGGCGTCGAGCGAGGAGTGCTCGACCGCGGGCTCGCTCGGCGTGCGGAGCAGCATGGGGGAGCGGACGATGTCGCGGATCATGTGGTGATGCCTCAATTCAAGGGGTGCTCGGAGTTTCATGGAGCCGTGGCGGCCGAGAACCTAGTTTGCCATGGTTGCGCAGCGCAGGCGAGGGCAAGAAGTCCTTACGCCGGCTATCCACACGAGGGCTGCAGCTTACTTGGCCTTGTGAGGGCCGCTCGGCTTGCGTCGCTGACCTGCGGCGGGTTTCTTTCCGGAGGTGGCCTTCTTTGTGCCGGGGGCTTGCGAGCCGGAGCCCTTCTTGGCCGTGCCCTTCTTTGCGCCGGCGCGTCCGCCCGCGGCGGAGGGCTTGGGCGGGTAGGGCCGGATCAGGCACTTGGGGCCGAAGCCGATGAGGTCCTGGCGGCCGGCGCGCATGAGCGCCTCGTGGACGAGCTTCCAGTTCTCGGGCTTGCGGTACTGGATGAGCGCGCGCTGCATCGCCTTCTCGTGCGGGTCGCGCGGCACGTAGATGGGCTGCATGTCGCGCGGGTCGACGCCGGTGTAGAACATGCACGTGCTCATGGTCGAGGGCGTGGGGTAGAAGTCCTGCACCTGCTCGGGCATGTAGCCCATGTCGCGCACGGCCTCGGCGAGCTCGACGGCCTCCTTCATCGTGGAGCCGGGGTGGGAGCTGATGAGGTAGGGGACCACGTACTGCTCGAGTCCGGCGGCCTTCGTCGCGCGCTCGAAGCGGCGGCAGAACGCCTCGTAGACGGCTCGCTTGGGCTTGCCCATGGCGGCGAGCACCGTGTCGCTCACGTGCTCGGGGGCCAGGCGCAGCTGGCCGCTCACGTGGTGGCGAATGAGCTCGTTGAGGAACTTGTCGGACTTGTCGGCCAAGGCGTAGTCGAAGCGGACGCCGGAGCGCACGAAGACCTTCTTTACGCCGGGGAGCTGGCGCAGGTCGCGCAGGAGGTCGGCGTAGGAGTCCTCCTCGACGACCATGTTGCGGCAGAGCTCGGGCCACATACAGCGGCGGTTCGAGCACACGCCGCGGGTGGCCTGCTTGTCGCAGGCGGAGCGCCCGAAGTTGGCGGTGGGGCCGCCTACGTCGGTGATATAGCCCTTGAAGGTCGGGTCCTGCGTGAGGGCGCGGGCCTCGGCCATGACGCTGTCGTGGCTGCGCACCTGCACGACGCGGCTCTGGTGGAAGGTGATGGCGCAGAAGCTGCACTCGCCGAAACAGCCGCGGTTGGCGGCTATCGAGAAGCGGACCTCGTCGAAGTCGAACGCCGGCACGCCGCCCGCGGCGTCGTAGTCCGGGTGCCAGGCGCGCGCATAGGGCAGCTCGTAGACGGCGTCGAGCTCAGGCGTCGAGAGGGGCGCCGACGGCGGGTTCTGGACGACGTAGAGGTTGTCTTTGGGGTAGGGCTCCACGAGGCGGCTCGCGGAGATCGAGTCCATGTTGCGGTACTGCACGGCGAAGCTCCGCGCGTAGTTGAGCCGGTCCGCGACCAGCTCGTCGTAGCTGGGAAGAAGCTCGTAGTCGTAGACGTCGTCGAGCGAGCGCGCCTTGTACGCCGAGCCGGCGATCCAGGTGACCTGGTCCATGGGGATGCCGCCGTCCAAGGCCTCGGCCATCTCGACGATGGAGCGCTCGCCCATGCCGTACAGGAGCAGGTCGGCGCCGGAGTCAAGAAGGACGGAGCGCTTGAGCGAGTCGGACCAGTAGTCGTAGTGCGCCAGGCGCCGCAGGCTCGCCTCGATGCCGCCGAGCACGATGGGGACGTGCTTGTAGGTTCGTCGGATCAGGTTGGAGTAGACCACGACGGCGTGGTCGGGTCGGGCGCCCATGCGGCCGCCGGGGGTGTAGAAGTCCTTGCCGCGGCGGCGCTTGGCCACGGTGTAGTGGTTGACCATGGAGTCCATGTTGCCGGCAGAGACTAGGAAGGCGAGGCGCGGCTCGCCCAGGACCGAGATGCTCTTCGGGTCGTGCCAGTCGGGCTGGCAGATGATGCCGACTTTGTAGCCGTGGGCCTCGAGCGTGCGGGAAATGATGGACATGCCGAAGCTCGGGTGGTCGACGTAGGCGTCGCCGCAGACGTAGACGAAGTCGCACTGGTCCCAGCCGCGGGCGTCCATATCGGCTCGGGAGACGGGGAGAAACGCCTCGCGCGGCGGGCGCTGCGGGGTCGGCTTGTCTTGGCGGCGGGCGTGGGTCATGGGGCTCCTTCTTTTTGGCGTATGCACACCATGGTAGCGTTCGGCCTGCCAAATCAGACAGGCTGAAATAGCTGCATTTCCAGCCTGTCTGATTTGGCAGTCATTTTTGCCTGACTGGATTCGCGGGTTTGTGTTGCGGGCGTGGAGGGGACGTGGCGGGAATGTGGACTTAACTTTCGGGTGTTTGAGCCGGACAACAGCGGGAACAAGATAAATACCTTCTTTCCTTGTAGCCCTCGCCGTTTCCCCTTTCTCCGGCGAGGGCTTCCCTTTTTTTCGGTAACAAAAAACGTCCCGGGTTTCTTTACATAGAAGCCCGGGGGCGATCTGCTCGCACGATGCTTGTCCGGTGGTCCGCCGGCCGGCCGCCGCGCGCCTAGTCGACGCGCATGGCGCGCATGGCGTTCAGGATGGCGATGATCGCCACGCCCACATCGCCGAAGACGGCGAGCCACATGTTGGCGATGCCGAGCGCCGCCAGGACCAAGATCAGCAGCTTCACGCCGAGCGCGAAGACGATGTTCTGCCACACGATGCGCATGGTCTTGCGGGCGACGCGCATGGCGCGGGCGATGTTGGAGGGCTTGTCGTCCATGAGGACCACGTCGGCGGCCTCGATGGCGGCGTCGGAGCCCATGGCGCCCATAGCGATGCCCACGTCGGCGCGGCTGAGCACCGGCGCGTCGTTGATGCCGTCGCCCACGAAGGCGAGCTTGCGCTTCTTGTCCTCCGAGGCGAGGAGGCGCTCGACGTGGTCGACCTTGTCGCCGGGCAGCAGCTGCGCGTGGTGCTCGTCAATCCCGAGCTGCGCGGAGACGGCGGCGGCGACCTCCTCGCGGTCGCCGGTGAGCATCACGCAGCGGCGCACGCCCGCGGCGTGGAGGTCAGCGATTGCCTGCGCGGCGTCCTCCTTCACCTCGTCGGCGATCACGATGTGGCCGACGTAGGCGCCGTCTGCCGCCACGTGCAGGATGGTGCCCGCGACCTCGCAGGCAGGAGCGGCGACGCCCGCCTCGGCCAGGAGCTTCTCGTTGCCCACGAGGACCTTCTTGCCGTCGACGGTGGCGCTGACGCCGTGGCCCGCCTTGTTCGCGGAGTCGGCCACGCGCTTGGGGTCGAGCTCGCCCGCGTACGCCTCGCGGACCGAGACGGCGATCGGGTGGTCCGAGAACGCCTCGGCGTGAGCGGCGAGCTCGAGGAGCTCGCCGGCCGTGAAGCCGGGGGCGGGGTGGGTCGCCACGACCTTGAAGGTGCCCTTGGTCAAGGTGCCCGTCTTGTCGAGGACCACGGTGTCGACCTCGGCGAGCGCCTCCAGGTAGTTTGAGCCCTTGATGAGGACGCCGATCTTCGACGCGCCGCCGATGCCGCCGAAGAAGCTGAGCGGCACGCTGATCACGAGCGCGCACGGGCACGAGACGACGAGGAACGTGAGGCCGCGCAGGATCCAATCGGCCCAGGAGCCCGTCACGAGGCCGCCCACGACGGCAAGAAGTGCCGCCGCGCCGGTGACGGCGGGGGTGTAGACGCGCGCGAAGCGGGTGATGAAGTTCTCGGTGCGGGCTTTCTTCTCGCTGGCGTTCTCGACGAGCTCGAGGACGCGGGCGACGGTGGACTCGCCGAAGGGCTTGGTCGTGCGGACCTTGATGAGGCCCGTGATGTTGATGCAGCCGCTGATGACGTCGTCGCCTGCGGATGCCTGGCGCGGGACGGACTCGCCGGTAAGCGCCGCGGTGTCGAGCTGCGTGGCGCCCTCGACGATCGCGCCGTCGATGGGCACGCGCTCGCCGGGCTTGACCACGATGACGGAGCCCACGGCCACGTCATCGGGATCGACCTGCTCCAGCGAGCCGTCGGCCGCCTCGATGTTGGCGAAGTCGGGCGCGATGTCCATCATGTCGGCGATGGACTTGCGGCTCTTGCCCACGGCGTAGGCCTGGAAGAGCTCGCCGACCTGGTAGAAGAGCATGACGGCCGCGCCCTCGGCCATGTGGGGGTCGGTGTCCGGGAACAAGACCATGGCGAACGCGCCGAGCGTGGCCACGGCCATGAGGAAGCTCTCGTCGAAGGCCTTGCCGCGGCACAGGTTGCCCCAGGCCTTGGCGAGCACGTCGTGGCCGGCGATGATAAAGGGGACGAGGAAGAGCACGAAGCTCGCGTACACGCAGCCGGGCTCGCCGAACACGGCAAGAAGGACGCCCAGCTCATCGAGGGCAAACACGACCGCGAAGATCGCGAGCGCGACGAGGATGCGGTTGCGCTTGTGCTCGAGCGACTCCTTCTTTTTGCGCTTCTTTTTCTTTGCGTCTGCCATGGTGCGTTCATCTCCAAAATTCTGAATGTATGAGCAACCGTTCATAGATTACGGTGCGAAAAGCCCCTGCCGCGCGGGCGCCGGCGGCAGGGGAGGGCTGATTAGCGGATGATCTCGCAGTCGGGCTCGGCGTCGGCGGTGAAGTCGACGACGCGGTCGAGCACGGCGTCGAACTCGGCGTCGTCGGCCTCGAGGGTGAGCTTCTGGGTCATGAAGTTCACGGACACGGACTTGACGCCGTCGAGCTTCGCGAGCTCGTCTTCGAGCTCACGGGCGCAGTTGGCGCAGTCGATCTCGTCGAGCTTGAAGGACTTCTTCATGGCAATGCCTTTCTAATGCTGGGGGCGGGCACGGGCGTCCGTCCCGACCTTATTCGCAGATGTGGCTCATGCCCTGGTTGAGCATGGTGTAGACGTGGTTGTCGGCGAGCGAGTAGACGATGTTGCGGCCGTCGCGCTCGAACTTGACGAGGTGAGCCTGCTTGAGCGTGCGCAGCTGGTGGGAGACGGCCGATTGGGTGGAGCCGGTGGCCTCGGCGATGTCGGCGACGCACAGCTCGCGTCCCATGAGGGCAAAGAGGATCTTTATGCGGGTCGTGTCCGAGAAGACCTTGAAGAGGTCGGCGAGGTCGTAGAGCAGCTCCTCGTCCGGCAGCTCCTCGAGTGCCTCTCCGACGGGGATGGGGCCTTTGGGCTCTTCACACATATCGGGCTCCTTTCGCTTAAAAATGATTATATGAGCATCTATTCATACGTCAAGCGTAAGTTGGGACAAAAGGGACGGGGTATTCTGTCCCAAGATGTGGAGCGTCTCCACAAGTTGGGACAGAATACCCCGTCCCTTTTGTCCCAAAAAGCGGGCCGAGGATTTCCCCGACCCGCCCGGATGTTGGTGATGCTTGCCTAGACGCTACGCGAACTCGATCTGACCCGTCGCGGCGTCCATGCTGTTGACGACGGCGAGGGACTCGACCTGGTAGCCGCGCTCGCGCAGGTCCTTGCCGCCGGGCTGGAAGCCCTTCTCGATGGCGATGCCGATGCCCTCGACCACGACGCCTGCCTCCTCGCAGATCTCGAGCAGGCCGTTGAGGGCGCAGCCCATGGCCAGGAAGTCGTCGAGGATGATGACGTGCTCGCCGCGCTCGAGGAAGCGCTTGGCGACGATGACCTCGTAGGTGCGGCCCTTGGTGTAGCTCTTGATCTGGGTGCGGTACTGCTCGCCGTCGAGGTTCTTGGACTCGGTCTTGCGGGCGAACACCACGGGAACGTTGTTGAAGTGGGTGGCGGCCACGCAGGCGATGCCGATGCCGGAAGACTCGATGGTCAGGATCTTGTCGACCTTCTTGCCCTCAAAAAGACGGGCCCACTCGGCGCCCATCTGGTCGTAAAGCGCGACGTCGCACTTGTGGTTGAGGAAGCTGTCGACCTTGAGGACGTTGCCCTCTCGAACGATTCCGTCCTTGCGTATACGGTCCTCGAGCTCCTTCATGCGCAACCTCCCGGGTGGTTTGGGCGTGGGTGTCTGAAAAAACGGTTGCACTCCATTATGCAGCGCAAAGCGCCGTTGCCAACCCAAAAACCGCCGTCCACCGACTTTTTACGTAGGAAGATAAAACATCGTTATATGTGTGAGAGTTCAACGCGTGTCGGAACGGCGGACGCCGGACGGCGGGCCGCGGCAGTCTCCGCTGCGCGCCTACACCAGCCCCTGTGACTTGAGCAGCCACAGCCAAAACGTGATGGTCACCGACGACAGGAGCGTCGTGAGCATGACGACGCTCGAGTTGACCGCTCCCTCGTAGCCCATGTTGCGCGCCATGACGTAGCCGCTGACGGTGGAGGGCAGGCCGAGCATCATCATGACGGCGACGAGTTTCTGACCGGTGTATCCCGCCGCGAGCGCCAGTGGCAAGAAGACCAGCTCGAGCCCCACGAGCTTGATGGCCGACGCGACGATCGACGGCGTCCCGACCGCGAACGCACGACGGAAGCTGAACGACGCGCCGAGCGCGATGAGCCCGAGCGGGGTGGCGATGCCGCCGACGTCGGCCACGGCGGTGCCGAGCACCTGGGGCATGGGGATGCGAAGCAGCGACCAGGTGACGCCCGCGACGATGCCGAGGATGATGGGGTTCGTGACGATGCCCTTGATTGTGCTGCGGATGAGCTCGCCGCTCACGCCGCAGCCCTTCTTGCCCGGCCGCATGAGCTCGAGGATGACGACGGCGCTCACGTTGTAGATGGGGACGGCGCCGATGACCATGAGTGGCGCGGCGCCCGCCTCGCCGTAGATGCTCAAAAGAAACGCGATGCCCAAAAACGCCGCCCCGGAGCGGTACGACGCCTGTATGAACTCTCCGCGCCAAGGCTGCTGGCCGAACGCGCGCGAGACGAGCCAGCACAGCGCGATGCTGCCGAGCGTCGCGGCGGCGCAGAACGCGACGAAGCCGCCGTCCCACGCCGCGGCGATGTCCATCTGGTAGAGGTCGTCGAACAAGACGAGGGGCAGGCAGATCTTGAAGACGAACGTGTTCGCGGCGTCGGCGAACTCCTGCGTAACGATGCCGACGCGCCGGAGGAAGTAGCCGAGCATCATCATGATGAAGATCGGCAGCGTCGCGTTGAGCGAGAAGAGCAGGTCGTCCATTTACAGGCGCCCCTCGATCCACTGGGCGACGCCGTCGTCCCAGACGGTGGCGGTCACGTCGTCGGCAGCGGCCTTGACCTCGTCGGTCGCGTTGCCCATGGCAACGAAGGTGAGGGCGCGCCCGCACATGCTGAGGTCGTTGGCGGAGTCGCCGAACGCGACGGCGCGGGCCGGGTCGATGCCGAGCTCGCGGCAAAGGTCGGTGGCCGCCGCGCCCTTGGAGGCCGCAGCGCTCGTGAGCTCGAAGTTCTTCGAGTCCAGGCGGGCGATGCCGATGCCGCCGAGCTTGTTCAGGCGCGCCTCGAGGGCGTCTGCCGCATTGCGGGAGGGCATCGCGCAATCGACCTTGTCGAGCTGCTGGGCGGGGCGGGCAAGGAAGGCGTCGAGCGCGGAGTCCACGCCCACGCCGCCGAAGATGGAAAGGAGCTCGTCGATCGGGTTGCCGCGGTCGGCGTCTGCGGCCTCGGCGCCGTTCGCGCTCGCCTCGGCCTTACGCTCTTCGAAGTCGTCGAGCAGGTGCGTGCAGTGGCGCGTCTCCATAAGCGACTCGGCGTCGGTGTGGATGCTCACGGTGCCGCCGAGCTCGGCGATCGAGGCGAGGGTGTCCTCGGCGAGCGCGCGCGGGAAGCTCGCGTCGAAGTCGAGGTCGCTTCGGTGGGTGCCGGCGACGCGCGCGCCGTTGCAGCTGATGGCGAAGTCGAGCCACGGCGCGGCGGGGATCTGCGTGCCGAGCATCCAGAACGGGCGGCCGGACGCGACGGTGATGAGCGCGCCGGCGTCGTGGGCCGCTTGGAAGGCGGCGCAGACGCGCGGCGAGACGACCTGGTTCGTCGGCGAGCCGAACACGGTCCCGTCGAGGTCGAAGGCGATGAGGGCGATGGGGGATTGAGGCATGGGCACTCCTAATCTTGCGGTTTTACGTGCCCGATTATGACTGAGTACCCGGCCGGAGGGGGCTTCTTGTTACCTGTTTGTCAGTTTGCCGGGGAAAATCGACACTGGTGCGCACCGCGTCCGCGCGTTGTCTCGCCGGTCGATTAGCAACCGAAACCGGCGCAAAAGCCCTTCTTTCCAGCTTTTTGCACCGGTTTCGGTTGCTAATCGGTTGTTTGGCGGCATGAAGGGCCGGCAAGAAGGGCGGCCCGCCCTGCTCGGTTCCCGTCCGCCTCGGTCATCCCCAGCACAGAACGGAGTTGTTGAGCCAGAAGAAGACGAGAAAAGCGATGATGGCGGCTGCTGCGATGATAATCACGTTCTTACCGATGTTCATAAATCTCTCCTATTCCGTGGCGTCGCGCCAGTCGAACTCGATTGTGTAAGAGTCGCCAAGAGCGGAGTTGAACATCTGCCTGATGTTTTCCTCGGTGTTGGCTTTTGCCTCGTCGAAGATGCCGCCCTTCGCGATTTCCTTCTCGGTATCCTCGATGCACTTTCGTTGGAAGGCGTCCACGTCCTCGACGTGAATGGGGTTGAAGATGTTGTTGTGTTCCTCGAGGACGCCGGATTTATCCATATCGGGCGTGTTGGAGATGATGTACGGCTGCTCGAGGGAAATGGTGATGGTGCGGCCGTCCGCCGACGTCTCGTAGCTTGCTTTCTTCAAGTCGACGCCGACCTTGATGGTCCCGCAGTAGCGGTACCAGAAGCTGTTCTCGGTAAAGGGGATGTGGATGATCCCGAGCAGCACGTTGTCGTCGACCGACTTATCCACGACTGAGTACTGTTGCGTGGCGCTTACCAACTCATTGCTCGACACGATGCGAGAAAAGACGATCGAGGGGCTCAGCGTGTTCGCTTGGCGATACCGCTGCTCGCCGGCATGAAAAAGGCTTGATATGCCGACGATGCCTGCGACGAGTCCGATAACGATGCCGTAAATCAAAATCTTCGGTTTGGTCAGAAAGAACCCGAGCTTCTTGTTCATGATCGCCTTGGTTTTGCCTGCGTCCATGTAGTTCCCTTCCGTTTAAATGGTTGCTTCGTGTTAAGCGACGGCGTTGCCGCCGATTGCCTGCATGACGAAGTCGCTTCCCGTGTCGAAAGCGATATCCTTGGCCGCGTCTCCGACGTCTCCGTCATCAAAGATGGCGATGGCGCTGCTGGCGGCAAGAAGCGCAAGATGAGCTTGGTTCGCCGTGATCGCGGTCGCGCTGTTGGCTGTGCAGGCAACGAGCGCGGTTACTGGTGCGCCGCCGGTGACGCAAACGATGGTCACGCTGATGAGAATCACCCCGGTGCCCAAGAGTGCGGCTTGCGTGACCTCATCGAAGGTATTGTCGAAATCGTCGACGGCATGGGAAACCGTCCTGCCGTTCTCATCGATGTCGAAAACGTACTTTTGTTTATCGAACTTCTTTTCAAGCTCGCCGAGCGTAGTCCCAAAGAATTTGGTTTCCTTGGTGTTGTACGTGTACTGCTCGAGGTACTCCTTGGAAAGATATACAGCCTTCACGTCCTGGACCTGAAGATCCTTGCGATTGCCGTCTTCGTCGAGGTCGTCGACGATTGATCGGTAGATGTCGTCTTCGAGCTTCTTGATAAAGCTGGCGTCTGACATCTTTTGTTCGTTGTCGGTGACGGGTTGCGCAGACTCTTGCGACGTTGCGGGGTCGGAACTATTTCCTGTTTGAGCGGGAACTCCGCAGCCTTGAAGCGCCAGCGCGAGGCACAAGGGGATGGCAATTGCTTTACTCCTCATTTCGGGCATCTCCCTCTGGGTTGTTCGAGGCGCCGATTCCGGTTGATTCCATGTTGGCCTGAGCGTCCGCGTCCCGGTTTGTAGCCGCTATCCGACGCTTATTCGCAACGAAAGCAACGCCCGCGATTGCCACGATCACAACGAGCGCGATCGGCAAGAAGGGCATGCTTCCCTTGGAGTCGTCCCGCTCTGCTTGAGGAGTGGTCTCACCCGTTCCCGCCTTTTCGGAGTCATCAGGCGTTGGCCACACGATGGAGCCGTCTTCGTTAACGGTGGCCCCCTGGTCGAGCATGTCCTGAATCTGCTCCAGGGAGTATCCGGTGATCGCATAGCATTTGAGCAGCGGGTCGTTGCCTACATAAATGACCTTCTCGGTAGTCTGGCTCGTGCTCGGGTTGACTGCCGTGATGGTGTAGATGCCCGGGTCCGTGTAGCTCTTCCCGTCGCTCGCGGGCTCGTTCGATCGGATGTCGACAAGCTCCTGACCGTTGTCGGAGAGCACCGAGCGCTTGACGAAGATGTCAAGGTAGCGAGATTTGGCAAAGTCGACGGTAAAGCCATTCTCTGTAACGGAACTGTTGGTAAGCTCCGAGCCGGTTTCTGAGTCAAGGAGAAAGACCATGGTATTGCCGTTGCGGACGGAGAAGCTGAACCGAATGGTGTAGTTGCCGTATTCCGGCAGGATGGAAATGCTCGGAATGGGGCCAATGCCCGGGGTCTTGCGCGCGTCCTTCTTTATTTCGTAGTCGAGCACGACCTCGTAATCGCCCTCGGCGAACGAGGAGACATCGGTCTCAGCGTCTTTTTGGACCCCGTCGAGGTAATTGACGAAAACCTGCGGGGCTGATTCGTTGTTTTGGTAATCGGTTTGGCGGATGATGAGGGTGCCGCGGCCGAACCCGGTGTCCGACTTGGTGATTCCAAAACGCTGATCGTAGCCGTTCGAATCATCGTTGATTGTTAATGCTTCATCACCGTTGAGCTGGTCAATTTCCTGGCCAAGACGAAATTTCAGCTTGATGTCGTCGCCGGCTGTTTTGAGGAAGGTGACCTTGTTGCCCTCGCGCTGTATGTTTGTGAAGCCGGTGACGTAAAAACGACCAAGGCTCCAGCCGTAATGAGGGTCTTTTTCGGTCAGGGCGCCGTCCTTCGAATACCCGTCATCAGTTCCAGCGTTGACGGTCGAGCCGAGATAGTAAACCTGATCTTCCGCGCGTGCTGCCATTGGGAGGGCCAGCGCGAAAGCAAAGATGAGTGACGCTAGGATTCCGTGTCTGATTATTCGCATGGTTCTCCTTTGAATACTTTTCGGTTGCGAGCCTGTTTGTTCAGTAATGCCCTCGGCTATGGCTCTCTATAAAGAGCCATAGCCGAGTATTGCATACCTACGCTTCTTCTTATGGACAACGAAGCCGAAAAGAGGAGCTTAGGCTCCAATATTCGCCATGAGCGGGAACAGCGAGGCATTTCTCAGCGGCAGCTTGCGCTCATGACGGGCACGAGCCGGTCATACCTCTGGAAACTAGAGGGTGGCCGTGCTGATGTTGGCATCGACGTGCTCTGCAAGATTGCGCGAGCGCTCGATGTCCCCGTTGGCTCATTTATCGACTTCTAACGTATCTGTTCAATGGTTGAACAGCGAGGGCTATATTGCACTTCGCTTTGAGACCGGCAGATCGCGGTGGAGTCGGGGACCTTCTTGCTTAGGCTATCGACAAGCCGCTCGGCGCTGCCGGTGCCAAGCCAGAGCTCGATCGCTAAGGCAAAGCCGGGAGTGTCGAGCAGCTGAAGCGTAAATATCCGCAGCTCGGATGATGTGTTGTCGAAATCGAATAGCTCAAGGCGCTCAAGGAGGCCTGAGCAGCCGAGCTTGGCTCCTGCCGACCGGTAAATATAGTCAGAAATCAAAGACTTAATTGCACGGGGGTTGTCCGCACATAGAAGCACCTGGGCGGACAAAAGCAGGCTCTCAACCTGCTCGCGTGCCTCGGCAAGGCGGGATGCGCAGTCGCCCAGAAGAACGTCGTCGCCGTTTCCCGCCGCCTCGCTGCCGTCGAGCTCCCGCTTGATCTCGGGCAGGCTCATGCCCCGGTCTTTCATGCGGGCAACGAGGTACAGGCGCGCGAGGTCATCGGCGGAGTAGGCGCGGCGGCCCCAAGTGCTGTCGGTAGGAAAGAGGAGCGCGACGCCGCCTTTGCCGGTGTAGCAGCAACGCTGAATATCGCGCCTAGGAAGGCCAATGAGGTCCTCTACCTGCGAAATCGTCCATCCATGCTGATCGCCCACGCGCTCACCTCCTCGATTCAACCTTTGCTGTTCAACCTTTGAACAGCAATCGCCGCCCGGGAATGGACCATTCCTCGGGCGGCGCGATCGCAAGGTCGTCTTTGCCTTGTCGTTATATGGGATGAAAAATTGGCGTGGGGTATGCGCTTGTTGGTCGATTAGCAACCGAAAACGGTGCATACGGACCTCTGGTAGGGCGTATGCACCGTTTTCGGTTGCTAATCGGTTGTTTTGGCGGCAAGAAGGACCTACGGGCAAGAAGGACCGGCCACCCCGAGCCCTGCCCGCCTCCGGCCGCCTAGAGCACGCGGTTGCGCAGCTCGTCGCCGCAAAGAAGGGCGCGGATGTTTTCCGCAGCGATCGCCACGATGTTGTCGAGCGTCACGGGCAGGTGGTAGAAGCCCGAGATGTGCGGGGTGAGCAGCAGGTTCGGCGCGGTCCACAGCGCGTCGTCGCCGGGCAGCGGCTCGGGCGTGCACACATCGAGCGCCGCGCCCGCGAGGTGGCCCGACTGCAGCGCCGAGAGGAGTGCCGACTGGTTGACGAGGTCGCCGCGGCCGGCGTTCGCAAAGATGGCCCCCTCCTTCATCCGGGCAAAGAAGCCCGCGTCGGCAAGTCCGTGCGTCTGGGGCGTGCTCGGCAGAACCGATGCCACGACGTCGGCCTCGGGCAGCAGCTCCGCCAGCTCGTCCATGGTCGCCATGCGCTCGAACGGCGCCTTGGCCGCCACAACGCTGCGGCGCACGCCGGTGACGTGGGACCCGACGGCCGCGAAGAGCGCCGCGATGTGCGTGCCGATGTCGCCCGCGCCGAGCACGAGCACGTTTGCGCCGGCGGGGGAGCAGACCTCGCCGAGGTCGCCCCATCGACGGCCGCGCTGCAGGTCGCGGTAGCCGGGGAGCTTCTTCATGACGGCAAGGACGGAGGCAAAGAGGTGCTCCGAGACTGCCTGCCCGTATGCGCCCGTGGCGCAGCAGAGCGCAGCACCCGCAGGCAGGGTGCCCGCCGCGGTGTAGTTGTCGTAGCCGGCCGAGTTCAGCTGAATGAGTCGCAGGCGCGCCGCCGCGCCCAGGCGATCTGCGGCGAGGTTGCCCACGATGACGTCGGCCGCGGCCACCTCCTCGTCGGTCGCGGTGTCGGGGCTCGTGTACGTAAAGCTCGCCTCCGGAGCCGCCGCCTCGAGCGTCGCCTTGTGCTCATCGTTTGCCGGGACCAAAACCAATATGTTCATAGCAAGCTCCTTCGCCTAAAGAGAATAACAAACAAATACTACTAGTAGGAACATCTGTTCTCATGTTAGCATATAGATAACAGAGGAGGCACCATGGACAATAGAATCGCTCCCGTTACCCCGGGCGAGCTGCTCAAGGAGGAGTTCCTCGAGCCGATGGGCATCTCGCAGTATCGCCTTGCAAAGGAAACGGGCATCCCCGCTCAGCGCATCGGGCAGATTGTCCTTGGCAAGCGAAGGGTCACGGCCGACACCGACCTGAGGCTCTGCAAGTTCCTTGGCCTCTCCGACGGCTACTGGCTTCGCGCGCAGGCCGCCTACGACACCGAGATCGTAAAGCGCACCTTGGCGCCTGAGCTCGCGAAGATTCGCCCGTGGGGAAGCGCGGCCGCGGCCTTGTAGCCTCGCGGCGGATCGCCCGGCCCGCTGCCGGCGGGCGCACCCCTACAGCTCGATGACCTCGACCTCGTGCCCCGCGTCGCCCAGAAGCGCGATCAGCTCGGACACGCGCAGGTGCACGCTCGCGGTGTTGCTGCAGGGGTGGCAGCCGATCCAGCCCCAGCGCACGAAGTCGGCGTCGAGCGCCACGCGGATGCTGCCGCCCTCGGCGTTGAGCGCGGCGAAGGGCGTGACGGCACCCGGGTAGATGCCGATCTTCTCGGCGAGGTCGTCTGCCGACGCGAAGCTCAGGCGCTTGCTTTCCAGCTCCGCCTGCACGCGCTTGAGGTCGACCTTCTTGTGGTCGGGGACCGTGACCAGGTAATACTCGCGGTGCTTGGGATCGCGCAGAAAGAAGTTCTTTGCCTCGTGCTCGGCGAAGGGCAGCTTCGCGAGCGCGTCGGCCTCCTCGACGGAGCACACCGGCGGGTGCTCGACCGCCTCGTATTCTATGCCGCGCGCGTCGAGCAGGTCGTAGATGTCCTGCTTGGTAAGGGTGCCGGGGATCGTCCGGGTGTCTTCCCAGGTCTGCTGCTGCGCCACGTCAGCCCCGCTTCGAGCCCTGGCGGCAAATGCCGCCCTTGTGGCCGCAGGCCTTGTTCGGGCCCATGCCCTTCTTTGCGGCGATGCCGCCGAAGCCCGCGCGCCCGCCTCCCAGCTTCTTTGGGATCGGCGGCAGGTTGGGGTGGCGCTTCTCTTCTCTGCTCATCTTCGGCGCTCCTTGCGCGGCGGGCGCACGGGCCCGCCCTCGTGGTTTTCCGTCGGAATCGTATCGCATCCGTCGCGCGCGACGGTTTGGAAACCCGCGCGCAAACTCGTTGTGGATAATGGATTCACGTTTATCTGCGCGCGCCGGCCCCGGCGCCGCGAAGGCACGAGTCCCGGGGAGGCCCGGGGGAGAGCGGGGTTTTAATGGTCAAGCTGTACGACGAGGGCGTCTTCCTGCGCAACGGTGACGAGGTCATCCCCGCGAGCCA
This sequence comes from uncultured Olsenella sp., assembly GCA_934660915.1. Taxonomy (GTDB): domain Bacteria; phylum Actinomycetota; class Coriobacteriia; order Coriobacteriales; family Atopobiaceae; genus Paratractidigestivibacter. Next base: position 202,394 of record CAKUIF010000001.1, on the reverse strand, counting down.
GGCGGCCGAGGCTGGCATCGCCACCGCGGCCGAGGAGGCCCGCCGCGGCACCATCGCCTACTCCATCCTCCAGGCGCACAATACCTCGGGCGATCCCAATATGCTAAAGATCCGCTTCGACGCCATGGCGAGCCACGACATCACCTTCGTCGGCATCATCCAGACGGCGCGCGCTTCGGGCATGGAGAAGTTCCCGATCCCCTATGTGCTCACCAACTGCCACAACTCGCTGTGCGCCGTCGGCGGCACCATCAACGAGGATGACCACGTCTTCGGCCTCTCCGCCGCAAAGAAGTACGGCGGCATCTTCGTTCCGCCCCACATCGCGGTCATCCACTCCTTCATGCGCGAGAACTTCGCCGGCTGCGGAAAGATGATCATCGGCTCCGACTCCCACACCCGCTACGGCGCCCTGGGCACCATGGCCGTGGGCGAGGGCGGCGGCGAGCTGGCCAAGCAGCTGCTGCAGGACACCTACGACGTCGCCTACCCCGGTGTCGTCGCCATCTACCTCAAGGGCGCCCCGCGCCCCGGCGTCGGCCCGCACGACGTGGCGCTCGCCATCGTCCGCGCGGTCTTCGCCAAGGGCTACGTCAAGAACAAGGTCATGGAGTTCGTGGGCCCCGGCATCGCGAGCATGACGACCGACTACCGCAACGGCATCGACGTCATGACCACCGAGACCACCTGCCTCTCGTCCATCTGGGCCACCGACGAGGACACCCACGCGTTCCTCTCCGAGCACGGCCGCGGCGACGAGTACCGCAAGCTCGCGCCCGCTGACGTCGCCTACTACGACGGCTGCGTCGAGGTCGACCTCTCCGAGGTCAAGCCCATGATCGCGCTGCCCTTCCACCCGTCGAACGCCTTCACTATCGACGAGCTCAACGAGAACCTCGAGGACATCCTGCACGAGGTCGAGGTCGAGGCGGCCCGCATCGGCGGCACGAAGGTCAACTTCAGCCTGCTCGACAAGGTCGTCGACGGCAAGCTCCACGTCCAGCAGGGCGTGATCGCCGGCTGTTCCGGCGGCAACTACGACTCCGTCGTCCAGGCCGCCCGCGCGCTCAAGGGCGCCAACATCGGCTGCGGCGAGTTCTCGCTGGCGGTCTACCCCACGAGCCAGCCGGTCGCGCTCGAGCTCACGCGCCGCGGCTACATCTACGATCTCATGGAGGCGGGCGCTATCGTGCGCACGGCCTTCTGCGGCCCGTGCTTCGGCGCCGGCGACACGCCCGCGAACAACGGCCTCTCCATCCGCCACACCACGCGCAACTTCCCCAACCGCGAGGGCTCCAAGCCCAGAAACGGCCAGCTCTCGGCCGTCGCGCTCATGGACGCGCGCTCCATCGCGGCCACCGCTGCCGCGGGCGGCGTCCTCACCCCGGCCACCGACCTGCCCGACGAGACCTGGGACGAGAAGTGCGAGTACCACTTCGACTCCGCTCCCTACGATAAGCGCGTCTACTGGGGCTTCGGCAAGGAGGACCTCGACGCCGCGCTGGTTGAGGGCCCGAACATCAAGCCCTGGCCCGCGATGGAGCCCCTCGCGCAGGACATCCTGCTCAAGGTCTGCTCCAAGATCATGGACCCGGTGACCACCACCGACGAGCTCATCCCCTCCGGCGAGACGAGCTCCTACCGCTCCAACCCGCTCGGCCTGGCCGAGTTCACCCTCTCTCGCCGCGACCCCGAGTACGTCGGCCGCTCCAAGGCCGTCGACGCCGTCGAGAAGCGCCGCGTCGCCGGCGAGGACCTCGCCGAGGCCGACCCTGCGCTCGTCGGCGTGTTCGGCGCGCTTGCCGCGGCGGGCGTTGAGGCCGACTCCAGGGCGACCGAGTACGGCAGCATGGTCTACGCCGTCAAGCCCGGCGACGGCTCCGCCCGCGAGCAGGCCGCCAGCTGCCAGCGCGTGATCGGCGGCCTCGCCAACATCGTCAGCGAGTACGCCACCAAGCGCTATCGCTCCAACGTGATGAACTGGGGCATGCTGCCCTTCCAGATGGAGGGCGAGCCCAACTTCGAGGTCGGCGACTACGTGTTCGTGCCCGGCATCCGCGCCACGCTCGACGGCGGCCTCTCGGACATCGCTGCGTGGGTCGTCCGCGCCGACGGTTCCGTCGAGCAGGTCAAGCTCGCCATCGCCGACATGACCCCTGAGGAGCGCGCCATCGTCAAGGCCGGCTGTCTCATCAACTACAACCGTCAGAAGAACGCGTAGCGCCTCGCGGTTTAGTACGTACAAAGAAGGGCCCGCGGGTGTCGCCGGAAAAGGCGCGCCCGCGGGCCTTTTAAGTCAAATCCCGCCGTCGTCTCTAGTTGACGCGGCTGCCGCCCCACTCGACTACCGTGAAGCCTGCGCGCTCCGGCGCGGTGAGTTCCTGGGCGGGAATGTCTACCGGGGCATCCGAGGCCTTCCAGGCCATGAACACGCGCAGCAGGGTGTCGGGCTCCGGGTCGATGCGGAGCTGGGCCGCCTGCGTATAGGTGTCGGCCTGGAACGAGATGATGTTGTAGGGGTTGTCCTGCATAAGCGGCAGCCAGTAAACGATGAACTCGTTCGCCTCTTTGCGGGTCAGCCCCAGCTGGTCGAGGGCGCTTTCGAGGAACGCCACGGTGTCGCTCCCGGCCACACAGAAGCCCTCGGAGAAATCGTACGCGGCGTCGTTCTCGCCCTCCCAGTACAGGTAGTTGTACGTCTGGCCGCTAACGTCCGTGAGCGTTCCGTCGGGCTGCGCGGTGACGCTCCACTTGCCGTTGTACTCGGGGTATGTGCAGGTCAGGTCGCCCGCATAGTCCAACTCGACCGAGATGTCCTCTTTTTCTTCCGGGTAGAGATAGATGACCGGCTTCAGATCCGGCTGCTCGGCCTCCCGGCTGCAGCCGCATGCTGTAAGGAGGCATCCGCAGGCCAGGGCCGCCGATAACGTCAGTGCGATGATCCGGGACGATGCGCTCTTCTTCATGCGAGGTGCCTCCCTTGAGTTAAGACCAGCCGATGAATCCATTCTAAAGTGCGCATGGAAGACGGTGCGTTCGCAAGTAGTGCGGCATACCGCCGAAGGGTACCTAACAACCCGCGGACGCAGACTGCAGTACTTGTGCGCTGCGAGGCAGCTCGGCTCTCTTATTATGTTGAGACCAAGTCAAAAATCATTGACTCCCATTCAACGACGGGAAGGAGCTCAGGATGAAGGAAACCGCCAACGCCGCGCCGAGCCAGAGGACGGCGTACGTGAACGCCAACGTGCTCGACGGAACCGAGAACATGGAGCCGCTCGAGAACCACGCGGTCGTCGTCGAGGGCCGGCGCATCGTGGAGGTCGCACCCATGGCCGAGACCGACCTTGCCGGCTGCGAGTTCGTTGACCTCAAGGGCGCCTACCTGCTCCCCGGCCTCATCAACATGCACGTCCACCTTGCGGGCAACGGCAAGCCCCAAAAGAAGCAGCGCGACAACGAGGCGCTGGTCAAGAAGGTCATGGCCAACGGCCTCACGCGCGCGATCGCGTACCGCCTGGTGGCCGAGTACGCGCGCCTCGAGCTCCACAGCGGCGTGACCACCATCCGTACCGTCGGCGGCCTGGGCGACTTCGACACGCGCGTGCGCGACGCCGGCGCCGCCGGAAAGCTCGACGCCCCGCGCATCCTTGCGGCAAACCAGGGCATCTCGGTTCCCGGCGGCCACATGGCGGGCTCGGTGGCCATCGCTGCCCACAGCATCCCTGAGGCCCTGGCCCAGGTCGACGTCGCGCGGTCGCAGGGTACCGACCTCATCAAACTCATGATCACCGGCGGCGTGCTCGACGCCAAAGAGAAGGGCACGCCCGGCGAGCTCAAGATGGATCCTGCCATGGTGCGTGCGGTGTGCGACCGTGCCCACGAGCTCGGCTTCGCCGTCGCGGCGCACGTCGAGTCGACCGAGGGCGTTCGCGTCGCGCTCGAAGGCGGCGTCGACTCGATCGAGCACGGCGCCGCGCCGACCGACGAGATCATGGGCCTCTTCAAGAAGAACGGCTCGTTCCTCTGCACCACGATCTCGCCGGCGCTGCCGTATGCGCTCTTCGATCGCTCCGTCTCGTGCGCGAGCGAGGTTGAGCAGTACAACGGCAACATGGTCTTCGAGGGAATCATCGCCAACTCGAAGGCCGCCCTCAAGCAGGGCGTTCCCGTGGCGCTTGGCAACGACGTCGGCTGCCCCTGGATTACCCAGTACGACTTCTGGCGCGAGCTCCGCTACTTCGAGAAGTACGTCGGCGTTTCCCGCTCCTTCGCGCTCCACACGGCGACGCTGCGCAATGCCCAGCTTGCCGGCGTGGGCGACGTCACCGGATCGATCGAAGTGGGGAAGGACGCCGACATGATCGTCGTAGACGCGAACCCGCTCGACGACCTGTGCGCGCTGCGCACTCCGAGGCACGTCATCCACCGCGGCCGCCTCATCGCCAAACCCAACGTCAAGCGCAACTCCGTGGTCGATCGCGAGCTCGACAAGTTCCTGTAGGGGGTCTGGGATCGGGAGCCTCGCCGATCGGCGTCGATCCCAAAAAACATCTACTTCAGCAAAATGATTCGCCGGGGGCAGATATCTTCTAAGGTCTGCTCCCCGGCGAATCTGCCTTTATGTAGGCAGGCGGAATCGAGTCGTTAATTGCGGACTATAGCCTGAACAACAGCGCGGATAATAAAATTGACCGAGTTATATAAAGTCAGACCCCCTCCCCATAAATTGTATTGACATTTTTTGCAATGTGACAACCTGCAGAATCACTGCCTGCTCTTACTCTAACCTCTGCATTCGTTACCGATTAAGTACCCCCACGTATGTAGGCAAAGTGGTAATCTGAGCGAAGTCTGAACAACAGGTCTGGTCTAAGGTGCACCAACGTTTGCTCCGGTATAACGGACGTGGATGTGGATGCGCCCACGCGACGCTCAACCGTGGCATCGCAAGACCGGGAAAGAAGTCGAGGGGAGTACTTTATGAAACGTAACCACGGCCTTGGGGCCATAAGGGCACTGGGCAGCCGCATCGCCGCTGTGCTGCTCGGCGTGGCCTGCGCGGTATGCGTGAGCGCCACGCCGGCACTTGCCGTCGAGGCGAGTATCACCAACACTCGTACCAACGCGACCTACAAGGATCTGGCGACCGCTACTGCCGAGGCGCAGAGCGGCGACACCATCAAGCTCGGCGAGGGTAACTACACCCTCTACGGCGTGAACTCCGTGGGTCACACCAAGGGCAAGGACCTCACCTTCGTGGGTTCTGGCACGGACAAGACCGCGTGGAACATCGGTGCCAAGGTCCCCAACCCGGACTATTACGGTACCGAGTACAACAGCGATTATTCGTTCGACGGCGCTGGTACCGTTACATTCGAGAACATGACGATGCGCTCCGCCAAGGCTGACTATCTCGGCTTTGTTCGCATCGACAACACCGTGCTCAATGGCTGCGTCGTCAACGGCAAGACGTTCTACTGGGGCTACAAGACCGCAGTGTTCAAGAACACGACGTTCAATGCCCCGAGTGGTGACTACGCCCTCTGGACGTACAGCTCACCGACCATGACGTTCGACGGCTGCACCTTCAACGCCAGCGGCAAGGTCATCAACGTCTACACCGATGCCGGTGCCGGCAAGCATGACATCACCGTTAACGTGAATAATTGCACGTTCAACTCGAAGGCGCTCTTGGGCTGGTATAAACAGGCACTGAATATCAACGATTCGAACATGGGGAACTATAAGTACGTCCTCAACTTTACCGGCAATAATACCGTCACGGCTGAGCGCGACAACACTACTTGCTCGCAGCTCTTTGGCTTTGGCGGCAAGTCTGCTAACAACTCCGGTCGTACTGACGTCAACATCGACGGTGAGCTCGTGTGGACTGCTGGCAAGATGCAGACCCACAGCTACACCGACGGTGAGCATGAAGATAACTTCGTTGACCAGAACGACTATGTTTGGGAGCAGAAGGACGACGGCTGGTATTGCACCGGCCACGCCAAGTGTGGCTACTGCGATTGGCCGATTGAGGAGACCGTAAAGGCCTCCGTCGAGACAGTGCCCGCTACCTGCACCGAGGCTGGCAAGACCGCATACACTGCTACCTTTACGCACAAGTGCTTCAAGCCCCAGACCAAGTCCGAGGAGTCTCCTGCACTTAATCACGACTGGGGTGAGCCTGAGTACAGCTGGGCTAAGCAGGACGACGGTTGGTATTGCACCGCCAAGCGCGTCTGCAAGCGCGATGCCTCCCACGTGGAGATGGAGACCGTGAAGGCCACCTACGAGGTGACCACTCCTGCCACCGCCAAGAAGGAGGGTGTTGGCACCTACACCGCCATCTTCGAGAACGAGGCTTTCGAGACTCAGACCAAGACCGAGGCCATCGCGAAGCTGCCCGCCGAGCCCAGCGAGAACACCCAGAAGCCCGCTCAGAAGAAGGCCAAGTCTGCCGTTCCCGCGACCGGCGACAACACCAATGCGGCTCTTCCCGTTGCCGCCACCATCGCCGGCGTTGCCCTCGTGGGCGCCGCGGTGATCTGCAAGCGCAACGAGCGCTAGGGGAGCGTGGGCCACGCGATCTTCTTCATAGCATGAGCTAGCACGTAATTCGGGGCGGTCCTTTGGGGCCGCCCCTTCTTTTTTCTTCCTCGGGGGTATATAACGGCAATTGCATCGAGGCATCCTATTAAGTTGCAATTAAGTGCGCAAATTCAGCCTGTATATGTGGAGATATTGTTGATGTACGTTCAAACTAATACCAAATCCCAAACTAAAAATAGTACCCCCTCATATGTCAAATAGTGCCCCCCGGTATGAGTAGGAAAGCTTGATTCGGCGCACTTTGCCCTTCTTACCAGCAGGGGGATGCATTGTGTGAGTCTCTTCCGCATTCAACTGAGAACAAAGAAATCCAAATTCAGATTAAAACCGCAGGCTAACTGGTTCGCACGATATAAATAGTGAATATATCGGTAACATTTTTCAGCCAACTTTGGCCGAAGATGATCATGTATAGCTAGGTGCAAAAGCACCCAGTTCGCATTGTCGTCGGCAAAGAAGGAGCTAAAAATGAAGCCACAAACGCATCAACGAAAACGAATCGGAGGTGTGTTGGCGGCACCGAGGAAACCAGCCTCGGTGCTGCTTGCCGTGCTGGTCGCCGCTCTGTGCGTGACGCTGTCCGTGCCCTCCGCAGCGTTCGCGGAAGGGGAAGGCGGCATCGCCAGCAATCCTCCCGTCCACACCAAGACCATCACGCCTAACGACGACGGCACCTACGACCTCTCGCTCACCGTTACCGGCGCCACCGAGCTGTCGGAGACCAAGACGAGCGCGAATGTCATTGTGGTGCAGGACGTCTCTGGCTCGATGAAAAGCAAAGTCTATACGTATTCGCTCGAGAAGACCGAGAAGTACGACTGGGACGGCACTTACGGCATGGTTGACGGTGAACCCGTCAAGCTGGAGCGAAACTGGGGCTTTTTTGGGCTTGGCGCTTACAACTACTACCTCGACGCAAATGGCAAAGAGGTTAAGTACACCGGCGACATGTACCACAAGGTTGGGAAAGAGACGGGCAAGACGCGCCTCGACGTCGCGAAGGAAGCCCTTAACAGCCTTGCCGATCAGCTGATCGCATCCGACGACAGCACCATCAAGCTGTCGCTCGAGACGTTCTCCGACCGAGGAAACACCCCGAGCCAGTACTACACCGGCGGTCAGGCGTCCGACTTCAAGAACGCCGTCAATGGGCTGCGAGCCGATGGAGGCACCAACTGGGTCGACGCCCTCACCAAGGCGAACGAGAAGGCAAAGGAAGACCCCAACACTCCCACCTACGTCATTTTCCTCTCTGATGGCGAGCCTACTTATGGCAGGGACCGCTGGGGAAACACCACCGGTAACGGAACTACTTACCAAGACGAGTACTTCAACAATGCCGTCGACGAGGCCAACAAGCGTCCGTCCAACGTCGCGGGCCTCTTTACCGTTTATACGGGCTCCGAGGCTGAACAAAGGATGAACAGCTTCGCGCAGAAGACCACCGGCGGCTCTGCGTTCGACGGCACGGACTCCGAGAAGCTCAATGCTGCCTTCGCGAACATCATCCAGACCATCACGAAGTCCGCGGGTTATAAGGACGTCAGAATCGTCGACAAGCTCTCCAAGTACGTGACGGGCACCGCTGCTGACGGCTCGATCGACCCCGCGTCGGTGAGCTACCAGAAGAATAGCGAGGCCTGGGCCGACGCCCCTGCCGCTTCAATCGGCGAGGACGGAACCCTGAGCTGGGACCTCTCGTCCGTCGGCGAGCTCGAGAAGGGCACGACCTACAAGGTGACCTTCAAGGTCAAGCCGAGCCAGGCGGCATACGATGCTGCCGTCAATAAGGGCGAGGCGACTGAGCTTCCCTCCAATGACGGGGTTGGCACCAAGGTCTTCTACAAGACCGTCCTCAAAGAGACGGGCAAGGACGACCAGGTTTCCGACGAGAAGTCCGACAGCTTCGAGGTCCCGACCTTCTTGGCACCGGTCGACACCGTGACCGTAAAGAAGGAATGGGCGAACACCAACGGTGCCGAGCTTCCCGACTCTGTGACCGTCCAGCTCCAGAAGGACGGCTGGGATTACGGCGACCCGTTCCAGCTGACCGCCAAGGATGGCTGGACCAAGGACATTGTCGTCCCCGCCGGCGTAGGTCAGATCTCCTGGTCCGTGGTCGAGACTGCCGTCGACGGCTATGACCCCACCTACAGCGGTGCCGTCACGGGCTCCGGCGTTCTTACCGTGACCAACACCCACAAGACCTGGCCGGGCACGCTGAGCGGCGCGGCGAACCTTACCGTGGCCAAGAACCTCACCGGCCGTGACTGGGCCGACGGCGATTCCTTCACGTTCAAGCTCGAGCAGACCGCGGGCGACGCTTCGGTCGTCACCATGCCCGAGTCCACCGAGCTCACTATCGACTCGAAGACCGACGGCCACAAGGCCGCCTTCGGCGATATCACCTTCTCGGCTGCCGGCGAGTATGAGTTCACCATCACCGAGCAGGGCCAGAGCCACGACGGCGTGACTTACGACCCGACCAAGAACGTCGTCAAGGTCAGCGTTGAGGAGAAGGACGGTAAGTTCGTCGCCACCGTGACCGAGGGCGCGAACCCGACCTTCACCAACGTCTATGCGGCGCAGCCCGTCACCCTCAGCACCGGCGTCAGCGTGACCAAGGTGCTCGAGGGCCGCGACTGGAAGGACTCCGACACCTTCGTGTTCGCCATCGCGCCGCAGGGCGAGGCACCTGCACCCTCCAAGGGCCTGACCGCCACGGCGAAAAAGGACGCCCAGACCGTCTCGTTCGGCAACTTCACCTTCGATAAGGCCGGCATCTACGTCTACGAGGTCTCTGAGGTCAAGGGCTCAATCGGCGGCGTGAGCTACGATGGCCACGCGGCTACCGTCACCATCACAGTTACCGACAACGGCAAGGGCCAGCTCGTCGCGACCCCCAAGGTGGAGAACGGCACCTTCAAGAACACCTACAAGGCCGGCGAGGTCACGCTCTCGGGCGACACCGCCATCAAGGGCCAGAAGACCCTGACCGGTCACGACATGACATCGTCCTTCTCGTTCAAGCTCGCTGCCGACGGCAACTACGGCGACGCGGTGAAGATCGCCGAGGGCGCCGGCACCGCCACCGTCTCGGGCGCCAAGGACGGGGAGACCAAGGGCTTCTCGTTCGGCGACGTGACCTTTACCAAGGCCGGCACGTATGAGTTCAGCGTGACCGAGCAGGGTCCCGCGCCCGCCGGCTACACCTACGACACGCACGTGTCCAAGGTGACTGTCGAGGTCACCGACTCCGGCGACGGACAGCTTGCCGCTCACGTCAAGTACGGCGACGGCGACTGCTGCGACTTCAAGAACAAGTACGAGGCGAAGCCCGTCACCGTCGTTGGCGCGGAGAACTTCGTGTTCAAGAAGGAGTTGTCCGGCCGCGCCCTCAACGCCGCCGAGTTCAGCTTTACCATCAGCTCCGAGGACGAGGGCGCCCCGCTGCCTGAGCCGACCACCGTCAAGAACGACAAAGACGGCAACATCGTCTTCGGTGACATCAAGTTCGATAAGGCTGGCGTCTACCACTACAGCATCGCCGAGGAGACCTCCAAGCTCCCCGGCGGCGTGACCGCCACCACGCAGGGCGCCAAGCAGGTCACCGTTACCGTCACGGACAACAACAAGGGCAAGCTGGTGGCTGCGGTCGCAAAACCCGACGATGTGACCTTCAAGAACGCCTACAAGCCCGCTGACACCACGATCGAGAAGCTCGCGACCACCAAGGTGGTCAAGGCGTCCCAAGACGGCGTCACGGCCCCGCAGCTCAAGGGCGGCGACTTCAGCTTCACCATCAGCTCCGAGGATAAGGGCGCCCCGCTGCCTAAGCAGACCACCGTCAAGAACGATGCGGCGGGCAACATCGCCTTCGGCGCCATCAAGTTCACCGAGCCCGGCGTCTACCGCTACACCATTACCGAGTTCGGCTCCGTGGCAGGCGTGACCAACGACACCGAGCCGAAGAACTTCACGGTTACCGTGAAGGACAACGGCGACGGCACCATGACCGCCACCGCCTCCGAGATCCCCGGCTTCGTCAACACGTACACGGTCCAGCCGACCGACTACTCCGTGACGCCCGACGTGAGGATCGCAAAGAAGCTCGAGGGTCGTGCCCTCAAGGCCGGCGAGTTCAAGTTCCAGCTCCTTGAAGGCAATGAGGTCGTGAGCGAGGGAACCAACGACGCCGACGGCAACGTTACCTTCGACGCCGTTACCTACACGAGCGCAGACCTCGGCGAGCACACCTATAAGGTGCGCGAGGTTGCAGGCGAGGCCGACAACGGCGTGACCTACGACACGAGCGAGCACACCGTCACGGTAAACGTCACCGACAACGGCGACGGCACGCTTTCCGCCAAGGCCAGCTCCGACGGCGCCATCGAGTTCAAGAACTCCTATGCTGCCGATCCCACCTCTGTGTCCTTCTCGGCGACCAAGGTCCTTGACGGAGCCGAGCTCAAGGAGGGCCAGTTCTCCTTCGTCCTCAAGGATAACGAGGGCAATGAGCTCCAGACCGTCAAGAACGCCGCCGACGGCACCGTGTCCTTCCAGCCGGTGGAGTTCGCGGGGCCCGGTACCCACGACTTCACCATCTCCGAGGTCAACGACGACCAGGCCAACGTCACCTACGACGATGCCTCGTACCAGTTGACCGTTAACGTCGCCGATGACGGCGAGGGCCACCTCAGCGCCAGCGTCGACGGCCAGCCGCCGGTGTTCAAAAACACTTACACCGCCCCGGCGCAGCCTAAGGACGACCAAAAGCCCGCTCAGAAGCCCCAGAAGAAGCCGATCGTGCCCAAGACCGGTGACGCGACCAACGTCGTCGCGCCCGTCGTGATTCTCGTGGTTGCTGCCGCTTGTATCGCCCTCGGCTTCCTCGCCAAGAACAAAAAGAAGTAGCAGCCAGCCGCAGTGCTGACGACCGCTTCAAAAAGAGCCGGGACCCCGCACGAGGTCCCGGCTCTTTGCTTTTGAACGTGAAGCTTGAAGCTAGTGGGCTTCTTTCTCCTTCTCCTCTTCCTTGATCTCCCAGTGGATGAGGAAGGTGAGCGCTGCCCTGAGCGCGATGATGCCTGCCACGGTGCCGATCTCGTGCCAGTCGCGGACGATGACCGTGCGGAGGATCTCGCTGCCCATCTTAAACTCGAGGCCCATGGCGAGGCCCTTTGCCAGCGTGAGCTTAGTCTCCGGGGAACGCTTCAAGTAAAGATGGAAGCCGTGCAGGCCGGAGTAGATGATGATTCCAACTCCGATGAACTCGAACAAAAGAATGGCAACCTCGACGATTTGCTCCATGCACATATCGAGCACACCTAAAATACCTGCCATTTTGCGGCCTCCGCGTGTTCTGTTTCGTTTAGTTGCGCACCTGCATCAAACAAAGAAAGAAACCCAAAAAGCCAACTCTTTGCAATATTACCATTTTTGATAACAAAAAGAACCCTGTCTCCGGCGTCCTGATAGCGCCCTGCGCGGCTGGGGTACCCTAATCGCATGAACACAAGGTGCCTGCGGCGGCAATCCCGTCGCGGGCGCTCGAGGCGACGGGGGTCCCATGTCCGAAGCAAAGAAGAAGATCGAGCGGCTGAGCTTCGACTCCGCCGAGTCGATGGATTTGTTCCAGCGCTATTCTCACCGCATGGTGCGCATCCAGACCGAGTTCGTCGACGGGTTCTGCGCGCTCGCCAACCTGGGCCCGGCCGTGACCGTCTACGGCACGGCGCGCTCCAAGGAGGGGGATGCCGAGTACGAGCGCGCCCGCGCGGTCGGGTCGGCGCTCGCGGCCCGCGGCGTCGCCACGATGACGGGCGGCGGGCCAGGTGCCATGGAGGCGGCAAACCACGGCGCCCACGAGGCGGGCGGCAGGTCGGTCGGCCTCTCCATCGAGCTGCCCTTCGAGGAGGAGCCCAACCCTTGGGTCGACGTCGCGCTGCGCTTCAGGTACTTCTTTGTGCGCAAGGCCATGTTCAGCTGGTACTCCAACGGCGCCATCGCGATGCCGGGCGGCTTTGGCACCCTCGACGAGCTCTATGAGCAGCTCACCCTCATGCAGACGCGCAAGACCGAGAAGGTCCCGCTCGTTTTTGTGGGCAAGGACTACTGGGGCGGCATGTTCGACTGGATGCGCTCGGCACCGCTTTCCTACGGATACATCAGTCCCGCCGACATCGACGGGCTGCTTGTGACCGACGACGTGGAAAAGGCCGTCGAGGCCGCGTGCGCAGGCATCGAGCGTTAAGGCTGACGGGTCGCTAACACGACGCTGACGTGCGCTTTTCTTGGTTAGCCGTACTTTAGGGGGACGTCTAACCAAGGAGAAGAAATGACAGAAGAAGAGCGCCGCGCCGCCGAGACCTATCGCCGCGGCCCCGTGATCATGCGCGGCCAGATGATCCCGCGCGACACCACCGTGAGCCACCTGCTGCAGCCCGAGACCGACACCGCTTGGCTGCATACCGACCCCTGGCGCGTGCTGCGCATCCAGGCGGAGTTCGTCGACGGGTTCGGCGCGCTGGCCGAGCTCGGCCCCGCGGTTACGGTGTTCGGATCTGCGAGGACCACTCCCGACGACCTGATGTACGCAAATGCGCGGCAGGTCGGAGGGCTCATTGCAAAGAAGGGCATCGCCACGATAACCGGAGGCGGCCCCGGCATCATGGAGGCGGCGAACCGCGGCGCCTTCGATGCGGGCGGCATCTCGGTGGGCCTCGGCATCGAGCTGCCGTTTGAGGAGAGCATCAACGAGTGGGTCAACCTCGGCATGACGTTCAGGTACTTCTTTGTAAGAAAGACGATGTTCGTCAAGTACTCGCGCGGCGCTATCGTGTTCCCCGGAGGGTTCGGTACGCTTGACGAGGCGTTCGAGGCCCTCACGCTCGTGCAGACCCACAAGGCGCCCGCGATGCCGATCGTTTTGTTCGGCAGCGAGTACTGGGGCGGCCTTGTGGATTGGTTGCGCGGGACGGTCGTGCGCAGCGGGAAGATCTCGGCCGCGGACCCAGACCTGTTCTGCGTGACCGACGACCCCGAGGAGGCCGTCTCGGTTGTCTGCGCCGGCATCGCCGGGTGATAGTATCTGAGGGCGTGCTCTGGTCGCGGCGCCGGTTGCTCGGCTCCGAAGGCTTGGGCACAAGATTCGGATGACTATCGTCTGCAGGGGAGAAGTGCATGATCAAGGCCGCGTTTTTCGACATCGACGGCACACTGCTGAGCTTCAAGACGCACAAGCTGGCGGCATCGACCAAGACTGCGCTCATCGAGCTGCGGAACCGCGGCGTCAAGTGCTTCATCGCGTCGGGGCGCCCCGAGTACCAGCTGCCCCCGTGCATCCGCCACGGCTTTGAGGGGTTCGACGGCTTCGACGCCTACGTCACCTTCACGGGGTCGTGCTGCTACGACGCCGAGGGCACCTACTTCGAGGTGCCCATCCCCGCCGACGACGTCCGGGCGGTCGTGGGGCAGGTCAAGGAAGGCCTCTACGAGGCTCTTGTGCTGCAGAAGGAGCGTGCCTTCGTCACCCATCATACGCCGGCCGTCTGCGCCGTCGAGAAGAACGCCGGGCTTGTCTACGAGGAAGACGACGTCGAGCGGGCGCTTGAGGAGGATGTCATTCAGTTCTGCGCCTTCTTGTCGCCTGAGGACGAGCACGTCGTCACGGACGCGACACATGGCGTGCTGACCACGCGCTGGTGCGATTACTTCTGCGACGTGGTGCCCGCAAACAGCAGCAAACCCGCGGGCATCCGCGCCACGCTCGAGCGCTACGGCATCGCTCCCGAGGAGGCCATCGCGTTCGGCGACGGCGGCAACGACGCGTCGATGCTCCAGATGTGCGGCATCGGCGTGGCGATGGGCAACGCCTCGCCCGAGGCGCTCGCCGCCGCCGGCTACGTGACCGACGACGTCGACCACGACGGCATCGCGCGGGCCCTCGAGCGCTTCGCTGAGCTCTGGCGACGCTAACGGCTGCGTGGCGCTGACCGGCGCTCAGAAACCGCGAGTTCCAGCCCCTCCGGGTCCGCGTTCGCTAAGAATCCCCAAGTTCCAGCTGTGAATCGATGGCTGGAACTTGGGGATTCTTAGCGCCGGCGTCATTTGGGCAGCTGGGACTTGGCGTTTCTTAGCGCCGACGACGTTTGGGCGGCTGGGACCGGGCGTTTCTTAGCGCCCGGTCCCTACGCGGAGCTGGAACCCGGCACTTCTTCGCACTCGCGCCCCTCGCGAGGCTGGAGCCTGCGGTTTCTGCGCGCTCGCGTCGCATCGCGTGGCAAGAAGACCACCCCGCCACACGTCAGCGCGCGAAGTCCTCGGGGTTGGTGGCGCTGGCGGGTTCGTAGATGTCCACGAGCGAGAACGTGTGGGCGTCCTCATCGAACTCGTAGGTGTACAGGCTGCAGTTGGCCAGGTGGCGCGGCGCCTCGACGCGGGCCAGCGCGGCCCAGTGGTTGCGGAAGATACGGCCGGTGGTCCCGTGCGAGACGGCGAGCGCGCTGTGCACGTCCGGGCGGCTCATCAGCTCGTCGAGGGCGGCGCAGACGCGGCGCTCAACCTCGTCCTCGGACTCGCCGCCGTAGGCCAGGAACTGGTCGTGGTAGGGGCTTGAGGGATGGCCATCGACGTGCTTCTTGCCGTCGAGGCTGCCGAAGTACATCTCCATGATGCCGTCGCTCGTCTCAAAGCCCTGGGCCGCGCGCTCAGGCAGCGCGCACTCGAGCGTCTGGATTACGCGGCCGAGCGGGGAGCACAGAATCGTGTCGAACTCGATCCCCGCCTGGCGGATGTGCTCGCCGGTCTCGGCGGCCTGGCGGCGCCCGAGCTCGGTCAGCGGGGAGTCCGCGTGCCCTTGCCAGCAGTCGGCCACGTTGAGCTCGGTCGCGCCGTGTCGCATGAAGCGCAGATACTTGGTCATGAATCGCCTTTCTGAGCGGGTTTTAGCCCGGCTAGTATAAACTTGCGTGCGCGTACCTATGTAAGGAGAAACACAGTGATAAACAAGGACCTGGTCAAGCTCGTGGTCACCGACGAGGACGGGACGTTTCTCGACCTCGGCGGCGAGGACTTCTCGCGCGACCGTTTCCGCGCCGTCTTCGAGCGCATGAGCGCCGCCGGCTGCCGCTTCGCCGTCGCGACGAGCAACCAGAGCTTCCAGGTCGCCGAGATCTTCGGCGAGCTCGCGCCGAGCATCTCGATAATCGCGTCCAACGGCGCCTACGTCGAGCCGCAGGACAAAGAAGCGCAGGTCAGCGTGATGTCTCCGGACGCCGTTGCCGACGTGCTCGCCGCACACGCCGCCCATCCCGAGATTCCTCTATGCGCCGTCTGCGCGGGCGGGGCCTTCGTCGAGCGCGGCGCCGATGCCGACTTCGTGGCCGAGATGACCATGTACTCGCACAACATGCGCCACGTGGACTCGCTCGCCGAGCAGGCCCCGACGACCGACGTGCTCATGTACTGGTCGCGCGTGGACGAGGGCGACCTTGCCCGCTCGGTTGAGCTTTTCGACACCGCCACAGGCCCCGCGGTCAACGTCGTCGACTCCGGCTTCGGCGGCGGGTTCGGCTACTTCGACGTCGTGCAGCCCGGCGTCTCGAAGGCGACGGGCATCCGCGATCTCATGGACGCCTTCGGGATCGACGCTTCCGAGGTCATGGCCTTCGGGGACGCCGGCAACGATGCCGATATGCTGCGCCTCGCAGGCGTCGGCGTGGCCATGGGCAATGCCTCAGACGAGCTCAAGTCGATCGCGGACCTCGTCTGCGACCCCTGCGAGGAGCAGGGCGTCCTCAAGGTCCTCGAGGAAGTCTTCGGGAGGTAACGTGGACTACGCGCAGATCGCACGCTCCGCCGACCTCGTCCTCGGCGCGCTCGAGGCCCGCCTCGACGGACAGGGGAGGGTGGTCCCGTGCCGCTTCACCGCCGCGCAGGTTCGCGAGCTCGGCGGCATGGCGGCATGGCACCCGCGCCTCTACCGCGAGATGGCCGCCTGCACCGCCGGCATCAGGCTCGAGTTCGAGACCGACTCCGCCCACCTTGCCTTCGAGGCCCAGATGGACCCGTTCCCGTCCGGCTCCCAGGCCATGATCGACGACATGCTGGACGCGAACCCCGGCGTGCGCCCGCCCTACGACGGATTCTCGCTCGACGCCGACGGCAAGCGCCTCGGCGTCCGCGTGCCCGGCCCCGACGGCTACGTGCGCTTTGCCTTGGGGGCCACCCCCGGCAGGCGACGCCGCGTCCGCCTGTGGCTGCCGTGCCTGGCCGGATGCCGCCTGGGCGCCGTCCTCGGCGACGGCACCTTCGCCGAGCCGGTCGCGTGCCCGCCTGACCTCCTGGTCCTCGGCGACTCGATCGCCCAGGGCTTCACCTCGCTCGACCCTGCCATCACCTGGCCTGCGCTTCTTGCCGACTCGCTCGGCCTCGGCCTCGTGAACCAGGGTGTGGGCGGCCAGGTCTTCCAGCCCGGCTCGGTCGCCGACGCGGTCGCCGCCACCGACCCTGCCCTCATCGTCGTCGAGTTCGGCGCCAACTACCGCTTCGAGCCGTGCCGCGCCGCCGCCGTGGAGCGGGACGCCGGCGCCTACCTCTCGGAGGTCTCGCGCGCCTGGCCCGATGTGCCCACGCTCGTGCTCACCCCCGCCTTCCACCTCGAGGGCCGCTACCCCACGCACCCCGAGAGCTGCTTCGCCGACGTCGCCCGGATCACGCGCGACGCCGCCGCGCGCCACCCGCAGATGACGGTGGTCGACGGCGAGGGGCTCCTGCCGCCCGAGCCGTCCTTCCTCATCGACGCCTCGGACCACCCCGGTCCCAACGGGCAGGTGGCGTTTTATGAAGAAGTGCGAAAGCAGGTAATGCTTCTGTCAAAGAGAAGTGCCAGCTCAGAGGCCTAAGGCAATAGCGAAGTTCACGGCTTATCCATAAAACGAGGCACTGTTTCTCCACATTCACAACTTCGGCGGCGAAAACGGCTACAATGCCTGCCGTTCCGTTGAGCGGTGATTTCCTACCGCTCGCCGATTTGCCGATTTCTCAACATGTTGGAGGAACTATGGCTAACTTCTTCTCCGCCCTTGAGGCCGAGTTCGACGAGGCCGTGCGCGGCCTTGCCGCCGACGACGAGGGCCTTGCCAAGGCCGACGCCTATCTCTCTTCCGCACACGCCGCCCACCGTCGCGGCGCCCTTCCTTGGTCCGCCACCCCGCTGGTCCTGAGCGCGGGGCAGGAGCAGCTCCTCTCCGGCGCTGCCGAGACGCTCAGCTCCGTCATGGACAAGGTCACCAAGCTCTACCTCAAGGACGCGTCCTTCCGCGCCCTCTTCGGCTTCGCCCCCGAGGTCGAGGAGCTCACGCTCGTCCCGACCGGCTACGAGGCGCTCGTGCCGCTGGCGCGCGTCGACGTCGACTTCAACGGCCGCACCGGCGCGCTGCAGGTCCGCGGCATCACCGTCGACGGCTTCACCGGCCTCACCTCGACCGTCGAGGTGACCCGTGCCGAGCAGATGACCTCCGCCTACCGCGCCTTCGCCGAGAAGCACCCCTCTATCGAGACTCCCGACTCCGTCGAGGCCCTCGTCGAGACCCTTCGCGCGACCTACGGCACCTGGGCCAACGCCAACACCGGCACGCACCACGCCGACTCCCCGGCCCTCGGCATCGTGGGCTATCCCGAGGAGGCCGACCTCGACGAGGTCGCCGACATCTGCGAGCGCCTCGGCGAGCAGGGAACCTACGCCCGCTTCGTCGACATCTGCAGTCTTCGCGTGGTCACCGCCGCCGGCACTTCTCGCCTTGTGGACGAGAACGGCCCCATCGACTGCGTCTACCGCCTTGCCACCTCCGAGGAGATCGCGACGCGCCCCTGCCCCGGCGCCGAGGCCCTCGTCGAGGCTGCCCGCCGCGGCCTTGCCTGCGTCATCGGCGGCTTCTCGACCTGGTCGTGCGGCACCGACGCGCTCTTCTCCGTGCTGCGCTCCCCGGAGGCCATGAGCGTCCTTTCCGACGATGAGATGGCCTTCATCGAGGAGCACGTTCCCGCACCGGGCTCCGAGTCCTCCGTCGCCGGTGAGCGCCTCGGCCTGTTCGTCTTTGGTGGCAAGCTCGCCGGAGTCTTCCCCGGCAGCGCCGAGAAGGACATAATGGGCGAGTGCCGCGACCACGTGTTCCGCGGCTGCCTCATCGTCCGCGAGTAGCGCGGGCGCGGGGGCCGCTCGGGAGGTGAACCCCCAGATGCAGCAAGGACTGAATAAACTCGCCCCGGGCATGACCGGTGAGCTGACGCCCGCGACGGCCGCCGCCGTCGCCAAGCGCGTCGAGTCGGGGGAGCTTTCGCCCTTCGCCTGCAGGAACGCCTCGGCTATCCGCCGCAGCTCCGCCGAGCGCGACCGCGACACCGCGATTCGCCCGGCCTTCGTCCGCGACGCCGAGAAGATCGTCCATCTCCCCGCCTACAACCGAATGTCCGGAAAGACCCAGGTCTTCAGCTTCCGGGCCAACGACGACCTCTCGCGCCGCGGGCTGCATGTGCAGCTCGTGGCGCGCGTCGCTCGCGACATCGGGCGCGCCCTCGGCTTGAACCTCGACCTCATCGAGGCCATCGCGCTCGGTCACGACCTCGGCCACACGCCCTTCGGCCACGCCGGCGAGCGCTTCCTGAACGATGCCTTCCATGCCCGTACCGGCCGGTGGTTCTTCCACAACGTGCAGTCCGTGCGCGTGATCGACGTGCTCGGCGGGCGCAACGTGAGCCTGCAGACCTTGGACGGCTGCCTCACGCACAACGGCGAGTTCGAGCAGCAGGTCTTCGAGACGAGCGGCCTGGCTGAGTTCGGCACCTTCGACCGCCTGGTCGCCTCCTGCTGGGAGACTGGGGAGGGCGCCATCGGGCATCTGCGCCCGATGACCCTCGAGGGCTGCGTCGTGCGCATCTCCGACATGATCGCCTACGTGGGCAAGGACCGCCAGGACGCCATCCGCGCGGGGATCCTGGGCGAGGACGCCTTCGACGACGGCCTCGGCGGCGCGTACAACTCCTGGGCGCTCCAGGCGTTCGTCGTCGACGTCGTCGAGAACAGCTTCGGCCGCGACCGCATCGCCATGAGCGAGGAGGGCTTTTGCGAGCTGCGCCGCGCAAAGAGGGAGAACTACGAGAAGATCTACGGCGCCGGTGAGGTAAACAGCGGCCTTGGCCGCGAGTGCGCCCAACTCTTCGACGCGCTCTACGACCACGAGCTCGCGGCCCTTCGCGCCGGCGACGAGTCGTCCGCGATTTTCTGCCAACATGTCCGCGGCTGCGAGCGCCGTCTTTCGCACTACGGCCGCACCTACGACTGGGAAGAAGACCTCGACCAGACCGTGGTCGACTTCATCAGCGCGATGACCGACGACTACTTCATGGCCACCTGCGAGGCCGTCTTCCCCGACTCCGCCACCCTCTTTCCCCTCCGCGGCTACTTCCCTCCCAACGTGCGCCCGTAACCAAGCCGCGCCGCAGGCGCAAAATTCTGCTATCCACAAATAGCGGGTCAGCCGCGGCAGCAACTTAGTGAGCACCTCTTGTGCGTTAGGTATTTAAATTTGTATAAGTGCGCCGAAGGCGCAACTCTATTCCCGCTTGCAGATTGCTCCGCAATCGCGCGGCTGAAGGCCGGGAGGGGGCGCCTTGTGTGCAGCAAAGTGCTTTCCGAGCGCGCGTAGCGCGTGAGGTCACTTTGCGCACACAAGGCGCCCCCTCCCGGCCCCACCCCCTCGCACGATAGCGTACAATCGTTCCAATGGAGACCTTATTCACCCGCATAGAAACCGCCCGTCGCAACGACAACGCGCCGCTCGCTGCCCGCATGCGCCCCCGCACGCTCGAAGGCTACTTCGGCCAGGAGCAGGCCGTGGGCGTGGGGTCGTGGCTGCGGCGCGCCATCGAGCACGACACCTTGAGCTCGGTGATCCTCTACGGCCCGGCCGGCACCGGAAAGACCACGCTCGCGCGCATCATCGCTCAGACGACGCACGCCGAGTTCGTCGAGGTCAGTGCCATCACCGGCACCGTCAAGGACCTCCGCCGCGAGATCGAGGCCGCCGAGAGCCGGCTGCTGTCGCAGGGCCGCCGCACCATCCTCTTTGTCGACGAGATCCACCGCTTCAACCGCAGCCAGCAGGACGCGCTGCTCCACGCCGTGGAGGACCGCACCGTCGTGCTCGTGGGCGCCACGACCGAGAACCCCTACTTCGAGGTCAACTCCGCGCTTATCAGCAGGAGCCGAGTGGTCGAGCTGCGCCCTCTGGACGACGAGTCCCTGCGCCGCATGATAGAGCACGCCGTCGCCGCGCCCGAGGGCCTCGCCGGGGCCTTTGTGCTCTCCGCCGAGGCCGCAGACGAGATCGTCAAGCTCGCCGGCGGGGACGGCCGCGCCGCCCTGACCTCGCTCGAGCTCGCGAGCCAGATGGCCGCGCCCGCAGACCCCGCGGCGCCTTCGCCCTCGGCCGATGACCCCGTCACCATCACCGCCGAGCACGTCCTCGAGGCCAACCCGCGCCACGGACTGAGCTACGACAAGTCCGGCGACATGCACTACGACATAATCAGCGCCTTCATCAAGTCGATGCGCGGCAGCGACCCCGACGCCGCGCTCTACTGGCTCGCGCGCATGCTCGACGCGGGCGAGGACCCCAAGTTCATCGCGCGCCGCATCATGATCGCGGCCTCCGAGGACATCGGCAACGCCGATCCCCAGGCCCTTCTCGTCGCCGAGGCGGCCTTCCGCGCGGTCGAGGTCATCGGCCTGCCCGAGTGCCGCATCAACCTCGCCCAGGCGGCCGTCTACAACGCGCTGGCGCCCAAGTCCAACGCCGCCGAGGCGGGCATCGACGCCGCCTTGGCCGAGGTCAGGCAGGGCCCGCGCCGAGAAGTGCCCAACTACCTGCGCGATCGCCACCGTCCCGGCTCCGAGGAGTACGGCGCCTACCTCTACCCGCACAACTACCCCTGCGGCTGGGTCGATCAGCGCTACCTGCCCGAGGGCCTCGAGCGCGGCGCTTTCTACCACCCGAGCCCGCGCGGCTGGGAGGCCTGGCGCGAGGACGCGCACGGCCGCGATATCGCCGAGTCGGGCGGGACCGCTGCGTCGAGCTAGCCTGAAGGCCCGAGGGCAAGAAGCGCCGCGGCCCACTGGCGTGCCCGCGCCTTCCGGGGGTCCAAACGGGTCACTCGCCCCCTGTCCCATGCCCATCACGCTCGCCCAGGCCGCCACCATGCCGCCCGCTCTGTTGGCGGGCCTGCTCGTCTTTTGACGTTGCCGTTTGGGTAGAATATGGAAACGCGCGCGTCAAAGCGCCTGAAAACGAACCCTCAATCCGGAGGCCCACGCATGGATTACCTGAACATCGCCCTTATCGTGCTCGTAGTGGTGGCCGTTTGGGCCGTCGTGGAGGTCGCCCTCACCGTGCGCTCCGCCCGAAAGAACATAGATGAGGTGTCGTCCTCGGCTCACGAGGTCATCGCCCAGACCCAGCCCATCGTGGCCAAGCTCGACGGCATGGTCGACGAGCTCGAGCCCGCCGTCAAGCAGGTTCCGGCCATGGCCGCCAAGGCGAACATCGCCATGGACTCCGCCAACGCCTCGCTCGACAGCGTCAACGCCATCCTCTCCGACGTCTCGCTCGTCTCGGGAACCGCCGCCGGCGTGACCGAGACCGTAAACGGAGCCGTCCAGGGGGCCGCGAGCTCCGTGGCCAAGGCGGTAAAGAAGGTCGCCGGCCGCGGCTCCGACGCAGAGCCCGCCCGCACGCTCACGGCCGCCGGCGATTCCGCCGACAACGGCTCCGTGACCATCGACGAGCGCCCGCGCCCCGCGCGCAAGCCGACCTCCTACGTCGTCTACGGCGAGGCCGCCAAGCCCGCCAAACACGCCAAGCCCACCCAGGACTCCGCCGACGACTCCGCCGCCGCGGACGCCGAGTAGGGGAGGGACGATCATGACCAACGAGTGTCCCTGCACCCTCACCGTCCCCGCCGTCCCCGCCTACGCCCGCGTCGTGCGCATGTGCGCCTCGAGCCTCGCCGCCGTGGCCGGTCTTTCCGTCGACGATGTCGAGGACGTCCGCATGGCCGCCGAGGAGGGCTTCGTCTACGCCTGCGCCACCGGCCAGGACTGCGTCTCGTGCTCCTTCACCCTCGACGCCGACGAGCTCATCATGGACTTCTCGCTCGGCGAGGATCTTGGCGCCGCCGACGCCGACGAGTCGCTCGACCTCGTCGAGGTCCTTCTCGACGCCATATGCGAGGACTTCGGCATCACTGAGGACGGCGGGACCCTCTCGCTGATCCTTGCGACGGGCGGTGCCCATGACGAGCAATAAGGAGGCCGAGAAGGCCGTCGACGAGAAGGGTGCGCACGAAGGCGCGGCCGCGGTTTCCGCCGCGGAGGCGTCGGCGGCGCGCCGCCGCCTGCGCCGGGCTTCCAAGGGCAAGCCCGCCTGGGACAAGGAACGGACCCGCGAGCTCTTCCGCCGTTATAAGGAAGAGGGCGACGAGGAGGCCCGCGAGCAGCTCATCGTGAGTCACATCAACCTCGTGCGCTACATCGCCGCCAAGTTCAAGAACCGCGGCGAGCCGCTCGACGACCTCATCCAGGTCGGCACCATCGGCCTGATCAAGGCCATCGACCGCTTTGACCCGTCGCGCGGCCTCGAGTTCACGACCTACGCCACGCCCACCATCATGGGCGAGATCAAGCGCCACTTCCGCGACAAGGGCTGGACCATTCGCGTCCCGCGCCGCCTGCAGGAGCTCTCCGCCAAGGTCAACTCAGCCACCGACGAGCTTACCGCGCGGCTCCAGCGCAGCCCCTCGATCGAGGAGGTCGCCGAGTACCTGGGCACCACCGCCGACGAGGTCCTCGAGGCCATGGAGTCCTCTAGCGCCTACAGCTCCGTTCCCCTCGAGGCCCAGGGCGGAAACGAGGACGACGACGCGCCGTCCGTCATCGACCGCTACGCGAGCGTCGACGGAGACCTCGAGGCCTCCGACGACCGCATAGTCCTCGAGGAGGTCATCGGCGAGTTCCCCGAGGCCGACCAGCAGGCCATCCGCATGCGCTTCATCGACGGCATGACGCAGGTCGAGATCGCAAAGAGGCTCGGCATCTCGCAGGTGCAGGTCTCCCGCATGCTTCGTCGCGCCCTGCGCCGCATCCAGGACAAGATTGACCCCGAGGGGCTCATGCGATGAGCGCCCTCGACGAAGACCCCAAGGAGCTCTCCGAGCGACGCCGCGAGCGCACCGAGCGCTGGCGGCCCCGCATGCTCGCCGTGTGGACGGTGGTTGGGGTCTTCGTCGCGTCGTGGCTCGTCATCGGCGCGCTCGGCTTCGTTGGGCAGGCGCTCGAGCTCATCCTCGTCGGGGGCGTCGCCGGCTTCATGTGCAGCCCCGTCACCAACCGCCTCGAGGACCGCAAGGTCCCGCGCGGCGTCGCGGCCCTGATCTCGCTCGTGCTCCTTGTCCTCGGCGTCGCCCTGCTGCTCAGCGTGATCGGCGGGCCGCTCATGCGCGAGCTCCTCATCCTGCTGCGCAACACGCCAACCTATATCGACCAGGCCCAGAAGGCCCTCGCGGAGTTCTGGAACACCTACGGCGAGTCGGCCGACCCCCATGTCCAGAACACCGTCAACCAGGTCGTGGGGACGCTGTCGACCATGGGCTCCACGATGGCGAGCGACCTCGCGCGCCAGATCTCGAGCGGCCTTATAGAGAATATCTCGAGCATGGTCACAGACTTCACCACGGTGTTCCTCGGCCTGGTGCTCGCGTACTGGGTCGCCAAGGACTACCCGCTCATGGCCCGCGAGCTCGCCGCCATCGTCGGCCCCGGACACAGCCGCGACGTCACGCTCATGCTCGCCGTGCTCTCGCGCTCGACGGGCGGATACATGTTCGGCACGCTCATCACCTCGGTGGCCAATGGCCTCATGGTGGCGGCGGGCCTTGCCGTGGCTGGGCACCCCTACGCCGCGCTTTTGGGCGCGCTCACCTTCGCCATGCACTTCGTGCCCGTCATCGGGCCGATGATCTCGTGTCTGCTCTCCGTCCTTCTTGCCCTCTTTGTGAGCCCGGCGCTCGCCGTCGCAACCATCGTCATCGCCATGGTCGCCCAAAACGTCGCCGACAACGTCCTTTCGCCCATCGTGATGCAGCACTCGGTGCAGATCCACCCGGCGCTCTCGCTCGTGGGCATCATCGTGGGCGGATGCTTGGGCGGCGTCCTCGGCATGGTGCTCGCCGTGCCCCTTACCGCCGCGATCCGGGGCTTCTTTGTGTATTTCTTCGAGACCAGGACCGGGCGCCAGATCGTGTCCGAGTCCGGGGCGCTCTTCCGAGGCACGGCGTACAGGTCTGCCGACGGCAAGCCCCTGCCCGAGCTCGACGCCCTCGACGACGCGACCTTCTTCGAGGGCTCGCGCCTGCGCGGCGCGTTGTCCGAGGAGGACCGCGCCATCATCGAGGGCCGAGCCGCCGTCTGCTCGCGCGACGAGAAGCGCGGAAAGAAACCCGAGGGCGGCGAGGAGTCCGGGGGCGACGAGTAGCGCCCTTCTTGCCATCAACGGCGCGCGGACGCCGTCTGCGGCGGCGTAGAAACCATCCATATGTACTTTTTTGCGAGGGGCGTACGTGGCGGTATACTTATTTACCGTATGCGTAGATTCACCGCCCGATCGCAAGGGAGACACATGAGCACCGCCGACTACAAGACCATGACCACCGCCGAGATTCGCGAGGACTTCCTCAAGTTCTTCGAGTCCAAGGGCTGCAAGCTTTGCCCGTCGTCCTCGCTCGTTCCGGACGACCCGTCGCTGCTGCTCACGAACGCCGGCATGAACCAGTTCAAGGAGTACTACCAGGGCTCCAAGACCATGAAGGAGATCGGCGCCTGCTCGTGCCAGAAGTGCCTGCGCACGAACGACATCGACAACATCGGCGATGCCCGCCACCTCTCGTTCTTCGAGATGCTCGGCAACTTCTCCTTCGGCGGCTACACTAAGGCGGACGCCATCGCCTGGGCGTATGAGTTCATCACCGGCGAAGACCACCTCGGCCTTCCCAAGGACCGCCTGTACATGACCGTCTTCGAGGACGACAACGAGGCCATCGAGCTGTGGCACGAGCAGGGCGTCCCCTACGACCACATCTCGCGTCTTGGCGAGGAGGACAACTTCTGGGCCGCCGGCCCCACCGGCCCCTGCGGTCCCTGCTCCGAGATCTACTTCGACCAGGGCGAGGAGTACGGCTGCGGCAGCCCCGACTGCGCGCCGGGCTGCGACTGCGACCGCTACCTCGAGTTCTGGAACCTCGTCTTCACCCAGTACGATCGCCAGGAGGACGGCTCGATGCCCGAGCTGCCCCACCGCAACATCGATACCGGCATGGGCCTCGAGCGCATCGCGGCCATCATGCAGCACAAGGGCACCAACTATGACGGCGACCTGCTGCAGTCTCTCATCGGCGTCGGCGAGAAGCTCTCGGGCCACACTTACGGCACCGATGCCGCCAAGGACCGCAGCCTGCGCATCCTCGCCGACCACTCCCGCTCCGTCACCTTCATGATCGGCGACGGCATCCTGCCGGGCAACGAGGGCCGCGGCTACATCCTGCGCCGCCTGCTGCGCCGCGCCGTCTACCACGCCCGCCTCATGAGCATCGAGAGCCCGTTCCTCTCCACCTACGTGGACGAGGTCACGCGCCTCATGGGCGCGAACTACCCCGCGCTCGTCGAGCAGAACGCCCTCATCCAGGGCATCGTCCGCGCCGAGGAGGAGCGCTTCGGTGCCACGCTCGACGCCGGCGAGTCCATGCTCGAGGCCGAGTGCGCCAAGCTCGCCGAGGGCGCTGCCCTTCCCGGCGAGGTCGCCTTCAAGCTCCACGACACCTACGGCTTCCCGATCGACCTCACCCGCGAGATCTGCGAGGCCGCCGGCCACGACGTCGACATGGACGGCTTCGACGCCTGCATGACCGAGCAGAAGGAGCGCGCCCGCGCCGCCGCCAATCGCGACGCCTGGAGCAACTTCAACGACGTCTGGACCGGCCTGTCCGACAAGCTCGGCGCGACCGAGTTCTGCGGCTACGACGACGATTCCGTCGACGGCTGCCGCGTGGTCGCCGTCGTCGCGGGCGACGCCGAGGCCGAGTGCGCCAACCCCGGCGACGAGGTCAGCGTCGTCCTCGACCAGACTCCGTTCTACGCCGAGATGGGCGGCCAGTGCGGTGACACCGGCTACCTCACCGACGGCGGTTCCCTGCGCGTCCGCGTGAGCGACACCAAGGGCAAGAACGGCCTCTACGCGCACGTCGCGACCGTCGAGGAGGGCACCCTTCGCGTGGGCGACGTCGTGACCGCCGCGGTCGACCACGGCCGCCGCGAGCTCATCCGCCGCAACCACACCGCCACCCACCTGCTCGACGCCGCGCTCAAGCAGGTCCTGGGCGAGCACGTGAGCCAGGCCGGCTCCTTCGTGGGCCCCGACCGCCTGCGCTTCGACTTCACCCACTTCGAGGCCATGACCGCAGACGAGCTCGCCCGCGTCGAGGGCCTCGTCAACGCCGAGATCTTCGCCGCCGAGCCCATCGTCACCCGCGTCATGGGCATCGACGAGGCCAAGGCCTCCGGCGCCGTCGCCCTCTTTGGCGAGAAGTACGGCGAGACCGTCCGCGTGGTCTCCACCGGCGCCTCCGACACGCCCTTCTCCCGTGAGCTCTGCGGCGGCACGCACGCCCGCAACACCGCCGACCTCGGCCTGTTCAAGATCGTCTCCGAGAGCTCCGTGGGCTCCAACGCCCGCCGCATCGAGGCCGTGACCTCCATGGGCGCCATCGAGCACCTCGACGAGCAGCTTGAGCTTCTTGCCAGCATCGCCGCCGAGCTCAAGTGCCGCCCTGCCGACGCCGCCGAGCGCGTCGCCGCCCTCAACTACGAGCTTCGCGACACCCGAAAGAAGCTCGAGGCCGCCACGACCGGCGCCGGTTCCAACAAGGTCGCCGAGGCCTTCAACGCCGCGGTTGACCACGACGGCTACAAGCTTGTCGTCGCCCGCCTCGACGGCCTGTCCGGCAAGGACATGCGCTCCGCCTGGGACGGCATCCGTGACGCCGCCAAGGGCGAGCCCGTGGCCTGCGTGATCGCGTCCGCCACCCCCGACGGCAAGGTCGCGCTTCTTGCCGGCGGCACTGACGCCGCCGTCGCCTCCGGCTTCATGGCCGGCAACATCGTCAAGGCGATCGCCGGCTTCGTCGGCGGCCGCGGCGGCGGCCGCCCGAACATGGCGCAGGCCGGCGGCACCGATGTCTCCGGCATCGACGCCGCGCTCGACGCCGCAAAGAAGGAGCTCGGCCTCTAGTGCGCGCGCTTGCGCTTGATATCGGCGAGGTCCGCGTCGGGGTCGCGGTAAGCGACCCCGCCGGACGCATCGCCTCGCCTGTCTGCGTCCTTCCCGCGGCAGAAGTCCTCGCGCATGCGCGTACCTTCACTCGCGTACTCGAGGACTGGGAACCGGACGTGCTCGTGTGCGGGCGGCCCATGACCTTGGCGGGGGAGGAGGGGCCCCAGGCCGAGCGCATCATGGAGCAGGCCCGTGCGATCGCGAAGGACTGCGGGCTTCCCCTCGAGTTCGCCGACGAGCGCTTGAGCTCGGCCGAGGCGAAGCGGATTCTGAGGGAGCAGGGCTTGAACGAGCGCTCCATGCGGGGCAAGGTCGACATGGTGGCCGCCTCGCTCTTCTTGCAGTCCTGGCTCGACGCCAACGTCGACCAAAAATTAGCAGATGATAGATAAGGCTCATCGATGACCACAC
Source organism: uncultured Olsenella sp. (assembly GCA_934660915.1). GTDB lineage: Bacteria > Actinomycetota > Coriobacteriia > Coriobacteriales > Atopobiaceae > Paratractidigestivibacter. The sequence continues at coordinate 173,931 of CAKUIF010000001.1, read as the reverse complement.
CCAGCAACGACCAGCAGCGTCCGCGCCGCCGCGCCGCCCACTTCTCCGAGGCGCCCAAGACCCAGGCCGCGCCCATGCCCTCCAGGGGCGCCGTAGCCCCGCGCCAGGCGGGGCCCGCCCCCAAGGCCCGCGCCGCGACCAATCGCCGGCCGACCCCTCGTGGCGGAAGGGACTCCTCCGCGCTCACCACGAACCGCATGTCCGGTGCTGCCGCGCGCGCGACGCGCCGTGCCGGCAGCCATGATGTCCGCCGCGAGAAGACCAAGCATCGCGGCGGCGCGGGGCTCGTCATCGGCGGCGTCGCCATCGCGGCTGTGGTCCTTCTCGCCGTCGTCCTCGTCGTCATCCCGTCGCTCACCAAGTCCGGCGGCGACACCCAGCAGATTGAGGTCGGCCAGGTCGTCAACGTCACGATTCCCGACGGCGCCGGCGCCCAGGCGGTCGCACAGGCGCTCTTCGACGCTAAGGCCATCGAGAGCAAATCCGAGTTCCTCAAGCAGGTGAGCCGCATGAATTCCGGCGAGAGCCTCAAGAGCGGAAACTACGTGATCACGGTCGGAGGAAACCTCTCGAACCTGGTTGAGCTTCTGACCACCGGCCCCAACGCGAGCGGCATCGCGCTCACCATCCCAGAGGGCTACACCATCTCCCGCATCGCGGACGCGGTCGAGTCGACGCTCGGCATTTCGGCCGACGAGTTCAAGGAGCAGGCCAAGGCCTCCAACTACGTGGCGGACTACCCCTTCCTCGAGGGCGCCTCAAACGACTCGCTCGAGGGCTTCCTCTTCCCCAAGACGTACTCCTTCGGCGAGGGCGCGACTGCCGACGGCGTGATCCGCGCGATGCTCACCCAGTTCCAAAACGAGATCGCCACGCTCGATATGAGCTACGCCGAGGGCCGCGGCCTCACGGTTGCGCAGATCGTCAACCTCGCCTCCATCGTCGAGAAGGAGTCCACGCCGAGCACCCAGGGCGCCGTCGCTGCCGTCTTCTGGAACCGCCTCGAGAACAACGGGGAGCCCAACTACGGCTTCCTCCAGTCGGACGCCACCACGGCCTACTCCGTGGGCCATGACCCGAGCGCAGAGGAGGTCCACGACGAGAGCGATCCGTACAGCACCTACGCGCACCAGGGCCTCCCGCCGACTCCGATCTGCTGCCCGGGCCTTGCTGCCCTGCAGGCCGTGTGCTCACCCGACGGCGAGTACCTCGACCAGGGCTACTATTACTTCTTCTTTTATAACGATAAGGACGGCAACGTCCAGTACGCCTTCAGCAAGACCTACGATGAGCACCAGCAGGCTATCCGCAATGCCCAGAGTCAGTAGGCGCCTCTCGGCGCGCGCCTGGCGTTACGTCACGAGCGTCGAGGCCATCGACGCGCAGGGCCTTGTGGACGCCGGCGTCAAGCTCGTGCTCCTCGACCGCGACAACACCGTCGTGCCGCGCGACACAAAGCGCCCGCCGGCGTCGGTGCTCGCGTGGCTCGACGAGGTCCGGGCCGCCGGGATAAAGACGTGCGTCGTGTCGAACAACTTCCACACGGGGCAGGTCCAGGCCTCTGCCCGCGAGCTCGGCTGCGAGGCGGTCGACCACGCGATGAAGCCCGCTCCCTTCGCGCTCGAGCGCGCGATGAGGCGGGAGGGGGAGGGGCCCGAGGCCACCGTCATGGTCGGCGACCAGGTGTTCACCGACGTCGTGGCCGGCAACCTCGCGGGGGTGCGCGCCATCCTCGTTCGGCCCCAGTCCCGCCGCGACCTTTGGTACACCCAGATCTTCCGCGTCTTCGAGCACCTCGCCCTTCTTGGTGTTTCCTTCGAAGGCGAGTAACCCCTGCTTTTTCAGCCTGCCAGTCCAGCCTGCCTGATTTGGCGAGCGTCCTTCTCGCAAAATCAGGCAGGCTGAGATGGCAGGCCTTCTCAATCCAGACAGGCAAAAATGACTGCCAAATCAGACAGGCTGAATTTGCAGGTGAGCGTTCGCGAAACGCACCCGTTACCGCTTGCGTGTAGAATCGATGCCAGATAACAGCGAATGGGGTAGCGGTGGTTCTAGAGGATCCGAGATACATCGTCCACGAGGGGTGCGACCACATCTTTTTCGTGGGGTTTCTCGGCGCGGGCAAGTCGACGCTCGCGCGCAACCTCAGCGCGCTCTTTCACCGACCGAGCGTGGACACCGACCGCATGGCCGAGCGGATCTTGGGTAAACCCATATCAAGGGTTTTCGCTGAGGACGGCGAGTCGGCTTTCAGGGACGCCGAGACGCGCGGCCTCGCGAGCCTTCTTGCAAAGAAGTCCCTGCTGGTTAGTTGCGGCGGGGGAATCGTCGAGACCGAGCGCAACATCGAGCTCATGCACGAGATGGGCACGGTGGTGTTCCTCGACGGCGACCTGGCCGACTCGATGCGCCAGATCAAGAACACCGCGCGTCGTCCCGACCTCGGTGACGCGCGCCAGGCGGAGCGCCTCTACCGCCACAGGCGCCCCCTCTATGAGGCGAGCGCCGACATCCGGATCGACATCAGGAACAAGAGCTTTGAGCAGGTGGCCCTCGAAAGCGGACAGCTGCTCTGGGAGAAAGGCCTGCTATGAGCGAAGAGACCACCGACGCGGCTAATCAGCCGCTGGCCGCGGAGCCTGAGGAGAACCTCGCCGCGGCAGCGCCCCAGTCCGAACCCGAACCCGAACCCGAGCCCGTCGTCATCGAGGTGCCCACCAAGCGCCAATGGGTCACCCTGCGCGGCTCCTCGATGGATCTTCGCGTGGGCGCCGGCATCGTCGACAACATCGCGCACGACATCTCGTCGGCCATCGGCCGTCCCCGCGCCTGTGCGCTCGCGGTCGAGCCCGGCTCGCCTGCCGACCTCGTCGAGACGCTGCGCCGCGGCCTTACCGACCAGGGCTTCCAGGTGCACGTCTTCGACCTCCCGGCGGGCGACGAGGCGCATGCGTTCTCGTCTATCGAGAAAGTCTTCGCCGGCCTCGCCGAGGCTGGGATCACCTCCGACGACCTCGTCGTCGCCGTCGGCCACGAGGGCGCGCTCTCGCTCGCCGGCGCCGCCTGCGCCCACTGGTGCGGCCAGGTCATGATCGCCGAGGTCCCGCTCGACCTCGCCTCCGCGATCACCGCCGCCGTGACCCCGCGCGGCCTTGACGTCGCGGGCAGCCCCCGCATGGTCGTCCTCGACGGCACCGCGCGCTTCGAGATCTGCGACCTCGACGTCCTTCTTGCCAATAGCACCGAGGAGGACGTGCTGTTCGCCCGCGCCATGATGGTCGCGGCGGCGATGGCCGACTCCGACAAGGCCGTCGGCAAGCTTTGGGACGCCGCCGACGAGGTCGCCGCCGGCGATAAGTGCGCTCTCGTGGGCGCGCTCACCGAGTGCATCCGCAGCAGGGGCAAGGTCGTCTCGTCCTCCTCGGTCGCCATCCGCCAGTCCGCCGAGTACGGCCAGACCCTTCGCCGCGCCCTGCGCGCCGTGCTGGGCGCGGGCGAGCCCGAGTCCGCCCTTCTTGCCGACGCGATGCGCTTCGCCGCGCGTCTCTCGGTGGCGGGGGAGAACCTCTCGATCGACGACATGTTCACCCAAGACGAGCTGCTCGAGCGCCTGGGCCTGGGGACCGTCGCGTCCGCCGTCGACGCAGACGCGCTCGTCGCCGCGATCCAGCGGGAGCGCTTTGCCCGCACGAACCGCTTCATGCTCGCGCTGCCCCGCGCCCTCGGCCGCGTGCGCCTGACCGCCGTCGAGACCGAGACCTTGACCGAGCACGTGCTCGCCTGGTGCGCTTCTCGCTAGGGCCTCGACGTCCGTGGGCTGCGGCCCGCGAAGACCAGCTATCTAAAACGGCTGCTTAGGCAGCAAGAAGAAAGGAACCAAACAATGGCAGATGCCGCTGCATGCGCCGGGCGCGTCGCCCGTCTCCGCGAGCTCATGGCCGACCGAGGCTACGACGCCGTGATCCTCCGCAACAACCCCGACCTTCGCTGGCTTACCGGCGCCGAGCGCACCTTCGACGACGAGGTCGCCCACACCGCCTTCATTACCACCGAGGGCCAGTGGCTCCACACCGACTCGCGCTACTTCAACACCTTCCGTGAGCGCCTCGGCGCCGACACCCCCTGGCAGATCGACGAGGACATGACGACCCCCGCCGCCTGGGCCGCCGCCCGCGCCGCGCAGACCAGAAGCCGCGTGGTCGCCGTCGAGGACACCTGCGACCTCGCCTTCTTCGACGCCTTCCTCCACGAGTGCAACGCCGCATCCATCGCCTGCCTGACCCCGCGCCTGCACGACGACATCTGCGACCTGCGCATGATCAAGGACGCGGAGGAGGTCGAGCTCATGCGCCACGCGCAGACAATCACCGACGCCGCCTTCGACCACATCTGCGGCTTCATCAAGCCGGGTCTCACCGAGCAGCAGATCCGCGTCGAGCTCGAGAACTTCATGTTCAACAACGGCGCCGACGCCCTCTCGTTCGGCTCCATCATCGCCGCCGGCCCCAACGGCGCGAACCCGCACGCCCAGCCCGGCCAGTACGTGGTCAAGAAGGGCGACATGATCGTCATGGACTACGGCGCCGGCTACCACGACTACCACTCCGACATGACCCGCACCGTGTGCGTGGGCGAGCCCACCGAGGAGCAGCGCCGCGTCTACGACGTCGTGCGCGAGGCCCACGAGGCCTGTGCCGCCGCCGCGAAGCCAGGCTGCATCGGCACCGACATCATGGCGCTCGCCGAGAAGGTCATCGGCGACGCGGGCTACGGCGACTACTTCAAGCACGGCCTCGGCCACGGCGTGGGCATCCAGATCCACGAGAACCCGAACTTCAACCGCCGCTGGAACCGCCCCGTGCCCGAGGGCTCCGTCGTCACGATCGAGCCGGGCATCTACCTGCCGGGCAACTTCGGTGTCCGCCTCGAGGACTTCGGCCTCATGACCGCCGACGGCTTTGTGCCCTTCACCGCCTCGACGCACGAGCTGGTCTGCATCCCCTGCTAAGAGGAGCTTCGGCTTAGACGGCCCAGCACGTATTTCCAAATGATTTCTTAGACACTCGCTGAACGGTAGCAATTCGTCGGCGAGTGTCTTTTCTTAAGGCAGAAAGGCAGGTCGTTCAAACAACTTACGGATTCCTGACCGCACTTCTCGACAAAACCGCTACAATGATGAACGTGTTATGGAGCGGGAGCGAAGGATTCGTGAAGTACTCCAGACCTCCCCGCTGTTCGTAACTGTACGTATTGGGTCCGCAACAGAAAGGGAGGTATGCGGTGGTTAGCATTGTTCTAGCCAGTCACGGGACGTTCTCCGAGGGCATCAAGATGTCCGGCCAGATGATCTTCGGCCCCCAGCAGGATGTCGCCGCAGTGACGCTCATGCCCGAGATGGGGCCAGACGACCTCAGGGCAAAGATTCTCGAAGCCGTTGACGGCTTTGAGGAGAAGGACCAGGTCCTCTTCCTGGTCGACCTCCAGGGTGGAACCCCCTGGAACCAGATCTCGCTCCTGCTCGACGAGCCGGGTCACGAGAACTGGGTCGCCGTCGGCGGCATGAACCTGCCGATGGTCATCTCCGCCTACGGGGAGCGCATGGGCGGCGGCACGGCCGCCGAGGTCGCCAAGGCGATCTACCCCGAGGCCAAGTCCGGCGTCTGCGTGAAGCCGGAGTCCCTCGCCCCCGCCGACGCGGCGCCTGTCGCGGCGCCGGCACCGGTCAAGCAGGGCGCCATCCCCGAGGGGACGGTGCTCGGCGACGGGCACATCAAGATCGCCGCGGTGCGCATCGACACGCGTCTGCTCCACGGCCAGGTCGCCACGGCCTGGACCAAGCAGATCGCGCCCGACCGCATCATCGTCGTCTCCGACGGCGTCGCGCACGATCAGCTCCGCAAGACCATGATCGAGCAGGCCGCGCCTCCGGGAGTCCCCGCCAACGTCGTGCCGATCTCCAAGATGATCGAGGTCTCCCGCGACCCGCGCTTCGGTGCCACGAAGGTGTTCCTGCTCTTTGAGACCCCGCAGGACCTGCTCAAGTGCATCGAGGGCGGCGTGGACATCAAGGAGGCCAACATCGGCTCCATGGCTCACTCCGTCGGCAAGGTCGTCGTCACCGACGCCATCGCCATGGGCGACGACGACGTGAAGACCATCGAGGCCATCAAGGCCAAGGGCGTCAAGCTCGAGGCCCGCAAGGTCCCGGCCGACGCGTCCAAGGATGTCGACGAGATGCTCAAGAAGGCCAAGTCCGAGCTGGCCGCTCAGTAAGTAAGGAGGATGGGTTATGAACCCTATCACGATTCTGCTCATCGTCATCGTCGCCTTGCTTGCAGGCATGGAAGGCGTCCTTGACGAGTTTCAGTTCCACCAGCCGCTGGTGGCCTGCACGCTGATCGGCCTGGTCAGCGGCCACCTCACCGAGGGCATCATCCTCGGCGGCTCGCTCCAGATGATCGCCCTCGGCTGGGCGAACGTCGGCGCCGCCATCGCCCCCGACGCGGCGCTTGCCTCCGTCGCCTCGGCCATCCTCATGGTCAAGGGCCTCGACGGCACCACCGACCCGACGAACGCGATCAACACCGCCATCGCGCTGGCCATCCCGCTGTCCGTCGCCGGCCTGTTCCTCACCATGATCTGCCGTACGCTGGCCACCGGCATCGTGCACATCATGGACGCCTCCGCCGAGAACGGCGACTTCGCCGGCATCGAGCGCTGGCAGGTCATCGCCATCCTGATGCAGGGCGTCCGCATCGCCATTCCGGCCGCGTGCCTGTGCTTCATCCCCTCTGAGGCCGTCACCTCCGCCCTCAACGCCATGCCCGCATGGCTCTCCGGCGGCATGGCTGTCGGCGGCGGCATGGTCGCGTCCGTCGGCTACGCCATGGTCATCAACATGATGGCCACCAAGGAGACCTGGCCGTTCTTCGCGCTCGGCTTCGTCCTCGCCGCCCTCTCCGAGCTCACCCTCATCGCCCTCGGCGTCATCGGCATCTCGCTCGCTCTTATCTACCTTGGCCTCAAGGACATGGCCAAGCAGGGCGGCGGCTCCGCCGGCTCCGGCGACCCGCTCGGCGACATCCTGAACGACTACGAGTAGGAGGGGAGTGATTAACATGGCAGAGAACAAGGTCACTCTTTCAAAGAAGGATCGTCAGGCGGTGTGCTTCCGCCACCAGTTCCTCCAGGGTTCTTGGAACTACGAGCGTATGCAGAACGGCGGCTGGTGCTTCTCGATGATCCCCGCGATCAAGAAGCTCTATCCGAACAAAGAGGATCAGGCCGCCGCGCTTAAGCGCCACCTTGAGTTCTACAACACGCACCCGTACGTGTCCGCTCCCGTCATCGGCGTCACGCTTGCCCTTGAGGAGGAGCGCGCCAACGGCGCTCCCGTCGACGACGTCGCCATCCAGGGCGTCAAAGTCGGCATGATGGGCCCGCTCGCCGGCGTCGGCGACCCGGTCTTCTGGTTCACCCTTCGCCCGATCCTCGGCGCGCTGGGCGCCTCCATGGCACTCTCCGGCAACATCGTCGGCCCGCTGCTCTTCTTCATCCTGTGGAACGTCATCCGCGTCGCCTTCCTGTGGTACACCCAGGAGTTCGGCTACAAGGTGGGCTCCTCCATCGCCAACGACCTGTCCGGCGGCCTGATGGGCAAGGTCACCGAGGGCGCCTCCATCCTCGGCATGTTCATCATCGGCTCGCTCGTCGAGCGCTGGGTGTCCATCTCGTTCACCCCGGTCGTCTCGCAGATCACGCAGTCTGAGGGCGCCTACATCGACTGGGCCAACCTGCCCGCCGGCGCCGAGGGCGTCAAGCTGGCCCTGACCCAGTACTCCTCCATCGGCGCGACCGCGCTCGACCAGGTCAAGACCACCACGCTCCAGGGCAACCTCGACCAGCTCATCCCCGGCCTCGCCGCCGTGTGCCTGACGCTCCTGGTTTGCCAGCTGCTCAAGAAGAAGGTCAGCCCGATCGTCATCATCCTGGCCCTCTTTGCCGTGGGCATCATCGGCCGCCTCGTCGGCTTCATGTAGGATGTAGTCGCTCAAGCGACTTCACGGGGCCGCTTCCCTTACGGGGGAGCGGCCCTTCTTTTCAAGCAACCCAGACAGGAGGCCAGCGCATGGCCCAATCACAGAACACCAAGGTCGAGTACACCGAGAAGGCCACCTCGATGATGGGGCTCGCCACCTACGGCGACGTCATGATCGGTGACGTCGCGTTCGAGTTTTACAACGAGAAGAACCCCGAGGACTTCATCCAGATCCCCTGGGACGAGGTCGACTACGTCGCCGCCGAGGTCCTCTTTGGCAAGAAGATCGCCCGCTTCGCCATCTTTACAAAGAAGAACGGCCACTACACCTTCAGCACGCGCGACAACAAGGCGACGCTGCGCGCCATGCGCGGCTATGTGCCCGAGGACAGGCTGCAGAAGAGCCCCAACGTTCTCGATGTTATGAAGGCCGGTGTGCGGAGTCTGTCGCATCTGGGCCGCTAGCCCGCCTGGTGCTATAATTCTCCAGATGTATGCAACCTGCCCGCCGGGGCAACAAAGGAAAGAGAGTCTTTCGATGCAGCAGATCAGCACCGCCGAGTTCAAGAACGGCATGGGCCTCAAGATCAAGGATAAGATCTACACCCTCGTCGAGTTCCAGCACGTCAAGCCGGGCAAGGGCGGCGCTTTCGTTCGCTATAAGCTCAAGGACCTCCGTTCCGGCCGCGTCATCAGCGACCAGACCTGCAACGCCGGCTCCAAGTTCGACTCCGTGATGCTCACCACCAAGGAGATGCAGTACCTCTACAACGACGGCAACCACTATTACTTCATGGACATGGAGACCTACGACCAGATCCCCGTGCCCGAGGAGTTCATCGGCGACAACGCCAAGTGGTTCAAGGAGAACGACACCTGCCTGCTCATGTACGCTGACGAGGACCTCCTTACCGTCCAGCCCCCGATGTTCATCGAGGCCACCATCACCGAGACCGATCCGGGCTTCAAGGGCGACACCGTCCAGGGCGGCAGCAAGCCGGCCACCATCGAGACCGGCGCCGTGGTGCAGGTTCCGCTGTACCTCAACGAGGGCGAGGTCATCAAGATCGACACCCGCGAGGGCAAGTTCGTCTCCCGCGTCTAGTCTTCAGCACATCAACCGCAGGCCCCGGCGCACGCCGGGGCGGCTTTTCCAACGAGGAGGGTTCCATGGCAGAGAGCGAGCTTAACGTCTCTGGTATCGGCATCTCAAAGAGCGTCGTCTCGACCATCGTGAGCCTCGCCGCCAAGCGCGTCGACGGCGTCGCCTCCGTGGGCGGCAACGACATTGCGTCGAGCCTCATCTCCGTGTTCACGAGCCGCACCGTCTCTCCGGAGGCCGCGGTCGAGTCGTATGTCGAGGGCGACGCCCTGCACGTGGTCGTGCACCTCGCCGTCTTCTACGGCTATCCCTTCACCAAGCTTGCGGACGACGTCCGCGAGGCGGTCGCCGATGCCGTGACCGAGCAGATGGGCGTCGCCGTCGACGGCGTCGACGTCTGCATCGACAGCCTCGTTTTCCCGAAGGAGTAAGGTGGCAGTTCGATTCGGAGGGCGTACCCGCGCCCGCAGCCAGGCGCTGCAACTCATGTTCCAGGCCGAGGCGTCCGGGCGCACCGTGCCTGAGGTCCTTGATGGCGAGTTTGCCCTCGACAACGGCCCGCTTCGCGACTTCGCGCGCGAGCTCGCGGTGGGCTGCGACGGAGTCCGCCACGACCTCGACGCCATTATCGCGACCCGCTCCGAGAGCTGGGCGATCAACCGCATGCCCGCCGTTGACCGAAATCTGCTTCGCCTCTCGCTCTACGAGATGATCTTCGTCCCCGAGGTCGACGTTCCCGTCGCCATCGACGAGGTCGTGCGCCTCGCCAAGTGCTACGGTACCGATGAGTCCTCGAAGTTCATCAACGGCCTGCTCGGCCGCGTCGCCGACGACCTCGAGGCCGGCGTCGACGTCGTCGCAAAGGCCCACGAGGACCTCGCCGCCCGCGGCGAGTCCTCCGCCGACGTCCAGTACGCCCTCGAGGGCGGCAAGAACGACGTCTGGGAGGAGCCCGAGGACGACTATGAGCCGCTGCCCTTCGGCGCCGACCTGGGCGACGAGCTCACCGGCGGCATCTGGTACGTCGAGGGCCCGGGCACCATCGAGGAAGACGACGAGGACGTCTGGTAATGGCTCGCGTCGACACCTCCAAGTATCAGACGTTCCCGCAGATCACCGAGCGACTCGACGACATCGTGTCTCAGGTGCGCGACAAGGACGTCTCACTCGAGCGCTCACTCGACCTCTTTGACGAGGCCATCGCGCTTGGGTCCAAGGCCGTCGACATGGTTGACGCCACGGACTTCTCGCCCGAGGAGGCGGCCCAGCTCGAGGAGCAGGCTGCCAATAAGGACGAGGCTGCTGACGAGGACGCATCGGGCGACGAGGCGGTCGAGGCCGCTTCCGCCCAGGAGAACGCATAGTGGCAAAGAAGCGTCGGCTCGACGAGGAGCTCGTTGAGCAGGGATTCTTTGCATCGAAGGATGAGGCCTTGCGCGCCGTCATGGCGGGCGAGGTCTCTACTTCTGACCGTCGACTGACCTCGGCGGGGGAGCGCGTGGCCGTCGGCCTTCCGCTCCACGTAAAGGGGCACGGCGCTTTCGTGAGCCGAGGCGGCCTCAAGCTCGAGCGTGGCCTCGATGCCTTTGGGGTCGACCCGTCCGGCCTCAACTGCCTCGACGTGGGGTGCTCGACCGGAGGCTTCACCGACTGCCTGCTGCGCCGCGGCGCCGCTCACGTGACCTCGGTCGACGTCGGCTACGCGCAGTTCGACTGGGGCCTCAGGCAGGACGCCCGTGTGCGCCTGCTCGAGCGCACAAATATTGTGGACGTGCCGGGAATCGTGGGCACCGGGGTCTTTGACCTCGCGGTTTGCGACGTCTCGTTCACCTCGGTGACCAGCATCCTTTCTGCCGTGCTGGAGCTTCTGCGCCCCGATAGCCGCTTCCTCACGCTGGTCAAGCCTCAGTTCGAGGCTCCCCGTGAGGACGTGGGGGAGGGCGGCGTCGTCCGCGACCAGTCCGTGCGCGAAGCCGCGATCGCGCGCGTCCGTGAGGCGTTCGAGGGCTCCGGCCTCACCGTGCGGGGGGTCTGCGAGAGCCCGATCCACGGCGCCAAGGGCAACATCGAGTACCTCATGCTCGGCGTCCGTGAGGCGTAGCCGATCAAGTCATTCGCTTTTACGCAAGGCGAGCGGATTTCGGTTCATGGCAACAGCTCCATTAGCCTATCCCGAGCGCATGGATGAGGTTGCTCCGCATCTGCGCCCAGGGCGTTCGCCAGCTGTTGCGCGAACACGTCGAGGCGATCTCCTTTAAGCTGAGCGGTCGTCGCTGTATAACACTTCCAACCGACGGCAGTTAACGAGTTGCGCTTCATACTGTCGTCGTCAAGGCCGTCTCTGCTCGCGTGGTACATGTAGCTGTCGCACTCCACGGCGACCATGCTATCTGGCCAGCAAAGATCGATGAAATATCGAGGCGACTGAAACACGTTGTACTGACCGGGCTCGCGGACAATCTCATAGTTGCATATGGGGGAGGGAAGGCCGTATCCGCCGAGGGCTTTGGGGGAAATCAGGGCTAGGGCAGTTTTGGTCTCTAAGGGTGATCGCGAGTTCTCGAGGACTAGCCGAAGCGCCGCGAGGGCGTTTCTGCGTCCGCGATGGCCCCTGGCCATGGTTACGGTATCGCTGAGCCTCGCGAGGCTAGTAATGGCGGCTCGGACGGAAAACCCGCGCGGAGAATCGTCACGTCCGTAGGCCCCGCAGCACTCCATGCCTATCGCCGCCGCAAAAGCGATCCCTCGCTTTGCGGCTTCCAGGAAACAGAACTCGGGAGTGGTAATGAGGACCCCGGGCGCAAGTCTGACCACGGCGTGCGGCGGCAGTGCGCTCTGGCAAACATGGTTGACTACTTTGCTTGATTGGATGCGATGGTCCCTATGATCGACGAGGACGTCGACGGGGTGATCCGGGGATGGGGTGATTCCAAGTTCCTCTATATCCTGCAGGTCCTTGGCGCGGCCGCGGCCCCAGTCGAGCCCGTTGCAGCTTGGAGAGTCCAATATCTCCTCTGCAACGCCGTTTTGGGCGTAAATCTGCAGCGCGGTGTCGCCGGTAAGCGTGATCATACTCAACTCTCCCGTTATCGACCATACACGACATTGAATTCCACTGACGTTTTCCCATATAAGGAAGCTGAATTTACGTGAAGTGTATGGTCAAATACATGAGAAAGGGGTATAAGGACGGCCGGACGACGATTAAAGGCCGCTTGACGGGCGACTCGCGTGCTAAGGTCGTGGTGTTGTTGCCGTAGAAAGGCTAACCATGACCAAGACACTAGAACCAATCGATACCCTGATCGTGTATTCCCATCCGTACGAGATGGGCCTGAGCGCCGCGGTGCTCACGGCCGTCGAGGCGGGACTCGACCGCGCAGGACGCACCTTCGAGGTCTGCGACCTCCACGCGGACGGCTTCGACCCGGTGCTGCGCGCCCCCGACCTCGCGCTTTATGGTGAGGGCGGGACAAACGATGAGCTTGTCCGCCGTTACCAGGGCCTGCTTTCGCGCGCCCGCCATCTGGTGCTTATAGCTCCCGTGTGGTGGAATGATATCCCCGCGATGCTCAAGGGCTGGATCGACAAGGTCATGCTCGTCGGCTTCTCGTGGGAGGCCACGGGCCATGGGCTTTCGGGCACGCTCGGCCGCGTTATCGAGTCGGTCGACGTCTTTACTACCTCCGCCGAGCCTACCGAGCACCTGCGCGCCGCCATCGAGGCGACGCTCATGGACGGCACGTTCGCGCAGCTCGGGGTGGAGCGCCGCGCGTGGCACAACTTCGGTGGCATCGACCTGTCGACGCCCGAGGATCGCAGGGCTTGGCTTATCGAGGTCGAGCGAATCGCGGCGGGGGAGGGCGCAGCATGCTAGAGGCACTTGCGGTGGCGGCAGGCGGCGCGGCAGGCAGCCTCGGCCGCTGGGGAATCGGCCGCGTGCTCGGTGCCGCGCTCCCGGGGCTGCCCGCGGGGACTTTCGTCGCCAACGTGGTCGCCGGCCTGGTCATCGGTCTCGTGAGCGGGGTGAATGCCGCCAGTCCGCTTCCGCCCGAGGTGAAGTCCCTCCTCACGGTGGGGCTTTGCGGCGGGCTCTCGACCTTCTCGACGTTTACGAACGAGACCTTCGGGCTCCTGGAGTCCGGAAACGTCGCCGGCGCCGCGGCAAACATCGCCGTCAACGTCGCCGTGTGCCTTCTTGCCGTTTGGGCGGGCACGCGCCTCGGCGCCGCCTTTGCCGCCTAAAACCGTACGGTAACGTCTAACTCCCACACAGCGGACGCATTTTGGCCAAAAACGGCCCGAATGCGTCCGCTGTGTGGGAGTTAGACGATTTGAGACTCGCTGCGACCCCGAGGGCTACATGCGAGCCGCTTTCTGGCGGATCGTGAAGAACTGCAGCAGCAGGAGCAGTAGCAATATTGCCATGCAGACGAGCGAGCCGACCACGGCGCCCGAGAGCCCCGCGAAGTTGACGAGCAGCATCGAGACGGGGACGCTGAACGCGAACGCGGCGCCGTAGTAGAGCGTGACCTCGCTTTGGGCGCGCAGCACGGTGATGATCTGGTAGAGGAAGTCGACGCACGCGCAGACGCCGCCCGTTCCAACCATGACGTACACGAGGCTGCGGAACTGCTCGAAGTCGAGGCCGTACATGAGGTTGAGCATCGGGATGCCGATGGTTCCCATGAACAGCGCCATCGCGCCCGTCGTCAGCGCGATCACGCCGATCATCGCGAGCACGAGCAGGTCGAACCGGTGGCGCTTCTCGGGGTCGTCCCAGATGCGCGCGAGCCTCACGAGCTGCGGCTTGTACACAAACGCGCTGATCATCAAGATGGTGTGCGCGGGGAAGTACATGGCGTTGTAGTAGAGCTGGTTGTCGTAGGACAGCGCTCCTTCCATGGCGAACTTCGGCATCGAGTCGATCATGTTGTACAGGAACAGCGCGGCGAACAGCGGCCAGCATGCCGAGAAGAGCTCGCGCACGCCTCGAAGCGTCGCCTTTTCGCCGCGGTCGGTCTCGAAGAACGCGAGCGGGATGCTGAGCACGAGCAGCGAGCCCACGGCGGCGATGGCCATGCCCCAGCTCGCCCATGCGAGGTTGCGGGTCAAAAGAAGTACCGCAGAGAACGCGACGAAGCTGCCGGCGCAGCGCACGCCCTGCGAGAGGCCGGCGAGGTAGAGCTTGTCCTTTTGCTGCAAGCGTCCCTCGTAGACGTCGGCAAGGCCGTCGACGGTGCGGAACGTCAGCACGCCCATGCAGATGGACATCATCGGGTCGGCGTACTCACGCGTCCTGCAGTAGGCGTAGCCAACGAGCAGCATCGCCGCGCAGGTGATGGCGCGGTGAACCTGGTAGTCGGCGAAGGATTGCATCTCGTCGATGTCGGAGACCTGGTAGGTACGCGTGCCGAAGTTGGCGAGGAACAAAAGCAGTGTGCCGATGGTGAACGCCATCGAAAAGAGGCCGGCCTTCTCGGCGCCCACGAGCCAGGTGCACACCATAGTGAGCAGCGGGAAGAGCGCGCCCCAGGCCGCCTGTCCGCAGGTGTTGAGCACGTAGTCGCTCGTGGTCTGGTGGGCGAGGTACTGCTCGGAGCGCGCGGACTCCTGGCCGCCGAAGACGGCGGCGATCAGGCGGTTCCACCATTTGTCGACCGCGCGGCGAAGCGGACCGGGCTGCTTCGCGGGCTTCTCGGCGTTTGCGTCCGCGGCGTCGGCTGCGGCGGCGCGGCGGCCAAAGAAGCCGGTTTTCGGGGCCTTGCGGTCCTTCTTCGGCTTGCGGGCTTTCTTTCCCTCGACTTTGAGGGTGAGGTTCGTGATCGGGCTTTTGGCCATTCCGGGGGCATCCTCCTTGCGATTGCTTGCAAGAATCGATTGTAATCCAGACGGGTGTGCCCGCCCTTAAAGCCCAGAGAAGCTACCGTGAACACTCAGTTTCGCCAACGGCTTAATTTTGTCGGCGGGCGGCAATCGCGGTATCTTATTATTCGTCAAACCATGCCGCGGCTTGGCCGTGGCCCCTAGGAGGGAGACGCGTTGACAAAGAAGAAGCTCACCGTCGAGGAGACCGCGGCGCTCGAGGCGCTCCAGGGCGTCGACGTTCCGGATCAGATCCGGAACAACATGGCGCTTTTCCTTCGCCTGGTCCGCAAAGTCCTCGAGGAGGCCGACCAGGACCTCCGCGCCATCTTCGATGTTCTGCTCTTTGACGCAATCTTGATGAACGACGACGCCGACGAGAACCCGGAGGAGCACGAGGCCTTCGAGGACATGGCGTCCATCATCACCGAGCTCGACGACAAGAACACCACGCTGCTCATGCGCGCGTTCGTCACGTTCTTCCACCTCGCCAACACCTGCGAGGAGAACTACCGCGTCAAGTCGCTGCGCAAGCGCGAGAGCGAGGTGCCCGTCGGCAACCCCGACGACCCGATCAACGACCTCACCGTCGCCTACCACCAGCTCGTCGACGAGTGCGGCCGCGGCAAGGCCAACGCCCTTCTTAACCGCCTTGAGTTCCACCCCGTGTTCACCGCGCACCCCACCGAGGCCCGCCGCAAGGCCGTCGAGGGCAAGATTCGCCGCATCGCCGGCCTGCTTGAGCAGCACGAGGGCCTGGGCGGCATCGCCCTGCTCGACAACGAGCGCCGCCTGCTGCAGGAGATCGACGCGCTCTTCCGCACGAGCCCCATCGCGCACAAGAAGCCGACCCCCGTCGAGGAGGCCGACACCATCATCGACATCTTCGACAGCACGCTGTTCGAGATGGTGCCCGAGGTTTACCGCCGCTTCGACGACTGGGAGCTCGGCGACAAGGCCGGCACCGTGCCGCCCGTCTGCCCCGCGTTCTTCCACCCCGGCAGCTGGATCGGCTCCGACCGCGACGGCAACCCCAACGTCACCGCCAAGGTGAGCCGCAAGGTCGCCGAGAAGTTCCGCACCCACATGCTGGGCGCGCTTGCCGACTCGACGCTTGCCATCGGCCGCAACCTCACGATGGACGGCATCTCGACCGAGCCGTCCGACAAGCTCGTCAACCTCTGGAACCACCAGTGCGAGATGAGCGAGGCCATCACCACGCGCGCCATCGGCATCAGCGCCTCCGAGCTGCACCGCGCCTGCATGATCGTCATCTCCGAGCGCCTGCGAGCGACCATCGTCCGCACCGCCGACATCATGTACTCCAGCTGCGACGACTTCATCAATGACCTCAGGATCGTCCAGGAGTCCCTGGCTGCCGCCGGCGCCGCCCGCACCGCCTACGGCCCGGTCCAGAAGCTCATCTGGCAGGCTCAGAGCTTCGGCTTCCACATGGTCGAGATGGAGTTCCGTCAGCACTCCGTGGTCCACTCCCGTGCCCTCGCCGACATCCGCGAGCACGGCCGCTGGGGCGAGCGCGGCCAGCTCGCGCCCATGACGCAGGAGGTGCTCGAGACCTTCCGCGCCATCGGCCAGATCCAGCGCAAGAACGGCGTCGACGCCGCCCGCCGCTACATCATCTCGTTCACCAAGTCCGCGCAGAACATCGCCGACGTCTACGAGCTCGCCCGCCTCGCGTTCGCGCACGAAGACGACGTGCCCGTGCTCGACGTCATCCCGCTGTTCGAGCAGCTCGAGGACCTTCTTGGCGCCGTCGACACGCTCGACGAGATGATCAAGCTCCCCGACGTTCGCCGTCGCCTGGCCCAGACCGGCGGCCGCCTCGAGGTCATGCTCGGCTACTCCGACTCCTCCAAGGACGCCGGCCCGACGTCGGCCACCCTCACGCTGCACAAGGCCCAGGCCGACATCGCCAAGTGGGCGGAGGCCAACGGCATCGACCTCATCCTGATGCACGGCCGCGGCGGCGCCGTGGGCCGTGGCGGCGGCCCGGCTAACCGCGCAGTCCTCTCGCAGCCCAAGGGCTCTGTCAACTGCCGCTTCAAGCTCACCGAGCAGGGCGAGGTCATCTTTGCCCGCTACGGAGACCCGACGCTGGCCCGTCGCCACATCGAGTCCGTCGCCGGCGCCACCCTGCTGCAGTCCGCGCCTTCCGTCGAGTGGACCAACACCGAGTCCACCGAGAAGTACGCCGACCTGGCGCGCTCCCTCGACGATGCCTCCCACGAGCGCTACCTCGACCTTCTGAACAGCGAGGACTTCGCTTCTTGGTTCAGCACCGTCACGCCGCTCACCGAGGTCGGCCTCATGCCCATCGGCAGCCGCCCGGCCAAACGCGGCCTCGGCGCCAAGTCCCTCGACGACCTGCGCACCATCCCGTGGATCTTCTCCTGGTCCCAGGCGCGCATCAACCTGGCCGCGTGGTACGGCCTCGGCACCGCCTGCGAGAAGCTCGGCGACCTCGAGCTGCTCCAGACCGCGTACAAGGAGTGGCCGGTCTTCGCGACCTTCATCGACAACATCGAGATGTCGCTCTCCAAGACCGACGAGCGCATCGGCAAGATCTACCTCGCGCTCGGCGATCGCGAGGACCTGAACAAGAAGGTCCTCGACGAGATGGAGCTCACGCGCAAGTGGGTCCTCGCCATCGTTGGCGACGAGTGGCCGCTGCAGCACCGCCGCGTGCTCGGCCCCGTCATCCGCATGCGCCTGCCGTTTGTCAACGTGCTCTCCGTCACCCAGGCGCTCGGCCTGCGCACGCTGCGCACCGAGGGCGACAAGCTCACGCCCGAGGAGAAGGAGCGCTTCATCTACCTCATCCTGTGCACCGTCTCCGGCGTCGCCGCCGGTCTCCAGAACACCGGGTGATGCAGGTCGCCCGCGGGCGTCCTTCTTTCCAGATCTGATTCGATTTGCCTCGCCCTTCTTTGCTGCGTACAAAGAAGGGCGAGGCTTTTTTACGCAGAAGGCCACCGTGCCTGTGTAGGCTGCCGGTGGCTTTGGGGCTGGTATCATTTATAAAAACGGGGGAGGAGGTCCAAATGGTCATGGGGAAAGCAGCCAACGAATCGGCGCGCTATCCGATGCCGCTTCTGTGCTCCTCGTTCGAGCGCGGTGAGCTTGAGGCCGCGGTCGCTGCCGTTGAGGATCCCGACTTGCGCAACATTGCCCGGGCTGAGGCCTTCTATTTCTCCGCGCGGCCCGAGGAGGCCTTCGACGCGGCGGGGCCGTATCTTCAAAGCGACGACCCGGCGCTCAGGCTCTCGGCGTGCTTTATCTGCGCGTACGCGAGCCTCTCGCTCGATCGCCCAATAGCGGCAAAGAAGTGCCTGATGGAGTTGAGGTCGCTTAAGGTGGAGATGCTGTCCGGAGCGCCGCAGACACGTGCGGCCTATGTGCTCCTCGCGACGGCGTCGGCTGTGCTGCTGCACCTTGACCCCAGCTTCACCGAGGCGGACCTCGCGGCCGCGATGCGCAATCTTCCCGAGGGCCTTGCGCTCTTTGCGAGCTACGTGCAGGCGCACCGCGCGTACTTCCACGGGGAGCATGGGCGCAGCATCGGCATCGCGGAAAACGCGCTCGCGATGGCGCGGCACTCGTATCCCATCTCCGAGCAGTTCCTTCACCTGGTGGCGGCGATGGGCTGGATAAGCCTGAAGGACGTCGGCCGCGCCCGGGACCACTTCGAGCAGGCGTGGGCCATCGCAGCCGCGGACGACCTTATCGAGGAGATCGGCGAGCATCATGGCCTGCTGCAGGGCGTGATGGAGATGTGTCTTAAAGAGGCGCATCCCGCCGAATTCGCGCGCGTGGTCAAGGTCACTTACCGCTTCAGCTACGGCTGGAGGAGGATCCACAACCCGGAGTCGGGCGAGGATGTGGCGGACGACCTCACAACGACCGAGTTCACGATGGCGATGCTTGCTTGCCGCGACTGGTCGAACGACGAGATTGCGAGGCATATGGGGGTCTCGCGCGGGACGGTCAAAAACCGCCTCTCGAGCGTGTACGCGAAGCTCGGCATCGGCAGCCGCGCGGAGCTTGCGCGCTATATGCTGCGGTAGGCGGCCTAGTTTCCTCCATAAGGGGCGAAACGGCCAAGCGGGTCCATGCGCTCGTCTTCGACGGCAAGCACGGTTACCAGTTCCCGTTCATCATCGACGTGGTAATAAATGCCGAAATGTCCGCAATAAAAGACCCGGCAGGGAATGTCCGGGAACGATGCCCGGCAGTAAGGACGGTACTCGCCGCCATAAAAGGGGAATCGTGACAAGTTGCCTATTAGAAAGCCGATGCGATCATAGATGGCCTGCGGAAACACCGCCGCGTATCCGTAGACCGCCTCATCGGTGAGCTCGACCTCATAGGCAGGGCGCTCCTCGTCAGTTTCCATTGAGGGCCTCGCGTATGGCGTCGGCGTCCCTCTTTGCATCGACCCAGCTCCTGGTCCTGCTGTTCAGAAGGTCGTCGTATCCGCGCGCAATGGCCCTGTTTATCCGTTCCTCGCGCTCTTTGAGCTGCTGAATCGAGCCGTAGCTTGCGTCAAAGGCGGCCGCGTCCATTACGACGAGCGTGGCCTTGCCGTTCTTTGTGAGGTAGATTGGCGCGCCCGTTGCGTGGCACTCCTCGGCGATTGCGCTCACGTTCCTTTGGAGGTCCGAAATGGGAATCACGGTAGGCATATCGTTCCTTTCGACCGAAGACCTTCATATAATCGTACAGCAAATTTCATGGAAGAACTTCAGCATAAAAACGGTAATCGAGTCTCCCCTTACGGAAACTGATCACCTTGTGTGAGTTTTCGCCTTCATAATTCTCGCGACCTGCGCATTTGTCGGGCTTCTTTCCAAAAACAAAAACATGGTGATCAGTTTTGAGGTGGAAAGAAGGACTGGCGATTTCGCAAATCTGTCAAGAAGACCCCGTCCACCTGCCGAGGACGTGGTCGCCGCATGCCGAAGCGCCGCGCTCGCAGGTGCCCGCATACGCTACGGTGCTCTCCGTCGTATGTTCGACCAACGAAAAAGGGAGATGCAATGAACCGACTTGAGAACAAGGTCGCCGTCGTCACCGGCGCGAACTCCGGCGTGGGCGCCGCCATCGCCAAGCTCTTTGCCGCCGAGGGCGCCGTCGTCGTCATGACCGCGCGCCGCGAGGCCGCCCTTGAGGAGGTCGCCGGCCAGATCGAGGCCGCCGGCGGAAAAACCTTCGTCATGGCCACCGACATCTCCAAGGCCGAGGACCCCGAGCGCCTCATGGCAGCCGTCGAGGAGAAGTACGGAAAGATCGACGTCCTCGTCAACAACGCCGGCATCCTCGAGTCCGGCCTGAAGCCCGTCGACCGCTTCACCGACGAGGACCTTGACCGCATCATCGAGACCAACCAGAAGGGCACCATGCGCTGCATGCGCGCAGCCACCAAGCGCATGTCCGCGGGCGCCTCCATCGTGAACATCGCCTCCGTCGCCGGCGAGAAGGGCTGCGGCGGCGCGGTCTACGTCTCGACCAAGGCCGCCGTCATTGGCGTGACCAAGCACACCGCCCTGCGCTTCCAGGCCGAGGGCATCCGCTGCAACGCCATCTGCCCGGGCACCATCGTGACCCCTATGGTCGCCGGCACCACCGCGGCCGACATGGACGCCGACATGATGGGCGCCATGGCCACCCACTCCAACCTCCGCACGCAGCCCTGCATGCCCGAGGACGTGGCCAACATCGCGCTGTTCCTGGCTAGCGACGAGTCCCGCGCCCTTACCGGCCAGATCCTCGTGAGCGACTTCGGCGCAATGCTGTAGACGCCTCGGCGAGGAAATAGCACGACCGCATAGCGGCCCGACCATCTCAGCCTGTCTGATTTGGCGAGAAGAACACTCGCTACTTCAGACAGGCTGGACTGGTCGGGCCGCTTTCCTGTGCGGCATCGATGAGTTACCCAATCTAAACTTTTTTCGCAATGACTATTGAGTCCGCTCAAAGTTAGGCCTATCTTACTGTCTGAATGATTGTTTACTCAGGCCAACTTCCTTCCCGCGGCCGACCTCGCGTCGCCGTGAGCGGGGAGGGCAAGAAGGAGGCACAGATGGCTATGGAGGCTGTTATGGGCGGGGTTGTCGCAAAGCCGCAGGCGCAGGCGTCCGCAACCGTTTCCGGCGCCCTGCCGCTTGCCATGCTCGGCGAGGACGAGACCGCGACGGTCGTCAAGGTGAAGGGCTCCTCGGAGCTCCGCAAGCACCTCTCGGACCTCGGACTTGTCGAGGGGGCGTGCGTCAAGGTGATCTCGCGCGTCGACGGCGACGTGATCGTCAACGCCAAGGGCGCCCGCCTCGCGCTTAACCGCGCCATGTCGTCGCACGTCATGGTCTCGCTTTAGGTTCAACTCCCTGTACGGCGGGTATTTGCCGGCAGGGGTGGGGGATGCGCGCGCCAGCGCGCAATGCAGGTGCCGCTGCGAGGCGGCAAACAGAAAGGGATTTGATGGCAACTCTCAAGGATGTGAAGGTAGGCCAGAGCGCCGACGTCGCCAAGCTCACCGGCACGGGCGCCCTCAAGCGCCGCATCATGGACATGGGCCTCACCAAGGGGACTCACGTCTACGTCAAGAAGGTGGCCCCGCTCGGCGACCCGATCGAGCTCACCGTCCGCGGCTACGAGCTCTCCGTCCGTCTGGACGAGGCGGCTAACGTCGAGGTCACCGGCGTCCACGACGGCGAGTAGCAAGAAGGGCCTGTGCAGGTAGATGGCCTTTTTTATTTGGCCGTTAAGTTACCTGTAACTAACTAATCTGAGTCCCAGAAAGGCAAGGAATGGCAGAAACGTTCATTGGTCTCGCAGGCAACCCTAACTGCGGCAAGACCACGCTCTTCAACGAGCTTACCGGCTCGAACGGCTACGTCGGCAACTGGCCCGGCGTCACCGTCGAGAAGAAGCAGGCCAAGTGGCGCGCCGACAAGGACGTCACCTTCGTCGACCTGCCCGGCATCTACTCGCTTTCGCCCTACACCCCCGAGGAGGTCGTGTCCCGCGACTACATCGTCAATGAGCGCCCCGACGCCCTCATCGACCTCGTCGACGTGACCAACCTCGAGCGCAACCTCTACCTCACCACGCAGGTGCTCGAGGCCGGCCGCCCGGTCGTCATCGGCCTGAACATGTGCGACCTTCTTGCCCAGCGCGGAGACAAGGTCGACACCGCCAAGCTCTCCGAGCGCCTCGGCGTGCCCGTGCTCGAGGTCTCGGCGCTGCACAACGACGGCGTCGACGAGCTCGTCCGCGCCGCCGTCGCCGCAAAGACGCCCTCCCGCGGCGTCAAGTGCTTCTCGGCAGAGGTCGAGTCCGCTCTCGGGCAGATCGCATCGCTGATCTCCGGCGCCTGCGATTTTGAGCTGCAGCGCTGGTACTCCATCAAGGTCTTCGAGCGCGACGCCGAGGCCATCCGCCCGCTGGGCCTCACCAAGGAGCAGCTCGCGGCCATCGAGCCCGTCATCAAGGCCGTCGAGGACGCCCGCGACGACGACTCCGAGTCCATCATCACCTCCGATCGCTACGACTGGATCTCTGAGACCATGGCCGCCTGCGTGGTCAAGGCCCCGAAGAAGCTCACCACCTCCGAGAAGATCGACAAGGTCGTGACCAACCGAATCCTCGGCCTGCCGATCTTCGTCTGCGTCATGGTGCTCGTGTACTACATCGCCATCTCCACCGTGGGCACCGCCGCCACCGACTGGGTGAACGACAACCTCTTTGGCGACGGCTTCTTTGTGAACGGCGCCGGTCAGGAGCAGTTCGAGGCCGACACCGAGGACTGGGCCTCCAACAGCTACGGCGACCAGGTCGACGGCTTCCTCGCCGCCGCTGAGGACGCCGGCGTCGACACCACCGACGTCAACGACGCCATCGCCACCCTGGCCGACGACCCCGAGGACGCCGACGCCATGACGACCGTCGAGGACTTCGCCGCCGATGCCGACGCCGAGGGCGTCGTCGCGACCGACGTGCCCGTCCACGACGAGGACGGCAACTTCCTGCTCTCCGAGACCGATGAGGAGGGCAACAACGTCGTCGTGACCACCGTTGACGCCGACGGCGAGCCTGTCCTCGAGGCCGGCCAGTCCCTCGAGGTCATCGACTCCGTCGACGCCGACCAGTTCGTCGCGGCCGTCGAGGGCACCCTCGAGGAGCCCGCTGCCGAGGACTACGACGGCTACGTCGCCTCCATCCCCGGCGCTGTTGAGGGCTGGCTCGACGATGCCGGCGCCTCCGACGTCGTCAAGTCCCTCGTGATCGACGGCATCATCGGCGGCGTGGGCTCCGTGCTCGGCTTCATCCCGCAGATGTTCGTCCTCTTTGTCCTTCTTTGCTTCCTCGAGGACTGCGGCTACATGTCCCGCGTCGCCTTCGTCATGGACCGCGTGTTCCGCCGCTTCGGCCTCTCCGGCAAGTCCTTCATCCCGATGCTGATCAGCTCCGGCTGCGGCGTCCCGGGCGTCCTGGCCACCAAGACCATCGAGAACGAGAAGGACCGCCGCATGACGGCCATGCTCACCACGATGATCCCGTGCGGCGCCAAGACCCCGATCATCGCCCTCGTCATGGGCGTCCTCATCGGCGGCTCCGACGCCTGGTGGGTTGCCCCGATGTTCTACTTCATGGGCATCGCCGCGATCATCGTCTCGGCCATCATGCTCAAGAAGACCAAGCCCTTCGCCGGTGAGCCCGCCCCGTTCGTCATGGAGCTCCCGAACTACCACTTCCCGACGATCAAGTCCTGGTGGCTGCACGTCTGGGAGCGCGTCTCCGCCTACATCAAGAAGGCCGGCACCATCATCTTCGCGGCTGCCGTGGCCGTCTGGTTCCTCTCCAACTTCGGCTTCGCCAGCTGGGACGGCGGTAACGGCGCCTTCGGCTTCCTCCAGGGTATGGACGGCGCCGGCGACGACTACATGGACTTCTCGCTGCTCGCGGCCGTCGGTGGCTTCCTCGGCATCATCTTCGCGCCCCTCGGCGCCGACACCTGGCAGGCAACCGCCGCCTCCATCAGCGCCCTTATCGCCAAGGAGAACCTCGTCTCCACCTTCGGCGCCCTCTACGGCCTGGGCGACGCCACCGAGAACTCCGTCAGCATGTGGCAGGGCTTCGCGGCCATGTTCGCCGATCCTCAGGGCGTGCTGCACGCCGGCGCCATGTGCGCGTTCGTCGCCTTCAACATGCTCGACGCGCCGTGCTTCGCGGCCATCGGCACCATCCGTCGCCAGATGGACGACTCCAAGTGGTTCTGGTTCGCCATCGCCTACCAGTGCGTGTTCGGCTGGGTCGTGGGCCTGATCATCAACCAGCTCTGGGAGCTCTTTGTCCTGGGCAACTTCGGGTTCTGGACCGTCGTCGCGTTCGTCTGCCTTGCAGGCATCGTCTTCCAGCTCTTCCGTCCCGCCCCCAAGTGGGACAAGAAGGACGACAAGATCCTCTCCGACCTCACCGAGGACCTCGCCTAGCCCCACCCCGCTCCACCTGCTTTTTCAGCCTGTCTGATTTGGCAGTCTTTTTTGCCTGTCTGACCCGAGGCTGCTAGACAACCACCAGAGCCTGCCTGCTTTAGCGAGGAATGCGCCTCGCGAGCAGGTGGGCTTGACTGGTAGCCGGGGCACTTCTTGGCCCGGCTTGGGCATACACATTGCCCGCGCCATATAACTCGCAATCAAAGGAGAAGAACATGAAGAAGTGCTGGTTCGTCGCTATGGGCGCTGCCGCCGCGGGCGCCGTCGCCGGGCTTGCCAACTCCGGCCTGCTGCACAAGGCCGCCGTGGCCACCACCTGCGCCGGCATGAAGGTCGCCGACGCCGTGACCGCCGAGACCCAGGCCGTCGTGGACGACGCCAACGACGTCGCCGCCGAGGCCCGCCGCCAGGCGAAGATCGACGCCGCGGTCGCCGACCGCCTGTCCGCCCTCGAGGCAGACATCCGCGCCGAGGTCACCGCGAAGATCGACGCCGAGGGCGCGGAGGCGTAAGGCGCCATGGTCTTCGACATCGTGTCGGAGCTCCCCGGAAGACTTCGCCTTCGCTGCGGGCGCAACCTCATGACCGAGGAAGAAGCCCGCGGCATCGCATACCAGATCATGGGCCTCGACGGTGTCCGTACCGCCGAGGTCCACGCTTCGGTGGGCTCCATTCTGGTGACCTTCGAGCCCGTCCGCCGCGAGGACGTGCTCCGCGCTGCTCGCGCGCTCGATCCGCTCGCGCTCCCGCGCGCCGAGGTCGGCCTGGGCACACGCGAGGCCGCGCTCGAGATCAGCCTCGAGAACAACCGCTTCCAGGTCGAGGCCGGCAAGCTCGTGCTGCAGCGCGTGGCAAAGCGCGTCCTTCTTCCCATGCCGGTCCGCGCCGCGATCACGTGTCTGCGCGCCGTCGGCTACGCGATCGAGGGAATCCGCTGCCTGCTGCGCGGCGACATCTGCGTCGAGGTCCTCGACGCCACGGCGATCGTCGCCTCCTGTGCCCGCGGGCAGTTCTCCGAGGCGGGCACCATCAGCTTCCTTTTGCAGCTCTCCGGCCTTATGGAGGAGCATGTCCAGGCGCGCGCCCACCTGGCGCTGCGCGACGGCATGTTGGTGCGCTCCGAGAGCGTCTGGGCCGTCGTCGACGGCGAGGACGTGCGCGTCCGCACGGAGGACGTCCGCCGCGGCATGGTGCTCCACCTGGGCGCGGGCTCCGTGCTTCCCGTCGACGGCGTCGTCGTGGGCGGGTCGGGCGAGATCGACGAGTCCTCGATGACGGGGGAGAGCGCCCCCGTGCGCAAGGAGAAGGGCTCCACCGTGTTCGCCGGCACCGCGCTTGCGAACGGCGACCTCAAGGTGCGCGTCACGGCGCCGCCGGGCTGCGCGCGCATCGACAACATCGCCACCCTCGTGGAGGAGTCCAGCGAGCTCAAGGCGGGCGTCCAGTCGCGCGCCGAGCGCCTGGCGGACGGCCTTGTGCCCTACAGCTTCCTGGCCTTCTTCGGCATCCTCGCGCTTACGCGCAACATCAACAAGGCCATGGCCGTGCTCATGGTCGACTACTCGTGCGCCATCAAGCTCTCGACGCCGCTCGCCGTGATGAGCGCGATGGACGAGGCCTCCCGCCTCGGCGTGACCGTGCGCGGCGGCAAGTACCTCGAGGCGCTCGCCGCGGCCGACACCGTGGTCTTCGACAAGACGGGCACCCTCACCAACGCCACTCCCGCCGTGGCGCGCGTGATCAGCTGCTCCGAGGCAACCGAGGACGAGCTTCTGCGCCTCTCGGCCTGCATCGAGGAGCACTTCCCGCACAGCATGGCCCGCGCCATCGTGGCCGAGGCCCAGGCGCGCGGGCTCGCGCACGACCGCGAGCTCCACGCCGAGGTCCGCTACGTCGTCGCACACGGCATCTCCACCTGCGTCAACGGCGACGAGGTGTGCATCGGCAGCGCCCACTTCCTCTTTGAGGACGAGGGGGTAAAGAAGCCCGACGGCCTCGACGAGCTCCTGGCGAGCGAGGCAGGGGCATCGTCCACGATCTTTGTGGCAAAGAACAAGGCCCTTCTTGGCTGCATCTGCATCAGTGACCCTCCGCGCCCCGAGGCGGCTGGCGTCCTGCGCGACCTGCGCGCGCTCGGCCTCACGAACCTCGTCATGATCACGGGCGACTCCGAGGCATGCGCCCGGCGCGTGGCCGGCGACCTCGGCCTGGACGGATACTTCGCCCAGGTGCTCCCCGAGGACAAGGCGGCCCATGTTCAGCGCCTCAAGGACCAGGGCCATACCGTCGTCATGGTGGGGGACGGTATCAACGACTCGCCCGCGCTCGCCACAGCGGACGTGAGCGTGGCGCTCTCTGACGCCAGCGACATCGCGCGCGCCGTGGCCGACGTGCTCGTGCACGACTCGTCGCTCGCGTCGCTCGCCATCATGCGCCGGCTCTCCGCGCGGCTCATGGACCGCATACACGGCGACTACCGGTTCATCGTGGCGTTCAACTCTGCGCTCATTGCTGCGGGCGTGGCGTCGCTTTTGCCTGTGACCACGACGGCGTACCTGCACAACGTGTCGACCCTCGCCGTCGCGGGGCTGAACACGACCCCGCTGCTCGGAAGGCCGCGCCTGCGGCGCATCTAGCCTGCAAATTCAGCCTGTCTGATTTGACTGCCAAATCAGACAGGCTGAAAAAGCTGCCAAATCAGACAGGCTGAAATCGCAGGGCGGGGAGTCGTGTAATCCCCACTAGATTGTGTGCATTATGTGTTAGACAAGGTTTACTATTCAAGTTAACCCGAGTGAACTTATTCTATCTACAGCACACGATGCGCCGCACAGCGTCCCCCTAACGCGGGCGGCATCACCGGTGGAGCCCGTGCCCCCACACGGCTCCGGCATGGTAACCGGGCATCTTGTTGTTAACTTCGCCGCGAGCGGAAAGCGGACCCTCTCCCCGCACCGACTTGAGGCAAAGGCAGCGCCGTCGGTCTCCCAGGACCGGCGGCGCTTTTGCGTCTTGCCCTACGACCCGAACGAGAGGCGGATGGTCGGGCGCGTGAACTCGTCGAAGTCCGCCTCGGGCTCCGTGTCGAAGGAGCACCATGTCTTCACAGGGCCGTCGGAGGAGGAGACGCGGACCTCCTCGTAGATAGATCCGGCGAGGAAGGCCTCCTTGAAGTCGTCGGGTATGGCGCACGAAGTGTACAGGGCCTCGTTCTCGGCGCGGATGCCCGAGCCGGAAAGAGGGGCGCAGAGCTCCGCGAAGTCCTTCTCAGCACGGGCGAGGTTCTCCTCGAGGCTCGCGTCCGGATCGATCTCCTCGCAGTAGTCGACCCCCGTGAGGGTGCCCTCCTCGTTAAACGCGAGGTAGGCGTAGGCCTCCTGCGCCCCCTCGTCGCCATCGCGCAGGTAAGCGATCGCGCGGTATCCGTAGTCCTGGTAGCGTTCGTAGGGGTCGTCCGCCGCGACGCGCTCGCAGACGGGGCCGAACGCGGCCTCGGCGAGCGCGAGCTGCTCCGCCGCCGCCGAGGTCCTCGCCTCGAGTTCCTGGCTGCCGCGCGCGAACTGCGGGACGTAGGCGCCGACGATTACGGCGATCGGCACGGCGACGAAGGCGATGATCTGCTTTTTTGCGCTGGGCACGGTCAGCCCATAGGCCTCCGCCATTGCCTCGGCGTTGTTGGATATCTCCAAGAGGATGTCCGCTGCGGTGGCAATCGCGCCCACGGCGCCGGCTATCTCGGCCGCGTCGCCGAGGCCGCGCGCGGCGTCGCTGTCGCTGTTCTTGAGCAGGCGACCCGCGGCCTGCGCGGCGAGCACGCCCGCGACCTGCGCCGAGCGGTCGGACTCGGTCTGGGAGACGCAAAGCCGCTCCTGCAGCGAGCGCCACTGCTCGCCGCGCATCCCGAACTTGGGGCTGAGCGCGCAGTAACAGAAGACCACCAGGTTGAGCGCGACGAACACGAGGGCGGTGTAGAGGCCCGCCGGGTCGAAGCCCTTGTTATGGAAGACAAGGTCGTCGACCATCTCGAGGGGGAGGATCAAAACGGCGCTCGCGAACGACATGGCGAGGGCAGCGGTGGCGATCTTGGGGTAGGCGCAGTAGCGCAGGATCTGGCGCTTCTCTTTATCGGCGAGCTGCGGCGCGGGCATGGGGACTCCTTGGGGTTGGGGGTGCGTGTTGCTGCGGGGCGATTAGCAACCGAAACCGGCGCAAAAGCCCTTCTTTCCAGCGTTTTGCACGGGTTTCGGCTGCTAATCGATCGGCGGGGCGGGGGAGTGGGCGGCAAGAAGGGCTTCTTGGCTCGGGTGCTCTCCCGCAGGGCAAGGCTTCCTACTCGTTGAACGGGACGAGCGCGGGTTCCATGTTCTTGAAGGTCGTGATGCCGGCAAAGCCGATCTCGGTGAGCTCGGCCTGGGCGGCGCGCAGGTAGGAGCCGAGGTGCTCGGGCTTGTGAGAGTCGGAGCCGACGGTGACGATGGTGCCGCCGAGGTCGTGGTAGAGCTCGAGGACCTGCCGGGCGGGGTGGAAGTCGCCCATGCCGTAGCGGATGCCGGAGGTGTTGACCTCGATGCCCTTCCCGTCGGCGATGACCTGCTCGAGGATCGCGGCCACGACGTCGCGCACGCGCTCGAACGGGTAGTCGCCGAAGGGGTCGTAGCGGCGGATGGAGTCGAGGTGGCCGAGCACGCAGTAGTCGTGGAAACCGCGGACGACGGCGAGCATCTCCTCGTAGTGGCCGATGTTGACCTCGTCCTGCGTGAGGCCCTCCTGGAACTCGTTGTTCCAGAACTCTTTGTTGCCGACCTGGTGGATCGAGCAGATGACAAAGTCGAGCTTTTCGCGGTAGCGCTCGACGAGCGTCGCGTTCTGCTCGAAGGTGTGGCTCTGGACGCCGAGCTCGAGGCCCGCGCGGATGTCCAGGTAACGGCCGAGCTCGTTGCGGACGGCGTCGATCTCGGCGAAGTAGGGCTCATAGGGGCAGTTGGTCAGGGGCCTGCCTGCCTCGAAGCGCGCACCGGTCGGATTGTCCCAATCGG
Organism: uncultured Olsenella sp.; assembly: GCA_934660915.1. Taxonomy (GTDB): domain Bacteria; phylum Actinomycetota; class Coriobacteriia; order Coriobacteriales; family Atopobiaceae; genus Paratractidigestivibacter. The sequence goes on along the minus strand of CAKUIF010000001.1, from coordinate 144,378 downwards.
GCTTGATGCCGTAGTCGACATGGTCGGTGAAGCACAGCTCGCCGATGTTCAGGCGGATGGCGTCGAGGGCCACCTGGCGCAGGGGATAGACGCTGTCGTCGGAGTATCCGGTGTGGACGTGGTAGTCAAAGAGCACGAGGCCTCCTTCGTCGCGGGCACGAGGGCCATTATCCCATGGCGGGGAGGGGGAACAGTCGGCTGGGCGCGCGCCGCGCGGGCGATTAGCAACCGAAACCGGCGCAAAAGCCCTTCTTTCCAACGTTTTGCACGGGTTTCGGTTGCTAATCGATGGGTGGGCGGTGTGGCAGCAAGAAGGGCGCACGGGCGATGGCGCTACTCGTGCGTGACGCGCTCGTCGCGCCAGGCCCAGGCGTAGTTCATCTGCGCGCCGTCGGTGAAGCCGATGGCGCCTGCGCCGGCGGCCGGGACGGCAATGACGCCGCCGCTGCCGCCGCGCCCGTCGACGGCGTCGAGCATCGCGGCCGCGGCGTCCGCGAGCCCCTGCCCGCCGAAGGCCATGCGGGCGCTTACCTGGTGGGCGGCCACCTCTTGGATGAACTTCTCGCCCGTTCCGGTGCAGCTTACGGCAACCGTGCGCTGGTCAGCGTAGGTGCCCGCGCCGCAGATGGGGGAGTCGCCGACGCGGCCGGGCTGCTGGCCCGTGATGCCGCCCGTGGACGTTGCGGCCGCGATCCGGCCACGGGCGTCGCGCGCGACCGCGCCCACGGTGCCGTGGCGGGCGTCCTCGGCAGCCTGGGCGCGCGCCTGCGCCTCGGCGCTCGTTTGCCGCGCCGCCTCGAGTTCCTTGAACTCCGTGAGCTGGGCTTCTCGCTGCTCGGTCACGAAGTAGGAGGGGTCGACCTGCTCGACGCCCCACTCCTCGAGCCGTTCCTTCGACGGCGACGAGAAGAGCGCGTGAGGCGTCCTCTCCATGACGGCGCGCGCCACGTCGACGGGATGGCGGGCGGTCGTGAGCCCGCAGGCCGCGCCGGTGGAGCCGTCGCCGAGCATGACGCAGCTGTCCATCTCGGCGCGCCCGTCGAGCGTGAGCGCGGCGCCGCGGCCCGCGTTGAAGCACGGCTCGTCCTCCATCACGTGCACGGCGGCGATGACGGCCTCGAGCGCGCTGGCCCCCTCGGATAGAAGCGCGTAGCCGGCCTCGACGGCCCGTGCCAGTGCGGCGTCGGTCTCCGCCCGCTGCTCAGGCGACATCTCGTGCAGGCGCCGGCCCGCGCCGCCGTGGATAACAAGGAGCGGACCCTCTCCGCCGACCTCCAGAACGTGTGAGCTTCCCTTTTTCATGTGCGGCCTCCTGCCGGGTGGGATTCGAGCGGTGTCGCGGGCTATGGTACGCCGGTTGGCGGAGGCGATGCGCCGTCGCGTGCCTTCTGTCCGCGATTAGCAACCGAAACCGGTGCAAAAGTCCTTCTCTCCAGCTTTTTGCGCCGGTTTCGGTTGATAATCAATCGGTGAGGGGCGGGGAAGCGGGCAAGAAGTGCCTGCCCGCCCACGCGCAACACGCGGCCGCTCGCCTTCTTGCATCCCTCCGTGCGCGGCCGAGACCATACAATGGTTTGCACTGTTGTCCGAAGGGAGGACATAATGGACGAAACCAACTACGGAGCCACGCTCGATGACCTCAACCTCGTTGACGACGTCGACGGCCTTTTGCAGGAGATGGCCGAGGCGATTGAGGGGCTGCGGCGGGCAAGGGCAATGATTGAGGCGGGGATGTAGTGAGAAGGACTACCGTGAGCCTGCGCGACTGCGTATACGGGCAAGCCGTCGGCGACGCGCTCGGCGTGCCGTTCGAGTTCCGCGCCCGCGGCACCTTCGAGTGCACGGGGATGGTCGGCAACGGCACGCACGGCCAGCCGGCGGGCACCTGGAGCGACGACACCTCGATGATGCTCGCCATATGCGACAGCTATCGTGAGCTGGGGCGCATTGACGTCGACGATATCCGAGCGAAGTTCGTGCTGTGGTATCGCGAAAGCGCGTACACGTGCGGGCGGCTCTTTGACATCGGCGCCGTGACGGCCTCGGCGCTGCGCCTCGGTCACGGCCTTTGCGGCGAGAGGGACAACGGTAACGGCTCGCTCATGCGCACCGTTCCGCTCGCGTTCACGGACGCGACCGACGACGAGGTCCGCGCCGTCTCGACGATCACGCACGCGCACTCGACCTCGACCGAGGCCTGCGTGCGGATGGTGCACGCCGCCCGCGAGCTCATCGCGGGCGCCTCGCCGCGCGAGGTCGCGTCGGGCTGCGGCGTGAGCGTCGGCAAGTCTTGCAGCGAGATCCTCTCGGGCGGCTACGTCCTCTACACCTTCGAGGCGGCGCTTTGGTGCCTCGCGAACACGCACAGCTACGCGGATTGCGTGCTCGCCGCCGTCAACCTCGGCGACGACACCGACACGACGGCTGCCGTCGCGGGCGCGCTCGCCGGCATCGTCTACGGCGAGGACGGGATCCCGGCGGAGTGGTTGTCTTTGCTGCGCGGCAAGGACGTTATCGAGGAGTGCCTGTTTTAGGGGCGTTGCTTGAACGAGCCAGATAAATGGGCGCGGGGCCGGGCATGGATGCTCGGCCCCGCTTTTGCGTTGGACGTGCGGCCGCTACCAGTTAAGAAGCCCTGCCAGCAGCATGAAGGTGCCGGCGACGCAGATGCCAAAGATGATCTGGAAGAGGCCGGTGGCGAAGCCGATGTAGAGGAAGCTCAGCGCGATGAGCGCGCCGAGGCCGATGACGGCGTAGGCGAGGAGCCGCAGGGTAAATAGCCCGAGCCGAAAGACGAGCTTCACGGCAAGGACGGAAAAGAAGACCAAAAACAGGACACCCATGTAAGCGCTCCTTTGAACGGCGAGAATTCGCCATAGCCCATGATATTTCGGCGGGGCGCGGGAGTGCTCAGCCGCGGGCTGAATCCGCGGGACCGACATTATTTGCCGGTGGCGGATGCGACGGTGGCCGTGGGCCCTTGACGAGGCTATTCGGGCTGCTGATAAAAATGTCGGAGGGTGCGTGTCAACCCTTCGCCATACTATGCCTATTGGCAAAGCGCACGGAGACGGTGTCTTTCTTGGTTGGGGGTGCAGGGCGCGCGATGGCGAAGAAGCCGATAGGCATCGACCAGATATGCCCCGGCTTTTTGAGCTGGGCTCTTAGGCAGCCGAGCCCAAAGAAAGACATCTACCTGCAGTTCTTCTCGGGCACGCCGATGACCGAGTGCGCGCGCGACCTCGGCTTGCCGCTCGCCGACGTGCGGACGGTGCTGCTTGAGCTCCGCGACAAGCGGCTCGCGTTTGCCGAGGACAGACACCGCATGGCCTTCTTGGCGGCAAAGAGCAAGACCGAGTTCTGCGGCGTTACCGGGCAGACCGAGGGCGTCTACGAACTGCTGCAGATTCGCTTCGGATCGCAGGTTATGTCGACGTCTGCCACGTCGTCGGCCTATGCCGCTGTGTCCGACCAGGCGCGCCGCAGGGCGGAGCGCCAGAAAGCGCGGGAGTGCCAAAGGTCCTCCTGTGGGCCGCTTGTTTCCGAGCAGGCGCCGGGGCATCATAGGGCGTCGACGCCTGAGGGGCCGGCTGATGCGAGGCGTCGCCGAGAGGACCGTTGGATGGATCGCGCCGAGGCGCGGGATGGTGCGCGGGCCGAGCGCGCGACCTCCTTTGCGCCCGAGCGAGGGCAAAGGGATTCGCTGCCGGCACAGTCGCGGCGGGCGGACCAGGCCAAGGCAGACGAGCGCCGCGAACAGCGGCGCGCCGCAAAGCAGGCTGCCCGGGCCTCACGCGAGGCCACGTCCTCCTCAAGGGCGCGTCATCGCGACGACTTCGTCGTCAAATTCGTTGCCGATGCGCTGGCGCAGTTCTCCGAAGGGGAGCTCGTTGAGTTCGGCGTCTTCATCAAGAGATTCAATACCCTATGCCGCAAGGCGTCCATCCCGCCTTCCGCCCTGCCTTCTTCAGCCGAGCTTAGAAAGCAGCTCGACAGAGGAAAGAAGGTGGTTTTGGCGGGCCCGAGCTCGTTTTGGGCCTACGACTGGAAGAGGCATGCCCCCGCGCTCCTGAACTATCTCGAGCAAACAGCAAAGGCTGGCTGTGAGTACTCCGCGAGGCACTTCTTTGCAAAGGCGAAGCCCCTCATGTCCGAGTCGGGTGTGGGCTCCCCGGAGCAGCTCTTCGAGATCTATCGTCGCGCATATCTCGGCAGGGAGGGTGCGCCTAAGTTTGGCGACAACCTGTCCGTCGGGTTCGGCAAAATCGACCGCCGCGAGCAAGTCAGACGGTTCGTGGAACCGCGCGGCGATATGACGGTGGGGGAGCTGGCTCGCAGATACGAGAAGGAGTTCGGCTTTCCGGCCAAGACTGCGGGCACGTGGATCGAGCTGTTCGCGGACGACATCTTTGCCGACAGGGCTAGGAGGAAGGCTTGGGCCAAGGCGCGCGTCAGGGCCGAGGCCATGGCGCAAAAGGAGGCCGAGGAGGCTGCGGTTGCCAGGGCAAGGGCCGAGGCCCGCGCGAGAATCGAGGCGGCCATGGAGGCCGAATCCGGGGCGGCGGTTGCCCACGGAGCTGCGTCTGCGTTCGCCCATGCCCAGTACCCGGCAGAGGAGCTTGAGTACCTCAAGCGGGCTCTGCGCGGCAAGTGCTGCGATGCCGGTCTGGTTCGCGACCGCTTCGAGTACAGGTTCCCTCAGGGCGGCGGGAGGCTGACCGGCGAGGCACTGAAGCTCGGCTATTTCGAGAGCCACGGCCTCTTCTTTGGCCTTGAGGTGGTTCCGTCGACCTACTTCGAGGAGCTCCTTTCCGGCACGCCCTACTTCTCGGTCGGTGACGCGGGGTTCGAGGAGGCGGTGACGAGGCACCCCGAGTTCAGGGCGGTGCTCAGGCGTCGCCTGGAGTGCTATCAGGAGCTTGTCTACGATTCGAGCGGCTTTGCCACCTCGAGCCATTTGCGCAAAGCCACGGGCGCCAGCCTCGCGGACATATCTTCGTACGGGCGCGCTGCCGTCGAGGCGGCGATTCCCGGCGAGCCGTTCACGGTGGCGAGCCTGCACGCTGATCCGGGGTTCTCGCATCCGTTGGTCGAACTTCAGTTGCCGACGCCCTTCTACGAGAGCTTGATTGTGCTTGAGGGGTGTGCGAAGGTTTGCAAATTCGCCGGAACCAAGGGTTTTTTGGTCGGCGAGGCGCGGAGCTTCACGGCGGCGGATTTCCTTCGACATGTGGTTTCTGCCCATGGGGGCCTGGACAAAGAGGGGCTCGTCTTATTGCTGGAAATGGAATACGGCATCGAATGTCCGCTCGCGCTGCTTACCGCCGTTGCCCACAACGCGGGCCTTTACTATGACGACATCGGCGAGGGCTACTACACGTCAAAAGAGTAGGCCAGTGGTGAACTTGCCCGTTGGGAGTCGAGTTATTACGACCACGTCTCAACGGCAAAAGACACACTTTTGGTCTTCGGGCTACGTTTGGCGAGGATGGATGCGCACTTTGGTCGCTCGGGCTACGTACTTTGGCTGTCGCGCCTTGTCTCGAGAACGCTGACCTGCGGTTTAGCATGATGTCTGAGGGGTGACGCGACCCTGGTCTCGAAAACACGTAGCCCGAATGAGGGAAGTGCGTCGTTCGCGGCTCCGTGCGTAGTCCGAAAGGCAAAAGTGCGTCCCGTCTGGTCCGCACCCGTGCATCGAACCCGCCTCCGGGCTACGTTCGCGTCGGATGCTGCGCCGAACTCGTCTCCGGGCTACGTGTTTTCGGCGATTGAAGGGGCGGACGTGTCACGCGGGCGTTGTCTTGGCCCTTGGGGGCTTCGCCGGCGGCCTCAAACACGTAGCCCGGAGCGCGCTTCGGCACAGGACGGGTTGTCTACGTGGCCCAGAGCGAGGTTCGGCGCGTTGGATTCCCCCACATTCCTTGAATTCGAGATGAATTGTGCAGCGTTCGTATGCGTGTTACCGGTGTTCCGGCTGATTTGTACAATCATCAAACTGAACAATGTTCACTAAGGAGGTTTTCTTGAAGGTTAAGCGCAACACGCTTCTGCTCATCGCCTGCTTCGTGTGGTGTGCCGCGGGCTTCAATATTCTTCGCATCGGCGTTCTCGCGTACCCGGACTACCTGGGGATCTTGAATTTCGCTTTGTCCCTAGTTGTTTTCGTCGTATTCCAGCTCTTCATCTTCGGCAAGCTGGTCAAAAAGCACTCGACCCGAATCACCGGTTACGAGGAGGAGCGCCAATTCTTCTTCAAGTTCTTTGACGCGAAGTCCTTCGCCATCATGGCGTTCATGATGACCGGCGGCATCGCCCTGCGCTCGAGCGGCATCGCGCCCGAGCGATTCATCGCGGTGTTCTACACCGGCCTCGGTGCCTCGCTGCTCCTCGCGGGCGTTCTCTTTGGCGTCAACTTAGGTAAGGCGAAGTCCGCTGAGGGGGCGTAGGCAGCGGGCACAACAAATTCGCCGCCGGAGTGTTAGACTGGTCCACGTAAAAAAGGGGGCTGGCGCACGCCGGCTGAGATCGGGCCCAGGACCGCGGCCCTGACCTTCGAACCTGATCCGGGTAATGCCGGCGTAGGAACCAGAACCTGGCTCGTTTTTGGGCGCCTACGGAAACTGTGGGCGCTTTTTTGCGCCCGGAAGGGAGTCGGATGAACTGTTCGATCGCAATCCAGTACCTGCCCATGGACGCGGGCTCCGATGAGGAGACCTGCGCCGCCGTCGACGCGGTGATCGACTACATCGACTCGACGGGCATCGACTACTTCGTCGGCCCGTTCGAGACCGCCATCGAGGGCGACTACGAGACCTGCATGGAGATTCTCAAGAACTGCCAGCTCGTGGGCGCAAAGGCGGGCTGCAAGCACGTCATGACCTACGCGAAGATCAACTTCCGCCCCGACGGCGACGTCATGAGCACCGACCACAAGATCGGCAAGTATCACCCGAACGACCCCGAGTTCGCGCACGCCGACGAGGCCGTGGCCTAGTCATGGAGCGCCGCACCCCCGCATTCCTCAGCAAAAAGGTCGTGGCCCCCGTCTGCGCGGTGGTCGCGCTTCTGGCCGTGTGGCAGGGCGCGTGCTCGCTGGGACTCGTCCCGAACTTCATGCTCCCGAGCCCGGTCCAGGTTGTCACTGCCCTCGTGGCGGACTTCCCGCTGCTGCTCTCGCATATGTGGACGACGCTCTCCGAGGCCGCGCTCGGCCTTGTCATCGGCGTCGCGGTCGGCTTCGTCTTCGCCGTCCTCATGGACAAGTTCGAGACGTTCTACCTGGCCTTTGACCCGCTGCTCACGGTGAGCCAGACCATCCCCACGGTTGCCATCGCGCCGCTTTTGGTGCTGTGGTTCGGCTATGGCCTCATGCCCAAGGTGCTCCTCGTCGTCCTCACCACGTTCTTCCCGGTCACGGTGGCCCTGGCCTCGGGATTCCGGTCCGTCGACCCCGATCAGGTGGACCTTCTCCGCACCATGAACGCGACCGAGTGGCAGATCTTCCGCTACGCGAAGCTGCCCGCCGCCATGGAGCAGTTCTTCAGCGGCCTGCGCATCAGCGCAACCTACGCCATCGTGGGCGCCGTCATCTCCGAGTGGCTCGGCGGCTTCACCGGCCTCGGCGTCTACATGACGCGCGTCCGAAAGAGCTTCGCCTACGACCGCATGTTCGCGGTCATCATCATCACCTCTGCGCTCTCGCTCGCCCTCATGAAGGGCGTCGATGTCCTCGAGCGCATCTGCATGCCTTGGAAAAAGACAGAAGGGAACGACTAACATGCTCAAGAACAACCTCTCCCGCCGCGCCTTCGTCGGCAGCTCGCTCGCTGGCGCCGCCACCCTCGTGCTCGCCGGCTGCGGCGGCTCGAACGGCTCCGACGCCAACTCCGGTTCGGGCGGCTCCAAGCCCGCTTCCGGCGAGAAGACCAAGCTGACGTTCTGCCTCGACTACACGCCCAACACCAACCACACGGGAATCTACGTGGCCAAGAACCAGGGCTTCTTTGAGGAGGAGGGCCTCGACGTCGAGATCGTCCAGCCCGCCGACGGCACCGCCGAGGCCGCCATCGCCTCCGGCCAGGCCCAGTTCGGCGTGAGCTACCAGGACTACATCGCCGCCTGCTACGACGAGGGCAACACCGGCCTCACCGCCGTCGCCGCCATCATCCAGCACAACACCTCCGGCATCATGAGCCGCCAGGAGGACGGCATCACCCGTGCCAAGGAGATGGAGGGCCACGTCTACACCACGTGGGAGATGGCCGTCGAGCAGGCCACCATCAAGCAGATCATGGAGTCCGACGGCGGCGACTTCTCCAAGCTCAAGATGGTGCCCTACACCGTCGACGACGAGATCGCTGGCCTCAAGGCCAACATGTTCGACTGCGTGTGGGTCTATGAGGGTTGGGCTTGCCAGAACGCCAAGATCCAGGATTACCCCGTCAACTACTTCAGCTTCAAGGACATGGACGACGTGTTCGACTTCTACACGCCGGTCATCGCCGCGAACATCGAGTTCGCCCAGGCCAACCCCGAGGTAGCCAAGGCCTTCCTGCGCGCTGCAAAGAAGGGCTATGAGTTCGCCGTCCAGAAGCCCGAGGACGCCGCGAAGATCCTGCTCGAGGAGGTCCCCGAGCTCGACGCCGACCTCGTGAACGCCTCTGCCAGCTTCCTTGCCGGCGAGTACACCGCCGAGGCCGAGAGCTGGGGCGTCATCGACAAGGACCGCTGGGCCAAGTACTTCCAGTGGCTCAACGACAACGAGCTCGTGACCAATAAGCTCGACGTCAACGCCGGCTTCGACACCTCCTACCTGGCGTAAGCACGGTGGGAAAGAAGGGCACCGACATTACGGCAACGGGCGCCGACGCGGCGGGCTGCGCTCCGGCGCTCGAGGCGCGCGGCCTTACGCTTGCCTGGGACGGTGTGCACGACGTCGTCCGCGGCGTCGACCTGCACGTGATGGCCGGCGAGACCGTCTGCATCGTGGGTAAGTCGGGCTGCGGAAAGACGACCATCCTCCACGCGCTCTCGGGCCTCACGCGGCCGCGCGAGGGCGTCGTGCTCCTGCACGGCGAGGACCTCGGCGGACGCCCGGGCCTCGTGAGCTACATGCTGCAGAAGGACCTGCTGCTGCCGAGCCGCACCATCCTCGACAACGCGGTCCTGCCGCTTGTGGTCGCCGGGCAAAAGAAGTCCGCTGCCCGCGAGCAGGCGCTCCCGCTCTTTGAGCGCTTTGGGCTCTCGGGCTGCGAGAACAAATGGCCGGGTGAGCTGTCCGGCGGCATGCGTCAGCGCGCGGCTTTCCTGCGCACCTACCTCATGGGCAACGACGTCGCGCTTCTCGACGAGCCCTTCTCGGCGCTCGACGCCCTGACGCGCGCCGACATCCGCGCCTGGTATTGCCGGATGGCAGCCGAGCTCGGTATCGCGTCGGTCGTCATTACTCACGACGTCGACGAGGCTGTGGGCATGGCGAGCCGCGTCTACGTGCTCGAGGGCGACCCGCGCGGGGGCGTGCCGAGCACCGTCGCCGGCGAGGTTCGCGTCGAGCGCCCTGCGGCGGGGGAGGGCGGTGCCGACGCTGCCCACTTCGACCTCACCGATGAGTTCCTGCGCGCCAAGCGCGAGGTCATGGCGCTTTTGGGGTAGCGGGGATTGTTCGACTGGCGGGGCACTTAAGCAAGAAGCCCGGGCCCGCACGACGCGGACCCGGGCTTCTTTGTGCCTATTGGCGATTGGCTGGCAAAGCCTACGCGCGCTCGAGGAAGGAGCGGTAGCCGCGATAGGCCTCGTAGATGTCGGCCTTGCTCGTGGCCTCCCACGGCGAGTGCATCGAGAGCACGGGCACGCCGCAGTCGATGACGCTCATGCCGTACTCGGCCAGGATGTAGGCGATGGTGCCGCCGCCACCCAGGTCAACGCGGCCGAGCTCGGCGGTCTGCCAGTTGACGCCGCCCTCGTCCATCACGCGACGGACCTTTGCCACGTACTCGGCGTCGGCGTCGTTGGAGCCGTGCTTGCCGCGCGAGCCGGTGAACTTGTTGAAGGTGATGCCGCGGCCGAGGAAGCTCGAGTTCTTGGCCTCGAAGGCGGACGCAAAGGTGGGGTCGAAGCCGGCCGAGACGTCGCTCGACAGCATCTGGGAGTTGGTGAGGCAGCGGCGCAGCGAGAGGTCGCCCTGCTTGCCGGCCAGCGCCAGCACCTCGGCCATGGAGTTCTCAAAGAAGCGGCTCGTCATGCCGGTGGCGCCCACCGAGCCGATCTCCTCCTTGTCGACGAGCAGGCACACGGAGGTGCGGCGCACGTCCTTCTCGTCGAGCTGGGCGACGAGGCTGGTGTAGGCGCAGGAGCGGTCGTCCTGGCCGTAGCCGAGGATCATGGAGCGGTCGAAGCCCAGGTCGCGGGCGGGGCCGGCGGGCACGACCTCGAGCTCGGCGGAAAGAAGATCCTCCTCCTCGATGTCGAGGGTCTCCTTGAGGATGGCGAGGACGCCCTTCTTTACGAGGTCCTTGTCGTCGGCCTTCTTTGCGTCGTCGCCCTCGGCGCCCTCGATCACGACGGGGCGGCCGCCGCAGAGCACGTCGAGCATCTCGCCGTCGATGACCTTGCTGGCCTCCTTGGTCAGCTGCTCCTGCGACAGGTGGATCAGCAGGTCGGTGACGCAGAAGACGGGGTCGCCCTCGTCCTCGCCCACGCAGACGTTGACGATGGAGCCATCCTTCTTTGCCACGACGCCGTGGATGGCCAGCGGGATGGTGACCCACTGGTACTTCTTGATGCCGCCGTAGTAGTGGGTGTCGAGCGTAAGGAGGTCGTTCTTCTCCTCGAGGGGGTTCTGCTTGAGGTCCATGCGCGGCGAGTCGATGTGGGCGCCCAGGATGTTGACGCCGGCCTCGAGGTCGTCGGTGCCGAGGTTGACGAGCATGAGGGACTTGCCGCGGTTGACGACGTAGACCTTGTCGCCGGCCTTGAGCTCCTTGCCCGCGGCGATGGCCTCGCCGAGCTCGACGTAGCCGGCCTCGCGCGCCATCTCGACGGCGGCGTCGCAGCACTCGCGCTCGGTCTTGTTGTCGGAGATGTAGGCCTTGTAGCCCTCGCAGAGATAGTGCAGCTCGTCGAGCTGCTCGGCGGAGTAGGTCTTCCAGGCGTTCTTTCGCTCCATGAGGTTCCTTTCGATGGGTGAATGATTCACCCATTGATTCTAGCGCGGTACGCGCCGACGGGGGCGTCCTTTGGCAAGAAAAGCGCCCGGCGGCAAGAAAACCGCCAGGCGCAGGGGCCGGGTCTGTGTTGTTCAGGGGTGATGGGCTGCGAGGCATTGCCTTAGTTGGTCGTCGCGGCTCCGGCGCCGTTGCCCGCGCCGCCGTCCGTTGCCGCGCCGGCTCCGGTGCTCGAGGAGGTGCTGCCGCCTGACGTGGAGCCGGTGCCCTCGGATGAGCTCGTGTTGCCGGTGCCGGAGGAGGCGCCGCCCGCGCCGGTTCCGGTCCCCGCGCCGCCCGAGGTGCCGGTGCCCTGGCTTGCGGAGTCGCCTGTGCCCGTGGCGCTCTGGGAGCTGTCGGTCTTCTGCTGGCCGTTGCCCTCGGTCGTGGAGGAGACGGTGTCCGAGGCGTCGTCCTTCTTTGCGACTGCGCCAGCGTCCGCCTTGGGCTCGCCCTCGGTGGTTGTCGTCTGCGCCTGACCGCTTGCATCGGGCTGCTCCTGGGTTGCGGGTGCAGAAGGCTTGGTGCCGATGCCCCTGCCCTGCGTGACAAAGCCAACAACTAGCGCAAAGACGAGCACCGCCGCGATGGAGACGGCGGCGGCGACGGCGGTGGCGCGCCTGCGTTGGCGCCTGTGCTCGGCGGCCCGTGCCGCGGCGCGGACCTCCGCGGGCGCGATGGGCGTTCCGGATTCCGCGATCTCCTCGACAGCCCCGAGGCCCACGGCCGGGCGGCGGAAGATCGTGCGGGTGGGGTCGGCGCTCGCCACGACGGTCGCGTCGGCGTCGCGCGGGGCGGCAGAGTCGTTGCGTCCACCCGTTGCCGCCGCCTCGCCGCTTGCCGGGCCCACCTGACGGAGCTTGTCGGCGGACGCGGAGAGGAGCGAGCGGTACACCTGCGACGCCGCCGCCGACGCGAAGCCGCCGATCAGCGTGCCGATGATGGAGCCGGCGATGCCGATCTGGGAGGCGAGGGCGAAGGACGTCGCCGCCGCGAGCCCCGACGCGATCACCGTCGAGAAGCTGAAATCTTCAAAGAGGCCCTTCTTGCCATCGGGCGAGTCGACTGAGTCGTTGCGACCTTGCACGTGGACACTCCAAACCGCTTGCCGTGATTGACTAAACGCTTACCGAATTTTTGATACCCGGGAACCCGTTTCTTCACGCTCTGTTCACGAATTCTTACGATTACTGGATAAAACCTACCATTCGCGGAGTTCTTCCGACCGCTGACGGGGTACTATGTGTGTTGTTCCGTTTTCTGCTTGTTCTTCAACTGGGAGGTAAAAGAAACATGCTCGTTAACGCAACCGCAATGCTTCAGTCCGCAGAGAAGGGCCACTACGGCATTGGTGCTTTCAACACCAACAACCTTGAGTGGGCTTCTTCCATCCTTGACGCCGGCGAGGAGCTCCAGTCCCCGCTGATCATCCAGTGCACCGGTGGCGCCGCCAAGTGGCAGACCAGCTTCAAGATTGTCGCCGACATGGTCAAGCAGCTCGTTGAGGACAAGAACATCACCGTCCCCGTCGCTCTGCACCTCGATCACGGCTCCTACGACCAGGCCCTCGCCTGCATCGAGGCCGGCTTCACCTCCGTCATGTACGACGGCTCCCACGAGGCCGACTTCGAGACCAACCTCAAGCGCACCGCCGAGATCGTCAAGCTTGCCCACTCCAAGGGCATCTCGGTCGAGGCTGAGGTCGGCGGCATCGGCGGCGTCGAGGACGGCGTTGCCTCCAACGGCGAGCTTGCCGACCCCGAGCAGTGCAAGGCCATCGCCGACCTGGGCGTCGACTTCCTCGCCTGCGGCATCGGCAACATCCACGGCCTGTACCCGGCCGACTGGGCTGGCCTCTCCTTCGATCGCTTGGGCGAGATCAAGGCCATGACCGGCGACCTGCCCCTCGTCCTCCACGGCGGCACCGGCATCCCCGTTGACCAGGTCCAGAAGGCCATCTCCCTCGGCATCTCCAAGATCAACGTCAACACCGACCTCCAGGTCGTCTTCGCCAAGGCCACCCGCGAGTACATCGAGGCCGGCCTCGACCAGCAGGGCAAGGGCTACGACCCGCGCAAGCTCCTCAAGCCCGGTCGCGAGGCCATCGTCACCCGCACCAAGGAGCTCATCTGCGAGTTCGGCTCCGACGGCAAGGGCTGGAACTAAGCCTTACCGCGCATAGCGCATAGCTGGCGCCCGGTCCGCATCTTCGCGGGCCGGGCGCCTTTGTGTTCGGCAAGAAGTGTGCGTTCGCGTAGGCGTGCTCTCCTGCGAGCCCGCGTGCTAAGAAACCCCTGGTTCCAGCCCCGGGGACCATCGCTTCGCTAAGAATCTCCCGGTTCCAGCTCTCCGAACGGGGCTGGAACCGGGGGATTCTTAGCAACCGGTGCGTTGTGACGGCTGGGACCGGCGGTTCCTTAGCGCCCGTGATATCTCGACGGCTGGGACCGGCGGTTCCTTAGCGTGGGCGGGGACCGCGCGGGCACAGAAGTCCTGCAGTGGCGTAAATTAGTACGCATCGATTACTATTTCGCCCGTACGAGTCTGCTGTCCGTACCCGGAGGAGATCGTCATGGAAAACGGCATGATTCAGATTTACTGCGGCGATGGCAAGGGCAAGACCTCGGCAGCCGTCGGGCTCGCGGCGCGCGCGGCAGGCGCGGGCCTATCTGTGCTCTTCGCGCAGTTCCTCAAGACGGGCGACTCAGCGGAGCTCGCGGCGCTCCGGCGCATAGGCGGCATCGACGTGGCGCTGCCGGCGCAATCGTTCGGCTTCGTCTGGACCCTCTCGGATGCCGAGAAGGTCCAGATGCGCGAGGTCTACGCCGCTTTCTGGCGTGAGCTTGCGGAACGGGCGGAGGGCTACGACGTCTTTGTGGCCGACGAACTCCTTGACGCGATCAACCTCGGGTTGATCGACGGGCAAGAAGTGCTTGCCTGGCTGCGGGGAAGGCCCGTTGGGCTGGAAGTCGTCCTTACGGGGCGCGATCCCGCTCCCGAGCTCGTCGAGCTCGCCGACTACGTCTCTGAGGTGCAAAAGGCGAAGCACCCGTTCGATAGGGGAGTCGCCGCCCGACGCGGCATCGAATACTGAGGGGCGCGGCGACGCCGGGAGCGGCTCGCACGCTAAAAACAAGCGACGTCTGGGCACGTGACGCCCTTCTTGCTAAGAAAGCCTCACGTCTGGGCGTTGGCGTCGGCCCAGACGTGAGGGTTTCTTAGCGAATGAGCGCCCAGCGGCCCAGACGTCGGGTTTTCTTAGCGGGAGGGCTTTTAGCTCGCCCAGACGTCGCCGTTATTTAGCAAGAAGTGCGGCGGTCTGCGCCCCTACGCCTCCGGCACGCCGTTGTAGTTGAGTGAGAACTCGATGTTGCCGCGCACGAACGCCTCGCCGATCTCGGGGTACCCCGCGAGCGCCTCCTCAAAGAGGTCGGCGAAGCTCTCGTGGCGGACGCGCCCGTCGGTCGGGTCGCTCCATCCGCGCCGGTCGAGGTTCGCCGCAGCGCACTCGCAGCTCCTCACCACGCGGTGGGTCATCGCCTGCGCGAAGGAGTGCGGCTTCACGAGCCGCTCGAGCGCGCCCACGGCCCGCGCCGCGGGGCTGCCCGCCGGGTCGAGCATGCGGTACTCGAACTCGTAGTCGGCCACGCACGCGCCGTACTCCTCGGCCCCCATGGTGCGCCCGTACACCGAGAACGCCACCTGCGAGAAGAGCGCGCCCGCGACGCGGCAGGTCCGCTCGGTGCGCATCAGGTTCATGTGCGCCGGCCGCTCGAGCACGGTCGCGCGACGCTTCTCCCACAGGATCCAAGAGTCGATATCGCTCTCGATGACGGCGTGCAGGTCCTCCTGAGCGCCGGCGAGCGCAGGCGAAGCCGCGGCGAGCGCCTCCTGCTGCGAGAACACGAACGGGTGCGCCACGGAGTCGAGCCGGTAGTGGGCAAGGAGCCCCAGCACGAACGCCCGCCCGATGCGCTCGTCCGCCACCGGCAGGTGCTGCACGCCGTCGCGGAAGGCCATGAGCGCCTGCCCGCAGCGCTCGTCGTGCATCTGGTGCGCGAGCCTGTGGTCTGCCGCGGCCGCGTTCGGCAACGTCGAGAAGCGCGCAAAAAGCGGGTCTGGGCCTTGGTTTCCGAGCAGGAAGGCGAGCAGCTCCTCCTCGCCGTCGATCATGCCCTCGGGCAGCATCGCGGCGGCGTCCTCGCCGAAAATGTGGTGGCAGATGATAGCGGGCATCCGAGTCCTTCCATCGGTTTCACTCTCTGCATTGTACCCACGGTACGCCCCCTCACGCCGGGTACGGACTCTGAGCTACCGTTCGTCCGTTTTTGGTTTATTAGCGGATTGTGAACGCGGTATAAGCGGTTCAGGGAAGCCGCGCCATAACCGCGCGGCGCTATCAGAAGGGAAACGAAATGAGCAACGTCACTCGCAGGGATTTCCTTAGCATCAGCGGCATCGCGGCCGCCGGCCTCGGCCTCGCCGGCTGCAGCGGCGGCGGGGACGCCAAGTCCAACGACGCCACTCCCGAACCCGCCACCGAGGACAAGGTCGGCGCCCCCGAGGACCTCGTGAAGGCCGCCAAGGAGGAGGGCACGCTCGTCGTCTACGGCTCTTGCGAGGAGGACTACCTCGTCGCCGCCTGCAACCACTTCCAGGAGCTCTACGGCATCGAGGTCCAGAACCAGCGCCTCTCCACCGGCGAGGTCCAGGCAAAGATCGAGGAGGAGAACGGCAACCCGTCCGGCGACGTCTGGTTCGGCGGCACCACCGATCCTTATAACGTCGCGACCGCCGAGGGCCTGCTCGAGCCCTACAAGGCCAACAACGCCTCTCACATCCTCAAGCCCAAGTACATGGACGCCGACGGCAACTGGTACGGCATCTACACCGGCCTGCTCGGCATCATGTACAACAAGGACGAGCTCGAGCGCAAGGGCATCGACGCCCCGAAGGACTTCAAGGACCTTCTTGACGAGAAGTACAAGGGCCTCATCTGGTCGTCCAACTACAACACCGCCGGCACGGCCAAGCTGATCATCAACACCGCCATCCAGAAGTACGGCCACGACGAGGGCATCCAGTTCCTCGTTGACCTCGACAAGAACATCGCCGTCTATACCAAGTCCGGCTCCGGCCCGTCCAAGAACATCGGCACCGGCGAGTGCACCATCGGCCTCGGCTTCCTGCACGACGGCATCTACCAGATCGTCGACAACGGCTACGAGAACATCGGCCTGCAGATCCCCGAGTCCGGCACCTCCTGCGAGGTCGGCGCCACCGCCATCTTCAAGGGCTGCAAGCACGAGAACGCCGCCAAGCTCTGGATCGAGTACGCGCTGTCCCCCGAGTGCGTCGGCCTGGCCGCCCAGAACGGCTCCTACCAGTTCCTCGTCATCGACAACGCCGAGCAGCCGCAGGTCGCCAAGGACTACGGCCTCGACCCGGACAACGTCATGGACTACGACTTCGAGGACGCCAAGGAGAACACCAAGAAGTACGTTGAGGAGGTCATGAACGCCCTCGGCGGCGGTGACGACCGCTTCAAGACCGAGTAACGCCCAACGAGCGTAATTCGAGTTTTAGCAGCTAGTCTCGACGCCGAGAAGGGCACAAGCTCTTCTCGGCGTCGGCACTGAGAAAGGGGGGAGCGCATGGCTAAGGACCAAGGAGCGGCGCTCGACAGAAAGAAATTGATGGGCGACCCCATCATGGTCACAACGATTGTGGTGCTTATCGCCTTCCTGACGTTGTTTATCCTCTATCCGTTGGCGATCCTGCTCGTGGACTCCTTCATCACGGAGTCCGGCCCGTCGCTGGCCGTGTTCTCGCGCGTGCTCGCGATGCCGTCCTTTACCAAGGCCATTACGAACACCCTCGCGGTCGGCTTCCTCGTCTCCATCGTGAGCGCGCTGGTGGGCCTGCTGTTCGCCTACGTCGAGGTCTACGTCCAGCTCAAGACCAAGTTCATGGGCGGTCTGTTCCAGGTGGTCTCCATGCTCCCCGTGGTCTCGCCGCCGTTCGTGCTCTCGCTCTCCATCATCATGCTCTTCGGCAAGTCGGGCCTGATCACCCGCTACCTGCTGGGCATCTACGACAACTCGGTCTACGGCTTCTGGGGCATCTTCGTCGTCCAGACGCTGACCTTCTTCCCCGTGTGTTACATGATGCTCAAGGGCCTGCTCAAGAACATCGACCCGTCGCTCGAGGAGGCCGCGCGCGACATGGGCGCCTCCCGCTGGAAGGTCTTCACCTCGGTCACGCTGCCGCTGATCCTTCCGGGCCTCGGCAACGCCTTCCTCGTCACCTTCATCGAGTCCATCGCCGACTTCGCCAACCCGATGATCATCGGCGGCTCTTACGACACGCTGGCCACCACGATCTACCTGCAGATCACCGGCGCCTACGATAAGCAGGGCGCCGCGGCGATGGCCGTCGTTCTGCTGTGCATCACGCTGCTCATGTTCGTCGTCCAGAAGTACGTCCTCGAGGCCAAGTCCACGGCCACGCTCTCGGGCAAGGCGAGCCGCCAGCGCATGCTCATCACTGACGCCTCGGTGCGCCTGCCGCTGGCCACCTTCTGCTCCGTGCTCGCCGTCTTCGTCGTGGTCATGTACCTCTGCGTGCCGTTCGGCGCCCTCTTCAAGACCTGGGGCTACGACTTCTCGCTGACGACCAAGTGGTTCGAGCAGGTCTTCACCAAGTACCACGGCTTCCAGGCCTTCCGCGACTCGTTCCTGCTGTCGCTCATCGCCGCGCCCATCACGGCGATCCTCTCGATGATCATCTCGTACCTCGTGGTAAAGAGGGACTTCAAGTCCAAGGGCTTCATCGAGGCGGTCTCCATGCTCGCCATGGCCGTCCCCGGCACCGTCCTGGGCGTCGGCTACATCCGCGGCTTCTCGGGCGGCCTGTTCCACACGGGCATCCTGCAGGGGCTCTACGGCTCGGCGGCGGTCCTCATCATCGTGTTCATCGTGCGCTCGCTGCCCACTGGCACGCGCTCGGGCATCTCGGCTCTGCGCCAGATCGACAAGTCCATCGAGGAGTCGGCCTACGACATGGGCGCCGACAGCTTCACCGTCTTCCGCACGGTCACGCTGCCGCTCATCAAGGACTCGTTCTTCTCGGGACTCGTCACCGCGTTCGTGCGCTCCATCACCGCCATCTCCGCGATCATCCTGCTCGTGACGCCGCAGTTCCTGCTCATCACGGTGCAGATCAACGAGTTCGCCGAGAAGGGCAACTACGGCATCGCGTGCGCGTTCGCCACGATCCTCATCGCCATCACGTACGGCTCGGTTCTCCTCATGAACCTTGCCATCAAGCACTTCGGTACCAGCAAGAAGCTCCAGTCTGAGGAGGACTAGCCATGGCAAAAGAGAAGAAGGGCGTGCGCCTCGAGCACGTGTCCAAGATCTACCAGGACCCCAAGACCGGCAAGGATTTCTACGCCGTCCACGACGCCAACATCGAGATCGCCCCGGGCGAGTTCGTGACGCTGCTGGGCCCCTCCGGCTGCGGCAAGACCACGATCCTGCGCATGATCGCCGGCTTCGAGAGCCCCAACGAGGGCGAGATCTACCTCGGCGGCGAGGCCATCAACGAGCTCACGCCCAACAAGCGCGACACCGCGATGGTCTTCCAGAGCTATGCCCTGCTGCCGCACTACAACATCTTCGACAACGTCGCCTACGGCCTCAAGCTGCGCAAGCTCCCCAAGGAGCAGATCGCCGAGAAGGTCCACGGCATCCTGGGCATGGTCGGCCTCGAGGGCATGGAAGACCGCATGACCAACCAGCTCTCCGGCGGCCAGCAGCAGCGCGTGGCGCTCGCCCGCGCGCTCGTGCTCGAGCCCGGCGTGCTGCTCTTCGACGAGCCGCTGTCCAACCTCGACGCGAAGCTGCGCGTGGACATGCGCAACGAGATCCGCCGCATCCAGCAGCAGGCCGGCATCACCGCCATCTACGTCACGCACGACCAGTCTGAGGCCATGGCGCTGTCCGACAACATCATCATCATGAAGAAGGGCCTGATCGACCAGGTGGGCGACCCCCACACCGTCTACTACCACCCGGTGGACGAGTTCGTGGCCGACTTCATCGGCGAGTCCAACTTCCTGCGCGGCTCCCTCGCGCAGAAGGACGGCGAGTCGGGCATGGCCACCATCGAGGGCCACGAGGTCGAGGTCAGCAACATCGGTCACCTCGCCGTCGGCGACAACTGCGTGCTCGTGCTGCGTCCCGAGGCGGCCACGCTTGCCGACGAGGGCGTGCTGCCGTGCAAGGTCACGCTCTCGCGCTTCATGGGCAACTACCAGAACTACCAGGTCATGGTTGGCAACACGCTCGTGAAGATCACCGACTTCAACCCCAAGAACCACAAGATCTACGAGGTCGGTGACGAGGCGTTCGTCAAGTTCGGCCCCGAGGACGTCCACGTGCTGTAGGGCTTCTTTGCGCGCGGCTGCTCGCCCGCGTTGACGTGATGGCGCCCGCCGCTTCGTGCTTGGCACGTGCGGCGGGCGCTTTTTTGTGTGGAAAGAAGGGCGGCTGACAAATCGATAGCGAGAGAAGCATCAAGTCAAAATGACCCTTTTGGTGTCCGATTGTGGGGACATCCACTATGAGTTCTTCGAAGTAGAGTTCTTATACGAGCTTGTGGTAGTGCTGGTTTCCCGTCGTATGGAAAGAAGGACGTGGGAATCGGACATGGCGCATTCAACAGGTGATTTTATACGTCACATACGGCAGGGGGAGACATGAGTTTCATCGAAAGAGTAATTGCTTCGTTCATTGGTGTTCTGCTCGCTGATCTTATTATCGAGGTCTTCAAGCGGCTGAGGCAGAAGCCGCGGCACCTTAAGGATTAGGGGGGCACCTTTTCCTGACAAACGGACTTCTTTTTTAAATGGGATGACCGTGAATGACGGACGATACATTACTTTTGCTGACCTTATTGCTGGCGATCATCCGGAAATCGCGGCATGGTATCCCATGATGAGGGATTGCATGGCCGAAGGCGAATACCGGCATAAGGGCATGATTATTTACTACCTTAAGAACGCCCCTTATTGACATCTTCAGCGGAGAGCCCATTAAAGGAGTGGTCCGAGGCGGAGGCAGCGACGGCGTTTATTTGTGGCCGAACGTGCTTGCGTACTACGTCGAGCACTACAACGTTGGACTTCCCGAGTTTTTTGTCAGCCACATCCTTGCTGAGGTCCGTGCTCGCATAGCTTCGACGCGATGATAGCCGCTGGAAATGCGGATAATGCTTGGTGCGAAAATAACAAAGGCTAAATCTCCGGGGCTAGTGCGGCTGAATTATTGTCGTGACCAGCGCCTATCTCACCACTTTTTGCGCGTGTACTTGCACTTCGGGTAAGCGCTGCAGCCAACGAACATGCCGCCGTCGCTCTTGCGGTGGCGTTCGACGAGCTTAGAGCCGCAGTAGGGGCAGACCTTACCTTCGGCGACGGCCTTCGCCTGCTCGACGTGTTCCTTTCTGGCATCTTCAGTCGAGCCTTTTGATAGGTCATCGAGTTTCCTGCCTGCCTCGTTCAGCTGCTCGTGATTGAACCTGAACACACGGCTATCGAGACTATTTCTTACCTTTTTGACGAGATGATTCCTTTGGCAGATGACCATGCTCTCGGTGTTTTTGGGAACGCTCTTGAGCTCGCAGCGTTCGCTGAACACGATGAAGCTCACAAACGCTTCCTCGGGCAGGCCGAGCGCATTCTTGAGCGTTTCAATGTGATTCTTGTTTTGTTTGACGGGGTTATAGAAGCGCTCTTTCGTTTCTTTGTTGAGGCTCATGGTCCACTGGCGCTGATCTCCATTGCCGAATATCCAGCCCGAGTAATTCTTGCTTTCGAATACGTAGATGCCGCGCTCGTGGAGCATGAGGACATCGACCTCGGAGGTGCCCGTTGCGCCCTGACGCGGAATCAGGAGGTTGCGGTACAGCTTCTTTTCTTCATCGTAGAGGCCGTGGTCGAGAGCGTAGTCGATGAGGTACTCGCCCGTGTTGCCAAGACTCAGGTCCTCACCCTTAAGAAGCATGCCAGCTGTGCGAAACAGCGGCTCCTCGCCTTTGAGAATGTTAAGCAGGCTCATGGCAAACCTCCAATTATTGATACGTAGATTATATGCACTATGGGCGATTTATCTCGAATGCCCCAACATAATGCGTTGATTGAAGTCCGCTTGGGTAATAGTGGATACCGTGAAATGAAGCGGCTTTTGCTGTGAAAAGCGCATTACCCGTGCCGTGCGGATACCCGCCCTTTACGTTGCCATGACTGATACAGCTTAAAGCTTAATAATGGCGGTCGTCAAAACAGAGCGTGGCAACGAATCGACGAAGGGCAATGGATGGTCGCAAAGGTCGAGCCTCGTGTTTCGCCTTCCCTTGGCGATACGCGCATTGGGGCGCGGTATTCTCGCGCGACCTCGAGAACCGGCAAATTCGACTTATAATTCAGGCATCCCTCTGGAACAGGCGGACGCTTGACATTCCCGAGCGCCTGATGGAATTCATCGTGCCCCTTTTGATTGATCGCGTGCGCCGGCGGTAAAGGCTTACTGCAGGGCAGTGAGTTGCCTAGGCTATCTCCTCACCTCTAGAGCTTTACCTCCCATGTGTTGCCACAGTCGTGGCACACAAATGTCGTCTTGCCCTTCTTCCTAGTGATGGCGCCTCCGACGGCTCCTATGGGTCCCAACAGAACGCCTCCCACGATTCCCTTGGAGGCCAGCAGCGTCGGCCATCTCGCCGTAGATGACGATTGCGAACACGCGCTGTAGGGATTCGTCGCGCGCGATTGCGCGCCCGCATCGACGTGAAGGCGCCTGCCGCTTCGTGCTTGGCACGAGCGGCGGGCGCTTTTTTGATGGGGGAGAAGGGCGTGGTTAGGCAGGTTCCTCGCTCGGGAGGTTCTCGAGCCAGAGAAGAGCGGTTTTTACGTCGGCACAGGCGACGGTCGCATGTGCCCGGAGGCGCTCGTCGAGCGTTACGAGGAGGTCTGCGTGGGAGCGGATTGCGGCGGCTATTACGAGGTCATCCTCGAAATCACCGTGGATTTTGCGCTGGCGTGTGGCCATCCAGATGTCTGTGTGGTCGCAAGGCACGGCAATGGCGAGCTCCGACAGATGTTCAACGCATGCCCAAGCGGTTGCTTCCGCCGCCGCTGCAGCTGAATCAGTGAGCTCACCTCTGTGTTCGCTCCGGTACCCCACCTTGATGTCCTTCGCGATGACGAAAAAGAGGTCCTTGGAGCTGGTGACGGGGTAGGCGATGTCGACTCCGCGCTCGATCGCGGTGCGAAGAAGCGCCCTCGCGTCCTCGTGGCCGGGCCTGTTTCCGAGGAAGTACGTGATCCAGACGTTCGTGTCTATGAGGAGACAAGGGTGCTTGTCTGTCATTCCGGCCATCTCATGAACGCGCCGTATTTATCGTCGTATGCACGTTCGACGAGGTCGTCGAACGAAGGCGCTATGGCGCTCGGTGATGCGCTGATGCCGAGCTCGGCGCGGGCGTCGGCCACAATCGAGGCACCTTCGTCGATCAACTTCAGCTTGCGTGCTCTTGCGTCGGCCGCCGTCTTCTCCGCTTGCTCTTCTGCCTTCGGGTAAAGCGCGGCGATAAGCTTGCGGGGCTTTTTTGCGTAGAGGGAGGCGAGCTCGTAGAGCGCCCGCACCCCCTCGGTGGGGGAGATGCCCGCGGCGGCGAGCCCCTTATCGCCCGAGCGCTTAAGCTCGGGGTCGATGCGAGCGTTGACTTGCGCTGCAAGTGCCATGGGACCACCTTCCCTTTATGGCTTTCCTGTTGCAACTAGTGTATAGCATGTAAAGCAATCGCTTGCGCAGTATTCGCTTTTGGGCGGAAAGAGGTGCTTTTACCAGATGGGCCGTCGACGCTTCATCTAAACGAAAGAGCGCGCAACGAGCTTGTGCTCGTTGCGCGCTCGATGGCTTACTGCTGAGGACGGGGCTGTTAGTTGACGCTTACGCCGCCGTCGACCTTGACGCAGGAGCCCGTCATGAACGATGCCGCGTCGCTTGCGACGAACAGCACTGCGGCGGCAAGCTCCTCGGGCTTGCCTGTGCGGATGTCCTTATCGAGGCCTGCCATGGCACGACCCATTCCAAACTGGTCGATACCGGAGTCCGCCATCATCGAGCCACCGATCTCGGTCTCGACGCCACCGGGGCAGATGGCGTTGCAGCGGATTCCCTCGTGCGCGTACATGTAGCCGGTGTTCTCGGTCATTCCGACGAGTGCGTGCTTGGAGGCGGTGTAGGCCGCGCCGGCGCGGGCGCCGTTAGTGCCGCCGATGGAGGCAACGTTGACGATGTTGCCCTTCGTCTCCTGGCCGAGCATCACCTGAACAGCCTTGCGCATGGCATACATGGGACCCTTGACGTTGACGGCGAATACCTTGTCCCAGCGCTCGTCCGAGATGTTGCCGATGGGCTCGAAGCCATCCATGATGCCGGCATTGTTGACGAGGATATCAAGCTTGCCGCACTTCTCAACGGCGAAGTCGATCATGCCTTCGTTCGTCTCGCGCGCGGAGACGTCGCCCACGTAAGGCAAGATTGTGCCGGGCAGGCCATCGGCCTCTACCTGGGCGGCGAGCTCGGCGAGGCGCTTTTCGCGGCGGGCGACGGCGACGACCGTCGCACCTTCCTTGGCGAAGTCGTAGGCGATCTGGCGGCCCATACCTGAGCTGGCACCGGTTACGACGACGCTCTTTCCCTCAAATCGCATGGCACGTCCTTTCTCTAGCTGGTAAACACTGCTGTTCATAGTTTGGAAGATGGGGGTATTCCCCGCATTTTCTTCTCGGCGGGCGGCCGGCGATTTGCTCCGCGCGGCAGGTGGCCCCGGCGCCGTTTCCGGGGACGCGAGGGCGCCTGGCTTTTTGCTTCTGAAAAAGTTAACCGTGCTAAACTATCTTCTCGAGGCGCGCCTTGAGGCCGCGCGCAAAGAAGGGGAGGACGGCGCTATGGCCATCAAGCAGCAGGGGGATATCGAGAAATACCTGGTTGAGCAGCTTGGCCAAGACGCGGCGAGCGAGCTGCTCGCGCGCCAGTCCGAGCTGCTCGATGGGCTCATCGCCGGGACTTCCGGCAAGACGAAAAACCAGATGGAGACGCTCGAGCAGACGATTCTCCCGCGCATCGCGCTGTTCAAGGCCCTCAATGAGCAGGCTTCCTCCAGCGAGGAGGCGGCCAAGCTCATGTGCGGCTACATGATGGACGTGGTGGCGGCGCAGAAGCATGCCTCCACGGCCAGCATGCAGGCCGTTCCCGGGTTCTTTGCCATATACAAGCGCGTGTTTCTGCGCGTCATGGGGACCTCCGACCTGTGGGAAAGCACGCAATCCCACGGGCGCGACTTCTTCGACGCCCGGATCACGAAGTGCCTCTGGCACGATGCGTGCGTGGAGAACGGCTGCCCCGAGCTATGCCCGCTGTTCTGCGATGTCGACGACGTGAACTACGGAGGCCTTAGAAAGATGGGCTTCTCGCGCACGAAGACCCTTGGCTACGGCGGTAACTGCTGCGATTTCCACTTTTATCGGAGGGGCTGAGCGTAGTGATAGGAGCGAGTTGAGTGGGCGCTATTCGTCGGCTTCGACGAGCAACTCTGTGAATCTGGCGAGGTGTTCTCGCGCGACCTTGAGGACCGGCAAGCTCCACTTGTAGCTCAGGCATCCCTCAGGAACGAGCGCGCGCTCGACACTCCTGAGCGCCTCGTGGAACTCATGTCCTTGTGCTAGCGATGCGCGGGAACTGGCTGATTCTTGTATTCTGACGGTGTTGGGAACTGGCTGATTTTTGTAAACCTCATCAAAAACGGCGTCTTTAGTTCTCCGTGCGCGACGAGCGTGACTTTCACAACCTGACCGTAAAGCCCAGGCGCATGCGCCTTCTGGATGTGTCGAGCGGCTGCGCCTCGGCGCTTGTCTAGGACAAGGCTGTCTTAGTGAACTTCGGTAACCCGTGCGGCAAGCTCGTTTTGGCGGCATCGAGGCCGTTTCGAACTGTCGTTGACGAAAAACATGCGAAGTCGGTATCCCATTTCGGAAAGTGCGAGTAGACCCCCCTTCGAAAGCAGAAAACAGCATGAAATCTGAGCTCAAACACTGCGGCTACTCGAGATTTCAAAAAAAGGATACCGACTTCGCGTACTTTTTCGTAAAGGAGACCTGTGCAAAGGTCCCGCTGACGCAGGTATAGCAATCCGCACCCAAGGAGAAGGGCTAATTTGTCCCTTAAAACGACGCGCCGACCCGCGCCGGGCGAGGGCGAAGCCCCCTAAGCCCGCGCCTTCGCGGCGAGGATCGCGTCGATGAGGACGGCGACGCCGCGGTCGTTGTTGGACGGCACGCGGAAGCGGGCGTGCGCCTCCATGTGGGACTCGGCGTTGGCGACGATAAAGCTGTGGCCGACTTTCTCGAGCATGGGGATGTCGTTGTAGGTGTCGCCCACGGCGGCTGCGTCTGCGATGTCGATGCCGAGGCTCTCACAGAGATGCGCGATGCCCTCGCCCTTGGACACGCCGAGGTTCATGAAGTCGATCCACTCGCGTCCGGCGTTCGTGGCGTAGAGGCGCTCGCCGAACTCGGGCTGATAGATGTCGCGGAACGCCGGCTCGGCGTCGTATGCGGGGAAGAGCAGGCTGAACTTGTTCGACTCGTCGGCCACCTCGTCGTAGGAGTCGACCCAGCGGATCTCCTTGTAGTACTTGTGGATGCCCGCATAGTGGGCTCGGTCGCGCCACAGGCAGGTGGCGTGGTCGTAGCAGCAGAGCACGGGAACGTTGTCGCCCGCGGCCACGGCGCGCGCGGCGACCTCGCGCCAGAGCGCGGGCTCGAGGCGGTCGCGGTAGACGACCTCGCCGCGGTACAGCACGTTGCCGCCGTTGTCGCCGCAGACGGCGATCGTGTCCTCGCAGCCCGAGAATCCGAGCAAGAGGGTGGGGACGGGCCGCCCGCTCGCGGGGCAGAACACGACCCCGGCGTCGGCGAGCGCGCGGACGCGCTCGGCCATGCCGTCGGGCATGCTCCCGTCATCGGCCAGCAGCGTGAGGTCCATGTCCACGGCTAGGAGCTTGATGTTAGCGAGGCTTTGGTCGGCGGTGTAGTCCTGCATGTGTTGTCCCCCTCGGGCGATGCGCGGTTTTCCGGCGCCCATTCTAGCAGGCGTCGTCGCGCCCCCGGAAAAACGCGCCAAATAGCAACGTGTTGTGGGCTTCCCTCCATGGATCGCTTTGGCCCTTCCAACGCCGGAAGAGGTGTCCTACAATCTCGTAATAATTCAAAAATACATGTATGAACGAGTGGGGAGAAGCGCGTGGCTAATCGCGGTAAGTCGGGTTCGCTCGACGTCACGGAGGGCGTGATCTGGAAGCAGCTTTTGCTTTTGTGCGTGCCCGTTTTCTTCTCGTCGTTCTTCCAGGAGGCCTACTCGCTGGTCAACACCTTCGTGGTCGGCCAGTTCGCGGGCAAGGCGGCGCTCGGCGGCATTCAGGCAACGGCCCCGCTCGTCGACCTCGCCGTGGGCTTCTCGGTGGGCATGGGCACGGGCTTCGCCGTGGTGTGCAGCCAGTACTTCGGCGCGCACGACGAGGAGCGCCTCTCGGCCTCCGTCCACACGGCCATGACCATCGCGCTCGTGGGCGGCATCGCCGTCTCGGTGCTCGGCAGCCTGCTCGCCGACCCCATCCTGCGGCTCATGGGCACGCCCGCCGACCTCATGGGCGAGTCGCTCGCCTTCGTCAGGATCTACTTCGGGGCGATGGTCTTCTCCATCGTGTACAACACGGGCTCCGCCGTGCAGCGCTCGGTGGGCGACACCCGCTCGCCGTCCATCATCGTGGCGTCGACCTGTGTGGTCAACATCGTCCTCGACGCCGTCTTTGTCATCGGGTTCCACATGGAGGCCGCCGGCGCCGGCCTGGCCACGGCGCTCTCGCTCGCGTGGGGCTGCGTCGTCACGCTCGTGCGACTTACGCACGTCGACGGGCCGTGGCGCCTCGACCTGCGCCGCCTTTGCATCGACCCCGGTATCTGCCGCGTCATGCTTCGCACGGGTCTTCCGCTGGGCCTTCAGGCGTCCTGCTACTCCGTCTCCAACATCATCACGCAGTCCACCGTCAACTCCTTCGGCTCCACCGTGGTGACGGCGTTCGGCTTGTGCGGGCGTATCGACGCCATCATCTGGATGGTCTCCGAGGCCCTGGGCGTGGCCGTGACCACCTTCAGCGCGCAGAACTTCGGCGCGCGAAACTACGAGCGCATGCGCCGAGGCCTTAAAAACGCGCTGTGCCTCACGGCTCTGGTGGTGGGCTCGATCTCCGCGGTCCTTCTTGCCAACGTGCGCGGGCTGGCCGGGTTCTTTATCAACGACCCCGAGATCGCCGAGCTCACGGCCCAGGTCATGTGGTACGTCGGGCCGTTCTACGTGGTGTACTCGCTCTACGACAACATCTCCGGTACCATCCGCGGCGCCGGCGAGAGCCTACGCCCCATGATTATCGTGCTCACCGGCTCCTGCCTTCTGCGCGTGATCTGGCAGCTCGGCGTGGTGCCGCTCAACCACACGCTGCACATGACGCTGCTGAGCTACCCCATCACGTGGATCACCACGGGCATCGCGTTCATCATCTACTACCGGTTCGGGCACTGGCTCGACCACGCGAAGGACCACGAGGAGCGCAACCTCTCGGCTTAGGCAAGAAGTGCGCTCCGGGCGCGGCTGGCGCTGCGGCTCGGTGCGGGGCGCTCAGAAACCTCAGGTTCCAGCTCCGCGGTCCCCGCGAGCGCTCAGAAATCGCGAGTTCCAGCCCTCTCGAGCGGCAATTTGCTAAGAAGTGCCAGGTTCCAGCCGCGCGCGAGGGGCTGGAACCTGCGTTTTCTTAGCGCGCCCGCCTGCTCGACGGCTGGAACTTGGGGTTTCTCCTCACGCCCGCCAACACGGCAAGAAGTGCCGGCAAGAAGCGTGGCCGCCCCGCCGCAGCCGCGCCTCCTTCGTGTCCCGCCGGCCGGGTACAATGGGGGCACTCGAACGATTAGGAGACCTCATGCCCGAGCCCACCCAAGCCACAGCCGCACCGAGCCAGCGCCGCGTCATCGCCGTCATCGACGGCAACTCGCTCATGCACCGCGCCTTCCACGCCATCCGCCAGCCGATGACGGCGCCGGACGGCCGCTCGACCAACGCGCTGTTCGGCTTCTTCAACATGTTCATAAAGATGGTCGGCACCTTCAAGCCGGACGGCGTCATCTGCGCCTTCGACCGCGGCAAACCGCGCGTCCGTATGGAGATGCTCCCGCAGTACAAGGCCCAGCGCCCGCCGATGGACCCGTCGCTGCACGAGCAGTTCCCCATGGTCAAGGAGCTCCTCGCCGCCCTCGACGTGCCCGTCTGCGAGCTCGAGGGCTGGGAGGGCGACGACATCCTGGGCACCCTCGCGCGCCGCGGCGAGGCTGCCGGCTACGAGATGCTCCTCTTTACCGGCGACCGCGACATGTACCAGCTCGCCACCGAGAACGTGAAGATTGTCAGCACAAAGAAGGGCGTCTCGGACGTCGTCATCATGACGCCCGAGTCCGTCGACGACCTCTACCACGGCATCACGCCCGAGCTCGTGCCCGACTTCTACGGCCTCAAGGGCGACACCTCCGACAACATCCCCGGCGTTCCCGGCATCGGGCCAAAGAAGGCCGCCGCCCTCATCGTCCAGTACGGCAGCCTCGACGAGGTCGTCGCGCATGTCGACGAGGTCAAGGGAAAGATGGGCGAGAACCTGCGCGCTCACATCGACGACGCGCTTCTTTCCCGCAAGGTCGCGACGATCCGCACGGACGCCCCCATCCAGATCGAGCTCGCAGACGCCAAGTTCCCGACCTTCGACCCCACCGAGGTCGTCCGCGCCTTCAGCGCGCTCGGCTTTACGGGCATGACGGGCCGCCTGGTCAAGCTCGGCGGCGGCAATGCGGCCGAGGTTGCGGCCGCTACGAAGGCCGCAGGCGCGCAGCCCGCGGCGGGAGCCTGCGACTGCGGCCCTGCGGGCGAGCTCGAGGTCCCCGCGCCTCTTGCCGGCGACGACGCCCTGGCCGCGCTCGCCGGCGCGCTCGCGGACGGCGAGTGGGTCGGCGCCGCCGCAGCGGACGACCGTGCCGCCGGCGCGCTGTTCGGCCTCTCGCGCGTCCTTTGGGTCTCCACAAAGAAGGACCTGCTCAAGTTCGAGGGCGCCGCGGCCGACGCCGCGCTCACGCAGCTCTTTGCCGAGGGCCGCGTGGCGTCCGCCGACGTGAAGGGCCTGATCCACGCCGTATCGCCGATCGACTCCGCCGAGCCCGAGTCCTTCCGCGCCGCCGACGTCGACCCCGCGCGCGTCTTTGACGCGGGCGTCGCCGCCTACCTGCTCGAGTCCGACAAGGACGACTTTAGCGCCGCCGCGCTCGCGCGCGAGTACCTCGCCTGCGAGGTGCCCGAGGTCACAGACGAGCTGCCACAGGCCGCGCTCGACGCCGTGATCGCCCGCCGCCTTGCCGAGCCGCTGCGCGAGCGCCTGGCCCAGGACGGTTCCGAGAAGCTCTTCGACGAGGTCGAGATGCCGCTTCTGCCCGTGCTCGCCCAGATGGAGCGCGCGGGCCTCGCCGTCGACCCGGCGATCCTGTCCGAGCAGTCCGCCGAGCTCGGCGCCGAGATCGCCGGCATGGTCGCCCACATCCGCGAGGAAGCGGGGGAGGACTTCAACCTCGACTCGCCGCAGCAGCTCTCGCACGTGCTCTTCGACGTGCTCGGCCTGCCCACCTTCGGCCTCAAGAAGACCAAGCGCGGCTTCTACTCCACCAACGCCAAGGTCCTGGCAGACCTCGCCGCCGACCACGCTATCGTGGCCGAGGTCCTCGAGTACCGCGAGCGCGCGAAGATCAAGTCCACCTACCTCGACGCGCTGCCCGGGCTCGTGCGCGGCGACGGGCGCATCCACACGACGCTCAACCAGACCGTGGCCGCCACCGGCCGCCTCTCGAGCTCCGAGCCGAATCTCCAGAACATCCCGACCCGCTCCGAGCTCGGCCACCGCGTGCGCCAGGCGTTCACCGTGCCCGAGGGCAGCGTGTTTCTTGCCTGCGACTACTCGCAGATCGAACTGCGCCTGCTTGCCCACCTGAGCGGCGACGAGCACCTGGTCGCCGCCTTCAACTCGGGCGCCGACTTCCACGCCGCCACGGCCGCGCGCGTCTTCGGCGTGCCGGTCGAGGAGGTCACCCCGCAGCTGCGCAGCCGCGCGAAGGCAGTCAACTTCGGCATCGTCTACGGCCAGCAGGCCTTCGGCCTGGCCTCCTCGCTCAAGATTCCGCGCGCAGAGGCCCAGCAGATGATCGACCGTTACTTCGAGGCGTACCCCGGCGTGCGCGCCTACCTCGACGAGTCGGTTCGCCTGGCCCACGAGCGCGGCTACGCTATCACGGCGTACGGCCGCAAGCGCCACATCCGCGAGTTCGCCCAAAAAAACAAGCAGCTCATCGCCTTCGGCGAGCGCACCGCCATGAACCACCCCATGCAGGGCACGGCAGCCGACATCATAAAGATTGCCATGGTGCGCGTCGAGCGGCGCTTGCGCGAGGAGGGGCTGCGCTCCAGGCTCGTCCTGCAGATCCACGACGAGTTGGACCTTGAGGTCCCTGCCTCCGAACTCGACGCCGCCAGCGCGCTCGTGCGCGAGACCATGGAGGGCGTGGCCCAGCTCAAGGTGCCCCTCATCGCCGAGGTGAGCTTCGGCAAGAACTGGGCGGAGGCCAAGTAGTGGCGGGCTGGAACGACTTCTCCGCGAGCCATCCCGAGGCCATGGCCGCCGGCGCCCCCGTGGAGGTGGGTGCGCGCGGCGGCGCGATGATGCACGTCGAGGCCTGGTCGGACGGCTCGTCGCGCGGCAATCCCGGCCCCGGCGGCTACGGGTCGGTTCTGCGCTACACCGACCCGGCGGGCGTCGTGCACGAGCGCGAGTTCTCCTGCGGCTACGACCGCACGACCAACAACCGCATGGAGCTCATGGGCGCCATCGTCGCGCTCGAGGCCCTGCGCCGCCCCTGCGTCGTCGACTTCACGACCGACTCGCAGTACGTCTGCAACGCCTTCAAGCAGAACTGGATCGGCGGCTGGCAGAAGCGCGGTTGGAAGACCGCCAACAAGCAGCCGGTGAAGAACGTCGACCTGTGGCGCCGCCTCATCGCCGCCTGCGAGCCGCACGACGTGCGCTGGCACTGGGTCAAGGGCCACGCCGGCCACGCGGAGAACGAGCGCTGCGACCAGCTCGCGACCGAGGCCGCCGACGGCTCCGGCCGCCTCAAGGACGTGGGCTTCGAGGGGTAGCGGCCGTCCTTCTTTCCAAAAACTGATCACCTACTCTTTGTTTTCGACTCTTCGCCGACAAAACCCCAGTTGTTTTCGGTTCAAGTCCCAAAATCAAAGACATGGTGATCATTTTTTCTGGTAAGAAGGGCCCCGACCGATGTACGCATTCCTCTGCGCGGACTCCGCCATCGAAGCCATCCGGCACCTCAGCGCCCGCGGCGAGTGGGAGGGGCGCCCCGCCTGGCCCGACGCGCCGCGCCTGCTGCCCGTCTGGGGCGAGTGCGTCTGCAACCAGCGCAGCTTCAAGGAATACCTCGGGCACGCGGACCTCGGCGCCATAGGCGTGACCCGCCGCCCGGTCGACCTCCTCGTCCCGTCGAGCCATCTGCGCAGCGCCGGGAAGTCGGCGAAGTTCCGCGTGTGGAGCCGTCCGGTCCCGGCGGGCTCGTGCCGCCGCCTTGCCCGCGACCTCGTGGTTTGCGGGCCCGAGTTCGCTATCACGCAGCTCGCGGGCTCGTTCGGCAAGTTCAACGAGCACTTCGACGACTTTGCCGAGGAGGTTCACGGCCAGGTCGAGGTCCTCGAGTCCCTCGGCAAGCCGGACGAGTTCGTGGCGGAGTTCCCGCACAGGTGGGAACAGGCCAGGCGACTGGCCGTCCTTGCCGCGACCGCCTGCGAGCTCGCGGGGACCTATCGGCTGCGGAGTCCCGGCCAGGGCGTGGCGTACGACGCGGCGCCGGTGATGACGACGGCCGGGTTGCGTGAATTCGCGGCGACGGCGTGCCAGGGACCCGCGTCGGCGCGCGCCCGTGAGATTGCCGAGCTCGCCTTGGACGGGTCGGCCTCGCCGATGGAGACGGCGCTCGCGCTCATGCTGACCATGCCGGTCGAGCTCGGCGGCTTCGGCATAAAGAAGCCCCTGCTCAACGTGGCCATCGACGCGTCTGTTCTCGAAGATGCGATTCGTGGCCGCGACTCGGTAACCCCAGATATGCTCTGGCCCGAAAAGAAGGTCGCCCTCGAGTACGACAGCTCGGAGTTCCATGCGCGGAAAGGCGTGCAGCAGGCCGAGCGCGACGCCGCCCGATCGAATACGCTCTCGCTGATGGGGTACCGGGTGCTGCGCGCCACGGCCCGCGGCGTCTCGTCGCTTCCCGGCGTGGCCCTTCTTGCCAGGCAAATCGCGTTTCTTTTGGAGGAGCCGCTGCGCGAGCCGACGCCGCTCGAGGCGCAGCGCCGCAGCAAGCTCTTCGGCGAGCTGATGCCCAGGCTCGCGGGGGAGTGAACATCGCTGCGGGCTGACTGCTCGCGGGCTTCTTTGCGTTCGGGAAACCTCGCCCATCTCGGCAAAAACTGATCACCATGAGTTTGTTTTCAAGAAGTCCGGCAACAAAACCGCAGTTCGCGAGAATTGTGGAGACGAAAACAAACACAAGGTGATCAGTTTCCAGCAGACGGGGGTATGGGGGCAAGAAGGGCTGCCGGGCCAGAAGGACCCTCGGCCGCCGGCTACTTTCCGTACGCCATGAGCTCGTCGACGGTGACGAACTTGTAGCCCTGCGCCACGAGCTTGGGCAGCGCGCTGCGCAGCGCCTCGACGGTCTGCGAGCGGTCGCCGCCGCCGTCGTGCATGAGGACGACGTCGCCGGGTTTGGCGGAAAGAAGCGCTTGCTCGATGGCCTCGGCGCCGGGGCGGCTCCAGTCCTTGGTGTCGACGTCCCAGCCGATCTCGGCGTCCACGAGGTCCTTGAGGTTGTCGACGAGCGGGCCGTAGTAGTTGCCGCCGGGCGCGCGCAGCACATGGGTCACGGAGGTGCCGAGCACGGACTCGATGGCCTCGAAGCCCTTCTGGACCTCGGTGCGCTGCTCTTCGGCGGTCATAAAGGTGAGGTTCACGCCCTGGCCCGAGCCGCGCGCGTGGTCCCAGGTGTGCGTGGCGACCTGGTTGCCCTCCTCGACGATGCGCTTCTCGGTATCTGCCATGCCGGCGACCTGCTCGCCGATCTGGAAGAAGGTCGCGTGGGCGCCGTTCTCCTTGAGGATGTCGAGGATCTGGCCGGTGGTCGTGGGCCAGGGGCCGTCGTCGAAGGTGAGGGCAATGACCTTCTGGTCGCCGACGTTGGCGTGGTAGGAGCTGTAGCCGGCATCGGTCGGCTGCTTGGTGACCTCCTCGACAGTCTTGCCCGAGACCTTGCCGGTCCTGACGGTCTTCTGGCCGTCCTCGCCGGCCGAGAACACGTGGATCGAGCCGTTGTAGTAGCTGCTCAGCGTGGAGTAGTCCCCGCCGGACTCCCCGTGGGGAATAGCCTCGGTGGTCTCGGTGTACTCCTCGTCGACGTCGGCGCCGTCGTCGACCTGGAGCTGGTCGCCGGACGCGAGGCGATGGCCGCCGTCGGCCTCGGCGCCGTTGACGGTCGCAGCGTAGGCGACCCCGCCGCCCTGCTGGGCAACCGAGCCGTCGATGGCGATGAGGTCGCCGGCGGTCGGCGAGACGAGCCCCTCGTCCACGACGTCCTGCACGGTCGTGCCGGCCTTGACGGTCTGCTCGGCCCCGTTGATGCTCACTTTGTAGTACGGCGGGTTGAGGTAGAGATAGACGCCTGCGCCCACCGCGGCGAGGACGAGCACGCAGGCCAGCGCGATCGGCCAGCGGCGCTTCTTGCGCGCCTGGCGCGGCGCCTCGTCGGCGTAGGGGGCCGGGTCGTACGCCTGCTGCCCGTCCTGCTGCCCGTAGGGCGCCGGCGTATAGGGCGCGTCTTCAAAGAAACCCTGCTGCGCCTCGGCGCCGTCGCGGGCGCCGAGCTCCTCGGGCGTGCGCCTTCTGGGCTGGGGCGCCGGCGCGCCGGGCTTGCGGAAATGCTTGGCCATGGTTATCAGTCCTCGGTTCTTCCTCAGCTTGTTGTCCGGCCCTCAGTATAGATAACGCGAATGGATAAAACAGGACCCCGGGGTACCCTCCTCTCCTCAATCATCGCGCCGCCGCCACACACGCCCGACGTCCTTCTTTGCCCGTAACGAAACAATCGACGCTTAATCGACGCGCGACGGTTACAAAATTGGTCACGAACTTGTCCTTGCGGGTCACCTTGCCTTAACTCCCGTGCAACAATGGGCAACTAGAGTTGTCGAACGTAAGCCAGCACGCCAATTATCTGAGGGGAAAGAGGCGCACATGGGCAAGGACAAGGTCACCGAGGAGTACGGCAGCCTGCTGTTTACCGATCAGGTTATGCAGGAGCGACTCCCCAAGCCTACGTACAAAGAGCTCACTAAGGTCATCAAGGAGGGCAAGGCCCTTGACCTCGACATCGCAAACGAGGTCGCCCACGCGATGAAGGAGTGGGCGCTGGAGAAGGGCGCCACGCACTTCGCGCACTGGTTCCAGCCGCTCACCGGCATCACGTCCGAGAAGCACGACTCGTTCATCACTCCCAAGGACGACGGCTCCGTCCTCATGTCGTTCTCCGGCAAGGAGCTCGTCCAGGGCGAGCCCGACGCCTCGAGCTTCCCGTCCGGCGGCCTGCGCGCCACCTTCGAGGCCCGCGGCTACACCGCCTGGGACCCGACCTCCCCGGCCTTCATCAAGGACGAGGTCCTCTGCATCCCGACCGCCTTCATCTCCTACACCGGCGAGGCGCTCGACAAGAAGACCCCGCTTCTGCGCTCTCAGGTCGCCCTGGCCAAGCAGGCCAAGCGCGTGCTCGCGCTCTTTGGCAAGCAGGCCACCTCGGTGATCACCACCGTCGGCCCCGAGCAGGAGTACTTCCTCGTCAAGGAGGAGGACTTCCAGAAGCGCCCCGACCTCGTCCTCACCGGCCGCACCCTCTTTGGCTGCGCCCCCGCTAAGGGCCAGGAGCTCGAGGAGCACTACTTCGGCGCCATCCGCCCGACCGTCAACGCCTTCATGAAGGAGGTCGACGACGAGCTCTGGAAGCTCGGCGTCCCCGCCAAGACCAAGCACAACGAGGTCGCCCCGGCCCAGCACGAGCTCGCCCCGATCTTCGAGCAGGGCTCGTTGGCCATCGACGACAACCTGCTGGCCATGGAGAAGCTGAAGCTGCTCGCCACGCACCACGGCCTCGCCTGCCTGCAGCACGAGAAGCCCTTCGACTACGTCAACGGCTCCGGCAAGCACAACAACTGGTCGGTCTGCGCCGACGGCAAGAACCTCCTCGAGCCGGGCGCGAACCCGTCCGAGAACCTGCAGTTCCTCGTCTTCCTCGCCGGCCTGATCGCCGCGGTCGACAAGCACGCCGACCTCATGCGCGTCTCCGTCTCCTCCGCCGGTAACGACCACCGCCTCGGCGCCAACGAGGCGCCCCCGGCGATCGTCTCCGTCTTCCTGGGCGACGAGCTCGACGAGGTCGTCGAGGGCCTCATCCACGACGAGACCGTCGCGGCCCACGGCAAGACCCGCATGGACCTCGGCGTCCCGATGCTGCCCGACGTGCTCCAGGACACCACCGATCGCAACCGCACCTCTCCCTTCGCCTTCACCGGCAACAAGTTCGAGTTCCGCATGTGCGGCTCGCAACAGAACCTCTCTGACCCGAACGTCGTCCTGAACACCGCCGTGGCCGAGCAATGCGACGAGTTCGCCACCCTCATGGAGGGCAAGGAGGGCGACGAGTTCACCGCCGCCGCGCTCGAATGGGTCAAGAAGACCCTGAGCGACCACCACCGCATCATCTTCGAGGGCAACGGCTACTCGGAGGAGTGGGAGCAGGAGGCTGCCCGCCGCGGCCTGCCCAACTTCAAGACCACGCCGGACGCCCTGCCGCAGATGGTCAAG
Source organism: uncultured Olsenella sp. (assembly GCA_934660915.1). Taxonomy (GTDB): domain Bacteria; phylum Actinomycetota; class Coriobacteriia; order Coriobacteriales; family Atopobiaceae; genus Paratractidigestivibacter. The sequence goes on along the minus strand of CAKUIF010000001.1, from coordinate 108,001 downwards.
CCCGAGAACATCGAGTTCTTCTCCAAGTACGGTGTTCTGAACGAGGCCGAGGTCCACGCCCGCTACGTCTCGAAGGCCGAGCAGTACGCCAAGCTGCTCAACATCGAGGCCAACACCATGGTCGACATGGCCAAGCGCATGTACCTGCCCGCCATCTCCGAGTACAGCAGCAGCCTCGCCGGCAGCGTTGCCACCAAGGCCGAGCTCGGGCTCGAGGCCCGCGCCGAGCGCGAGCTCGTGGTTGAGCTCACCAGCGGCATCGACGCCATCTACGACGCCGTCGCCGACCTGGAGGCAAAGAACGCCGACGCCCGCGATATCGAGGACCCGCAGCAGGAGTGCGACGCCTACCGCGACTCCGTCATCCCCGCTATGGACGTCCTGCGCGCCGCCGTGGACGAGATGGAGACCATCGTCGCCGACGACTACTGGCCGGTCCCGAGCTACAACTCCATGCTCTTCTGGGTGTAGTCGAAAAACTAAAAGCCCCCGCTTCTTGGGCGGACGCCTCCGGGCGCCCGCCCTTCTTTTTTGTGCGTCCGGGTCTCTTTTTTGCAGGTAATCGGGCAAATCGCGTCAAACCGACGGTAAAGTGGCAAGAAACCCAACGTTTGTTGTGTATCTGGCGACTTGTTACGAGTCGGTGAGCGGCGAAAAACACGCGCGAGCGGGTGCGCACTCGGGCGTAGACTAAAGACCCGTAGAAGAAGAGCTAAGCTACTCGGACTACGGGAGGTCCCCACATGACAAAGCACATTTTCGTTACCGGAGGCGTCGTCTCGTCCCTCGGCAAGGGCATCACGGCCGCCTCGCTCGGCCGCCTGCTCAAGTCGCGCGGCTACAAGGTGATGATGCAGAAGGCCGACCCCTATCTCAACGTCGACCCCGGCACCATGAGCCCGTTCCAGCACGGTGAGGTCTTCGTCACCGAGGACGGCAAGGAGACCGACCTCGACCTCGGCCACTACGAGCGCTTCATCGACGAGAACCTCACCCGCAGCTCCAACTTCACCACCGGCGCCATCTACCAGAGCCTCATCGCCCGCGAGCGCCAGGGAGACTTCCTCGGCGGCACCGTGCAGGTCGTCCCTCACGTGACCAACGCCATCAAGGAGCGTTTCTTCCGCGTTGAGGAGCAGACCGGCGCCGACGTCGTGATCACCGAGCTCGGCGGCACCATCGGCGACATCGAGGGCCAGGCGTTCGTCGAGGCCATCCGCCAGTTCCGCAAGGAGAAGGGCCTGGCCGACTGCGTCCTCATCCACGTGAGCCTCGTTCCCTACATCGCGGCCGCCCACGAGGTCAAGACCAAGCCGACCCAGCACTCCGTCCGCGAGATGCGCTCCATGGGCCTGCAGCCCGACTTCATCGTCTGCCGCAGCGACCACGAGGTGGACGCCGACATCCGCGCGAAGATCGCGAGCTTCTGCGACGTCGACCCCTCCTGTGTCTTCGAGAACTCCGACTGCAAGTCCATCTACGACGTGCCTGCCCACCTCGCCGAGCAGGGCTTCGACCTGAAGGTCTGCGAGCGCCTGGGCCTCGACCCCCGCACGAGCGACATGAGCGGCTGGTACGACTTCACGAGCCGCATGCACGCAGCCAACGCCAAGGCCGACGTGACCAAGATCTCGGTCGTGGGCAAGTACACGGCGCTGCCCGACGCCTACCTCTCCATTATCGAGGCGCTCCACCACTCCGGCGTCGCCTTCGGCCGTCACGTGAACATCGAGCTCGTCGACGGCGAGGAGCTCGACGAGACGAACATCGAGGAGGTCCTCGGCGACTCCGACGGCATCCTCGTCCCGGGCGGCTTCGGCCTGCGCGGCATCGAGGGCAAGATCGCCGCGGCGCACCGCGCCCGTACCCTCAAGGTGCCCTACCTGGGCGTCTGCCTCGGCCTGCAGGTCGCCGTCTGCGAGTTCGCCCGCAACGTCTGCGGCATGGAGGGCGCGACCTCGGCCGAGTTCGAGCCGGACTGCGAGTTCCCCGTCATCGACATCATGCCCGACCAGGAGGAGATCACCGATAAGGGCGGCACCATGCGCCTGGGCGCCTACCCCTGCAAGGTCCAGCCGAACACCCTGGCCGAGGAGGCCTACGGCGAGAGCCTCGTCTATGAGCGCCACCGCCATCGCTACGAGGTCAACAACGCGTTCCGCGATCAGCTCACGGCCGCCGGACTCAAGATCTCGGGTCTCTCGCCCGACGACCGCCTCGTCGAGATGATCGAGCTGCCCGAGGACGTCCACCCCTGGTTCGTGGCGTCGCAGGCCCACCCCGAGTTCAAGAGCCGCCCGACCAAGCCCGCCCCGCTGTTCCGCGAGTTTGTGCGCGCCGCGATCGCCCACCACGAGGGCATCGACCGCCACGACGTCGTGGCCGACTAGCCCAAAGGACCGCGGTCATGGGCCAGGCGATGGATCTGTGCGCCGCGCGCGAGGAGTACCTGGGGTACCTCCTCGTCGAGCGCGGCAGCTCGCAGAACACCATCGAGGCCTATGGCCGCGACCTGAATAGATACATCGATTACCTCGCGGGCTCCGGCGTGACGGACCCTGACGAGGTGGAGCGCCCCCTCGTAGAGGACTACGTGGGGGCGCTCTGCGATCTCGGGCTGGCGGCTTCCTCTGTCGAGCGCGGCGTGTCCGCGGTCAAGGGCTTCCATCGCTTCATGTACAACGAGGGCATCGCGTCGTCGTGCCCCACCGCCGGCCTGCCCCTGCCCGCCAAGCCCTCGCGGCTTCCCGACGTCATCTCGCGGGAGCAGGCGGCTAAGCTGCTCGACCAGCCGTTCCCCAACTCGCCCGCCGGTCTTCGCGACCACGCCGTGCTCGAGGTCCTCTACGGCTGCGGCCTTCGCGTGAGCGAGCTCGTCGGGCTCGACGAGCGCAACGTCCTTCTTGACCAAGAAGTGCTGAGGGTCTTCGGCAAGGGATCGAAGGAGCGCGTCGTGCCCATCCTGGGGGCGGCGGCGCGTGCCTTGGCGGTCTATATGGAGGAGGGGAGGGGCGAGCTTGTGGGACGGCGCCCCACCTCCGCCGTGTTCCTCAACGTACGCGGAGACCGCATCTCGCGGCAATCCATCCACACGATCGTTGAGCGCTACGGGCGCGTGGCGGGAATCGATGGGCTGCACCCCCACACCTTGCGACACTCCTTCGCCACGCACCTTCTGGAAGGCGGCGCGGACCTTAGAATCGTGCAGGAATTGCTCGGTCACGCCAGCATCTCGACCACGCAGCTCTACACGCACCTCGACCGCTCCCACATCCGCAAGATATACCTCAATGCGCATCCTCGTGCCCATCTACCTGCGGATTTTTGATCGATTATGCGGTGATATGCCTTGGATTTGATGCGAGGACGGACTAAATCGAGGGCTTTCTCGGGCTCTTATTGACCCCTCAATAAGCACTTCACAATTCCTTCACACAAGCATTCGGCGCGTCGATTCGCCGTAGTGGAAACGGGTGTTCTCAACTCTACATATTGGGTTGGGGCCACCCGTTTTAGACCACTCAGGGTCACTTTGTGTCGAGTGGTGTTTTCTGGTGTCGCTAAGTGTCGGCTTTGCCCTATAGTATTCACACGCTCCAGTCGGGGGCTCATGGTCTTGGCTCTTGAGAGGAGGGTGACATGCTCGTCGGATCCTTTCCGATGTCGGTTGATTCGAAGGCGCGCGTCACCCTGCCCGCTGCGTTCCGCAAGGAAATGCTCGAGGGCGACTCCAAGACTCTATACCTTGTGCCGATGAAGGAGCGCGTGGACGGCTTCACCCCCCAGGGTTTCGAGAACTGGATCAACTCCCTCTTTGACCGCAACGGAGAGGGCTTCAATCCTCGAAGCCGCAAGGACGTGCAGCTTCGCACCGGCCTCACTGCGCGCGCGGTGCCGATCGACGTCGACTCCGCCGGCCGCGTGGCCCTGGGCAAGCTCGACGCGAGCAGGCCCGGTACGCGCGAGAAGCTGGGCCTCATGGGCGACGTCACCATCATCGGTGCCGACTCCCACTTCGAGGTTTGGAACACTGAGGCGTGGAACGAGCTGCAGGCACTCAACGACGATGAGTTCGACGAGCTTATCTTCGAGTAGGAGGTGGAGAACTTGACAACTGGATATCAGCACGTACCCGTGATGCTAGAAGAGGTTCTCCGCGAGCTCGACCCGAAGCCGGGCGACGTCGTGTGCGACTGCACCCTAGGCGGCGCCGGACACTCGGTGGAGCTGGCAAAGAAGATCGCCCCGGAAGGGCTCTCGATCGGCATCGACCAGGACGACATGGCCCTCGCCGCGGCAGCCGAGCGCTTCGAGCGCGAGGTCCCGCAAGCGGAGCACAAGTTCCTCAAAGGCAACTTCGGAGACTTGGACGACCTTCTTGTCCAGGCGGAGGTTCCCGGCGTCGATTGCTTCCTCTTTGACTTGGGCGTAAGCAGCCCGCAACTCGATATTCCCGAGAGGGGATTCTCGTTCCACGAGGACGCCCCCTTAGATATGCGCATGGATTCGGGGAGCAACACCCTAACCGCAGCAGAGGTCATAAACCACTACAACGAAACCGACCTCACCCGGATCCTGCGCGTGTACGGCGACGAGAAGTTCGCCGCACGCATCGCACGGAAGGTGGTGGAGGCCCGAGAGAAGGCCCCCATCGAGACCACCCTCCAGCTCGTGGACGTGATCAAGCAGGGAATCCCCGCGGCTGCGAGGCGCAGCGGCGGACACCCGGCGCGCAAGACCTTCCAAGCCCTGCGCATCGAGGTCAACCACGAGCTCGACGTACTCGACCGCGGCTTGAGGGCGGCGGTTCGCTGGGCCAACCCCGGCGGCAGGATCTGCGTCATCGCTTACCACTCGCTTGAGGATCGCATCGTCAAGCATGTCTTCTCGGAGCTCTCGCAAGGGTGCACCTGCCCTCCCGATCTCCCCGTTTGTGTCTGCGGGAACGTGCCGATACTCAAGGTCAAGACCCGCAAGCCCCTCGTTGCGTCCGACGAGGAGGTCGCGACCAACCCAAGGTCGCGAAGCGCCCTCACGCGCGTGGCGGTCAAGCTCGACGTCGCGTAGCCGAGAAGCGCAAGCCCGGCGCACCCGGTCGTAAGGCCGAATGCATACCACAAACGAAGCAAGTACGAACCAAAAACGCAGCTTAAACGCACCACCAACGAAGCATCAACGAACTATCAACAAACTATTGACCAATATTAAGGAACGCTCAACCGCAACTTGAGGGTAGGCCTTCAGCCAACCCTCAAGTTCCCAGCTTCCTGCCCACTATTGGATGCGCAGCGGCTTGTCCGCAGAATGGCACGAGGACGTCATGAGGTACCAGGGCTCTGAGGCTCTCAACATGAACTACGCGGGGAACTTCGTCCCCGAGGAGCGCTCGCAGGAGACCCCGTTCGAGGTCCTGCCCGGCGGTGGCCTCGATGCCCGCGCCCGCCGCGGAGTCTCGCCTGAGTTCGTCGCCAACGTCCGCAACGTCCTCGTCATCGCCGCCGTCCTCATCCTGCTCGGCCTCGTCCGCGTGTGCCTGAGCTCCGCCGCCGTCATGGCGCTCAACGCCAACGAGACGCTGAGCGACCAGGTCACCGACGCCAAGAACCTGAACGACGACCTCAAGATCGAGCGCGCCGTCCTTTCGAGCAACTCCCGCATCTCGCGCATCGCCACCCAGAACTACGGCATGGCCCTCTCCAACGACGCCATGGACGTCAAGGTGGGCGACGCCGCCGCCCAGGAGCAGGCTGCCCAGGAGCGGGCCGCGGCAGACGCGGCCGCACAGGAGAAGGCCGCCGAGGAGTCCGCCGCCGCCGTGTCCGCCGCCCAGGCGTCGACCTCCGGCAAAGGGCTTCTTGCCGATGCCGCCGACCCGTACGCCTTCGCCGCCTCCGTCGTCGAGGCTAATGGGGATGCTGCGCAGACCGTTTCCGCGGGCGGTGCCTACGCCGACGTGGCGTAGACTTCTACCCCGTGGATAGAAGAGATAGAAATAACCGCCGCCAAGGCGGTCGTCGCATGCCGGAGGCCTCTTATGAAGCGGCCTCCCGCTCGCGTTTTCGGCCGGCAGGTGCCGCGGACGTCGCGGACGACGAGCCCAAGCTGCGCCTTCTGCTCGCGGCTTTCGGCGCCGTGTTCGTCCTTATTGCCTTAAACCTCATCTGGCTGCAGGTCGTCGACGCCCCCAACCTCGCCCGCCGCGCCGAGGACCGGCGCACGAACGTCGTCGTCCTAAACGCCAAGCGCGGCACCATCTACGACCGCAACGGCAACGTGCTCGCCATCAGCGTCGACTGCAAGGACGTGGTCTGCGACCCGACGGTCCTGCAGAAGACCGTCAAGGACGAGAACGGCAAGACCTCCAAGACCTCCGACGGGGCGGCGGAGGACATCGCCGACGTGCTCGTCGAGGTGCTCGGCGGCGAGCGCGACACCTACCTCGAGGCCCTGAAGCGCGAAAACACCCGCTATGCCTACCTGGCTCGCCGCGTCGACGTCTCGCAGGCAGACGCCATCGAGCAGAAGCTCGAAGAGCGCGGCCTTTCGGGCGTCTATTACGAGACCGACACCAAGCGCGTCTACCCCTACGGCACGACGGCCGCCCAGATCCTCGGCTACGTGAACCAGGACGGCGCCGCGCTCTCGGGCCTCGAGTACTACTACGATGACATCCTCAGGGGCGAGGACGGCCAGCGCGTCTACGAGGCGAGCGGTAACGGCATGCCCATCGCCGGCGGCGTCTCGGACACCATCGCCGCGCGCAACGGCACCGACATCGTGCTGTCCATCGACATCGACCTGCAGGACGAGTGCGAGAAGATCATCTCCGAGGCCGCGAAGACCTATGAGGCGGAGTCCGGCTCGGTCATGGTCACCAACCCCAAGACCGGCGAGGTCTACGCCGCGGCATCGACCCCGCTGCCCGACTTCTCCAACATCACCGATGCCTCGTCGCTCAACCTGAAGCTCGTGACCGACTCCTACGAGCCGGGCTCGGTCTTCAAGGTACTCACCACCGCGATCGGCATCGAGGACGGCCTGTTTACCAAGGACTCGACCTTCACCATCCCCGCCGAGATCCTTGTGGGCGACTCCTACGTCCACGACGACGACGGCCGCGACTATGAGCTCGACATGTCGGTCGATTACGCCATCGCTCAATCCTCGAACGTCGCCATGGCCTACTACGTGCAGAACATCATCGGCGCCAAGCGCTTCGCCGACGGCGTCGAGAAGTTCGGCATCGGCCAGAAGACCGGCATCGACTTCCCCGGCGAGGCCACCGGCATCGTGAAGAGCTACAACGACTACGACGGCTCGACGGCGGGCTCCATGGCGTTCGGCCAGGGCCTCGCCATCCCGCTCGTGCAGATCGTGCGCGCCTACGGCGCCGTGGCCAACGACGGCGTCCCCACCACGCCCCACTTCCTCGTGTCCAAGGCGGGCGAGGAGGTCGAGTGGCCGGCGGGCGAGAGGATCGTCTCGAAGAAGACCGCCGACGAGGAGACCGACATGATGCGCTCGGTCATGCTCGACGGCTCCGGAGCCTTGGGCCAGGTCGAGGGCTACGACATCGCCGGCAAGACAGGCACGGGCGAGCAGGCCGACGAGGAGGGCGGCTACAAAGAGAACCACTTCGTCGCCTCGCTGTGCGGCTTCGCCAACGCCGACGACCCCGAGGTCCTCGTGTACGCCGGCCTGAACGGCATCCCGTACCTCGCCGCCGTCTCGGCTGCCAACGTCTTCCACGACGTCATGCAGCAATCCGTCACCATTCTGGGCGTCGCGCCCGCCGCCACGTCCAACTAGGAGGGGCTATGATTCGCATCCAAGCCACAGAAATCGCCGAGGCCACCGGGGCCGAGCTCGTGCACGAGGGCAATCGGGACATCGCCGGCGACGCCGTGATCGACTCACGCCAGGCCACGGAGGGGACGATCTTCGTCGCCTTCGCCGGCGAGAAGGTCGACGGCAACGCCTACCTCGCCGCCGCCGCAAAGACCGGCGCCGCCGCCGTGGTGGCCTCGGCCGAGGTGGCCCCCGACGCGCTTGCGGCCTGCGCCGCTGCCGGCGCCTCCGTCCTGCGCGCCAAGGACGACGACTGCGAGGCGTTCCTGCTGGCGCTCGCCGCCGAGCAGCGCCGCCGCCACCCCGAGTGGCTCGTCGTGGGCGTCACGGGATCTGTGGGCAAGACCACCACGAAGGACATGCTGCGCGCCGGCTTCGGCGCCGTGCGCCGCACCCACGCCACCGCCGGCAACCTCAACAATCTCATCGGCATGCCGCTCACGCTGCTCGCCGCCCCGGAGGACTCCGAGGTCGTCGTCTGCGAGCTCGGTATGAACCACCCCGGCGAGATCTCCCGCCTGGCCGGCGCCTGCTCGCCTGCGCTCGCCTGCGTGACCACCATCGGCACCTCCCACATCGGCATCCTCGGCAGCCGAGAGAACATCGCCCGAGCGAAGGCCGAGGTTTGCGCCCAGATGCGCGACTCCGGCGCGGGCGCCGGCGACGTAGCCCGCACCCTTGTGATGCCGTCGGCCTGCGACCTCACGCCATACATCGCGGACGGCTTCGCGCGCCCCGCCGGCGTGGCAGTCGAGCTCGTGGGCACCCGCGAGGGCGACGCCGTGCGCGCCTGCGACGTGCGCCTTGACGAGGAGGGCCTGCCTAGCTTCACCGTGAGCTGCGCCGACGGCTGGAGCCGCGAGGTCACGCTCAACCTCCCCGGCCGCAAGGTCGTCGACGACTTCCTGATCGCGCTCGCGCTCATCTGGCGCGCCGGCGCCGACCGCGATGCCGCGACCGACGCCATCGAGTGCATGGAGCACACCGCCCTGCGCCTCGACGTGCGCGCCTCTGCCGCCGGCGTCCGCGTGATCGACGACTCCTACAACGCCGCGCCGAACTCCATGGCCTCCTCGCTCGATATCCTCTCCACGATGGCCTGCGAGGGCCGTCGCGTCGCCGTCCTCGGCCAGATGGGCGAGCTCGGCGCCGAGGAGGAGAAGCTCCACGGCTACACCGGCGCCTATGCCGCGGCCAAGGGGCTCGACATGCTCGTCTTCATCGGCGGCCACCTTGCCGACGTCATGGCCGACGCCGCCCGCACCATGGGCGCCTCGGAGGACGCCGTCCACCGCTTCGCGACGGTCGACGACGCCGTGGCGGCCTTGAAGCCGGCCTTTTCCGCCGGCGACCTCGTCCTCGTCAAGGCCTCGCGCTCAGAGGGCCTCGACCGCTTTGCCAAGGAGGTTCTTGCTTAAATGATCGGCAACCCCGCATACCCCACGTACCAGGTATTCATCGCCATCGCCGTGGCGGCCATCGTGACAGGCCTCGCCATGCCCCCCTTCATCCGACTGCTCAAGAAGGACGGCATCGGCCAGCAGATCCGCGCCGACGGCCCGCAGAGCCACCTCGTCAAGCAGGGCACGCCCACCATGGGCGGCGTCATCATCCTCGCCGGCGTGGTGCTCACGGTCGCGCTTCTTGCCAAGTGGACGCCCGACCTCATCGTCGCGGTGCTCGCCACGCTGGCCACCGGATCCCTCGGCCTGCTCGACGACATCGAGTCCGTGGCCCACAAGCGCTCGCTCGGCCTCACGCCGTCGCAGAAGATGGCCGGCCTCATCACGATCTCGGTGGCGTTTTGCCTGGCCGCCGTCAACTGGGTGGGCATCGACGCCGTCATCCGCTTCCCGGGCGGCGCGGCCATCGACCTGGGCGTCCTCACCACGACGCTGCCCATCGCCGGCGGCATCCAGATCCCCTGGCTCTACCTCGTGTTCGTGTTCCTCCTCATGGCGGGCCTCTCGAACTCGGTCAACCTCACCGACGGCCTCGACGGCCTTGCGGGCGGCTGCACGATGGTGGTCATGCTCATGATGGCCATGGTCGCCTTCCGCTACGACGAGATCAACCTCGCCATCTTCGCCGCCGCAATCGCCGGCGCGTGCGTCGGCTTCCTCTGGCACAACTGCAACCCGGCGTCCATCTTTATGGGCGACACGGGGTCGCTCGCGCTCGGCGCCGCCCTGGCCGCGCTCGCCGTCCTCACAAAGACCGAGGTCACCTCGCTGATCATGGGCGGCCTGTTTGTCTGCGAGGCGCTCTCCGTCATCATCCAGGTCGTGAGCTTCAAGACCACCGGCAAGCGTGTCTTCCTCATGAGCCCGATCCACCACCACTTCGAAAAGAAGGGCTGGGCAGAGACAAAGGTCGTCACGCGTTTCTGGATCGTCTCGGCCGCGTTCGCGACGCTGGGCTTCGCCCTATACTTCCAGCTCGGGTAGGCTCGCCCGCCGCAAAGAAGGACGTTGGCAAGAAGTGCCCAGGCGCCTTTGGCCCGGTACTTCTTTGCAGCTAGCCCGCCTCAAGGGACCGCACCGCACCGCAAGAGAAAGCGCAAGAGCATGGCCTGCACGAACACAGAGAAGCTCGGAGACGTACTCGTCCTTGGCATCGGCAAGACGGGAGAGGGCATTTGCCGCTACCTCGCCGGTCTCCCCGCCGGGCGCGTCGACTCCGTCACGCTCTACGGCGGCGCGCGCTCCGAGGAGTGCGACGCTACGCGGGCCCTCGAGGGGATGGGCGTGCGCTGCGTGCTCGGCACCGAGGACGTGGAGGGAGCCTTCGACCTCGCCGTCGCTTCGCCCGGCATCCCCGAGAAGAGCGCCTTTTTCCGCGCCGCCGCGGCCGCGAGCGCCGAGATTATCGGCGAGCCCGAGCTCGCCTTCCGCGAGAGCCCGAGCAACTGGATAGCCGTCACCGGCACGAACGGCAAGACAACCACGACCTCGCTCACCACGCACCTGCTCCACGAGGACGGCCGCGCGGCCGAGTCCGTGGGCAACATCGGCGTGCTCTGCGTCGGCGAGGTCGGCCATCGTCCCGAGGGCGGCTGGCTCGTGGCCGAGCTCTCGAGTTTCCAGCTCGCCGAGACCGCGCGGCTCCACCCGCGCGCGGCGGCGCTGCTCAACGTCACGCCCGACCACATCGAGTGGCACGGCTCCATGGAGGCCTACGCCGCCGCCAAGGAGAAGGTCTTCGCCAACATGGGCGCCGGCGACCTCGCCGTCGTCTCGATGGACGACGACTGGTGCCGCGCCGTCGCGGTGCGCTGCGCCCAGCGCGGCCTGCGCGTCTGCGAGCTGTCCATCGACCGCGAGCTCGGCGGCCGCGATGCCGCCTTCGTCCGAGGCGATAGGCTCGTCGTCCGCCTGGACGGGGTGGAGCACGACCTCGGGAGCGCCGACAACCTGAAGATCCGCGGTAGCCACAACTGGGAGAACGCCCTGGCGGCCTCCGCGCTCGCGCTGTTCGTCGGCGTGGGCGAAGACGTCGTGGCGCGCGGCCTTACGAGCTTCAGCCCGATCGAGCACCGCATCGAGCCCTGCGGCGAGGTCGCGGGCGTCCACTTCGTGAACGACTCCAAGGCCACGAACACCGACTCCGTCGAGAAGGCGCTCACGGCGTTCACGCCCAAGTCGGTTGTCGTCCTTCTTGGCGGGCACGACAAGGGCACCGACCTGGGAAGCCTCGCCGCGGCCTGCTGCCGCGAGGCCCGCGTGGCCGTGTGCTTCGGCGCGGCGGGCCCCCGCATCGCCCGCGCGCTCGAGGACGAGATTGCCGCCACCGGCTCCGATCTGCGCGTGGTTTCCGCTGAGCACCTGCGCGACGCGTTCGACGCCGCCGTCGCGGCCGCCGAGCCCGGCAACACCGTGCTCCTCTCGCCCGCGTGCTCGTCGTTCGACGAGTTCTCCAACATGGCCGAGCGCGGCCGCCTGTTCAAGTCCCTCGTGGCCGGCCTGGCCTCGAAGGGGGAGTAGCGCGTGGCGACCCAGCTCCCCAGCTTCCTGTTCGGCGGAAGCGCCCGCGATGCCCGCTCCTCCGGCGGACGCGGCGGGCGCGGTGCCGGCAGGCGCGAGAATGCCGAGAAGAGCCTCTTTGGCGTGCCCGAGCGGTTCATGAAGCCGCGGCTGATCCTCATGGCCGCGACCGCCATCCTCGTGTGCTTCGGCCTGCTCATGATCTACTCCGCCTCCTCGGTCACCTGTCTCGCGAGCAAGGCGTGCAACTACGACGCGGCGTACTACGTCAAGCGCCAGCTGGGGTTTGCCGCGATCGGCGTCATCCTCGCGGTGGCCATCGCCAGGGTCGACTACCACGCGTTGTCGCGCGACCACCTGACCGCGGTCATTGTGTTGATGATTCTCGCGCTCGTGCTCGTGTACGTGCCGGGCTTCTCGAACAACACCTACGGCGCGTCGCGCTGGATCAAGCTCGGCCCCTTGCAGCTCCAGCCGTCCGAGTTCGCGAAGGTCGCCATCGTGATCGTCGCCGCGTCGCTTATCCAGAGCTGGGTCGTCGATAGGAATATGCGCAACGAGGAGCTCGCTAAGTTCGCGGCTGCCGGCGTTGTGCTGCCGCTCGGCCTTATCGTCCTTCAGCCCGATAAGGGCACGACGGTCATCATCGTGCTGACCATCTTCATCATGCTGTTCGTGGCTGGGCTTGATTTGCGCGCCATCGCGATACCCCTTGTGTTGATTGCGACCATCATCGTCGTCTACTCGCTCACGCAGGACTACGCGCTGTCGCGTATCCAGACCTTCCTCAACCCTTGGGACGACGAGCTCGGCGACTCGTACCAGATCATCCAGGGCTTCTACGCGTTCGGCTCGGGCGGGCTCTTTGGCGTGGGCATCGGCTTCTCGAAGCAGAAGTACGCGTACCTGCCCATGGCGCACAACGACTTCATCTTCGCCGTCGTCGGCGAGGAGTGCGGCCTGGTGGGCACGCTCGGCGTGATCGCGGGCTTCGTGGTCTTCGCCTGGGCGGGGTTCCGCATCGCCAAGTACGCCTCCGACCTCTCGGGCCGGCTCATCGCGTGCGGCTGCACGTCGCTCATCATCATCCAGATGTTCGTCAACGTGTGCGGCGTGCTCAAGATCATTCCGCTTTCGGGCAAGCCGCTGCCGTTTCTGTCGTACGGCGGCTCGTCGATCATGGCGTGCCTCATGTTCGTCGGCATGCTCGTCTCGGTGTCCAGGCACTCGTCGCTGCCCGAGACCGACCATGACCGCAGGCGCCGCGGGATGCGTCGCTACTCCGGAGCCGAGGAGGGCGACCCCGGGCTCTCGTTCGTCGGCGAGCCGACCCTGCGCTCCGAGCGGGGCGGTGGCAGGTACGGCGGCGTCGGCTCGGCGGGCGCAGAGCGCGGCTTCACCGTGGTCGGCGGCGGGCGCGCGCAGGGCTCAAGGCCGCGGCCGGGTGCGGGCGCGGGGCCGCGGGTGCGCGGCGATCGCGGGCGAGACGCCGGCGCGAGGCGGCCTTCGGGCGGCTATGAGCGCATCAACCTGAACGACGACCCCGGCGCGCGCCTGCGCAACGACCGCGGCCGTGACCGTGGGCCGCGCCGCCGCTAAGGAGCTGCCGGTTCCAGGCTTGGCGCTTCTTGCCCCGCTAAGAATCCCCGAGTCCCAGCCCTCAATTCACGGCTGGAACTTGGGGATTCTTAGCGTTTGCGCCTTTCGCATGGCTGGGACTCGCCCATTCTTAGCGCGAGCGCAGCGCTCGAACCTGGAACCCGCGGTTTCTTAGCGCCTCCTCCTCTCGGCCCAGGCAAGAAGGTCGCGCGCCTCCTCGACGCTCTCTCGCGCCTTGATCACCGCCGGGTCGAGCTCGGACACTCCCCAATGCACCCCGTCAATCACGTCCAGCTCGGCAAGAAGAGCTTCTCGCCGCGCGAGCTCAAGCGATTGCCGTTCCTTCGACGTACGATGTCGAGGCAACCCGAGCCTGCTTCGGATGACGCCTTCGAGCAGTCGGTCCATATACGCCGTGCTCTGGTACTGCGCGTGCCAGATCGAGAACGGCTGAAGCCCGAAGGCGAGCAGCTCGTTGGCCCTGACGGAGTCGGCCTCCGCGCGCCCCTCCTCGCTGTGGACCCTTCCGTGGTAGTCGAGGCAATACCCCAAGGTGTCGCCGTCGGGGAGCGAGAACAGGATGTCCGGCTTGCGCACGTGCGCCGCGCCGAGGTTGCGCGAGATCCTTTGCACCTCGAGGCTTTGGTTCATCGAAAGGATGGGGATGCTGTAGCCGCCGTCGCGCCTGCTCCACGTGACCCGCGCCGCGAGCTTGCTCTCCATGGGTGAGCCGGAGAGAGGAATCGCGAGCTTGCAGGCGCGGCGGAGCTTCGACGCGGCGGGGACGTTGCGCAGGCTTTCGGCGAAGTCGGAAAGCGCCGCGAGCTCAACGATCGGGGTTTCTCGCTGAGCCATGCCGCCGGCGTCGGACGGGCGGATCGCGTAGAGGCCGCAGAGCTCATCGATGAGCATGACGAGCTCGAGCGGGCTCGCGACCCTGGCCATCTGCAGGACGAGAATCTTTGGCGCGACCACGGCGACATTCTCGGAGATCCGCAGGAGCGCCCCTTCGGGGAGCTCGCATGACAATGCGTGCGCGCGGAAAACCTCGTTCGACCTGCTGCCTGATGGATCTGCAACGAGGATGTCGAGGGGGCGAGGGAGGGCACGGAGCAGAGGGTCGGACTCGGCCCAAAGCTTCGCCTCGGCCTTGGCGGGCGCCTTGCCGGGCGCGGCGTCAAGCGCTTCGGAGCGCGCGAGGTCCTGGGGGAACCTTGCGAGTCTCATGGCCTCAAGGGCGGTGGTATGTGTGAGGACGTTGATCATGGTGGGGGCATGGTATCCCGGATCGGTGCGAGGGTGTCTTCCCGTTGTCTGCGGATGGCTGGCGGAATGCTGTCGGAATTCTGCGCATTGCGACGATCGCCGACGTCAGGAGCTGCGTCTGGGCATGACGGCCCTGTATCTGTCGTTGGAAAGAAGTGCTTCTCGCACGATAAGCACACGTTTCGCGACCGTTCGCCGGGCGCCCATGCCGCTCACGGGCGTTTCTGCGGAATTCTGCGGGCATGCGCTTCGAAGCCGGTCGGTTTTGCGCATTTGCGTGATTTCTTCTTGCCGGGTTTTCAACAATGCGCAGGTGGTCGAAGTGGTGCGGATCGATTGCGCTCGTACCCGGCTCG
Organism: uncultured Olsenella sp.; assembly: GCA_934660915.1. GTDB lineage: Bacteria > Actinomycetota > Coriobacteriia > Coriobacteriales > Atopobiaceae > Paratractidigestivibacter. Next base: position 92,949 of record CAKUIF010000001.1, on the reverse strand, counting down.
CGCGCAGAAACCGCGGGTTCCAGTCCCGGGCGCCGCCCAAGCGCTAAGAATCTCCGAGGTCCAGCTCCATGCGGCGCCCCAGCGCTAAGGACCCCCAAGTCCCAGCCCTTCTTGCCGGGCTGGGACTTGGGGATTCTTAGCAAGAAGGGCGGGCCGATGGCTGGGACTCGCGTTTTCAGAGCGGGCATAACCTCTGCGCGCAAGCGATCTAACTCACATCCACCCGCTGACGTCCGCATAGAAACCGATCACGTTTATGCAGCTCAGAGCCTTGTCGCAAAAGTATGGTAGCTTCAGCTACAGACAGTCTTGCCCGTTTGAGCTACATAGGTGACACGACATAGCAAACGATGGGAGGCAAAGATGGGAAAGCTCGCTCTAATCCTCGGGTGCGCCGCCGCGGCGTCTCCAAACGCTCTGTGCGGGTCGGGGTTCTTTGTAACGACGGCGGGGGTTGCCACCGCCCCCGCCCTTGCGATTGCTGCCCTTTATTTCCTTATCGTGGCTCCACAGGTATCGACGCTATTTGAACCATCTGTTTTTCGTCCCCGGCTCGCCAAGCTGTCCGTCGCTCTCTCGGCCGCGCTTATTCTCATTGAATACGGGGCCCTTGTCGCGCTGGCCGTGGGTCGACGCGAAGGTGTTTATGCTGTGTTTGGTTTCGAACAGGCGCTTCATTTTGCGGCGCTTGCCATGGCGTTGGCGGCGGCTGGCCCCTTCGAAGCATTGGCAGGTCCTTCCGCCATTCGTTGGGGGTCGTTTGCGCTTGGCGCCCTTAGCCTTGCTTGCTCGATCGCGATGAGCGCGATGGGGTCGGATGGTCTTTTGGGGCCATGGGCCGTCTCGGCCTTCGGAGTTTGCGCCGCGGTGGCTCTTTCTATCAGCTATTACGTGACGGCTGACGGCGCTCGCTGCACGGGAGCATTCTTTTGCGGCTCGCTTTTGATGAGCGCGATTCAAAGGTTTATCAACTGGAGATGCATCTCGATTTTCGAAATGCCTGCGCAGGCGGCCATCTCCCTCTGTTTGGCAACCATAGCCGGTGCCGTGGCTCTTTTCGTTCTTGCGCAGCGACAGAGGGAAGCGATTCAAAAAGGACCGAGAGGCGCTTGCGGCGATGAGCGCCCATCTGCGGAGGACCCGGCCAGCGTTGTCCGCGAGGCGCTGCTCAGCCTCCGCGGGGGAGGTGCCCTCTCGGAGCGAGAGCTCGAGGTCGCGTGTGGGCTTGCTTGTGGGTACCCTGTGGCTGAAATCGCGCAGGAGCTTGGCGTGTCGGCATCGACCGTTTCGACATATCGTGCGCGTGCGTACGAAAAACTTGGCGTTGAGACTAATGCCCAGCTGGTGGCCTCGTTAACGAGGCCGCCGTCGCTGTCGGATCCGAGAGATGCGAAGAAGCCCATATTTCGGTCGTGCATGCTCCCGGGGGTTGCGCTCGTGGCGGCGTGTGCTGCCGGTTGTCTTTGCGGGTGCTATGGGGGTGACGGCGCCCTTGTGGCATACAACGTCGCACTTGTTGCTGCCGGGGCGCTCCTCGTTCCCGTTGGGCTTATTCGGATTGGGGAGGGAGGGCAGAGCCTCGGGTATTCGCTTGCAGGGGTTCTTGTGGGGCTCTCGATGAGCGCGGTTCTCGTGTCGCCTAGGGCTCCCGGCGGTTTTCTTGGCGCTGTTCTTCTTGCTGCCGTTATCGCCATATCCGTTGCGGCGAGCGCTTGGGCGACTCAAGAGGGCTTGGGGTCGCAGCAGGCCCTAGGGGCGGGATTGGGGCTTTTGGCCATGAGCTCCGTTTATTATAGCGGGAGGTACATCAGCCCCTGGATGCTGCGCTGCTTTACGCTTGCATGCATTGCGGCGGCTGCGGTCCTCTTGTGGATTGGGGCGCGAGGCAGGCGCGGAAAGCTCGTTGAAAACACGCTTGATGGGGAGGTCCGCGTGCGTTCGTATCTTGAGGGCAGGGGGCTTTCCTCCCTTGAGGCGAGCGTCGCGCTGATGGCGGCGCGCGGCGCAACCGCGACCGAGACCGCACTTGCGTTGAGCATGAGCCTGTCAAGCGTCGCGGCCTACAAAAGCCGGGGACTCAAAAAACTAGGCGTTGAGGGGATTGACGAGCTCCGCGAACTACTGAAGAAGGACGCAGGACTGGCGTTAACGGTTGGCTTGCGCTAAGAAACCGCGGGTCCCAGCTCTGCTCGATGCCCCCCCGCGCTAAGAATCCCCAAGTCCCAGCCCCGGGCGGCGCTCCAGCGCTAAGAATTCCCAGGCCCCAGCCCTTCTTGCCGGGCTGGGACTCGGACTTTCTTAGCAAGAAGGGCGCGCCGATGGCTGGGACTTGCGGATTCTGAGCGGCGTGGACTCCCCGCCGGCTGGGACCCGCGGTTTCTTAGCGAGAAGCGCACCGCCCGCCCGCCTCCACAGTTTGGGACAAAATCCCCCGTCCCTTTTGTCCCACCGGAGGGCGATGGCGTAGGATGGTGCAGGAAAACTCGCTCGCGCGAAGGAGACAGACGCATGAGGATCGCAATCGCCGCCGGCGGCACCGCCGGCCACATCAACCCGGCGCTCGCGCTCGCGGAGGAGCTCCGCGACCGCGGGCACGAGGTCACGTTCTTTGGCCGTCCGTCCAAGCTCGAGGGTACGCTCGTCCCGCAGGCGGGATTCCCGCTCGTGGACGTCGAGGTCACGGGCTTCGACCGCTCACGCCCCTGGACGGCGCTCTCGTCTCTCTACCGCGTCTGGTCCGCCAAGCGCGACCTCGCCCGTCGCTTCAAGAAGGAGGGCGCCCCCGACGTCGCCATCGGCTTCGGCGCCTACGTCGAGGTCCCGCTGCTCGGCTGGTGCAAGAAGAACCACGTTCCCTACCTCGTCCACGAACAGAACTCGGTCCCCGGCCTCGCCAACAAGATGATGGCGACCGCCGCCTCCAAGGTCTGCATCTCGGTCCCGGCGGCCCGCGACGTCTTTGAGCGCGAGGGCGACCCCGACCACGTGGTGCTCACCGGCAACCCCGTGCGCCGCTCCGTCATCGCCGGCGACCGCGCCCGCGGCCGCGCCGCCCTGGGCGTGCCCGCCGACGCCACGCTGCTGCTCGTCTTCGGCGGCAGCCTCGGCGCCCGCACCCTAAACGAGGGCATGGCGGCGCTCAAGGGCCGCCTGCTTTCCATCGACGGCCTGCGCGTGGTGCAGTCCACGGGCAAAGGTGGCTTCGACGAGGCCGCGGCGGCCCTCTCGCTCACTGACGAGGAGGCCTCCCGCTGGGACCTTCGCCCCTACATCGACAACATGGGCGATGTCCTGGCGGCGGCCGACCTCGTGCTCTCGCGCGCCGGAGCCTCCTCCATCGCCGAGATCGCGGCCCTCGGGGTACCCTCCGTCCTCGTTCCGTATCCCTTCGCCACGGCCGATCACCAGACCACTAACGCGCGCTTCCTCACCGATGCCGGCGCGGCCCTTCTCTTTAAGGACGACGAGGTCAAGGACCCAAAGTTCGGGAACGCCCTCGTTGGGCTCCTCGAGGACCCCGCCCGCCTCGCCGCGATGCGCGCCGCCGCGAAGAGGCTCGGCCAAGACTCCGCCGCCTCGGCTCTCGCAGACCAAGTGGAGAGCGTCGCGCGCGGGTAAGTTATGCCGCCTTTTGGGATAAAGTAGATGGTTAGGCCGGGACGCCCGAGTGGCCCCGGCGGCAATGAACGCTACACCGAGAGGGGCATACATGACCGAGGTCTCTTCCAACGCGAAGATCGAGAGCGCGCACTTCATCGGCATCGGAGGCGCCGGAATGAGCGGCATCGCCCTTGTCCTGCACGAGCGCGGCTGCAAGGTCACCGGCTCCGACCTCAAGGCCTCCCACTACGTCCGCGAGCTCGAGGACGCCGGCATCGAGGTCCACGTGGGCCACGAGGCGGCCACCATCGACGCCGTCATGCCCCAGGTCATCGTCACCTCCACCGCCATCCCCGAGACCAACCCCGAGGTCCTGCGCGCCCGCGAGCTCGGCATCCCCATCTGGCCGCGCGCAAAGATGCTCTCGTACCTCTCCAACGACGCGCTCACCGTGGCCGTTGCCGGCACCCACGGCAAGACCACCACGTCCTCGATGGTCGCCACGATGCTCGACAAGCTCGGCCTCGACCCGTCCTTCCTCATCGGCGGCGTCGTTGAGGGCTACGACACCAACGGCAAGAACGGCGACGGCGGCTACTTCGTCTGCGAGGCAGACGAGTCCGACGGCTCCTTCCTCTACCTCAACCCCAATGTCGTCGTGGTCACCAACATCGAGGCCGACCACCTCGACCACTACGGCACGCTCGAGAACATCGAGAAGACCTTCTGCAAGTTCATGGACCTCGTGGGCGAGAAGGGCACCGTGATCATCAACGGCGACAACCCCCACTACGCCGAGCTCGCCCGCTCCACGGGCCGCCGCGTGGTCACCTACGGCTTCGACGAGTCCTGCGACTACGTCTGCCGCCCCGAGGACACCCACCACAAGATCGAGAGCAACTTCAGCGTGGTCACCCCGTCGCACGGCGAGGTCCACGTGACCATCGCCGCCAACCCCGGCCGCCACAACATGGCCAACGCCACCGCCGCGCTCGCCGTGGCCGACGTGCTCGGCCAGGACGTCGACGAGGCCGTTCGCGCCCTCTCGCAGTTCAAGGGCGCCCGCCGCCGCTTCACGCACGTGGGCGACGTCGCCGGCGTGACCGTGGTGGACGACTACGGCCACCACCCCACCGAGGTCGCCGCGACCCTGGCCGCCGCAAAGGACCTCCAGTTCTCCCGCATCGTCTGCGTCTTCCAGCCGCACCGCTACAGCCGCACCCAGGCGCTGGCCGACAAGTTCGCCCACGCCTTCAAGGACGTCGACGTCCTGCGCGTGATGGACGTCTTCTCGGCCGGCGAGATGCCCATCCCCGGCATCTCCGGCAAGACCATCTCGTCTGGCGTCGCCGCCACCGGCGAGGTCGCCGACGTCGAGTACGTCCCCAACCGCCGCAAGCTCGTCGAGGATCTCGTCGACCTCGTGCGTCCCGGCGACCTGCTGATCACCCAGGGCGCGGGCGACGTCACCCAGATCGGCCCGCTGTTCATCGAGGCCATGCGCGAGCGCGCGGCGAAGGAGTAGCCCACGTGAGCGTATTCAACGCCTACATGAGCCTCTCGGGCGCCACCGACGCCGACGTCCTGCGCGACGAGAAGCTCTCGCGGCGCACGTCGTATAGGATCGGCGGCCCCGCGCGCCTGCTGGTGCTCGTCCACAGCTACGCCGCGCTCGGCAAGGTCGTCGACGTCCTGGCCGAGGAGCACGTCGACTGGGTCATCCTGGGCAAGGGCTCCAACGTGCTTGCCTCCGACGCGGGCTACGAGGGCGCCGTCATCGTCCTCGACGACGAGTTCGCGCGTGTGACCGTGGACGCCGAACAGGGCACCGTCACCGCCGGCGCGGGCGCGCTTCTTTCCAAGGTGGTCGCCGACGCCGCGAAGACCGAGCTCTCCGGGCTCGAGTTCTGCGTGGGCATCCCGGGCACCGTGGGCGGGGCCGTCTCGATGGACGCCGGAACGCGCCGCGAGTGGATCGGGCGCTGCGTGCGCGACCTCGTGGTGTACCGCCCCGGCGAGGGCCTGCACCGCTACGAGGGCCACGAGATCGAGTGGGGCTACCGTTGCACCTCGATCCCCACGAGCGAGATCATCCTCGAGGCCACCTTTGCTCTAAAGAAGGGCGAGCGCGCCGCGATCTCCGCCGACATGGAGTCGCGCCTCGCGCGCCGTCGCCGCACCCAGCCCATGGGCAAGCCCACCTGTGGCTCCGTGTTCCGCAACCCGACCGACGGCTCGGCGGGCAAGCTCGTCGAGGCCTGCGGCTGCAAGGGGCTCTCCTCCGGCCGCGCGCAGATCTCCACCGAGCACGCGAACTTCATCGTGAACAACGGCGGCGCCTCCGCGGCCGACGTGCTCTCGCTCATCCAGCTCATGCATGACTCGGTGCTCGCAAACAGCGGCGTCGACCTCCGCTGCGAGGTCAAGCTCCTGGGATTCGGCGAGTAGGGAACCCATGGCTTACTCGTCCAAGAAGGGCACGCCCCGCAAGGGGACGCCGCGCTCCGCGGCTGCCCCCTCCATGCCCCGCGTCTCCGCGCCGCGCGCGCCGAAGGCACCTCGCGCCCCGAGGCCCTCGCGTGCCCCGAAAGCCCCGCGCGCGCCGCTGGCCCCCCGTGCCCCGAAGGCCCCCCGTGCGGCCAAGCCTGCGTTCCAGATGCCTGGTCGCCGCGCCGCCGCGCCCAAGGCTCCCGCCGCAGGCGCCGTCCCGGCGTTCCTCGGCCGCGCCGCGCAGCAGGCTGGCAGCGCGGCAGCGGCTCCCCTGAGCGGCAGGGAGCGCCGTGAGCAGCATCAGCAGGCGGATCGCGTGAAGCTCATCGGCGGCGCCGTCGTGGCCGTGTGCGCCATCGGCCTCGCCGTGCTCATCGCCTTCTTTGTCCTGAGGGATTCCGCGATCTTCTCGGTGGACAACGTCGTGGTCGAGGGGACGACGCACGTGAGCGAGTCCGACGTCCGCAATCTGCTTACGCTCGAGGACGGGACCACCCTGCTCAACATCGACAAGGACCAGATCAACGACCAGCTCAAGCGCGATCCGTGGGTAGCCTCCGTCGAGGTCGAGCGGCAGTTCCCCCATACCGTCAAGCTCACCGTAGTCGAGCAGCAGGTGGACATGCTCGTCGTCATGAACTCCGGCTCGCTCGGCTGGTACCTGGGTAGCTCGGGCTCCTGGATCGAGCCGACGAAGATCGAGGCATCCGAGGGCCAGTCGGTCAACGACGCGGCGCTCGCCAAGGCGCGCGCCGAGGGCGTCGTGCTCGTGACGGGGGTGCCAGCCACCGTCAACCCGGCGTCCGCCCAGCCGGCGACCGACGACGTCCTTACTGCGGTCAAGGCCTTCCGCGAGGGGTTCTCGAGCGAGTTCGCGGCGCAGGTCGTGAGCTACGACGCCTCGAGTACCGACGCCATCTCGTGCGTGCTCGAGAGCGGCGTGCAGATCTCGCTGGGGTCTGCCACGAGCATCTCTTATAAGGAGCAGGTCGCCTCCGCGCTTCTGGAGAAGTACCCCGGCCAGATCACCTACATCAACGTGCGCAAGCCCGCGAGTGCCTCGGTGCGCAAGGTCGGGTCGGTCGACGTGACGCAGGGGACGGGCGCCGACGGTGGCTCGTCGCAGCAAGGGCAGTAAAGCTCGGGCGACGGGGGCGGTGATGGCTCGGGCGATGGGGGGAGGATCCGACGACTCCGGCTCCGGCGCCGACGCGAGCCCCACGGGCGATTCCGCCGAGCCTCAAGCTGCCGGCGAGGGCTCCGCAACGGCTGCGGAAGGCACCGAGTAGCAAGGAGCGCCTCAAGGTTGGTCGAGGGTTTAGAGCGCTTTTCTTTACCTTATCTACCTGCGGACTTCACGTTCTCTCCACGGCGGTTGACTCCAAAACCCCCGATGTGCAAAACTACCTCGCTTTGACCGAGGCCTAAGGTTTAACTCGAGGTTTAGGGTTTATCGCCTCTTCCAAGCATGCCAACAAGCGACCGCAAGGACACACGATGGCAAAGACGTCAGCTAAGGCCCGCAGGGCTTTTAAACAACCGGCTCGTCGCCCCGAAGGGCCCGCGGCCAAAGAGGAGGACACGATGATCAAGGACACGGACACCCTCAACAACTACCTCGCCGTCATCAAGGTCGTCGGCGTGGGCGGCGGCGGCAACAACGCCGTCAACCGCATGATCGAGGAGGGTATCCGCGGCGTCGAGTTCGTCGCCGTGAACACCGACGCCCAGGCGCTCGCCATCTCCGACGCCGACATCAAGGTCCACATCGGCTCCGACATCACCAAGGGCCTCGGCGCCGGCGCCAACCCCGAGGTCGGCAAGGAGGCCGCCGAGGACTCCCGCGACGAGATCAAGGCCGCCCTCGCCGGCGCCGACATGGTCTTCATCACCGCGGGCGAGGGCGGCGGCACCGGCACCGGCGCCGCTCCCGTCGTGGCGGACATCGCCAAGAACGACGTGGGCGCCCTCACCGTCGGCGTCGTCACCAAGCCCTTCACCTTCGAGGGCCGCAAGCGCTCCGGCTCCGCCGTCGAGGGCATCAAGAACCTCTCCGAGATGGTCGACACCCTGATCGTCATCCCGAACGACCGCCTGCTCGACCTCTCCGAGAAGAAGACCACCATGCTCGAGGCCTTCCGCATGGCCGACGACGTGCTGTGCCAGGGCACCCAGGGCATCACCGACCTCATCACGGTCCCGGGCCTCATCAACCTCGACTTCGCCGACGTCTGCACCATCATGAAGGCCTCCGGCACCGCGATGATGGGCATCGGCACCGCCTCCGGCGACAACCGCGCCACCGACGCCGCCTCCGAGGCCATCTCGAGCCGCCTGCTCGAGGGCACCATCGACGGCGCCACCCGCGTCCTTCTTTCCATCGCCGGCAACAAGGACCTCGGCATCCAGGAGATCAACGACGCCGCCGACCTCGTGGCCCAGAACGTCGACCCCGACGCCACCATCATCTTCGGCACCGTCGTCGACGAGTCCCTCGGCGACCAGGTGCGCGTGACCGTCATCGCCACCGGCTTCAACGACGCCAACGTCCAGCAGCCGCTGCCCACGATGACCATGCCGTCCAGCCGCCCGGCGGCCTCCCGCCCGGCCGCCCGCGCCGCCGCTCCTGCGCCTGCGCCTGCGCCCGCCCCGGTTGCCGCCCCGGCCCCCGCGCCTTCGATGCCGATCAACGTCAGCCGCCCCCAGGCGAGCTCCAGCAACGAGTTCGACATCCCCGACTTCCTCAAGCGCAGCCGAATCTAGGTTGAGCCGTGGCTACTCTTTGCCGATATAGAGCAGAGAGCGGCGTGACCCTGCTCTCGGACGAGAAGCCCGAGGGCGGGGTCACGTTCGCATTCACCGAGCGCACCGGCGGCGTGAGCGCGGCTCCATACGCCTCGCTCAACCTCGGCGACCGCTGCGGCGACGACCCCGCCGCCGTTGCAGAGAACCGACGCCGCGCGCTTTCCGCCATCGGCGCCGATGCCTGCGCCGAGGCGCTCGTCACGCCGCACCAGGTCCACGGGGACACCGTGGTCGTCGTGCGCGAGACGAGCGGGCCCGCCCATGACGAGGCGGTGCGCCTCGCCGGCGCCGGCGCGGACGCCGTGGTCTGCACGGCCCCCGACGTACCCGTGCTTCTTTGCTTCGCCGACTGCGTCCCCGTCGTCATCTGCGCCCCCGGCGGCTTCGCCGTCGCGCACTCCGGCTGGCGCGGGACCATCGCCCGCATAGCCCAGAAGACCGCCGGCGTCCTCATGGACGAGACGGGCTGCTCGGCCGCCGACCTTCGCGCCTACGTGGGACCCCGCATCGGCGGGGTGGACTACGAGGTCTCCGCCGAGATGGTCCGCGACTTTTCCGCCGAGTTCGGCGAGGGCGTGCTCGTGGGCGTGGCCGCAAGGCGCAAGCTCGACCTCGGCTACGCCGTCGCCTGCGCCCTCACCGACGCGGGCGTGACGAGGAACAACCTCGCCATGGCCCCGGGCTCCACCGCGAGCTCGACCGATCGGTTCTTCTCGTACCGGGCCGAGCACGGCGTCTGCGGCCGCCACGCGGCGCTCGCCGTCATGACGTCTTCCGGCGCCCCCGCCTGGGAGCGCCTGCCTTAACAAAGAAGGACAAAGAAGGGAGGACGACGTGCCTTTTCCCAAGCTGGACATAGAGCTCGACGACGCTTACCAGGCGTTTTTGGCCGACCGGCGCCGCGACATCAGCGAGCGCGTGGCCGAGGCGGCCGCTCGTGCCGGGCGCGACGCCTCCGACGTCGCGATGCTCGCCGTCTCCAAATCGGTCGAGCCCGAGGCGACGCTTCTGGCCTGGCGCGCCGGCTGGCGCGCCTTCGCCGAGAACCGACCCCAAGAGCTCGCGCGCAAGCTCGAGTTTGCCGAGGGGACCCCGGAGATGGCCGGCGTGCGCTTCGACGCCATCGGCAACCTCCAGAAGAACAAGATCAACCAGGTCATCGGTCGGGTCGAGCTGCTCCACTCCGTGAGCTCTCTTCCGCTCGCCGAGGCGGTGTCCTTGCGCTGCTGCGCTCGCGGCATCGTGCAGCCCGCCTTGGTCGAGGTCAACGTCTTGGGCGAGCAGAGCAAGTCGGGCTTCTCGCCGCAGGAGGCGCGCGAGGCCGCCGAGGCGCTCGCGGCGCTGCCGGGCATCCGCCTGGAGGGCCTCATGGCCATGGCGCCGCGCGACGACGCCGACGCCGCGCGCCGGACGTTCTCGGGTGCCCGCGAGCTCGCCTCCGAGCTGCGCGGCCGCACGGGCCTTGCGCTCGGGGTGCTCTCGTGCGGGATGAGCGACGACTTTGCGATCGCCATCGAGGAGGGCTCGACGCTCGTGCGCCTGGGCCGTGTCGCGTTCGACCCCGCCTACGAGCTCTCGTAGACGGGACGCTATACGTTACGTAAGCAGAGCGTCGCTTCTCGCGGCGCCGCGTGAAAGAGGGAAGACCATGGGCTTTCTCGATTCTCTGAGGGACCGCTTCGCCGGCAACGCGGGCGATGACGACGACTACTACGAGGACGACTACTACGAGGACGACTCGGCCGGCTACGCCCCCGAGTCCCGTCGCCGCGACACCGGCAGCGCCACGCGCCTGCTCGGCAACACCCCGCGCCCCGAGGCCGAGAGCGTCTCGGTCTACACCCGCTCCGGCCGCCCCGTGGGCGCGCAGGTGCCCGCGAGCATCCCGTCGCCGGCGCGCGGCGGCTACGACACCCAGGAGACGAGCGCCATCCCCCGCGGCGGCTACGTGAGCCCCACGGCCCCCGCGCCCGCCCCTGAGTTCGGCGGCGCCGCCCGCCGCATGGTGGGCTCCGGCCAGCTGCCGCCCTACGTCCTGCGCCCCGTCTCCTACGACGACGTGCAGACGGTGGTGCGCCGCGTGCGTACCAACCAGCCCGTCGTGCTCGTGTTCCGCAACACGAACATCGAGGTGGCCAAGCGCATCCTCGACTTCAGCTTCGGCTTCTCGATGGGCATCGAGGGCGAGGTCTCCGAGCTCGGGGACCGCTGCTTCGCCGTGCTCCCGCAGGGCGTCCAGCTCACCGCGACCGACATCAACAAGCTCGTCGCCGACGGCGACCTCGAGCGTTAAGGAGGGGGCCTCCCTTTGGCTAGAAGCGACCTTTCCATCGGCATCATCGGCGCCGGCTCCATGGGCGGCGCGATCGCGTCGGGCCTCGTTGAGGCGGGCGCCTGGGACGCCGCGTCCATCCTCGTGGCGGGCCACGACGGCCACGGCTGCGCGCCGCTGGCCGAGCGCGGCATCCGCACCTTCGACAACTCCGCCGACATGCTGGCCTGCGGCCCCGACGCCGTGGTCCTCGCGGTGAAGCCCCAGGTGCTGCCCGGCGTCATGGCCGAGTGCGCAGACGCGCTCGCGGGCAAGCTCGTGGTCTCCATCGCCGCCGGCGTGCCCATCTCTACCATCGAGGCGGCGCTGCCCGGCGCCCGCGTGGTCCGCGTGATGCCCAACCTCTGCGTGCAGGTGCTCTCGGGCGCCTCCGCCGTCGCCGGAGGCTCGAGCGCGACCAAGGAGGACGTCGACCTCGTCGTCGAGATCTTCGGCGCCCTCGGCCGCGCGGCCGTCATGCGCGAGGACCAGCTCGAGGTGGAGGGCGCCGTCGTCGGCACCGCGCCCGCGTACTTCTCGGTGTTCGTCGACACGCTGACGCGCGCCGCCGTCAAGGCAGGCATGCCGTCGGCCGCCGCTCGCGAGCTTCTTTTGGCCACCATGCAGGGCTGCGCCGAGCAGCTCCTGGCGTCCGGCGAGCACCCGCGGGCCTATGCCGAGAAGGTCACGAGCCCCGGCGGCACCACCGCCTGCGGCCTCTACGAGCTCGAGCCTCTGCTCTTCGAGGGCTCCTTCGCCGCCGTCGACGCCGCGCTTGCTCGCTCCGCCGAGCTCGCGGCGGGCAAGTAGGGCAGGGCGATGGGCATCTACGGTATCGCGACGCTCATAGCTCGCCTCTTCAACGTCTACGAGTTCCTCATCGTGCTGTGGTGCCTCATGAGCTGGGTGCCGCGCGGCGTAGGCCGCGGCGCGGTGGACGACTTCCGCGACGCGCTCGGCATGCTCGTGGAGCCGTACCTGGGCTTCTTCCAGCGCTTTATTCCGCCTTTCGGCGGCATTGACTTTTCGCCGATAGTGGCTATATTCGCGCTCAGCATCATTGAACGGCTCGTTTTTTCTATTATTCTGTAACTGTATGAGGCGCCCGCACGGCGCTTAACGACGAAAGGGATCCAGAATGGCAATCACACCAGCAGACATCGAGCAGCAGACCTTCTCTCCCTCCAAGCACGGCTACGACACCGAGGAGGTCGACGCCTTCCTCGAGCAGCTCTCCGCCGAGGTCGACGCGATGCTCCAGAAGATCGCCGACCTTAAGGGTCGCCTGAACAACACCGAGCAGCAGCTCGCCGCCTCCCAGGCCGAGGTCGCCAGCCTCGAGGAGCGCGTGGCCAACGCCGCCGCCCCCGCCGCCACCGTCATCGCCCCGGCGCCTGCCCCCGCGCCCGCTCCCGAGCCCACCGGCCTTCAGGCCTCCGAGCGCCAGATCTCCCAGGTGCTCATCGTGGCGCAGCAGTCCGCCGACAAGCTCGTCGAGGACGCCCGCGCCAACGCCGAGAGCATCCGCAACGACGCCGACCAGAAGGCCCGCGAGGTCATTCGCCAGGCTCTGGCCGAGAAGCAGAACGAGCTCGACGAGATCGACCGCCTCAAGGCCTCCCGCGAGGAGTTCCGCGCCGAGTACAAGAAGCTCCTGCAGCACTTCATGGACGACGCCGAGAGCGTTTTCCCGGCGCAGGGTCTCGGCACGAGCCTCTCGGGCTCCAAGGGCACCACGCACACCGACGCGGCCCCCGCGCCCGTCGTGACGCCCGCCCCGGCTCCCGCCCCGGCGCCGGCTCCCGCCCCCGCGCAGGGCACCGTGTCCGGCTTCGGCGATTTCGGCGACCTGGACTAAGCGGTTGACCTAAAACATCGTTCAGGCTTTTGCAGGCGGGCGCTTCGGCGCCCGTCTTTTCTGTGCCCGCCGTTTGTATCCGTTCGCTTATCTGTGTGCTGTAGGAGAAGGTTTCGTGTTGAGTTCATGTAGAATGGTCTCTTATCTGCACAACCGAAAAGAAAGGAAGTGATGAGATGGACCCCATGAGCCTCCTGAAGCTCCTCGGCATCGTTATCGTCGTCGTCGGCTTCGCGCTTAAGCTCGACTCGATCCTCATCATCATGGTGGCCGCCGTCGCCACCGCACTCGTCGCGGGCATGGACCCCGTGACGTTCCTCTCGACGATGGGCAAGAGCTTCGTCTCCAACCGCTCGATGCTCATCTTCATCATGACGTTCGTCATCACCGGCACCCTCGAGCGCAACGGCCTGAAGCAGGCCGCCGCGGCCCTTATGGCCAAGTTCAAGGGCGCGACCGCGGGCCTCGTGATCGCCGCGTACGGCGTTTTCCGCCTGATCTTCGCCGCCTTCAACGTCGGCTTCGGCGGCGTCGCCGGCTTCGTGCGCCCGGTCATCATGCCGATGGCGCAGGCAGCGGTCGAGGAGGACGGCCAGCCCATCGCCGAGGAGCAGCTCGAGCAGATCAAGGGCATGGCGGCAGGCATGGAGAACGTCACCTGGTTCTTCGGCCAGGTGCTGTTCGTCGGCGGCTCCGGTGGCCTTCTGGTCCAGTCGACGCTCGCCAACCTCGGCTACAACATCGAGCTCATCGACATCGCCGCCACCGAGGTGCCCGTCGCCTTCATCGCGACCCTCGTCGCCATCGTCTACTACCAGATCATCGACAAGAAGCTCACGCGCAAGTACCATTCCGGCGCCGTCGCTTCCGCGAAGGCGGGTGAGAAGTAATGGACGCCTTCGTCACCTTCTTCACGAGTGCCGACGTCACGCTCTCCAACAAGCTCCTCGAGGTCGTCTACATCCTCATCGGCCTCGTCTGCATCTACACCGGCGTGCTCAACGCCCGCGACCAGTCCAACGAGAAGCGCCCCGGCTCCGCCGCGTTCTGGTGCATCCTCGGCGTGCTCCTCGTCCTCGGCAAGTGGATCCCGGACTACGTCGCCGGCGCCCTTCTCATCGCCATGTGCATCCCGCCCATCGTAAAGCAGGTCGACAAGGGCAAGGGAGGGGCTCCCACCGCCGACGAGATGGAGGGCAACTTCCAGAAGATCGGCATGAAGATCTTCGCGCCCTCGCTCGCCATCGGTGTCTTTGCGCTCATCTTCGCGCTCTTCACCAAGATCAGCTCGCTTGTGGGCCTCACCTTCGGCGTCGTCGTCGGCGGCATCCTGCTCATGGCGTTCTCGCGCGACAACAACCCGCGCGTCTTCTTGAGCGACTGCCGCCGCATGCTCGACACCGTGGGCCCGCTGTCCATGCTACCGACGCTTCTTGCCGGCCTCGGAGCGGTCTTCACCGCCGCGGGCGTAGGCGACGTCATATCGCAGCTCGTGAGCGGCATTATCCCCGACGGCAACGTGGTCGTCGGCATCATCGTCTATGCCATCGGCATGGCCGTCTTCACGATGATCATGGGCAACGCTTATGGCGCCATCACCGTCATGACCGTCGGTATCGGCGCGCCGTTCGTGCTCTCGCTCGGCGCCGACCCGACCATCGTCGGCGCGCTCGCGCTCACCTGCGGCTTCTGCGGCACCCTCATGACGCCCATGGCAGCGAATTTCAACATCGTCCCGGTCGCCATCCTGGACATGAAGGACGAGTACGGCGTCATAAGGAAGCAGATCCCGATCGCCCTCATCATGCTGGCCGTCCAGATCGCCTACATGATCATCTTCGCCCTGTAAGGGTAGAATCAAGAAGTGCTGATTCTGAGGCGCCGCGACCGGTTAGCGCGGCGCCTCATTTTATCCACGGGCGTTTCCGGCGTCGCGCGGGCGCGCTCTTCTTTTTAGAGAGGAATTGCCATGAAGATCCTGGTCACTGGTTTCCAGCCGTTCGGCGGCGAGAAGGTCAACCCTGCCTACGAGGCCGTCCGTCGCCTCCCGGAACAGATCGCCGGCGCAGACATCGCCGCCGTCGAGATTCCGGTCGTCTACAAGAAGGGCCCCGCGGCCGTCGAGGCCGCCATCGACGCCGAGAAGCCCGATATGGTGCTCTGCGTCGGCCAGGCCGGCGGCCGCGCCCAGATCACCCCGGAGTTCGTCGGCATCAACTACGCGAACTTCCGCATCCCCGACAACGAGGGCTTCCAGCCCCTGGCGACCAAGCTCGAGGCCGACGGCCCCGACGCCTACTTCGCCACGCTGCCCGTCCAGGCCATGGCCGAGGCCGCCCAGAAGGCGGGCATCCCCGCGGGCGTCTCGTACACCGCCGGCACCTATTGCTGCAACGAGGTCCTCTACAGCCTCATGTACGCCCTCGACCACCGTCACCCGGGCGTCCGCGGCGGCTTCGTGCACGTGCCCTACCTGGATTCCCAGGCCGCCAACCTCAAGGCCGGCACGCCGTCCATGAGCCTCGAGCGCATCGTCGAGGGCCTTACCCTCATGATCGAGGCCATGGTCAAGCACGAGGGCGAGGACATCGTCTCGGCCTCCGCCGGCTGCGAGCACTAAGGGCCGGGCATGGCGTCCAAGCTCAGCGTCGAGGTGGCGCCCCTCGGGCACGCGCGCGTGTTCCGGGGGCGCTCCCTCACAACCGACGACGCGAGGGTCTTCGAGGACGGGCCGCGCCTCGCGCGCGAGTTCGGCGGCGTCCGCAACGACGTCGCGGAGCGCGAGATGCCGCTGGTCTCGGCCGTCGCGGTGTGCGAGCCCTCCGAGGATGGCCGATACCGCTACTTCATGGGCGATGAGGTCCGCGAAAGCGCGGCAGGGAAGCCCCAGGAGGGCTTTGAGGACCTTGTGCTGCCCGCAGGGACGATTGTCGCCGTCGTGCATGTGCCGTTCCGCCTGCAGGCGTCGGCGGCGCTCCACGCCGCCCAGGCGCGGCGAAGCTTCTACGAGGACTGGCTGCCCGCCAGCGGATACGAGAGCGCCGCGGACGAGGTCGGCTTTTCCGACGTCGAGCTCTATCATTACCGCCGCCGGCGCTTCCGCCGCGCGCGCAAGATGGTCCTCGACCTTCTCTTCGTGATCCGTCGCGCATAGCTTCGGGAAAAACGGGCCGCAGGTCAGGGACTGGAGTGTCCCCGGCCTGCGGCCCGTCGGCATTTGATTTGCGCGCCTAGCCCAGGTGGTGCTCCGGGACGACGCAGAAGACCTCGCAGGGCTTGGTCTCGCTAGCGTTGAACATCGCGTGGCTGTGGCCCTCGGGGCAGTAGTGCGCGTTGCCGGCGGTCACGACCTCGTCGGTGCCGTCGTAGTTGAAGCGCGCGGCGCCGGCGATCACGTAGATGATCTCGGCGTTCTTCTCGTGAAGGTGGTAGCCGGACGAGCAGCCGGGCTCGACGCGGCCGCGGATGATCTTGCACTTGCCGTCGTCGTGCATCTTTGCGTCGAAGTGGCCCTCGCCGCCCTTGAAGTTGGGGATGCTGGCGAAGTCCTCGTGCTCGAAATCGATGACCATGATCTTCCTTTCCTGCAAAGAAGTGCTTTTGGCAAGAAGGGCGAAACTTTGGCGTCATGCCCTTCTTGCCGGCTATTTTTCGTTAAAGCGCGAGCGCGCGGGCGTGGTCGATGCGCGCGAGGCAGTCGTCGCGGCCGATGAGGGCCATGGTCTCGCCGAGCGGCGGGGAGACCATGTTGCCGCACTCGGCAACGCGCACGGCCTGGAAGACCACGCGCTTCTTGAGGTCGAGGGCCTCGGGCAGGGGCTCGAGGGCGCCGTCGATGGCCTCGGGCGTCCAGCCGTCAGCGGGCAGCGCCGCGAGCGCCTCGCGGGCAGCGTCGAGCACGGCGCCCATGCCCTCCTTGGCGAGGCCCTTGGCCACGGACTTCTCGTCGAACTCGAGGGTCTCGGCGGTGGCAAAGACGGGCGCGGCCACGGTGACGACGTCGGCCGGGAACTTGGTGCGGGGCTTCACGATGGCGGCCAGCGCGTCGACCCAGGCCTCGTCGTACTCGACGCCGCCGGGGACGAGGCCGGCCTCGTGGAGCTCGGGCACCATGACCTCGTCGGCGAACTCGGCGTCGCTCATCGAGCGGATGTACTCCGCCTGGATCCAGTCGAGCTTCTTGGGGTCGAAGGTCGCCGGGTTCTTGGACACGTGGTCGAGGCTGAACTGCGAGGCCAGGACGTCGCGCGGGACGATGGTCGTGTCGCCGTCGAGCGACCAGCCAAGAAGTGCCAGGTAGTTGACGAAGGCGTCGGAGAGGTAGCCGGCGTCGCGGTACTCCTCGACGTTGGTCGCGCCGTGGCGCTTGGAGAGCTTCTTGCCGTCGGCGCCCAGGATCATCGAGATGTGGGCGAAGGTGGGCACGGGGGCGCCGAGCGCCTCGTAGACCATGACCTGGCGCGGGGTGTTGGAGAGGTGGTCGTCGCCGCGGATGACGTGGGTGATGCCCATCATGGCGTCGTCGACGACGGTCGCGAAGTTGTAGGTGGGGGTGCCGTCGGAGCGGAAGATGACGAAGTCGTCGAGCTCGCGGGCATTGAAGGTCACGTCGCCGTGGACCGCGTCGTGGACCACGACGTCGCCGCGGTCGAGCGGGACCTTGATGCGCAGGACGTAGGGCTCGCCGGCCTCGATGCGGCGCTTGGCCTCGGCAGGGTCGATGTCGCGGCAGCGGCGCTGGTAGCCCTGGAAGGGGTCCTTGCGGTCCTGGGCGGCCTTCTTGTCGGCGGCAAGCTGCTCGGGGGTGCAGAAGCAGGGGTAGGCGCGGCCCTCGTCCCAGAGCTTCTGGGCGGCCTGGCGGTAGAGGTCGAGGCGCTCGGTCTGCTTATAGGGGCCGAAGTCGCCGCCGACCTCGGGGCCCTCGTCCCAGTCGAGGCCGAGCCAACGCATGGCGCGCAGGATGATCTGCGTGTTCTCCTCGGTGGAGCGGGTGGGGTCGGTGTCGTCGATGCGCAGGATGAAGACGCCGTTGTTCGCGCGGGCAAAAGCCCAGTTGTAGATGGCCGTGCGGGCGCCGCCGACGTGGAGCTTGCCGGTCGGGGAGGGCGCGAAACGGACGCGGACTTGCTGGTCTGACATGGGATCTCCTCAGGTCAGGTGGTGGTGATTCACATACGCTATAAGTATACGGCCAGAAGGGCGCTGCGGTCGCCCGCGTGGCGGTTGCTGCCAAGAAAACCTGACGTCTGGGCGCGCCGTGGCCCTTCTTGCTAAGAAACCCTCACGTCTGGGCGAAACCGTCGCCAGACGTGAGGGTTTCTTAGCTCAGGCGCCGTTAGTTCTCCTGGACGCGGCGGAGGAACGCGACGGCGTTGCGGTAGCAGATCTTCTCGGTGATCTCGCGGCCGAAGCGGGAAACGAGCAGCTCCTGGAAGGCCGGGACCTTGTCGGCGCCGTTGAGGAACTCGGGCACGGTGGAGCCGTCGAGGTCGCCGCCGAGCGCCACAGCGTCCTCGCCGCCGATGTCGAGCCAGTGCTCGACGTGGGCCGCGACCTGCTCGAACGTGACGCCGGCGGCATCATCGCCGCTCCAGGCGCCCTCGACGATGAAGCCTGCGCAGTAGTTGAGGCCGGCGACGCCGCCTGTGGCCATGACGGCGCGGAACTGGTCGTCGGTGAGGTTTCTCGGGTGGCCGCAGACGGCGCGCGAGTTCGAGTGGCTCGCGCACAGGGGGCGCGTCGCGCGGGCGAGGACGTCGGCGAGCGACTCGTCGTTAAGGTGGCTGACGTCGAGCGCCACGCGGGAGCGCTCCATCCTCGACATCACCTCGGCGCCGATGGCCGAGAGGCCCTCGTGCGAGTCGTTGCCGCTGGCCAGCGGGCCGGGCGCGTTCCAGGAGAGCGACGCCATGACGAGGCCGTCGGCCGCCAGCTTCTCGACGAGCGCGGGATCGGCGGCAAAGAGGCGCGCGTTCTCGATCGTGCGGATGGCGCACACGCCGCCCGCCTCGAGGACGCCCTCGACGTCGTCGGCGGTGCGAGCAGCCTTGACCTGCGGGTTTATTGCCAACTGGTCGCGCATGTAGTCGTTGACGTGCGCCTCGAAGACGATCGACTGCTCGGGCGTGAGGCCGTCGGGGATGTAGCACGCGAAGCACTGGGCCCAAGGCGTGGAGCCGATCTTCTCGAGCGAGACGTGCCCGTGGTTTTGGGCGAGCTCACGGCAGCCGGCGGGGTTCGCGAGGTCGGTGAGGTTGTAGAAGTCGTGGTTGAGCGTGGCGCGGATGTCGGCGGGGAGGGTCTGCCAGGCGATGCGGTCGGCGGTGTCGCAGTGAAGGTCGATCACGGGGATGGGTGCGGTCATGTCTTCTCCTTAGGTCGCGTGGGCACTATGGTAGACCCTCGCGATGGTCGCAGGTGGCTTGAGGGCTGCTCGCGGGTAGGTGCGGTGCGCGGGAATCGGGGAGCGTCGGTAATCCGGCAGCCGCCGCGCGCGGGAAACCGGGACCGTCGGTAAACCGGCGTGGCCACTGCGCGGGAAACCGGGACCGTCGGTAGCCCATGTCCCTGCCCCGCGCGGGAATGGGGGAGCGTCGGTACTGACGGTCGGCGATTCCCGCGCAAAGGGGCAAGAATGGCGTCGAACGCCCGTCGCCAATTACCGACGCTCCCGGTATTTGGCGCAGCGAACCGACCGAATTACCGACGCTCCCCGATTCCCGCGCAGCGCCCTCAGCGCATCATCCCCGGCGGCGCTCTTGGCAAGAAGGGCTACCTCAAATCGTCCCTGCTCGTCCATGCCCGCATGTCGACGGCGCGTAGCCTTGCCCAAAACTCCTCTCGCGCAGCCCGCTCGGACACGGCCCGCGCCCTCGTCATCCTCCGCCGGGGCAAGCCGGCGACGTCGCGGACGCTCGCCATGAGGTCGTCCATGTAGTCGATGCTGTCGAACTGCTCGCTGAAGATCTCGAAGGGGACGTACCCGGCGGCAAGAAGCTCGTTTCGCCTCAGCGCGTCGTTCTTGATCGCCAGCGCCGAGCTGTGCCATTCGGCGCCCATGTAGTCGAGGCACGCGCCCCTAACTCCCGCGGCGGCCGCCTCACCCGTGGCGCTCACCAAGAGGTCCGGCTTGCGGATCCTCGTCGTCGACGCATCGCCGCCGAGCTCGGCGAGCTCGACTGGGTCGTTGAGCAACGCGCTCGAGATCCCGTACCCGCCGTGCGCGAACTTGCCGGATGCGCGCAGGTAGAGCTGCGCCTCGGGCGGCGACGCCGCCCTCACGGGGACCATGCCCACAAGACGCTCGAGCTTTGCGGACCACATGGGCCTCCCCATCGCGGAGAGGAAGTAATGAATCGCCTCGGGGGATGCTATGGGGCGGTCCCTTTGCACGAGGCCCTTCTTTGCGCCGTTTGCCACGTTGAAGAGGCCCATGAGCTCGGAGAGGAGCATGAGCATCTCCTCCTCGCTCAGTTTGGGCGCCATAAGCAGGGGAAGCAGAAGGGGAGAGACACACCTCACGCCGGGCGCCACTTGGACGAGGGCGCCGGCGGGCAGGCCGCCCGACAGGACGTGGGGCCGCGCGCCGTCGCAGGCATGGGTCCCGCGCCTGCTTGAGACGAGCAGACCGAGCTCGCCCTCGATGCCGGAGAGCTGCCCGAGGGACTCTCGGGCCTCGCTCAGCTCGGAGGCCGAGGGAAGGCGACCGGGGATGTCCGTTGGGCAGAGCTCCGCCGCAGCCAGGCGACGAGTGAAGTAGGGCTGGCGAATGACCTGGAGCGCAGCCATATGCGAGATCACGATATCCATGGCCCGACTTTAGGCAATCCCCGCCAAGAATCAATCGAGAAGCATGAAAAAGTTAATTTTCTCTTGCGGAATGCTGTCGGAATGCTGGCGGCAGACTGGCGGTGTCTGGGCAGGTTGAAAAGAAGTGCGAGGTCAATGGTGCGAGGTTGCCGCTGGGAGGTCTGCGCGAAAAACGGGGAGCGTCGGTATGTGTGTGGGTTTCTTGTTGGCGGCCGGGGCGAAGAGGCGCGGAAATGAGGGAGCGTCGGTAAACCGGACGGCGCGCTGCGTCGGAAATCGGGAGCGTCGGTAAACCGGGCGGTGCTCTGCGCCGGAATGGGGGAGCGTCGGTACCGACGGTCGGCGATTTCCGCGCAGCCGAGCTTGCCAATTACCGACGCTCCCGGATTCCCGCGCAGCCGGGATCCACGCAGCCGCCCCCCGCTCCCCGCGCGCAACCCCGCCACGAAAAAAGCCCCGGCCGCACGACCGGGGCTTTGAGCGAGCGCTACATCAGCTTCGTGGACTCGAGCTTCTCCTCGACCCACTCGTTCAGCCGCATGACCGGCTTCCTGAGCACGAGGCCCAGCAGAAGCGCCGGCACGAGGTAGGCAGCGAGTGTGCCGAGCTCGACCCAGAAATCGCCGTTGTAGATACCGAACATCGCCGCGCGCATGGCGTTCTCGGAGTGGACGAACGGCAGGAACGGGTAGGCAGCCTGGAAGAAGCCCTCAGGCAGCATCTGCACCGGGAAGGTGCCGCCCGAGCCCGCGACCTGGATGACCATGAGCACGACGGCGATGGCCTTGCCCACGTCGCCGAAGCTCGCCGTGAGCGCGTAGATGATGTTCACGAACACGAGCGATGCCATGAGCCCCGCGAGCACGAAGAGCACGGGGTGGGCGCACT
This sequence comes from uncultured Olsenella sp., assembly GCA_934660915.1. GTDB lineage: Bacteria > Actinomycetota > Coriobacteriia > Coriobacteriales > Atopobiaceae > Paratractidigestivibacter. The sequence continues at coordinate 71,188 of CAKUIF010000001.1, read as the reverse complement.
GGACGCCCAGGAAGAACAGGTCGCCGAGCAGGATCAGCAGCGACTGCGCGAAGCCGACGGCCACGAAGAACACGAGGCGGCCGAGGTAGGAGTGGCGCGGCTTTGCGGCCGTCTCGCGGACGGCCTCCTCGCTCGGGTTGCACTTGACGAGCGCGGCGAGCACGACGCCGCCGATCCAGATGGCCAGCGTGGTGTAGAACGGCGCCATCGCGCTGCCGTTGTTCTCGATGGGGTAGATGGCCTGGCGGTCGACGCTCACTGGCTCCGAGATGAAGTCGCCGAGCGCGGCCGAGCCGCTGGAAAGAATGGCGCGGATCGTGTCCATGTCGCCGGAGGCCAGCGCGTCGCTGAGCGAGCCGTTGAGCTCGCCGAGCTTGGCGGCGGCCGCATCGAGCGAGTTGGCGGCGGTCATGATCCCATCCTTGGCGCTCGTAAGGTCGCCTGCGGCGATGGCGGCGGTGCCGTTCACGGAGTCGAGCGTGGTCTGGATGGAGGAGCCGATGGCGTCGGCGTCGCTCGCGGCGGCGTCGATCTTTGACGCGAGCGAGGTCAGGCTGTTCTTGAGGTCGCCCTCGAAGTCGCCCTTGACCTGCCCGATCCCGCTCTTGGCGGAGTCGACGAGGTCCTCGAGCTCTTTCTTTGACGCGGCGGCGTCGGTGGCGGCACCGTCGATGTCGCCCGCGGTCTTGCGCAGGCCGTCGGAGAGGTCCTGCAAAGAAGCGCGCAGGTTCGTCACGCTGCTGTTCAGCCCGTCGATGGTCACGTAGGCGGTGTAGACGTCGTCGCGCGAGACGCCGATCTGGCCGGTGAAGCCGGGGTCGGCACCGTTGTCCCACGACTCGTACCAGGTGTGGGCCAGCGTGTCGGAGTCGCCGAGCGCCGCGAGCAGCTTGTCGAGCTCAGCGATCTGGCCGTCGACGGTGGCCGCGGCGGACTCGAGCGCCTCCTTCGAGGAGCCTGCGGCAGATCCCGCCTGGTCGAAGGCGTCGTCGATGGACTTCCTCACGTCATCCATGCTCGCCTGGCTGCGCTCGAGCGCGGAGTTCACGGAGTCGGTCGCGCCGTTGACGGCGTCGCCGAGCGTGCGGACGTTGCCCGCGGTGTCGCGCAGCGCGTCGCCCACGCCGTCCGTCGCGGAAACGGAGTCGCTCGCGCCCGACGTGCCGTTGCCAAGAAGCGCCGTCGTCGAGTCGAGGATGCTCGCGAAGCTGCGGGTGTTCGCGGCCGTTTCGGTAAGGCTCGCCTGGGCGTCGCCCACGGCATCGTTGAGCTTGCCGGTGAACTCGACGAGCTTGTCGTCGTCGAGGTAGCCCGTCAGCTCGTCGAGCACGCCCGCGCCCACGTTGGTCACGGACTCGGCGAAGGACTGGTCGATGTCCTGCTGAACGGCGGTCGATGCCTTGTTGGTCACGATCTGCGCGATGGCGTTGGCCTTCTCGTTCTGGTAGAAGAGCACCTTGGGCTTGGTCGGCGAGCTGGAGAGCACGCTCATCATGTTGGTCGTGAAGTCGGCGGGGAACACGATGGCCGCGTAGTACTCGCCGCTCTGGACGCCCTCGATGGCCTGCTCCTCGGTGGTCACCGTGTAGCCGATGGAGGTGGACTCGGTGAGCGAGGAGGTCATGCGCTCGCCCATGTTGAGCGTGATGGGGATGAGATCGCCCGTATAGCCGGCGTCGGAGTTGGCGACGGCCACCTTGAGGTTCTTGGTGTTGCCGTAGGGGTCCCAGCTGCCGGCGATGTTGAACCAGGCGTAGAAGCTCGGCACCACGATCATGCCGACAACGACGACGAGGCTGATGACGTTGGCGAAGACGTGCTTGGCGTCCCTCTTTATGAATGCAAAGAAGCGCTGCATCACTCATCGCCTCCCTTCTGGTCACGGGCGGGCATGGCGGCGGTCTTCTCGGCGGCGGTCGCATCGGCGCCGGTTGCGCTGGCATCGGCCTCGGCGGCCTCGTCGGCACCGCCCTGCGCGTCGGCCGCTCCGGCGAGGCCGGCCTGCGCCGCGGCGAGGCGCGCGCCCTTGTCGAGGCGCATCTTCTCGATGGGAGCGAAGGCGAGCAACTCGGCCTTGAGCTCGTCGTCGAGCATTTCGTAGAGCTCTTCTTGGCTCATGTTCGAGAGGTTCGTCTTGTCGATCACGCGCACGTGCAGGTACTCGATCACGATCAGGAACGTGCAGATGATCACGAGCGAGAGGATCCACAGCACGAGCATGGCGAATTTCGCCTCGGTGGCGAACATGAGGGCAAGAAGGACGAGCGGCACTGCGATGAGGGCGGCGAATCCGCGGCGCACGAGCACCGGGTAGCGCAGCTCGAAGTTGGCGGCGCTGGCCAGGAAGGTCTCGCGGTAGTTGTCGGAATCCATGATGGCCTTGACGATGGTGGCCAAGCGGAACTGGCTCTTCATGCCGGTGCGCTCGGTGATCATCATGTCGGTCTCGCCGAGCTTGCGGTCAAAGAGGTTGTTGATGTTCAGCAGGTGCCTGCGAGCCGTCACGCCGATGAGTAACGCGGGGATGAGGTAGACAAGAAGGACGAGCAGGTTCTGCGCGTAGTAGTTGCCATAGAAGCCCGCGATCGCCTCGCGCATGGCGTTGATTCCGTAGGTGAAGGGCAGCCAGGGCATCAGTGCCTGGAAGAAGCCCGGCTGCATCTGGATCGGGTAGAGGCCCGATGCGCCGGGAATCTGCAGCACGACAAGAAGGACGCCGAGCGCCTTGCCGACGTGCTTGAAGGCGACCGAGAGCGCGTAGATGAAGAAGACGTACACGAAGCTCTCGACCATGCCGGCAAAGACGAACGCGACGGGCGAGACGCACTGGATGCCGAGCGCAATGTCGCCTACGCAGCAGATGATTGCCTGAATCTGGCCGAGCAGGTTGAGCAGCAGCCAGCGGCCAAAGAAGCCCTGCCAGGGCTTGAAGTCGCCGATACCCTCGCGGTCGACCTCGAGCTTGTAGATGGCCACGAGCACGAAGCCGCCGACCCACAGGGCGAGGTTCGTGTAGAAGGGCGTCACGCCGCTGCCGTAATTCTCGACGGGGTAGATGGGCATGGTGACGAGCTCAGCGGGCGAGCCGAGGAAGTCGCCGACGTCCTCGGCGTCGAGGTTGAGGACGTCCTTGATGCCGTCGAAGTTCTCGGCGGACTCGACGGCTGCGACGTCGGCCGAGATGGACGAGATCTTGTCGGAGGCGCCGCGCACGGAGTCGGCGGTCGTCGACAGGGCGGTTGAGCTCTGGGCGAGGATGCCGTCGAGCTCGGACAGGGCGCTGTCGGCCTGCGCGAGCATGGCGGGAAGAGACGAGGCGGTGCCCACGAGCTTGCCGCCGGTGTTCGAGAAGCCGTCGAGCGCCTCGTTGAGCTGCGGCATCGTCGTTGCGGCGAGGTTTTTCTGCAGGTCGGTGAGGGCGCCGGTGGTCTCGCTGATGGCGTTGCTCACCGAGGACGAGAGCCCGGTGACGGTGCCCGTCGCGGACTTGAGGCCGTCGGAGATCTGCTGGAGCTTGTCGAGCGCCTGCTTCTGCGAGTCAGAGAGCTCGGTGGTCACCTCGAGGCTCGCGTCGATCTTGGTCGTGAGCTGCGTGGCGAGCTCGTTGCCCGCGGCCGACACGGTGATGGTGCGGACGCGCTCGAGGCCGGTCTGGACGTTTGTGGTGGCGCCGTCGAGCGCGCGGATCTGGGCGATGGCGGCGTCGATACGGCCCTGGGCCCAGCCCACGTCGCCGGCGATGAGGCCGATGTTGTAGTTGGCGGTGGAGCTCACGGAGTTGATGGTGGAGGCGCCGGTCGAAAGCGCACTGCCGAGCTGCGCGGCGAGGGTAGTCGCCTTGGTGCGCGTGTCCGCGAGGGTGTCTAGGCTGGCGGAGAGACTGTTGCCGAGGTTGGCGCTCTTCTCGCTGACCAGCGAAAGCGTGTCTCGCGCGGAGGCGACGGTTTTGCGGGCGCTCGCGATGGAGTCCTGCGCGCCGTCGATGCCGTCCGCGAGGTCGCCGAGCTTTGCGGAGGCGTCGGCAAGGTCGCCCGCGGCGGCGTCGCGCGCGCCGTCGAGCCCCTCGGCCGCGTCGCCGACGAAGCCGCCGAGCTTCTCGGTCACGGTCTTGCCCACGACGTTTACGAACTCGTTGGAGATCTGGTTCTCAAGGGTGGTCGAGCCGGTGTCGGTGACCTTGGGCGCGATGGCGTTGGCCTTCTCGTTCACGTAATAGGCGATGTGGGCCTTCTGGACGTCGCCGTCGAGCACGTCGGCGAGGCTTTCGGTGAAGTCCTCGGGGATGACGAAGGCGGCGAAGTACTTGCCGGACTCGACGCCCTGCTTGGCCTCGTCCTCGTCGTCGACGAAGGTCCAGCCGAGCTGGTCGTTTTCCTCGAGGCGCTCGCGGATCATGTCGCCGGCGTTGGTGTAGCCGAGGTCCTTGATGTCTGCGCCCTTATCCTCGATGGTCACGGCGATGGGCACCGTGGAGGTGTTCTCATAGGGGTCCCAGTTCGCCAGGATGTTGAACCACGCGTAGAGCGAGGGGATGATGGCCACGCCGATCGCGATCACGATGGCCACCGGGTTTTTGAGCAACCGCTTGAAGTCGCGGACAAAAATCTGCCATACCTTGCGCACAAGTGCCTCTTTCCGATTTTTGAACCGTGTTCCCGCGCATGGCCGCGCAGGATGCCTAATGAACCAAGATATGAATGTAGCCATTTCGAACACGGTTTAAAACAGTCTGTGTTCAACTTTTTTGAAATTCGCTCAAAATTCTTAGATTCACGGCTCGCAGATGTTAGAATCCCGCGCAGAAGGAGTGATTGTTTATGAGTATCCTCAACGATCGCAACGTCGCGGCAGATATAGAGAAGGGCGTGCGCCGCGTGCGCGCGGCCCGCGAGGGAGTGGCGCATGCCGCCCAGGACCGCCTGCGCGCCGAGACGAAGACGCGCAAGTCCGCGGCCACCCGCGAGAAGATCATGGCCGCCGCGACCGAGCTCATGGCGGAGCACAACGGCACCGACTTCCAGATGAGCGAGGTCAGCACGCGTTGCCACATGTCCAAGGGCTCTCTTTACTACTACTTCGCCGATAAGGACGCGCTCGTCGAGGCCATCTTCGACCGCGAGGTCGACGAGCTCGTGGGAAACATCGAGTCGGTGGTAGCCAACGCGCCCTCGTCTTTGGCCTCCATCAGGGGACTGGCGGACGTGCTTGCGTCGAGCATGCTGCCCCAGAGTCCGCTGGCGCTTGCCGTCACGCGCGAGCTGCTCGGGTCAAAGAAGGCCGTGCTGCCCTCCGTCGAGTCGCGGCTTACCCGGATCATCGGCATCTTCGAGGCGCAGGTCGACCGCGCCAAGGTCGAGGGCCTCGCGCGCCCCGACATCGACTCGCGCCTGTGCGCCGTCTCCATCGCCGGCGCCTTTACCTTCGGGATCTTCGAGGGACCTATCAAGAGAGACGCCGCCGATTCCGCGCACTTCTCGGACCAGCTGGTCGACCTGCTTATTTGTGGCATGGGTACGCCGCGGGCCATCGAGAACTTCAAGGCGGATAAGGCTCGGCGCATGGCCGAGATGACCGGCGCTGCCGGCGCCCCCGAGGCCGACCCCGCCGATTCCGCTCAGGCGGACGAGGTTTAGCGCATGCCCTTCTTGGGTATTCGTTGCGTGTAATCGCCGGGTGCCTGACCTGCCCGGCTAAGATAAGTGACTGCTTAAGAAAGGAAGCGCGCGCATGTCACAGAAGAACTATTACTTTACCTCCGAGAGTGTTACCGAAGGGCACCCCGACAAGATCTGCGACCAGGTGAGCGATGCCATCCTGGACGCTATTCTGGCCAAGGAGGCCGAGCTCGAGGCCGACGGCTACGTCGCGCCCGACGGCGTCCCCGCCAAGCTCGAGAACGTCCGCTGCGCCTGCGAGACCTTCGTGACCACCGGCACCGTCGTCGTCGCCGGCGAGGTCCGCACCGAGGCCTACGTCGACGTCCAGAAGATCGTCCGAGACACTATCCGCCGCATCGGCTACGACCGCGCGAAGTACGGCTTCGACTGCGAGACCTGCGGCGTTCTGAACATCATCCACGAGCAGAGCGCCGACATCGCCGCCGGCGTGGACGAGTCCTTCGACACCCAGGCCGGCCGCACGACCGACCCCATCGACGCGGTGGGCGCCGGCGACCAGGGCATGATGTTCGGCTACGCCTGCGACGAGACCCCGGTCCTCATGCCTATGCCGCACTACCTCGCGAGTCGCATGGCCGAGCGCCTTGCGGCCGTTCGCCGCAACGGCACCGTTGATTATCTGCGCCCCGACGGCAAGACCCAGGTCACCGTGCGCTACGAGGACGACAAGCCCGTCGAGGTCACGGCCGTTGTCGTCTCGACCCAGCACTCCGACGCCATCACCAACATGGACGTGATCAAGGCCGACATGGTCGACCACGTGATCGCGCCCGTGCTCGACGCCGCCGACATCAAGTGGACCAACGCCGAAATCTACGTCAACCCGACCGGTCGCTTCGTCGTGGGCGGTCCCATGGGCGACACCGGCCTCACCGGCCGCAAGATCATCGTCGACACCTACGGCGGCATGGGACGCCACGGCGGCGGCGCCTTCTCCGGCAAGGACTGCACCAAGGTCGACCGCTCCGCCGCCTACGCCGCGCGCTGGGTCGCCAAGAACGTCGTCGCCGCCGGGCTCGCGCACAAGTGCGAGATCGAGCTCGCCTACGCGATCGGCGTCTCGCACCCGCTGTCCATCATGGTTGACACCTTTGGCACCGGCGAGGTGGACGACCGCGTGATCGAGGCCGCCGTCGAGCGCGTCTTCGACCTGCGCCCGGGCGCCATCATCCGCGACCTCGACCTGCGCCGCCCGATCTTCGAGAAGACGGCCGCCTACGGCCACTTCGGCCGCGAGCTTCCCGAGTTCACCTGGGAGCGCCGCGACCGCGTCGACGAGCTTCGCGCCGCCGTCGCCGACCTCACGAAGTAAACCTGCCGGTCCTGCCTGGCCTGCCGGTCCAGCCTGTCTGAGGTGGCGAGTGCCCTTCTCGCCAAATCAGACAGGCTGAGACGGCAGGCCCCGGCATCCCCGACAGGCACTCAATACCTCCCGGAAGGACCCCACTCCTTGAAGCATCTCTACCTCCTTCGTCACGGCCAAACCGAGTTCAACGTAAAGAAGCTCGTCCAGGGCCGTTGCAACTCCCCGTTGACGGAGCTCGGCGTGCGACAGGCGCATATGGCGGGGGCATGGCTTCGCGAGCACGGCGTCGCGCCGGACGCGATCGTGTCGTCGCCTTTGGGCCGAGCGATGCAAACCGCTGAGATCGCGGCCTCTGAGCTCGACTTCGATGGTGAGGTTCGCCCCGAGCCCGGCATCATCGAGCGCGCGTACGGCAGCTTCGAGGAGGGGCCGCAGGACGCGGTGCCCAGCGATGTGTGGGACCCTGGCGATGAACTCGTTCCCTTCGGCGGGGAGGGGAACGACGCGCTGGCTTCCCGTATGGTTGCGGCGCTGGCCGACGATGTCTGCGCGCCCGGTGTGGGGACCCTGCTCGCCGTCTCGCACGGAAGCGCCTCGCTTCAGTTCATCCGCGCGATTCTGCCCGAGGGCTCCGATCGCCCGCGAAAGCTCCCCAACTGCGCGGTCATGGTCTTCGATTTCGACGAGGCGCAGCGCCGTTTCGAGTTCCGCGGCCTCCACGATCCCGCGGAGTAGCGCGGAATAACGCGGAGCGACAAAAAGTCGGTGCCTTAATCCAGACCTATCGAGTATCGACGCAATCGGCATCCTCGCCAACTGGGCAAATGCGTCGGAAACGACGCACGATACTCGTGGGTCCCGAATTAAGGCACCGACTTTTCGAAAAACGGCTTCCCTGTGCACTCTTCCGGCTCTGGGTTAACGTTCTCCGCTCGTACTTTGCGCGGTTTTCGCGCTCGTCGCGCGCCGGCAACCCAGGCGACACGCGTCGGGCGTATGGTATGGGGCTGTCGCGTTCCCCACAGAGAGACTCCCATGCCTGACGCCCGCACCCTGCTCATCCTTTGCCCGCTCGTCTTCATCGGCAGCTTCGTCGACGCCATCGGCGGCGGGGGAGGCCTTGTTACCCTGCCTGCTTACTTATTTGTGGGCCTTCCCGCCCACCTCGCCATCGGCACGAACAAGATGTCCTCGATGGTGGGCACGAGCTTCTCGACCCTGCGCTACATCCGCAGCGGTTTCGTCGACTGGAAGCTCGCGGCGCCCTGTGTCGTGTGCGCCCTCGGGATGTCGTTTATCGGCGCGCGCCTCTCGATGGCGCTGCCCGAGGAGGTGTTCCGCTGGGTGCTCATCTGCGCGCTTCCCGCGGTCGCCTTCGTCTCGCTGCGAAAGAAGTCCCTGCGCCAGGAGTCCGAGCCAATGCCGCGCCGTCGTCGCGCCGCCATCATGTGCGCGGTCGCCCTCGCGTGCGGCCTGTACGACGGGTTCTACGGCCCGGGCACGGGGACGTTTTTGATCCTCGGCTACTCGACCATCGCAAAGCTCGGCGTGCGCGACTGCGCGGGGCAGACCAAGTGCGCGAACCTCGCGAGCAACATCGCGGGCTTCGTGTCGTTCGTGCTGTCGGGGCAGACCTGGCTTTTGCTCGGCGCCATCGCGTCGGTGTTCTCGATTGCGGGACACTATATCGGTGCCGGCATGGTCGTGCGCGACGGCTCCCGCATCGTGCGCCCCATCATCGTCTGTGTGCTCGTGATCCTCTTTGCAAAGACGCTCGGCGAGGCGTTCGGCCTCGTCGCGTAGCTGCGCTTCTTAACGCGTCGACTCGCTTGGACCCGCGAGCGGCGTCTTCGGCCCGCGGGCGGCATTCGCTTGTGGGCCTCTTGTGTTGGCGGGCATGTTCCCGCAAGCTTCCGGTTTTTCGAGCGCCCCGGTTGACCTCGCGAGCTCCTGGGTCTCGGCAGTCTTCCGCCAGCGTCCCGCAAGCATCCCGGCAGCATTCTCGAACCATGCGCCGGGTACTATCGCGGCACTATGACTTACGTGATCTCACATACCACAGCACTTGAGGCCATGAGGCTCGCCGACGCCCCGCGAATGCTCGCGGCTGCCGAGCCGCTGGACATCCCGGACGGCAAGGCGTCGACCAGGGCCGAGGTCGATCACTGGCTCGGGTCCCGCTCCATCGGCCGGCTGCTATCCCGGCCGGTCCACCTCCTGGTCGCCGACCCTGGCGGCAGCAGGGACAACGAGACGTTTCGATCCCATGTCCTTCGCGGCGACCTTCCGGGCGGCTCCTTCCTGCGGGTCGGCGCCGACCTCGCCGTCCCGTGCCCTGAGCTCCTCGTCCTTCAGATGGCGAGACTCGCGACGCCGCTCGAGCTCGTTCTCTTGATCGAGGAGCTCTGCGGGACCTACGCCGTGCAGCCTGCCGACCCGTCGGGGATGCTGCAGCGAAAGGAGCCGCTCACTTCCAGGGCGCGCATCCTGGAGTTCGTTGACAAGCTCAACCGCCCACCCGCGGCGGCGAAGGTCAGGGAGGCCTGCTCGCTCGCGTTCGACGCGTCCGGCTCGCCGATGGAGTCCCGCCTTGCCCTGCGCGTCGCGTGGCCCCGGCGCAAGGGCGGCTACAACGTGCCGATCCTCTCGATGAACGAGGACCTCGAGGTGGAGCGCATCTGGCGCGGCCTCGAGGAGTCGCATGTGCGCAGACCAGACATCCTGTTCTCGCTGCCCCACGACGGAGTGCCGGGCTACTGCCTCGACTATCACGGCGGGGTCCATGGAAGGGATGGGCGTGCCGAGGAGGATGCCGTGCGCGCGAACGAGCTGCTCGCCTTCGGGCTGCAGCCGTTCGCCATCTGGCACGCGCAGTACGAGGGCACGGCGTATCTCGACAGGCTCGTCGACGGCGTTTTGCGTGGGAAGCTCGGGCTGCCGGCGCACCGGGTGACCGCCGCCCGGCGCGCGCTCGAGCTGGCGCGGAGGGAGGCGCTTTTGGCCGAGCTCGACGTGATCGACGGGCTGAGCTGGGGCGTCTCGGAGAAGAGACTCTCTGTGGCGAAGGCGAGGGAGGGCGTCGAGGAGGCACTGGACCGGCTCGCTATCGACGAGGCGCGGCGGGCTGCCGGCCGCGGCGGGTTTGCGCGCTAAGAAACCCTTACGTGTGGGCGAGGCGTCGAGCTTCTTGCTAAGAAAACGCGACGTCTGGGCGTTGGAGTGTCCTTCTTGCTAAGAAACGCTGACGTCTGGGCGGGGCGGCCCCCAGACGTCGGTGTTTTTTAACAGAATGGATGGTTCTGCCGAGCCTGGGCGCCCAGACGTGGCCGTTTCTTAGCGCGATGGGGCGACGAGCCGCCGTCGCACCCCAGACGTCGCGTTTATTTAGCAAGAAACCCTTGCGGCAAGAAGCCCGCCCGCCCCCTCCGCTAAACTGGGAAGGCTGACCATTCATCCGACCGAACCCAAGGGGAGGGAACCGCCCATGCCGTACGCGAGCGTCGTGCTCGACATACCCACGCGCGCGCTCGACGGCGCGTTCGACTACGCGGTGCCCGCCGCGCTCGCGGCTGAGGTCGCCGTCGGCTCCACGGTGCTCGTGCCCCTGGGGCCTCGCGAGGTCGTTGGCTACGTCATGGCGACCTCCGCCGACGCGCCGGCCGGCATCGATCCCGCAAAGATCAAGCCCGTCTCTCAGGTCCTGGCCCCGCCCGCCTTCGACGCTGCCGGCGCCGAGGTCGCCCGCTGGATGGCGCGCGAGTACGCCTGCCCGCTGCCCGACGCCGTGCGCCCCTTCCTCGCCCCCGGCCAGAAGGTCAAGGTGACCCGCGACGCCCCCGGCGAGCCCTGGCGCCTCGTCTCGGAGTCCACGGGCGCCGTCGACGAGCGCTGGGCCGGCCTCGCCCCCGCCGCGGCCGACTTCGTCCCCGCAAAGAACGCCGCCCGCCAGCGCGCCGTGCTCGAGGCCTTGGCCGCCGGCCCGCAGCGCGTGGCGGAGCTCTCGGCCACCATTCCCGGAGCCGCCGCCGCGGTCGCCGCGCTTGCCCGTCGCGGCGTCGTGCTCGTGGAGCGCCGCCGTCAGGTGCGCGGATCTGCCGAGGCCACATCGCTCTCGTCGGCCGCCGCCCCTCGCCCGCAGGCTCTCACCGACGGCCAGCGCGCGGCGCTCGCCGCCATCGACGCCGCCCGCGCGGCCGGCCGCGGCGACGTCGTGCTCGTCGACGGCGTGACCGGCTCCGGAAAGACCGAGGTCTACCTCGACGCCATCGAGCGCTCGCTCGCGGACGGCCGCGGCGCCCTCGTCCTCGTCCCCGAGATCAGCCTCACCGCCCAGACCGTGGGCCGCTTCCGCAGCCGCTTCGGCGACGACGTCGCGGTCCTGCACTCGCGCCTCAGCGCCGGCGAGCGCTTCGACCAGTGGGACCTCGTGCGCCAGGGCCAGGCCCACGTGGTCGTCGGCGCACGCTCGGCGCTCTTTGCCCCTCTTGCCAACCCCGGCCTCATCATCATCGACGAGGAGCACGAGGGCTCCTACAAGCAGGACAAGTCCCCGCGCTACCACGCCCGCGAGGTCGCCGCCCGCATGGCCTGCGAGCGCGGCTGCGCTCTCGTGCTCGGGTCGGCCACCCCCTCGCTCGAGGCCCTCGGCCGCTGCCGCGCCGGCGCGTGGGGCGGCGTCTCCTGGACCCGCGTGAGCATGCCCGAGCGCCCCGGCGGCGCCCGCCTGCCCAAGGTCCGCGTGGTCGACATGGCCGAGCAGTTCCGCGGCGGCGGCCGCTCGGTCTTCTCGGCGCCCCTGGCGGAGGCCCTTCGCGGCGTGGCAGAGCGCGGTGAGAAGGCCGTCCTTCTCCTCAATCGCCGCGGCTTCGCGAACTTCCTCATGTGCCGCGAGTGCGGCTGCGTCCCCGAGTGCCCGCACTGCAGCTGCGCCTTGACCTATCACGAGCGCGGCCACTACCTCGCCTGCCACACCTGCGGCCGCACCTGGCCCGTGCGCGCCTACCCCGACCCGTCGACGTCCTGCCCCAACTGCGGCAGCCGCTACCTGGGCGCCTACGGCGTGGGCACCCAGCGCGTCGAGGACGAGCTGCGCATGATGCTGCCCGAGGGCGTCGAGGTTATCCGCATGGACGCCGACACCACGCGCGCAAAGGGCGCCCACCAGAAGCTCCTCGAGCAGTTCGACGCCGCCGACTGCGCCGTGCTCGTGGGCACGCAGATGATCGCCAAGGGCCTCGACTTCCCCGAGGTCACGCTCGTGGGCGTGATCAACGCCGACACCATGCTCAAGCTGCCCGACTTCCGCGCCGCCGAGAGGACCTACGACCTCCTCGAGCAGGTCGCCGGGCGCGCCGGCCGTGGCAAGGCCCCCGGCGAGGTCATCGTCCAGACCTACTGGGCGAGCCACCCGGCCATGCGCGCGGTGGAGGCCCACGAGCGCGCGCTCTTCCTCGAGGCGGAGCTCGCCGAGCGCGAGGAGGCCGGCTACCCGCCCTTCTCGCGCCTGGGCAACGTGGTGCTGTGGGGCAAGTCCGAGACGGCCTGCCGCGCGGCGAGCGCCGTGCTCGCCGACGCCGTGCTCGCTCGCGTCGAGGGGCAGCCCGGCTGGGAGGTCCTGGGCCCCACGGACTGCGTTAAGGCCCGCGCCAAGGACTACTTCCGCCGCCATGTTATGGTCAAGTCCCCCGTGGACGCCGACCTCGGCGGCGTGCTCGGCGCCGCCGCGGCCTCGCTCGGGCCGCTCAAGGGTATTAACATGTCAGTGGACATCGACGCCTACGACATGATGTAGTGGACGGCGCGGACGCGGCACCCAGCCCCGTCCGTCGCAGCAAAGAAGACCATGGCGCGGGCCCGCCCGCCGCCATACACGAAAGGAGAGACCCGCATGGGCCTTATGGACGATATCGTGCTCGCCCCCGACGAGCGCCTCGAGACCGAGTGCGCCCCGATTGAGAACATCGACCGCGACGTGAAGAAGCTCGCCGACCGCATGCTCAAGACCATGTACGAGGCCGACGGCTGCGGCCTGGCCGCCCCGCAGATCGGCGTCCTCAAGCAGATCGTCGTCATCGACTGCGACTACGCGGGCGCAGGGACAAAGAAGAACCCCTACGTCCTCATCAACCCCAAGGTGGTCGCCGCCGACGGCGACCCGCGCGACTTCAAGGAGGGCTGCCTCAGCTTCCCGGGCATCAACGTCACGGTCACGCGCCCCTCGCACGTGGTCGTCCACGCCTATGACCTCAACGGCGACCTCATGCAGTACGAGGCCGAGGGCAACCTCATGGCCGTGTGCCTCCAGCACGAGATCGACCACCTGCACGGCAAGACCATGGTCGACCACCTCGCGCCGATCAAGCGCGCCGAGGCCATGCGCGAGTACGAGCAGGCCATCGCCGCGGGCGCCCGCCCCGGCGAGACCGAGGTCGTCGAGTAGGGAGAAGAACATGCGCGTCGTCTTTATGGGAACGCCCGAGTTCGCCGTCCCGTCGCTTACCGCGCTGGCCGAGGCCGGCCACGAGATCCCGCTCGTCTTCACGCGCCCGGACGCCGTCCGCGGCCGCGGAAAGAAGCTCGTTCCCTCGCCCGTCAAGCAGAAGGCCGCCGAGCTCGGCATCCCCGTCTTCGAGACCTCGCGCATGACGGAGGAGGCCAAGGAGGCCCTGCGCGCGGCCGCCCCCGACGTGATCTGCGTCGTGGCCTATGGCTGCATCCTGCCCGACGACGTGCTCGAGGCGGCCCCGCTGGGCGCTGTCAACGTGCACGCGTCGCTGCTCCCGCGCTGGCGCGGCGCGGCCCCGATCCAGCGCTCGATCCTGGCCGGCGAGGCGCAGACGGGTGTCTCGATCATGCGCGTGGCCCACGAGCTCGACGCTGGCGCCTGGTGCGCCCAGGCGCACGTTCAGATCGGCGAGAAGGGCTGCGAGCAGGTGACCTCCGAGCTCGCCGAGGCGGGCGCCGCGGCGCTCGTGGAGTCGCTGCCGCGCCTGGCCGACGGCACCGTCGAGTGGCACGAGCAGGACGAGGCCGGCGTCACCTTCGCGGCCAAGGTCCGCAAGGACGAGATGTGCCTCGACCCGGCGGACGCCGTCGCCATCAACGCCCGCCGCGTGCAGGCCTCCGGCGACACGGCTCCCGCCCGCGCGAGCGTGGCCGGAAAGGGCGTGCGCGTCATGTCCGCCCGCGTCGCGGAGGGCCAGAAGCTCGCGCCCGGCCAGGTCGTCGCCCAAAAGAAGCGCGTGCTGCTGGGCTGCGCCGACGGCGCGCTCGAGGTGCTCTCCGTCAAGCCCGACGGGAAGAAAGAGATGCCCGCCGCGTCCTGGGCCGCCGGCCTTCGCGGTGACCTTGCCTGGGAGCGCATCTAGTGCCCGGCAAGAAGCCCAACAACGGTCCCCACGGCCAGCCCGGCCAGAAGCCCGCCGCCTCCGCAGCCAAGCTCGCGCCCGCGCGCCGCGCCGCCCTGAGGCTCTTCTCCGAGTGCCGCCGCCGCGAGGCCCGCGCCCGCGACCTTCTGCGCGAGTCGCCCGCGATGGCGGAGCTCGACCCGCGCGACCGGCCGCTCGCCACCCGCCTTGTGCTGGGCACCATCGCCGCCCGCGGCGAGGTCGACCGCGTGGTCACGAGCCACCTGCGCGCCCGCTCGGCGCTCGAGCCGCTCGTGCGCGATGCCCTGCGCATCGCCGCCTTCGAGATCCTCTACCTGGACACGCCGACGCAGGTTGCCGTGAGCCAGGGCGTCGAGCTCGTGCGCTGTGCCAGCCGCCGCGCCGCGGGCCTCGGCAACGCCGTCCTGCGCCGCGTGGCCGACGAGGACGCGGCCGCCCTCGAGGCCGCCCGCGCCCGCGTGGAGTCCGGCGACTTCGCTGCCTCCGACCTGCAGCGCATTGGCGGCCTTCCCGAGTGGATCGCCGAGCGCGCCATGACCGACCTGGGGCCTGAGGCAGCTGCCGCCTTTGCCGCGGGCGCCCTCGAGCCCGCCTGCGCGAGCGTAGCCGCAAACGTCGCCAAGCACGGGGCCGACGAGTGCCGCGCGCTTCTTGTCACGTGCGGCTGCGAGCCCGAGCCCGGTCCCGTGGCCGGGTCGTTTATCCTCGGCAGGCCCTCGGCGCTCGCGCCGTCGGGGCTCGTGGAGTCTTGCGACGTGCTTCCCTGCGACCTCGCGGCGCAAGACGTCGTGGCGTCGCTCGGCATCCGGGCGGGGGAGCGCGTGCTCGAGGTCGGGCAGGGGAGGGGCACGAAGTCCGTTCTCATGGCCGCTGTCGGCGCACGCCTGACCTCGGTCGAGGTGGACACAAAGAAGTCCGCCCTCGCCGCCGCCCGCATGGAGACTGCCGGCGTGGGCGGCCGGGTGGAGTGCGTCTGCGACGACGGCCGCGAGCTCGCGCGCGTGGGCGGCGCCTTCGACCTCGTGTTCGTCGACGCACCGTGCTCCGGCGCGGGCACGCTCTCGCGCCACCCCGAGATCGCCTGGTCGCTTACGGAGGACGCCCCCGCGGACCTCGCCGAGCTCCAGCTCCAGATCCTGCGCCGCGCCGCGACCCGCGTTGCGGCAGGCGGCCGCCTCGCGTACTCCACCTGCTCGGTTTTCCGCCAGGAGGACGAGGGTGTGGTCGACGCCTTCCTCGCAAGCCCCGAGGGCGCGCCTTTCCGCCTCGCTTCCGCCCGCCGCACCGACATCCCCCACGCTGACACGCACTTCTTGGCGCTGATGGAGCGTGCGTAGGGGATGCAAGTCGCTGCTGCCCTAGCGGTGCCAGCCGAGTTTTGAGCAAAGCGTGCAGCTTGCGACACTTTTGAGGGCAAACCGCTCAAATAGTGTCGCAGACTGCACGCTTTGTCTTAACAATCCCGTTCTGATGGCTATCGCTCTCGAGAGGATCTCGCTCACCGACACTCACCTTTACGTTAACCGCCCGACCTCGAACAAGCTTCAGGGCAACCTTGCCATAGATATGTCGTGCAAGGATGACGACGCCGGCTCGAAGGGGGTCCTTCGTCTCAGCACGCTGATCAATGAGAGGTTCACGCTGCCTGATGACCCTTTGCATAGTTTAATTGTGGGGCCTTGCCACTCGGTGCCTTTGCCGCGCGACGCCGGAGGCGTGCCCAATAGGCTTTATCTGCGGATTGCCCGTCAGCACTCCGGTCCTGGCGCCGACGGGCTAACATATAGCAGTATTTCCGCAACTGAAAGGCCCCATCGCATGCGCAAGCTCATAGAGCAGTTCCTCAAGTTCGGCGTCGTCGGCGTCATTGCTTTTGTTATCGACTACGGCGTCCTTATGCTCCTCTCGCAGGGACTGGGCTGGGATCCTGTGATTTCGGCCGCTATTTCGTTCCTGGTCAGCCTCGTTTTCAACTACTTGGCCTCGATGAAGTACGTTTTTGCACGCCGTGACGACATGAGCCGCAGGCGCGAGTTCGTCACGTTCTGCGCCCTTTCGGCGGTCGGCCTTGGCATCAATGAGTTGATCATCGCCGGCGGCACGGCGCTTCTTGGGACAAGCGCCCTTGCCGTTACCGGCTCAAAGATTGTGGCGACTGCCGTTGTTATGGTTTGGAACTTCGTCAGTCGCAAGAAATGGCTGGAAGCAAAGACTCCCGAAGCCGATTAGGGCTGGCCTGCTGCCTATCAACCTGTATTCATGAACGCGACTAGATTTCGAAAAGGATTTGCCCATGGAAGAAGAAAAGAGCTTTGACCTTGCCATCAATCTTGACGACCTTAAGCTGATCGACACGTTCTTCCATGTCAATCAGCCTAAGTCGACCAATCTTCAGAGTAAGCTTGCGGTCTCGGTGCCGCAGCGCCAGCGCGAGCAAGACGACGCCAACGGCCGTCATCGCCTCCACGCCCTCGTGAGCGTTCAGTTCCTTCTGTTCAACGACGCTGCGCCCGAGGAACTCACTCCCGAAAATGTTACCGAGGCTGTTATTTCATTCGGCGTCGCGATGGATATCACGGTTAGCTGCGCATATATGGGCAAAGCGATCCCCGGAGCCAAGCACTCGACGGCCTCGAAGAAAGACATCGAGCTTGCCCGCGATAAGCGTATGGAGGACAACATGCTGCTTGAGGCGCTGCGCTGCGGTTACTCCTTTGCCTCGGCGCGTATGCTCG
This sequence comes from uncultured Olsenella sp., assembly GCA_934660915.1. Lineage (GTDB taxonomy): Bacteria > Actinomycetota > Coriobacteriia > Coriobacteriales > Atopobiaceae > Paratractidigestivibacter. Next base: position 54,081 of record CAKUIF010000001.1, on the reverse strand, counting down.
AGGTATCGAGCCTATCTCCGCTCGGCGCGATTCCGATGCCTCTTGTCGATGCGGACGCACTGCTCAGGGATATTGACCAGAATCAGTAAGAAGTACGCCAAGGACCCGAAGGAAGGCCGATCATGAAGGGCATTATTCTCGCGGGCGGCTCCGGCACTCGCCTTTACCCGCTCACGCGCGTGACGAGCAAACAGCTGCTGCCCGTCTACGACAAGCCGATGATCTATTACCCGCTCTCCACCCTCATGCTGGCGGGCATCCGCGACATCCTGGTCATCTCCACCCCGCAGGACCTGCCCAACTTCCAGCGCCTGCTGGGCGACGGCTCCGACTACGGCGTGAGCCTCACCTACGCCGAGCAGCCCGTCCCCAACGGCCTCGCCCAGGCCTTCGTCATCGGCGCCGAGTTCGCCGGCGGCGACCCCTGCGCTCTCGTGCTGGGGGACAACATCTTCTACGGCAACGGCCTCTCGCGCCGCCTGCGCCGCGCCGTCGCCCGCGCCGAGGCCGGCGAGGGCGCGACGGTCTTCGGCTACCGCGTCGACGACCCCGAGCGCTTCGGCGTCGTCGAGTTCGACGCCGACTACAACGCCGTCTCCATCGAGGAGAAGCCCGCGCAGCCGAAGTCCAACTACGCCGTCACCGGCCTGTACTTCTACCCGGGCGACGTCTGCGATCGCGCGGCCAAGGTCGAGCCCTCCGCCCGCGGCGAGTACGAGATCACCGACCTCAACCGCATGTATCTCGAGAGCGGCGAGCTCTCGGTCGAGACCCTCGGCCGCGGCTACGCCTGGCTCGACACCGGCACGATGGAGTCGCTCTTCGAGGCGTCCGAGTTCGTCCGCACGGTCGAGCGCGCCCAGGACCTCCCCGTGAGCGTCCCGGAGGAGATCGCCTACGAGAACGGCTGGGTCGACCGCGAGACCCTGCTCGCCTGTGCCGAGCGCTACGGAAAGTCCGACTATGGCAAGCACCTTCGTACCGTTGCCGAAGGCGGCATCGTTCCGAGCAATAAGGACGAGCTGTAGCTGTCTCCAATCCAATAAGATCCGAAGAATTGATTCGGACCGGCGCCACATGGGATGAGGTTATATAGACCCGGTCGACGCCGGCCCAGCGACTTTAGGAGCCGCAAATGGAAAAGAAGAAATCACTGATCAGGGCTATCCAGTCTATGTTCAAGAAGACGACCACTACTGCCGCTGCTGTTGGCGTGTCGTGTGCCCTCGCTGCCTGTTCGCAATCCGGCCCCACGGGGAACCCTGCCGCCGACCCTGCGAGCAATCCTTCCCAGGCACCTGTTGCCTCCTCGTTCCGTGTTTCCTCCGTCGTCGTTTCGTATGAAGCTGAGGGACAAAAGACCGGCGAGTCGACTTATACATTTAAGCGCGACGAGTCGGGCAACATCGTCAGCGTCGAGCTCAATGGCTCCACGACCGGAAGCAGCGAGTACAAGGTGGGCGATGACGGGAACATCCAGTCTTCGGTTGTTAAGCGTCAGGGGCGTGATGACGACAACATAACGTACAGCTATGACGCCTCCGGCCGCCTCGTCAAAGAGACTCACGACACCGTTTACGCCTATGAGATCAATTACGAGTACGATGAGCAGGGTCGTTTGGCCCGCAAGTCCTGCAACAACCAGGACGGCCCGTACGATAGCGAGTACTCCTATGACGATCAGGGCCGCCTGATTACCGAAAAGACCACGACCGTCGCTCCCTCTGCTACGCTCGTCGAGTATTCCTATGATGCTGATGGCAATGTGACTTCGGCGCGCGCGACCTGTACCAACTTTGATGGGAGTCTGACCGACGCTGGCTCAGTCATCTATACCTATGAGAACGGAAAACTCATTTCCGTATCTTATGACGGCGCGCAGGGTATGCTGCCGATCGCATACAAGTACGGCGATGATGGAAATCTTCTAGTTGCTGCTGCGGGCGAAGAGATGGGCAATTACGATGCTGCCGACTTCACCTATGACGAAAACGGCCTGCTTGTCGGTGTTGAGGAGAAGCTTAAGTACGAAGACTCTTCCGAAACTCGTGTGGTGAGGACTTCGATTAGCTACGAAAAAGTCCCTGTTGCCGAGGACGCCGAAGTTAACGATATCTCTATTGATGTCTACCGTGGGCCGCAGCGGGCTATGGACGTTTTCAACATGGTTACGATGACGCAGCACATCAAGGGCGTGAACGATCCCACGCCCTTTGCCTCCGAGTCTTCTTTCATCCTTAAATAGGAAGGTCACCGATGAGTAGAAGAAATACCCCCAAGTCACTTCTTGCCCTGATGCTTTGCGTCCTTCTTGCAACCTCGGCGCTTGTGCCGGCTGCATTCGCAAAAGAGGCAACCGAGTCCTGGGACGACGATGGCGTTGCTGCACGCCCTGTTGAAGGCGAGGACCTTGGCGAGACCGAAGACGAAGACGGCTTCGCGATCGACGATCAAATGGATGCCGACGGTGATTTAGATGCCGAACTGGATGCCCAGGCAACCGCTGACGATTCTGATAGCCAAACGCCTCCCAATCCGCGTCATATGTGGAGTCCCCAGAACATGGCTGGCGAGGACGCCATTATGCTGATGAGCACTTACGGCACGAGCTGGAGCGGAAAGAATTTCTACAACGGCTACGGCAACCTGTGGTGTGCCAATGGCAAGAAGGTCATCGACGTATCTTTCTGGAACAGCACCATTGACTGGGCCAAGGTGAAGAACTCCGATGTCGATGGCGCAATTCTTAGAATCGGCTACGGAGAGGGCGTCGAAGACACCCGCTTTGCACAGAACCTCGCAGGCGTCCGTAGCGTGGGTATGCCTTACGGCGTGTATCTGTACAGCTATGCTTATGACGCCGACTTTGCCCGACTCGAAGCGAACGGCACGGCGGATTTGCTGGACAAGTACGGGTGCAAGGACCTCTCGCTGCCAATTTACTACGACATCGAGGCCTTCAGCTGGTCTGCGCACGCGACCCCGACAACGCCCGCTCAGTATGAGCCGATTATCCGTACGTATATCGAAACGATGGCTGCCCGTGGATATAAGAACGTTCAGGTGTACTCCTACCGCTCCTACATGCAGAACCAGCTTAAATCGGACTACATTTGGTCGAAGACCTCGTGGATTGCCGAATACGGTTCGAACCTTAACATCACTAACAATAAGTACAGCGGCGATTACGGCTGGCAGTACACAAGCTCCGGCAGCGTTAACGGCATTAGCGGCGACGTTGATTTAAGCGCCTTCACGGGCTTTGGCTCCGGCGGCTTCAACGTGACCAACCTTGCTAAGGTGACCATTCCAGATGGCGAGTACTATATCAACTCGACACTTGCGCCGGCCTCTGGCGTTGACCTGCGCGGGGGCGGCACCGCGAATGGCACTGTGACCCAGCTCTACCGCGGGAACGGCGCCGACGCACAGAAATTCATGTTTACCCGTCAATCGGATGGCAGCTATGTAATTAAAAACGCGGCGTCCGGACGCGTCTTCGATGTTTCTGGTGGGCAGGCGGCCAATTCGGCCAAAGTCCAGCTGTGGGATGAGAACGGTAGCACTGCTCAGCGCTGGTTCATCCGCGATTCCGGCTCGGGGTACTACCTACAGTCCGCGCTTGGCAACTGGGTTCTCGACATCAACGGCGGGTCTAGCGCCAATGGCACCACGATCTCGCTCTACACCCCAAACGGTACCGATGCGCAGAAGTTCATGCTTGCGTCCACCGACGAAAGCGGCATCATCGAGGGGCTTCCGGTGTCTGTGACTCTTGCGGACAACGATGGGTTTGGGCTTGACGTCACCGGCGGTTCCCTCGACAACGGGGCCGCAATCCAGCTTTACGCAAAGAACGGCACCGATGCGCAGCTATTTGTGTTCAAGCGTACGGGCAACGGCGTCTATTCAATCCAAAACGTCAAGTCGGGAAAGATGCTCGACGTCTGGAACGGCAGTGTCTCGGACTCAGCCAAGGTAGACCAATACCAGGACAACGGGACCGCTGCCCAACGCTGGTGCGTGCGAAGCTATGGCAATAAGGGCGTCTCGCTTGTGAGCCTCAAGTCGGGGAAGGCGCTGGACGTCCGTGCCGGAACAATCGCCTCAGGAACACCCCTGCAGATTTACTCCGCCAACGGAACGGCCGCTCAGAGGTGGAAGCTCACCCGGACGCTCTCGACCTCAGAACGTGCTTCTCAGGCAGCTAAGGACCATAAGGGCACGGTATCGCCGGGGACTTACTACGTGAAGAGCGCAAAGGACGCCTCCAAGGTCCTTGATGCTGCTGGCGGCGGGCTTTCCGGCGGCACAAACGTCTGGCTTTACCAGAAAAACGGCACCGCCGCCCAGCGGTGGGTGGTCTCGGAAGACGCTGACGGCTACCTCACCTTTATTAACGAGAACTCCGGACTAGCTCTTGACGTCTCGGGCGGTGTTGCCAATAACGGCGTGAACGTCCAGCTATATTCCCCCAACGGGACCAAAGCCCAAAAGTGGATTGCGCAGAAAGCCGACGACGGCGCTGTCTCGATTGTTTCCGCGGCGAACCCGGATTTCTCGCTTGACCTCTCTGGGGGACAGACCGCGAACCAGACGAACGTTCAGCTCTATGCCTCGAACGGCACTGCGGCACAGAAGTACGTTCTCGAGGAGGCCTCTAGGCCCGTGTCCGACGGCACGTACACTATTCTGAGCGCAAAGAACCGAAGCATGGCGCTTGATGTTCAATGGGGCTCAGTGAGCAATGGTGCGAACGTGTGGCTCTACAATGCGAACAACACCGCCGCCCAGCAATGGATAGTAACGAATAACGAGGACGGTACGCTGACGCTTGTGAATGCCAAGTCGAATAAGGCGCTGGATATCTATTGCGGTGGCACCGCAAGCGGGACCAATGTCTGGCAGTATGTGCCAAACGGCTCCAAGGCTCAGAGGTGGATTCCCATCAGTAACGGCGACGGGAGCGTTACGCTCCTCTCCGCCGGCAATTCGGGACTTGCACTTGATGTCAACGCGGGTCAGGCTGTCAGCGGCTCGAATATTCAGGTCTATGCTCGCAATGGCACCGCCGCCCAGAAGTTCGTGTTCAAAGCGGTGGACTAGATATGATGCAATCGCCCATTCAGGAAGTTGCCTGCCAGGAGATGGCGGAGTTTGATTGCCGCCTGTATATCAAGCGCGACGATTTGATTCCGTATGCATTCGGAGGGAATAAGGTCCGCATCGCTGCCGAGTTCATGGACGATATGAATGCTCGTGACTGCAATGCCCTCATTATGTACGGGGATCTGCGAAGTAATCTGTGCCGTGTGCTTGCATTCATGTGCCGTCGCGACAACGTTCCCTGTCTCATGATTGCTACAAGCGAAAACGCGGAAGATGCCGCGCCTTCCTTCAACGAGGACATCGTGCGCCGACTTGGGGTTGAGGTTCTTGTTTGCAAGAAGACCGGTATTGCCGCTGCGGTTGATGAAGCTTTTTCGCTCCTTCGTGCCAAAGGCCTAAAGCCGTATTACATCTATGGCGATCGTACGGGCTCTGGTAATGAGGGAACGGCGGCCAATGCTTATGCGAAGGTTTATCGGGAAATCTGCGCTCAGGAGCGTGAGCTCGGCTTGACCTTCGACCGCTTGATGGTACCCTACGGCACGGGCTGCACGCTTGGTGGGCTAATCTGCGGCTCCCTCGACAAGGGGGATAAGCGGAAGATTACGGGCATTTCCATTTCGTCCAGGACGCCAGAGCGCGCCCTGTGCATACTGCAGGACACCGTTACCGGTTGGTATGCCAAACAGGGTTCTCGGCCCCCTCTTGGTTTCAAGAAGGCGCTTGATCTGCGATGCGGCTATAACTGTGGGGGTTACGGCGCTCGGGATGCCCGTGTCGACGATCTCATCGAGCAAATGCTTCTAGATAACGCGCTTCCGTTCGATCCGACGTACACAGGGAAAGCGCTGCGTGGCGCAATCGACTGTCTCAAGGATGATGGCGCAAGGCACCAGAACATCCTTTTCCTTCACACGGGCGGCACGCCACTCTTTTATGATTACCTCCGCTCGACCGCCCGCTAGCCACCAGGAGTTAGAATTCTTATGTCCAAGCTCGTGTCCGTCGTTATCCCCTGCTATAACTCAGAGCACTCAATTGCCGAGGTCGTCGAATTGACCATGGCTGAGTTCGCAAAAATGTATGAGTTCGATTGCGAGTTCGTCCTCGTAAACGATAATTCATCCGATGGAACATTCGAGGAGATTCGCCGCCTGGGCTCGCAATATAAAAATGTCCACGGTGTAAGCCTCATGCGTAATTTCGGCCAGCATAATGGCCTTATGTGCGCTATGAATTTTACGAATGGCGACTACGTTCTCGGCATGGACGACGATATGCAGACGCATCCCTCCCAGATTCCTACGATTCTGCAAAAAATGGGGGAGGGTTATGACCTCGTGTATGGTGTTTATCGCCAGAGCACGAATGGCTCCATAAAGAACTTCACGAGTTGGCTTAACAAGAAGACCAGTCGTATCCTGCTTGGCCGCCCAAAGAACATCCAGTCCTCAAACTTCTGGTGCATCACGCGCCAGGTCCGCGACGAGGTCATCAAGTACAAGAACTACAGCCCCTACGTCGACGGCATCTTCTATCGCGTGACCCACAACATCGGCAACGTCACCATCGAGCACCACGAGCGCGAGTACGGCCAGTCCGGCTACACGCTCAAGAAACTCATCAAACAATGGATGGCTTATTTCAATTTCTCGGTCATTCCGCTGCGCATTGCCTCGGTAATAGGCGTCGTCTCGGCGCTGATAGGCTTTGTTATGGCGATTGTGACCGTGATTCGCAAGCTTATGGACCCCACTATGGTGATGGGCTGGGCATCCACTATTTCGCTGATGGTTTTCTTCTTTGGACTTGTGCTTATGGTCCTTGGGATCATCGGCGAGTACGTTGGCGATCTGGTGCTTGCCGTCAACGGAACGCCGCAATATATCGTCCGGGATAAGGTGAACCTCTAGTGGCCCGTGGGAATGCAAAGACGCTTCTGGGCCTTCACCTACTGCTCGCGGTTTATTCCCTGTGCAGCATCTGCGGCAAACTGGCGTCAAGTTTTGCTTTTTTGAGCTGGCAGTTCATCCTCTGCTACGGCGGCATGATCGCCGTCTTGGGCGTCTACGCCATTGGATGGCAGCAAGTCATCAAGCGTATGCCGCTCACCTCGGCCTACGCGAATAAAGCCGTAACTATTGTTTGGGGCATCGTTTGGGGCGCCTTGCTGTTCCACGAAGCGGTGACGCCGATGAAGCTGCTTGGCTCCGTTATCGTCCTTTGCGGCGTCGTGCTCTTCTCGCTGGCAGACGGGGAGGGTGAGTGATGGACACGACAGTATTGCTTTACGCGGGAATCAATCTCTTTGGTGTGTTCATATCTGCAATTTCTCAGGTCATGCTCAAGAAATCGGCGATGCAAGAACACGGCAGCGCCATTAAGGAGTACCTGAACCCGCTTGTGGTGTTTGCCTACGTGATGTTTGTGGGCTCGACCCTGCTTTCCGTGATCGCGTATAAGGGAATCCCGCTTTCTATGGGGCCAATCCTCGAAGCGACGGGCTATATCTACGTGACGATCTTTGGCGTGACCATCTTCCACGAGAAGATGAACAAAAAGAAGGTCTTAGCGCTCGCCCTCATCATTGGGGGCATCGTTGTCTACTCGCTGGGCGTCTAGGAGCCCAATTGGATAAATGACAGTGTCTGCGAATTGTCTATACCTTGGCAATTCGCAGGCACTGTCATTTCGGGTTGAGCGCGACCTACATTCCCTGCTCGTACTTGCTAAAGAATCCGTATGCGTTGCGGAAGAACATTTTGTTGACCACGTCCCGCCCAAAGCGCTCGGCGAGCCTGGTGTTCAGGTCGGGCATCTGAGAGCACGACTCGATCCATTCCGGGACGTCGCTTCCGTCGTAGTCGGTGCCGATCGCGATGACGTCCTCGCCCCCGAGCGCGAGCCAGTGGTCTACGTGCGCGCAGAGCTCGTCGAAGGTCACCTCGCCGCTCGACGGGGCGGGACGCTCGGTGATGTAGCTACGGTAGAGGTTCAGTCCCACGAGGCCGCCCATATCCACGAGGGCGCGGAACATATCATCGGTGAGATTGCGCGGGACGTTGCACACGGCCCGCGAGTTGGAGTGAGAGGCGACGAAGGGGCGCTTGTGGATGGAAAGCAAGTCGTTGAAACCCTCGTCGTTGAGGTGGGACACGTCGACGACAATGTCTCCCTCCTCGAATTTGCGTACTACCTGCTTGCCCATGGCGGTCAGGCCGTCGGTCGTCGAGGGGCTGCTTCCCAGCGAGTTCTTCCCACCCCAGGTGAGTGATGACATCACAATGCCGTCAGAGATCATCTCGTCGACTACACCAAGGTCATCGCCGATCATGCTCGCGTTCTCGATCGAAAGAAGCGCGGCGACCTTGCCACCGCGGGCCGCCTCCATGGCGACCTGCATCGCGGTCTTGCCGCCTTCGGGTCGCGCCAAGACAGCAATGTCGGAGTTGTTCTGCTCGATGTCGTACACGAAGCGATCGCGGGCCTTGCGGTAGTAGGCGAGTGCGGCTGCGGGCTCGTCGGTGTCCATCCAGATGTCGAAACACTGGAAATAGGAGAGCTGCTGCATCCTCGTGAGGTCGAGGGCGCCTTTGTTCTGACGTAAATCCCCGGCCTCAGATGAGGGGTCGAATCCGATGCTCACAAGAAAGCTCTGCCAGCATTCGCTGTCCTGCATCTCTCGTCTGCCGAGGGTGTCGCTGTGGAGGTCAAAGACGGCGAGCTTGCCGTCTATCAGGCCATTATCGTCTGAAGTGGGGCCGTTGGGCGATTCTGGCGCCGTCTCGGCATATGTTTGCTGTTCGGTACTCTCTTCTTGCTCATTAGTTTGTTGATTGGGCCGTTGTGCAGTGTTGCCTGTTTGTGCGCAGCCAGAAAGGCCAAGCGCCATGACCCCAGTGCCTGTAAGAAACGCACGACGGGATATGTTGCTATTGATAGTGAGGTGCATGGTATTTCCCCTCGCGGTTAGATGCAGAAGCCAATAACAACGCCGTGGTTATTTGTCGGGGTGTCGTCTCCGCTTACGGCTCCGTTTGCCGACACCTTTAGACAGTCGTAAGTCAGGTGCGGATTTGCGCTGCGAATCCACCAGTCGCACGAAGAGCCGTTATAAGCGCGTTCGAGGACCCCGTTCGTGCCGTAGGTAGAAACATTGCATTGGGCAAAGAGCTCGTATTGGGTTCCCTCAGCCTCGGTCACGGCATTGCACCACGTGTACTGGGCGGTTCCGTGTGCAGCGTTCCAAGCCTCGTTGCTATCCCTGGTGCCAGAGATCTCAACGAAGGAGGGGATCCACAGGGCATCCTTTGTGGCGGTCACGACTTCGGCTCCCATGGTCCCGTAGTCGGTGCCGCCGCGGTTATTGGTGTACTTCTTTGCAGAGACAATCTGGTCTGTGAGCTCGGACGGCATAAGGTCGTAGAACTCGGTCGAGATAGACTTGCGAATAATCGAGCCTTCCCAGCCGCCCCCATTGTCGTCGCTGTAGTTCCAAGGGCAGAGTCCCGGTGCCTGGTCGAACAGTAACGTGAGGCCAATTTTGTTTCCGTTGACATCGACATCATGGTAAATCCCCACGATTCGGGCGCTGCACTTCTTGCCGTTAACGAGAGTTATGGTCTTGCTGCCCATCTGGGTGAGGTCGCCGGACGCATCGCAGAGGTTGTACTTTGCGGCGATCGCGACGGCATCCGACTTGGACCCCGCCGCGGCGATCTTGCCGGAGATTTCCTTCAACTCGGCCCAGGAATACTCGTCGACGGAGGATTTGACGTCGTCCCTCTCGTTGGTTTTCTCGGGTTCGATGGACTCGGTGCGTTTATCGTCGCTTACGGTAACTGTGACCTTGCTTTCGTCATTTGGGGAGACGTTGGGCTGTTCTTGCTGAGCCGGCACAAGTCCAAACCAGTTGGTCTTCATGCCTGCCATCGCAACGCCCCCGCAGACCAGCGCTACGGCGACGGCGATTCCGGCGATAGTCGCGGGATGCAGGCCGCGCCGCTTCCTTGGTGCGCCGTTCTCGGTCGTATCAAGTGGTGCCCCGCACTGCTCGCAGAACAAGGAGCTTGGCTCGTTTGGGGCGCCGCAGGAGGTGCAATAGACCTTCGGGGCCTCTGGCTGAACCTCGACGGGGCTAAAGTACTTCGCTAACTTGTGGCCGCAGTTCGTGCAGAAGTCGGCATCATCTTCGTTTTGAGCCCCGCAGGAATCGCAGAACATGAGGTTTCCTCTCGTTTAGGTTGTATACAGAATCTTAAGTTCATGCTTGGGATTGGTTGTTGCGCAACAATCCAGGCTCGGGTGACCGCTCGAGTTTGCGTGGACGCGTTAAGAAACCCGCACGTCTGGGCGAGGCGGATCCTTTCATACTAAGAAACGGCGACGCCTGGGCACTTCTTCCTGAATTGCGTTAAAGAATCGCCACCTCCGGGCGCCGAAGAACCCAGAGGTGGCGATTTCTTGGCAATTGACATGGCAAGAAGCCCGGGCGTCGCTGTTTCTTAGCGCAGCCCGCCCTAGTGCGCGATGCCGTTTCTGGCGCGCTTCTGCTCGGGCGTGAGCGCGTCGATCTTCGCGATGCACTCACGGTAATAAGCGCCGGCAACGGGGTCGGCCATGAGGGGCTTGTGGAGCTGCACGTACTCGATGCCGGGGTGGGAGTTGATCTCCATAAGCTTGGGGCCCTTGTCGGTGAGGCCGAGGTCGAAGCCCAGGTAGGAAAGCGGCACGAGACGAAGCGCGAGCTGCTTCAGGCGCTCCTCGATCTGCGGCCAGTCCTCGACCACGCCCTCGGCGAGCACGCCGCTGTCGGGGTGGCAGGGACAGGGGACGTTGCGGTTGGCGTACACGATCACGCCGTCGCCGAACTCACCCGTTTTGATGTCGAAGCGCACGTTGTAGGCGCCGATGTCGCCGGCGGTGGGCGGAGCGTAGTTGGCCGTGGCGCCGGACTTGTCGGAGCCCATGCCGAAGCGCAGGTACGAGCTGATCATCGTGGGGTTGGTGCCCGTGGTGTTTGTCATCACGAGGCGCAGGGTGTGGATGAGCGGGTCGATGGCGGCCATCTGGGCGCTCGGGCGGATGAACTCGGTGAAGATGTAGTTGGGGTGGCTCTCCACGAACGCGCGAACGCCCTCGGCGTCGCTTGGCTTGCCGTCGACGAGGTAGCCGCCGTCCTTGTACGCGAGCATGTGGAAGCCCGCTGCCAGCGCCCCGTTGCAGGGCTTGCAGGCGAACTCGCCCTTCTCGCGCAGGACCTCGAGCAGGCCGTCTACGCCGGTGCGCATGCCGCTCGAGAACAGCGGCAGCAGGCGGTCCTTGGCGGTGTAGTAGTAGTACTCGGGCAGCAGGGACTCGAACTCGGTGCCGGCGAGCATGTAGCCCAGCGTGAGCTTGTCGTTGATCCAGATGCGCTGCCAGTCGTTGAGCGGCCAGATGCGGTCGATGTCGTAGTCCGAGAGGTAGTCGCCCACGTTCTGCTCGTTCAGGCCGTAGGTGCAGGCGGACTGGGCGTAGAAGCCGTGTGCGTGCGCCCACTCGAGGTAGTCGGAATCGAACAGGCCGCTGTTCCTCTCGGTCTCGAGCGCCTCGAGGTACTCGGCGGCCATCCTGCGGGCAAAGCCGTCGGCAAGCAGCGCTTCCATAGAGTTTTCGATCATTTATGCTCCCCATCTCGGAAGGTGACGTCCAATGCGCTTTATCATACAGTCTGTTTGTGTTGTTCGCCCTTGAGCATTGGGCCAGCGGCATCTGCTGGCGGATTGGACGTGCGTGCATACGAAAGACATGAAGAAGGCGACCATCAGCTCGCTGTTCTGGAAGCTGTTCGAGCTCGGCGGCTCCTCGGTCATCACCCTTCTGGTTCAGATCGTCATGGCCCGTCTGCTCGCGCCCGACGAGTTCGGCATGCTCGCCATCATGCTCGTGTTCGTGAACATCGGCAACGTCATCGTGCAGTCGGGCCTGAACACCGCCATCATCCAGTCTCCCGACGCCACCGAGCGCGACTACTCCACCGTGTTCTGGATGAGCCTCACCATGTCTGTGGTGCTCTACGTCGTCTCGTTCGCCCTCGCGCCCGCCGTTGCCGCCTTCTACGACGCCCCGGCCATCGTCGCCCCGCTGCGCGTGCTCGTGCTCATCCTCGTCGTCAACGCCTACAACGCGGTGCAAGAGGCCATCGTCGCTCGCTCGATGGAGTTCCGCAAGACCGCCCGCGCCACCGTGACGGCCGGCGTCGTGTCCGGTGCCGCAGGCATCGCCTCGGCGCTCGCTGGCGCGGGGATCTGGGCGCTCGTCGTCCAGCAGCTGCTCTTCCAGGTGGTCAAGTGCATCGTCCTCGCGTTCGAGATCGACTGGAAGCCGCAGCCCGTGTTTGAGCGCGACCGCGCCGTCGTGCTCTTCCGCTTCGGCTGGAAGCTGCTCGCCTCCGGCGTGCTCGACCAGGGCTACCAGAGCCTGGCCGACCTCATCATCGGAAAGCAGTTCACAAAGACCGACCTCGGCTACGTCTCGCAGGGAAAGAAGTACCCGCAGGCTCTGGGCTCGCTTCTGGACGGCGCCATCCAGCCCGTCATGCTGAGCGCCGCCTCACGCGTGCAGGACGACATCTCCATGGTTAAGCGCCTCGCACGCCGTGGCCTCAAGACGAGCACCTTCCTGGTGTTTCCCGCAATGGCGCTCTTCGCCCTCACGGCGCGCCCCATCGTCTTGCTCCTGCTCGGCGAGAAGTGGCTGCCCAGCGTGTGGATCCTCCAGGCGTACTGCTTCATCTACGCGCTTCTTCCCATCCACACCACCAACCTGCAGGTCCTCAACGGCATGGGCCGCTCGGACCTCTTCCTCAAGCTCGAGGTGGTCAAAAACATCGTGGGCCTCGTCATCCTGTGCACCGCGGCCTTTGTTTTCGACACCATACAGGCAATCATCCTGGGTTATATGCTCACCGGCGTGCTGTGCACCTTCATTAACGCCTTCCCGAACAGGCGCGTGATCGGCTACGCCTTCTCCGAGCAGGTCCGCGACATCCTGCCGGCCTTCCTGCTCTCCCTGGTTGCCGCCGCCGTCGCCGCGCCCGTGGCCGCCCTCGGCCTTCCCGACATCGTCACTATCCTGCTGCAGGCTGCGGTCATGGCCGCGGCATACATGCTCATAGCCAGTCTCCTGCACGTGGAGGAGCTTACCTACATACTCAACACCCTCAAAGAGATGAGGTCCGGAAAGGCGGGCAAATGACCCAGACGAACAAGAAACTCGCTATCATCGGCGCGGGCCGCAACGCCTTGATTCTGGCGGAGCGTTGCCGTGAGCTCGGAATCGAGTCCCACTGCTTTGCTTGGGAGAAGGGCGCGATGGCCAAGGATGCCGTCGACGTGTTCCACGACGTCTCGGTGACCGAGGTCGACGCCATCGCGCAAACATGCCGAGACCTCGGCGTCGGCGGCGTGGTGGCCACCTCCGAGTTCACCATCCTGCCCACGGCCCAGATCGCGGAGGCGTGCGGCTACGTGGGCAACCCCGTCGAGGTCGCTGCCCGGATAACGAACAAATACCGCAACCGCGAGGCCACGGCGGGCGTGGAGGGTCTCAACCACCCGCGCTACTGGCGCGTTACCGATCCCTCTCAGATCGACGGGCTCGACATCGAGTTTCCCATCATCGTCAAGCCGACCTCCGAGGGCGGAAAGAGGGGCATCTGCGTCGCCCGCGACGCCGACGAGCTGCGTGCTGCTGTGGCGTACTCGGAAAGTGAGCCTAACCGCAGCGACGCCTTTATCGTCGAGGAGTTCCTCGAGGGCGGCTGCGAGTACTCGGTCGAGAGCCTGAGCTACGAAGGCAAGAACTACATCATTCAAGTGACGCAGAAGGAGAGCTCCGGGGCGCCGCACTGCGTCGAGCTCGGACACCACCAGCCCGCCGACCTCACGCCTCAGATGCGCGCCCGCGTGGAGGATGTTCTCGACCGCGCGCTCACGGCCGTGGGCATCGTCAACGGCGCCTGCCACACCGAGATAAAGATTATCGACGGCAAGATCTATCTCATCGAGTTCAACGCGCGTCCCGGCGGCGATCACATCGCCTGCACCCTGACCGAGCTCTCCACCGACTACCCGTACATGACGGGCGTGATCCAGATCGCGCTGGGGGAGTTTGACGGCATCGCGCCCGGGCAGCTCAAGCCCTACTGCGCCGGCATCGAGTTCGTCACCCAGCAGACCTCCTACCTCAAGGACGTCTTCGACTCCTGCGAGAGCGAGCCCTGGTGCTACGAGAAGTTCCAGGCCACGCCCGACCTGCGGCCGCTCACGCACAACGACGGCTACAATACGAACTACTTCATCTACTACTCACGCGAGGGGCGCCCCGACTTCGGCGCCGTCCGTTAGGCTGCTAGTATGGATTGGTCAGCAACGCAGGCATCGACGATTCGCAAAGAGGCAAGCATGCACACCGCTCTTGTTACGGCCATAGGATCCTTCTCGGCGGACGTCGTCATCCGCCGTCTCCATGAGCTGGGGGTCCGCGTGATCGGCTGCGACATCTACCCACGCGAGTGGGTGGCGGACTCCATGAACGTCGACGCCTTCTACCACGCGCCCTACGCCACCGACGCGGCCGCCTACGACGCCTTCGTCCGCGACGTGTGCTCGCGCGAGCAGGTCGACCTCATCGTCCCGCTCACCGACGTCGAGGTCGATTTCTATAACGGTGCTTTCCGCGACTCGGCGCCCGCGGGGGTCACCCTGTGCATTTCGCCGCGCCGCGCGGTTGGCCTGTGCCGCGACAAGGACGCCATGGCCCGCTTCCTCGAGGGTTCTGCCTCGGGCGTCCGCGGCATCCCCACGCGTTGGCTTACCGACGCCGCGGGCGAGCCCTTCGAGGCCCCCGTGGTCGTCAAGCCTATCGATGGGCGCAGCAGCCAGGGGCTCACGCGCTGCCGTGACGCTGCCGCCTGGGACGCCGCCCGCCGCCCGGCCGACCCCGAGCGCTACATCGTGCAGCCGCTCGTCGAGGGCCCGGTCGTGACGGTCGACGTCGTGCGCGCGGCCGACGGCTCCGTGTGCGCCGCCGTGCCGCGCGAGGAGCTCCTGCGCACCCTCAACGGCGCCGGCACCTCGGTGCACGTGTACCGCGACGAGGCGCTCGAGGCGTCCTGTCGCGCGCTTGCGCATGAGCTCGGCGTCGTCGGCTGCGTCAACTTCGAGTTCATCCGCTCCGAGAAAGACGGCTACCGTTTCCTAGAGTGCAACCCGCGTTTCTCGGGCGGGGTGGAGTTCAGCTGCATAGCCGGCTACGACTGCGTGGGCAACCACCTGCGCGCCTACCTCGGCGAGCCGCTCGATGCGCAGGGGGCCTTCCCCGGCTGCTGGATCGCGCGCAAGTACGAGGAGTTCGTCACCAAGGTCGATGAGCTTTAGTTTTCCTGGAGGGACTTATGGCAGACAAGAAAATCCTGGTCACCCGCTCGTCTATGCCCACGCTCGACGAGTACGTGGCGGAGATAGCGCCCCTGTGGGAGAGCCACTGGCTCACCAACATGGGCGTAAAGCACCAGCAGCTCGAGGCGGACCTCAAGCGTTACCTCGGCATCGACGAGATCGCGCTGTTCACCAACGGCCACAACGCGCTTGAGTGCGTGCTCGAGGCCATGGGCCTTTCCGGCAAGGTCATCACCACGCCCTTCACCTTCGCCTCCACCACGCACGCCATCGTACGCAAGGGCCTCACGCCCGTCTTTGCCGACATCAAGCCCGACGACTATACCCTCGACCCCGCAAAGATCGAGGAGCTCATCGATGACGAGACCTGCGCCATCGTTCCCGTGCACGTCTACGGCAACCTCTGCGACGTTGACGCCATCTGGGACATCGCAAAGAAGCATGGCCTCAAGGTCATCTACGACGCCGCCCACGCCTTCGGCGTGCGCCGCGATGGCGTGAGTTCTGCCGCCTTCGGCGACGCCTCGATGTTCAGCTTCCACGCCACTAAGGTGTTCAACACCATCGAGGGCGGAGCCGTGTGCTTCCGCGACGGCAACCTCAAGGAGCTCCTCGATCAGTGGAAGAACTTCGGCATCACCGGCCTCGAGGAGGTCGAGTACGTAGGCGGCAACGCAAAGATGAACGAGTTCTGCGCCGCCATGGGTATCTGCAACCTGCGCCATGTCGATGACGAGATCGCCAAGCGTCGCGTCGTCGCCGAGCGCTACTGGGAGCGCCTGGAGGGTCTCGATGGTCTCGAGGTGTGCCGTCCCGCTGCCGGTATCAAGGCAAACTACGCGTACATGCCAGTTGTGTTCGAGGACGGCTGTGGCACCACGCGCGATGAGGTGTTCGCCAAGTTGCGCGAGCACGGCATCTTCTCGCGCAAGTACTTCTTCCCGCTGGTGAGCGACTACGCCTGCTACCGCGGCCGATTCGACTCGTCGAAGACTCCCGTCGCCAAGCACGTTGCCGACCGCGTCCTGACCCTGCCTATGGCTGCCGACCTCGCGCTCGAGGACGTCGACCGTATCTGCGACATCGTTGTCGACTGTGCGAAATAGCTTCCAGTACCTTAAACCGGAGAGGTTTTCCATGCCTGATCTTTTCGAGCCCAAGAACATCATCGTCACCGGCGGCTGCGGCTTCATCGGCAGCAACTTCGTGCACTACGTGGTCAACAACCACCCCGAGGTCCACGTCACGGTCCTCGACAAGCTGACCTACGCGGGCAACCCCGAGAACATCGCGGGCCTGCCCGCCGACCGCGTCGAGCTCGTGGTGGGCGACATCTGCGACGCCGAGCTCCTCGACCGGATCGTTCCCGGCCACGACGCGATCGTGCACTACGCCGCCGAGTCCCACAACGATAACTCCATCGCCGACCCGGAGCCCTTCCTGCGCACCAACGTCGAGGGCACCTTCCGCCTGCTCGAGGCCGTCCGCAAGTACGGCGTCCGCTACCACCACGTGAGCACCGACGAGGTCTACGGCGACCTCGCGCTCGACGACCCGGCGCGCTTCACCGAGGAGACCCCGTACCACCCGAGCAGCCCGTACTCGAGCACCAAGGCGAGCTCCGACATGCTCGTGCGCGCCTGGACCCGCACCTACGGCCTTAAGACCACGATCTCCAACTGCTCGAACAACTACGGACCGTTCCAGCACGTCGAGAAGTTCATCCCGCGCCAGATCACCAACATCATCGACGGCCAGCGCCCCAAGCTCTACGGCGACGGCAAGAACGTCCGCGACTGGATCCACACAGAGGACCACTCGAGCGCCGTCTGGGACATCCTGACCCGCGGCCGTCACGGCGAGACCTACCTCATCGGCGCCGACGGCGAGAAGAACAACATCGACGTCCTGCGCGCAATCCTCGTGGCCATGGGCAAGGACGCGGACGACTTCGACTGGGTGCGCGACCGCCCCGGCCACGACCGTCGCTACGCCATCGACTCCACGAAGCTGCGCCGCGAGCTCGGCTGGGAGCCCAAGCACACCGACTTCGCCGAGGGCCTGAAGGCCACCATTGACTGGTACGTGGCCAACGAGGCGTGGTGGCGCCCCGCCAAGGCGGCCACCGAGGCCAAGTACGCCAAGCAGGGCCAGTAGGGAGAAGACGTGTCCGAAATCGAGTTCGAAAAGGACCTTGAGATTCGCGAGACCCCCATCGAGGGGCTCCTCGTGGCCGAGCTACCAGTGCACGGGGACTCCCGCGGCTGGTTCAAGGAAAACTGGCAGCGGGCAAAGATGTGCGCGCTCGGCGCCCCCGACCTCGCATGGGTGCAGAACAACATCTCCTTCAACGCGGAGCGTGGCGTCACGCGCGGCGTCCACGCGGAACCGTGGGACAAGTGGATAAGCGTTGCCACGGGCCGCATATTCGGCGCGTGGGTCGATTTGAGGGAGGGGAGCGCTACGTACGGCGCGACCTACTGCTGCGAGGTAGACCCTTCACGCGCGGTGTTCACTCCGCGCGGCGTCGGGAATTCCTTCCAGGCCCTCGAGGACGGTACCGCCTACACCTACCTGGTCAACGCCCACTGGTCCGCCGAGCTCAAGAAGACCTACACCTTCGTGAACCTTGCCGACCCTACGCTCGGCATCGAGTGGCCCATACCGCTCGAGGAGGCAACGCTCTCCGAGGCCGACAAGCACCATCCGATGCTTGCAGACGTCGTTCCCATGGCGCCCAAGCGCACGCTCGTAACCGGCTGCAATGGCCAGCTCGGCCGCGCCGTCCGGGCGCTCGCTGAGGAGCGTGGCTGCGCGAAGGACTTCGACTTCTGTGACATCGACGCCTTCGACATGAGCGACCCGGCGGCCTACGGCAAGCTCGACTGGTCCCTCTACGGCACCGTGATCAACTGCGGCGCCTATACCGCGGTCGATGCCGCCGAGACCCCAGAGGGCCGACGCATCGCCTGGGCCGCCAACGCGACCGGCCCTGCGCTTCTTGCCCGCACCTGCGCGGAACACGGCATCACGCTCGTCCACATCAGCTCCGACTACGTGTTCGACGGCACCCGCGAGCTCCACAACGAGGGCGAGGCGATGAGCCCGCTTTCGGTCTACGGCCAGTCCAAGGCTGCCGGTGACATCGCCGTGGCCGGCTGCCCGCGCCACTACATCATGCGTAGCTCTTGGGTCATCGGCGATGGCAAGAACTTCGTCAAGACCATGTGCATGCTCTCCGACAAGGTTGCCGCCGGCGACCTCGAGCGCGTCACCGTCGTGGATGACCAACTCGGGCGCCTCACCTTCACGCGCGATATGGCCGCCGCCATCTTCCATGTGCTCGACACCGGCGCCCCCCACGGGACCTACGACTGCACCGGTTCCGGCGCCGTCAAGTCCTGGGCCGACATCGCCCGCGCGTGCTTCGAGGCAAAGAACGGCAACGGTGACAAGGTCGTTCCCGTCTCGACCGCCGACTACTACGCAAGCGCCGAGGGCCCCATCGCTCCACGTCCGCACTTCTCGACGCTAAATCTTTCAAAGCTCGAGGCGGCAGGGTTCTGTATGCCCAACTGGGAGCAGGAGCTTGAGGAGTATTTGACCACGATTATGTAATTGCGCAACAGCTGAAGACTGGCTGTTAGAATTGAAACCGGCTAATTGCTTTTGAACCGATATTGGAGGTTTTCGTATGGCTCAGTTCGAGAGAGGCTGGTGGCGTCCTGCGGCCGTCATTTCGTCCGCCGCGTTCGTCGCTGTGCTTTCTTCCGCTCCTGTTAACGCCCTTGCCGACGAGGTTTCCGCAACTGATGATGCTCAGAAGGCCGCCGTCGAACAGGTTATTTTGAACGAGCAGTCGACTGTCAATCCTGTCGGCGGAGATGAGCAGATTGCGGCGGTGCCCACCGTTTCCGGCAGTGAGGGGAGCACGCCTGTTCAGCCCGCCGAGCCTACGGCGCCTAAGAACGAGGAGGGCTCTGTTGCAACCCCCTCTACTAACGAAGTACCTGGGGTAGATTCGCCCAAGACCGATGAGCCTAATGTCGAGGAGCCCAAAGACGACGAAGTCGCCTCTGATGCGCCAAAGGCGGATTCTTCCACGGCTTCCGATGGCTCCGAGATTGAGGCCCCCGCGACCGTAAAGGCTGATTCGAACAAAACCGTTGCCGACGGTACCTACGCAATCGGCTCGGGCAATAAGATTAGTGCCGTTGCTGATGCTCAGAATGGTGGCCGTGCGAACGGGACGAATGTCCAGCTGTACGAAAGCAACATGACAGGCTCCCAGAAATGGGACGTCAAATATCACGAGGCCGACGGTGGCTACTACACCATCGGCCTTTCGGGCACCAACCTCGTCCTAGATGTTCAGTGGGGCGAGGCGAAGAACGGATCGAACGTCTGGCTTTACCAGAGCAACGGCTCCAAGGCCCAGCGCTGGTCCATCGTAAAGAACTCCCAGGGTCTCTGGTCTGTGCTCTCGCAGCTCGGCAATTTCTACCTTGATGCTCAGTGGGGCGGCGTGTCTAACGGTACCAACCTGCAGATCTATCAGGGCAACGGAACTGCTTCACAGTCCTACTATTTCCTTCAGTACAATCCCGCAGCTCCCAAGGGCGATGATCGTCCGGTCGGTGATGGCATTTATGTTGTCGGTTCCGATAAGGCTAACGGCGGCAAGGTCCTGGACATCAACGGCGGCTCGATGGACAATGGCGGTAACGTCCAGCTTTATCAGGCCAATGGGACCGCGGCGCAGCGTTTTTATTTTGAGTATGACGGCGTCGGATACTACACCATCACGAATATGGGCAGCGGCAAGGTGCTTGACCTCAGCGGTGCTGGGATCATGCCGGGCACGAACGTTCAGCAGTACGTCTCGAACAAGACCGATGCCCAGAAGTGGGCTGTTCGCAAGGATGGTAATTTCTTCTACCTTGTGAATAAAGCTACGGGCCTTGCGCTTGATGCTCAGTGGGCGGGTACTTCCAACGGCACTAATGTCTGGGGCTACCTCTTTGACAAGAGCAGCGCCCAGCGTTGGCGCCTTACTTCGGATGCCGGTTTTATCAAGACTGGCACCGACGGCACCGCTATCTACTCGGTTTCTGCCTTCAATAATATCGGCAAGGTTTTCGATATCCAAAACGGCTCCTCTTCCGATGGCGGTGTGCTGCAGCTGTGGAACTCGAATGACACCATGGCGCAACGTTTTGAGGTGCATAGCCTTGGCAATGACGAGTACCGTATTCGCACCGCAGCATCCGGCGGCTGGCTGAGCGTTCAGAACGGTAAGATCGTTCAGCTCGGCAACTCTAAAACGGCTGCGTCCGAGCTTGATACCTGGAAAGCGGTCTGGTGCGGTGGTTACTTCTCGCTGGTTAACTCTAACGGCCTTGCTATTGGCCTTGCCGGCGGTTCCGCGAACGCCGGTACGCGGGTGCAGGCATATGCATCTAACGGAAGCGCTGCCCAGCACTTCTTCTTCCGTGCTGCCGATCTGATTAAGGAAGGTTATTACACCATTGCAAGCGGCCTCGGCGGAAACAAGACACTTGATGTTGCTGGCGGAAAGTTGGCTAACGGCACAAATGTCCAGATTTATTCCAGCAGCTCTACTAACGCCCAAAAATTCAAGATAAGCAAGAGTGGCAATTACTATGTTGTGACCTCTGCTTCTTCGGGCTATGCCCTTGACGCTCAAGGCGGCGGTAAAGCCAATGGGACCAATATTCAGATTTATTCCAAGAATGGTACCCTGGCTCAAAGCTGGACGCTGAAGATTGCCGATGGCGGCGGCGTCGTATTTGTCAACGCCAACTCGGGACGTGCTTTGGATGTTGCCGGTGATACGGCAAAAGATGGGGCGAATGTTCAGCTCTATGACGTTGACGGCTCTGCCGGTCAGCGCTGGAAACTCGCTGAGACCAACATCACCGGCTGGCAGCTTAGCGGTGGGCGCTGGTATTTTGAGGGCAAGGAATACACCACTGCTTGTCACAACGCATGGGAAAAGGTCAAGAATATGCGTAGCCTCGCATACACTGGCCAGTACGCAGAGTCGCCGTACATCATCGCCCTTGACCAGACAAGCTGCCGCGTTTGTATTTTTGAGGGCAAGGCGGGAAGCTGGAGGCCGATTTTTGACTGGGCTGCTGGTGTTGGAGATCCCAACACCTATGGTTCAAATGCGCTGATTTATTCTGACCAGAAGGAGATCGGTGGCAAGGGACTCAATATGTTCGTTGGAAACAACTGGGATGGCACTGCGATTCACCAGGAGTCGATTCCTGAGGACGCCCTTGTCTACTTCACCAGTTTCTTTGGCGCGCGAGGCTTCCACTCTACCTGCGGAAACCACAGCGATCCTTCGCAGACAGGTGTTCGTATTTCTCATGGCTGCATCCGTCTTCTTGAGGCCAATGCGTATTGGATTTATAAGAACATTCCTTTGGGAACGGTTGTTTACGCTTACTAATATTCTTGCTTTCTAAACGACAGCAAAAGTTAAGACCAGAGGGGGTAACCTCTGGTCTTAACTTTTATTTAGCGGTCGAATAATGATTATGTCGTAAAATAGATTATGTTTGTGACTGTTGCCGTGGGAGACATATGGTTTGGTCTGAATTCAAATACCTTGGCGTAGTGTTTTTGCTTGCCCTTGCTGTTTTGTTCGGTATTTTTAAGCTGTTTCCGAAGCTTACCCGAGCATCCAGGAGCCGGACAAATGAAGAGCTGGTATTAATTGGCCTTGTTGCCGGTGTTGGGCTTCTTGCAATTTATTGGCGGCTGTATACCCAAAGAGTGGGTTTTTGTTTTGGCCCCGGTGATACCGGTACCGATACGATCGAGCAGTATGTTCCGTTCTATACAAATCTCGTAGAGAACATACGCAACGGCAGCTTCGATATCTGGAGCTTTGAGTATGGCCTTGGCGTAAACCTGCCCTCGTATCAAACGTGGCTGTACGATCCGTTTAATCTGCTGCTTATTCCGCTTGCTTTGGCGCTCGGCACGGGACACCTGAGCTTGGCCCTCGTGATCACGCAGTCCGCGCGAATCCTGATTTCTGCATATCTCTTCGATCATCTGCTCACTCGCTTTTCCGAGTGTCCTCTTGCCCGAGTTGCGGCGTCGATTCTCTATGCCTTCTCGAGCTATTTGCTGCTTTTGGGCCAGAACTTCTTTCTCGGCAGCATGTTGCCTATGCTCACGCTGGTCGTGCTGTGCTATGAGCTTTACCTTGAGAAACAGTCGGTTTCGGCGTTCCTCCGCGTTACTGCTTCCATTACTGTGATCCTCCTGTGGTCTGCGTACATATCGTTTATGGTTCTGCTGTTTGCCGCCATGTATCTCTTGCTTCGCATATTTGCGACAAAGAAGGACGAGACCGCATCCGGGTTTGCGGTTATTGTTCTGAAGATGACACTTCCCGTTGTTTGCGGTGCTCTCTTAAGCTGTGTCCTTCTTGTGCCATATGCTCATTTCCTTCTGCAGGAGACCTCCAGAACCTCGAGCAGCACCACGATGACGAATAAGGTTGTAGGTAGCCTTGGGTTCGTAAATATTGACTGGATTCCCGCGATTTTCTCACGGCTTCTTGGCGGAAGCCTTTTGAATAACGGTTCGAATACCACTGCTGACATAGTCTCGGATATGGGCGATGTCGCGTATACCGGGAGTTTCCCGTACGAGTTCATCCAGCTCGGCTTCTCGTGCGGCGTCCTTCTGTTGCTTTCCCAGTTCTTCCACTGGGTTGTGACGGAGCTCGATCTTCGGGGTAAGGTGCTTGTGGGCGTCTCCACCTTACTTGTTCTGCTCTTCTGTTTCGGGCAATTTCTCCCCACGTTGTTTACCGCAATGGTTCGCTTCCAGTACCGCAGCTCCGGTGTTCTTGGCATACCTATTTGCATTGCTCTTGCTGTGGCTCTCGAGAAGCGCATTTTACCTGGCAAAATCGCCGTTGCTCCGCTAGTTGTTTCCTTTATCGCCTCGCTTGCGATCCTTGCATGGTCCCTGCTTCACGCTGCCAGCGGCAGGCTCCCTTCTGCCGTGTTCGGGCTCTTGCTCGTGATTGCCTTTGTCTGCCTTTTGGTTGCATTGAGGACAAAAGAGGTTGCACGCGCGCTTAACGTCGCATTTCTCGGTGTCATCGTCGCCTCTGCCTTTTTTGACGGCTTTTACTGCACCAATAACCGCAATCTGCTCCCCATAGAGAGCTTCCCTCACTCATTTGCTGCTCCCGCTGACGATAGCACAGAGGCCGCCTTGGATTATGTTCGCGGACTTGATGACGACATGTATCGCGTGGACAAGACCTACTGCGACCACTTCTTGGCGAGCGACAGTTGGATTGAGCACTACGACGGGGCGTCTGCCTATAACAGCACACTTGATGCTGATTTACTCGAGTTCTACGATCAGCTTTGGCCCGAGGCTGAGTGCTCATGGGCTTATTACACGCAGATGTACTTTAACGACCCTGCGCCTGACGCTAATGTACTTAACTTGATCGGTTTGCGTTATGTCTTCTCCTACGACGAGCAGCCGCACGAGTGGGCTGAATTTGTGCAGAAGGTCGGCACCTTGAATGTTTACCGCGTTCGCGGAAGCGAGGGTTTTGCAAGCGCTCGTGGTAACGTGGTGGGGGAATCCGAGGCGAACGCCTTGGCCAATGCGGAAGCTCGCCGCAAGCTGCTTGAGGACTCGGTGATTGTGTCCGATGAGGTTGCGCAGCGGGTCTCGGGTCTTGGGGCTTCAAGCACCTCGATAGCCATGGACAAGGCGAGCGAGCATGAGCTCGTGGGAGATTATTCCCTCGACAACGAAGGCGTTGTTTGCGTCCCCGTGCCGTATACGGGCACGTGGGAGGTGGCTATCGACGGCCAGTCGACGGAGACGTTCCGCGCCGATTACGGTTTCGTCGGCTTTATTGCTCCCTCCGGGGCCCATTCCGTAACGGTGACCTACCGCACTGAGGGCCATAATCTCGGTCTTGCGCTGTCTTGCGTTGGAATTGCGGTCACGGCGCTGTGTTGCGTGCTTCTTGGCCGTCGAGGCAAAAAGCTCCGCGAGTTTGAGGAGAACTAGATGTGGGTTGAGCTCGGTTTGGGCGTTGTGGTCGCCCTGGCTTTCCTTTGGATTCCCGGCTACTTCGTTGTCCGCGCGCTTCGTTTCCAGCGTGAGATGGCGTTCGCCGCTGCGCCCGTTGTTTCGGTCTCGCTGTATTCTGTCCTATCGATTATCTATGGTTACGCGCATATACCCTGCGGATGGCTCACCCTTCCTCTGCCCGTGCTCGTTTTGGGCATTGTCGGTAATCTCGTTACGCGTCCGAGTGTTCACGGAAGCTCGGTGTCATTTTGGGGGAAATCGAACGCTCGCCTTGGCAATAACGACCTGTTGAGTCACGTGACGGCAATCCAGCTGGGTATGGCGCTCGCCATTGTGACGGCTGTCGCCACTTCGCTTGGCGTGTACGTGACGTCGCTCGGCAGCCCGGACAATTTTATCCAGTATTACGACAACGCCTTTCACCTAAGTCGTATCCAGTCATTTGTGAACACGCGGAACTTCTCGTCTTTGCGCGGCTCGTTCTACCCCTCGGCATGGCATATGGTTGGCGCTTTGGTCCAGACTACGATTGGAACAACGGCGCCCGTTGCCCAGCACATTGCGAATCTTGCCTTTATTGTCGGGGTGTATCCTTCCGGTATAGTCGCCCTTATGGCGACGCTCTTTCCGAACAGGCCTCGCTTGGTCTGGCTTTCGGGAATCTTCTGCCTTTCCGTCGCTTTCTGGCCTTGGCGCATCATGCTCTTTGGCCCGCTGTATCCTAACTTGGCGACCTTCTGCATGATGCCGCTCGTGACTGCCGTGTTCATCTCGTTCTTCTATCCGCAGATGGGAAAGAAGCTCGGGTTGAAAATCGCCGTGTTTGTGCTTGGCGGGATCGCCCTTACCCTTGCGCAGCCGAACGGGGTTTTCTCGACCGGTATGTTCCTTATTCCGTTCTGCATGTATCAGATGCGCCAATTCGTGAAATCACGACTTGGAGAGAAGCCACATTCCTCTGCCGTTTCGATTCTCGCTGAGGCTGGACTGGCCCTGTTCTTCCTGGCGCTGTGGGTCGGGCTCTCTCAGGTTCCCGCGATGCATGACATCGTCTATTACCCGCGCGCCCCGATGCTGCGATTTGTGACCGCCATTCATTGGGCGCTCAACTTCTCGTATGTCCTGTGGCGCCCGCAGTTCGCCATGGAAATCGCCGTGGTGCTGGGGGCAATCGCGCTGATGAAGGACGATGAACATCGCTGGCTGATTCTTTCGTATCTCATAGCGGTATTTCTATACGTTGTTGCCGTCAGCGTTTGGAACGATATCAAGTACATTATCTGCGGCTTCTTTTACAGCGATTTCCATCGCTTGGCTGCGGTCGCCTCGATTTTTGCCGTCCCTTTGATTTGCCTTGGCATCGATGCCGTCATTGATGCCTGTCAAAGCTATGCGGCACGCGTGGGCCGGAGGCGGAACAGGCCCCTTTGCGATTCCCTTAGGGTAGGGTCTTATGCCGCCACGGTGGTTATCGCTTGCGTTATGGTATTTAATTACGTTGCGCTGGGTTTCGTCGGTTGGTATTGGCGGTGCTACGGGTTCGATGCCGTGCAATACGAGATGCGTGACGCTTACCGCAATGACTCGAACCATGTGCTCGATCTTGAAGAACGGTCATTTTTAAAAAAGGTCAAAGGTATCGTCGGTAACGACGCGGTGGCAAATATGAGCTATGACGGCAGTGCTTTTGCTTATGCTACCGACGACATCGATGTGGTGTTCAGTCTGTTCGGCCTCGACCCCGACGAAGATTCGGTTGTCATATGCCATGGCCTGAATCGACTGACTACTGATCCAGAAGTCAAAGAGGCTGCTCGGCGCCAGGGGGTAAGGTATGTTCTCCAGCTCGATAAGGGCTGTGTCAACGGCTCTTTGAGCAAAGATGCCAGCGTCAATTTGATGACGTATCACAAGAAGGAATGGAACGGCATCATGCAAATTGACGAGAGCACCCCTGGATTTGAGCTTGTGCTGGCTGAGGGGGACATGCGGCTCTATCGAGTTTCCGCGTTGGATTAACGGACGTTATTCCTTAGCATGAAAAACAGCCGCGCTTCCATCTTGGGAAGCGCGGCTGTTGGCATGCTTGCGGCAATATTGTCTAGAGCTTGCAGTACACCGAATAGGCGAGCCTGTGTAGGGGCTTGGCATACGTGTATAGGAAGAGGTTGACGCGAGAGGGGAAACTTTCCTTTGCCAGGCGCTCAGGCCAGCGCTTCTTGAGCGTGCGGTAGTCACGCAGGTCCTTGTACAGCGCAAAGTCCATGCCGTCGATGCCGGCAATAATCTCGCTGTGAAGTCGCCCTTCGGTCATCTTGTCGACGAACTCGAGCGTTTGGACCCGCTCGTCGTGCTTAACGCGAACTTGCTGCAGATAATCGTCACTGTCCATCATCGTCCGGTTGATTGAACCCTTGGCAAAGAGCCTATAAGCGCTCATCTCGTCGGCGATGTAGTACATGCCGTCGTCGTGGGTGCAGAAGTACAGCACCATCATGTGGTCGGCATCGTCAGGCAGCTGTGCGAGATCAGAGCGTACGTAATCCCACATGGCGTCCATGCGGATGAAGTGGCTGTTGAAAGCAAAGCACTGAACGGTCTTCGCCACGTCGGCAAATTCCACGCGACGGCTCTCATCGTAGAAATGCATGAGGGTGAGGCGCTTCTTTGTGGCGGCGTTCACGCTCGCCGTGGCATGGGCGCAGGAGGTGAAGCCTGGGTTGGCCTCCATGACGTCGAACTGCTTCTGAAGCTTGAGCGGGTCAGTCCAGTAATCATCGCCCTCGCACATGGCCATATACTTGCCGCGGGCCTCGGGCATGAGGAACTCGCTCCAGACCTTTGCTCCGTACTGCCACTGATTCTCGTCATGGGTGATCACGCGAATAATGTCTGGGTAACGACGCTGGTAGTCAAGGCAAATGTCGGTTGTTCCGTCGGTCGAGCAGTCGTCGTTGATCAAAATCTCGAATGGGAAGCTCGTTTTTTGCATAAGAAAGCTGTCGATGGCGTCACCGATATAGCCCTTCTGGTTGAAGGTCGCGCACATGACGCTGACGAGCGGGGTTTGGGACATTGCTTGCTCCTTTGGTTTCTCGTCTACCATTTGATGTCTTTGCCGGCGTGGGTGAGGAAGAACCGGTACGCCGCGAGGAAGGGCCCCATGAGGTGGGTCCTGTACACAACGTGGGACAAGAAGAGCTTGGCGTACGCGCCCTTGTGGGCGACGGCGTAGCCGAGCTTGATGTAGGGGTTGTTACGCCAGGCGGGGAAGTTCTCGTCGAGGTACAGCGTCGTCTGAGCAATGGCGGAGCCGAGGTCGAGGCCCTCCACCGACGAGAGCCTGAAGCTCATCGAGACGCCGAGGTGCAGGAAGGCGACGGCGTCGAGCTCCTCCTGCAGCGCCTGCGAGGCTCCGTCGGCGACGAAGTCCGCCTTGACCTCGAGCATGGCCTTCTTCACGCTCTCCACCTGCGCGGGGGTCACGGTGTTGATCATCGATCCCTTGCGGACCATGTAGTAGTGCGGAGCGGTCCCGGTGAAGGCGAGCTTGCCCTCGCAGGCGAGGTAGGCGAGCTGCGTCAACGTGACGTCCTCGAGGATGAGCGGCGGCGCGTCCAGCCGGCGCATGCTCATGAGGAGCTCGCGGCGGTAACACTTGTTCCACGCGGCGGGGTTGATTTCGACCAGGCGTCCGGGCTCTTCGTGAGGGCGGAAGGCAGGCTTTGCGGCGTCCATCTCGGTGGAGACGCAGCCGCCGGTCTCCTCGTCGATGCGGTTGAAGCCGCAGACCACGATGTCGGCCCCCTCGCGCACGGCCGTCCCGTAGAGGTCGGAGGCGAAGGTGGGGGCAACGTAGTCGTCGCTGTCGAGGTAGGCGACGTACTCTCCGCGCGCGACGTCGGTTCCCGACCAGCGGGCGTTCCACAGGCCGCCGTTTTGCTTGTCGACCACGCGGATGAGACCGGGGTGGGCTTCTTTGTAGGAGCGCAGGAGGGAGAGCGTGCCGTCGGGGGAGCCGTCGTTGACGGCGATGATCTCGATGCCGTCGAGGTCCTGCGCCAGCAGTGAGTCGAGGCAGCGCGGGAGGAGCCCCTCGGTCTTGTAGCAGGGGACGACGATGCTGAGCTTAACGGGGCTCTGTGGGGCCATGAATATCCTCTCGGCGCGAGTTCCTTCGACCTTCTATACTAACCCCTGTGTAACGAAGGGCGGACGAGAGGCGCATGCGTTGACTGAACAGCCGAAGATCGCGGTGGTAATGAGCACCTACAACGGGGCCGAGCACCTGAGGGAGCAGGTCGACAGCGTGCTGGCCCAGAAGGGGGTGGACGCGCGGCTCTTTGTGCGCGACGACGGCTCGCGCGACGGAACCGTGGCGATTCTTGAGGAATACGCCGCGGCCGGGGCGCTCGAGCTCGTGCCCGGTGAGAACCTGGGCGTGGTGGGGTCGTTCATCGCCGGGCTCGCGGCGGTCCCGGAAGGCTACGACTACGTGGCACTCTGCGACCAGGACGACGTGTGGCACGACGACAAGCTCGCGCGCGCGGCCAAGGTGCTCTCCAACAAGGATGCGGCGGTCCCGCAGGTGTACGCCGCGGAGTACATGTTCTGCGACGCCCAGATGAACCCCCAAGGCAGATCGCACCTTAATCGCAACGGCGTGGACTACGCGAAGATGCTCTACGAGAACATGACGTCGGGCAACACCATGGTCATCAACCGCGCGCTGCTCGAGCTCGTCGTGGGAGCGGGGCGCGAGGGGGTCTACTGCCACGACTGGTGGATCTCGCTCGTGGGTTCTGCGCTGGGAGACCTCACCTACGACGACTTCTCGTGCCTCGAGTACCGGCGCACCGGCTCCAACGCGAGCCCGACGGGAAGCGGCGGGCTTTCGCTGCTCCGCTACCGCGTGAGGACCTTCTTTGCGGGGGAGGGGCTCGGGAGGATAGCCGAGCAGCTCCAAAAGCTCGACGAGTGCTTTGGCGACGCGATGGACCCGCAGAAGAGGGAGCTGCTCCATCGTTTCCTGCACGGCGGTCGCTTGGCGAAGGCTTTCGCCCCCGTGAGGCTTCGTCAGAAGCTCCCCGAGGAGTTCGCCTTGCGGCTGCTGTTCCTGCTCGGGCGGCTCTAATCGTGGCACTTCTTGCCTAACTCCCACACGGCGGACGCATCCGGCCTGTTTTCGGCTCAGATGCGTCCGCCGTGTGGGAGTTAGTTCTTCTGGATATTCAGCTCGCCTGGCTTACTTATGATCGTCGAGTTTGGAAAGCGCGATCTCCTGCGCAAGCTCGTTGACCTTTGTTCTCAGGCGACTGATCTCTGCCGAGTTCGTGAACGCCTTCCAGAGCAGCAACGCAATGATGACGAGATAAACGAAATTGCTGGCGCTCATAAAGCCCAGAGCGTAAGCAAGGTTGATCGCTATGTCGGGGAAGATTGCTATTACGACGAAGACAACAGCGACGATGACCCAGAACACGGCATCCTCAACGAGGATCTTCTGCTTCTTTACTTGCTTGCCGACCACGAGAAGAGCGGCAACAGCGCCGATGACGAGCAGCGCACGAAGATAGAACGGCAACATATGACCTACCTAAGGAATCGGGACATGATGATGGAAAGGCATGTGCGGCTCATGTACTTGATCACGTTGCCGAGGTTGAGGTAACTCTCGCCACCCTGTCGCTCGCGCATCTGTGCCTGAATCTCAACCACGGGACCGTACTTGCGAGCCACAAGGGCCACCATATCGGGCTCGGGTGCGCAGTCGAAGCCGGTGGCAAAGAGCCTGATCATGCGACGGCTGTACATGCGCATGCCGCTTGTGGGATCGGTGATGGTTGCGCCGCAGGTGAGCTTGATGAGGGCGGTGAGAAGCCTGGAGCCCGCCCCGCGGGCGCCCGACGGCTTCTGCGTGCCGTCGAGGAATCGCGAAGCGATAACGATGTCGGCATTCGTTTCCTGCAGTTTCTGGGCCATCACGGGGATATAGGAGGGGAGGTGCTGACCGTCTGCGTCGAACTGGATAACGGTATCGTAGCCGTTTCGGAGGGCGTACTTCATTCCGGTACGGAACGCCGAGGTGAGCCCCGTGTTTATGGGCAGGTTGACGCCGTTCAAGCTTTCACGGGCAATGATTCCCGCGGTGTCGTCCTTAGAACCATCGTTGACAACGAGGTAGTCCACGTCGGGACACTGAGCCTTGAGGTCGGCAATCGTGTTCGCGAGGCACTCCTCCTCGTTGAAAGCCGGCACTACGGCAAGTACTCTCATGAACGCTGCTCCTTGGGTGTTTGATGCATAGTTATTTGAGTTTAACACTTGGCCTTTGGCTGCTTTGCTGCTTCCGTTGTATTTAGAGCCGTACAATATAAAACCGATTCATACGACGGCGTTTGCCCGAAGGCCTAGGAGAGGTTCATGGCTATTTCGTTCAATGTCCCGCCCTTTGTGGGCTCCGAAATGGAGTACGTGCGAGAGGCCTGTGAGGTTAATCACAAGATTTCGGGCGACGGCCCGTTCTGCATGCGCTGCCATGAGTGGCTTGAGGATCGTTTTTGCGCTCAGAAGGCATTACTGACCACCTCCGGCACGACTGCGCTCGAGATGGCCGCCCTGCTGTGCGACCTTAAGCCTGGCGACGAAGTGATTCTGCCGAGCTTCACCTTCTCGTCCACCGCCACTGCCTTCGTACTCGCGGGTGCCACGCTTGTTTTCGTGGACATACGTCCCGATACGAAGAACATCGACGAAAAGAAGATCGAAGCCGCCATCACGGAAAGAACGCGCGTCATTTGCGCGATGCACTACGCCGGCGTCGCCTGCGAGATGGACGCGATCATGGACATCGCCAAGCGTCATGGCCTTATTGTGGTCGAGGATGCGGCTCAGGGCGTTATGAGCACGTACAAGGGCGCCGCCTTGGGTACCATCGGCACCTTCGGTTGCTACTCGTTCCACGAGACCAAGAACTATTCGATGGGGGAGGGCGGCGCCATCGTGATCAACGAAGGCAAGTACAACGAGCGCGCCGAGATCATCCGCGAGAAGGGCACGAACCGCCAGCGCTTCCTGCGCGGCCAGGTGGACAAGTACACTTGGGAGGAGTATGGGTCAAGCTACCTCCCGAGCGACATGAACGCCGCCTACCTTTGGGCTCAGCTTGAGCATGCCGACCAGATCAACCAGAATCGCCTTGCTTCTTGGAATGCGTATTACGAGGGCCTTCGTCCGCTGCAGGATGCAGGTAAGCTCGAGCTGCCTGTGATCCCCGAGGGTTGCGAGCACAATGCCCATATGTTCTACCTCATGACCGGAAGCCTTGAGGAGCGCACTGAGCTGATTGCCCACCTTAAGCGTCGCGGCGTGCTCGCAGTCTTCCACTATGTGCCGCTTCACTCATCACCTGCCGGCTTGCGCTATGGCCGCTTCGACGGCGCGGACGAGCACACGACCGACGTCTCCAACCGACTCGTGCGCCTGCCCATGTACTATGGCCTTGCCCCGGAGGATCTGCGTCAGGTTGTGGACGCTGTGCGCGAGTTCTACGGCGCGTAGGGGGCTCAGGTGAACACGAGCGGAACTGGCGCTGCAGCCTTTACCAAGGACCACACTAGGATGGTAAAGGGCATAGCTGTTCTTATGCTGCTCTTTCATCACCTCTTCAACGACTATCCCGAGTATGAGGGCCACTTCGTCAACTACTGGCCCTTTACTGGTGACCAGGTGACGGCGATTGCCCTCGCGTGCCGCTTGTGCGTGGCGGTATTCGTGTTTGTCACCGGCTATGGGCTTGCTGCGAGTTTCGAAAAGGCATTTCCGCGGGGAGCTCGAGAATCGCGCCGCGAAATGGCAAGATTCTCGCTTAGCCGCTGGTGGAGTCTTATGACGAGGTTTTGGTTCGTGGTCGTCATAGCCTGGGTGGCGGGGACGTTTCTCGGAAGGTCGCCCTTTGTCGTCTATGGTCCCGGCGTTGGCGGCACTATTGCCCGCGCCTTCGTTGATTTCATGGGCCTGGCCGAGGCTTTCCAGTCCGACCGCCTTAACCCGACATGGTGGTACATGTCGCTGGCGCTGCTCCTAATCTTTGCCGCACCTTTGGTGATGAGCGCGGCAAGAAGATTCGGTGCGTTGACGCTGCTGGTCACGTACTGCCTCGTTATGGGCTGCCTCAAGATCGAGACGGCGACGGTGGTCGCTCTGCCGAGCTATTTCTTTGGCGCGTATTGCTACGAGCAGCGTGTCTTCGATAGATGGAACGAGCTTTGGGGTGAGGCGAGATGGGGGATACCTGCAAAGAGCGTCCTTCTGCTGGTAAGCATCCTTTGCCTTCTGCTCTTCAGGGAGAACTACAACTACCTCGGCGTGCTCGATGCAATATTGGCGGCGTCGCTGTGCGCTGTGGTGATGACATGCGTCTGCAAGATTCCCTACGTATCTGGAGCGCTTAGGGTTCTTGGAAAACACTCTGACAACATGTTCTTTACCCACACGCTGCTCTATTCGTATTTCTTCCTCGATTTCTATTACTCGTTCCAGATTCCGGTGATCATCCTCGCGGTCCTGGCCGCGACGACGCTGCTGCTATCTTGGGTTCTGGAATTGATAAAGGATAAAAGCGGCTACAACATCAAGATGGCGCAACTGGGCAAGCGTGTTGTCAATCTGCTAGCTGAATAGGCAAAAATGAGGACTCCCTGGTCATGCTCAATGGTCCAGGGAGTCCTTTTGTCGTGAGATATGGATCTATGCGCCTATGTACTTCGCTTCTAGCTTCTTTTGGGCGCAGCCGATTGCGGTGGCTACCGTATGCGGGTCGGGCCCAGAGCATACGATTTGCCCGATGCGGCTCGTCCCGTTCTTGAAGGCGGGCAGACGCTCTCCGGCAGCGTAGTCTAGGGATGCCTCGATTGAGACTCCGTACTGCTCCCTTATGGGCCCAAGTATGTCTTCTACCGCCGTGTCTTGCGCCACAGCCTCGGAATCCGATAGCATGAGGCGGCCTTCCGAGGCCCCGCATACGGGCTCGGTGGGGAAGAAGGGCTCCTGACCAAGAGCGGCGTCGATCATCGCCTCGTAGTAATCGAATCCGTAATAGAGTCCGATGACTTCGGGAATGCAGGTGGCTCCCGCGCGAACGCCGGCCTCTATGACCCAGGCGTGGTTGTCAGCGTCCAGGATCACGTCCATGTTGAAGAAACAGCTCCGCATTCCTACAGCGGTGGCGGTGCGCTGTGCCTGTTCCGCAAGGTCCGTCTCCGTTTGACAATGCTGGATGAAGCCGGCGTCCATTCTGTGGCCTATGGGAACGTCCGTGTGGCCGTTGTTGCGAACGACTTTGTCATGAAAGTCGAGGAAAGCAACCTTGCCGTCAACACCCACATATCCGTCGAGCCCAATCTCGTGCCCGGCAATAAAGTCCTCGACGACGGCGTAGCCGCAAAGGGACGCGTCGGTGGCGTCGCGGAAGGCAAGAGGTATTTGAGCCGGATCGGTAACAAGGACGATTCCCCTGCTGCCCGAGCGGTCGGGGCATTTGACCATGAGGGGATGACTGTCATTTTCTGGGTGCAACTCAGCCCAGGTGGCGACGGCCCCCGCCTCATCCGTCGCCTGGACGAACCGGGCGGTGCGGACACCCCCGGCAATAAAAGCACGCTTCATATCCGCTTTGTTGGTGGCGCGTGACGCCATGGAAAGGGTGGGGCCGGCTAGGCCCAGGGCGTCGACCGCGGCGCCGAGGGAACGAAGCGCGACGTCGGTTCCGGTGGTAACGATCGCTGCGACATGCATGCTGCGCGCGGCATCGACGATGCCCTGTTCATCGGTGGTATTTATGGGCAGGGATTCGTCAGCGAGCGCGATGCCCGGGTAGTTGCCGGGGATGCTGGCTACGACAGCCCTCATATTGCGCGCTTTAATTCGCTCAATGAGCGGAATTTGGTAGATCCCGCCTCCGAGGACGAGAACAGCATCTTTGCTGGTAGTCATATTGAATCCCCTTATATTTGCTCACAACTCCAAATATATTAGGCCAATGGCGCAGCTGTCCAGACGGTTTTGCCACAAGATTGCCGTGCTTCGCGGTAACCTATTCAATGGCTATGACAAACTTTGCGAAGCCCTTGCTGATTGCGAGGGCAATGCTTAAATGGAGACTGCTTTGCTCACGATTCACTACGGAGATATGGAAGGCAGTATTTACAACACCTCCATATACTTCAACAATACATACTCCTCAGAGTGGTTTGAGGATTCCTTTGCGCAGCGTATCATTAAATCGGTTGACAAAGGGGTTGTGCTGGGGCCAAATGCTATAGAGACTCGAGTGTTGGGCGTCATTCCTCCTGAGAAGCTCTCTGCGGGCACCAAGACTCTTCTGCTCATGTACTTCCTGCCGGATAAAGTCTTCAACGCCAGCAACTGCGGCGACAATTGCGCGCACTGGATCTTGCGCATCGGTGCAAAGAAGGACGTAACCATAAATCTTTTTCATATGATGGATTTTGGTAACGGTAAGTTCACTATAAAAATCGACAATACTGGTCAGATAGTCCATTCCATGGACGAGCTGGTTCTCGTTGCTGGCGAATGCCTCCTGGAGGCGTACCAATGAGGGGCGAGCATCAGGTCGTTGTTCGCAACAACAAGGTTCAGATCAAGTTGCATATACGACGGAACCTAACGGTTTTACAAGGGAAAAGTGCCACCGGCAAGACGACGCTTCTGGACTTGATAGATGCGTATGACAACCTGGGCGCTGATAGCGGTGTTGTGGTTAATTGCGATGTGCCGTGCAAGGTGATTGGTGGAAAGAATTGGGAGAGAGACCTTTCCTATATTCAGGACAGCATCGTTTTTGTCGATGAGGGCAATTCTTTTTTGAAGTCTCATGACTTTGCCGCGGCGGCAAAGCTTAGCGGGAACTACTTTGTGATTGTCTCGAGGGAGCCGCTTTCCCAACTTCCGTACAGTGTCGAAGAGATTTATGGGCTCAAGAATACAGGCAGGGGAACTACAAAGTATCCACAGTATTCTCGTGTTTATACGAGCACGTATCGTGTTTACGGTGAGGAGCTTTATAACGGCGAGGTGCCTGATCTTGTTGTGGTGGAGGATAGCAATTCCGGGTTCGATTTTTTCTCTGCCCTATGCGAGAAAAACTCCGTGCCGTGCGAAAGCGCTCACGGAAAAGGAAATGTCTATAAGGCTGTTCGCGATGCATCAGCAGCTTCGGTTCTGGTAATTGCCGATGGGGCTGCGTTTGGACCGCATTTGGAACTCGTCATGTCCTTGAGGCGCCTTAAGAAAGTTCAGCTCTTTCTCCCCGAATCCTTCGAATGGCTGATCTTGAGCTCAGGGCTTTTTAACGATAATCAAACAAAGGAGATGCTCGAGCATCCATCGGATTTCATCGAGAGCAAGGAATTCTTTAGCTGGGAGCAGTTCTTTACGAAGGCTCTGATTGAGAAGACGTCCGATACATACCTTGCCTACCGGAAAGACAAGCTCAACCAATCGTATTTGCAGCCTAGGGTATTTACCTCGATTGCCGGGCGCGTTCCTTCAGTCGGACTTTCGCTGTAATGGGGAATTAAGGGCGCCTGAACGGTTGACAGCATGAGCATTGCTTGAATTTTTGCAAGTGCATTACTACGGCTGTCTAATTGTTCTAGTTGCAAGAGTGACATGCTATCTTGTGGCCAGCTCATGCAAGGGTTATTTTATCTTTGTCGTCATTGAGCCAAATGTTGGCGATGTTTAGAAATTGTCGGTGGCCAAATGCTAAATCGAATTAAAACTAGTGATTTCACGGTTGTCGATCATGAGCAGAATGGTATTCCCGTGGTTCTTATTCAAACTCTCGAGGAATTAAATAGAACTGTTGGGTATGCCTCTTATATAAACTCTCTTTGTGGTCCTCTCTTATATAGAGGTCAAAATGATATCTATGACTCCTTGGATCCATCGGCCTTGCGAAATAACGAGAACAATTCTGCTATAGAAGACTTACAAAGGAATTTGGGATTCGCTATAAAATCCGACCATTTCTTGACCCAAGTATTTGGAAAAGAACCCCCTGATTCTCTACTTGATAACTGGTATCAATATCGTAAGGTTGCGCTTGAGTGTTTATTTCAGCATTATGGAGCCAAGACTACTTGCGTTGATTTCGTAGACAATCATTGGACTGCTCTATGGTTTGCTTCTCTTAAATACAATAAAATATCAAAGCGGTATGAAGAAATGCCAAAAGAGAGCAATTGTTATTTATTGTTGTATTCGAGTGAGCCTGGTGTTTCACTCGGAGGTCTTACTATCGGAAATTCCCAATTTACTGTAGATTTAAGAAAAGTACTGTCATCTCTTTTTCTTCGGCCAGTCTCTCAACACGGGTGGGCTGTGAAAAGCAGAACCAAGAATATCGACTTTAACTCGCACATTGTGGGCATTATTCAAATGAAAGTTTCAGATGTCTTAAAATGGCTCGGCGGTGGTGAGTTGTGCACGGAGCGAAACTTTTTTCCTCGTGCTGCTGAGCATTACGACTCCGGTTTCCTATTTCTCCTTTCTTCACAAAAGGGTAGCAGGTATTTCAAGAATTCTGATTCTGCAATTTTAAGTAAAGGTTTTTTGCAGGATTTTGGTTGTTAAGATGAAAGAAGACGGCCTAATACAATCCAAATTGTCTCCCGCGCTCCTTACCCCCTCTGCTTGAGTCGTCTCGACGCAGCGTGCTTTATAGCCAACCTTTATGCAGTTATTACGGGGTCGCTGGGTATGTCGAATAAAGCTAAATAATGGTGAAGGCATCTGCATGTTAAGAGAGCCTTTGTAATATATTTTTGAGAGCAACGACCTAATTGATTCGGAGTCTCAAAATGTGCGTGTTGTCTACCGACCGTTCGCGAGTGACGCGAATGAGGCAAAGCCTACCTTTGCTCATGATGGTGTTTCTTGCGTTAACCTCGCTGTTTTTTGTTCATGTTCTTAATAAATCTTCGGTAACTCTAGTTGGAAACCCGTTCGTACAAGGTTTCAACCATTACTGGGATAACGAGCAATATGCTCGGTTGGGAGACGCGATTATTCATGGGCATTTTTGGCTTGATTTGCCCGTCCCTGACGAGCTTCTAAATTTGAGCAATCCGTATGATTTCGCAGCTCGATCATCAATAGGGAGCGAATCCTGCCCCATCTTTTGGGATCACGCGTTCTATAACGGAAGATATTATTGCTATTTTGGAGTTGTACCAGCCCTGCTGTTCTTTATTCCGTATCAGTTTGTTACGGGTCGTTGGCTCTCAACACCCAACGGAGTGTTGATGATTGGGGCTGCGGCCATACTATCTCTAGCGTTTCTCTCTCGAAATCTAATAAAGCTGCCATTTTGCGTTGGCTCGGCAAAGAAAAAGCACGATCTCAGTCTCGAGGAGGCTGTGGTATTCTCCATTCTTGTCGGGGGAAGTAACGTTTTCGAGTCTGTTTTCGCTTCAAGGGTCTATGCCATTCCGGTCTTGTCCTCCGTGTGTGTGACTGCACTAGGGCTGAGTTTCTGGTTTCGCGCTAAGCTACGTTTACAAAATGATGAAAAATCACATTTATCGCTCTTTATTGGCTCGATATTGATGATGCTTAACTTGGGATGTCGGCCTCAATTCATGGTCGCTTGCTTTATTGCCTTCCCCTTGTTTTGGCAAGAAATAGTAAAGACTCGGCGTTTGTTTTCTCGTAAGGGTATGGGTGAAACGCTATGTGCGGTTGCGCCAATTCCTATTGTTGCTGCACCGCTTCTTGCTTATAACTATATTAGATTTGGATCAATTATTGATTTTGGTGCCTATTACAATTTAACAGGATTTGATATGACATCTTATTTGATGTCTAGCAAAACATTCAGCAACGTGTTGTATAGCATGACGATACAGCCACCGTCGTTCAGCTCTGGGTTTCCGTTTATCCAAAAGGCGGAACTAGATTTATCTTCTGGCTGGGCTCCAGCT
This sequence comes from uncultured Olsenella sp., assembly GCA_934660915.1. Taxonomy (GTDB): domain Bacteria; phylum Actinomycetota; class Coriobacteriia; order Coriobacteriales; family Atopobiaceae; genus Paratractidigestivibacter. Next base: position 15,407 of record CAKUIF010000001.1, on the reverse strand, counting down.
GACCCAACTTTTGGTGGCTATTTTATCCTAGTTCCAATATCCCTACTTACCCTTGCGCTTCCTTTTTTGTTACGCAGGAATACAGCAAATAGCTTGTGGGCTGTTGGCGGCATTTCGTTTCTGCTAGGTATTGTTGTTTTGCTCATTGATTGCAAGAGCGTCGGTGCATCAACGAGATATTTTGGTGATTTTGGACTCCTGATAATGCTGTGCGTTGCGGTTAATTACCTTGGAATTGAAGAGATGCTGTTAGAAATTAATAATATTCAGCAACTCTTTGTCTTCAAAACCATATTTAATGCAAGCTGTATCTGTCTGCTTACTATTTCCTCGGTCTTGTTCTGCTTTTCCTTGTTTTCACCTGGAAGATACGACGGTGTCTATAGTTTGAATCCCGATCTTTGGAATGAATTCAATCAAGTATTCTCTTGCTTTATAAACTAGATCGGAGCTATTAATGGCATTGGAAAAGCAGCAGGAAAGAAATCCTTGCATTGAACTATTGCGTATCGTTTCCATGTTTGGCATTGTACTTGCTCATGTCGCCGCCTTTGGACCATGGATCTACAAAACGGATATGGCAGAGGTGTTTTCTTGGAAAGGTGCTCTGTGGCAGACAATTGATATCTTTGGGCAGGTTGGAGTAACCGTATTACGCTAATCAGCGCATACTTTCTCTGCAAGCGACAGAAAAAATCTTTTTATCAGAATATCATTCACACGTGGTTGAGGGTCATCGCGGTTACGATGCCCTTTTTTGTTTCCAGCTTTTTATTTGCTGCATTCTCGAATAAGACTGGCCCTAGCTTTCTTGATTTTCTTCAATCTATATTTCCTATTATTTATAATCAATATTGGTATGCAACTGCGTATATCACGCTCCTTATATTTTGCCCCTTTATCAATATCTTCTGCAGTTCGCTGAATTGCAATGAGCTAAAGAGGTTTACAGGTGCTTTGTTTGCCGTTGTTTTTGTTTGGAAACTAGTCAACCCATCAATATCAAATTTTACGGATGTTCTATATTTATTCGTTATTTATTTAATTGGCTGCATTATTAGGCGTCAAGTCGATACAGGGCAAAAACCTTTATCTTTTGGAATTACTCTTCTGATCGTTTTGGTTTGTTTCCTCTTTACGTTTCTCGGATCCATTTTTGTGCGGAGCGATAATTGGCTGACGCAGCACTTCAATTACCCGATTAATTTGTTTGGCGCGGGTTCTGGAGCGTCACCGTTATTCTCCGTGATTGCCGGTTCTGCTTTTTTTAGCCATGTGGTGAAGTGTGGGAAATCACGATTACCTGGTCGAATCAATGATATTGTGAGGAAAATTGCTAAACAAAAGTTTTATGTCTATTTGATTCATTTAAACCCGTATTTCTGCACATTGTGTTTAAACAATATTTATGGTACTGCACAGCCTAATGGTTTAGTTGCCATAATAGAGGCCCCGCTCAGTAGATTGTTAACGATTTTCATCATATCATTTATTGCATCAATTGTGATTGATAAGATAGTTTATAAACTCATTGACAAATTCTATTGCCTTCTAATTGATCGATTTAAAACCATACATATGTAATAATTTTTGATTTGATATGTCAATGTTTTGGATAAATCTGTGGGCAACCATGGCGATCCGTCTAGATTGGGGTGGGGGTAGTGTCGCTAATGGCATCTTGTAGTTGTCGATAGCTATTCTTATGCGTTTCAATCCTGCCGAGCAGGTCCTCGTATTTGTCTTTCGAGGCGAATAATTTTCGGCCCCCCAGTTCGATTGTGTTTGCCGTCCCGTTCCTGCCCCATATTTGTTCGCGATTTTGCGCCGCAGGAAACAGGCAGAGGCATTTGCTCACTGATGCCGGGGATATCCCGTCTGTATGCCGTATTATGTCAAGGTGTTTTAGCCATTGCGACCCCTTGGACAATATTTGTACTCGAGGGTTTACAGAAGATTCGTACGCTCGATTTCAATGCAGGGGGGCGGGTTTTTCTGTCCCAATTGTTTGGGCTAAAATAGCTTCTGTTATTGACTCGCTAAACGAATGATTCCACAGCGTTGAATGGATTTTATCTATGACTAAATTTAAGATTGCTAATATCCTTCTATCTGATGACCCCCAATTTCTCGGTTCTCCGATGATGCTGCTACGCTCTACGCGTCCTTGGCGTCAGGTTGATGATGCTTGGCTCCTCGGGGGGCCAGCGACCCATGACTTCATGACCTTCTTCAACGCGCTGTCGATTCAGAAATGGCGTAAATACACAACGGCGCAGAAGTTCTCCCTTCACCTCGAGCTTAAAGGCGCTTCTTGCACCATCTTCCAAACTCGTGCCGATTCGTTTAGCTACTATGCTGAGCCCATTCCGGGTGTTGAGGTAAAGGTGATGGAGTCCGCTGACTGGCAGACGTTCGACATCGACCTCGCTGCAGTCGATAAGGACATTGTCGTCTCCTTTAAGCTTGAAACTGAGGGTGATGTCTGCATCCGAAATTCGTACTATTCCGCGTATGTCGAGGATGAGCAGATTCGTAATGTCGAGCTTGCGCTTTGCACCACGACGTTCAAAAAAGAGGACTATATCACCCGCAACATCGGGCTTGTCAAGAAAGAGATCCTCGGGTCCGGTGACCACATCGCCGGTCACTTCCATATGCACGTTGTCGATAACGGTCGTACCCTTAACGCCGGTGCGCTTGCGTCTGATGGCGTTACGATACATCCTAACGATAATGCGGGTGGAGCCGGCGGCTTTGCCCGTGGCATGATTGAGGCTATGGAACAGCAGCCGAGGGCGACACATGTCCTGCTTATGGACGACGACGTCCTCGTCTCTACCGAGAGCGTTAAGCGCACCTATAATCTGCTGTGCCTCGTCAACGACGAATACAGGGACGCTTTTGTGTCCGGCGCCATGATGAACATGGATGAACCGTATATTCGCTGGGAAGAGATGGGTTTTGTGGGGATGGATGGCTGCTTCCACCCAATCAAGCCAGTCGCGCGAATGGATGTCCTTCATGACGTCGTCAACAATGAGTCTTTTGACATCCCAAGCTATATGCCGAAGTGTGAGGACCAGGAGCAGCACTATGCCGCCTGGTGGTACTGCGTTATTCCGATGACTCAGATTGAGAAGAATGGTCTTCCTCTTCCTATCTTCGTTCGCGGTGACGATGCTGAGTACAGCAGGCGCTGTAAGCCCAAGTTCATGACCATGAATGGCATCTGCATCTGGCACCTCTCGTTCCACATGCGTTACAACGCGGCTCAGGAACGCTACCAGATGACGCGCAATTGCCTGATTGACCAATATGTCAGTGATTTCGCGCCCCTTGCGGATTTTCGTAAGCAGATTCGCAACGCTTTTGTCTTAGAGATTGAAAAATTCAACTATAAGAACGCCGAGTTGATTCTTCAGGGCATTGAGGACTTCCTCAAGGGGCCAGAGTGGATTATGCGGCCTGTAGCCCAGAAGGCCTTCATGGATGCCAATAAGAATTCGGAGAAGCTTTCGCCGATTGAGGATCTGCGCGGTGAGCTTTCTGAACTTGGCATCGACCCTGATCGGCTTACGACGTGGAAACTGTTCCGCGACCTGCCAATTACCACCAATGGCGTACGGCTTCTCAAGATCTCTCGCAATGGGCACAGAGTCGCTCCAGGCGTCAAAAAGGCCGGCGTTGCCGTCATTGACAACGTTGGTTGGGCCGCTCCTTTTGGCAAGATCAGGGGCGTCGACACCATTGTCTCCATCGACATCCCGAACCGCAAGGCCGTTATTCGTCACAAAGATAAGGGGCGTTACTCTGATCTCAGCAAGCGCTTCCAAGCGGATATGAAAGAGCTTTCGCGTCGTGACGAGGAGCTCAAGAAGGCTTATTCGGACGCAAGACCGTCTATGACTTCCGTTGAGTTCTGGAAAAAGTACCTCGGCATCTAGTTCAGTTTTGCAAACAGGATAAGGATCGATATGAGCTTAAAGGGGAAGAGCGTAGCTGCTCTCGTGCCTTGCTATAACGAGTCATTGACCATTGCAAAAGTATGTGATGACTTTGGCAAGTACTTACCAGAGGCTACGGTATACGTCTATGACAACAATTCCACTGATGACACGGCTCGGATAGCGGCAGAACATGGTGCTGTTGTGGTTCACGAGGGGCGTCAGGGTAAGGGCAACGTCGTTCGTCAGATGCTTCGTGATATCGATGCCGATTGCTATGTGATGGTTGACGGCGACGATACATATCCGATCGAGCAGGTTCGAGAGGTCGTTGCGCCTATTCTTGATGGCACCGCGGACCATGTGGTGGGGGACCGACTTTCGAATGGGACCTATGCCGCGGAAAACAAGCGCGCTGGTCACGGTTTCGGCAATGATCTCGTGAGGTGGCTCATCAAGATCCTCTATGGCTTCGAGTACACCGATGTCATGACTGGGTATCGCGCCTTCAACCGTGAGTTTGCTAAAACGTTGCCGGTGTTGTCTCCGGGTTTTGAGATTGAAACTGAGCTTTCAATTCATGCCGTCGATAAGAACTGGCGAATTGCTCAGGTTCCCATTGATTATCGTGATCGTCCCGAGGGCTCGGAATCCAAACTGAATACCGTTTCTGACGGCATTAAAGTTCTGAAAATGATTTTCTCGCTGTTCAAGGATTACAAGCCTCTAGGATTTTTCTCGTTGCTGGCCCTGCTGTTTTTTATCGTTGGGCTGGCTCTTGGAATCCCTGTGGTTTCAGAGTTTGCCTCAACTGGACTTGTCCCCAGGTTTCCGACTGCAATTCTTGCAGTGGCGTTTTGTGGTTTGGGCGCCCTTATGCTCGTATGTGGTTTGATTCTGGATACTGTGGTAAAAGGAAATCGACGTGATTGGGAACTCCGTGTAATCAAGGAATACGACAACAAGTAAGAGTCGACATGACGCAGCTTTTTGTTTTTGCCGCGGCATGCTTTCCTTCTGTCGAGTCGAAGCGCTCGCTTACGGATAACGATTAATTCTTTACTAATTTAAGCCTGAACGAGACTTAAACTAAGTTCTCGTTCAGGCGTATTTTTTTGTTTAGAGGTGTATCGGTGAAGCATTTTTATAATCGGCGAAAAATTGCGAGAACCAAATCGTTCTATCCATTGATACTCGTCTGTTTACTGTGCTTTCCTGTTATGTCTATAGCTGAGCCTGAGTTGGATTCAACAACGAATCCCCCGGCTTCCGAGCCAGATGCCGTTGCCTATGAAGATGATGCCACTGAGATCTCTACTGTTGCGGCAGATGATTCAGATGTTTGGGCTATTACTGCTATGCCACTGCGGAATACTACCAACGTGGTGATTTCGAATGACAAGTTCTCTTATCTGTGTAATACCGGAAAGGCTGATGCCGTCCGCGTAACCGCTCAGGTTGTCTATAAGGGGGGCGTAACGCGTGAGGTATCATTCGAGCGGAAGCTTGCTGACATTAACGCCGATTCTTTTGAAGTTGACTTCGGCAATTACGGTAAGTTCAACGTTAAGACTGAGTACTTGCTCGAGGGCCAGGTTGTATACACTGGCGACTCAATTTCCGTGGGAGTTACTGCTGATACCTACAATATCTCGCCCGTGAGCGCGACGCTGCCTGTAACGTTCTTCTCTCTTAATTTGTGGGGAGACCAGAGCATTCGAAGCACGGGTCCGGTCATTGCCATGCTTGAACGTGCTAATTCGTATGACTGGGATAATCTTCCCAAGGCTTCTGCTGGTCTTTATGGCATGTATAGCATTCCTTATCTTACTGAGTCTGATGTTAGCTATCAGCCCGGGGATTTTGATGCAGCGTCTTCCCTGTTTCGCAACCGAGCAAGCGTGATTGCGGATTATGTTCATGATCTTATGGAGTTGGACAGCTCATCGAATATTAACTTGTATTGCGTTGACTATTACGCTGGTCTTGTTCAGAGGGTCATTTATGCAAACAAGATTCCTTCCGATCAGTACAAGATTTACCTCATGTCCGATGGGTCTTTCTCATCGGTAAAATTTGGCGATGTGTACAGCTCCGCCGAAAATTTATCCGTAAATTCCCGGATGATCGATGAGTGGAATACGGCGAAACAAGATGCCTATCGTAATGGCAAGATCGACTCGGCTTTTGAGAGCTGGGATTACGCGAACAATTATCTATGGGCTCTTGTTGATGCCGAACCGAACGCCCAGTGGTGGGTGGCTCGTAAGGATTTGATTAAGTCGAGCGGCGACGATAATGCCTTCGGAAAGGCCGTTCAGACTAACGACAAGCTTGTGCAGGTGAATATCTCCAATCTGCTGAAGACCAATATCCAGCCGAGCGAGCAGAATACCGCTGAGTTTAAGGCCCTCTACAACTTCAACGACGGCTACTTCAAGGCCGCCGAAGAGAACGGCAAGGACGTCATGATGTTCCTCGGAACCCGCGTGACGAGCGAGCAGTCGTTCTCCGAGTACGCCCGCTTTGCGCAGCTGTATTACGGCGATTCGTACGAGTACTACTACAAGGGCCACCCTGGAACGCCTTCATCTCTGTATCCGAACAAAGTCAAGCAGCTCGAGGATCTTGGCATCACTGACGTCGATTCCTCTGTTGCCGCCGAGCTGATTCTGTTCTTCAACCCCGATATCTACCTTTCCGGCTATCAGTCGAGCACGTATGCCAGCGTTCCGTCCGGCATGGCCAAGGGTATGTTCGAGATGACGAAGGCCCAAGGTCTTGCCCAGCCGCAGTACAGCGATATGGACTACTGGTCTTCGCGGATTACTGATTCGACCGATTCCGCGGTCAAGGCTCTTGCGGTTTCGGGGCACTCGAACTTCTTGGTCGAGTTTTCTGATGATGTTTCCTCTGCAAAGGGCTATGACATCGCCATCTGGGATGCCACCGATTCGATTGCGAAGTTCTATAAAAAGGAAGGGACATCTTACAGACTCGTCGATCAGTCGAAGAGCGACTACCAAAAGCCTGCCATCGAGGCGGGGGAGTACATCATCAAGTCCGCTCTTTCCCAAAGGTCCGTTCTCGACGTCGCCGGCGGTTCCCAGAGCGATTGCGCCAATATCCAGCTCTACTCCTACAACGGGACTGCCGCTCAGAAGTGGTCGGTTACCTTCGACGACGACGGCTACGCGACAATCAAGAACGTGGGCAGCGGCAAGGTCCTCGACGCCCAATATGGCAACTCCAACAGCGGCACGAACGTGTGGCAATACACCGGTTCCGATTCCAACAAAGCCCAGAAATGGCGCATCACCGCAAATGACGATGGAACCTTGAGCATCGTCTCTGCGTTGTCCTCGACTTCTGCGATTGACGTTAGCAACGGCTCCTCCGCTAACGGTTCGAATGTGCAGCTTTGGAGCTCCAATGGCAGCCAGGCGCAGAAGTTTACCTTTGTGATCACATCCCCGAAGGTCTCTGCGGATGGACAAGCGGACATTGCCGATGGCTACTACACCTTCACGACCGCGACCGACCTGAAGCGCAAGCTCGATGTCCAGGCATGGTCGAAGAGTGATGGTGCTCGGATTCAGCTTTGGGACTCGACCGACGGAGAGAACCAGACGTTCAAGATCCAGAAACAGGACGATGGATTCTACTCGATCACGAGCGCCTGGTCTGGTAAGTCCCCTGATGTTGATTCCGGCTGCGTCATGCCCGGGACGAAGATTCAGCAGTGGGCTTTCTCTGGCGACAACGGCAATCAGAAGTGGGCGATTTACGCCAACGAGGGCGGATCTTACACTTTGAGGAACGTCGCTTCTGGTCTGTACCTCACACTCGACGGTAACCGCGCTGGAAACGGCACTGCTGTAGTGGGCTCCCTGGCCAACGGTCTGGAGAATCAGCGCTGGCTTATCGCCCAGACCAAGGAGCCGTATAAGAGCATGGACGATTGGGCTAGGGATAACGCCGCTGTCCTTGAGGATGGGGTCTATGTTATCCAGAGCGGTCTGAGAGATGAGCTTGTGCTTGATGTTGCTGGCGGGTTAAAGAACAACACCGCGAACGTACAGCTTTATGACGTCAACCTCTCCAACGCCCAAAAGTGGCAGATTTCGCACGACGAGAACGGCTATGTGACCTTCACCAACGTTGGAAGCGGTAAAGTGCTCGACGTTTCCGGTGGCGCTTCTGCTGCTGGCGCAAATGTGCAGCAGTATGAGTCCAACGGGTCGAAGGCCCAGAAGTGGATCGTTATCGAGGGCGAGGACGGTCGAAAGACCATTGTTTCGGCATTGTCTGCATCGCTCGGGCTTGATATCGCCGGTGCGAACTCCAACCGCGGCGCGAACGTTCAGCTCTATACTCGCAACGTCACCGACGCGCAGTCGTTCAGCTTCTATAAACTGGTGTAGTGCAAGATGGCTACGCTCCAAAAACAACAAGCATAACGAATTGTTGATGTGGTCCGGCGAGGTGGCACGTTTGCCTCGCCGGGCCGCTCTGTTTCGGGAGGCTTTGATGGGTGTGAGACATAAAGTCATCGTTGGCTCTGCCGCTGCGGCGGCTCTTGTGATCGGCTTAGGGATGGCGCCTATGCCGGTGTTTGCCGACGACAATTCCCCGCTCGTTGATGTAGTTGCTTCAACTGAGCGATCGTCCGCGTCGGAGGTGGGTGCTGTTCCAAGCGACGAGGGGAGCCTAGGAGGTCCTGAGGCCGCTGCGGCTTCTCCCCAGGTGGATTCAAGCGACCTAGAGTCCGATGGTGCCAACACCGGAGCTTCAGAATACCCGGCAGGGGATACGGATAAGCTAACGGGCGCATCGGCTCCAGACGACTCTGGTAAGCCTGGTGTTGATGTTAAGCCAGACGAGGCCGTAGATTCTCTTGCTGACGGCACGTATGCCATTGGCTCGAAAAAGGCGCCTGATAAGGCCGTCGACCTTCCGGGCGGGTCGGCATCAGTCGGGACTCGACCGCAGACATGGTCTAGCAACGGAACCGATGCCCAAGCGTGGACCTTCAAGACGGCCGATGACGGCCTTACGACCATCTACCACGCCGCCTCAGGTAAGGTCTTGGACGTCGAGTCCGCAAAGGCTTTTTCTGGGGCCAAAGTTCAACTTTGGAACGCCAACGGAACGAGGGCGCAGAAGTGGATCTTGACCGCTGACGGCGCTTTCTTCAAGATCGCGTCCGCGCTCGATCGCTCGCTGGTGCTCGATTTGCGTTGGGGCTCTACAGATAACGGAACTCCGCTGCAGCTTTGGGACGACAACGGCTCCGATGCCCAGCGCTGGTCCCTCAAGGGCGCGACCACGCGCCGGCAGCGCGCCGATGCCCTGGCCAAGCAGAACGCTTCCGCGCTCGCCGACGGCACGTACGCCATCGGCTCCGTTCTTGCTTCCGGCAAGGTGGCGGACGCCCGCAACGGGCAGACTGCTAACGGCACGCAGGTACAGACGTATCGCGGAAACGGCTCTGACGCCCAGGCCTGGACCGTTCGCCACGACGGGAACGGCTACGTGACCATCGTCCACACGGCGTCCGGAAAGGTCCTAGACGTCCGCAACGGGGCAGCGTGTGCCCGGGCGGGTATCCAGCTTTACCAGTCGAACGGCACGTGGGCCCAGAAGTGGATCGCAGTCTCGCGCGGCGACGGCTCTTTTAAGCTTCTCTCCGCGCTCGACACTTCGCTCGCCGTTGACGTTAAGTGGGGCTCCAAGGCTGACTGTGCCGATCTTTGGCTCTATGGCGACAATGAATCTGCGGCTCAGGGATGGAAGCTCTCTGAGGCCACGACGGCTCGCATGAGGCTCGATAAACTTGCTGGGGACAATAAGTCGCTTCTTGCCGATGGCACCTATGCCGTGAGGTCCGATTTAATCCCTAGCCTCGTCCTTGATGCGCGCGCGGGCGGTACCGGGAACTTCACCGTCGTTCAGACGTACGCTGCCAACGGGACCGCGGCCCAACAGTGGGCAATCTTCCATGACTCAAAGGGGTATGTGACCTTACGCAACGTCAACTCCGGCAAGGTCTTGGACGTGAGCGCCGGCAACGCTTCCAACGGCGCGGCTCTGCAGCTCTATCAGGACAACGGAACCTACGCCCAGAAGTGGATCGCCGTGCGGTCGGGCGACGGGTTCAAGCTCCTCTCGGCGTTGCGCGAGGGGTTGGCGGCGGACATCCCCGCCGCGTCCATGGTCTCGCAGGCGGCGATGCAGCTCTACGCCGATAACGGGACTGCTGCCCAGCGCTGGTACTTCTCGCCGGTTAAGAAAGACGGTTGCTCTACGACGGCTGAGTTCGGTGAGAATACCATTCTGCCGGTGAGCCTTTCCTACGGCGACAAGTTCTACGCGCTGCCCGCTTCTGCTTCCTGTGACTCCGTTGTGCTCACGTTCGACGAGGACGTGTATGTGGGTCCGAGCAAGGCCAAGGTCGCTCGCGGCTCTAAGGTGAGCCTGTCGGATTGTCTTGGCGCACCCTTCGTTGGCAAGGACCGTGCCGGATTCGTGGTGTACGACGCTGCGGGCAAGGAGATTTCGCGCGTCTTTGTTATGAGGTCGTCTGCCGACTCGGTTTTCCTAAAGAGCGATGACCCGTCCGGTCATGGTCGGCCGTGGATCGAGTCCGATCCAGACCACAATATCTTTGAGACCGGAACGTTGAGTTACGTGGACGTTGACGGCAACGTCGTGTATGACGGCAAGCTCACCCAAATCAAGGGCCGCGGCAACAGCACGTGGGTCCAGTCTGCAAAGAAGTCGTATCAGATCAAGCTCGACAAGAAATGCGACCTTCTTCAAACGGGAAACAAGGACAACAAAAACAAAACCTGGACGCTCATTACCGATTATCTAGACGGTACTTCGCTCAGGAACGCGACTGCATATGAACTTGCCCAGAGGCTGGGCGTCCGCTCTGCGGTCGACTACGGTTTCGTCGACCTTTACTACGACGGCGAGTATCGCGGCTCGTACCTTCTTTGCGAGAAGGTGCAGATAAACAAGGGGTGCGTTGACATCTCCGAGCTCGAGAAGGAAAACGATGCCCTCAATCCCGATATTTCTGCCAAGCAGATCGTAACGGGCAAGAACGCGTATGGTCAGGATATCCGGTACGCAAATGGCGTGAAAAACCCTTCCGACATTTCGGGCGGCTATTTGATCGAGCACGAGAATCTGGAGTCACGTTATACGGCGGAAAGCGCTTATTTCGGAGTTGAGGTCGTCGACGGCTACGTGCAGCACTTCGTGTGCAAGTCTCCGGAGGTCTGGTCGCGCGAAGAGGCCGAGTACGTGAGTTGCCTTTTCCAGGATCTGTTCGACGCGTGTCGCAACAGCGGGGTCGTTCCCTCGTGGCGAGGTAGCCGACGGGCGGGTATGAGGACCGATGAGCTGGTGGACCTCGACTCCCTTGCGAGTCTCTATTGGGCGAACGAGATCATGAAGAACGGCGACGGGCTGATATTCTCGTCGAATTACATCTATAAGGATAAGGGCCAGTCCTCGAAGCTGGTCTTTGGGCCTGCTTGGGACTTCGATTTATCCTCGGGGAACCCAAAGGTATTTGCTGGGGCTGAGGGCGTGAAGAAATCCGAGGGATGGTGGACGCGCTCGGCGGGCATTGGGCTTGACCTGATGAGGAACCCGCAGGTTCAGGCCGCTATTGCTGCACAAAAGAGCAGCTCGATCAATATCGCCAGGCAATTGCTCAACGGCGGCACCTTCGATTCGTTGGCAACTGGACTCTCGCGGTCGAAGGCTATGAACAGCATTGTGTGGGGCGCTTCGGGGGAGGGCGCTTCGACTTTGCGCAGCTGGCTTAACGCTCGGCTTGACTGGATCGAGCGGAACTAGTTTCCCTGTTCGTACCCGTCTGCTTTAATGAATCAAGGTATCGGCGGGGAAGTAAAGGAGTTAGTTATGAGCAAGTATGACTATCTGGTCGTTGGTGCAGGCCTTTCTGGTGCCGTGTTCGCCAATGCTGCTAAGAAAGCCGGCAAGTCGGTTCTCGTCATCGACCGTCGAGACCACATTGCGGGCAACGTCTATACGGAGGACATTGAGGGAATCAACGTCCACAAGTACGGCGCCCACATCTTCCACACCTCGATGAAGGATGTCTGGGAGTACGTGAATCGCTTTGCCGAGTTCAACAATTACGTGAACTCTCCGGTGGCGAATTTCCACGGCAACATGTACAACATGCCCTTCAACATGAATACCTTCGCGAAGATGTGGCCTGGCGTCGTGACGCCGGCGGACGCTCGCGCAAAGATTGCCGAGCAGGTTGCCGCCGAGGGTATCGGCGAGCCGGCAAACCTGGAGGAGCAGGCACTCTCGCTTGTTGGCCGCGATATCTTCGAGACGCTGGTCAAGGGGTATACCGAGAAGCAGTGGGGACGCGACTGCAAGGACCTCCCCGCGAGCATCATCAAGCGCCTGCCTTGCCGCTTCACGTACGATAACAACTACTTCAACGACCGCTACCAGGGCATTCCCATTGGCGGTTACACGCAGATGGTCGCGAACATGCTCGAGGGCATCGAGGTTCGCTGCGGCGTTGAGTACAAGGACTTGGTGGCCGAGCAGCCCGATATCGCCGCAAAGACCATCTACTGCGGCCCGATCGATGCATTCTACGACTTCAAGCTGGGAACCTTGGAATACCGTAGCCTGCGCTTCGAGTCCGAGCTTCTGGACGAGCGGGATCATCAGGGTGTCGCCGTGGTCAACTACACCGCTCGCGAGGTGCCCTATACGCGCATCATCGAGCACAAGCACTTCGAGTTCGGCACTCAGGAGAAGACCGTCATCACTCGCGAGTACCCTGCGGATTGGAAGCCGGGCGACGAGCCGTACTATCCCATCAACGACGCTCGCAATGAGGCTCTGTATAAGCAGTACGAGGAGCTTGCTGCTCAGGAGGGCGATGTGATCTTCGCCGGGCGTTTGGGCGGGTACAAGTATTACGACATGGACAAGGCGATCGCGGCCGCGTTCGACCTCGTTCGCAACGAGCTGGAAGTTGAGCCGACTGCGTAGCGGCTTCTATGGTTGGATTTTGACGGCCGAGCTTCAGTGTTTTCTGGAGCTCGGCCGTTTTTTGTGCATTGGAAAACCTAGCTGCGTATTTCCCCGCATATGGGTACACCTCAGGTGAGGGTGGCGAAGGCTCGTTGGACGAAGGGAGTCGTTATGGCTGACGTCAAGTTCTACAAGTGCGCGCATTGCGGGAACGTTGTGGCGGTCCTGGTCGACGGGGGAGTGACGCCCGTCTGCTGCGGTGAGCCCATGGGGCTGCTGCAGGCCGGCACCACCGACGGCGCGCACGAGAAGCACGTGCCCGCGGTTGAGCGTGAGGGCGACGAGCTGCGCGTGCGCGTAGGCTCGGTCGAGCACCCGATGCTGCCTGAGCACTACATCCAGTTCATCGCCGTCGCGTGCCAGAGGCGCCTGCAGGTGGCGCACTTGAAGCCCGGCGAGGCCCCGGAGGCCATCTTCCACGTGCCCGCAGGCGCTGCGGTTACGGTCTATGAGCTCTGCAACATCCACGGGCTTTGGAGCGCGGAGGCGTAGCTGGCGCTGTGATGTGATTCCACCGCATGGGCGAAAGCGCGGCCGGGAGGCGACTCGCCCTCCCGGTCGCGCTATTTTCTTTACGCCGTTGCCGTCTGGGACCGAACGCGTTTTTTGCAGTTGCCGCGGCTGGCCGGTTCAGCTCGTCATCAACTAGATTCCGGCGACGGACTTGGCGAGTAGCACGGAAAACAAGGCGATTGCCACACTGGAAAGTGTCCCGAGGAGGTATACCTCGGCAAAGTCACGATCCTGCTCAATCTCCTTGAAACGTGCGATGCTCTTTGCGGTGAAGACGAAGGCTATCGCCGAATATTCTCCAAGCATGGACAGCGCAAGAACGAGCATTCGCTCGAGTATCCCTATCCATCTTCCGGATTTGGGACCATGTTCTTCGCTTTCTCCATTGTTCGCTGCCCTTGCGCTGCAAAGGATCATTGATACTGCTATCGCCGCCGGTTTCCAGCAGCACATTATTGACAGAGCCCAGGCAATTGCCGTTCTCACCTTCATACTTTGTAAACTGTATCCCGCCGAAGCGTTAGAGACAATTAGTAAGGCTAAGAGTACGAAGACATGAAGAGCTTGATCGACAGCGAATCTCATGGCTTCGTTCACCCCTCTATTACGTGCAAGGTGTCTTAATGGTCCGTCAATTAGAAGGTGCGAGGAGAAGACGATCACCACAGACACTGATACATCCAAGAAATTAAGTTCATATACTGATCCGACAAGAATGGCAATACCGAGTGCATAGAGGGCGCAATGCAGCACGAGAACCGGGACGCTCTGTTCCTTGTCTTGCGCCATCTTGTCGTTTTGGAGATAGAAGTCGAGCAGTATGTGAGCCATCAACGCATAGGCAAAAGCAACGTTATTCATTCGAATACACCTCTGCTAAACGGGACGCTGCGTATACGGCCGCCCTTCTTTCCAACAGGACCTTTCCCTTTGCTAAGGTTTTGTCCAACCCTTGCCGCGATTGCTCGACGATGGGAGATAGGGCATAGCCAATTCCTGCCATCGAGCGATCGATAGAGCTGATAGATTTTGCTAGGTCTCTCCCAATGACGACGGGCGTTACGCAATCGTCTGGGACCGAAGACTTGAAGTCCTGCCAGAGATATCCTCGCTGTAAATCAGTCATTTTAAATGGCTCTATTTCTTGAATTTCATCATCTATCGGGATGATGGGCCTGATCATCTCTACCATTCTGGAGACAGTTCTCTGAGATTTGCTTCGGTCCCGAATCATTTCAATGGAAAGTGCTGCCGGTATTTGGACTTCCAACTTATTGACGCCCCCTTGAATTATCAGCAGGGAGTCATTCTTTTCTATTTTTGATTCGTTGATGGCTTTGCGCGCATCGTGGTAAGCCGATCCGTCTTGTTCTGTTGAAAGGTCTGAGGCTATTCTTGTCTCCCAACTGCCGATACCGATTCCTCCTCTTAAAGAGACGTTCACACACAGCAGCGTTAACATCCTGAAGGCGAGGAATGCGTCTGTCGGTTTAGCGAACAGCCCCTGTATTTCGTCTCCAGCGCTAAACATCAGTGGCTTTTCGATTCCGTGACCATAGATAGCGTTTGTGCACTCCATTGCTGCGTGTAACTCCTCCTGGGCGCTTTGCCTCGCCTTCGGGCTGAGTTTCCTCGAGTCCTTGATGTCCGCCATCAAAACTGCGAATCGGTTTTCATTCCTCACTTGACCTCCGTTCTGTTTTGTTGATCTCAACTGGTTGGAGTACTGACCATATTAGCAACCAAAACGGTTGCTATCAAGCCATAGCAACCAAAACGGTTGCTATCAAGCCATAGCAACCAAAACGGTTGCTATCAAGCCATAGCAACCAAAACGGTTGC